>CAVXTJ010000011.1:0-181096 GCA_963764605.1 uncultured Alphaproteobacteria bacterium
GTGATAAAGTCCTGGCAGCCTGACTTTGCCCTCACAGCCGCGACGCAAAAGTCTCATTGCTTCTTAGTCCCGCGGCGTTTTCGCCGGGCACAACTAATGCTTGTTATCAAGGCGCTAAATGCTATATAGAGACGCAATCGACTTTTGGCCGGACGATCTGGCCGCTTCGCCATTGCCAGCTCTCTGATCACTCTGATCAAGATGCCCGCGCTGGCAACGCGACAACCCCTCCCAAACATCGACAAACGAAAAACGTTGCCCGGCATGTGTCAGGCCGCGTCACTTATGACTTATATCTTCTGAGGAATATCCATGGATACCGGTACTGTTAAATTCTACAACGATCAAAAGGGCTTCGGCTTTATTCAGCCTGACAACGGCGGCAAGGACGTTTTCGTCCACGCAACCGCTCTTGAGCGCGCTGGCATGCGTAACCTTGTCGAGGGCCAGAAGGTCCAGTTCGACACGCAGGAAGACCGCCGCACGGGCAAGATCGCTGTCGGCAACATTCAGGCTGCTTAATTAGCGCCTTTTGAACGGGCGTGGGCCACAAGCCTGCGCCCGTTTTGCTTTTTCACACTAACCTTCTTCCCCTGGAGACCTATGAACGGATTTAAGCCCCACACTTTCGCCGACCGCCGCAGCGCTGCAAACGACGCCCGCCAAGCGGCACTCGAAAAATTCCGCGCCAAGACGCCAGCAAATGACGCCGAGCTAGCTGCCCGCCTCAAGCCCGCCAGGAACTCGCTGCCGCACGCGAAGCCCGCGTTGCCGAAAAGGCAGAACCAAGCGCCTTGAAGACGAACGCGCCGAGTTGAGCGCATTGCCCGTGCTGAGCAGGATAAAATCGACAAGGCCGAACGTCAGATCCGCGAAGCCGAAGAACAAGTCGTTCTCGAAGCCGAACGCAAGGCCGCCCGCGACGCCCGTTTCGCCGCGCGCAAAGCCCGCAAAGCCTGATCCCAGATCTCAGCCGAACAATTCTAAACGGACGCGTGTCGACGCGTCCGTTTCGTTTTTTGCACGAGGCGCGTATTGCACCACCTTTGCTCATTCACAATCGCTATAGCCATAATTGAATAAGCTATAGCCCGCTGATGGGCATAGGATTTTCTGCAGCCCCTTGACTTCAAATTGGGCTTATGGCCCGATTGCGAGGCTTGTAACCGGAAGCGCACCGGCCACATTGCATGAGCATAGTTGAGCGTCATCGCAAGATGTGACCGGATTAAAACCAATTCAATGTTGGCCGGGCGACATTTCGTAACCACGAGATGGAGCGCGCCATGCAGCAAAGCTTCCTAGCATCACCGTCATCAATCGCATCCGAACAAACGTTTACGACGTGCAACACGTTTTTGCGTTTACCCCGGCGCGCTAGCGCGGACGGCGCCGATGTCGCCATCCTTGGCATTCCGTTTGATCTCGCAACGTCCAACCGGCCGGGCGCGCGCTTTGGACCCGCAGCCATTCGCGCGGCCTCCGCGGGGCTTGCCGAACTCAAGGCCTATCCTGGCGGCTTTGATCCGCTCGCGCATCTCAACTGCGCCGATCTAGGAGACGTCAATTTCGATCCCGGCAACCCGCATCGCATCGTCGAACGATACAGCTGCCGCACAAAGCGTACTCGATGCTGGCGCTTTTCTCATCAGTCTTGGCGGCGATCATTTCGTCAGCTACCCTTTGCTGAAGGCGCACGCCCGCCGTTTGGTCCGCTCGCACTCGTGCATTTCGACGCCCACACCGACACCTGGCGCTCGCCAAATGGCCTCAACGAACCAGCCGAACTCAATCACGGCACCATGTTCTCGCGCGCCATCGACGAAGGGCTGATCGTGCCGGAAAATTCCGTGCAGATTGGCATTCGCACCTGGGTCGATGACCCCATGGGGATCACTATTCTCGACAACGAACAGGTCGATGCGCAGACGCCCGTAAGCTTGGCGCGCACGATTTACGCCATCACGAACGGCCGGGCCTGCTACGTCACGGTCGATATCGATTGTCTCGATCCGGCTTACGCTCCAGGCACCGGAACGCCTGTCACGGGAGGATTGAGCCCGCTCAAGCTTCTGCAGATCCTGCGCAGTATCGAAGCCCTGCCTATAGTGGGTTTCGATATCGTCGAAGTGGCGCCTCCCTATGACCACGCTGGGATCACGGCGCTCAACGCGGCGACCATCGCCTACGAACAGATCTGCCGGCTTGCGCTCCGGCGCGGCGCCGTTGCGAAAAGGTATAGGGCATGAGGGCGGGCGCGGCATTATGGACGACGCCTCAGTGTTGCATGACTTGATCTGGGCAGTCTTCAGACGCCGCCGGCTCTGGGTCCTATGACGCGTCGCAGTGGCATTAGCCCCAGCCCCCACTTCCCACTCATGCCCGCCTCAGCTATTCAACCGCTCCATGAAAACAGCTGACGTTGATATTCTGATCGTGCCGGGCTGGCAGGACAGCGGCCCCGACCATTGGCAGACCCGCTGGGAAAAGAGCCTCAGAACCGCGCGCCGCGTCATCCAGTCCGACTGGAACAACCCGGACGTCGAGGTCTGGGGCGACACGATTGCCAAGTTTGCGAGGGGCGCAACACAGCCCGTTGTGCTCGTCGCGCATTCGCTCGGCGTTCCAGCCGTCGTCTATGCGGCCGAAAAATTGAAGCCCGCCGGCGTCATCGGTGCGTTTCTCGTTGCGCCTGCCGACGTCGAGTTTGCACACTTTTGGCCGGATACGGGCGGCGAGCGTTGGCCACCGAAGAAAGGTCACGGCGGGTTTGCGGCAATGCCGTCGAACAAGCTTCCCGTTCCCAGCGCAGCTTATCGTCGCCAACAACGATCTCTATTGCAGTTACGCGCGCGCCGAAGTGCTGGCTGAAAAGTGGGGCGCAAAACTCACTGACGCCGGCGAGAGCGGGCACATCAACGTCGCCTCAGGTCATGGGCCGTGGCCCGATGGTGTGTTGCAGTTCGGGCAGTTTTTGCGAGGGTTGGGGTGAGCAATCTCGTTACTCCACAGTCTCGACCCGGCCTCTAAGGCCTTCATCATAGCACCGCTGAATGGGACCATGACCCTGGTTTGGCGTACAATTGCCATAGTGCCGCTCGTGGTGCGAGACGCCGGATCGAATTTCGCGAGCCGGCGTGATTCGTTGATGGCGCCGCTTACTTCATCAACGCCGCGAGCTGATCGTTGACGGCCTTCGTGAGCGTGGGCACGGCCGCTTTCAAAGTCTCGGCATCGCCCTGCTCGGACGCGAGATGCACGATCTCGACGCGCGGCGCGACGGTGGTCGTCAAGCCATCATAGCCCGGCTCCTTGGCAAGACGGCGATCGCCGACTTTCGACGCTGTAGGTCGCTTCGTGAATGGCATCGAAATTCGAGCCTGCCAGAGCCCGTCTCGATTTTCGCCGATGTTGTCTTGAGCATCGCAACGGCCGCATCCTTGGTTTCAGGCAGCGGCACTTCAAAGTGTGCCGTTTTGCCTTCGCCGTGTTCGCCAGGGGAAGTTGCAAAAGCGGGCGCGGAAAGGTGAGGGAAAGTGCAAGAGCCGCAATAAGCGGCCAGGCGCGTTGAAGCGCATGATGTGTGTCTCCAATGGAAGGGGTTCAAGGCCCCGACAATCGCCGCGCGCTAAGCGCAGCCCCGCCGTCAAAGCGCAACGGCGCACTGGCGTCAATGAAAAACCTGAGTGCTGGGATCAGATTAGAATGGTCGTAAAGTTGGTAGTCCTATCAAAATGGAAACGGTGTCTGACCCTCTGGGTCTGACACCGTAAAAATCAGGTTCAGAATAAGTTCAGGGTGTCAGAAGCCGGAGTGTCAGACACCTTCGCACTTTACTTCCCGCCTTCAATATCCGTCACAGCCTTCGCGAGTGCTTCGCCCATGACCTTGCGGATGTCGGCGTCGGCGATGTTCAGACCCTTGGCGGCGAGATCGGCTTTGACTTTGCCGAACACATCGTCGTCGCCCTTCTCGGCGAGGTCGGCTTTGCGCACAGCCTTGATGTAGTCTTCGAGCCCCGGACCAATGAGACCCAACTGGCCGCCGGCCCATTCGGCCAGCGCCTTATTGCGGCGGCTCTCGGCCTTGAATTTCAAATCCGCGTCATGGGCGAATTTTTTCTCGTAGCCCTTCTCGCGATCATCAAACGTCGTCATGTGTTTCAGTCTCCCTGAAGTCTGCAACCATGAGATGTATCCGCAATTGACGCCCGTTCAGAGCGAGTTGCAGGGGGGCACTCGCGGGTCAAATTCGTGTCCGTTAACCTGAGCGATACCCCGCTCTGAGAGCCAAATCAACGGCTTGGCTTGGCGCTTACCAATTCGCTGCTGCGGCTCATGGTCTACATTGTTTCCCGGGGGGTGTTCCGCTAGACTCAAGGGCACAATATATTCGCTGCGCCGCGAACGCTGCCCCGCTCCCAACATGCAAAAAACACGTTGGAAAATCAAAGGGTCAGTGTCTACGGCGCGTCACGGTCTGTATCATATCCCGAGTAAGAAGTGAGAGTACAACGTTGATCCTCAGAGGACCCGGAATGACCAAGCGTCGCCGCATCTACGAAGGCAAGGCCAAGGTGCTTTATGAAGGTCCCGAACCCGGAACCCTCATCCAGCATTTCAAGGACGACGCAACCGCGTTCAACGCGAAGAAGCACGCGCTCATCGAAGGCAAGGGCGTGCTCAATAATCGCATTTCCGAGTTCATCTTCACGAAGCTGAACGAGATCGGCGTGCCGACGCACTTCATGAAGCGCATCAACATGCGCGAACAGCTGATCCGCGAAGTCGAGATCATTCCGCTCGAAGTCGTCATCCGCAACGTCGCGGCCGGCTCGCTCTCGACCCGTCTGGGCCTTGAGGAAGGCGCGCAGCTGCCGCGCTCGATCATCGAGTTCTACTACAAGAAGGACGAGCTGAACGACCCGATGGTCTCGGAAGAGCACATCACGGCGTTCGGCTGGGCGACGCCCCAGGAAATCGACGAAATCATGCAGCTCGCGCTGCGCATTAACGATTTCATGGTCGGATTGTTCCTTGGCATCGGCATCCGCCTCGTCGACTTCAAGATCGAGTTCGGCCGCCACTACGAGAACGACACCATGCGCATCATCCTGGCCGACGAGATCAGCCCGGATTGCTGCCGCCTGTGGGACATCCAGACGGGCGACAAGCTCGACAAGGACCGCTTCCGCCGCGATCTTGGCGGCATGCTGGAAGCTTATCAGGAAGTCGCCAAGCGCTTGGGCGTGTTGACTGAGACGCCGCGTCCGCGTGGCTCAGGCCCTGTACTGGTCGCCTCGAATCCGCCAGTCTCGGCCTCAGTCGTCAAAAAGCCGACGCTCGAGGATCAGCCAACGCCGCCCTTGAACGGTAAGCCGAATTGAAGTGAGGCAGCCGGCAACAGGCAGCCGGAGAACCGTAACATGCAATAGCGGCTGCCTGTTGCCGGTTGCCCGCTGCCGAGACACCCATGAAAGCCCGCATCAAAATCACTCTCAAAAACGGCGTCCTGGACCCCCAGGGCAAAGCCATCGAAGGCGCCGTCAAGGGCCTCGGCATTTCAGGCGTTGGCGATGTGCGCCAGGGCAAATACATCGAGGTCGATTTGGCCGAAAAGGACCCGGCCAAGGCCAAGGTCATCGTCGAGCAGATGTGCAAGGACCTGCTGGCCAACACCGTGATCGAGAACTACAGCTACGAGATCGGGTGAAGCCATGCTCCGCGCTTCCGTCATCGTCTTCCCCGGCTCGAATTGCGATCGCGACGTCAAAACGGCGATTAAGCGCGTCACCGGCTTCGCGCCGAAGATGGTCTGGCACGGCGATGCCTCCGTCCCCTCCTCCGACATGATCGTGCTGCCGGGCGGGTTCTCCTACGGCGACTACTTGCGATGCGGCGCCATGGCAGCCCATTCGCCCATCATGAAAGACGTGATTGCGAAAGCCAAAGCGGGAACACCCGTCATCGGCATTTGCAACGGCTTCCAGATTTTGTGCGAGAGTGGGCTCTTGCCCGGCGCTCTGATGCGCAACGCCTCGCTGCACTTCATTTGCCGTGACGTGTTCCTCAAGGTCGAGAACGATCAATCATTCTTCACCAAGTGCTATCGCGCTGGCGAAGTCATTAAGGTTCCCATCGCCCACGGCGAAGGTAACTACTTCGCCGACAAAGCGACGCTCGATAAGCTTGAAGGCGAAGGCCGGGTGGCGTTCCGCTATTGCGATGAAAGCGGCAAGGTTTCGCCTGAGACCTGCCCGAACGGCGCCCAGCGCAACATCGCCGGCATCACGAGCGAGAATGGCCGCGTACTTGGCATGATGCCCCACCCCGAACGGCTCTACGAAGCGGCCCTCGGCGGCACCGACGGGCGGCGCGTGTTCGAGAGCGCGCTGTTGAGTGTTCTGGAAGCGGCGTGAGATTAACGCGAGCCACCTTCCCTTCCTCGTAGGCCCGGGTATAGTTCCGACATGACCGGCCATGCTACTTTATCCAATACCCTCGCATTCCTGTTACTGTTTGGCCCGGCACCGCACCCCGCCTTCGCCGTCGACGTGCGCGCCTGCCAAGCGCTTGAGCAACGTTATTTGCAGATCAAGTCTGCCGCCAGTTCGGCTGAACGCAATTCGCTGCTGTTTTCTGCCTCAAAGCAGGATTGCATCTCGCTGGCCAAACAACTTCTGACAGACGGCGCGTCCGTTGATGCGCGCGACCGCCTTGGCAACATGCCGCTCGCAATGGCGGCAAGGCACGGCCATGTGGAGATCGTGAAGCAGCTCTTAGAGTTCAAAGCCCCCCTCAACGCCCGCAATCTGGAAGCGTCAACCGCGCTCTTTCTCGCGACCGAAGATGAGCGCCGGGCCGCGGCTGACGTGCTGCTCGCAGCTGGTGCCGACCCCAACATCCCCGGACGCAGCGGGCTCACGCCCATTTCGGCGGCCGCATATACTGGCAACACGGACCTCGTCGCCCTGCTCCTTGCCAAGGGCGCAGACCCAAAGGCCCTCGACGCAACAGGAAAGACGGCCATCATCTATGCTGCGGGGCGAGGCTTTGCGCCGGTCGTCAAGCAACTGCTGGATCACAGCATCGACGTCAATGCGCGGCTCGGCAACAACCTGACCGCGCTGATGTGGGCGGCGGGACATTCGGATGAAGCGGGCGCGGCCGACGTCAAAGAAACGATTGAGCTTTTGATCCAGCGAGGCGCGCACATCGACGACGTTGACGACCGCGGACGCACCGCACTCATGACCGCCGCGGTGCTCGGGCGCACGACTGCCGCTGAGACGTTGATAAAGGCGGGTGCGGACCTGTCGCTCAAAGACAAGTCCGGCAAGACAGCGTCCGATCTTGCAGCGTAGACGAGGCCATCCGGACGGCACTTGCCGGACGCTAACTCGCTACTGCCCGGCTTGGATCACCAGCCCGGACAAATAGTGCGAGAGCGCTTCCAAATCATCGACGGGCGTGGCGTTCATCAAGTCCGACATACCTGGGTTATTGCCGCGCGAGCGATCGCGGAAGGCCTTGGTCGTCTGGTCCAGATATTCGCGATACTGGCCGGATAAGCGCGGGATCGTGCCATCGCCTTGCCATTCCGCCAAATGACACCCGGTGCACGCAACCGACACGTTGGCCGCAAGCGCTTTCGCCGTAACGTCCTTCGGCGCGGTTGGCTGTTGAAGATTGGGCCAAGGCTTGGCTGTAAAGTATGCTGCGAGCGCCTTGAGATCATCTTTCTCAAAATCAGCGACAACCGCCTGCATGATCTCGTGCTTGCGCACACCGCTTTTGAAGTCACGCAGCTGCAAATAGAGGTAGCCTTCGCGCTGTCCCCAAATGTTTGGCGTCACCTTGTCGATTGGCGTGCCGTTTTCGCCATGGCATGTGGCGCATACGGCGGCTTTCTCCGCGATGGCGACATCCGCCTGCGCATTCAAACTGGAGGCGGACACGAGGCACATGGCCAAAAGAAGGTCCAACAGCAAGCCAGAGAGTGACGTCTGAGAGCGCAGCAGCTGCATTGATATGACCTATTTTAAGTTTCCAATTGCCGTCACGAATAAGGACGGAACCGCCGCAGGTCCCGTCCTCACTTGTTGTCACACTAGCATCGCCGCCGGTTCACGATCAATCGGTCGTGAAGGCGATGATGTTGTTGCCGCGTTTAGAGTCGATCTGAGCGTTGCCGCCAGCCGCCACGACAATGTATTGCTTGCCGTCGGCGGTGTAGGAGGATGGTGGAGCATTGACGCCGGCACCCGCTTGGAAGCCCCAGAGTATTTTGCCGTCCTTGGCGTCATAGGCCTTGAACATGCCGTTGGCTTCGCCCGTGAAGACGAGACCGCCAGCCGTTGCCATGATGCCACCGATCATCGGTTGCGGGGTTTTCACCTGCCACGCGATTTTGCCGGTGTTATAGTTGACGGCCGTCACGTTACCCGACTGCTCTTCACCCGGGATAACCTTGAAGGCGCCGCCGAGCCACAGCTTGCCATCTGGATAAGGCGAGCTCTCGACGTGATACGTCATCGGCTGATGCAGGTTGATGGCGTATGTCAGGGCGAGGTCCGGATTGACGGTCATCGGCGACCACTCAACGCCACCGTTGGCGCCGGGCAGCATGCGTGCGCCTTCTTTTGTCGGCAGCACCCACATATTCTCCTGCGGCACCATTGCGTCCGAGAAACGGATGAGGCTGCAGTCGCTGCGGTTGTGGACATAGACGTGGCCGGTTTTGCCGCCGTGAATGACAGCGGGAACGTCCTTGCCGTCTTTGTCCTTGGCGGTCACGAGAATTGGCGGGCTGACCGCGTCGAGATCCCAGACGTCATGGGCGATGTACTGATAGTGGCAGGCGTATTTTCCGGTCTCGAGATCAACTGCGACGAGCGAGTCTGTATAGAGGTTGTCGCCTGGGCGGATCGAACCGTCGAGGTCAGGCGAAGGGTTGCCGACCACAAAGAAGATGCGGTTCGACTTGAGATCGACTGCCGGGTTTTGCCAGACGCCGCCGCCAAGTGTCTTGTATGGGTCGCCGAGTTTGGCATAAGCGGCTTTCTCAGCGGCGATGTCGCGATGCATGTCGCGGCCCGTCGCGTCCTTGGTAGCCCAAACGCCCGAAGAGTTCTCGGGGATCGTGTCGAACGACCAGAGTTGCTTGCCGGTCTTGGCATCCAGCGCCTTCACGAAGCCACGGATACCGTATTCGCCGCCGTTCGTGCCGATCAGCACTTTGCCGTTGACGACGGTTGGTGCCATCGTTTCCGAGTAGCCCTTCTCTGGTTCGCCGACTTGCGTTTCCCAGAGCACGCTTCCCGACTTCGCGTCGAGCGCGACGACTTTGGCATCGAGTGTGGCGAGGAACACCTTGTCGTCAGCAACAGCGACGCCACGGTTGTTGGGGCCGCAGCAGTAAGTCGTGACGGCGCCCATCTTGTGTTTGTAATGCCAGTACATTTCGCCGGTCTTGGCGTTGAGAGCGTAGACGTGGCTGAACGAGGTCGTGGCGTACATCACGCCATTGACGACGATCGGCGTCGTTTCCATCAACTTTTTCACTTCCGTCTGGAAGATCCAGGCGACGCGAAGTTTCCCAACGTTTCCGGTGTTAATCTGTTTGGCCGGATGATAGCGGGTCTGATCGTAGTTGCCGTTGGTGTGCAGGAAGTTGTTGGCGTCGCCAGCGGCGGCATTCAACATATCTTGCGAAACGGCAGCAGCAGGAGCAGCTGTACCTTTTGTTGCAGGCGCCTGTTTGACTTCTTCTCCGGCCAGGGCCGCCGCCGATAAAATTCCCACAATGCCGAGCGCCATCGCAGAAGCGATGCCACCCTTAAAATTCAATATCATCATGCTATTCCTCCATCCGTCACCGTCAACTGACTGACCGTTTTCTTTCGGCCTTCGTTATCACCGCGGGACGGAGGTCAACGTGCGCTCCTGCTAAAGTGCAGTCAACGCGAAGAAGACAGATACGAGAAAGAATTCTGCTGGTCAGCGCTCCAATATGAAAATGTAGTATTGGGGTGTTGCGGGTTTCGCGTGTGCACCGCTAACAAGACCAGCATAAGCTTTCTATGCCCAGACAGGTCGGTGAATTCTGGGAGCTTTGGACTCGCCGATACTACGTTCACCACCTCCTGACACTTATGTGAGAAAAACGTGAAGCCGTTATCGCGCCGAGGCCCTTGCCACTCTGCGAGCAGCTCTTAAATGTCGGACGATTGCGGGGCCGGGCCCCTCTGACAGCGCCATACCGGCGCCGTGATGTCGGACCGCATCGGGTATGCCCGATGCTCGTGCCGACATGCACACCCAGGGCATACCTCCAACATTCGACTGGAGGATACCATGTCCCGACGTTTCCAAGGCCTTCTAGACCGCTATACCTCGATCCGCCGCGCAATCGAGCTCGAACGCAATCATCCGCGCCCGAGCCTGCTGCGCCTCATGCGCTTGAAACGTTTGCAGCTCCTTCTCGGCGAACGCATTCGCTCTTTTGTGGAATTGAGCGCAATCCGGCGCGCGTCGGTTCCACGCTTCGTTCCCGCAATCGCGCGCCATAGCACGCGCTTTGGAACACCGTCCTGCTTGCGCTGATGCGCGTCGGCCAATTTGGACCCAAGTTTGGACGCCGGGGGCCCCAAACCCCAAGTGCAATTACGAACAACGAAGGAAAACATCATGAGCGTTCTCACCTGCCCGGTTTGCCAGGGCGTCATGCGCGAAATCGAACGCCAAGGGGTGTTGATCGACACCTGTACGCAGTGCCGAGGCGTCTGGCTCGACCGCGGCGAACTCGAAAAGCTTGCAGGCGCAATGGGCGGCGGCGATTCCGCGCGGTTCGGCGCGGCGCCCGCTTTCGATAACCGCGAGAGGGGCCAAGCGCGCGATGCCCGCTTCAGTGATCAAGACGACGACGATGACCGTCGTTACGGCGACGGCCAGCCGCAGCGTTCACGGATGTCGCGCCTCATGGACTTCTTCGACTGACGCGGGCCTAGCATCGGACTTTGAATTTCAGAACGGACATGACGCGCGGCCGCAGACGGCAATCTGCAGCCACGCTCCGACGATTATAGTGTCAAAGCCTTGCCGCACGACGGCCGTGATCAACAGGGATCCCAACAATGGAATTTTTCTACGACGTCGCGATGGGCAAACCCATTTGGATGTGGGCGGCATTCTTGAGCATCGTCCTCGTTTTGCTCGTTCTCGATCTCGGTCTCTTTCATCGCTCGTCGCGCGAAATCTCGGTGCGCGAAAGCCTGCTGATGAGCGCGTTTTACATCGCCATCGCGCTCGCTTTTGGTGCCTGGATTTGGACCGAACTCGGCGCACAGGCGGGAGAGGAGTATCTGACCGGTTACCTCGTCGAGAAGACGCTGGCGATGGACAACGTCTTCGTCATCTCGCTGATATTTACCTATTTCGCGATTCCTCGACAGTATCAGCATCGCGTGCTGTTCTGGGGCATTCTCGGCGTCATCGTGTTGCGCGCAATTATGATCGGTGCGGGCGCAACGCTCGTCGCCGAATACAGCTGGCTGCTCTACGTGTTCGCTGCATTCCTCATCGCGACGGGCATCAAGATGCTGGTGATGGGTGACCAGCCGCCGGATATCGATAACAATCCCGTCCTGAAACTCATGCGCCGCACGATGCGCATTACGCCAGAACTGCACCAGGAACGATTTTTTGTCACGAAGCGGGATGAGCCAAGCGGTAGAATGCTGCGTTATGCGACGCCGCTGTTCGTTGCGCTTATTCTCGTCGAGGTGGTGGATCTGATCTTTGCCATCGACAGCATTCCGGCGATTTTTGCCATCACCACCGATCCCTACATCGTCTACACATCCAACATCTTCGCGATTTTAGGCCTCAGAGCTATGTACTTCGCACTTGCCGCCGTGATCGACAGGTTTGTCTATCTCAAGCAGGCGCTCGCTCTCGTGTTGATCTTCATCGGTTCGAAAGTGTTCGTGGCGGGCGCCCTGGACTGGGAAAAATTCCCCGCCAGCATCTCGCTCGGCGTTACGGTTGGCCTGATCGCCGGCGGCGTTGCCTATTCGCTCTGGCGCACGCGCGGGGGACAGGAGGTTGAAGCACACCGTTCTTGAAAATCGCTATCGAGGCCACGCAACAAAAAAGGGACCCGCGAGGGTCCCTTATTCGTTGCAGTCAAACGCACCGCTTAGCGGGCGTCGACGCGCCGCTTGTTGGACTGAGGCGCTGTGGGGCCCGACAAAGTCTGCAACAGAGCGAACACGATCGCTTTCATGATAATCACCTTGGTTTGTTGTCGTCTCGTCCGGTTGGTGCCACCGCGAGCCAAGTTGCCTTGCCTGCAGGAGAAGGGGTCCGTCCCCTCTATGCGTCCATTTCTACAGTGTAGATATTACACCCCTCCGGTTAAGGGAAGGTGTCCGGCGGCAGGGTAGCCATGCAAAATAAGGGGGGCAATCCGGGGCGCCAGAGCCAACCCCTTGTTCGGCCACGAATTGTTATGTTTTATAGGCATTTAACCACGAAAATGGGAGGCAACTTGCCGCTGCCTTCTGACTTGTAGCGCCCTCGCATTTGGGCGTGAAAGGTACTTTGCTTGGTGCTTTTGCTGCGTCGCAGCATTCATGGACTGGGCACCAGAGATTCGCACCACTCAGTCACTTACTTTGGTGACAAAACGCAAAATGGGGAGCCCCCTCAGGCGCCCCCCACTCACAATGAATAAACTCAAGCCAGTGGCCGATCAGTTCGTCACGCGCGGCTGGGCTTGGTAGGCCACGCGATCAATGGGCGCGACCAACAAGGACTTTGCCCCGGCGGTGCACGTGAGAGCCAGAGATGCGCCATCGGACGTATCGAGTTGCGCCATCGTTCCAGCCGCCACATTGGTGTTAAAACGCACCGTAGCAAAGCGATAAGGCAATTGCTCGCTGTACGTTTCGGATACCAATACGGTCACGTTGCATGCGCCGCGTTCGCCTTGATAATAGGCCACGGCCTTTTTGGTGCCGACCTCAAACGACGCTCCCATGCGTTCGGCAAGAACTTTCCCGCCGATGTCCGCGTCGCCAGAACGCACGGGCATTGCGCCGTGCATGGCTCCAAGTCCCGCAAGAGCGAGAACTGCCAGGGTCTTTGTGTTTACAAACGTCATGGATAGGGCCTCCGATCCAATTCGTAGCGTTCAAGCCCTCGCAGGAATGTTTGGGCATGACGGCTACGTTCTGGGACCACAGATAAGCCCATGACTCGGCTATTGAAATACCTAGCTATGCATTTCCGGAATGCGTTTTGTGCAGCGCGGTATAGTCACAGCCCAAGTGGGTAGTCCGGTCACACGGACGCAACAATTTGTGGCCTGCGCCTCCAGAGGCAGGGAGGTGTGGGCGCGGCGCTGCCAACCAAGGACAAGCCCACCCCCCGCCGCTATAAGCACCCAGAACCCGAAATCCTCGAAGCTTCAGACGAGACCGAAATGGCCGCCAACACCCCCTCCAAAATCACGCCTGAAATGGTCGCCGAGCACGGCTTCAAGGGCGACGAGTATCCCCGACTCCTCGAAATCCTCGGCCGCGAACCCTTGATCTGCGAACTCGGCATCTTCTCGGTCATGTGGAGCGAGCACTGCTCGTATAAGTCGAGCCGCGTGTGGTTGAAGACGCTCCCCACCAGCGGCCCGCAAGTGATCCAGGGTCCGGGCGAAAACGCCGGCGTCGTTGATATCGGCGACGGCGATTGCGTCGTCTTCAAAATGGAATCGCACAATCATCCGAGCTACATCGAACCCTTCCAGGGTGCCGCAACCGGCGTCGGCGGCATCATGCGCGACGTGTTCACCATGGGCGCGCGCCCCGTCGCCAACATGAATGCGCTGCGCTTCGGCGCGCCCGAACACCCCAAGACCCGCCACCTCGTCAACGGCGTGGTTGCCGGCATCGCGCATTATGGCAACTGCACCGGCGTTCCAACCATCGGCGGCGAAACCAATTTCGACGCGGGCTACAATAACAACATCCTGGTCAACGCCATGTGCGTTGGCCTCGCGCGCACGGACAAGATTTTCTATTCGGCCGCTAAGGGCGTCGGCCTGCCCGTCGTTTACGTCGGCTCGAAAACGGGCCGCGACGGCATTCACGGCGCAACCATGGCGTCGGCTGAATTCGACGACAAGTCGGATGAGAAACGCCCGACCGTGCAAGTCGGCGATCCGTTCACCGAAAAGCTCTTGATCGAAGCCTGCCTGGAACTGATGGCGACCGACTGCATCATCGCTATTCAGGACATGGGCGCGGCCGGCCTTACCTCATCGACATCTGAAATGGCCGACAAGGGCGGCGTCGGCATCGAGCTTAATCTCGATTTGGTTCCCCAGCGCGAAGCTAACATGACCGCCTATGAGATGATGCTGTCTGAATCTCAAGAACGCATGTTGATGATGCTCAAGCCCGGCCGCGAAGCCGAAGCCCAAGCTATCATCCAAAAATGGGAACTCGATTTCGCCGTCATCGGCATCACCACCGATACCGGCCGCATGATTATCAAGCATAAAGGCGTTATCGAAGCCGATCTCCCCGTCGACAAGCTCGCCAATTCCGCGCCGATGTACGAGCGCCCCTGGGTTGAGCCGAAACGCCAAGCCGAAATTCTGCCCGAATGGGTTCCAGGACCTAAGGGTGGGCCCAACTCATTGCTCGGCACTTTAAAAGAGATGATGGGCTCGCATCACTTGGCGTCGCGCCGCTGGATTTGGGAACAGTACGACCACATGGTCATGGGCGACACCATTGGACGGCCTGGCGGCGACGCAGGCGTGGTGCGCGTGCACGGCACGAAGAAGGCGATTGCCGTAGCCTGCGATGTGACACCACGCTATGTGACAGCCGACCCCGAAATGGGCACCAAGCAAGCCGTGGTCGAAACCTGGCGCAACTTGACGGCCGTTGGCGCCGATCCGCTCGCCATCACTGACAACATGAATTTCGCCAACCCCGAGCGCCCCGAGATCATGGGGCAATTCGTGGCCAGCTGCCGCGGCATGGCGGAAGCCTGCAAGGCGCTCGACTATCCGGTCGTCTCCGGCAACGTCTCGCTCTACAATGAGACCAACGGCATCGGCATTCCGCCCACGCCCGCGATCGGCGGCGTCGGCCTTATTCCCGATTGGACCAAGACCGCGAACATCGCTTTGAAGAGCGATGGCAACATGCTCGTCGTCATCGGGCCGGAGCGCGGGCATCTCGGCCAATCGATTTATCAAAGCCACGCGACCGGCAAATTCGAAGGCGCGCCGCCGCCGGTGTCGCTTGAAGACGAAATCAAAGCGGGCCGTCTGGTGCGCGCACTCATTCGCTCAGGGATTGCGCAGGCGGTGCACGATTGCGCCGATGGCGGGCTGCTGGTTACGATTGCCGAAATGGCTTTGGCGGGCGGCGCGAATAGCGGATCGCGCGAGGCGGGCGGCGTTGGCGTCGAGCTCTATCCGTATGAAGGCAAGCTGCCCGCGCATAGCGTCTGGTTCGGCGAGGATCAAGGCCGCTACGTCGTCGAAGTCACGCCCGCGAAGGCCGAAGAAGTTCTCGAGCGCGCGCGGCTGTTGGAATTGCCGTCACGGATTGTGGGGCGCGTCGTTTCACCCGCGCCGGCTATTGACGAGACGACCGGCGAGCCGCTCGCCGCCGCGCCGCCTGTGATTGCGTTGAAGGGGGAGAAGGCTTTGGCGCTCGCTGAGTTGCGGAGCGCGCACGAGGGGTGGATGAAGGGGTTGATGGGGTCGTCTTGTAAATTAACAGCAAATCTCGTTGGGTGAGAATTAGCGCGGCATCAACGAGGGGACACTGTCTTGACTATCGCGGACATAGATGAGGTACGGTTCAAAGAAATATTGCGCAAGCATCTGACCCCGCGCGTGCGGTATCAAATGCGCAGTACCTTAGGGGGCGCGCGCTCGTCTTGAAGCAGATCGAGTGGGCGTTTAACTCAACGGGCAAACATGTCTTTATATTCGGCGAACGAGGTGTTGGTAAAACGTCGCTCGCTCAGAGTGCCGCTTCACTGCACCAGTCGGCTGATGCGAGCCATATTCAAATAGCCTGTGATCAGTTTGTTAGTTTCTCGAAAATGGTGGGTGACATTGCGCGCGGCGCACTTCCTCCACGCGAAGTGATTGAGAAAGAGACGAAGAACCGAAAAATTGGCGGCTCGATAATGGGGCTCTCCGCGGAGACGGAGCGGGGAGTACAGCAAGGCGTCTTCCCGCCGATAGAAAGTTTGAACGACGGGGTCGTGTTGCTCAAGTATGTAAGCAGCATGCACTCGAGAGAGCCCGTCGTAATCATCGACGAATTTGACCAAATAAAAAGCCCAGATGATCGCAAGCGCTTTGCTGATTTAATTAAGCAAGTTTCTGATCAAGAAGTGAACCTCAAGTTCATTTTCTGTGGAATTGGCAATTCGCTCGAAGAGCTGATCGGCGTCCATCTCTCGACCGATCGTTATCTTGCACCCATCAGCGTCGAGCCTCTTTCGCACGATGCATTGTGGGAAATTCTCACTGACACCGCAAAGGAGTTGGATATCGAAGTAGGACGAGAAGAGCTCATCCGCATTTCAACGATAAGCGGTGGCTTTCCATACTACGTTCACCTCATCGGCGAACACATGTTCCGCGCAGCATTCTATGATTTTGCGGAGATCAAGAAGATAGGGCTTAAGCATTTCGATGAAGGGTTGCGCGGAGCTGTTAGTGAAGCGATGGGGTCGCTCAAGCAAGCCTACCAGCTCGCCGTGCAAAAGGTCACCGATGACTACGAGCAAGTTCTCTGGGCAGTTGCAGACGATACTATGCTCGAGCGCAAGACGAGTGACATTTACGAGAAATCGTACGTCCCGATTCTCGATATTTACAATCTATCGACAAGCGTGAAGCGCGAGGTACTTTCGCAAGAGAAGTTCTATCAGCGAATGAACGCGCTCAAACGCGAGTCACACGGAAATATTTTACAGGGATCACACAACGGGTGGTATCGCTTTCGCGAAAATTGGATGCGAGGGTATGTGCGCTTGAAGGCAGAGCAAGCGGGGGTGTCGCTCGGCATTGACCATCATAATGCACCTAAGCCGGAACATCGAAAAGCGTGGGATGGCGGTGGAACAGACTGAACCTCGTACCCCTTACTCTCAAAACGAAGAAATGTAGTTTGGCTTCGCACCGCCCTAGCCGACGCTCAATTGACGGGTCGTGATCCCGGCTCTGCGCGACCGTCCTGCGGACACTCGCTCGGCCGGGGACGCGGGTGGGGAGTGGCGTGCGCAACTGTCATCCCGGGCGAAGTGGCGTTCGCCGCGCAGACCCGGGACCCAGCAACGTTCACGCGTGGGTCCCGGCTCTACGAAATCGCCCACGCGATTTCTCCGGCCGGGATGACAGCTCCCGTCACGGGTCTTGATTGTTGGGTTACGCGCGGAATTCGCCAAGGCACATCATTGTTGAAATTCACTGGCCGCACTAACCCAACCTACGTTTCTCAGCCGGGGACGCGGGTGGGGAGTGGCGTGCGCAACTGTCATCCCGGGCGAAGTGGCGTTCGCCGCGCAGACCCGGGACCCAGCAACGTTCACGCGTGGGTCCCGGCTCTACGAAATCGCCCACGCGATTTCTCCGGCCGGGATGACAGCTCCCGTCACGGGTCTTGATTGTTGGGTTACGCGCGGAATTCGCCAAGGCACATCATTGTTGAAATTCACTGACCGCACTAACCCAACCTACGTTTCCCGTCTAGGCGCACACCTAATGTATTGGACGTCCTCCTCGCCCCAAAATGCACTCGGCAAAAATTCCGCCTTGTCTCAAGCGAGACCATGCTATGTTCGGCCTGAAGCGTAGCATGGGGGACGCCCATGAAAATCACGGTCTATGGTTTCCAGTGGTACGATAATAACAAGAACAAGACGTTCTACCCCGACATCAAACGGACGATGGAATGGATCACGCGCACCCAGGGCGCTGAAGTCATTCCGGGAACGGCGGAAGTCGTCGACGAGTCCGAATTGGATAGTGACGGCGCATATCATCCGCGAGGAACGGCCAGCAACACACCTAAGCGGCAATGGTGAGCCGGTGGGCAGGGGTGTGGAGATTTGCGCCCCGCGCCGGATTCGACTAGGCTGACAGACGAAACTCGGAGTGGCTCTCATGCAGATGGGAACGTGCCGCACACCAAGTTCGAAACGTCGCCCACGCGCGGCCGCGCACACAGCCGCCCCTCGCGCCTATTTGCGCTCGGGCTTATGCCGCGTAGTCTGCGCACTTGCGTTTCTCTCGTGGATTTTGATTGAGCCCCTCACCGCCCGGCCTCTCTCCAAATGCCGCTTGGGCAATCAGTCGGACTACGCCTCTGTGTCGGACGGCACCATCACGGAAGAAAAGCGCAAGGATCTGCGGCTGCGCGTCCTGATCGATGCGCTCGACGATGTCGACATCGTGTTTCGCGGCCGTCTCGCGTCGCGCCGCTATCTCTCCGACATCTACGAGACCTACGTGCCGTCGATTCTCGAAGTCTACGACGGCGTCACGGTGCTCAAAGGCGCCATGCCGCTGGCTGCCAAAGACGGCAAAGTGTTCCTCATCCGCGAAAAGATTTGCGACGGCGGCTGCCGCCTCAGCGCACTTCCGGAATTCGAGCACGGCAGCGACGAACGCGAGCGCGTGGTTCTCGCCTTGAACAACACGCTCGAAAATCCAAGCGAAGCCAAAGACAGGTGGTCAAACCGCGTCGTCTACAGCGGCCGCATCGACGCTCTGCTTGGGCCCTGCGATCCGCATCTGATCAACGGGCCCAATGCCGCAACGCTCATCGCCTCGCCGGATGAGATAGAGCGCTTGCGGCGGACGTACCCGCCCCGCACGGCAGAAGACAAGCGCCGCGACGAACAGATCATCATCAATAAATTTATGGGAAGGCCGCAGTCGCGCAGCACCCTCGCCACGCCATAGTCATGCTCAGCGCGGCGCGAACCCCTTACGCCTTCTTCTTGGCGTTGAGTTCCTTCTTGGCAGCTTTGGCGAGGCGATTGGCGGCGTTCTCGGCCTTGAGTTGCTTCTTCTGGATCGCACGGCGGCGCAGGTTCGACATGGTCGGCATTTGAAATTCTCCCGTTTTCTTGGGTTGTAGGAGGAAAAGATGGAGTGTCAATTGCGCAATTGGCTCAGGCAATGGTCCGCGATGGCTGCGCCCGGCCGGCAACGGCACAAGAACCGCGTTTACCGTCCCAATCTCGCCACCATCGCCAGCAATTCTCGGGTCAAAGCGCGCGGGCGCTCGATCTGGGGGTATTTCCATGTCTGAGCCCGTCCTGAAGTCCAAAACCGAGCAAAGTGCCACGCACGCCAACACCCTCACCCTGCCGCGCACGGTGACGATTGAAGGTGTGATCGATTATCCGGGGCCTATTGTGTTATCCGGCACCATCGACGGTGACGTCACCTGTACCTCCCTCACCGTCACCGAACGTGGCGTCGTCAACGGTGCCGTTCGCTCGAACACAGTCACGGTGCTCGGCGAAATCAATGGTGAGATCTTCGCCAACACGCTGTTCCTCAAGGCTGCGTGTTCGGTGACCGGGGATATCTTTCACAATCAACTCATTCTCGAAGACGGCTGCTACTTCGAAGGCAAGTCGCGGCGCATGATCCTGCCACTGCAGCTGGTTTCTTGAACGGGGTGTTGGATTACCATTGTCCGGCGATGCATTCCGCGATCCAGGACCGCTTTGCAAGCCCAGGAATTAGAGCGGACACACCATAACTGCAGCATTTGCTGGATAAAATTGAGAATCGGATCATAGTCGAACGCTGTTAATCTAATCGTGGCTTGCCTGCGAAGGAGCCAACATACTGTCAACTCATTCCACACCTCGCTTACTGGTCGCAGACGATGATCCTGGTGTCATCTCCGCTTATCGCCTCGTGCTTGGTAAAGCAGACGAGAGCGACAACGCGCGCGAACTATTCGGGCTCGACTCCCTTGAGGCTGAGCTCTTTGGTGCGCAAAGCGATGCCAAACCGAAATGGCGCGTGACGTTTGTCGAGCAGGGCCTCGATGCTGTCAATGCCATCAAGTGGGCGATCGACGATGGCGATCCATTTGCCGGCATTTTTCTCGACGTGCGCATGCCGCCCGGCATTGACGGGCTGGAAGCAGCAAAACGTATCCGCTTGATCGATGCCAACGTGCATATTGTCGTCGTCTCGGGATATTCAGATTATTCCCTCGATGATTTCCTGAAAGTTGCGGGACCTGAACAGCTGTTGACCATCATGCCAAAACCGTTATGGCCGGATCAAATGCGCAAAGTCGCGAACATCCTGGCAAGAGAAGCCAAGCCGCATCGCGTACAACTCAACCCATTACGCATGACCAAGTAGCACGCACGACCAAGTAGCACGCATGACCAAGTAGCAAACTCTCCAGCGCGTGATGTATTGGCTCGCGGCGCTTGAGTTCCTCGATGCACACGGCATTGCCACTCATGCCAGATGCGCCGCCATTCATGCCAAACGCATCACGGTAGCCAGCCAGCCTATACCTCCGGTGCATTGCTTGACTGCGCCCGAATGTTACAACAATTTTGGGTTTTTCGGCGAACGGAATTATTTCCAGTCAGCGTCTTTTCAAGAGGAGTGCGTCATGTCGCTTTGGATCAAGACCGAAGAGTACAAACTCGGACTGCAAGACAGAACAGAGTCTGGAGATGTCGGGGGAGAAATCCCCGTGCCGACGCAGGTGCTCTCGAACGGCGAATTCAATCCGTCACCCGAGAACGACACCCAGCGCAAGATCAAAGCGCAAATTCTCGAAGTTGCCGGCGAACTCAGCAAGAAGAACAACGTCTCGCGGCGCAACTTCCTGCGCTCGGCGTCGGGCTTTGCCTTGTCGTTCTCGATCATGAACGAGCACTACGGCAACGTGTTTGGAGCTTCCCGTGCGGAAGCGGCCGACACAGCGCGTGCCGAAGAACGCGCAGCATCGCTGCGCGATCAGTTCATCTTCGACGATCAGCTGCACTTCGTTTACGAGGGCTTCTCGTTCGAAGGCCTCATTGGTCTCCGCAGCTACGGTATGGAAAAGTGGGTGCCTGAGCAGTACCGCGATACGAAAACAACCTTCGAGAAGCTACAGTTCGCCAACTTCCTCAAAGAAGTTTACTTCGACAGCGACACCAAGGTCGGCATCTTGTCGGGCGCACCGGCGGATGACGCCGCAAATTGGTTCCTGACCAACCGGGAAATGCACCGCGCTCAAGGCTTGATGGACGAACTTTGCGGGTCGCGCCGCATGTATTCCCAAGCAATCGTGCGCCCGCGCGTCGATGGCTGGCTCGAAGAGATGGACCGCTGCATCGCCGAACAAAAGCCCATCGCCTGGAAGGGCTACACAGTCGGCGATCCCTTATCGAACAGCGACTACCCCTATCGTCTCGACGACGAAAAGCTGATGTACCCGGCTTACGAGAAAATGGTGAAGTCGGGCATCAAGACGTTTTGCATCCACAAAGGCCTCTTGCCCAACGACTACGCCGATACCTTCCACGCATGGAAGCACGCCATGGTCGACGACATCGGCAAGGCGGCAAAGGCTTTCCCGCAGATCAATTTCGTGATCTTCCACTCGGGATTGAAGCCACTGAACGATTATCCGGCATCACATCTCAAGCAGTTTGAAGAAACGGGGCGCATCGACTGGGTCACCGACCTCGCAGAAATTCCTGCGAAGTATGGCGTCAACAACGTCTACGGCGAACTCGGCAGCAGCTTTGCAAACTGCGTCATCTCGCATCCCAAGCACGCCGCCGCCATGCTCGGCACGCTCGTCAAGGGCCTTGGCGCTGACCGCGTGGTCTGGGGCACGGACAGCGTTTGGTACGGCTCACCGCAATGGCAGATCGAAGCTATGCGCCGCATAGAAATCCCCGAAGACATGCAGAAGAAGTTCGGTTTTGCCCCGCTCGGCGGCGATAACTCCGAGGTCAAGCAAAAGATCTTCGGGCTGAACTCGGCGAGGATCCATGGGATCGACTTGAATAACCTTGGGCAGCACAACATCAATTACAAGGACGACAAGCTGCAGAAAGCCAAAGAAGCCTACCTGAAGGAGGGTGCTGACCGCACCAACGCCTTCTACGGCTTCGTCGACAAGAAGAACATTTCGTTTAAACGCAGCACATAAATCATCGGCACGAGCACAACACGCGGGGTTTTGACACCTTTTGACCCGCGTGTTCGAGGCCGAAGATCGCATTTGAACCTCAAGCCCGCATAGCGCGACAAACTCGTGCATTGCGAGGCTTGAGGTCTCTGTTCCGTTGGGAACAGCGGCTGAGCGTTATCTCGCGCAAAACCAATGCGGATATAATTTTGAAAGGGTGCTGCCATGTTGAAATCGAGTTTGGCCCTTGGGCCTGTTGCGCTTGTGTCTTTTGCGTGCGCCATTTCAGTATCCGCACGCGCAGCGTCTGACCCCAAAGGTATTTGGCTTAACGATACAGGGCGTGGAGCGGTTGAAATCAAGAACTGCGGCGGCGCGCTGTGCGGTCATGTCGTTTGGGTCAAGGACGGTGCCGACGCAAAAGGCTGCGGCAAGCAAATTATTGGCGAAGCGCGTCCGGCTGGCGGCGCAAACTGGGGTAATGGCTGGATCTATTCGCCTGAAAAGAAGCGCCGCTACGATGTCGAACTGACGCCACTTGGCGAGGACAAGTTGCGTGTCGTTGGCTATGCGGGCGTCAAGTTATTCTCCAAGACCATGATCTGGAAACGCGCGCCCGCTGATTTGCAGCGCTGCGGCACTGAGACGGTTGCCAAATCGGAGACGCCAAAAACCGCGCCGGTGGTACCACAGGCTGACGTCAAACCTGCAGCGCCCGCCGCTGCCTCAGTACAAGCGCCGGTCGCGACGCCAGCTCCTGAAGCAAAAACTCAAGACGTCAAAGTTGCTGATACCAAGGCTCAAGACGTCGCCGCCCCCAGCAACAAGACAACCGTCAACACGTCACCCGGCGATAAGTCACCCGCAACCGCATCGCCCGATAGCGGCTCTGCAAAAACGCCCGCAACCGAACCTTCAACCACCGCTGCAACGGCGCCGCCACCCCCAACCCCGCCAGCTGGCAAAGATGCTGCTGAAAGCGAGGAGCAAACCGACCAGGCTGATAATGCCGGTGACGCCGACGACAGCGCGCCGAGCGCCAAAAAGAAACTCAATCTTGGCGACATCGACGTCAGCAAGTTCCTGAAGAAAACGCGCTCTGGCGACTGCCAACTCGATCTACCTTGGGTCAAGATTGAATTTGGCTGCGAGTAACGAAGCGCGCTGGAACGGAAGACCAAATAGCCGGACAATCAGAAAGGAAAGAATGGTTCGTCTTTCTTCGCCTGCTTGGGCACTTTTTTAGCCGCGCTACTGCTTGATGATGCAGACTTTACTTTAGACCCGCGCGAGTCACTCTTGACGTTGGCGCGCTTCGCAGCCACCGGTTTTTCTGCTTGTTTTGCGGCCTTCGGCGCAGGCTCTATCGTCACTGCGTTTGGTACAAGCGTGGCCTTGACTTCGCTGGAATTGACTTCGCTGGAATTGGCTTCGCTGGAATTGGCTTCGCTGGAATTTGCCTTTGAGTTCTCAGCAGCCGGCCGGACTAGCTCATCCGGCACGACTTTGACCTCAGACACTGGAGCATGAGACACTGGAGCCTGAGACACCGGGGCCTGAGACGCTGGGACCTGAGGCGCCGGAGCGACAGCCGCCGTATCTGGTGGCGCAATCGCCGGTGGCGGCGCGGCGGCCGTGACCGCAGGCGCGGCCGCCTTCAAATCGGAAAGTTCCTGACGCACGATGTCCGCTTCTTGCAGTGCTTTGTCGGCGGCAACCCGGGCTTCGTCCGCCGCACGCTGCAATTCATCACGCTCCTTGATCGCTTGGGCCAGTTCCGTTTCGATTCTAATACGCCCGGCTTCCGCAACAGCGTTATCTCGAATGGCGATTGCGAGTTTCTCACGCACCTCATTCAGCCGGATTACGTCGGACGAGTCGTAAGTTTCGTTACGCGAAAGACTGTCTTCGGCAACACGTGCGCGCCGGACCGCCGCCTCCTCGCGTAGACCCGCTGCTTCCAAGCCGCTCTGAAGCGTCGTTATCCGCTGGCTTAGGGCGGCTGCACTCTGGCTCCGGACAGAAATATCCAAGCGCTGCCAGGCCGCTAATCCGCCGAGCAGCATCGTCAAAACTGTGAGAACATATATGAGCCCGGCACGCAGCAGCATGCGGCACTCCATTTGAAACGGCTTAAATGAATCAGCGCAGTTAACCTACTGCGATCAGCACTCTGTGGGGAAGCGCCTGGGAGCACTTTCGCTGCATCAGGGCACGTCAAAAACAAAAAAGCGCCAAGCAAAAAGGCTCTGGCGCACAAAAAAACGCTATTCAGAAATTTTTATCCGGGAAAAACCCCAGCGGTATCTGATCAGATCAGCCGCCGCTGGGGCTTAAACTTAGTCCAAAAACGACATTAGATCATGTCGATTTCGGCTGGGAGATAGCTGGTCACTTCGAGGCCAACTTCGGTTTCGCGAACTTCAGGTTTCATCCAGGTCTTCATGGTCGTCTCCATCAAGTAAAAACTATAAGAACTCACGTCCCTATCAAATCTAACCTTAAGTGCTCATGGCGATAACCACAAATCGCATTCGCGTGAGATTAACATCAATTTGTCTTATCTATCGGTGCATCAATGCTGATAACTCTGTCACGTCACATAGTGAAAATGCTATGCGGGCGCTAGATGCCCCCAAACCCGCCTTCCAGCAGCGGGCCTTATACGCCGGGCCTAAGCCCAGGAGTTCCGCCCATGCCAATGCCGGCCACAGAAATCGAGCGCATGATCAAAGCCGCATTTCCCGACGCTGCCATAGAAATCAAGGATCTGGCGGGCGACGGCGATCATTATGCGGCCTCAGTTGTTTCGTCAGCCTTCAAAGGCAAAAGCCGGGTCCAGCAGCATCAGATGGTCTATTCTGCGCTCGGCGGAAACATGGGCGGCGTTCTCCACGCCCTGCAACTGACTACCGGCACACCCAAAGATTGACTTCGGCCCTCGTCTCTCCCACATCACTTAATCTGATATCCGCGCGGATCCTCGCGCGCCACACACACTCAACGCTTGCCCCAAAGGAGCAGCCCCATGGCTCAAGACGCCAACCAAACGGCCATTACCAAGACCATCTCAGAGAACGACATGGTGCTGTTCATGAAGGGAACCAAGCAGTTTCCGCAGTGCGGATTCTCGGCGACCGCCGTCAAGATCCTCGAAGTCCTCGGCGTACCGTTCAAAGAAGTGAACGTCTTCGAAGACCAGGGCGTCCGCGAAGGCATCAAGGCCTTCAGCAATTGGCCGACCATTCCCCAGCTCTACGTCAAGGGCGAGTTTGTCGGCGGCTGCGATATCATGAAGGAAATGTACCAGGCTGGTGAGTTGCACGATCTCATTTGCCAAAAGGGCATTCCACACGCCCATCACCACGGCTAAGTGCCGGGCGGCCTGGCTAAATATAGTCCATTGAAATTCGCCGGAAATTCGAAAGGGCGGCGGCTTCGGCCCCGCCCTTTTTCCGCGACGGCAATTCTCCGTGATGGCAACCATATTGCGATCTTATTCCATCTGAGGGCCCGGCTTCATATTTCCAACGTTCTTTACCGCGAGAGATCCGATAGACTGAGGTTTATCTGAAGCATCAGACGCGGGATAGTACGGCGAATGCTCCAAAGCGGCCGGCGCTTCTTATTGAGTTTGACGATCCTCGCCGCCAGCGTCTGCCTCGCGCTCGGCATATCATTGCCGATTATCAAGCTCACCAAATTTGGCATCTGGACGACCGAACATTCGCTGCTATCGACGGTCGATGTCCTGATCAAAGAAGGGCAGACATTTCTTGGAGCGATCGTCCTCATCTTTTCTATTATTCTCCCCGTTGCCAAGCTGCTTTATCTGCTCATGGTCTCAACACTTCCCCCTGCCGAGATCGCGCGCCAGAACCGCCGCTTGCACGCGCTTGAGTGGCTTGGCAAATGGTCAATGCACGACGTGCTCGTGCTGGCCTTGACGATCTTCTTCGTCAAAAGCCATGGCGTGTATGACGCGACCAGCCTTTACGGAGTCTATTTCTTCACCGCCGCCGTCGTACTCATGATCCTTTCCTATGCGTGGATCCGGACCGACGGCATTGACCGCGCCGCCCTTGAGGCGCCCCTTGCCCTGCCTCAGCCCGATACCGGCGCTGCCCCGCGATCAAATTGGCGCAATTTCGGCTTAAGTTTTCTGATTATCCTGGCGACCGTATTCTTCGCGCTTGGCATCATTCTGCCGACGATCCGCTTCACCACCGTCTACGTGTGGACCAACCAGCATTCGATACTCACAATCATGTACGCACTTTTTGAAACGGACGAGATCTTCCTTTGTGCCGTGCTTTTTGCCGTCTCGATCTTCTTTCCGTTCATGAAGCTGTTCTACCTTTTGACGCTCATCACGTCGCACGACATCGAGCCCGAGTTCCGCCGCAAATCCATCGCCACCATGGAGTGGCTCGGGCGCTATTCCATGACCGACGTCATGGTTCTTGGCACTCATGATTTTCTACGTAAATTCGAGCGGCTACACGGAAGCAACCGTTTTGCCGGGCGTCTATTTCTTTGCCGCGAGCGCCTTATCACCATGCTGGCCTATGGCTGGGCCAATGCCTCCCCGCCTGCGCTTAAATAGGGAAGTCCGCTCAACATCAAGACCATAGACACCGGACACGGGCAGCCGCAGCAGAGCCCGCATAATTGCGACCTCGCTGTAACGCCTGCTTTGCAAATGCGAGTAAGTGTATTACCTTACAGTCCAGGACATTTGAAATCCGGAGCACCGGCATGATCCCCTGGGAAATAGAAGCCCGCGAATTTGCCAACTGCAATTGCGATTTTGGCTGCCCCTGTCAATTCAATGCCTTGCCAACACATGGCGATTGCGCGGCTTTTGTCGGCCTCGAAATCGACAATGGGCACTTCGGCGATGTCCGCCTCGACGGCTTGCGCGCTGTCGGCATTATGAAGTGGCCAGGACCCATTCACTTCGGTAAAGGCGAAGCCTTTCTGATTGTTGACGAGCGCGCCAACGAGGCCCAGCGCAATGCCATTCTGACTATCATGACTGGCGGCGAGACATCAGCCCGGGCGCAACGATCTTCAGCGTTTTCGCATCTACGCTCGAAAAGGCCTTCGATCCGGCTTTCAAGAAAATCGACGTCGAAATCGACATCGACAAACGGCGCGGCCGGGTCGTCATCGACGGCATTATCGATGCGACGGGCAGTCCGATCATGAACCCCGTGACAGGTGCCGAACACCGCGCCAGAATAGATATTCCGAACGGCTTCGAATACGAGATCGCCGAAGTCGCGCAGGGCAGTGCCAAGATCAACGGGCCAATTCCGCTCACGCTCTCGGCATCACACGCTCACTTCGCGACGTTGCGCTTGAATAATTACGGGCTCGTCAAGAGTAAGTCCGCCGCTTGACTTCGCCGCAGCCGCATACGCCGCTCCCGGCGCTCGAACGCGCGATCAAAAGCGAACGCGCGATACTGGCTGTCGCAATCGCTCTGATATCGCTCCTCGCCTGGGTCTATCTTCTTGGCGGCGCCGGAACCGGCATGACGGCCGCCAGCATGTCGACGTGGCAGATTTCCGCCATCCGCCGAAACTGTCTTTGGTCCCGCCGTGTGGACGCCCGGCTACGCAACCATGATGACGGCCATGTGGTTTGTCATGATGATCGCCATGATGCTGCCGAGTGCGGCGCCGATGATGATGATCTACGCCCGCGTCTATGCCCAGGGTCAGCGACAAGGGCCAGATCGCAGGATCTTCAATTCCCCATCGCCTCATTCGCCGCCGGTTATCTGCTCTGCTGGCTGGCGTTCTCTGTTTTGGCGACAGCACTGCAATTCTTTTTGGAGCACGCCGGTCTGGTGGACGGTATGTGGATGTGGTCACTGAGCCGCGCCTTGACGGGCGGATTACTCGTCCTCGCCGGACTTTATCAATTCTCAAGCCTGAAACGCGCCTGCCTCAACCACTGCCGCTCTCCGGCTGCGTTCCTCAGCCAAAATTGGCGCCCTGGCCCGAGCGGCGCCTTCCGGCTCGGCCTCGTTCACGGCGCTTACTGTTTGGGATGCTGCTGGAGCCTCATGCTGCTGCTCTTCGCGGGCGGGGTCATGAACCTCGTGTGGATCGCGGGGCTTTCGATCCTCGTGCTGCTTGAAAAGCTCAGCCCATTTGGCGCGAGGCTGACGGGTCCAATCGGGGTATTGCTGATGGCTGCAGGGTTGGCAGTGGCAGCCTCTGCAATTTGAGCACCGCTATTTCACCGAGATGCCGCGCTGCTTCAATGGCGCCAGATCAACCGACTCATCCACCATCGAGATGATGCGTATCGACTTCAAATTTCGCAGCGCCTCTAACCCATCGAACGATGTGATCGTGAACTCGTCGCTCTCGCCATCCCAGAAATAGTTGATGTAGCGATAGATCTCCGAGCCCCCGTCGAACTCCATGCTGGTCACCTGATCGAGTATGTCTTGGCTCAAGGGGAAGCGGGCAAGAAAGTCGCGCGCCTCGGCCACGGGTTCATAGCCTTCCGCTTCGAGGTCAAACCGCCGCCCCAGCACATGGTCGTAAAAGTCTTGCGGATCGCCGATGTCGATGTGCCCGTTATCGATCAATTCGGACATCACCGCGAGCTTGAGATTGATGTCCTTGAAGGGGGCTCCAGGGACGCCGGACGGCGCGGAATACACGACCGGCTCTTTGGCTGGATAGACGGCAGCGGCATCGTAGAGCTCAATCCAGCGCAGATAGCGCACGCCCTCATAGGTGGTCCCGAGTTCAAAGCGCATGCTGAGCCCGTCCTCGGCAAGGCTCGGCCAGGAGAACGGTCCTGCACCTGCGCCAAAGGGTTTCAAATCAAGGTTCGGAAACCGCGCCCTGCAACTGCGTCCTCATCGGCGCTCATGTGAATGCCAACGACGGGGTGTTCTTGGCCGAACCGCCAGTCGTAGCGGATGGACCCAAGACGGCCGTGTGCGGTGATGCGAACGACAACGCCATCAGTGGAACCGATTGTCAGGACGCTGCCCTCCCGGTGCGGCAAGGGCGCCTTCCAGGCACTGCCATAGGCCTTCACAACATCGGCAATGGGCGAGCCAGGGCGCAATGTTGCAAGGGCTGCGCGATCAGCTGAACCTTCCGCCATCACAGGGTCTCCTCCGCAAGCGGCCATGGCAAACACCAGCCCCAGCAACCGGAGTATCTGGGCCAAGCGGCTAAAACGCAAACGGCCGGACTTGAAAGTCCAGCCGCTCGCAAAAGGTCCAGGCATTGCCCGCTCGCTTAGCGCGAATAGAATTCGACGACGAGGTTCGGTTCCATCGTGACCGGATATGGCACATCGGCAAGGGCTGGGATGCGCGACAGCGAGGCGGTCATCTTGGTGTGGTCGTGGGTGACGTAATCCGGCACGTCACGCTCCGCGCTCTTGACGGCTTCGAGAACAAGGCCAAGCTGGCGGGCTTTTTCTCTGACTTCGATCACGTCGCCGATGCGCAGACGATAGCTCGGAATGGTCACGCGGCGGCCGTTGACAGTGACGTGGCCGTGCGACACGAACTGGCGCGCGGCAAAAACCGTCGGCACGAACTTGGCGCGATAGACGAGCGCATCGAGGCGGCGCTCAAGAAGGCCGATCAGGTGCTCGGACGTAGAGCCCTTCATGGAGGAAGCTTCCGCGTAGACCTTGCGGAACTGACGCTCCGAGATCGAGGCGTAATAGCCTTTGAGTTTCTGTTTGGCTTTAAGCTGCTGGCCGAAGTCGGATGTCTTGCCAACTCTGCGTTCGCCATGCTGGCCGGGACGGCTTTCGCGGCGATTGAGCGGGCTCTTCGGACGGCCCCAGATGTTCTCGCCTAAGCGGCGATCGATCTTGTGTTTGGCGCGGACGCGCTTGGTCATAGTCTAGCACTCCATGAGTTGCAGCGGCCGCGGGGGATCCCGAAGCCGTGTTTGGAGCGCCCCCTCCTCTGCTTCCTCACCAAAAGTTCTATGGCGGAAGACGACAGGCATGAACCTTCAAAAGTTCCGCCGCGGGTGCGCAAATGAAACGCGGGCCGAAATGGCCCGCGCGTCTGGTGGTGTGATACCGGCGTTGCCGGGTGGCGTCAACTGGGGCGGGTGGCCAAAAGACCAATCCAACCCAAAAGCGCTACTTTTTCTCAGGTGCCGGGGCCGCAGGGGCCGCCGCTGGCGCTTTCGCCGCAGGTGCTGCCCCGGCAGCAGGTGCGGCCGACGTGGTTGAACCCGTTGTTGTTCCGTCAGCAGCCTTCTTATTGGCGGCCGCCGCTGCCGCCGCAGCGGGAGCTGCTGCAGCTGCTGGAACAGGCGCGCCATCGGCAGGTGCAGCGCCGGCTGCCGGAGCGGCAACTTTTGGCTGCGGACCGGCCTTTACGTAGGCCACGATCATTTCGACGACTTTCTTGCGCTGCTCGTCGGTGCACGTAGCTGCAGGGGTCTTGCCCTCTTCGATGATGACTTCTTTGTCGCCTTGCTTCTCGACCAGACGGATTTTTCCGGTGAGCAGCATCACGGTCGTCAGGTGCAGCTGGCTGATGTAGACGAGCTGTTGCGGCGTCCATTTCTTCTTTTCTTCTTCGCGCTTCATCAGTGAGAGATGATTGGCCTTCTGCTCGTCACGCAGATCGCAGATCTGAGCGTGCGCCGATAGACGGCCGACCTTGATGACTTCGCGTGCCACATCGACCGGCACTTTGACCTCTTCCGGCTTTTTCTTGTCGATCTGGATGGTCGTGCCGTCGGGCCTGGAAAACTGCTGCGGCGTCAACGACCAAGCATATTCCATAAATGAGGTGACGGCCTTTTCGCTCAGGTCCTGAGCGGAGGCCGCTGCCACCGGCACAATCAACGCGAGTACTACCGCACCCGCCAAAACTTTCCCCGCCCTCGTTTTCATCACGTTCTCCAAATGAGCCTCACTTGATACCGGAAACATCCGGAAGCCAAAAGCCTGCTTTCGGGCGGACTTGTTCTGTGCCGCCCTAGTATTCTGTGCCGCCTTAGTATTCAGACATAACTGCAGCAATAGGGCGCCGCACCTAGCCGCCGCCCGCCTTGCTCAATAGTTGCCGTTTCAAGCGGCATCGCTCGGCCCAAAACTTGGCCAGATCAAGGCACCTCGCCCGGCCCCTTACGGCCCCGGCCTTTGCCCTGTGCGAGCGTGGCAACAATGCCACGAAGGGTCCGCACCTCCTGATCGGTTGCGCTGGCCCTGAGAAAGAAAGAACGCAAATTTTGGACGACAGTAGGGCGCCGGTACTCCGGATTGAAGAATCCCAACCGGTCGAGTTCCCCTTCCAGATGCTCGAAAAGAGCCGTGAGTTCCACTTTTGTTGCCGGCCGGTCGCGGCCCATGTTCATGCCTTCGGCGAGTGGTTTTTCATAAGTTGTCACGCGTCCAAGACTGCGCTCGGGTGCGCACCGCATCCACTCGTACCCCAGCAGTAAAACGGCTTGCGCAAGGTTAAGAGAGGCAAAGCGCGAATTAACCGGGATCATAATAAGGGCGTCCGCATTGGCCACTTCGCCGGTTTCAAGCCCATTGCGCTCGCGCCCGAACAGAATGCCGCAGCGTTCTCCCTTGGCAATCCGGGTGCGCAATTCGGCAATCGCCTGCTCGGGTGTCAGAACGGGCTTGCGCAAATCGCGCTGGCGCGCCGTCGTCGCCGCCATCCAATTGAGATCGCCCATGCTCTCTTCGAGCGAGCCGAATGCCCGCGCGTCGTCAATAATGTAGTTTGCACCCGACGCGGCGATGCGCGCCTTTTCGTTCGGCCAGCCATCGCGCGGATTGACGAGCCGCAAGTCATCCAGCCCGAAATTAGCGCACGCCCGCGCCACCATGCCGATGTTATCGGCGAGCTGGGGCTCCATGAGAATAATGGCTGGCGTTTCGCCCTCGCCAGCCACCGCCTCGCCCTGCATATGGGCGCGGCGGATACCGTGGCGGAGTTTTCGAATAACGCGCCGCGCCCAGAACCAATAGTTCTCGCCCGACCACTGCCGCGTCAAACTCTCAAGACAAGGCGTCGTGACAATTTCCGTGCCCTCACCCTTCAAGCGCACGCGCCCATCGCCGACGACGACTTCTTTCTTACTCAGAATGAATTGGTCGAGCGTCTCAAGACCGAGTATCTCCGTGCGCCGTTTGCACCCCAAGCATGAAACATTGTCGGCGGCGCAGCGCACTTCGGCGCAGTATTGCAAAACCGGTTCGAGTGTTTCGCGTGTGAGGCCCGCAATGGCAAGCGCTTCGAGCCCCTGGTCGATGGTCGCAACATGACAAGCGTGGACGATCGCGCCCACGCTCTTGCCGGCCAGCTGCGGCTCGTTTTCCGTCAGTTCGATTTTCATGAACCCTTCCGGCGCAAGGTGCAACGCGCATACCTACCGCGTGCGCGTATAGCGCTTGCCTGCCCCTACGCCAACAGGTGGCACGGAGCCGGCCGCAAATCAAAGTGCTTAATCGGCGCGCCTCGGCCTGATCTCGGGGCCCGGTTTATGGGCCCATTTATTGCCGGTAATACTGGAATCCGTTCGCCACACTACACTGGTGCGTGAATTCGTGGCGGCGGATGTATGCGAGCGCCATCCACGCCTCTTGCTCTGTCTTAAAGGTCTTAATGCGTGTAACTCCATCTTCGAGCAGCCACTTCTCACCTTCCTTGTTGACGTCGATGTTGCCGGTCGCGAACTTGGTGCACGTTTCACCGGCCCATTCGCCTTTCGGCGCTTTCTTGTCTTTCAAGAAGTACTGAAAATCCCAATCCTTGCGATTGACGAAGCAGCGCTTCGACATTCCGTAATGTTTGATAATTTGGACGGCACGATCCGCATCGTCCCGGCTACCGCCAAGATTGGCGATAATGTCGTTGTTCGATATCACCTTCCAGACTTGGTTGATTTTGTAGGCCTTGGCCTTGGACGATTTGAAGCTGTAGCAGTCGTCCACGAGGCGCACATGTTTGCGCGCCTGCACCCATGCCGTATAGCTGCCGATCCGGTTGCTGTCGTAGTGGATCCACATATACCCCCGGTCGCCCCAACCTGTGCTCCATGAATTCTTGATGAGCCAAGCCTTCTTCTGGTCACTCCATCCAACAATCGTGACCGCGTGATCGATCTGCTGCGTGCTGCGCTCATTGAACACACCAGAACTGTAAGCGCCAAATGCAGGCGTGCCCGCCACAACGGCCGTTGCCAGCGGCCCATGCTTGCACAACGCCCGCTTAATAGCGGGAACGTCCGGATCGACGCCGTCTGTCGCCCACCCCCAAGACCCCCAATGATAGGGCGTTGGCGTACTCCATTTGCACTGCGCATCCTGCCCTTCATAAGTGTAGTTGGACTGCGCGGCGTTGCCCTCACCTTGCAGATTGTCCCAAGCAGTAAAATACCAGCCGCCGTCGAGGCAATTGCCGCCCTTCGAGCAGCTCAACACCTGTTGTTCGGACCCTGTCATATTGCTTCGGTTGGCAGCGAAGTGACTGCCCTCGAGGGCCGCGACTGCAGCAAAGGCCCAGCAGCTTCCGCATGAACCCTGGTCTTTGACGTCCGTTACGGCGCCTTTCTCTCGCCAATCGAATGAATTTGCCGTTGGCGAGCACCCCCACGACGACGCGCGCACCGGTTTCTTTTCCACATGACGGCTGGTCAACGCACCACCCGCGCTCAGGGCTTCATTGAGCTTCACTTCCCGCTCCATCAACTGATCGGCTTTCCGGGCCTCTTCAGGGCGTGCCGATTGCGCTGTGTCGGGAACTGTCAACCCGGTCAATTGCCGAACGGTGCGGCGCAACGCCGACGTGTGTCCGACATTGAAGGTTGGCTTGCCGCCGATAAACTTATCGTCTCCGCCTTCAATCAATTCGCTGCGGACATCGCGCAGTTTGGTTTGAATTTCAGGTGGCGCCTGGCGTTCCTTTTCAACAACCGAGGCTTTGAGCTTTTCGCCCGTGACGCGTTCAAGTGCGCGAATTTGGGTGCGCCGTTCTTGTTCGCGCACCGCCGTTTGCGCGTGCGCCGATGAGAACACTCCCATGACAGTGGCGAATGCAGCAACGGTGATCGCTGTGCCGAGCCCGCGGGCGAACCAATTGCACATTATAACCTCCCCTACTTTGCAAAAACTTTCAGTATGAACACGTCTTCTTTGCCGGTCACCGGCTCCCATGGACGCCGGTAGTGCAGTACAAGGCTGCCTTCGCCCTGGCCCGTGACTACAAAGGTTAGGCGTCGCCGGCCTTTCTGACCGGGCCGCTCTGCTTGGCCCACTGTCTCGTCGCCCTTCAACGCGAGAATGGGCGGCAATGGCTCGTTGGCAATCCAACGAAACCCCGTGCCAGGCACGGCTGCGAGATCTATGGCGAGTGTGGTGCCAACTGTCATGCTGACTGATTTTTGCCCGCCGCGCGCGCCATCGATAACTACAGCAGCGGTTTCAGCTGCAGCACAGGCAAGTGCCATGGCGGCCGAAAAAATGCCCAAGACCGTTATGTGAACAACACGCAACAACATCACCGCAATACAATCAACGAAGCACCGTGCCACAGCCGAATATCCCGGCAGCGCCCGAGCCGACTGTATTCCCAATCTTTGCGGCTTTGAAGTTGCAAACGGCAACAGGCAACCGGCGTGCAGTGTCCCAATCGCATGTGGTTGCACCTCGCAAATCGCGCCGATCCGCCGCGCCGAACCGGCCCGATTGCCCTTTAGTCGGGTCTTGGCGCGCGTACGCGACGCAACTATGGTGCGGCGCATCAATTGCGCCCAACCCATAGGCTGATCCCACATGAAAAAGATCAAGGTGACCGGAACCGTTGTCGAACTCGACGGCGATGAGATGACCCGCATCATCTGGAAGCTCATCAAGGACAAGCTGATCCACCCTTACCTCGACCTGCCGCTAGAATACTACGACCTCGGCGTCGAGTACCGCGACACGACCAACGATCAGGTGACGATCGACGCCGCCAACGCGATTAAGAAGCATGGCGTCGGCGTCAAATGCGCGACCATCACGCCGGACGAAGCGCGCGTCAAAGAATTCAACCTCAAGGAAATGTGGAAGTCGCCCAACGGCACGATCCGCAACATCCTCGGCGGCGTCATTTTCCGCGAACCTATCATCTGCAAAAACGTGCCGCGCCTAGTGCCCGGCTGGACGCAACCCATCATCGTTGGCCGTCATGCGTTTGGCGATCAATACAAAGCCACCGACTTCAAGTTTCCGGGCAAGGGCACGCTCACAATCAAGTTCGTTGGCGAAGACGGCAAGGTGATCGAGAAGGAAGTCTTCAAAGCGCCCGGCGCCGGCGTCGCCATGGCGATGTACAATCTCGACGAGTTGATCCGCGAATTCGCGCGCGCCTCGCTGAACTACGGCTTGAACCGCAACTACCCGGTCTACCTCTCGACCAAGAACACGATCCTCAAGGCCTACGACGGCCGCTTCAAGGACATCTTCCAGGAAATCTTCGACGCTGAATTCAAGGCCGAGTTCGACAAGCGCAAGCTGGTCTACGAACACCGTCTGATCGACGACATGGTGGCGAGTGCCATGAAGTGGTCGGGCGGATACGTCTGGGCCTGCAAAAACTACGACGGCGACGTGCAATCCGATACCGTCGCGCAGGGCTTTGGCTCGCTCGGCTTGATGACCTCGGTGCTGATGACACCAGACGGCAAGACGATGGAGGCGGAAGCCGCTCACGGCACCGTCACACGCCACTACCGCGAACACCAGAAGGGCAAGGAAACCTCGACCAACGCCATCGCCTCGATCTTTGCCTGGACGCGTGGCCTTCTGCATCGCGCCAAGCTCGACAGCAATCCAGCGCTTGAAAAATTTGCGGCAACCCTTGAGAAGATCTGCGTCGATACGGTTGAGGCCGGCTTTATGACCAAGGACTTGGCGCTTCTCGTTGGCCCGGATCAGAAATGGCTCTCGACGACGGGTTTCCTCGACAAGGTTGATGAAAATTTGAAAGTGGCGATGGCTGTTTGAACGCTGCGCTTGTCTGGAGACACCGGCAGGCGGCCCTTGGGCCGCCTGTATTTTTTTCGCACCCTTCTTGTGAAGTGAACGCGAAGGCCGGTTACCCGCCAGTGCCTATCAGCAATGTCGCGGACCATTGCGCGCGCGTGACCGCCTGCCCATTTGAACGATCACAATCCTCCAACAGAAAGCCTCCAACAGTAGGAGTGGTCATGCGCAATATTCTCAGAGTTCTCGACGCCCCACGCCCCCATTGGGTCGGTGACGGCTTCCCCGTCCGTTCCCTGCTTTCGCACCACGCACACGGTCAAGACATAAGCCCGTTTCTGCTGCTCGACTACGCGGGGCCCTACGCGTTCGATGCCGCAGTGCGTCCGCGCGGCGTCGGCGAGCATCCGCACAAGGGCTTCGAGACCGTCACAATCGTCTACGATGGTGAAGTGGAACATCGTGACTCGACCGGCGGCGGCGGCGTCATTGGTCCGGGCGACGTGCAATGGATGACGGCGGCGTCCGGCATCCTTCATCAGGAGTTCCATTCCAAGGCCTTCACGGCCAAGGGCGGACCCTTCGAAATGGTGCAGCTGTGGGTCAATCTGCCCGCAAAAGACAAGGCAGTTGCGCCTGGCTATCAGTCGCTCGAAGCCGCCAGCATTCCGCAGGTGGAATTGCCCGGCGGTGCCGGCATAGTCCGCGTCATCGCAGGTCACTTCGACGGCCGCAAGGGACCGGCGCGCACCTTCACGCCGATCGAAATCTGGGACGTGCGAATGATGGCCGGAAAGCCGGCAGCGTTCGACATCCCCGAAGGGCACACGGCGGCGCTTGCGGTACTCGGCGGGACTGTGCTCGTCAACGGCGAACGCATTGCGCGCGAAGCCCAAGTTGTCATGCTGGCGCGGGAAGGCGGAGCGGTTACAATCGAGGCCAACAATGACGCGAAGCTGCTCGTGCTCGCAGGTGCGCCGATCAATGAGCCTGTTGCCGCCCACGGCCCGTTCGTCATGAACACTCAGGCCGAAATCCGTCAGGCGATTGCCGAGTTCGAAAGCGGCAAGTTCGGCGCGATTGCAAGCTGAGCGGCGTGCCAGCTCAAATGCAAACCGGCCCGGCGGGAGCTTCCCCGCCGGGCCGGAGACTTTTGGAACGCGACGAAGATGCGGCGTTACTTCCCGTCGTCTTTGATCTTGCCTTCGATTGCGGCCTGCATGCGCGCGATCAAAACGTTAAAGTCGTTGGTGAGTTTCGCGCAGGCTTGTTCTGCAGCACCGCATACGACGTTATACTTCAACCCTACCTGATCGCCGTCCTTGACGAACTTGCGGCAAACAGCCGAAGGATGCGCCGGACTTTTGTCAGTCGTGAAGTTGTACATCACGGTCGGATTTTTTTCGTCGTCGGCAAAGGTCAGGAACTCTGTGCTCTTGTCGACTTGCTTTAGACCCGCCTTGCCCATGTAAAGTTTGGCCAATTCATCCGCTTTGCCTGTCGGATCGCCGCAGAAGGCTTCCGCCGCCGCAATCGTCGGGCCGGCGGCCGGCGCGGGTGTCGCCTCAGGCTTTACGATGTCTTCGACCGCAAGAGCCGGCGTGAACGCGAGAGCAGTGCAGACTGCAGCAGCAAGGAGCGATTTGAACGACATGAACGGAGTAGCCTTTGTTTAAACGGTGAACACTTGTTAGCCGGTGAACACTTGAAGTTGCGAACTCGCCGCCTTCTATAGCGGCTCGGCCGCCAGAAGAAGCGTGAAATTTTGGAGAGGTTGAGGCGGCCTATCCCGCCAGCCGGGCTTCGATAGCTTTGAGCGCGTCGCCTGCCTTGGTGCCGTCGGGTCCACCCGCCTGCGCCATGTCCGCCCGCCCGCCACCGCCTTTGCCGCCCAGTGCCTCGGCACCAACCTTAACCAGTTCGACGGCGCTCCAGGTTTTCGTCAGATCGTCGGTGACGCCGACCGCTAAGCCAGCCTTGCCGTCTTCGGTCACGCCGACGACAGCAACGATGCCAGATCCGACTTGCTTCTTGCCGTCATCGATCAGCCCGCGAAGATCCTTCGGGTTGAGGCCCTGAACAGTACGCGCAAGCAGTTTGACCTTGCCAATTGTTTTGATGGCATCTTCGCCGGTTGCTGCGCCATTGCCGGCTCCCGCGCCGCCCCCGAGCGCGATCTGACGCTTGGCGTCCGACAGTTGCTTTTCAAGTGACTTGCGCTCTTCGACCAGCGCCTTCAAGCGCTCGATGAGATCTTCGGGCCGGGTGCGCAAAACGTTTGCGGCTTCGCGGACACGTGCGTCCTGTTCTGCGAGATAGGCGCGCGCGCCTTCGCCCGTCAGCGCTTCGAGACGGCGCACGCCCGCCGCGCTCGCACTTTCCGCGACGACCTTGATCAGGCCGATATCGCCCGTGCGCCTGACGTGCGTGCCGCCGCAGAGTTCAACCGACCAAGCCTTGTTGGCGCCCGGCCGCACGGAACCCATCGCCACGACGCGCACTTCGTCGCCGTATTTTTCACCAAACAAAGCCATGGCTCCGCTCGCGCGCGCTTCCTCGAGGCCCATCAGCCGCGTTTCGACGGCCGTGTTTTCGAGAAGCACGGCGTTGGCCATGTCTTCCACAGCCTTGATGTCGTCCGCGCTCATAGGCTTTGTGTGCGAGAAATCGAACCGCAGCCGTTCCGGCGACACGAGCGAACCTTTTTGCGCAACGTGCGTGCCCAGCACCTGGCGCAGCGCTTCGTGCAGCAGATGCGTCGCCGAGTGATTGGCGCGCGTCGCGGTGCGGCCAGCGTGATCGACGATCAGTTCGACGGCGTCGCCAGCCTTGAACTCGCCCGCTTCCACTTTGCCGATGTGAACGACGAGATTGCCGAGCTTCTTTTGCGTATCGGTCACGCGGAAGAGTGCTCCCTTCACACCTTTCATAAGTCCAGTGTCGCCGGCCTGTCCGCCGCTTTCGCCGTAGAACGGCGTTTGATTGAGAATGAGCGCGCCTTCGTCGCCGGCTTTCAACTCGCCCGCGTCCTTGCCGCCCTTGACGATCGCCGAGATCGCGCCTTCCGCCGTCTCTGTGTCGTAGCCGAGGAATTCCGTCGCGCCGGTCTTTTCCTTGATTTCAAACCACACGGTTTCGGTCGCCGCGTCGCCCGAGCCTTTCCAGGCCGCGCGGGCGGCATCCTTCTGCTTTTTCATCGCAGCCTGGAACGCGGCATTGTCAACGCTGATGCCGCGCGGGCGCAACGCATCTTCGGTCAGATCCAAGGGAAAACCAAACGTGTCGTAAAGTTTGAAGGCGACGTCGCCGGGAAACACCGCGCCTTTTGTAAGGCGCGTGGATTCTTCGCTGAGAAGTTTCAAACCATTTTCGAGCGTTTTCTTGAATCGCGTTTCCTCAAGTTGAAGCGTTTCAGAGATCAGTGCCTGGCCGCGCACGAGTTCCGGGAACGCGTCGCCCATTTCTTTGACGAGCGTGGGAACGAGGCGGTACATCAGCGGTTCAGTGCAGCCCAATTGATGCGCATAACGCATGGCGCGGCGCATGATCCGGCGCAGCACGTAGCCGCGCCCTTCGTTGGACGGCAGCACGCCATCGGCGATCAAAAAGCTCGTCGCGCGCAAGTGATCGGCGATAACGCGGCGCGCGGGGACAACGTCAACCGTCTTATTCGTCTCCCCTGCGCCGAGCTTGCGGCATTCTTCGCGGATACTCTGAATGAGGTTCTCGAAGAGATCGATCTCATAGTTGTTGTGCTTACCTTGCAGCACGGCCGCCACGCGCTCGAGCCCCATGCCGGTGTCGATTGAAGGACGCGGGAGTGAAACGCGGTCGCCCGGACCACGCTGCTCATACTGCATGAACACGAGATTCCATATCTCGATAAATCGGTCGCCGTCCGCATCAGCGGAACCCGGAGGGCCGCCCGCGATCTTGTCGCCGTGGTCAAAGAAAATCTCCGAGCAAGGGCCGCACGGACCCGTGTCGCCCATGGCCCAAAAGTTGTCCGACGTCGGGATGCGGATAATGCGATCGTCGGTAAGGCCGGCGATCTTCTTCCAAAGCCCGTGTGCAGAATTGTCGTCGTGATAGACGGTTACCAGCAAGCGCTTCTTGTCGAGGCCGAAGTCCTTGGTGATCAGGTTCCAGGCGAGCTCAATCGCCCGGTCCTTGAAATAGTCGCCGAACGAGAAGTTGCCGAGCATCTCGAAGAATGTGTGGTGGCGCGCGGTGTAGCCGACGTTGTCGAGGTCGTTGTGTTTGCCGCCTGCCCGCACGCACTTTTGGCTTGAGGCGGCGCGCGGAATGGCCCGCGTCTCCTGCCCTGTGAACACGTTCTTGAATTGCACCATGCCGGCGTTGGTGAACATCAATGTCGGATCGTTGCGCGGCACAAGCGGCGACGACGCTACCACCTCGTGGCCGTTCTTTTTGAAGTAATCCAGGAATGAGGAACGAATTTCGCTGACGCCAGCCATCTGAGAGTGCTTTCGGGCAAAAATGAATTTGTTTCGCGCGACTTGTAGCGGCGCGCTTTCCCGCTGTCCACAAAGGCAAAACGCCTCTGATCCAGCAGCGCAAATCTGGGTACTCAAAACGCGAAAAAGGCGGGCCTTTAAAGCCCGCCCTGTTATGGTGCCGTCACGAGCAGGCAACCCTGCTCTGACACCCCGTCTTACCTATTGCCTGGTGTCAGACCCAAAGGGTCAGACACCACTCGGCCTACTTCCGGCCCTTGGCCTTCTTGGGCGCTTCGCCCTCGTCGGGCAGCACGCCATCAGCATCGGGCTCTTCGCCGTCGTCTTCGCCCGCATCCGGGTTCGCCAGCATCTTTTCGACAATCAAGCCCGCGTTGGCGCGGATGGCGCGCTCAAGCTCGGCGGCGACTTTGGGGTTTTCCTTCAGAAACGTTTTCGCGTTCTCGCGACCCTGGCCGATGCGCTCGCCATTATAGGAAATCCAAGAGCCAGACTTTTCAACGATCCCCGCTTTGACGCCAAGATCGACGAGCTCGCCGGTTTTGGAAATGCCTTCGCCATACATGATGTCAAACTCGACCTGTTTGAACGGCGGGGCCACCTTGTTTTTGACGACCTTGACGCGCGTCTGGTTGCCGACAACCTCTTCCTGCGACTTGATCTGGCCAATGCGGCGAATATCCAAGCGAACAGACGCATAAAACTTCAAGGCATTGCCGCCGGTCGTCGTTTCCGGATTGCCGAACATGACGCCGATTTTCATGCGGATCTGGTTGATGAAAATGACCATTGTCCCCGATTTCGAAATCGAGCCGGTCAACTTGCGCAGTGCTTGGCTCATCAGCCGCGCCTGGAGGCCCGGCAAACTGTCGCCCATATCGCCTTCAAGTTCGGCCTTGGGTGTCAGGGCGGCGACCGAGTCGATGACCAGCACGTCAACCGCGCCTGAGCGCACCAGCGTGTCGGCAATTTCGAGCGCCTGCTCACCGGTATCTGGCTGCGATATCAAAAGGTCTTCTATCTTAACGCCGAGCTTGCGAGCGTAGCCAGGATCCAACGCATGTTCCGCGTCGATGAACGCGCACGTGCCGCCCTTCTTCTGGGCTTCAGCCACGACCTGCAAAGCGAGCGTCGTCTTGCCTGAGCTTTCAGGCCCATAAATTTCGATGACACGGCCCTTAGGCAGGCCGCCGATGCCGAGCGCGATATCGAGCCCGAGCGACCCCGTTGAGATCGAATCGATATCGACCTTGTCGTTGGCACCCAGCCGCATGATCGACCCCTTGCCGAAGGTCTTGTCGATTTGGGCGAGTGCCTGATCGAGCGCCTGCTTCTTGTCCATTTTTCCCCCTTCGAACACTGTCAAATCTGACCGGTCCATGATTTTGCCCTCTTAGCTATGGCAAGTGCCGCGTTTCAGCAATTAACCCATCATGTACCTTGTTTGTTCTTTTTTGTCAATCACCTTTTGTTCTCATTTTGGATTGACGCTCCCAAAACGCGTTCCGCGCGCCTGCCGGAAGCGCCGCATCCTCGCGGCGAGCGTTCTGCCGGCATCTCTTTGCGAAATCACATCACCTCGAAGATTGCCTCGATTTCGAGGGTTAGTCCGAAGGGCAAGCTGCCGACGCCGACAGAGGACCGCGCGTGGGGTGCGCCGAAAATCTCGGCGAACAAATCGGAGCAACCATTGATGACTTTCGAATGCTCTTCGTAATCCGGTGCCGCGTTCACGAGTTCCCAGCAGTTTGACGACTTTCACGGCACGATCGAGATCGCCTATTTCTTGCTTGAGGATCGCGAGGATCTGCAATCCCACCAAACGTGCGTGGCTGGCCGCCTCTGCGGTCGTCACATCGCGCCCGACTTTTCCCTTGGGAAGATCGCCATTGGGTAACACGGGGACCGTACCGGAAACGTAGACGAGATTTCCAGTGCGCGTGGCGTTGGCGTAGTTAGCGGCAGGAGCTTTCACACTGGGAAGCAATATCCCGAGGTCGTGAAGCCGTTGGTTGATGGACATGGTGGACGCCTTTCTTTCAACAATTACTCCCCCCGCCGTCTCGTCATGAACGCCAGCCGCTCGAGCAAATGCGCGTCCTGCTCGTTCTTGATGAGGGCGCCGGCCAGCGGCGGGATCAGCTTGCGCGGATCGCTTTCGCGCAGCAGCGCCGGATCGATGTCTTCATTCAACAGCAGCTTCAACCAATCGAGCAACTCCGAGGTCGACGGCTTCTTCTTCAAGCCCGGCACCTCGCGCAATTCGTAAAACACGCGCAGCGCCTCCTGCACCAAGCGCCCCTTCAATCCCGGGAAATGCACCTCGACGATTTGGCGCATGGTCTCGGCGTCGGGAAACTTGATGAAATGGAAAAAGCAACGGCGCAGGAAAGCGTCGGGCAATTCCTTTTCATTGTTCGAGGTGATCATGACGATGGGGCGCGTCACAGCCTTGATGGTCTCGCCGGTCTCGTAGACGAAGAACTCCATGCGATCGAGTTCTTGCAACAAGTCATTCGGAAACTCGATATCGGCCTTGTCGATTTCGTCGATCAAAAGCACGGCGCGCTTGTCGAGCGTGAAGGCGTCCCAGAGTTTGCCGCGCCGGATGTAATTGGCAATGTCCTTGACGCGCGCATCACCCAGCTGTCCGTCGCGCAGGCGCGAGACCGCGTCGTACTCGTACAAGCCCTGTTGCGCTTTGGTGGTCGACTTGATGTGCCACTCGATCAACGGCACACCCAGCGACCGCGCCACTTCCGCGGCCAGCACGGATTTGCCCGTCCCCGGCTCGCCCTTGATGAGAGCGGCCGCTGCAGCGTGATCGCGGCATTGACGGCGATCTTCAAATCGTCCGTCGCGACGTAATTTTTCGTGCCTGAGAATTGCATTGTGAAGTGAGCCTTGTTCAATGGGTCTGAATGCCTTTATCACGCCGCTAACTATAGCAAAACGACGAATTGTAGGGTGTATTAGGTTCGCTCTGCACACTCAATCTTTGCGCGTGGCCACCCCGCCAACCCCACGCGTAGTCCCGCGAACCGTAATACACCAAGCCTCACGCACGGAACGCGCCACAACAATTTGAACTCGTGTGCCGTGGGATTCAACTCGCGCCCGCGGAATGGCGCAGCGGGCAAATTCTCTGGATCATTGATGCCGTGGGCGAGCAAAAGGTGATTGAAGCGATGCTGTCGCGACTAGTCGATACCGAATGGAAGGGCAAGGAAGTCAAAATGCGCGCAAGAACGAAGGATGGCAGCTACAAGGTTGGCATTCTCGCGCGGCCGCAACAATCAAGCACGGCCTGACGCACGCGACAACGACCTCATCTTTCCGATATGTGGGAATAAACCAAAAAGAACGGCTACTGAATTATAGCTTGCAGCCACTGCGCGCCATGACCTAAGTTGCAATCAATTAAAAAAATCGAACTGGGCAGGGGCGAGTGGGCGAACAGGGTACAAGACCAGCGGCGGAACCAACCGGCGCGCCGGAGTTTTCGCCGCAACAGATCGCTGGCGCGGTGTCGAAACTCATTTCCGCGACCATTGGCGATTGCGCCGTCGTGTTTTCAAAGTCGCCCGCGCACAAACATTATTCGCTCGCTGACATTGAGTGGATGATCCTACCCGCAGTTGTGTCGGGGCAAGTTTACGTTGCCGAGGCTCAGCACAAAGAGATTGGTGCGCGAGTCCCGGTCGCCGTTGTGCTGTGGGCGCGTGTTTCGGCCGAAACCGATCAGCGGCTGACCGCGAGTTCTGGACAGAAAATCCGCCTTAGACCTGATGAATGGCAGTCGGGCGATATTCTCTGGATCATCGATGTTGCCGGTGATCCGCAGGCAATCGAGAGCGCGCTGCGCCAGCTCGCTGTGACGGTGTTCAAAGACAGACCGGCAAAACTTGTGATGGCAGACGCACATGGAAAGCCGAGCATCGCATACCTGCAAGACTTGATCTCGCATCCATTGTGTACCGAACCCGTGGTGAGGGCGGGATGAAGAAAATTCTTCAAGTGCTTGGCCTAATTGCTGCGGGCTACGCCGTGTGGATAATCATCTATCCTTCAACGACATTGCGGGTGCGAGTATCGGTCGAAGTCGAGACGCCTGAAGGCCTCCAGACTGGATCGTCGGTGCAGGAGGTTCAATATCGCCTTGAGCCTTGTCCTATCTGCAATACGTCGGGGCCAAAATTCCGGCGATATCTGCGAGGCGAAGCCGTTGTCGTAGATCTCGGATCACGCGGAAAACTCTTCGCGCTCCTGAGCGGCGGCGCTGGAGGTCAACCCACGCCTGATACCATAACTCCCGTCATCGTCGAAAAGTTGTTCGGGCTCAAAGAGGACAAATACTGGCGAGGAGCAAAGGCGGTGCGTGCTTTGGCTCGGGCGATAGGCAAAGCAGACGTGCCCGCCGGGCTCATGCCGTTCATGGTTCGCTTCAGAGATATCGACGATCCCAAGACCATCGAGCGTGTCGATCCCAACAATTTGGTCGCTAGCTTTGGGCCAGGCGTGAAGCTGATCAACGCGACAATCGAGATCGTGCCTTCGGGCTGGTGGCCACTGAACGAATTCGGGATCACCGGCACGCCGCTGACAACAGGGATTGAGAAGCAGTTGGTGTGGTTACCAAGCTTCTACGGAAAGTTGCTCGATGGCGATCGCGTGCATCGAGCAAGCGCAGAAAATCGACTGGCGAATTCTCTTGGTTCCGGCAATTTCAAAATTCCGAGGTAACAGCATATGACCATCTCTGATGATCTATTCCGAGCGATCCTTGCGATGGACGCCTACAATCGGGGCGACAGCCCGGGAATTGTTGGTCTAGGGGGAGTTGGGACATCGATTGGCACCGCAACAATTTCACTGCAAAGCGATACAACGCCGGGCGGCCCAGTACTCGCAGCCAGTTTTTCTGCCACGGCCTACACCTGGAACAGTCACGAAATCATATCTTATCGTGGCACAGACGAAGTCGGCACGGATCTGGTTACCGGCTGGCTGGCGGCACTTGGCGCGCCTGGGTTATCGCAGCCAAAAATGGCAGCACAATTCTATCACGATGTAATTGGTGGTTTAAATCTACACAACACGAGCGTCGAATTTACGGGCCATTCCTTGGGAGGCGGGCTTGCCGGGTTCATGGGGGACTCTACGGTCAGAAGGCCGTCGTGTTCGACAATATGCCGTTCGAGAAATTGACGAATGATACCCACGACCTGCCGCCTCTTCCGTCGGATCCAACCTACCAATCATACTACTTCAATGGCTCCGCGCTGCGCCAGCTCGCTGTGACGGTGTTCAAGGATGTGCCGACAAGAATTGTGGTGGCGGATACGCAGGGACAACCAAGCGTCGCGTTTCTGCAAGATGTGATCAGGCCAACGCCGCACGACAACACGGTCGCGAGGGCGGGATGAAGAAGCTTGCGATAGGTCTGCTGACACTTGTCATTCTCTCGTATGCGGGTTGCCATATCCTCTATCCAACGCGCACCGTGCATTTCCGCATGACTTTTGAAGTGGAAACGCCGGAAGGATTGAAGGCGGGGTCGAGCGTTATCGCAGCAACTTATGAGCGTCAGAACGAGCTCATCGTAGGACGCAGCTTTAGGGGCACCACAAGGGGCGAGGCTGTGTTCGTGGACCTCGGCCCACGCGGTACGTTGTACGCCTTGTTGTCCACGCCTTCTCGTCCAGGCGGCGACGGTCATGTTCAAATGATCAAGGATATCTTCGGGCTGCACGCGGAAACTGACAAGCCCGGGGCAAGTTCTGTTCATAACTTCGCAGCCGTGACTGGACGCCGCGAGTTGACATACAGTCAACCGTGGATCGTACCTGAGACGCAGCGGACCATGGCTTGGATCTTACCGAACCTCGTTCGGTTTAAAGACGAAACCGATCCCAAATCGGTCGAAGCGGTTGATCCACTTAATCTCGCAACGACCTTCGGCGAAGGCGTGAGGCTTAAGCGCGTGATTATCGAGATCACGAACGATCCAGTGACGACCGGGATCGAACGAAGGCTCACTTGGCTGCCCGGGTTCCGGGGTTCTCTGAGTGGCACCGGGCTCGTTGACCATCAACGGCCGGAACTGAATGAAACGCCTGTTAGCTTCTGGGGTGTGAGGACAAACTAATGGACAGCATTCTTCTGCGCGCAATCTTATCTATGGATGCATACAATCGCGGTTATGATGCCGGACTAACTGGCCTCACTGGCACAATGATTGGAGGTGCAAGTGTAATTACAGATTCTATGCTCACGCCAAGCACCGCTGGAGGTCAAGCGGCCAGCTTTTACGCGATCGCCTACCAACTTGCGGATGGCAGTAAGGTCATTTCGTACCGGGGGACGGATGCTTCCGGCGATTTCGGAACTGATATCGCGCTCTGGTTCGCGCAGCCCGCGTAGCCCGCAATAAAAACGCGGACTGTAGGGTGCATAAGACGAGGCCTTTGCACGCTTTGTTTTGTTTCGCTCGGCGCCAGCAGGCCTCGGCGTCATGCACCGAGATCGATTACCGGTGTCTGTTGCAAGCCGGCGCATGACGGCACGGCGAAGAAAGACGCCGAGCCTTATGCGCCCTACGCCTCCCCAAACCGCTTTCGCCATTTCGAAACGTCATCGCTCGTAACATCGGCGGCAAACCTTCCGCACCGGACATCACGATGATATGTCGAATGCGGCCAATCGCGCATGCTTTGCACTAATCCGTGCTTGACTGGATTGTAATAACAATAATCGATGTGGTTACGAAAATCATCGTCGTCGCGAATGTAATGGTCCCAATACCGCCTCTGCCAAATGCCACGCTCGCCGCGTTTTTGACGCGTGCTGCTCAACCACTCGGTTTTCGCAAGACTGCGCGAAAAGCGCTTTTTGATGTGCCGCAACCTTGACGGATAATTTCTGTCGTCCGGCGGGAGGGTTATGACGGCGTGGAGATGATCCGGCAAAATCACAAGTGCGTCGATGCGGAATGGCAGATGGCGTTTGGTCCAGAAAATGGCGTGCCGGAGCCGCGCAATGTTTTCAGTGAGCAGCTTGGTCCGGCGCTCAAGCAGGTTCACTGTGAAAAAGTACGTGCCGCCGGGAACGAAGACGCGTCGATAGTTGGGCATCAGCAGAGATTTGCCGAACAGGGCGGCTGATATCAAGCACCCAAACAAAAAAAACGCCGCACCTCGTGTGGGGCGAGGTGCGGCGCCGGCGGCAATACGATGCGCGCCTTCACGAGCTCAGGCCTCTGGTGTTGCGTGGGAGCCTTGAGCGGTGGGAGCCGTGGGAGAGCTTCCGCGAGGCGTGCAACATGACAGGAGAGAGGTTGGCCCTTGCACTCGAGTTTCAAACTTTTTTCGTTTGCCTTTTTGGTGGCCCATTTTGGGTGGGACACGTGACGGCGTTGGACTTGGCCGGGAAGGAGAGAGAGACTTCCCGATCACGCCCAACCACCGGAGGCTGCATCGGCAATTTCAATGCCACGTTAAATTGCATTACTTTAGTTAACGTCAACTTAAGGCTGCGAAGGTCGCCCAATCTCTTTTTTGTGCGCGGGCGCGTGGCGTTGAATTTTGCCCCCGGGCATCCATATCCGGACCAATAAACCGCTGTCCGATCAGGAAAAATTGACTAAAGCCCAGTGTGCGCACCTCACAGCACGGCTTGACTTGGCAGCGGCCCCGCCTAAATAGCGGGGCGGCCCGGACTTAAGCGTTGAGTCGGATGCGTATTCAGGGGCGCTCAAAGGCCTCCTTGGGTTGAAGGAGGGTCCCGAAGGTGGCCTTCAGTGCAAACCGGACGCGGCTTCTTGGAAGGCGGACGATGAGCAAGAAAACAAGCGGTAAGGGCGGCAAGCCCAAGCCGCCAGAAAAGAAAGCCGCACCCCAAAAACCGGTGGTGGCAAAGGCTGCGAAGCCCGCCGCAGGCGTAAAACCGCCCGTGAAAAAGGCGGTTATTCTCGCCAAGCCTCTGGCCGCGAAGACGCCACCCGCAAAGGCTGCTTTTGCGAAGGTTGTGGCCACGAAAATTGTGCCCGCGAAACAGACGCTTGCAAAACTGCCCGCCACACCAAAGCCGCCGCCCGCGCGCACCATAGCCGTTGCCAAGTCTGAACCCGGCAAAAAATCCATTGAAGGGATTCCGAAAAAGATGGCGGCGCGTACCAAGGTTTCAGAGGTTGTACTCCCGCCCAATTACCGTCCTTCGGAGGACGAGCCTTTCATGTGCCCGATGCACCGCGCGTATTTTCGCAAGCGGCTCATCGAGTGGAAGGATGAAATTTTGCGCCAGACGCGGGAAACACTCGCCATCCTGCACGAGGATTCAACCCAACACGCCGATCTCGCCGATCGCGCGACGTCCGAAACCGACCGGGCAACGGAACTGCGCACGCGCGACCGGCAAAGGAAGTTGATCTCTAAGATCGACGCGGCGCTGTCGCGCATCGAAGACGGCACCTACGGATTTTGCGAAGATACCAGCGAGCCAATTGGCTTAAAGCGGCTCGATGCCCGGCCCATCGCCACGCTCTCAGTTGAAGCCCAGGAGCGCCACGAACGGCGCGAAAAAGTCTACCGGGAAGAATGAGCCTGGCTGCGAGCCCTGGTATTTCCCCGCGTCAACGCCGCATCTGCTTTGTCCACATTTGGGACACGTCTTCACGACGACCTTAACGGCTTATCGCGCACAATCTGCGGAATTGCCGCCATCGCGTCGAAAAAGGATGTAGCGCCCGTGTCCCGTTCCCAGTTCCGTTCGAATGTGTTCCGTTCGCACGTTCCGTTCCCAGTGGAGCTCTGGCTTCGCCGCCGCCGTTTATGCTCTCGCCTTGCCAACGACCGCAGCCATCCCAGCGCTTGCCGGCCAAAACGAGAGCAAACCGCCTCACTCGCGCGAAGCCGCGAAGGTCACTGAAAATACCAAGCCGCTCCGCCAAAAGCGGTGGTCGTTATCACCGGAACACTCGATCTTGGAAAAATCACGATCGCCGACTTCGGCGATGTCGAGCCCGCAACAACCACTAAAACCCAAAACTTTGCATTTCCTGCGCACAGTTTGGTTGCTAGTTTGGCACTTAGCTTGGCTCACCGCCGGACGATTGCCCAAGCGCACGCGCCGGTCGCGTGAAAACCGTCGCGGAAGGTGTTGCCGGCTCCGCGACTGGGCGGCGTCTTTCGCCAATTCCCGTTTCAACCACCACATCGACCGGCCCGCCGGTCATGATCAAGTGCTCGACGTCGTCGCGGCGGATGAGGACGAGCTTGCGCTTGCCATCGAGATTCGTGTGTTCGACGACAGACACGCGCGGCTCAGGACGCGGCTTGAACAGAAGTTCCCCGGGCGACGTGCCGCTCATGTAGGCGCGCAGTCCGACGACAGCCGCCAGAGCGATGGCCGCTACGACGCTGAGCATGACAATCCAATAAATAAGATCCCACATACGGCCCCTTCCCGGCTCTGATGAGCCACCCTCAAAAAACTTTATCTTGCGGACCGCCGGCATCGAACCGCCCGCCGGCATACGCTCAACGCGCGCGATGCGCAATTCTGCGGCGTCTCAAACTATAGACCGCAATTCACGCCATTTTAACCCTAATGATCGAAGTGTTGCAGGGAATAAAACAGCCGCCCTGAAGCGGTACACGAGTTGTTGCACCATTGTTGCGTTTGAGTTGATCCATGCACCCTACCCAAGCCCTGCGCCTTGAGAATCAGATATCGTCCGCGGCTATGAACAATCGCGAGGCGTTGAAGATTGAGGCGGCAGTCCTTGATCCGCTCACCGCAGCGGACGGGATCGGCGGCTTTTTATCAACAATATTCGTTGTGGCCACGGCTGGCGCCGTCGTCTTCGGTCTGTTGACGTCGGGTTCGGGCGAACCCCTCCTGCTGACCATTCTGGCCGTGCTGGCCATGCTTGGCACGTTCATGCTGTTGGGCATTGCCGCCGGACACGTGCGCATCGGTGCCCGCCTGCCCGCCGGGGACGTACTCAAAGCCGCGGCCGATGCCAGCACCGAGACGACGCTTATCGCTTCAGCAACTGGCAACGTTCTCTATTGGAACCCGGCGCACGAAGCCATTTTCGGCCGTTCTGAAGGCGGTCCACTCGCTGCCATTGAAGCCGCGTTCGCTGGCGACCCAGAAGTCCACGCAAGCCTATTTCCGCTTGATGCGTGCGGCCGAACGCGGCGAAGCCCGTCGCGAAGAGATCCGCCTCAAAGCAACCGCTGCTAGCCCCAATCAGCCAATTTGGCTACGCCTTTCAGTCCGCCCATTCCCCTCGCCCGTGAGCGATGCAGCCGACACGGCGCGGCGCGAAACGCTGGTCGTGTGGACCATCAACGACATCACAGATGAGCGCACGCGCGAGGCGCAGCGTATCGGCGGCCTCGAAATGGCGCTCTCGGGTTTCGACAGTATGCCGGTTGGCTTCATGTCGATCGGTTCAACGGGGTCCGTAGCGCATGTCAACGCCACGCTCGAGACTTGGCTTGGCTATGTGCCGGGAGCGCTCAGAAGCCGCGCCGCCTCGCTTGCCGATCTTGCCGGCGAAGACGGCGCTCGGTTACTTGCGCAACTGGCAGCAGAAGCCGACGCAGAGCGCCGCTCGATCGATCTCGATTTGCCACGAGAGGATGGCCGCATCGTGCCGCTTACTCTCTACGCCGAGCCTGCCGGCGTGGGCTTCACGATCACGGCGTTGAACCGCACGTTGCGCGGCCTCTCCAACGGTGGGGGCGCCAACGAAATCCGTCTGTCGCATTTCTTCCAGTCTGCACCCTTTGGCATTGCAACACTTGATCACGCAGGCCGCATCGCCAGTGCGAACGCTGCTTTCATGCGCATGATGACCGACGGCCGCGTTCCTTTAGGCGATCTCGCCCGCGACACGCTCGGCCGCTACGCCGAAGCGCACGAACGCGATCAGCTTGAGACGGGTCTTACTGCTGTACTTTCAGGCCGCGGCAACGTCGCCCCAATCGATATCACGGGCGGCGAAACCAAGCAGGCCTTCCGCCGTGTTTACATGAGCCCTCTCGCCGCCGGTCCCGGCGCGGAAGCGGCCGCCCTCTATCTCATCGACACGACAGAGCAGCGTGCCCTCGAAGCGCGCTATGCCCAGTCCCAGAAGATGGAGGCCGTCGGCAAGCTCGCGGGCGGCATCGCCCACGACTTCAACAACGTTCTGACCGCCATCATCGGCTTCTCTGACTTGCTTCTCCAGACCCAGCGCCCGAGCGATCCCGCCTACAAGGATATCAAAAACATCCAGTCGGCCGCTTATCGCGCTGCAGGTCTGGTCGCCAACCTGCTCGGCTTCTCGCGCAAGCAAACGCAACAGGTCTCGGTTCTGAACCTGAGCGAGTTCGCAACCGACATGACGCCGGTTCTGAAAACGCTCTGCGGTGAAAAGATCGACTTCAAAGTGCAGTCGGAACGCGACCTCTGGTACGTTCGCGCCGACCGCGACCAGATCTACAACGTCATCTTGAATCTCGCAGGCAATGCGCGCGACGCCATGCCCAATGGCGGCAAGCTGTCGATCCGCACCAAAAATATCACCGAGCGCGACAGCCAGAAAATGAGCAACGTTGTCGGCTTCACCCCCGGCGAATACGTGATGATCGAAGTCGAGGACACGGGCACTGGCATGAGCCAGGAAGTCATGGACAAGATTTTCGAGCCGTTCTTCACCACCAAAGGTATCGGCAAAGGTACAGGTCTCGGTCTCGCCTCCGTCTACGGCATCGTCAAACAATCGGGCGGCTTTATTCAGCCGGTCAGCGAAATCGGCAAGGGCACAACCTTCAAGATTTTCCTGCCGCGCTGCATCATCGAAGCCAATGAAGACGTCGAAGCGGCAGCCAGCCTCAAGGCCGCCTCCAAGAAAGAGGCGCGCAACGCAGATCTGACCGGCACGGGACGCGTGTTGCTCGTCGAAGACGAAGTTGAAGTCCGCCAGTTTGCTGTTCGCGCTTTGAAGCGTCAGGGCTATGAAGTCTTCGAAGCGGCCGACGGAGTCGAAGCACTCGAAATGATGCGTGCCAATCCGGGCAAGGTCGACATCGTGGTCTCGGACGTTGTCATGCCGGAAATGGATGGCCCGGCGCTGTTCAAAGAACTGCGCAAGGACAATCCCTTGATCAAAGTCATCTTCGTCTCGGGCTATCCGAACGAAGCCTTCCGCGAAAGCCTCGGCACCGATGACTTTGCCTTCCTGCCAAAACCCTTCTCGCTGCCGCAGCTGGCCGAGAAGGTGAAGGAAGAATTGGCAAGGTAAGTGTGGCGCTACGGCGCTGCGGTATCGCCCGTATCGTCAGTCACGGCCGGAGCATCAAGCGTGCTCTCCGTTCCCGGTCGCGGCACATAGGCGTCGTCGGCCTCGGGGTTCGCTGCCTTGGGTTTTGCGGCCGGCGCCGATTGCCGTTGGGTCTTGGGTTTCACCACAACCTTGCCAGCAGGCTCTCCAACAGCAGCTGGCGCTGCCTCCGCTGCGTCTCCTGATTCCGTATTGCCAGATTTAATGGCATCATCCCCGGCTTTCTGTTCTGGCGCAGGTGGCGGCAGGGTAGGATCCAAGTTGGGATTGAGCTCAAGCCGCCTCGCTGCTTCGCCGGCACGCAAGGCATCGCCCGTAAGTGTGACGTCGCGGCAGCCGAATTTAATTTGCTCGTCGAGCGAAATAAAAAGTTCGATTTCGCGAATGCGTTCTGCAGCAAGATTGAGTCTTCGCCCATTCTGGGCCGCGCTGCAAATCGGCGAGAATGCCGGTTTGAATAAACTTCGCTTGATCGGTCCTGAGCTGCTCGCACGTTTCCTTGTCGAGCTTCGGCGCCGCCGCCGCCGGTTGCGACAGCGCTGCATAGACGCACGCGAGCAAAGCAATTCTAATGGACTGAGACATGCTCAACTTTCATACGCACGAATGATGGCAAGAAAATCACTTGCCTTGAGGCTCGCGCCCCCGACCAGCGCCCCGTTGACATTATCAACAGACATCAAAGCCTTGGCATTATCGGGTTTGACCGAGCCGCCGTAAAGGATACGCATTTGTGATCCCTCCGGCCCAAAGCGCGACACGAGATCGCGGCGGATCGCAGCATGAACCTCTGTCACATCGGCGATCGTCGGCGTCAGCCCCGTGCCGATGGCCCACACGGGCTCATACGCGACCACCGTATTTGCCGCCGTTGAACCCTCCGGCATCGAGCCTTTGAGTTGCCGTGCCACCACGGTGAGCGTAAGCCCGGCCTGGCGCTCACCTTGGGTTTCGCCAATACAAACGATCGCGTTGAGCCCGGCACGATGTGCGGCGCTTGCCTTTTCACGGATGGTTTTATCGGTCTCGCCATGATCGGTGCGCCGTTCCGAATGGCCGACGATGACGGCGGACGCCCCGGCCTCTTTCAGCATTTCTGGCGCAATGTCGCCGGTATGGGCGCCACTTTCCTTGACGTGACAATCTTGCCCGGCAAACGCGAGCGCGCCGCCCCGGCAGGCCTCAGCCATCACCATCAGCAGTGTCGCTGGCGGGGCTATCATGACCTCGACCGGCCGCGTGCCGAGGGGGCCGGATACCGCGTCACGAACGGCCAGCGCCTCTTGCACACCCGATTTCAGGCCATTCATCTTCCAATTCCCCGCTACCAGAGGTTTTGGAGCCGCATTCAATCCGGCCATATGGTTTATGCCTCCTCTGATCTGCGTCGCCATTACCCGGCAATCCGGCATCCAGCAATGCAGTGCAAAACCCAATTCCCGTCTCAGTCTAAGGTTCCGCTATGAGGCCTGACAGGGGGCCGGACCCGCCGGCCCTGGATACCTGCCTTCACCCTGCCCTTGCAATCGGAACCAGCCTGCGCTTCATATCACGCCAACACGGCACGTCACCTGCGGGCCGCTGACCTTTTTCACTTGCAGGCGCACCCCGCCCGCCCTTAGCGGGCCTTTGGGACGCGCTTGGAACCACAGGAAACGACCCTCCATGCTCGAGGCTATGAGACGTGGCGCCCAAACTTGGGTGGCCAAGCTTCTTTTCGGAATTCTTGTCTTTTCATTCGCCATCTGGGGCGTCGCTGACGTGTTCACGGGATGGGGCCGCGGGTCGATTGCCAAAGTCGGCGATACAGGGATCACGGCCGAAGAATACAGCCGTGCCTTCCAGAGCGAACTCGACAAATTCTCGCGCCAGGCCAACGAGCGTTTAACGGCAGAACAAGGCCGCGCCATCGGACTTGACCGGCGCGTGCTCGGCCAACTTATCGGCGGCGCCGCTGTCGAACAACATGCAACAAGCCTCGGGCTTGCCCTTTCCGACAAGACGCTTGCCGGCATGATCGCCGACGATCCGGATTTCAAAGACGCATCGGGAAAGTTCTCCAAGGAAGGATTTGCCGGTGTCCTGCGCCAGATCGGCCTTTCCGAACAGGGATTTCTCAGGTTGCGCCGTAAGGATGAATTGAGGACGCAAGTCTTTAGTGCCTTCGTCAAAGGTCAAACAGTACCCAAGCCGATGCTTGAGTTGATGCACGCCTACAAACAAGAAAAGCGCGTGATCGAATGGCTCAATCTCGATGCGCAAAAATCCGTGACGGTGACTGAGCCCGACGAAACCAAGCTCAAAGAACTCTATGAAGCCGGCAAGTCGAAATACATGACGCAGGAATACCGCAAGTTCGAAGCGCTGTTCTTATCGCTCGACGATCTGAAAAAGCAGGTCGAGATCACAGACGAAGTGATCACCAAGGCCTACGAAGACAGCAAAGAAACCTACAATACGCCCGAGCAGCGCCGCGTGCAGCAGATTGCCTTTAAGGACAAGGCATCCGCAGAAGCTGCCAAAAAAGCGCTGGAAGACGCCTCGAAAACGTTCGGTGACGTGGCAAAAGAAGCTGGCGCCAAAGATACCGACGCCGACCTTGGCCTCATTGCCAAGAAGGCTCTCATTGATCCGAAAATCGCGGACGCCGCGTTCTCGCTCGAAAAAGACAAGATATCGGACGTCATTGAGGGCCGCTTCGCAACTGTCCTGGTGCGCGTCACGCAGATTGTGCCAGGTACGACCAAAACCCTTGCCGACGTGAAGGACCAAGTCAAAGACAAGCTTGCGACGGAAAAGGCGAAGTCTCTCATCCAAACCAAACACGATGAAATCGACGACAACCGCTCGGCCGGCAAGACGCTCAAAGAAATCGCCGATATCTTGAAACTTACCTACAGCGAAGTTGCCGCTGCCGACCGGCGCGGCATGACGCCAGACAACAAGCCAGCCATGGACCGGTCTGACCTGTCAAAACTCATGGACCTCGCCTATTCGCCTGACGGCAGTTCCGATCAGCCGCCCGCCGAACTCGCCGACGGCGGCTATGCCTGGGTCAACACACTCTCGACCGAGGCGCCAAAGCAAAAGACCTTCGAAGAGGTCAAGGACGAAGTCAAAGCACGCCACCTCGAGAACGAGCGCGTACGCCTGCTCACCGAGCTATCCGCAAAACTCGCCGAGCGCGTCAACAATGGCGAGGCAATGTCGGCGATCGAAGCGGCAGCATTCGGCACCACGCAAAAGACCGACGCCATCGCGCGCAAGACCATTCCGCAGGGGCTTAGCGAAGCCGCCGTTGCCCAAGCATTCGTGCTTGCCAAAGGCAAGGCGGGATCCGCCGACAGCGCCGACAAGCAATCGCGCACCGTCTTCCGCGTTCTTGAAGTGACGCCGGCCGCGGCTCCCACCAAGGAAGAACTCGACAAGCTGACCAAGTCTTTGGAGGCCGAACTCTCCAATCAAGTGCTGACCGAGTACACGGAAGCGTTGAAGGCGCGCCTCGGCGCCAACGTCAACGAAGCCGAGTTGAAGCGCGCCCTTGGCATCACCGAACAGTAAAGGGGAGACGCGCGCCGTGGCAGCGCCGAAGCAATCGAATCCGGCTGCCGGCTATGCACCGGACTTCGCGGCGTTCGAACGCCTTTATCAGGCAGGCACGCCGCAAGTCGTCTCGACGCGCCTCGTCGCCGATCTCGAAACGCCGGTTTCTGCCTACCTCAAGATCGCCGACGGGCAGCCGATGAGCTTCCTGCTCGAATCCGTTGAAGGCGGCGCGACGCGCGGGCGCTATTCGGTCATTGGCCTTGCGCCCGATCTCATTTGGCGCGCGCATGGAGACAAGGCCGAAATCAATCGCAAGGCGCAAGAAGATGCGAACGCATTCGTTGCCGACAAAGCGCCAACGCTTAAATCTTTGCGCGCACTGCTCGACGAAAGCGCGATTGCGCTTCCTGAAGGCTTGCCGCCGATGGCTGCAGGCGTCTTCGGCTATATGGGCTACGACACCGTCCGGTTGATCGAGAATTTGCCGGAGATGTCGCCCGACGCGCTTGCCGTGCCTGACGCCATCATGATCCGCCCGACCTTGATGCTGATCTTCGACAGCGTCAAAGACGAGGTGCTGGTCGTCACGCCTGTGCGCGCAAACAAAAACGTCTCCGCGCGCGAAGCCTACGAAGCAGCGCTTACCCGCATCGCGCTCGGCGTCGCCAAACTCGATGCACCCTTGCCCCATTCCGCCGCCGCACGGCTCGACACGCTCGAACTTCCCGAGCCCGTCTCGAACACAACGGAAGCTGAATATCTCGGCATGGTCGCGCAAGGCGAAAGAGTACATCAAGGCCGGCGACATTTTCCAGGTCGTGCTCTCGCAGCGTTTTTCCTGCCCGTTCGCGCTGCCCTCATTCGCACTCTATCGTGCGCTGCGCCGCTTGAACCCGTCGCCGTTTCTTGTTTCACTTGAACTTCGGCACCTTCTCGCTCGTCGGTTCATCTCCTGAAATTCTCGTGCGCGTGCGCGACGGCGAAGTCACCATCCGGCCCATCGCCGGCACAACGCGGCGCGGCGTCAACGAAGCCGAAGACAAGGCACTCGGCGACGCCCTCCTTGCCGATCCCAAGGAGCGCTCGGAACATCTGATGCTGCTCGACCTCGGCCGCAACGACGTCGGCCGCGTCGCGCAAACGGGCACGGTCTCCGTCACCGATCAATTCGTGATCGAGCGCTACAGCCACGTCATGCACATCGTCTCGAACGTCATCGGCCAGTTGGATGACACGAACCACGACGCCATCGACGCGCTGATGGCGGGTTTTCCGGCTGGCACCGTTTCCGGCGCGCCTAAAGTGCGGTCGATGGAAATCATCGCGGAACTGGAAAAATCCAAGCGCGGACCTTACGCGGGTTGCGTCGGCTATTTTTCCGCTGGCGGCGAGATGGACACCTGCATCGTCCTGCGCACGGCCATCGTCAAGGATGGCTGGCTGCACGTTCAAGCGGGTGCCGGCATCACCAACGACAGCGTGCCGACGAGCGAACAGCAAGAGTGCATCAACAAAGCCAAGGCCATCGTCCGCGCCGCTGAAGAAGCCGTGCGCTTTGCGGCGAAGAGCACCAGGGGCGGCAACGGCAACGGCGGCGGTGTTTGGGGCTCGAACGCTGCGTGCGCTGCTCATTGCACCTTCACCACTCTTCCCGCTCGGCGTCGACCTTCACCGGCCGCCACCGCTTGCCCCAAGCCCTTGTCCACGGCTGCCACTTCGGCCGCCAGAAAACGCTCACCAGCGCGTGCCACACGGCATAGACCACGAACCAGAGAAGCACGCGGAACGGCAACACGCCCAGCGCGAATGAAATGCGCCTGACGCGATCCCACACGCCCGCGCCGTATTTCATCGACCGCGCTTTGAGCCAGGCGCGCACTGCATCCTGCCCGAAGGTGCTTTCCGCCAACCGCAAAGCAATGAATGCCAAAACCGCGAACGGCAGCACGAACCACACGAGCATCCACAACAGCGTGGTGACGATCCACCACAAAACCGCGAAAATGCTCGAGATGATCCACCAAAGTCCGCCGGTCAGATAGTCCATTCACACGTCTCCGTTGCGCAACGACACTCGACAGCTGTCATACCTGTAAAGACCGTCTATAGATAAGCCGAGCCCGTATCACTTCAAGTTGCCCGTATCTCTTCAAGTTGTATGGCACGCCGGACAGTTCTCATGCTCACCCTCGCACTCCTCCGTCACGCCAAATCGAGCTGGGACGACCAGCCCAGCGACGATTTCAACCGCCCCTTGAATGCGCGCGGGCGCCAAGCGGCACCCGAAGCCGGACAGCGGTTGCGCGAGTTGCAGATCGTGCCGGACCTTATCCTGTGTTCACCCGCCAAGCGCACGCGCGAGACGCTGGAGTTGGCGCTGCCTGAAATGCACCTCGCAGCCGCGCCTGAAATCGTATTTGATGATAAGCTCTATCTCGCGGCGCCCGCCGCCATACTTGAGCGCATCAAAGCCGTTGGTACTGCCCATAGTTCTTTGCTCGTCATCGGGCACAATCCCGGCATGCATAATCTGGCGGACACGCTCGCCGGCCCTGGACCCGAAGCCCTCAACGAGAAACTCGCCGAAAAATTTCCAACCGCTGCCATTGCCGTCTTTACCTTCAACAAGAAGTCCTGGCGCGACATCGGACCCCGCACCGGCCGCTTGACGGCGTTCTGGACACCGAAGAAGTGAGGCAGTAGGCAGTAGGCAGTAGGCAGTAGGGTCAGTAGTTGCCCTAAACTATTGCCTATTGCCTATTGCCACTTCTGCCCCCTAAATCCTGCCCATGCTGCTCCTCATCGATAACTACGACAGCTTCACCTACAATCTCGTCCACTATCTGGGCGAGCTTGGCGCGGAAAGCGTCGTCGTGCGCAACGACAAGATCACGGTCGGAAGAAGCGCTTGCAAAAAAGCCAAAGGCGATCGTATTGTCGCCCGGCCCGTGCACGCCGAACGAAGCAGGCGTGTGCCTCGATCTCATCAAGAAGGCCGGCCCGACGATTCCGCTGCTTGGCGTTTGCCTCGGGCATCAGTCAATCGGCCAATCCTACGGCGGCAAAGTCATTCGCGCGCCGCAGCCCATGCACGGCAAGCTCTCGACCATCACGCACACCGGCAAAGGCGTGTTCAAAGGTTTGCCGAAGTCGTTCCAGATTACGCGCTATCATTCGCTCATCGTCGAGCGCGCGACGCTGCCCGATTGCCTCGAAATCACGGCCGAGACGGCGGACGGCATCATCATGGGCCTGCAGCATAAGACGCATCCCGTGCACGGCGTGCAGTTCCATCCCGAGAGCATAGCGTCGGAACAAGGCCACGCCCTTCTCGCCAACTTCCTCGAACTCGCCGGCTTCAAGCCGAAGCGCAGACAAGCGGCATAGGCCCAAAATCTGATGCCCGCAAACAAACTCAAAAAACTCCTCAACGCCATCGCCGACGGCAAAACATTGTCGTCAGCAGAGATGGAAGACGCGCTCGATCTCTTGATGTCCGGCGTCGCGACGCCCGTGCAGATGGGCGCGTTTCTGATGGGCTTGCGCGTGCGCGGCGAAACGGTTCCCGAAATCTCAGGCGCCGCCAAATTCCTGCGCGCCCGCATGACGCCAGCAGAAGCGCCACCGAACGCCATCGACATCGTTGGCACGGGCGGGGACAGCCATGGCACCTATAACGTCTCAACCGCAGCTGCCATCGTGGCGGCCGGGGCGGGCGTCCCGGTCGCAAAACACGGCAACCGCTCGGTCTCATCGCTTTCCGGCGCGTCCGACGTTCTGCAAGCCCTCGGCGTCAAAATCGACGTTGCGCCCATCGTCGTCTCGCGCGCCATCAACAGCGCCGGCGTCGGCTTCTTGTGGGCGCCGATGCATCACGCCGCCATGAAACAGTGGGCGCCGATCCGCGCCGATCTCGGCATCCGCTCGCTCTTCAATCTGCTCGGGCCCTTGTGCAATCCGGCCGGCGTCAAGCGGCAAGTCTTGGGCGTCTACGACAGGAAATGGCTCGAGCCCATGGCCGAAGCCTTAAAGTCTCTCGGCTCGACACATGCCTGGATCGTGCACGGCGCCGACGGCATGGACGAGTTGACGACGACTGGCTCGTCAACCGTCGCAGAACTTCACAAAGGCGACATCACCGTTTTCGAAGTGACGCCGGAAGACGCAGGGCTCAAGCGCGCCACGCTCGCCGACCTCAAAGGCGGCGACCCGCAAACCAATGCCGCAAAACTGCGCGCGCTCCTGCTTGGCGAAACCGGCCCTTATCGCGACATCGTGCTGTTCAATACCGCCGCCGCGCTCATCGTCGCTGGCAAAGCCGACGGCCTCGAAATGGGCGTCGCCCGCGCGGCCGCAATCCATCGACAGCGGCGCGGCGAGCCTGGCTCTCGATAAGCTTATTGCGGTCACGAACGAGGCTGCGTGACCGGCCTGGACACGCGCCGTTTCGGGTTAAGAGTGTGGTGCCACGGCTCCCTGCCCCGCAGTTTACAGGGCGTCGCTTGCCGTGGGCGCGTTGATGCGAACGCCCTGCCTATGATCCGCTGAGGGGCGTATCCCCGTAGCGGAACGCATGACAATCACTAAAAACGCGCCCGCTCGAAACGTCATCCTGATTCTGGGCGATCAGCTGACGCCCGCGATCTCGAGCCTCAATGGCGCCGATCCCGGACGCGACCTGATCCTCATGTGCGAGGTCAATGCCGAAGCCACCTACGTCCCGCACCACAAGAAAAAAATCGCGTTTCTGTTCTCCGCCATGCGCCACTTCGCGGACGAACTCGCGAACCCTCGGCTGGCGCGTCGATTATCGAACCTTCGATTGCGACGGAAAATCGCGGCAGTTTCGCGGGCGAAGTGGAGCGCGCCGTCCAGATTTACAAGCCGCAACGTTTCATCGTCACCGAGCCCGGCGAATGGCGCGTGCTCGACGATATGAAGACCTGGCAAAGCCGCTTCGGCGTGCCGTTCGAAATCCGTCCCGATGCGCGCTTCATCTGCTCCGGCGAAGAGTTCGGGGCTTGGGCCAAGGGCCGCAAAGAACTGCGCATGGAATACTTCTACCGCGAAATGCGCCGCAAGACCGGCCTGCTCATGAACGGCAACGAGCCCGAGGGCGGCAAATGGAACTTCGACAAGGAGAACAGGAAGCCCGCGAAAGCCGATCTCTTTATGCCGGCGCCCCATCGCGTCAAGCCGGACAAGACAACCCGCACCGTGCTCGATCTCGTCGCGAAATCGTTCCCGCACCACTTCGGCGATCTCGAACCTTTTTGGTTTGCGACCACACGAAAGGAAGCCGAAAAGGCGCTTAGCCACTTCGTTGCGCACGCGCTGCCCCGCTTCGGCGATTTCCAGGACGCGATGCTCAAAAGCGAAAAATTCCTCTACCACTCCGTGCTGTCGATGTACCTGAACTGCGGGCTGCTCGACGCGCTCGACATCTGCCGCAAGGCGGAGGCCGCTTATCGCGCAGGCTCCGTGCCGTTGAACGCCGCCGAGGGCTTCATCCGCCAGATCATCGGCTGGCGGGAATATGTGCGCGGCATCTACTGGTTGAAAATGCCGGGCTATGCCAACGAAAACTTCTTCAACCACACGCGCCCGCTCCCCGATTTTTATTGGACGGGCGAAACGGACATGGCGTGCCTCAGCGCGGCCATCACGCAAACGAAAGAAGAGGCCTACGCGCATCACATTCAGCGGCTCATGGTGACGGGCAACTTCGCGCTGCTCGCGGGCGTCTCGCCGCAAGAGCTGCACGAATGGTACTTGATCGTCTATGCCGACGCCTACGAGTGGGTCGAACTTCCCAATACGATTGGCATGAGCCAGTTCGCGGACGGCGGTATTCTCGCGTCGAAGCCTTATGTTGCGTCCGGCGCCTACATCGACCGCATGTCGGACTACTGCGGCTCATGCCGCTTCAACGTCAAAGAGCGCACGGGGCCTGATGCCTGCCCCTTCAACGCGCTCTACTGGAACTTCCTAGCCCGCCACCAGCGCAAACTCGACGGCTCACCGCGCATGGCGCAGATGTACCGCACCTATGAAAAATTCGACGACGCCGAGAGACAGCGCATCAAATCCAGCGCCGAAACTTTCCTCGCCACCCTCAAACCCGCCAAGAGCTGGGGTTGAAACGAAGCAACCGCCCTTACCCCACCCGCATCGTCTTCACGTCCGTAAACGTGATCTCGGGGTTGCGCTCCGCCGCCCAGCGCAGCGAGAACGCACTCTCCGCGAGATAGACCAGATCGCCGTCCTGATCTTGCGCCATCTTCGAGCGGTTCTTGGCGGCAAACGCTTCAAGCACTTTGGGATCGTCCGCACTCATCCAGCGCGCGACGTCGCACGGCGCCTGCTCGAACGCGATCGGCAATCCATATTCGTTCTTCAAGCGCTCGGCCAAAACGTCGAGCTGCAGCGCGCCGATGACGCCGACAATGGGCTGCGTGCCTTCAATGGGCGTGAAAATCTGCACCACGCCTTCTTCCGACATCTCCTGCAGCGCTTCCTTCAATTTGCGCGCCCGGATCGCATCTTCAAGTCGCACGCGGCGCAGAATTTCCGGCGCAAAGCTCGGAATGCCGAGAAACGAGATATCCTCGCCTTCGGTCAGCGCGTCGCCAATGCGAAGAAGCCCGCGATTGGGAATGCCGACGATGTCGCCCGCATAGGCCTCTTCCGCAATCGAGCGGTCCTGGGCAAAAAAGAACTGCGGCGATTGCAGCGCGACGATTTTTCCCGAGCGCGAAACCTTCGCCTTCATGCCGCGCGAAAGTTTGCCGCTCGTCACGCGCATAAAGGCGATACGGTCGCGGTGGTTCGGGTCCATGTTCGCCTGGATCTTAAACACGATGCCCGTCATGGCGGGTTCATTGGCCTCGATCATGCGCGTTGCCGCCTTTTGCGCACGCGGCGGCGGCGCGAAGTTCACGAACGCGTCGAGGATCTGCCTCACGCCGAAATTCTTCAACGCCGAACCGAAGTAAACCGGCGTCAGCGTGCCATGCCGGAAGGCTTCAAGATCGAAACGCCCGCACGCCCCTTGCACGAGATCGACATCTTCGCGCCAGCGCGCGGCCGCCTCTTCGCCCATCAATTCGGTGATTGCGGGATCGTCGGGACCTGAGAGATCGCCTAAGTCCTGCGCTTCGGTATCCATCTGGTTGACGCGCGGCTTGTAGAGATCGTACGTGCCTTTAAAATCGCGCCCCGATCCCATGGGCCAGACCATCGGCGCGGTGTCGAGCGCAAGCACATTCGAAATCTCGTCGAGCAATTCCAGCGGCTCGCGCGCCTCGCGGTCCATTTTGTTGATGAAGGTCACGATCGGGATGTCGCGTAGGCGGCAGATTTCAAACAGTTTGCGCGTGCGCGCTTCGATGCCTTTCGCGGCGTCGATCACCATGATGGCACTATCGACCGCCGTCAGCGTGCGATAGGTCTGATCGGAGAAATCTTCGTGGCCCGGCGTATCGAGCAGGTTCATAACCGTGTCGCCGTATTCAAACGTCATAACCGAGGTCACGACCGAAATGCCGCGCGCGCGCTCGATCGCCATCCAATCGGAGCGTGTGTTCTTCTTGTCCCCTTTCGCCTTGACTTGGCCTGCGAGCTGAATGGCGCCGCCGAACAGCAGCAGCTTTTCGGTCAGCGTCGTCTTGCCGGCGTCGGGATGCGAAATGATCGCGAACGTGCGCCGGCGCGCGATCTCGCGCTCCATGATCGTCTTGGGGGCGCCGCCCTTGGGGGCTGCAATGGCAACGTCTGCGGCCGCCGAAGTTGCGGCGGTATCGGTGTCTTCGGTCAAAATCGCGAATCTCGGGTTGTATGATGCTGCCCGCCTATAGCACCGGTCGGCTGGGCGGGTCAGCACCCAAAACGCCCCAGTATGTCATCCCGGGCGTAGAAATCGCGATCGCGCGATTTTGAAGTCCCGGGACCCAGGCTTTTAAGCATGCAACGATAGGTCCCGGGTCTTCGCGGCGGCATTTCATGCCGCTGCTCGCCCGGGATGACAAGCTCCGGATTTGGGCGCTTAGTGGATCGCACAGCCATCACCAAGGACGCACCATGCCAGCCACACCCCGCTTCGAACTTTATTCCTACTGGCGCACGGCGGCGACGTATCGCGTGCGCGTGGCGCTCGGTCTGAAGGGCCTCAGCTGGGACGAGCATAACGTCAATCTCGACGCGGGCGAACAGCGCGGCGAAGCGTTCCTCAGGATCAATCCGCTCGGCGCTATCCCCGCCCTCATCGATCGCGAAGGCGCCTCACGCGCGCCCATCACGCAGTCGCTCGCCATTCTCGAATATCTGGAAGAGGTCGCGCCCACGCCCGCGCTGCTGCCGGGAGACGCCGTGGGCCGCGCGCGCGTGCGCTCAATCGCACAAATGCTCGCCGCCGACACGCATCCGATGATCACCGGCCGCGTCAAAAAATATCTCGTTGGCAATGCCGCGTTCAACGACGACATGTTCCGCGCGTGGCAGACCAACTGGCTGACGACGGGATTGCAAGCGGTTGAGAAGCGCTTGGCCAGCGAAACCGAGACGGGCAGGTACTGCCACGGCGATACGGTCTCCCACGCCGACATTTGTCTCGCGAGCCTCTTGGCCGTCGCACCCATTTTCAAGATCGACATCCCAGACATCCCATCGATCCAACGCATCATGGGCCCGATCATGAGCCAAGACGCCTTCGTAAAAGCCGAGCCAATGCGCCAAGCGGGCGCACCGAAGGTTTAGAGTTCCCCCTCCCCGTTAAGTGCAAAAACGGGGAGAGGGGACGCAGCCCTTGACCATATCCCTCGCCCGCCCTACCACGGCCAGACAGTTCCCGATAAAGAGGACCCATGGCCGACATCCTCGAAAAAATCACAGCCTACAAACGCGAGGAAGTGGCGCGCGCGAAAGCGTTGAAGCCGCTGCGCGTTATCGCGGAGTATGCCCGCAGCGCGCCCAAGGTTCGCCCTTTCGCAGGCGCTATCGAAGCAAAACTGAAAGCGAAAAAGCCTGCCCTCATCGCCGAGATCAAAAAGGCTTCGCCGTCGAAAGGCCTGATCCGCGCCGATTTCGATCCCCCCGCTCTCGCACGCGCTTATGAAGCGGGCGGCGCGGCGTGTCTCTCGATCCTGACCGACACACCGTCATTCCAAGGAGCACCCGACTATCTCGTTGCCGCGCGCGCGGCCGTCAGCCTCCCCGTGCTGCGCAAGGACTTCATGATCGACACCTATCAGGTCGCCGAAGCGCGCGCCTGGGGCGCCGATTGCATCCTCATCATTCTCGCCGAGGTCGACGACGCACTCGCCGCCGATTTGGCCAGCGCCGCGAAAGACTGGGGCATGGACGCCATTGCCGAAGTGCACGATGGGGCTGAACTCGACCGCGCCTTGAAACTCGATTGCCGCATGATCGGCATCAACAACCGCAATTTGAAAACCTTCGACGTCACCTTGGCGACGACAGAACAGCTCGCACCCAAAGTTCCCAAGGATCGCATCGTCATCGGCGAAAGCGGCATCTTCACACCCGCCGACTTGGCCCGCCTTTCAAAAGCCGGCGTCAATACCTTCCTCGTCGGCGAAAGCCTCATGCGCCAAGACGATGTGACGAAGGCGACGAAGGCGCTTCTGTCATGACCAAAAAACTCTCCCATCTCGACGATAAAGGCGCGGCCCGCATGGTCGACGTGTCGGAAAAGGACGTCACGAACCGCACTGCACGCGCGGCCGGCTTCGTCAAGATGAAAGCCGAGACACTGGCCCTCGTTGAGACGGGCGAAGCCAAAAAGGGCGACGTGTTAGCCACCGCGCGCATCGCCGGCATCATGGCGGCGAAGAAAACGCATGAGCTGATCCCGCTCTGCCATCCGCTCATGATCACCAAAGCAACGATCGAGTTCACCACCTCGCAGAACCCGACAGGAATTGCTGTCGTCGCCGAAGTCAAAGTCTCAGGCCAGACCGGCGTCGAGATGGAAGCCTTAACTGCCGTCTCGGTCGCGTGCCTCACCATCTACGACATGCTCAAAGCCGCCGACAAAGGCATGATCATCCGCGACATCCGCTTGATGGAAAAAACCGGCGGCCGCAGCGGGCATTTTAAGGCCGCGCCCGCCGCCAAGCGCTGAGGATCAATCGAGATCCGTCACCGCTGCAACGCGGAACGTGCGCATGACCCCATCGTGCTCCTTGAACGACACGTACTCACCTGGCAAAAACCGGTGCGTGCTGAGCTTGAAGCCGGTCTCGTCATCGCTCTCGCGCGTTGGATCATAATCGAACGCCCACGCGCCGCCACGCTTATGCACCAATCGCCCGAGTTCCGTCGTCTCGCCCGGCCAGAAGCGCTTCACGCGGCAGCGTTCGCGATCTTTTTTCCACTCACCCGCGACAAGTCTCCCATCGTTGTCGAGGGGCGCCGCAAACTCATAGCCGCGATCCCGGCTGCCTTCGGGAAAATCGTGATCGCGCGCTAACTCCAGGCGAATTCTTTTCAGTGTCATGGCGGCTCTCACAATCCCGATCCATATGTCAGTGCGACATCAGCACCGGCACGGTCATGTTTTTCAATACGTCCCGGGTTGCGCCGCCAAGCACGAATTCGCGCATGCGCGAGTGACCATAGGCGCCCATCACCAGCATATCTGAACCATCCGCCGCGACGCGCGCGAGCAAAGCGCTTCCGGGATGGCGGCTGTCCGGCGAAGCCGTCTCGACTTCCACTTCAAGACCATGGCGTGCCAGCGTTGCAGCAACTTCTGCGGAGGCAATGATGTTGACCCCATCGCTGTTATGTATTTCACCTACAGTGATCAATCGCACTTTCTTGGCGCGTTCCAAAAGCGGCATGGCGTCGAACGTGGCGCGCGCGGCTTCGCGGCTATCGTTCCAGGCCACGGCAATGTCCCGCCCATATTCGCGCGCGGGCCAACTGTCCGGCACAACGAGCACCGGTCGCCCGCTTTCCATGGTGACACGCGCAGGAATGTCGGTCAGCATCGGCGGGCATCTGTCGCCGGCGGCCTGACTGACGATGACGAGTTCCGCAGCGCGAGATTGAATGATTACGCCGTCGGCGATCGGATCGTAAGTGGTTCGGGGATCTCCATGCACGCGCCATTCCGCTACGAACGGCTCACCCTTCGTCAGCCGCTCGAAAATCGTTTTGATGCGCTCTGCCTGCGCTTCGTGGTCCGCCACTTGATCTTCGTAGAAACCGGCACCCATCGGCACCATGATGTCGCTTGGCACATAGAGCGGCGGCATGACATAAAGTCCCACGACGTGCGCCTCTGCCGGGCGCGCAACGGCCGCTGCAGCAGCGATCAACTGTTCGGCGCGGGCCTCGTGGTTGAGGTTGACCAATATGGTCCTAAAACTCATGGCGGCACTCCTATTCTGGATCAATTTCCTAACTAAGTTGGGCGACCGTGGGGCTATGCTTTGCCGCGCTTTTTGCGTCTCAAACGCGAACAACGCCTTCAATGTGACGTGGCACCTCGCTATTGGGCACCTTCGTCAGATCCATCGCAATCTCGGCCACGATCTTCAAACGCACAGCCTCCGAAAGTGCTTTGCGCAGATCGCCAAGCGTGACAGGCGGCGCCGCAATGACCAGCCGGCCGAATTTCTTTTGCAGGAGGCTGGTGTCAAGCGCCTCGGCAATCTCAGCCGCGAAGTCGCGCTTCAGTTCGCGATGCGCATCTGACTTTGGTTCGATGGCATGGCGCGTCGCGCCGTGCGATTCAAAAACGCGCGCAGGCCTGTCCCGGCCCAAGTCGCGATTGGGCTCATGACTGGCGGCAAACTCACGCAACTCGATGACGCGTAACGCCTTGCCGTGGCCTTCAGCAGATAACAGCCGTCCACGCGCGCCGTTCGCAATCAGAACCCAGGTCGTGTGATCGTTCTGGGGATCTTTCATCTGGGCGCACTCCACCTATCGATTCAAATATACTCCGGCTGGTTGAAGACTGGACGCTCAGGCGCCACGTGGCCTTGATCTGCGTCAACTCCCTGTAAATACCGTGAAAAATGCCGGGCCAATTCGGCGCATGCGGAGGAGCGGAAAATTGTGTCCGGTCGCACGTCTGTCATTGTCCGGTCGGAATTGTACGGATAAATTGGTGGAGCCTGTTCGTACGCATTTTATCGCAAAATATTTCATTCATCTGCCGGTGCATTCATGACCCACACTGTGCTTGCCACCTTCCGCGTGCGCGCGGGCGCCGAAGCCGAACTCAACGGCCTGCTCGAGCGCCATTGGCAGATTATTTCGCAAGCTGGCTTTGCCGAGGGCCAAGATCCCATCCGCCTCATCCGCCACGATAGCGACGGCAACGTCATGCTCGAACTCTTCGACTGGCGCGAGGGCGGCCTCAACGATGCGCTCCAGGACGAGGCCGTGCGCGAGGTCTGGCTGGCCATCGACCGATGCTGCGAACCGCGGGGCGGCGCTCCACAGAGCGAATTCCCGGCTATAGAGCGGGTCGAGCGGACTGGTACCGCTTAAACTTTCGTGCCGCCCCTGCTGGCATCAGCGCGTGCCAGCCTGTAGCATTGGGGCCATGACCAATTTGAAAACCGCCGCCCAAGCGCCCGCCAAATCCTCCCTCATGCCCGTGGCTGATGCGCTCGCGCGCGTGCTCGATGGCGCAACGCCCCTTCAGCCCGAACAGGTCCCCCTGCTTCAGGCCGCAGGGCGCACGCTGGCGCACGATCTCGCGGCGGCGCTGACGCACCCTCCCTTCGATTCCTCCTCGATGGACGGCTACGCGGTCCGCGCGAGCGACATCGCCAGCATTCCTTGCGATCTCAAATTGACCGGCGAAAGTGCCGCCGGATGGCCATTCGCGGGCAGCGTCCGCCACGGCGACGCGGTGCGCATCTTCACCGGCGCGCCTGTTCCCGACGGCGCCGACACGGTCGTCATCCAGGAAGACGTCAGTGCTTCAGGAACACGAATCCAGATCAACGCCGCGACAGCGAAAGGTGTCAACATCCGCTCGCGCGGCCAAGACTTCCACGAAGGTGACATCGTACTTCAAGCGGGCACACGCCTCACCGCACGTCACATCCTCCTTGCGGCGAGCGCCGGCCACGCCATGCTCGCGTGCATCCGCCGCCCACTCGTCGCCATCCTCGCTACCGGCGACGAGCTTGTTGAGCCGTGCGACCGCCCGCAAGCCGGGCAAATCGTTGCCTCCAACAGCTACGGCCTTGCAGCACTTATCGAAGCCGCAGGCGGCGAAGCAAAAATTATCGGCATCGCCCGCGACGAACCAGAAGATCTCGCAAAAAAAATCGCCGATGCGCACGGCGCCGATATCCTCGTCACCACGGGCGGCGCTTCTGTTGGCGATCACGATCTCGTCCGTCCCGCGCTAGAATCCGCCGGTGCCAAACTCGATTTCTACAAGATCGCCATGCGGCCGGGGAAGCCAATGTTCTTCGGACGGCGCGCAGGCATGCGCATCTTGGGACTGCCCGGAAATCCCGTCTCCGCCATGATCGGCGCACGCGTCTTTCTCGTGCCGCTTATCGTTAAACTTCTCGGCCGCGCCGATACCCTTCGGCCCATCACGGCGCGCCTGGCCGCACCCTTGGCTGCGAACGGCCCGCGCGACCATTACATGCGCGGCCGCCTCGACGCGTCAACCACCCCTCCGCGCGTGACACCACTGCCCAATCAGGACAGCGCTCTTGTTGGCGCGCTCGCAGAAGCCGATTGCCTAATCGTCATTCCAGCCAACACGCCGGCACTCCCAGAGGGTGCCAGCGTCAGCGTGCTCAATCTCGATTTCTGAATTGCACCTACTTCCCTGCCGTCGTGTAGACTGCGGGTGTCGCCCCTGGCGCGGCCGGCGCCGTCAATCCAATCACGGCCAAAACCATGAGCCCTATCACGGCTGAACAAATCCGCTTACAATGACTGATCATAAAAGCCTCCGGAAAAATTGCGATCGAAGTCACTTTGACACCGCGTTTACCAAGTGGCTGTTCCTTGCGGAACGATTATGCTGCGCCATTATCTAACGTAAGCGGTGCACTCAGAACACTACTTGCCCGCGGGCCCGGGCGCCGTGGGCACTGTGCCCGGACGGCTCTTAAATTTGAAAAATAAAATTCTCCATATACCGCCCCTATTGATTGCCTCAATCGAGACATCAACAAGTCCTGCGCCAATGGTTGTGACCACTGCATCGAGTTCGGCGGTGATTTGATCATTGCCGTACCTCTTCAAAAGGGATTTACCCCAAGTCACGCTTTTCATGCCCGAGCGGTGGAGCGAGTCATAGCTCTTTGAGAATTGGCCGAGCGGAATCTTGGTCTGCACTTCCGGAGCCAGCACGGCGTGTGCGCCAACCCAATCGGCCTTGGCGATGGCCTTTACGAAAATGTCCACCAAATCTTGGGCAGTCTTAGTATGCTCTTTCAGGGTTTGAGCAGCCGGAGGGGCGAGCGCGGGTTCGGCAAGGCTCGCCGTTGCAGATGCCAGGATCAGCATTGCGGCGCTTCTGAGCCCTTTTAAGCAGCGGGTCACAGCCGTCCTCCTCGGGAGTCACAAGAGTCACTTGGCGAACATCTTGACATGAGCGCCGCGCGGTGGCTGTTCCTTGCGGCACAGAGGGAGCACTTCTCCGCATGCGCCTATCACCCACGCGGTTCATATCCATTGCTGGCACCGAGGTGCACGCGGCCGTCGCGAACGCGGCCGATGGCAAAACCGCGCTCAAGGAAATCAAACAAAAGAAAAGCGAGTACGCGCTGAAGCGGCGGGCGCTTGTTTATCAGCAAAAGCAAGCCAAGGCGGCGGCTGAGAAAGCCGAAGGGTCGCCCGCGCGCAAGAAGTCACCAGGATTGTTTGCAAGACTGTCCCGCTTGTTCGGCAAAGCGCGCGCCATCAAACCAAAACGCACCCTCGCCGAGATCGAAGCGCAGGTCCACGAGGTCGACGAGATCTTGTACAATCTCGATAGTTGCCGCGTGCAGATTGAAGGCAAGCTGCTGGCGATGGGGTGATGCGTGGGGGCGGCCTTTCTTTCGTTGCAACGCAGTTGCGCTTCCCGGAACTTGGCCATCCGTCCAACAACTGCGGCGCGAACGTTCGCGCCGCAGGCTGCGTTCAAATTGCTGGATATTTTCCGCTATAGAACTTGCAGGTGCGGCGCACGTGCACCACATCCACAAGTGTGAGGCCGCACAGCACGACTCATCCACACACATTCGCGGCGCGAAGCTTTCGCGCCGCAGAGGCTTGTGAGGTAGTCAATCCCCACGGGGGACTGATTCGATGATCGCTTATCTCGCCATACTCTTCACCGCGATTGCCGCGCTGTTCGGTGCGCCGGTTTGGGCCGTGCTTCCGGGCGCTGCCGTTTTGTTTTCAATTTCGCTCAGCGAGCAGCGCAAACTCTCGTCGCGCTTCGCCGCGATTGGCGCCAGCCACGTCTTGAACATGGCCGCATGGCAAAGCGCCGGCCACGCCCTCATGGCGTGCGGGATGGCGTGGGGCATGGGGGCCCTCCTGCATCTCTTCCAGCCATAAGCTCAGCATTACGGTGAGACAGTCGCCGACTGCGCTTGTGCAGCAGCTTGGCGTGCCAGGAACTCTCTCAGCCTTTGGTCTACGCGATCAAATCCAGCCGCCGCCTCTGAATCACTGGGGTCTCTGTTCTTGAGTTCGCTATAGATCGAGAGTGCCTTGCTGTAATATTCTGCAGGCTTCTTGCGGGCCCCCTCTTTCTCTTTTACCCTACCAAAAACTTCGTAGATCGCGGCGCTATCAATCTGCCCCTTGGCAACATCTGGGAGTGATTCCAAGGCTGCATCGAGATAGGTTCCGGCTTCTTTGAGGCGCACACTAATTCGAGTTTCTTCAAACTGCTTCTCGCAAATCTCAGCCATGTATCGATTTGCACGAGAGTTCATCAATTTCGTTTCAGAATCGCCATTGACCGTCTTTTCCGCCAGCCTCTCGAACGCATTGAAAGCTAGGTCATCCTCTTTCAAAACGCGATGCTGGTGAGCAACGTATTGAAGTGCTTCCAGATCGCTCTCATTGAGGCTGAAAGCCCTCAGAAAGTAGTCAAGTGCGTTCCGATTTTCTCTCGCAGCTTCACTTGTGTCGTTACCCAGGCGTGTTGCACGCGCCGCTGCAATTGCACCTTTCACGAGATAGGCGGTCGCTTGTTGAGTGATGCAATCTCGTCTACGCTTTTCACAGAATACTAGCTTTTGATTGAGTTCTCCCAGCGCATCATTCATCTCACTCTCAGCCGATGAAAACAAAAAAGGCGAAGACCAACCACCCCAGCTCAGATTGCGAATTGAATGTTGAAGCGCTGGAACCGTGAACAGTGGTGGGGTAACGCGAACCCGGGCAGCGTTTGGCACTTCTATGGCGCTCAAAAGTGCGTCACGAGCCTCTTTGACTTGGACCGCCTGCTGATTCAATAATTCTTCAAGTCTTAGGGGAAGTCGGTACTTGGAATAGAACCACCAGCGGTAGGCGGCGAAACTTCCTGGTATGAGCGCAAGAAGCGACCCCACAAGCCAGATGAAAGGATCGAGTGCATCTCGCCACGATTGCACTATGCCCTTCGCAATGCGGCCATGCTGTGCAATTGGATCGAATAAAACCTGCCAATGAATCACAACTTGTGAGTCAAGGCCAATATCGGTCAGCCACTCCATCCCCGCCCACTCCCCCACTCAACGCCACAAACACAACGACACACTGGCCGCGCGCGCCAAGTCGCGCCGGGATTGACGTTCGAAGTACCGAAACTCGCCGCCCGGCACCGCACCCTCAGCCCGCGTTAACTATTGCGCGGCGCATTCCTTCTGTACAGACACTTTGCAATGAAACTTTCGCCGCGTACGCTGAAACCCCACGCGTCCAGCCTCGCATCTGCGAAGCCGGTCCATTGCTCCCCACACCCATCGATTCCGCGAGATCGTAGCTGCGCGAGGTCACATTCTCGTCGCGCCCTTCGCGCCAAACCGGTGGTCGAGGCCGAGCCCTCCTGCGCGGCAGCGGTCCCCCTCAACGATCAATCCGATTGCCCATTGCCTACACCCTGTTGCCCATTGCCTCCTGCCTGTTGCCTATTGCCTATTGCCCATTACCTCCTGCCCCCATGCCTGTTGCCGGTTGCCTACTGCCCCCTGCCACCCCCCCCCTTGCGGAACGATTTGAGAACGTGTAGGGTACGTTTATGATTTGTACCGGCAGTCTGCTCCAAGACCGGAGCTTGAGCCGGAGTTGATGCCGCCGCGCAGGTCTTTGACGACGAGCCCCGCGCCTCAATAGGAACACCGCATGCTGACCGAGAAACAGAAAGAGCTGCTCCTTTTCATCCACGAACGGATGCAGGAACGCGGCGTGCCACCGTCTTTCGACGAGATGAAAGACGCACTCGACTTGAAGTCGAAGTCCGGCATTCACCGCCTGATCACGGCGCTTGTTGAGCGCGGCTTTATCCGCCGCCTGCCACACCGCGCACGCGCCATTGAAGTCATCAAGCTGCCCGAGAACGAACCCGCGATGGCAAATAAACGGGGCGGTTTCCAGCCGAGTGTCATTGAGGGTTCTGGCCCGCCCAGAAACAGCCTCTCGCCTCCACCCTCGCATATCATCGACGCGCGCACTGTCTCAGTGCCGGTCATGGGGCGCATTGCGGCAGGTACGCCCATCAGCGCTATTCAAAACCACACCCACGATATCGCCTGCCCGCCCGATCTGTTGACCAACGGCGAGCACTTCGCTTTGGAAGTCAAAGGCGACAGCATGATTGAAGCGGGCATCCATGACGGCGATACCGTCATCATCCGGCGCTGCGATTCCGCCGAGAACGGCGATATCGTCGTTGCGCTGGTCGAAAAAGAAGAAGCGACCTTGAAGCGCCTGCGCAAGAAGGGCTCGACCATCGCGCTCGAAGCCGCGAACCCCGAATTCAAGACGCGTATTTTTGGGCCCGATCAGGTCGATATCCAGGGCCGGCTTGTTGGCCTGCTGCGGCGTTACTGATCGCCTGACGGTTCCTCATCCCCCTCCTCGCCGTCCTCCACTTCAGGGCGCGGCGGGAGGGGCTGAAGCCACTCGGGCCGTGTCGCAAAACCAGGGAGGGTCTCCGCGTCAGGTGGTGCGGAACGAAAATCTTGCGCAACAACGCGCGGCTCCGGCAACCGGCGTTCTCTTTTTCTCTCCGGGACGTGCGACCACGGCCTGTCGCCCCGATGAGCCGCAACCGTTTCAATACGCACGTGCGGGCCTGCCCCTTCCGCGCCCGGTTCGATATAAAGCGCGTGTGTGCCATTGCGCCAGATATCGAAGAAATCGATAATGGTTTGTGCTCCCTCGCACCCCTTCGGCCGCGGAACATCGAGCACCAGCACCTGCGCTTTTGCGCAATCGTCTCCAATGGCTGATGGATGCCGCGCCACCGCCAGCACCACACCTTTGACGCGCGTCACACACCCGACTTCATCGCACGCGAAGCCACGCGCCTTCGAGGCGTCCCCGGCGTTGCGCGAGTCGCCGTCATGCTCGAGCCAACGCTCGAGTTCGAACTTAGATTGCCGCGCAGGAAGAGCCGACAACAGCCCATCGGCCACGCGCACCGCGACCAGCTCCCCGCCGCGCGCAACCAGAGCATCCGGCCGGGGAAGTGTTGGCGCAAGTGCTAGCCCCGCAAGTGCGACCGCAACACCGAGCATGCGTTGCCGCCCCTGCCACAACGCCAGCCACAGCCCGCCAATAATGAAGAGGACAAAAGCCAGCGGGGGGATCGCAGGAATGTGCCCCGTCGCGCCGGGAAGGGCAGCAACTTTCGACGCGCACCACGTCATGATCTCGATGCCCTTACCCATCGGCCACAATGCAAGGCCTTCAAGCCCGAGTGGCATGAGTGCCAATGCTGCGAGCGCCGCCGGCATAACGATGAAGTTGCAGACCGGAATTGCCAGCAAGTTGGCAATCACCGCGTATTGCTGACTCTGATGAAAATGATAGGCCGCGAAGGGCGCGACTGCCGCACTCGCCACCAGTGTCGACAAGACAATACCGCCGAAAAACATGCCCGCCTTCAAAACCGGGTGGCGCTCGCCGCGCTGACCGAAACGCCGTCGCACAGCTTCATAAGTTGCAACGAGCCCCGTCACCGCGGCAAACGACATTTGAAATCCGGCGTCGAAGAGGCTCTCGGGAAAAATGAGCAAAATGACAAACGCGGCAATCGCCACGTTGCGCAACGCAATTGCCGGCCGGCCTATCAGTATCGCCGCAAACATGATGAGAATAGTAATGGCGCTGCGCACGGTCGCAAATGCGCCGCCCGAAATCGCGAGATAGGCAAGCGCGCCAATCATGCCCGCCAGTGCTGCCCATTTGCGAATGTCGAAGCGCAACGCCAGTGAGGGATCAACGCCAGCATTAAACGCACTGAGAAGAACACAGCGCCCGCCATCACCACCATATGCAGCCCGGAAATCGACAGGATATGGAAGAGGCCGGAACCCCGGAACGCATCATTGGTTTGTTGCGAGATGCCGCCGCGCTCGCCCGTGATGAGCGCCGTGGCGATTGATCCCGTTTCGCCCGGCAGGCCCAGGCGAACCCTGGCGCCGATCGACTGGCGAATAGCTTCGATGCCGAGTTGATACTCTTGCCCCCAAGATTTTGCAGAGTTGCGCGGCTCGATTTTGATGGCGGAAAACGTGTAGCCAACGCCGCCCAGCCGCTCGAACCAAGCCGTGCGCGCAAAATCAAATCCCCCGGGCAACGCGGGTTTTGCCGGCGGCGATAACGTCGCTCTGAAACTGACGCGATCACCAGGCTTCAGTGCCCCGGCTGCTTTCATGGTGCGCACACGCACACGCTCGGGCCTGAGCGTTGCGTCTAACTCGCCGAGCGTTTCCACCGCTATCGTCAAGCGCTCGCCGCGCGTTGCTTTGGGCTCAATTCGCTCAATGCGCCCCGTCACCGCTACATTGATCAGGATTTTTTCGAGCACGGGCGCGCGCACCCATTCGACGCGCGCTTTGGCAGACATAAAACCCAGTGCGGCCAGAATTGCACCAGTGGCTATCGCAGCCGTCAACGTTGCTCGCGGCAGCGAAACCTTAATAACCACGGCCGCTAGAAGCAGCGCCAAGGCTGTCACATTTCCCGGTTCCGATGTCATGGAAAAATAGCAGGCAACGCCCAAACCCAGCGCAACTGGCGCCCACAGAAAAAAGCGCGTCCGCTCTTCTTCTACTGCCACGCGCCAATGAGATGGGGCAGAGACCGGTGGGCCCGCGCCGATCCAATCGTCACCGGACTCGCGTCCCATTCCGCGATCTGTCTCGCCGTAAGTCATGCCGCCGCAGCCCTCGGAGCCGCCCCTTCCGTTTGGCTCTCTCCCCATGCTACACGGGATCAATCATTCCTGCATCGTCGAGAAGAGAAAAAAAGGTCCGATGACTGAGACCAAGAAAAGCGCGCCCCCGAGCTCGCCCCAATGCGCGCCCGTCGTGCGCTTCGCCCCCTCCCCCACCGGCTACCTCCACATCGGCGGCGCCCGCACAGCGCTGTTCAACTGGCTCTACGCCAAAGGCCGCAACGGCCGTTTTCTGTTGCGTATCGAGGATACGGACCGCGAGCGGAATAACGAAGCCGCTGTCGCTGCCATCCTCGACGGTCTCAAATGGCTGGGACTCGACTGGGAGGGCGACGCAGTCTCGCAGTTTGCCCGCGCGGACCGCCATCGCGAGGTTGCGGCCGAGTTACTCAAGCGCGGCGCCGCCTATCACTGTTACGCGTCGCCCGCCGAGATTGATGCCGCGCGAGAAGCCGCGAAAGCCGAAGGCCGCCCGCAGATTTACCTTTCTCCCTGGCGCGACCGGGACCCGAAGGAGGCACCCAAAGATGTCAAGCCAACCGTGCGCCTCAAGGCGCCACGCGAAGGTGAAACTGTTGTCACCGATCACGTGCAAGGGCGCGTCACGTTCCCAAACAAGGACCTCGACGATCTCATCATCCTGCGTTCCGACGGCAACCCGACATACAATCTCGCCGTCGTCGTCGACGATCACGACATGGGCATCACCCACGTCATTCGCGGCGTTGATCACCTAACCAATGCCGCGCGGCAGACGCAAATTTATGAAGGCATGGATTGGGATGTGCCCGAGTTCGCGCACGTGCCCCTCATCCACGGAGCGGATGGCGCTAAGCTCTCCAAACGCCACGGAGCCCAAGGCGTCGAGGACTATCGCTCAATGGGCTATCTTCCGATCGCGTTGCGCAACTATCTTGTGCGCCTTGGATGGAGCCATGGCGATGATGAAATTATTTCGCCTGAGCAGCTCATCGCATGGTTCGACATCGACGACATTAACAAGAGCGCATCACGCTTCGATTTCAAAAAGCTCGACGATTTGAATGGCCACTACATTCGCCAGACAGGACAGCAAGAACTCCTCGCGCGCATCCAAAACATGCTGCCGCATTTGAACTTCGCAGACCTCCTGGCCCTTCCACTCGATCCAAAGGCGCCGCCGCGCTCTGACGTCGCGCTCGGGACGGAAGTGAAGTCGCAGCTGCCACACATCACGACCGGAACCGAACTCGCCAGCATCTTCGCCGCGAAGGGCTGGGACAAAGTTGCCGCTGCCTTGCCGTCCCTCAAAGATCGCGCCAAGACCTTGGCCGAGTTGATAGGTGGCGCACTCTTCATCGCCGCCGAGCGTCCCTTGAAACTCGACGACAAAGCCGCAAAGCTCATCGACGCCGAGGCCAAGGCGACGCTGCAAGCGCTGCTGCCGCGCTTGTCGTCGGCACCCGATTGGACCGCCGCAGCGCTCGAAGCCCTCGTCAAAGCCTATGCCGAGGAAACCGGCGCCAAACTTGGCAAAGTCGCGCAACCCCTGCGCGCGGCGCTGACCGGCCGCTCGGTCTCGCCGCCTGTTTTCGATGTTCTTCAGGTGCTTGGCCGGGATGAGGCCTTGGCGCGGCTCAGTGATCAAGCTGGCTGAGGGATCAAGCTGGCTAAGGGATCAATCCGGCTAAGCCCGTCGCGGACAAAACCGGCTCTGCGCGCGCCTCTTCTGCGCCCCACTTCCGCAAAACGCTTGCGGCGGACGTCGCGTCCCTGACGTGACGGGGCAATAGCCGGCTTAGATCGTCACCTGCGTCCCAATCTCAATTGCCCGGTCGGTCGGGATTCTAAAGTATTGCGATGCGTCGCTTGCGTGCCGCGCAAGCCATATGAAAAGCCGGCTTTGCCAGTGGGGCATCTCGGACCGTGTTGCGGGTCTCAGCGCACGTCTCGAGAGATAATAAGATGTTTCAAGGGGTTTGAGGTCGAGGCCGAGCCGGCGTCTTTGAAGTGCGCGTGGAACATCCGGCTCTTCCATATATCCAAAGCGCAGCGTGACGACATAAAACCTTTCGGCCACTTTGTGCACCTCACTCCGCTCGGCTTCTGCAACACGCGGCGTGTCGGCGGGCTTGATGCAGACGGAGATGTTGCGTTTATGCAGGACTTTATTGTGCTTGATGTTGTGCATCATCGCGGTCGGAATTGCATCTGGCTGTCCGGTGAGAAAGACGGCCGTGCCCGCCACTTGCTCCAGCGACTTTCCGCGCAGTATCGCGAGGTATTCTCCAACAGCCAGTTCTTCGCGGCGCAATTTATCCTTTAAGAGTGCCGTGCCCCGCTGCCAGGTTATCATCACTGCGAGCAGCACTCCGCCGACGAGCAACGGCAACCAGCCGCCAGCCATGAGCTTCAAAGCATTTGCGCCAAGGAAGATCGTGTCGACTATGAAGAACGGACCCATGACAAGCGCGGTCTTCCAAACCGGCCAACGCCAGTAGTGCCGCGCGACGATTGCCGCTAGAATGACCGTGACAACCATAGTTCCTGTTACAGCAATCCCATAGGCCGATGCGAGTGCACTCGAGTTTCGGAAGCTGGCCGCCAGAAACACCACAGCAATCATCAGCAGCCAATTCACAGCCGGCATATAAATTTGTCCCTTCTCCGTTTCGGATGTGCGGCGGATGTCGAGGCGCGGCAGCAGTCCCAGTTGGATCGCTTGTTGGGTGATCGAATAGGCACCCGTGATGACGGCCTGACTTGCAATGATCGTTGCCATAGATGCGAGTAAGACCATCGGCAACAACGCCCATTCCGGATAGAGCCGGTAGAAGGGGTTCTCGATGGCCATTGGGCTATTGATAAGCAATGCGCCCTGACCAAGATAGTTCAAAGCGAGCGCGGGAAATACAAAGTAGAGCCACGCGTTCTGAATGGGCTTGCGTCCGAAGTGGCCCAAATCGGCGTAGAGCGCTTCAGCGCCGGTCACAGCGAGGAACACGGCTCCAAGTGCTAATAGTCCCGCCATGCCATGCGTCATTAGAAACTCTGCACCAAGGAGCGGATTGAGAGCGGTGAGGATCGAAGGACGTTCTATGATGGCCGATATGCCGCCGATCGCCAATACGAAGAACCACACGACGATGATGGGGCCAAACCATTTTGCTACGCTCGCCGTACCCCGGCTTTGCACGCTGAAGATTGCCACGATAATCGCCAAGCTGATCGGGAGAACGAAGGGCGTGAACGCCGGGGTAATGAGCTCAAGTCCTTCCACTGCGGACAGCACTGAGATCGCCGGGGTAATCATTGCGTCGCCGTAGAACAATGCCGCGCCGGCCATTCCGAGGATAGGAATGTACCAAGTCCCCTTGCCAAGCGACCGCTCGGCTAACGCCATGAGACTCAGGGTGCCGCCTTCGCCGTCATTGTCTGCGCGCAACATCACCAGAACGTACTTAATCGTGACAATAACAATGAGCGCCCACAGCATCAGAGATAATACGCCGGTAATCATCGCAGCGGTCGGTTCCGCGCCTTCACGCGCGGCATTCAGCGATTCCTTCATGGCATACAGTGGGCTGGTTCCGATATCGCCATAGACGACGCCAATTGCACCCAGCGTCAATGTCCAGATACTGGCTTTGCGCGCCGGCGATCCATCGGCGGGAGAGCTGGTTTCCACAGTGCTGACAGACGTCGTCATGTTCTGATCCTCGCTAGCGAACCGGTGTTAAGCGAGGAATAGGAAGCTTCCGCGTTAGATTTCCATATGCCGTGGACGCGGCCCGTATAAGGAAAGCATAAAGAACCTTTCGAGTTGACGTTTGTTCGACTACTTTAGGCATCTCATATTAGGAGCACCTGTAGTCATGTCCGGTAGCGCGACGAAGCCCCCTCGCGACGTGTGGGACCGTTTGCCGGCCCAGATCACAGGCCTAAACGCAGTTCTGTTTGGCGCTTTCTTGACGGCCGGAGCAACAGTGGCGGGGCTGCTCGTCTCACCGTGGTTGCCGGCACAGGGCACGACGCTTCTGTACATCCTCGTCATTGTCGGCGGGGCGGTTGGCTTTGGCATCGCGACGGGGCTGACTTCGGCAACGCTTGCGTTTTTTGCCTTCAATTTCTTCTTCGTTCCACCAACTTACACATTCACAATTTCCGATCCGCGCGATCTCTTTGCGCTTTTGGTTTTCTTCGCTGTTGCACTCATCACGGGCAGCTTGGCCGGGCACATGCGGGAAATTGCGGAGCGCGCACGCCGCCATGCAATAGCGTTACTGTCACTCGGTGGCTTTGCAGAAGCCCTTTCCCGAGCTGCGAGTTTCTCCGACGTTGCAACGGCTTTGGCATCCGAGGCCGCAAAAGTTGCCGCAGGTCGCGCGGTCGTGCTTCAGGTTGAAGGAAATAAACTCAGGCTCGCTGCGAGCAGTCCTGCGGCCAGCGACCTCGATAGTGCCGACTGGCAAGCCGCACAGCGCGCCGCGCGCAACGTTACTGCTATCTACCCGTCGGCACCGGGATGGCCTGGTTCGACATACGAGTTTTATCCCATCGCTTCAGAAGGCCGCGAAAGCATTGCAGTCGTCGGCGTACGCAGACCGCGAGGCCAACCTTCAAACCTTCAAGTCGATGAGACACTTGAGGCGATGCTCCGCCATGCAATCATCGCCTTCGAGAAAAACGCACTGGAAGCGGAAAAGGCCGCTGTTCGCGCAGAGGCGGAAGCCGAGCGCATGAGATCAGCGCTGCTTTCGTCAATCTCGCATGACTTGAAAACGCCGCTCGCCTCGATCCACGGTGCGGTCACCAGTCTGAGAGAGCTTGGGCCGCTGATGCCGGAGGCGACAAGAGCCGACCTGTTGCTTGCAATCGAAGAAGAGAGTGCCCGGCTGTCGCGTTTCGTCACCAATCTTCTAGATATGACCCGCGTCGAGGCAGGCCAGCCGGATTTGCTGCGTGATTGGGTTGAAATGCAAGATATCGTTTCGACTACGGTGGCCCGCGCCCGCCGTTTTCTGCCGTCAAGTGTCATCGCACTTGATGGTCACGCTCCGGACGGCGTTGTGCGCGGTGATGCCGTGTTACTCGAGCACGTCATCTTTAACGTTCTGGACAATGCGGTGCGGTACTCACCGCCCGGCGCTCCCGTCACAGTCGGCATTGAACGCTCCGGTGAGACATTCACGGTGACGGTTGAAGACCAGGGGGCTGGGATTGCTCTGCACGATCTGCCAAACGTATTCGACAAATTTTTTCGCGCTAAAGCGGCGGCGTCTGTGTCAGGCACGGGGCTTGGGTTGACCATCTGCAAGCGCATTGTTGAAGGCATGGGTGGCACTATCGCCGCCGAAAGCCCGACTGCGAATGGCCGGGGCACGCGGATCACGATGCGCTTTCCGGCGGTGGCCGGCAAAATCGCGGCGACCGGCACGGTTGGAGAGACCGCATGAGCCAGTTGCCCAAGATCCTCATCGTCGATGATGAGCTGCAAATCCAACGGTTTCTCAAACCGAGCTTGATCGCGAGCGGCTATACAGCACTCAGCGCTTTGACTGGCGCTGAAGCTATGCGTGCGTTTGCAGTTTCGGACCCAGATGCAATTATCCTCGATCTGGGCCTGCCAGACGTCGATGGCAAAACGATCATCGAAGCCATCCGCCGTACGTCGCAGGTTCCGATTATCGTTCTTTCGGCCCGCGACCGGGAAGGTGAAAAAATCGAGGCCCTGGATTTGGGTGCCGACGATTTCGTGAACAAGCCTTTTGCGATTGGCGAGCTGTTGGCGCGTATCAGGTCTGCGTTGCGGCGACGCGCAAGCGAACCGGCGCCGCCCCCAAAGGTTATGGAGAATGCAGGAATCGCAATCGACCTCGCGCGCCATCACGTCACAAAACGCGGGGCTGCGATTCATCTCACGCCCAAAGAATTCGATCTCCTTGTTTTGCTGATGCGCAATCCCGGCAAGGTGCTGACCCAGAGGTCATTGCTGCACGAAGTCTGGGGTCCCGCAAATGTCAATGACAGCCAGTATCTTCGTGTCTTTATCGGCCAGCTGCGCGCCAAGTTGGAAGATAATCCAGCGGACCCCGCACTCATCCTGACCGAGCCCGGTGTCGGCTACCGGTTCTCAGACGTGTTTTGATAAGAGAACGGCCGTTCAGGATCAAACCCCGAAATGCACGAACTCGATCTTTCCGCATGCCCCCGAAACCGGACTGCTCCACCCTCTCACCGGCCGCTCGGTCTCGCCGCCTGTTTTCGATGTTCTTCAGGTGCTTGGCCGGGATGAGGCCTTGGCGCGCATAAGTGATTGTGGGGCTTGAAAAACCTGTTGCGTTGCACCCCCTCTAAGGGCGATATTGCCGCACTGCAATATGTAGACTAAACCCGGCTCTAGGGCGGGATTTTAGCGTCCGCATCGAAATTATGACATTGAACGCATGAAGAAGGCTTGGGCCCGCGTCAGGGCCGGTCTTGCAAGAACCGCCTCAGGAGCAGAGCCATGAATGTTCGGGACAAGGCCGCAAAACCTGCGAAAGACATGGCAGCGAAAACCGCCAAGTTGAGCGTCGCTGGCAAGTCCGTCGAACTCGATGTGCGATCTGGAACAATCGGACCAGATGTCATCGATGTCGCCAGCCTCTACAAAGAAACCGGACACTTCACCTACGATCCGGGCTTTACGTCGACGGCGAACTGCGCCAGCCGCATCACATTCATCGACGGCGATAAAGGCGAGCTGCTGTATCGCGGATACCCGATTGACCAGTTGGCCGAGAACACCAACTTCCTCGCGGTCTGCTACCTCCTGCTCCACGGGGAGCTGCCGTCAAATGGCGAGTTCATCAACTTCCGCCGCACCATTACCAATCACACCATGGTGCACGAGCAGATGACGCGCTTCTTCACCGGCTACCGGCGTGACGCGCATCCTATGGCCGTCATGGTTGGCACCGTCGGCGCCCTTTCGGCGTTCTATCACGACAGTACCGACATCAACGATCTGCGCCAGCGCGAAATCGCGACCCATCGCATGATCGCCAAGATGCCGACGATCGCGGCCATGGCCTACAAATATTCGACCGGCCAGCCCTTCATCTATCCGCGGAACGACCTCGACTACACATCGAACTTCCTGCAGATGTGCTTTGCCATTCCGTGCGAGCCCTACGTCGTCAATCCCGTGCTGTCGCGCGCCCTTGATCGCATCTTCATCCTGCATGCCGACCACGAGCAGAACGCTTCAACCTCGACCGTGCGCCTTGCCGGATCGTCGGGCGCCAATCCGTTTGCATGCATTGCGGCCGGCATTGCGTGTCTGTGGGGTCCTGCACATGGCGGCGCCAACGAAGCCGCCCTCACCATGCTACAGGAAATCGGCACGGTTGACCGCATTCCCGAGTTCATCAAAAAGGCGAAGGACAAAAACTCCGGCTTCCGCCTGATGGGCTTTGGTCATCGCGTTTACAAAAACTACGATCCGCGCGCCAAGGTCATGCAGAAGACCTGCCACGAAGTGCTCGACGCCGTCGGCTCCAAGCACGATCCATTGCTGAAAGTCGCCATGGAACTTGAGCGCATCGCGCTCCAGGACGACTATTTCATCGAGAAGAAACTCTATCCCAACATCGATTTCTATTCTGGTATCACTCTGCGCGCGATGGGCTTCCCGGTCGATATGTTCACAGTGCTCTTTGCCGTAGCGCGAACCGTCGGCTGGATCGCGCAGTGGAAAGAAATGATCGAGGACCCCGAGCAGCGCATCGGCCGTCCGCGCCAGCTCTACATCGGCGCCCCGCGCCGCGATTTTCCAGCGGAGTAAGCGGTGGAGCGCACTTTGATCACAGCGAGGACGGCCTTAGCCGCCGCATCGCTCGGATTGCCTCCGCCCAATTTCAGCTTGTCCGGAATGCGCGCCAACGCGGCGACTTGGGCATCGCGCCGGGCGCTCATGTCCAACAAGTCCGCCACAATCGGCGCCATTTTTTCAGCTGAGCAATCTTCCTGCAAAAATTCCGGAAACGCATTCTCACCCAACACGAGATTGGCGAGCACAACCGTTTCCCCTTTAATCAAGCGGCGCAGAAAGGGCGCAGCAATCGGATCAACTTTGTAGGCGACAACCATCGGCGTACCCGCAAGCGCAAGTTCCAACGTCACGGTTCCAGACGCAGCCAAGGCTGCCCGCGCAAGCCGCATCGCGCAAAAGCCATCCCTGCCGCCATTGACCACATGACACGGCACGCCCCAGTTTGGACGTCCCAAGTGCGCGACGCCGCTTCAACCTGCTCACGCAAATGAGGAACCGTGGGAATGATAATCTCAAACACCCGGCCTTGCTCTGCCAGTCGCGAAACTGTCTCGCCGAATACGCCGAGTAACCGTCCCGCCTCAGACCTGCGGCTGCCGGGAAGCACCGCCAACACATCGCGCCCTGGTGCAATGCCGAGCCGCCGGGCTAGGGCACCTGTATCGGCGGACGCAATCTCGTCCAAACGTTCGATCAGCGGATGCCCAACATAAGTGCAGTGCGGCCCGCCGAGGCGCTCGTGTGCCGCCGGTTCAAACGGCAGCAACGCCAGGACTTCATCAACATAGCCGCGCATCTTTTCAGCGCGCCCTGGCCGCCACGCCCACACACTCGGCGAAACATAATCGATGATTGGAATGCCCGGCGCGCGCTTTCTGATGCGCTTTGCAATCGGGTGTGTGAACTCCGGGCTGTCGATGATCACCACGGCATCCGGCTTGAAGGCCAACGCGGCGTCAACTGTTTGATAAACGCGGCGTACCAACCGCGGCAGTGCCGCCAGGATATTGAGTGGCCCCATGACGGCCACATCATGTAACGGGAATATCGAATTGAAGCCCTCGGCCGCCATAGCCTCGCCGCCAACGCCAGCGAATGACACGCCCTCGGGACCGCGCGCATTTAGTGCGAGCATCAGCCGCGCGCCTAACGCGTCGCCCGAGTGTTCACCAGCGATCAGAAAGAGGCGCAATGGCCCGCCGGATCCAGTTAAGTCCTCGGTCACAGCGCGCCCAAGGGGATTGGAACCGGCGTCAAAATAGGTGTGCCGGCCACAAACAGCCGGAGCCGGTCAGCGATATCGAGAATGGGGCCTGTGTGGCGCGGCCCGTCGCCCGCCCCGAACGTCAGTATCACGCCCTGTAATCCGATGTGCGCTGCCGCCTCGATGAGTTTTGCGTCGAGCGCGGTTTGCGGTCCAAGTATCACGACCGCCGAACGCCGCTTCCTTCGCAGGAATGCCGCCGCGCGATAGAGCACGTCCTCCGCACTTTCCTCGGCGCCCACGGCGAGCACGCGTCCGTCTGCGATAACTAAAGCGGTCCCTGTCGAAAGGCGCGCGAGTTCGCTTATGGCATAGACGCCTTTGGCAACGTCTGCCTCCGCGGCTGCAGGAATGCTGGTATTGCCAAATACAATCGGATCGACATACGAATTTTCGAGATACGCATCCTGTTCCGGGCCCGCAACTCCGGCAACAAATAGCCCCGCGCGATCGGCGCCCGCGATCATCTCAAAACGGCTTGCCGCGAGAACTTCGCCCGTCATGCCGGCAATTCCTGCAAGACCCGCCTCCGCTGCCGCCGCGACCGTATCGGGCCCGATGGCGGGCAGATCGAGCCGCGTGTCTTGCCCCGGTTTTGGCCGTTTGACGAGCACACCCTTGCGCACGCGCGCCAAATCCAATCCGCCTTCCAGCCGCCGGTCGCGCACCCGCGCAATCATCCGGTCGGTTCCTTCCGCGCCTTCGATCGCTTCGACGATGCCATCGGTCACGATAACCGCCTGCCCGATGTCATAGGGGCCGAGCGCGCCGACCAAAGCTAACCCCTTCGCAATATCGATTTCGTCGGCGCCGCTCGGCCGCTGAAAACTGAGTGGGCCGTCGCTGATCAACAGTTCGGGCGCAACATCGGCAACGCCGAGCACACGCAAGCGGCGCGATTCCAACAAGCCTACAACACCGCGCAAAACAGCATCATCTCCACCGGCTCGCAGCGCCTTCATGACTTGCGGCAACGACGCGAGGAACCCGAAATCCGGCCGTGCCGTTTTGAACGAGGGGCGGCTCATGCGTCCAACCATGATGATGTCGGTTAATCCTGCGCGTTTGAAACTGCGTGCCGCGCGGCCAAGTTCCGCCCAGTTCAAAATTTCATGCGGGAACGTGCGCAGCGCGCTGTCGGCTTCGCCTTCAATCATCACAACATGAACGTAGCCGCCGCGGCCAGCCACACTGCGCGCTATCTCAAGCGGAAGACTGCCGCCGCCGGCAATAATACCGATCCGGTCAACCGGATTTCTTTTGCCGGCTGCGCCGAGCGCCGGTCGCGCAATTGAATGCGTCCCGGGAGCAGTAGAGGGGCGCGTCATAGCCCCGCCTCACGCATCCGCGCCGTTTTTCGGCGTGCACAACGAGCGTTTGCCGCCTTCGCGAATGAAGGCAACGATTTCTTGAACGATCGGATGGCTTGAGAACTCTTGAGACACATCGTCGAGCCGCTCCACCAACGTACCTTCGGCCGCAAACAATAACCTATAGGCACGCCGCAAGTCATGAATATCACCGCGCGAAAATCCGCGCCGTTGCAGGCCAACGATATTCAGACCCGACAAATAGGCACGATTTCCGAGTGCCATTCCATACGGAATAAGGTCGTTTTCAAGACCGGACATTCCGCCGACAAAAGCATGCGGCCCAACGCGCGCAAACTGGATGACGGCCGCTCCGCCGCCAATAATGGCGTAGTCGCCAACGGTGCAGTGCCCGGCAAGCATGACGTTATTGGAAAAAATGACGTTGTTGCCGACGCGGCAATCGTGCCCGACGTGGCTGTTGGCGAGAAACGCGCAACCATTGCCGACCGTCGTCACGGAGCCGCCGCCTTCCGTGCCGGGGTTCATCGTCACCCCTTCGCGGATGATGCAGTCGTCGCCAATCGTCAGCGAACACGGCTCGCCGTGATATTTGAGGTCCTGTGGCTGATGACCAATGGAGGCGAATGGGAATATGCGTGTGCGCGCGCCAACGCTGGTGTCGCCCGCAACCACGGCATGACTGACAAGTTCCACGCCATCGCCAAGCGACGTGCCGCCGCCGACCATGCAAAATGGTCCGATTTTAACACCCGCCCCGAGTTTTGCTCCCGGCTCGACAACTGCGGTTGCGTGGATGAGCGCCTCAGCCATGTTTGCTCGCGAAGGCCTTTGCGTCCGCCGTATCGGCGAGCATGGCACTGATTTCCGCTTCCGCCACTGTTTGCCCGTTCACTTTGGCCTCCCCGAAGAACCGCCACACGCGTCCGCGGTTGCGGATCTTCTTGACATGATAGTGCAGCTGGTCGCCAGGAAGAACAGGTTTTCTGAATTTCGCGTTATCAATACCCATGAAATATACGAGCTCGGCTTTGTAGTCTTCTTGCAGGCTCGAAACGCATAGCGCACCGGCCGTCTGCGCTAGACCTTCGATGATCAATACGCCGGGCATCACTGGGAATTGCGGAAAATGCCCTTGGAAGAATGGCTCGTTGATGGTGACGTTCTTGACGCCGACGCAACTCTCGTCACCCTTCATGTCGTACATGCGATCGACAAGCAGCATGGGATAACGGTGCGGCAGAAGCTTCATCACGCGAATGATGTCTGCGGTACCCAATTTCTGTTCTGCGGCTTTTGTTTCGCCCATTATCTGCTCGCCCATAAACTCATCGCTCCAGAGGGACCGGCCCTCGCGTTACAATAGACCCGGTGGCCCTTGCTCCGCGATCTCGTCAATTCCCGTCGTCAGTGCCAGGATCACCGCCATGCTTTTGGCGGAGCCCAAGGCGCCTGATGGCGGCTACTTCGCGCGCCCATTCCCGGAACGGCCGTGCCGGCGTGCCGCCATAACGGGCACCCGCCGGAACATCATCCTTGGCATGAGAACCGCCTGCGATCTGCGCGCCGGCCCCGACCTTGATGTGACCGACTAGTCCCGATTGGCCGCCCATTACGACGAAGTCGCCAAGTTCCGCCGAACCCGAAATGCCAACCTGGCCAACGATCACGCAATGCCGGCCGAGAATGACGTTGTGCCCGATCTGAACCAGATTATCAATTTTAGAGCCTTCTCCAATGATCGTATCCTTAAGGGCGCCCCGGTCTATGGTTGTATTAGCCCCTATTTCAACGTCGTCCTGGATGATGACGCGGCCTATTTGCGGCACTTTGAGATGCCCGTCACGGCCCATGGCGAAGCCGAAGCCGTCCTGGCCGATACGCACGCCCGCATGAATAATGACGCGATCGCCGACAAGGGCGTGCACCACCGTTGCATTCGCGCCAACGTAGGAGTCGCGTCCAACCGTCACCCGCTTGCCGATAACGGCACCTGCCGCGATACGCGCGCCGCGCCCGATCTCCGCTTCTGGCCCAATGATGGCGCCTGTTTCAATGATGGCGCCGGCCTCGATCTTTGCACTTGGATCAATCGCGGGCCGTCCCGGTTCGGCGACCTGCGGACGCATTGCTGAAGGGATAGAACAGCGCCAAGGCCCGCGCAAACCCGTGATAGGGCTGCTTCGTCAGGAGCGGCGACGTTGCTGCAGGCGCGCGTCCTTCGAGTACCGGCAGAATAAGACATGCGCCGGCCGATGTTGCTTCGAGCTGCGGCATATATTTGCGGTTGTCGAGAAACGAGACATGCTTGGGACCGGCATCGAAGAGCGGCCGAACGTCCTCGATCATCAGGTTCGCGTCAGCGCTGCGCCGGAGTTCCGATCCCGTGGCCTTGGCAATATCAGCGAGCGAAAAAGGCCCGGCGCGGTCAAAGAACCCGGGATGCTCCATTCGTGCCACGCCTCCGGCTGAAATTTCTCGCGATTGCGCGGACATTTGAACAGAAACGGCGCGTTGGCAAGCTGCCAATCGCGCCGTTCATGGTTACAATTCCGGTCCCGGTTAAATCCAAGCCGGCCGCGTCAATACTAGAACTTGGTTGATGCACCGAAACGGAAGACCTGTTCTTCGTCAAAGTCCGCTTTGGACAGCGTCTTGGCATAGTCCATACGAAGCGGTCCAACCGGCGAGTTCCACATCAAGCTGGCGCCGACCGACGAGCGGATCGAAAAGTCGTCAACGAGGCAAGCTTCGCCCGTTGCCGCTACCGTGCAACCGGCCAACGCTCTCTTAGCGCCACCCGAGACCCCAAACAGGGAGCCCGCATCAGCAAACACCGCGCCGCTCAAACCAATATCCTCGGGAATGAGCGGGAGTGGGAACCTAACTTCGGCGGTTGCCGCCCAATAGGTCTGCCCACCGAGCGCATCGCCCGTACTCAGATCGCGTGGACCATAGCCTGCGCGATCAAAGCCGCGAATAGTTTCCCCACCCTTGAAGTAGAGATCGAGAAGCCGCACGTCGTCGCCGCCCCAACCCTGAATATGACCACCGATGGCGCGGCCAATAAGGGTAATCTTTTCCGTGATCGGGTAGTAAGCGCGCGCTTCGGCGCCAACACGCCAGTACTGCACGTCACCGCCGAGACCAGCAAACTCGTCGTCGAGCTGCAAGTAGAAGCCGCGCGTCGGATTGCGCGGATGGTTGCGCGCGTCATAGGTAATCGTCGTGCCGACGAGCGAAGTCCAGTAGGGGTCATCCGAGCAATTGACAGTAGTACGGGTTGGGTTTGGATCGCCGCAAGCTTCCTTGATCGCGAGTGAGGCGTCTTCTCTCACGTCAAAGATCTGATCGCGGGCCAACGAATAATGCGTCTGCATCCAGAGATTTTCAGCCAGCGGGAAGCCGAGGCGTGCTTGAGCGCCGGTCTTGCGCTGACGGAAGCCAAACTCGTCGCGTTGGTCGACTTCTTTATGGAAGATGTCGAAACCGGCCGACATATTGTAATCTAGGAAGCGCGGTTCGGTGAACGACAGATCGATCTGGAAGCGCTCAATTGAGCCCGCAAGCTTGAGCCGCAGGAACTGACCATTGCCAAGGAAGTTGCGTTCCGTGATCGACACGTCGCCAATCACGCCCTCAGATGTCGAATAACCTGCACCAAACGAGAGTTCGCCGGTCGACTGTTCGGTGATCTCGACGTCGAGCACGACACGATCCTGGGCCGAGCCCGGGCGGCGTTTCACTTCGACGTTCTTGAAGAGGCCAAGCCCACTCAAGCGCTTTTTCGCCCGGTCAACCATCAACGGATTATAGGCATCGCCTTCCGCAAGGCGGAATTCGCGGCGGATAACATAGTCTTTGGTGCGCTCGTTGCCGACGATATTGATGCGCTCGATATAGACCCGCGGACCCTCGTCAACGACGAAGGATACGGCAATCGTCCGTGTCGCAGCATCGGGTACGGCGCGCGGACGGACCCGGGCGAACGCGTAGCCGCGCTCGGCAATCGCAAGCGTTACTTTCTCCACCGACTTGTCGAGAAGCGACGAGTTGTAGACGTCGCCAGCCGCGATCAGAAGTTCAGACTGATAGTCCTGAGGCAGTACTTCAGCCAAACTGCTTTCGATTGTAACAGCGCCAAACGTGTATGGCTCGCCCTCTTCAATCGCAAACGTGATGAGGAAGCCCTGGCCGTCTGGATCGAGTTCTGCGTTGCCAGCCGTCACAACGGCGTCTGCATAGCCGTTTTTCAGATAGTACTGACGCACCAACTCGCGATCGAGCGACAGGCGGTCGGGATCATAGATGCTCGTGCCTTTGAGGAAGTCGAACCAGCCCGACTGCGTCGTTGAGACGATATCGCGTAGTTGGCTATCCGAAAACGCGCGATTGCCGACAAAGTTGATGCCCTTGACCTTCGTCGCACCACCTTCGTTGATTTCGAACACGAGATTGATGCGATCCTGCTCAAGCTCAATAATCTTCGGCTCAACCGACGCGGCGAACCGGCCCTGACGGCGATAAACATCGAGAATGCGTTGCACGTCGGCTTGGACACGGGCGCGCGTGAAGACCGAACGCGGCTTCAATTGCACTTCGCCGCCGAGTGTTGCGGTATCGACTTCGCTATTGCCTTCGAAGGCCACCTGATTGATGACGGGGTTCTCGACAACGGTCACAATGATGGTCGAGCCTTGCGGATCGATTGTGACGTCAGAAAACAGACCGGTTGCGAACAGCGCCTTCAGCGACGCATCGATCTTGGCAGCATTGTATGCTTCGCCGGGCGCAAATTGCAGGTAAGAACGGACAGTCTCAGGCTCAACGCGGCGATTGCCGGCGACCTGAATGTCCTTGACGACGCCTTGTGCGTGCGCCTGCCCGGAAAAACCCGGCACTCCCGCAACTGCAAGAACGGGAACGGTCAATGCGAGCGCCATAACGAGGCGCAACATGCCCGCTCCAAAAACTGTAAACTTCTGCATCCGTGGTCTTGCCCTCGTCTGCCGCCGACCCCCATGAAAGTACTTCCCGTCGGCGGCGGAAAAGCACCCAAAATCATTAACGTATTGCGCCAAATCGTAAAACGACCCGGCGTAGCGCTATGTTCCCCGGCCCCTGATGTCCCAAATCAGTGGTCGCATAACGCCTGTTAGTGCTACGCTTTTAACGATTCATCAAGGTCTCGGGAAGTGGCAAGAATACGTCACTTGACCGCATTCTAGCTGCCCCCGGCAAGGCGCGACCAAAGTTTAGCCAAGTCATTGAAAGTGGCCAAGAACATTAGCATCAGTATGACCGCCAAACCGATCTGGAATCCGAACGACTGAACGCGCTCGCTAAGAGGCTTCCGCCGGACCGCCTCGACCCCATAGAACAAAAGGTGGCCGCCATCTAGAACCGGTATGGGAAGCAAGTTCAAAAAGCCAATATTGGCTGAGAACAGCGCAACCAGACGTGCCAGCCATTCCAGCCCCTGTTCGGCAACCTTTGCGGTGACCTGGGCCATCATGATCGGTCCGCCAATCTGATCGTGATTGCTGCCGATCTGAACTCAAACCAGTGAACGTTGACCGGATAACGGTCCATGTATCCTTGGTCCCAAGGCGGACGGACTCGAAAAGGCCGACAGACCTTGGCGCCGGCGGAACTCTGGAGACGCCTATGATCCACCGGCGGCTGACAGCGCCCACTTTGTTCTTTTCCTCGAACTCCACCGGGCTCACTGTCATCGGCAATTCGAGGTTGCCATTGCGCTGCACAACAATCGACAGCGGTTGCCCCTTGCTGGCTGAGACAATTGCGACAAGATCCTCAAACCATTTAATGTCTTTTCCATTGATGGAACGGATGACATCGCCCGGCAAGAAGCCTGCCTTGGCGGCAGGAGTACCGTCCGACACCCCGCCAACCAGCGGAGCATTGCGCAATTCAATACCAATATCGCCAATCTTGAAAACACCGCCCAAATCATCGGAGAGCGACTTTGTCGATGGCGTAACGTCAAACGAAAGCGCCTTGCCCGCGCGTTCAACAACGATCGACATGGGTGAGCCGGTGTTTTCGCCAACCTGGCGTTCCGCATCTTCCAGCGTTTCGATGCCGCGGCCGTCAATTGTCTTAATGATATCGCCTTGCATCACCCCGGCCCGTGCCGCCGGCAAATCGGCCACGACGGCATCTATGACCGGCTGCCGGTCTCGCACGCCAACTGCGAGATTAAGCCCAGCAAATATGGCGATGGCCAGAATGAAATTGGCAATCGGACCCGCTGCCACGACCGCCGAACGCTGCCACACCGGCTTGGCGTGAAACGATCCTGCGCGCTCTTCAGGCGTCATCTTGCGCAAGGCGTCAGGCGACGGTTTGGACGCCGCATTTTCGTCGTCCATGAATTTAACGTAGCCACCGAGCGGAATCCAAGCAAAGCGCCAGCGCGTGCCGTGCTTGTCGTTGAAGCCGAAGATCTCCGGTCCAAATCCAATGGAAAAAGCTTTGACAGTCACGCCGCACCAGCGCGCCACCAAAAAGTGCCCAAGCTCATGAATAAACACAACAATGGTCAAAACCGCGATGAAAATGAGCACATTGCTCCAAACCCATCCGAGGACCGTCGATAGCCATTCCATTGAGCCGTTCCCGATCAAACTGATGAAGGCGCCGCGAGCAAATCGGGCGCAACATTTCGAGATCTATTGATAGCGGTTGATATGGTCTTCTGCCAGCCGTCTTGCAAGTCCATCGGCCGCAAGAATATCATCTAATGTCGCCGCAGTGCTGATGATGCCGTCGCGCTCGGCAGCGTCCAGCACCCCCTCGACGAGCCGCGCAATGCCGGTAAAACGCAGCCGGCGGCCTAAAAAAGCCGCGACGGCGACTTCGTTTGCCGCGTTCAAAATGGCCGGTGCCGTGCCACCGCGCCGCAACGCCGCACGAGCAATGCTGAGCGCGGGAAAACGCGTTTCATCGGGCGCTTCAAAAGTCAAAGTGCCAAGCCGGGCAAGATCGAGGCGTTCCGTTGGCGCCGCCATCCTTTGAGGCCACGCGAGCGCCACCGCAATTGGGGTCCGCATGTCGGGCGGCGCCATTTGCGCCAAGACAGACCCATCACGATAGGTGACCAAGCAATGCACCACGGACTGCGGATGGACCACAACGTCCAGCGCTTCGACTGGCACTGGAAAAAGATGAAAGGCTTCGATCAACTCCAGGCCTTTGTTCATCAGCGTCGCTAAATCGACGCTGATCTTGGCGCCCATCGACCAGTTCGGATGGCGCACAGCTTGCTCTGGCGTCGCTGCGTCGAGCGCAGCTTGATCCCAAGTCCTGAACGGTCCGCCCGAGGCGGTCAAAACGATTTTCTCGACGTCGGCACAATCTCTACCGGCCAAAATCTGAAACACCGCCGAATGTTCGCTGTCGACGGGTACCAGTTCGGCGCCCTGCCGTTTCACCTCGCGCAGGAAAACATCGCCTGCCGAAACCAAACATTCCTTGTTGGCGAGCGCAATACGCCGCCCCTTGGAGACGGCGGCAAAAGTCGGTCTCAAACCGGCAGCACCAACAATGGCCGCCATGACGCAATCTGAAGGTTCGGCGGCGGCTTCAGCCAGCGCCGCCTCGCCGGCCGCCGCCTTGATACCGCTCCCCGATAGCGCCTCTTTCAATGCGCCGTATTGGGCTGGGTCGCCGATCACAGCCAAACGGGCGCCATGGCGTCTTGCGCTGGCCGCGAGTTCCACAGGGCGGCTCTGAGCAGTCAGCGCTACAATCTGAAAATCGCCGGCATGACGTCCGACAAGATCGAGCGTACTGCTGCCGACTGACCCGGTCGCACCCAGGATTGTGAGGCGGCACGGCGCCTTGCGCGCTTTTGCTTGGCCGTTGACGTTATCCGCAGCGTGTTCCTCAAGACCCATAGAGAAGCGCCCGCGCCGGTGCATAGGCGTCTGTCACAAGCGCCAGCAGGCCAGCTGCTAGGGCTGCAGTCACGATGCCATCCATCCGGTCCATGAAGCCGCCATGTCCCGGAATGAGATCGCTCGCATCCTTTAGGCCGAAACGGCGCTTCAGAGCAGAATTCGCCCAGGTCTCCGGCTTGCGCCACAAGACCGAGACACAAACCAAGCATGGCAAGCCAATAGATGGATCCGCTTCCCGTCACGCGCGCAAAAATCGCAGCCGCTATTGCTGCGCTGACAACGCCGCCAATCAATCCGGCCCAGGTCTTACCGGGAGAAATCGTTGGCGCTAATTTTGGCCCGCCCGCGGTCTTGCCGGATATAAACGCGGCCGTATCCGTGACGGCAACAACCAGTAAGACGAAAACGACAGCGAGAAATCCTAGCGGTTCATCGCAGCGCAGCCAGATCAGCGATACCAGTGGAAGACCGGTATAGAGAACGCCAAGGCTTGAAAGCTGGGCTGATGTTCCACCGAAGGACAATGCGAGCACCACAATCGCGCCAATTAAAATCGCCGCAACTCCGAGCCCCGCCATGCCAAGTCCAGCCAGAATCGCGGCAACAGCAACACTAAGAATGTGCACCCATCCAATCGTGCCGAACCCTTCGGAGCGCACCACGCGGCCCCACTCCCAACTCATGATGGCGGAGACGAGCAACGTTAAAACGGCGAACGGCACCGGACCGGCGTAGACGGCAAGCAAGGCGATGATTGCAACGCCGAGTCCGGATAGAATTCGCTTTTGCAAGTCGGGCGGCAGAACACTGGTGGGCCTCGCACCGTCGTTCACGCTGTCATTCGCACTCTCATTCGCGCTGCCGTTGTCTGTCATCGCCCGCCTCAAGCCGTAGAGCGCTTAGAGAGCCCGCCGAAGCGGCGCTCCCGGTTACGAAAAACGCCAATGGCGTTTTCCAAAACCGTCCGGTCGAAATCGGGCCAATAGGTGTCTAGGAACAGGAATTCGGTATAGGCCGTCTGCCAAAGCAGGAAATTGGACAAGCGCATTTCGCCCGACGTGCGGATCAAAAGATCTGGATCGGGGATGCCGTTCGTGTCGAGGGCGGCTCCAAGCGTTTGCGCGGTAATGGCATCGGGCGACAACCTCCCAGCCTGAACCTCTTCCGCCAACCGCCGCGCGGCCTTGGCGATTTCGCCGCGTGACCCGTAGTTGAATGCGATAACAAGCGTCAGTGTGGTGTTGTCTCGCGTGAGTTCGACCGCTTCGTCGATCAACGACATCAACTCTTGATCGACATGATCGCGCTCGCCGATAACCCTTATGCGCACACCAGATTGATGTAATTCGGCGAGATCGCGCCTGATGTAGCGCTTCATAAGCCCCATGAGATCATCGATCTCATCGAGAGGACGCGCCCAATTCTCTGAAGAAAAACTGTAAATAGTGAGAAACGGTATCCCAAGTTCGTTGGCGGCTTTCACCGTCCGGCGGACAGCCTCAACACCCTGGCGGTGACCCATGGCGCGCGGCAGCCCACGCTCTTTCGCCCAGCGCCCATTTCCATCCATGATGATGGCGATGTGCCGTGGCATCATGCGTTCGCACGGCTGCCGCTGCCCCTTGTCGCTGTGCTCGCTCTCTTTCGTCAAGTTTGGCTGACCTTCCGTTGACGCGGCGGGAACATCGGACCGTTTCGCACCAAGGCGGCGCTAAGCATGCCCGGCGAATTCATACCTTTTGGATCTCGGCCTCTTTTGCGGCCAGCACGCCATCAATGTCCTTGATCGTCTTATCGGTCAATTCCTGCACTTTTTCAGTGTGGCCGCGATGCTCGTCCTGGCTCATCTTACCGTCTTTTTCGAGTTTCTTTAGAAGATCCATGGCTTCCCGCCTTGTATTGCGTGCAGCGACTTTGGTTTGCTCGGCATACTTATGGGCGAGCTTCACGAGTTCCTGGCGCCGGTCGGCTGTCAATGTGGGAATGGGCAGACGCAAGATTTGCCCATCCATGATCGGGTTCAAACCGAGATTGGCTTCGCGGATCGCTTTGTCGACGGCCTGCACGTTCGTGCGGTCCCAGACCTGCACCGAGATCATGCGCGGCTCGGGAACCGATACTGTTGCCACTTGGTTCAACGGCATGCGCGACCCGTAGACCATCACATTGACCGGATCCAAAAGATGGGCGCTCGCGCGGCCTGTTCGCAGACCGGACAATTCGCGCTTCAAGGCGTCGATCGACGCGTGCATGCGCTTGTCTATTTCCTTCAGGTCAAAAGCGTTCAACGACATCTTCGCTCCTTGGCGCGCCCTCTTTTACAGCGCACTCGTTTGTCGGGCCTTGGGCCGCTTTTAGCGGACCCGAAGTCCAGCGGGCCTCCACGCTTTAAAGCCGCCAGGCCAGCCGCCACACACGACCCTGCAATCACAATTACCCTGCAATCACAGTGGCGCGGGCTTCGCCCCGCAAGGCTTTAAGCAGATTGCCCGGTTCTTCAATGGAAAACACCAATACCGGAAGACCATTGTCGCGGGCAAGTGCGATCGCCGCGCCGTCCATCACTCTGAGATCCTTGGCTAAAACTTCGGCGTAGGTCAAACGGTCATAGCGCTTTGCGGAAGGGTCTTTCTTTGGATCGGCCGAATAAACGCCATCGACTTGGGTGGCTTTGGCCACGGCATCGCAGTTCATCTCGATTGCCCGCAGCGTAGCGGCCGTATCGGTCGTAAAGAACGGATTGCCAGTGCCCGCCGCGAAAACCACCACTTGGCCTTTGGCAATATAGCTCAGGGCCTTCGGCCGGACATAGCTCTCGCACACGGTCGGCATTGGGATCGCTGACAGCACCCGCGCAGGTGTTTTCTGATGCTCTAACGCGTTCTGGAACGCGAGTGCGTTCATGACTGTCGCCAGCATGCCCATGTAGTCCGCCGTTGCCCGGTCCATACCGGCGGCAGCGCCCGCGAGGCCGCGAAAGATATTGCCCCCGCCGACCACGACGGCAATCTCGGCACCAGCTTTCACCGCTTCGGCGATGTCGCCAGCCAAGCGATTGCAGACCCCCATGTCGATGCCATAGGCACCCTGCCCCATCAGCGCTTCGCCTGAGAGCTTCAGCAGCAGTCGCTTGTATTTGAGAGGACCGCCGTTTGCAGTCATGAAAGCTTGCTCCTTGGGCTCGCAAAAAAACCGGCCGGTGATTGTCACCGGCCGGTTGATACCTAGCGCAATTGCCTGATTCCGCCTAGCGGCGGGAAGGCGCGAATGCCGGCATTCAGTGCCCGCCGCTGGCCAGCTTGCGCACTTCGTCGCCGAAGTCCTCTTCCTTCTTGTCGATGCCTTCGCCCAGCGCATAGCGGGCAAAGCCCGTGACTTTGATCGCTGAACCGGCCTTACCTTCGGCTTCCTTGAGGGCTTGGGCAACCGTCTTCGTGGTATCGTGAACATAGGTCTGCTCAAGCAGGCAGTTTTCCTTGGCGAAAGCCTTCAGGCCGCCAGCAATGATTTTTTCCAACATCTCAGGCTTCTTGCCGGCGTTTTTTTCCGCCAAAATCGCCTTCTCACGTTCCAGCGTTTCTTTGGGTACGCTGTCGAGATCGAGCGCTACAGGACTTGCGGCGGCAATGTGCATGGCAACCATACGGCCAAGTTCAAACAGCGTTGGCTTGTCGCCGGCAAACTCAAACGCAACCAACACACCAATTTTGCCAAGGCCATCGGCCACCCGGCTGTGCACGTAATCGGCAACCACGCCGTCCTTGACCGACAACGCAGCCGTGCGGCGCACGCTCATATTCTCGCCGATGGTCGCGATCATCTCTTTGACGTGCGTCTCGACCGAATTCTTAGTGCCGGGATAGGTCGCGGCCAGAAGCTTGGCCAGATCGCCCTTGGCGTCTGGCGCCAGCGCCGTGATATCGCGCACGAGGCTTTGGAACTGATCGTTACGCGCAACGAAGTCCGTTTCCGAGTTGACCTCAACAACGGCGCCGTTCAAGCCTTTGGCAATGATGCCGATGAGGCCGTCGGCTGCAATGCGGCCCGACTTCTTGGCGGCCTTCGACAAGCCCTTCTTGCGCAGCCAATCGACGGCCGCTTCGAGGTCGCCGTTGGTTTCCGTCAGCGCCGTCTTGCAATCCATCATGCCGGCAGCGGTCTTGTCGCGCAGCTCCTTCACGAGGGCCGCTGTAATCGTTGTCATATGAACTCCTTGCCGCTCACTCGCGGCGCATTAGGGAATAGCCAATAGCCAATAGCGAATTGGGTTGGTGTGAGGTGAGGTGAGTGGCGATGAGCGCGAGATCTTCAACGACCCCTATGCGCTTTTCGCCACCACCTAATCGCGTGTCTTAAACAACCGCCGCATCAACCAGCTTCTTGGCCTGACCCTGCCAGTCATCGCGGGCTACCTGGCCTTTAAGCCGCATCATCCGGTCGAGTGCGGCAACGTGATCCGCATCGAGGTCGGCGAGCTGCCAGAAGTGGAACACACCCGCGTCGTTCAAGCGAAGTTCGAGCTTCGGATCGATGCCCTTGATGCGCTTCAAGTCATCGGCTTCGCCGCGTGCGGCTTCAATGCCCTTGAACATAACCTTCGGCAGGTTCTCGGCCGGCGGCTCGCCCATCGCGCCGATGTCAACGCCCTGGTTGCCCTGAGACCGTTCCAGACCATCAAGTGCTGCGCGTGCGATCAGATCGCAATAGAGCGTGATCGCGCGCCCCGCGTCGTCGTTGCCGGGAACTGGGAAATCGATGCCATCGGGATCGCAATTCGTATCGATGATCGCAACAATCGGAATACCGAGCTTGCGCGCTTCCTGAATGGCGATCGCTTCCTTGTTGGTGTCGATGACGACGAGGAGATCGGGCGTGCCGCCCATGTCCTTGATGCCGCCCAAGGACTGATTGAGCTTCTCGCGTTCGCGCGTGATGGTCAGGATTTCTTTCTTGGTGCGGCCCTGCGGGTCGGCCAGAATATCGTCCAGCTGACGCAAGCGGCGGATCGATGCCGACACCGTCTTCCAGTTGGTCAGCGTGCCGCCCAGCCAGCGGTGGTTCATGTAATACTGTGCGCAGCGCTTGGCAGCATCAGCCACGCCATCGGCCGCCTGACGCTTGGTGGCGACGAACAGCACGCGGCCGCCGCCGGCAACCGTGTCGGAGATCTTGAGCAGCGCCTGGTGAAGCATCGGCACCGTCTGCGTCAGATCGAGAATGTGGATTTTGTTGCGCGACCCATAGATGAACGGTGCCATCTTGGGGTTCCAACGGTGTGCCTGGTGGCCGAAGTGAACGCCAGCTTCCAAGAGCTGACGCATATTGAAGGCGGGAAGCGCCATCGCATTATTCCTTTTCCGGTTAATCCTCCGCGGTCCCGAGAGTGAAGAAAAACCCAATCTTTTCAGAGTGTTGTATTTTCCACCGGAGCGACGATCGGGGCTTTTAATCCGCCCGCCGCATAAAGAACCGCGTGTGTGATGTGGGGCTTATGGCGGAAACGGGGGGAATGGCAAGGGCGGGGGGGTAGGCTTCTTCTTCAGACCGCGCAGTCTACACCGCCATTTTTCTGGTCCGGAATCCACAAAGCCTCCTAAAACCAGGATATGACCCTATTTGGGACTGACATACTGGTTCGCACGCTTTCCAAGCCGTCCATTACGGACAAGCACGGCAACATGTGGAACTACCATAGCCGCAGCGACCATCATTCGAAGGTGGCGTGCTGGGGAATTGTCTTTGATCTCCTGCGTACTTCAAAACCGTTCCGTGACCACGTTGCAACCGGGCGCGTCGGTTTTGGTATAAACGTAGAAATGAAGGACTTCCAACACGACCGGAAGAAAGACCTCGATTTGGTCATATGCCAGCCTGCCAGCGGGTCCAAGCCTAACAAGCGCACGTTGGCGACTATGGCAGATCACTATAGAATTGAGCTGACAAGAAAAGAGCGCGCAGAACTAACCGCCCTGCCATCCCTACAAGATACCGCCGTCGGCAGCGTCCTAATCGCACTGGAAGCCAAGGCTTGCATGACTGCGCATCAACGCGCACTTCCTCGCCTATACGATGAACTGAATTCAAGTCATCTGACAGTGCATGGCGCGCATGACCTCGCAATCGCGGCCGGTTTCATTATGATCAATGCCGCCGAAACTTTCTTGAGCCCCGACCTGAACAAGATAAATAGAGCGCGCGACCCGGTATGGAGCGCGCACGATCAGCCGAAGTCGGTGAATATTACAATCGACAAAGTGAAACAGCTGCCCCGTCGCGCGAAGACCGGCATTGCAGGATACGACGCCATTTCTATCGTTGTGATCGAGTGCATCAATGATGGTTCGCCCGTCAAACTGTTTACGAAGCCACCAGCACCGCAGCCCCAAGAGACCCATCATTACGCTTCAATGATCGACCGCCTATCGGGGCTTTACGCGGCACGGTTTGCGCAGATTTGATAATCTGCTCCAACTCAAGCGCTGTCCTAGTCGGCATGATCATTCTGCGGCGATCAACAGCGGTTGCTTTGTCTTGCGCGGAGCATTCTTCGCTCTTGGCTTAGTTCTGACTTTGACATCTGCACTGTCGCATACAACCCGGCCTAGGTGAGCACTGACCGCGTCAATAAAGCCAGGAACGAAACGCAACGCTGCGGTTTGTGTCCGCTTCAGAAAACCCAACGTTGCCCTTGATGAGAGTGGCATTCCTTCGTGACGAAGGAACTTGTGCAGCGGCTGGCGCTTCTGCCAAACCGGAAACATTCCAATGTTGACAACATAGCGTTTCTCACCATCAAACCGCGCTGCTTTCGGGAACGAACCTGGCTTTGACTCCCATGGTAAGTCGAGATCGCCGAAGTAAAATCCCGGCTCAATCAATCGCTGGCCCAACCACGCTGCGACTGGGACGGTAACGGCATTGCCGACAAGAGCCCATCGTAGCCGGTCGGGCGCTACTGCCGTCCAATCCTCGGCGAACCCCTGCAAGCGTTCGACGTCGCGTATGTCCGGCTTGATGATCCGGCCATTAGGCAAAAGGATAGCTGGCGGCGAGGGTATGCCGATCGTGGAGCCGTTTTTTAAAGTAGGTACCGCATTGGGTGCCCAGCCCAACCCGCGTGTGCCTTCCGTCCAATAAAATCCGTGAGCATGTGTTTTGAGCGTTGTTGTTCTCTGCGGCGGCGTCACATCGTCAGCGAACAGAACTTTTTCAGGATCAAGATTGCAGCGGCTTGCGACGAAGAAAACCCTCTCCCGTCTCTGGGGGAGAAATGCCAATGAGTTGATCGTTCGGTAAGCCCAACGATAGCCGCGTTCTTCAAAAGCCTTCGTGAGGCGATCCATCGCCGCACCCTTGTCGAGCTGCAGCATGAACGACACATTTTCCAGGACGACCACGGGAACGCGACGGCGATCCAACAAACGAAACACATGGTCAACCAGACCCGAGCGCTTGCCCTTGATGCCAGCCGTCATTCCTGCTTGCGAAAGGTCTTGGCACGGAAAACCTGCCGTGAGCAGGTCAACGTCGCGAGGAAGCGATTTGAGCCTTTTCACATCAGGGCTGTTGGGCACGCCGACGAAATGCGCCGCAAGCACTGCTTGTGCGGGTTCCCCAAATCTCGCAAGTTATGGCGGTCTCGTGCCCAGCCTTGTGCAAGCCGAGTTCCAAACCGCCAATTCCCGCAAACAATGCTGCCACTCTCATTCAACTCGCTCCCTCGTCGCTTTTAGCATAGGCGGACGCCGTCGGAACATAAAAAGAACATCTCCGTTTCAACAGCAACTTGTGGGTCGCAATACGCCCCGGCCGTCGTCCGGAGAGTAGCGCAGCGTTGGGAATTCGGCCGGGACCCAAACAAGCGTCCTCACAAAGATTCGAGAGTTACACACCGCTCCTTCCACTTGCATTCCCGGAAGCCGCGCGGAGCGTGAGCGAAGCAAAGCGGCTATCCGGGATCGCGTCCCCGCTATGTCTCGCTGGACGTGATCCCGGGTCTGAGCAACTTCGCGCTTTTCTTGCGCTTCGGTTGCCCACCTGCAACCGCGCCGCGCTTCGTTGCTCACCCGGGAACGCGAGCGGAGAGGGCCACGCTGACTCTACTCCCGGCTGCCTGCTGCCCACTCCCTCATCCTTAACCCGATTGCCTAATGCCGATTGCCGATTGCCGAATCTTTTTCCCATCAACCAAACATCGCCGTTCGTTTTCCCCCACACGCATCTACCGCGCATACTCATCTCACCTCGCCTCGGTTAGCGGCGGACAGTCTCGAGAGCGTCTCGATCTGGGGGTGGGGGCAGCGTGCGCGATCAGCACATACAAGGGCGTAACGTGCCCGAGTTTTTTCGCGTAGCGAACCGTATCCGGTGCTGTCCAGATCATAACTGGAACATCCGGACCCGCCGGCAGGAGGAGTAAGGTGCCTCCCACTCGGATACGGCCGGCAGAACAGCTGTCGTGGAGCGCGTCAAGGCGCCCGTTCTTTCTTAGGATCGACAGGCACCTGGTGCCAGCGCGCTCCACATCCGCTTTCTATATCGCCGGTGGCAACACGCGGCGCCATAGCTCCTCGCGCGCGCCAATGAACTCGCCGAGGAATGGGACGCGCCGAGGAATGGGAATCCGCGAAGAAATCCGCGCCACTCATCCACGCGCCCAGCAAAGCGAGCTACCTCCTAAACACCACCGAAAAATTATTCGCCGGCATGTCGATGACCTCAGGGGGACCAAAACCGTTGAGCTGCGCGAGTGCCGCGAAGGCTTCGAGATCGCGCACGCCATACTCCGCGCTTTGCGATTTGAGCCAGTCTTCAAAGCCGGCGTTGCTGGGTGCGGTATGGCCCCCGTCGCGGCGGAAGGGACCATAAAGATAGAGAAATCCGCCGCGTTCAAGCACGCGTGCCGCGCCGCGGATCAAGCCTTCAGTCGCAGCCCAGGGCGCGATGTGAATCATGTTGATGCAGATGACCGCGTCCGCTCTTGCCACTGGCCAATTTTCAGCAGTCGCATCGAGGGCAACGGCCGGGCGCACGTTGGGCAATTCCAACGATGCGCTCCAGGCATCGATACTGGAGCGGTGGTCCGCCTCGATGTCGCTCGGTTGGAAAATGAGCGCGGGGCCAGAGGCGGCAGCAAAGAAACAGATGTGTTCTCCGGTGCCGCTAGCGACTTCAAGCACCAGCCCGCGCTCCGGCAAATAGAGCTGCAACACGCCCAGGATCGGCACGCGGTTGCGGGCCGTGGACGGCGCGTAAAGCCGGGCGTCGGTTGCGCTCATGTGAAAGCCGTTGGTTGGAAGGCAGCCGGCCGGCACGACCTGCTGGCACAATCACCGGGAGCCGGACGTGCCCGGCAATCAATAGAGTGCCCGGAACCCAACGCCAAGAAAGCAATTTTTTTGTGGGACGACGCCGCGCCCGTTAGTTCGCTGCACCCGCCGCGTAAGCCACCCAGACGTTGGGTTCTTCGTAGCGGCCGCGCTGGCGCTCGAGATCGATTTTGACCGGAACCAGTGCGCCATTAAATTCGTACTCGCCGGATGCTTCGAAGGGCTGGCTCGACCACGTCTCCCAGAACCCAACATGCTCCTCGACCACCATCGAGCGTTCGCACGGGCCAATCAGCTTTCCCCCGGCGGCGAGATGACTGCGCAGCCAGGGGTCATAAGGCCGTCCGCGCTCGTCGGTCCATTTGATGTAGTCGCCGATCGCGACACGCGGGTGATGCGCTTTTGCCGAAGGCCGAACGGGAGCCACGAGGCCATTAAGTCCGCGCTTGTCGGCCAAGTCGAGCAAAGCGCGGATCATAATGCGGGCATAGCCTTTGGACCGGTAGCGCGTCGGAACGGAGATAGCGAGTGCGCCAAGCATATTGGGGCACTTTCGGCTTTTGCGGCTTGCCGCTGCTTCCACAACCCAGTCCCAGCCTTCCGGCGGCAACCCTTCGGCAGGATCGCACCGGAGCGGCACACAATTGGCGACCGCAACCGGGTAGCCGCGCTCTTCATCGACCAAGCACAGCTGGTAGTCGGCGTACTGCTCCAGCAGGCTTGCGTAGAGCTCATAGTGAGCGCGCGTGTAGTTCAAATATCCAAGGTCGTTCCAAGCGGCCTGCTCAATCGCACTCGCTGCTTTTTTCAGGCCGGGATCCGAGGCGCGGGAACGAATAGCAAGTTTTGTCATTGGCAAAAACTCAACCCGGGAATGAGGGATGGCGGCCGAACCGGAGCCTCCGTTAAGGCCCCGCACACCATATTTATCTACACGTTAAGGTTGATAACATATGGTAAATAAAGATACAATACGCACGACGTTAATTTTTCAAATAGTTCTGTTGCCTCAATTAACATGCTCAAAAACAGTACTTTTATGAGATCTCCGGGTATCCAGAGAGAGCGCTGTGGTAAAGAAAAATTCAATCTTTGCGTGCATGTATGTTTTGCCCGCGGAGGAGCCAGATATGCGCCAACAGACTGCACCAACGTCACAACTGCAGCATCACGACGGCAACGTCCATCGTCTGACAATGCTGACGGCGGCCGGCATTACGCTTGCCGGTATAGTACTGCTCGCGATCATCGCCTACGCAGGGTCCGCCGCCAACCGCAGCGCCACGGAGCGCGAACGCACGCTCCTTCAAAATGCTCTCAATCGTGGCATCGCGCGCGCTTTGAACGAACAAAAGAGCGTCGCGTGGTGGGATGACTCGGTTGTAAAGATCACCGACGCCAGCGTCGACCTTGAATTCACCGACAGCAACTTCGGTGTCTTTCTCACCGAAACCTACGGCCATGACGAGGTCTACATCCTCAACGCGGAAAACAAACCGCTCTACGCCTTCGCCGGCGGCGCACGCACTGATTCCACCAACTTCGCAACGCGCCGGGAAAATTTTAATAGCGTGATAAGCGAAGCACGCGGGGCGCAGTCGCCTCGCCTCAAAGCAAGGCCCGATGCGTTTGGCGCAGATCAAAACAACTATCGCGTTCTTGAGGGAGCCGTCGGTATTGCCCGGTGGGCCGGGCACATTTTATCTATCGACAACAAGCTAGCTGTCGTCGCCGCTCTGACAATCGTTCCAAACGTCGATATGAACTTACTGAAGGGAATGCCAAATCTACTGATCAGCGTCACCTACATTGACGAAGACTACGTCACCGCCATGGGCAGGGCTCTGCTGCTGGCGGATCTCGCAATCACTCCGACTCCCCTCCACCGCGACGGGCTCGTCTCTGAACCCTTCGAAGGCGACGATGGCTCCCACGCAGGCTACCTCAGCTGGACCACGCAGCGGCCAGGTCAAGTGCTTCTCACATTCATACTGCCGCTTGTGGCCTTCGGCGTCTTATCAGTGGCAGTTTTGGCCGCCGGCATGCTGCGCCGGTTGAAGCGATCTTCCCGTAACCTCGCAGAGCGCGAGCAGCAATCGCGGCACGATGCACGGCACGATGCCTTATCGGGATTGCCAAACCGGCCGCACTTCGCCACCAAACTGCAGGAAACGCTCGACCGGCTCGATGACGGCACGTCCGAGAACCGGGTCATTGTCGCCTATGTCGATATCGACCGGTTCAAAGACGTGAACGACACACTTGGTCATCATGCCGGCGACGAATTGATCAAGGCGGTGGGTCAACGTCTCAAGATACTCATCCGCCACGACAACCTCTTGGCGCGTTACGGCGGCGACGAGTTCGCGATCCTTTGGTTGGCCTCAAACGAAAAGGCAGCGAGCGCGATGGCCGAGCGCATCCAGGGCGCCTTCTCGGCCCGCTTCGATGTTGACGGTCAGAGTTTGTTTGCGACCGCCTCTGCGGGGATAGCAATCACATCCGATCGCAGCATGACCGCCGACGAACTCATGCGCCGGGCCGATATCGCGCTCTATGAAGCCAAGAGCAACGGCCGCAACAGATCGGTATTCTTCAGCGAAGACATGGCACGACGAGTTGAGGAACGGCTATCCATCGAAGCCGACCTCAGAACCGCGCTCGAGAGCGATGGGCTGCGTCTCAATTATCAACCAATCATCTCTTGCAACTCAGGAAAAATCGACGGCCTCGAGGCATTGCTTCGCTGGCGTCATCCCGTGCGCGGCGAAATATCGCCGGGCATGTTCATACCGATCGCGGAACAATCGGGGCTGATGCCGGATCTGGGCGAATGGGTTCTGCGCCGCGCGATGAGGGAATCGAACCTTTGGCCTGATCTGCAGGTTTCGGTCAACTTGTCTCCGGTTCAGTTCCGCCAAGTCGATCTTGAAGCTCTCCTTCAGCAGCTTGTGAAGGAATACGGCATCGACCCGAGCCGGTTTGTGCTCGAGATTACCGAAGGCGTGCTCATGGAATCGAGCGATCGCACCAGCCGTACGCTCGACGCCATCCATGCCATGGGGTTCCTGACTGCGCTCGATGATTTCGGAACTGGATATTCCAGCCTCGCTTACTTGTGCAATTTCCGCTTCGACAAGATCAAGATCGATCGCGCGTTCGTTGCAGGAATGTCGAAATCTGAAAGCTATAGAAAGATCGTCAACGCCATCATTTCGCTCGGGCGCGGTCTCGGCATGGAAATCGTGGCCGAAGGCGTCGAAACAGAACTCGAAGTGGAAACCATGGCTCAACTCGGATGCACAGCACTCCAGGGCTATTACTTCTCCAAACCCATTGAGGCGGCCGCCATGAGCCACTTGCTCCAATCATTTGTGCCAAAAACGTTCGGCACACCGCCCACCAGTCTCGCTTCAGACGTCGTTGAGCCATTGGCCCAGGCGAGTTGAATGATCACGCGAGTTGAATGTCCAAACTAGGCGGAGCGGCAAGGACACACTTCATAATGCAAAAATCCCGGGGGAACTTTTCATGACATCGAAAGCCATTGCCGCGCCAACGATCAAAGAAGCTTGCTCCGGCAATGCCGACTATCAATGGTCCACGTTTGATTTAGAAGCTTATTTCCAGCATTATTACGGCGACCCTCATGCCGACGACGATCACGTCATTCGTTGCGCCGTCGCCGCGATGAAGGCTATCGCGCCGTCCCCGGCCGGACTAAACATCATCGATGTGGGCACAGGTCCCAATCTCATTCCATTTATGTGTGCCAGCCCACGCGCGCGCAGCCTGACCGCATGGGAGTACTCCCAGTCCAACGTCGACTGGTTGCGCGCCGATCTGCAGCGCGAAACGTTGCGCCCGCAATGGCAGCACTTCTGGGGCGTAACCAAAGCTGCCTACGGTGCCGGCTGGTGCCTGCCGGAAAATCCGGTTCCCGGGCTCGCAGCGATGAGCCGGATTACGCGCGGATCGGTGTTTGATCTTCCCAAGCGCCGCTGGGATGCGGCAACCATGTTCTTCTGTGCAGAATCTATCACCGAACGTGAGGATGAATTCGCGGCCGCCGTCGCCGCTTACGCGCAATGCGTCAAACCGGGCGGAGCACTCGCTGCGGCGTTCCTTGTCAGATCCGCCGGATACGAAGTTGCCGGTCAACGCTTTCCGGTGCTGCATCTTTCGCCCGAAGCAATTGAAACAACCTTCGAACGCCACGCCCTCGAGGTCAAAGCCGAGCGTATCGGCATCGTCGACCGTGAAATTCGAAGCGGCTATTCGGGATTTGTGTTCCTCACTGGACGCTCGCGTTGAATGACCATTTAGAGCAGTTTATCGATGGCCCGCGATTAGAGCGGATCGCCTATCGGTGGACAGTACGTTTTCTGTAACCAGCGGATGGCCGCCATTGAGCGGTTGTACTTGTCCTTATTGAAACCCAAAGTCATCGACTTCGATGTCGAAGGTTCCTTGGTGCCGGCCTTTACGCAGTCGTCCTTGTTGACCTGCAGCTCTTTCCCGTCGATGAGGCAGCTTTTGTAGTCGCCTTTTGCGTCAAGCAAGAAGCCATACTGAAAACCCTCATGCGAATAGATATCGGATGCAGCCGTGAGACGCTGCCGCATCGAGCCTTTCTGATCGTCAATCTCTGGCTCTTTGAGCGTTGTGAGATCCAGGGTCGCCAGCGTAAAGACTTCGCGTGAGCGCATGAACTCACGCCCGGCACCGCCGCCGTACGTCACTTGAAGTTCTCGAATGACTTCGGTCTTGCAGGTCTTGGGGTCTATGACGCGCAGGCTGGCGTTACAGTAATCGCCTGGGCCATTGAGAACGATGAAGTGGCAAAAAAAGGCTTTGGTATCGAGATAGGCGCGCTCATCCTCAAAAAAGACGACGGAAATCAATTCGCTGAACGTCAGGGTGTTGACGGCGGCAACGGACGTGGCACTCAGAACAGTTGCAGCCCCGAGTGTCATTATGCGGAGAATTGTGCGCATCTGTGGACTGCTCCTACGTGCTTCGGAAAAATTGCTCAATTGGCGCACCCGCAAGTTAGCGCGCCTCATTCGGCTAGAAAAGCCGTTTTGGCTAGAACTACGATGCTCCATGTCCCGGCGGATCACACCTCCGCGACTTCGACAACGCCCGCCATCGCCGACAAGCGGTTAGTATCCTGAGGAGAAACCTCATAGCGGCCTGGCAACACAAACTCGAGTTCGCGCCCCCGCCCTTCAAGTTGCAGTACGAGGCGAATCTCGCCCCCCCGTATGCCGCTCGGTTTCATAACCGCCCGAGCATTCGCCAAAGCACTCTTGCCGGACTCAGAGTATTCGAGAATCAAGAACCACACGCAGGTTTCGTGGGATCGCGGCGGCCGCCTTGTCCAATGCCTCAAGGTTCTGCACGCGCATTTTGAGCGTCTCGCCATCACGCTCGGCTTCAACTGAAATAATGACTGGCGTCCCGGGTTCCAGAAGATCGCGGCAGACCGCTAACGTATCGGAGAATATCACTGCCTCGAACTGCCCGGTCATGTCTGAGAACATGGCGAACGCAAACTTGTTGCCTTTCTGAGAGCGCCGTTCGCGCGCCGAGATGACGATGCCAGCGAGCCGCCCGGCCGTTGCGCCGCGTGCGGTAAGAGCTTCAAACTCGACAAAGCGCTTCACGCCGAGCTTGGCCAGAACCTTCTCATACTGATCGAGCGGATGGCCCGAAAGATAAAAGCCAACCGCCTCAAATTCGGCAGCCAGGCGCTCCATCGGAGTCCACACCGTCGTCCCGCGCAACGCGAGTTCTGGCGCCTTGTCGCCGCCACCGCCAAAAAGATCGACGATGCCTTGCGCATTATCTGACGAGCGCCGTTGGGCCAATGCCAGCATGGCGTCGGTATTCGCAACCACGAGCGCCCGGTTGTTTTCGAATATGTCAAAAGCACCAGCTTTTGCTAGCGTCTCAAGCCCGCGCTTGTTGAGTGCCTTTGGATCGAGGCGGTGTGCGAAATCGGCGAGAGAGGTATAGGGCCCCTTCTCCTCGCGCTCCTTGGTAATCGTCTCGACCGCACCAGCGCCAATGTTCTTCAATGCCGCAAGCGAATACCGGATCGCTCCGCCCTTCTCGCCCTCTTTGGGAGGTATCGCTCCGAAGTCGACACACGACTGATTGGCGCATGGCGGCATCAGCGCAATCCCGGACTTGCGCGCTTCGCCCGCGAACATGGCAAGTTTATCGGTGTTGCCCATGTCGAGCGTCATCGAGGCGGCCAGGAATTCCTCGCGAAAGTTGGCCTTCATATAGGCTGTGTGATAGCTGACAAGCGCGTACGCAGCCGCGTGCGATTTGTTGAATCCGTAACCGGCAAACTTATCAACCAGCTCGAAAATATAGACGGCGTCTTCCCGTCTAACGCCCTTCGCCAACGCTCCTTCGACAAAACGGGCTTGCTGGGCGGCCATCTCCTTCTTGTCTTTCTTGCCCATAGCGCGGCGCAAGAGATCTGCTTGCCCTAGCGTATAGCCGCCCATCACCTGGGCGATCTGAATAACTTGCTCCTGATAGATGATAACGCCATAGGTCTCTTTCAGAATGCCTTCCAGCATCGCATGCAGGCAATCGACGGGTTCCTCGCCGTGCTTGCGGTTGATGTAGGTCGGAATATTGTCCATGGGGCCTGGGCGATAAAGCGCCACCATGGCGATGATGTCTTCAAAACGGTCGGGCTTGAGGCGCTTCAAGCTCTCTCGCATACCAGTACTTTCGAGCTGGAATACGCCGGCCGTGTCCGCCCGGGCCAGGATGTCGTAAGATTTTTTGTCATCGAGCGGCAGCGCCAGAAGATCAACCTCAATGCCGCGCCCCTCCTTCACCAGCTTCAGGGCCTTTTCCAGAACCGTCAGCGTCTTGAGGCCGAGGAAGTCGAACTTCACGAGACCTGCAGCTTCAACCATCTTCCAGTTGAACTGCGTGATCGGAAAATGCGATTTCGGATCTCGATAAAGCGGCACAAGCTCTTCGAGAGGGCGGTCGCCAATGACGATACCAGCGGCATGTGTTGAGGCGTGACGGTAGAGCCCTTCCAGCTTCTCCGCGATCTCTAAAAGATGAGCTACGATCGGCTCGCGGTCGCGCTCCTCTTGCAGTTTTGGTTCTGTATCGATCGCCTCGCGCAGCGTAACGGGATTGGCTGGATTGTTGGGAACAAGCTTGCACAGCCGGTCCACTTGTCCATATGGCATCTGCAGCACCCGCCCGACGTCGCGCAGGACGGCGCGGGCCTGCAATTTGCCGTGCGTAATGATCTGCGCAACGCGGCCGACGCCATATTTTTGTTGCACATACTCGATGACACGGTCGCGCTTTTCCTGGCAAAAGTCGATGTCGAAGTCGGGCATCGATACGCGCTCGGGGTTGAGAAAGCGCTCGAACAGCAAGCCAAACCGCAAGGGATCGAGGTCCGTAATCGTCAGGGCGTAGGCAACAAGCGACCCAGCACCAGATCCTCGCCCAGGGCCAACAGGAATACCATTCGACTTCGACCACTTGATGAAGTCCGCCACGATCAAAAAGTAGCCGGGAAACTTCATCTGCGTGATGACGTCGACTTCATAGGCGATGCGCTTTTCGTAATCCTCGACGGAAAACCCGTCCGCCCGGCCCATATTCGCAAGCCGTGCCTTCAAGCCGAGCTTGGCTTGCCGTCTCAGTTCGCTCGAACTCGAGCCGGAAGTGTTCGAGTTCGCTGACACTATCGTCGCTCGCCACAAAGCGCGGCAGAATGGGTTTGCGACCCTTTGGGCGGAAGGCGCAGCGCACAGCGATTTCAACCGTATTCGCGAGGGCTTCGGGTAGATCGGCAAACAAGGTTGCCATTTCGTCTGCGCTCTTAAAATAGTGCTCTGCAGTAGCGCGGCGCCGGTTGTCCTCGACGACATAGCGGCCCTCGGCGATGCATAAAAGCGCATCGTGCGCTTCGAAGTCGTTTCGGGTCGCAAAATAACATTCGTTCGTGGCAACCAGCGGCAACCCGCGCTTGTACGCGAGGTCGATAAGCTGCGGCTCGACGCGAGCTTCGCTTTCAAGGCCATGCCGCTGCAGTTCGACGTAAAGCCGGCTGCCGAAAATTTTCTCGAGCGACGTGAGCCGTTCGAGAGCACGCTCGTTTTGCGAATCCAATACTGCCTTGTCGATTGGTCCTTCCGGCCCGCCCGTCAAACAGATCAGTCCAGCGGACGCCTCTTCAAGCTTTGCTATCTTGATATGCGCCGGTTCGTCCGCCGCGCACTCGAAATACAGGCTCTTCGACAGCCGCATGAGATTGGCATAGCCGTCCGGGTTCATGGCGAGCAGCGCTATTTTTCCGGCCGACGTCGCACGCGGGGCATTGCTCGCCGCACGAAGGGCAGGATTCGAGGTGTCGGCAATATCGCCGAAGTCGATATCGATTGTGCAACCCGCTATCGGCTGCACGCCCGCTTCCCAGAGTTTCTCGGAAAACTCCAGTGCGCCGAACAAATTGTTGGTATCGGTTAGCCCAAGCGCCGGATAGCCATAGCCAACTGCAAGCTTCGCGAGTTTTGCAATCGGCAACGCGCCTTCAAGCAGGGAATATGCCGAGTGCACCTTGAGGTGGATGAACTTGGGCGCGGAACTTGCTTCAGCGGGATTAGCCATAACGTGACAAGAATACCGGCAGGTTCGCAGGTCAAGCTAGGGTTCTCATTGACCCACTACAAAAAACGCCCATTCTGCTTCAAACATATCAAAATCCCGATGACCGCAACGCGATTACATCGCCGCGGGTGCAACTTCAATCAGCTGCCCATCCTGCATCTTGAGAACACGGTCCATGCGCCGCGCCAGATCCATGTTGTGGGTCGCAATCAAGGCCGCAACGCCGTGATGCCGGATCAGCGCCAGCAGTTCTTGAAAAACATACTCGGACGTGTGGGGATCGAGGTTTCCCGTCGGCTCGTCTGCGAGCAAAAGTTTGGGCGCGTTGGCGAGGCCACGGCAGATGGCTGTGCGCTGTTGCTCGCCGCCCGACAACTCCGCCGGGCGATGATCGACGCGCTCGGCAAGGCCAAGCGATCCAAGCAAATCCCGTGCACGCACCTCCGCGTCGCGACGCTTGCGGCCAAGGATCATCTGAGGGATGACGACATTCTCAAGCGCCGAGAATTCCGGCAGCAGCTGATGGAACTGGTAGATAAATCCGATTTCCTGACGCCGCAAGCGCGTGCGGTCTGCTTCCGACAACTTGGCGCAATCGCGCCCATTGATGATCACGCGCCCGCTACTCGGCGACTCCAACAGCCCTGCGATATGGAGCAACGTCGACTTGCCCGCACCCGATGGTCCAACCAGCGCAACAGCCTGACCTTTCCTTAACTCCGCATTTGCTCCTTGCAGCACGGTGATTTCGCGCGTGCCCTGCTTGAATGCGCGCGTCACGTCCTCAAGTTTCAGGACCGCTGTATCGGTCATTGTTTGCATGACATCCTGCATGGGCTTACTCGTACCTCAACGCTTCGACAGGATCGAGCTTTGAAGCCCGCCAGGAGGGGTACAAAGTCGCAAGAACCGAGATCGCCAGCGCCATCAGGACGATACCCGTGGTTTCTCTGACATCGATATCAACCGGCAAGCGCGTCAGATAGTAGATGCTCGGATCAAACACGGTGGTTCCCGTAATCCAGGACACGAAATTCTTGATCGCTTCAATGTTCCAGCAGAACACGATACCAAGTATCAATCCTGCAAGTGTGCCAACGATGCCAATCGATGCGCCCGTGATCAAAAACACGCGCATGACGGCTGATTTGGACGCACCCATCGTGCGCAAGATCGCGATGTCGCGGCCCTTATCTTTGACCAGCATCATCATGCCGGACACGATATTCAGTGCCGCCACGAGAATGATGAGCGAGAGGATAATGAACATGACATTGCGTTCGACTTCGAGCACCGTGAAGAAGCTCTCATTGCGCTGGCGCCAATCGGAGATGTTCATTGAAGGCCCGAGCGCGTCCTTGATGGATTGGGTGTATTGCTCGACGCGATCTGGCCTTTCGACCACGACTTCGAGGACGTCAACTTCCGCGCCTTTCGAAAAATATTTCTGCGCTTCGGCCAAAGGCATGAAGATCATCATCCGGTCGTATTCCGACATGCCAAGCTCGAAGACGGCGGAAATCACATAAGGTTTTGATCGTGGCGCGTTACCGAAAGGTGTGGCGGCCCCGCGCGGAGAAACAAGGGTAATCGTATCGCCGAGACTGACGCGCAGCGAGTTCGCCAGCCGCGAGCCGATCGCAATGCCGGTCTGCCCGTCAAATCCGTCGAGCGTGCCCAGTTTTACATTGTCGGCGACAAGGGGGAGAGATTTGACGCTCTTCTCGTCAAGCCCGCGCACAAGACCGCCCAGAGCCTGCACGTTCGACGACACCATCACTTGACCTTCAATTAGCGGCAGCGCCGACTTGACGCCGGGCACGCCAAGGAGTTTGGCGGCAATATCGGCGTAGTCCTCGAACGGCTCGCCAATCTTGTGCACGATCACATGCCCGTTGAGCCCCATGATCTTGGAGAACAGATCTTTGCGAAATCCGTTCATGACGGCCATGACGATGATCAGCGTCGCAACGCCAAGCATAATGCCAAGGAACGAAAAGCCGGCAATGACGGAAATAAAGCCCTCTTTGCGGCGCGCCCGAAGATACCGGCCAGCCAACATCCATTCAAACGGCGAAAAGGCCCTTGTGTCAGCAATAGTCGCGCTCATTCCCGTAAAGCTCCCCTATTCCTGATCACTGCCGCAGACGGACTACCTTGGCAATCGGGCTAGAATGCGCTGCGACTTAGGCCGCGCTTCTAACGCTTAGTAGGCCCGCGCGACCAACACATACTCCTTAGCCGGTTCGCCCGTGAATAAACATGCACCCTTCACAGCATCCTGAGCCAAGGGTGCGTTTCTAATCGTAAGCTTCAAACCCTTCAACCGCTCAGCGATTGCCTCAAGTTTGGCGCCTTCCGGCCGGGACCAAGCTACTTTGGCCCACCCCTTGAACACACCACCCTCGTCATCGGCCTCAGCCGCACCGAAGTAGCTTGTCAGCTCGTCGAACGTTTTGATGTTCGAGAAAATATTGCCATCAAGCCGCGCCTTTGCTTCATTGAAAAGCTGTGCCTGAATCTCCTGCAGCAGCGCCGGTGCCTCGGCAATGAATGCATCACGCGTGCGCGTGTGAGACACGATCTTGTCACCGTCGCGCAGGTTATCGCGCCGCATGAACGTCACATTGCCACCCGCCGCGTCGCGCCCGCCGATTTCGACGATCACCGGCGCGCCCTTGCGCACCCAGTTCCAGCGTTTCTCCGCCGACTTCACAGGCTTCACATCGACGAGCACGCGTATTTCGGCCGCTTTCAATTCCCTTTCGATTCCCGAGCAATAATCGAGCAGCTCTTTATCCTCGGGCTTGTCACGCAGCATCGGTACGATCACGATCTGGCGCGGCGCAATTTTGGGCGGCACCCGCAAGCCGTCGTCGTCGCCGTGCGTCATGATTACGCCGCCGATGAGACGCGTGGAGACACCCCAGCTCGTTGTGTGGCAATACGTGAGATGGCCTTGTTGGTTCTGAAACTGAATGTTCTGTGCTTCTGAGAAGTGCGTGCCGAGATAGTGCGACGTACCGGCTTGCAGGGCCTTGCCGTCCTGCATCATGGCTTCGATCGAATAGGTATTGTCTGCGCCTGGGAAACGCTCGTTGGCCGGCTTTTCACCAGCGACCACCGGCATCGCCAGCACACTTTCGGAAAACTCGCGATAGACCTCAAGCATCTTCAAGGTTTCAGTCATCGCATCGTCGCGGTCGGCGTGTGCTGTGTGCCCTTCCTGCCATAGAAACTCTGCGGTCCGCAGGAACAGCCGCGTCCGCATCTCCCAGCGCACGACATTGGCCCACTGGTTGATCAGCAACGGCAGATCGCGATAGCTCTTAACCCAGCGCTGAAAGGCATCGCCAATAATCGTTTCCGACGTCGGCCGCACGATCAGCGGCTCCTCGAGCTTGGCGTCCGGATCGACAACCAGCTTGCCGTCTTTGTTCATCAAACGATGATGGGTGACGACCGCCATTTCCTTGGCGAAACCTTCGACGTGCTCGGCTTCCTTGGCGATGAAGCTCATCGGAATGAACAGCGGGAAATAGCAATTCTCGTGTCCGGTATCCTTGATGCGTTGATCAAGCTCGGCCTGAATGCGTTCCCACACCCCCCAGCCCCACGGCTTGATGATCATGCAGCCGCGCACAGGGCTGGTCTCGGCCATGTCGCCGTCGCGCACGACGGCCTGATACCACTCGGGAAAGCTCTGTTCGCGTGTGACGGAAAGTGCGCGTTTACTCATCGGCGCACCTTGCTATTCAAGCCAGCCGGACGCGTCTGGTACTCTTTTGTTGGATCGCGCAGAATGGGCACGAAATATCGGGAGAGGCGCATGAGTTGAAGCTTTATCTTTCTGATTACAAACAGCAGTTCCGCTGTTGCCGTTGCGGCTCGCAAACTTCGCCCAATAGGCTTCGGCGGAATACCGGGTAATCCCACACCTTGCAATGGCAGGACCGCAGTGATCGAACCCGGTTACAACCGGGTTTGCCGGGCTCATTATTTCTACTACACCACCTCAGCCCGTCCGCCATAATCAATACCCACATTATTAGCGAACGAATTCCGCCACTTAATCGAAGTTCGTGACAAGTTCTCCACAGGCGAGTAGACTGGGGTAATTGGTAGGACGGAACTGCAGCCATCCGCATTTTTTGGATGAGCTGGGCCCAGGTCTTCAAGGACTTCGGCCCGTCAGTATCCAGTCGGCGACGGATTTTGTAGGGCTTTGAGTGCAACAGCGGTTCCATGGCGAGAACCGGAGAAAGACTGGCGGAGACATTTGGAAGTCTATGAAGCGGGGTTCTTGCCCCGCTTTTTGCTTTTCTATCCGTTGAGGTGTTCAACCAGCGCGTAAACGCCCGCGAAGACCACGGCCGCTACCACTGTATTGATCAGAAACACCCTGAACATTCGCACGCTGTGGGGTGCACTGCCCGGCGTGCCGGGGACGATGCTCCCCGCTTCGTCCTGGGTCTTGACGCCAAACGGCAGCACGGCAAATAGCGTGATGAACCAAATACAGAAGAATGTTGCAATCGCGACGGACGTGCGCATGGCGCTCCGATCAGACCTGTTCGAGTTCAGTCAAGGTGCCGCAGAAATCTTTTGGATGCAGAAACAGCACCGGCTTGCCATGTGCGCCGATCTTGGGATTGCCGTCGCCCAGAACGCGTGCGCCCTGCGCTTTCAATTGATCACGGGCCGCCAGAATGTCTTCGACTTCATAGCACAAATGGTGGATGCCGCCGTCGGGATTTTTCTCAAGGTATTTGGCGATCGGCGAGTTTTCGCCCAATGGCTCAAGAAACTCGATCTTGGTATTGGGCAGCTCGACGAACACCACTGTAACCCCATGCTCGGGCTGCTCTGCCGGGGCTGTGACCTTTGCGCCAAGTGCATTCTTATAAATTGCCGTCGCCTTGGCAAGGTCCTTGACCGCGATGGCAACGTGATTGAGGCGTCCGATCATGCGAAGTCTCCGTGTCGTCTGAATGCTTCGGCAGCGCGCTGAATACGCCTGCCGGGCCCGGCATATAAAGGGGCTTAGCCTCGCACGTCCACTACACTGATGAGGATCTTAACGATGGGCTTTTTGCCCCAGGCCTCGTTAACCGCGCTGCGCACCGAGCGGTAGCACGCCTCGCGCACGAGTTCGGCGTCCGCGCGGCGTTTGGCGGGTATGGACCTAAGCGTCCCGTCCACGGCATCCAGAACGGCGTCTGCCATGGTATTCCCACCGGCCGCCTCCTGTGGCACGCCATCCAAGACGAGTTCCGGCTCGCCCAGGATATCCCCGCGCCGCGACATTGCGAACGCAACCACAACGATGCCCGCAAACGATAGCTTGCGCCGCTCCCTAACCGGCCCATCGGCGTCCGGGACAATAAGCTTGCCATCGCGATAGAGCCGGCCGACAGGCGCTTCATCTATGACGCCAGCCGGATCCGGCCAGAGCTTGATCAGCTCGCCGTCCGTCAGCGTGAAGGCCAACTTGGCCCCCGCTTCCAATGCGAGGCGCGCGTGTTCCTGCAGGTGGCGCGCTTCTCCGTGCATCGGAATGGAGATCTTAGGCTGCATCCACTCGTACATTTGTTTCAGTTCACCACGCCGTGGATGCCCGGTCACATGCACAAGCGCTTCATTGTCGGTGATCAGTTTGACACCCCGGCGCGCGAGTGCGTTTTGCACCCGCCCCACGGCCTTCTCGTTGCCAGGAATCGTGCGCGAGGAAAAGATCGCGATGTCGCCTTTGTCGAGCGAGACGTCGGGATGCTCGTCTTCGGCGATGCGAGCCATGGCGGCGCGCACCTCACCTTGACTGCCGGTACAGAGCAACACGGCGCCGTCAGCCGCCATATCCGAAAAGCGCTGCTGATCCAGATAGGTGAAATTTTCCGGCAGATAGCCTGTGTCAATCGCGACCGAGATGATGCGGTGCAATGCCCGGCCTGCCACAACCAGTTTTCTGTTTGAAGCGCGCGCAGCATCCGCCACAGCCTTAACGCGCGCCACGTTTGAGGCAAACGTCGTAATCGCAACGCGCCGGGGTGCGGCGGTGATGAGTTTCGTCAGCGAATTGGCAATGTCCGTTTCCGACGGCGATACCCCTTCGCGCAGCGCGTTGGTTGAATCGCACACCATCGCCAAGACGCCTTCTTGGCCGAGCGCTTTGAGTTTGGTCTCGTCGGGCGGCGCGCCGACCAGCGGCGTCTTGTCGAGTTTCCAGTCCCCGGTATGAAACACGAGGCCCGCAGGCGTGCGTATGGCAAGGCCGCTTGGCTCTGGGATCGAGTGGGCGAGTGTCACAAATTCGATGTCAAATGGCTCAACCGAAATACGCCCGCCAAGCGGGACTTCGGTAATCGGCAATTTCATGTTGCTGCGGCCATACTCGGCTTGTTTGGAGCGAACCATGCCGGCCGTAAACGGTGTCGCGTAAATCTTGCAGCCAAGTTGCGGCCAAAGATCGAGCACCGCGCCGATGTGATCTTCGTGCGCATGTGTCAGCACGAGCCCCACAAGCGCGTTCTTTTCCGCGATGATAAACCTGAGGTCAGGCAACACCACATCTGCGCCCGGTTCAGCCTCGCCCGGAAACGTGATTCCAAGGTCGACCATCAGCCATTGGCGCGCATTTTCCGGCCCGAAACCGTAGAGGTATACGTTCATGCCGATTTCGCCGAGGCCGCCCAAGGCCATGAAGACCAACTCGTCTTCACCCGAGGGGCCAGTTCTGGCTTTGCCGGACTTCTTAGTCTGTTTGGCGATCATCCATCATCACTCGTGTCAGCCGCCGCGGCGAGCATTACGTCGCCGAACGTGATTGTTTCGCGTTTGCCCTCGACCTCGGCAACAAGCCCGCCGGTCTCACTCAATCCCTGGTATGTCCCATGTACTTGGCCATGGCTAGAATTAATGGTTATGTGTTCCCCGGGAGGCCCCGCACGCTCCATCCACGCCGCACGAATGACCTCAAACCCGCGCGCATCATCCCAGCGCTGAAGCCAGATATCTAATTCGGCGGCCAACGATTGCAGCAAGGCCTCGCAGTGCGCCTCAACACCTGCCTCCTTCAGCGACGTTACTGCGCGTCCGAGGAGCTCTGGAGATGAGACGATATTCACTCCAAAACCGATCACGGCAACGAAATCCGGGCGATCTCCTGCGGTTGTACTCTCGACCAATATTCCCCCAACTTTCGCGTACCCTATCAATAAATCGTTCGGCCATTTAAGGCGCAGACAAATGTTTTTAGCAGGCGGCGCTGCTGCCTGCACTGCTTCAAAAAGCGCAAGTCCTGAAACCAGCGCCAATTGGCCAGCTAAAGCCGGGGGCGCTGTCACGGAGACAGCGACGCTCGTATGGAGATTACCAGCGGCAGAAACCCAAGTTCGCCCCGCGCGACCGCGCCCGGCTGATTGGCGTTCAGCGCTCACCCATAGCGGCAGCTTCTCCCCGGCAAGTGCAAGGCGCATCGCGTCTTTGTTGGTCGAGGCCGTCTCGCTGAGGCGGATGATTGTGTGGTGTCCGCTACTCATGAATGATCGTCAACGTGCCGCTGGCATCAATGACGCGGCCGCCGCAGTCGCCGCATCGACCAGCGCGCCGCCGATAAACGGCAAGACGAAAGCAACCATGAACAAGGCGGCCAATCCCATCACGAAGAGCGCCTTACCCTCTACGCGCTCAAATGGCGCCGCTGCTTCATCGAAGAACATCAGCTTAATGATGCGCAAATAATAGAAAGCTCCGATCACGCTGGCGACCACGCCAATGATGGCCAGTGGAAACAGCCCCGCCTTAATGGCCGGCAGAAAGGCGTACCACTTGGCCCAGAAGCCCGCGAGTGGCGGAATACCGGCGAGCGAGAACATCAGAATTGCCAGAATGGAGGCCAACCGCAAATCGGTCTTGGCGAGACCCGCAAGCTCGCTGATCTCTTCAACGTTTTTCCCGCCCCTGCGCATCGACAGCACACACGCAAACGCGCCGAGCGTCATTAACACGTAGATTGCCAGATAGATCAGGACGCCAGCCGTCCCTTCCGCATTGTTCGACGCCAACCCGACGAGTGCAAATCCGACGTGCCCGATCGACGAATAGGCGAGAAGCCGCTTGATATTCGTTTGTCCGATCGCGGCAAAAGCACCTAGCACCATCGATGCAATCGACAAGAAGATGATGATCTGCTGCCACTGCGCCGAGATAGTTGGCAGGGCTGCCTGTGTGAACCGCAGAAGCAGCGCCATAGCCGCCACTTTAGGTGCTGCCGCGAAGAACGCCGTCACCGGCGTCGGGGCGCCTTCGTAAACGTCAGGCGTCCACATGTGGAATGGCACGGCGGAAATCTTAAAGGCAAGCCCGACGAGAACGAACACGAGGCCAACGATGAGGCCAAGGTTTGCACCCATTCCGTCTGCCTTCACAGCTGCAGCAATCGCCTCGTACCCGGTTGAGCCCGTCACGCCGTAGAGCATCGAGGCGCCATAGAGAAGCATCCCAGACGATAGCGCACCGAGGACGAAATACTTGAGGCCTGCCTCACTTGACTTGACATCGTCCCTGTTGAACGCCGCGACCACGTAAAGTGCGAGCGACTGCAACTCAAGCCCTAGATAAAGCGCGATAAGGTCATTGGCTGACACCATCATCAACATGCCGAGCGTCGCCAGCAGCACAAGCACGGGATATTCAAAGAACAGGATTTTGGCGCGACTGAAATCATCAAACGACAACAGCAGCGCCAAGGCCGCGCCCGCGAGCACAAGCACCTTCAAGAACCGCGCCGTACCATCGGCGATATACGCGCCGTCAAACAGCGTTGTCCGCGCCGTGTCCTGCCCAAGAACCGTAATCAGTGCCAAAGCCAACACGCCGAGCGCCAGCCAGCCGCAAACCCTGCCAGCCGTCGCGCCATTGCGTGTGAATGCACCCAACATCAATAGCGCCATTGCACCAAGCGCCAAGATGATCTCGGGAAATGCTGCAGCGTAAATCGAGAAATCCATGTCTTCCCCTATTTCGCAAGCATGGCAGCGGCAGGCCGGATCGCTGCTTCATACTGCGTCACGAGATTTTTGACCGATGCAGCAGTCACGTCCAGCACCGGTGCCGGATAGAAGCCATAGAGGATCGTCAACAGTACGAGTGGCGCCAAAATTGCGATTTCGCGCAACGATAAATCCGATAGTCCTCTCAGACTCGGCTTCTCCAGCGGCCCGAAGATGACCCGCCTGTAAAGATAGAGCGCATAGGCCGCAGACAAAATCACGCCGAGCGTCGCAAAAATCGCAACCCACGTATTCGCCTTAAAGGCCGCGAGCAGCGTCAGGAATTCTCCCACGAACCCGCTAGTCCCCGGCAGGCCGACGTTAGCCATCGTGAAGATCATGAACGCGAAGGCGTACATCGGCATGCGTTCAACAAGACCGCCGTAAGCCGAAATCTCTCGCGTATGCATGCGGTCATAGACAACCCCGACGCACAGGAACAAAGCGGCCGACACGAGACCGTGCGACAGCATTTGGAAAATGGCACCATCGATGCCCTGCTGGCTTGCCGTAAAAATGCCCATCGTCACGAAACCCATGTGGGCTACCGACGAATAGGCAATGAGCTTCTTGATATCTTCCTGCACCAGCGCCACAAGCGACGTGTAGATGATCGCGACAATCGAGAGCGCAAACACCAGCGGCGCCAGCTCCTGGCTCGCCAAGGGGAACATAGGCAGTGAGAAACGCAGGAAGCCATAGCCGCCCATCTTCAAGAGAATGCCAGCCAGAATAACCGAGCCCGCCGTCGGCGCCTCGACGTGCGCATCGGGAAGCCAAGTGTGCACCGGCCACATCGGCATCTTGACGGCGAACGACGCAAAGAACGCCAGCCACAGCCACCACTGCATGTCAGCGGGGAACTTAGTCGTCAGCAGCGTTGGAATATCGCTCGTGCCCGCATGCCAGTACATCGCCATCATGGCGAGCAGCATGAGTACCGAACCAAGCAACGTATAGAGGAAGAACTTGAAACTTGCGTAGACCCGCCGCTTGCCACCCCACACGCCGATGATAAGGAACATCGGAATGAGGCCGCCCTCGAAGAACAGATAAAACAGCACGAGATCAAGCGCGCAGAACACGCCGAGCATGAGCGTTTCAAGGACCAGGAACGCAATCATGTATTCCTTGACGCGGTCTTCAATACTCTCCCAGCTCGCTAAGATACAAAGCGGCATCAGGAACGTCGTCAGAATGACGAACAGCATCGAGATGCCGTCAACTCCCATTTTGTACTTAAGCGGGCCGAGCCAGGCGTATTCTTCAAGGAACTGAAACCCCGGATTGGTCTTGTCGAAATGCAACCAGATCAGCAGCGACACAAAGAACGTGATCAGCGTGGTCCAGAGTGCGATCCAGCGCGCGTTGCCTTTGGCGTCCTTGTTCAAGAACGCTATCGCAAGTGCGCCGGCAAGCGGCAGAAACGTCACGACGGAGAGAATATTGCTCATCGCACCGCTCCCCCGCCAATCAATCCGCCGCCATACATCAACCACGTCAGAAGCGCGGCGACGCCAATCAGCATGGCGAAGGCGTAGTGGTACATGTACCCGGTCTGCAGCTTCACGACCCGTCCCGTGACGTGGCCAACGCCCGCCGCCGTGCCGTCAATCGTCCGGTCGATCACCCCTGTGTCCCCGCCCTTCCAAAACAAGCGGCCAATGGCGAACGCCGGCTTCACGAACAGCCAGTCATAAAGCTCGTCGAAGTACCACTTGTTCAACAGGAACAGATAGAGCGGGCGGAATGTACGTGCCGTTGCTTCCGGCAGCCACGGCGCCTGAATGTAATAGACATAGGCAATCACAAAGCCCGCAAGCATCGCCAGGAACGGCGCAAACCCAACCCACGACGGGATCTCGTGCATGGCGTGCAAGATATGATTTTGTTCGCCGCGGAAAAGCGATGCACCCCAGAACTCCTTTTCTCCATTGCCGATGAAGTATGGCGCGAAGATCACACCCGCGACGACCGCCCCAAGTGCCAAAACACCAAGCGCAATCAGCATCGAGTTCGGACTTTCATGCGCGTGATCGTAGGTCTCTTGATCCGCGCGGGTACGCCCGTAGAATGTCATGAACATCAGCCGCCACGAATAAAACGAGGTCATCAGCGCGGCGGCGACAAGCAGCCAGAAGGCATAGTTTGACGGCGTGTGCGCCGCGTAAGCCGCTTCAATAATCGCGTCCTTCGAATGAAAGCCGGCAAAGCCATAGAAGTGCGGAATGCCGACGCCGGTCAAGGCCAGCGTGCCAATCAGCATCGCCCCCCAGGTCAGCGGAATCTTGGACTTAAGCCCGCCCATGTTGCGCATGTCCTGCTCGTGATGCATGGCGTGGATCACCGAGCCCGCGCCTAAGAACAGCAGCGCTTTGAAGAACGCGTGCGTAAAGAGGTGGAAGATGCCCGCCCCATATGCGCCAAGTCCGCAGGCAACGAACATGTAGCCAAGCTGCGAACAGGTCGAATAGGCGATGACCCGCTTGATGTCGTTTTGTACGAGGCCGACGGTCGCCGCGAAGAATGCGGTTATCGCGCCAACGAACGTCACGACTTTGAGTGCTTCCGGCGCATACTCGAAAATGGGCGAAAGCCGGGCGACCATGAACACGCCGGCCGTCACCATCGTCGCCGCGTGGATCAGTGCCGAGACGGGCGTCGGGCCTTCCATGGCGTCCGGCAGCCAGGTGTGCAGCAGGAACTGCGCCGACTTTCCGCACGCCCCCATGAACAGAAGCAAGCTCAGCGTTGTCAGGATATCGACGTCGTATCCGGCGAAGTTGAACGTCTTGCCTGCAACCTCAGGTGCCGCCGCAAACACGGCGTCCAAGTTGATCGACTTGAATACAAAGAAAAGCCCAAAGATGCCGAGCGCAAATCCGAAGTCGCCGACGCGGTTGACGATAAACGCCTTGATGGCTGCGGCATTCGCCTCGGGCTTCTTGTACCAAAACCCGATCAACAGATATGAGGCAAGGCCAACGCCCTCCCAGCCGAAGAACATCTGCAAAAGATTGTCGCTCGTCACCAGCGCGAGCATGGCGAAAGTGAACAGCGAGAGGTACGCGAAGAAGCGCGGGCGGCTGTCGTCTTCGTGCATGTATCCTATCGAATAGAGGTGCACGAGGGACGACACCGTCGTCACCACGACCAGCATAACAGCCGTCAGAGTATCGATGCGCAGCGACCACGAGGTGTCGAGTTCCCCCGACGTCACCCAGCGCATGAGCTGGATCTTCTGAGTTGTATGACTGAGGCCAACGTCGAAGAACACGACCCACGACAACACCGCCGCTATTCCGAGGAACAATGTGGTCACGATCTCGCTTGGCCGGTCGCCGATAAGCCGGCCGAAGAGACCGGCGATCAGCGCGCCTAAGAGCGGCAGGAAGACGATTGCGGTGTAGATCATGCGCTTCGCGCAGGCACTAGGGATTAGGCAATAGGCAATAGGTACGCGACAGGCTGACCCTGCGCGACGAACCTACTGCCTATTGCCCACTGCCTATTGCCCACTTTCACCCTTTCATCATATTGATATCATCGACCGCAATCGAGCCGCGGTTACGATAGTAAACGACGATAATAGCCAAGCCGATCGCAGCCTCTGCCGCCGCAACGGTCAGAATGAACAGCGCGAACACCTGGCCCACGAGATCGCCATTAAAATGCGAGAACGCCACCAAATTGATATTCACCGCAAGTAGCATAAGCTCGATCGACATCAGGATGACGATGACGTTCTTTCTGTTGAGAAAGATGCCAAAAATCCCGAGCGTGAACAGGCCCGCTGCAACTGTCAGGTAATGGCCGATTGAGATGGTCATTCCGCCCGCTCCGATTTCATTTGCCCCGCCGGAACAGCAACCCCGCCACCCTTGCCGCCCGCAAACAACGACGCGATGTAACCAATCGCCATCAGCACGACCAAGCCGCCGATGAGCCAATCACGCAGCGTGTTCGGTCCGCGCCCGCTCACCGCCCGCTGCTCTGCCTTCGCTTTCTCGGCTGCGCGCCGCCGCGCCTCATCCAAAGATGCGACGTTGGGGTCGCTATGTCCGTTCCCTTTGTTCATTCCGCCGCCTCCGGTGCTTTCTGCGCGACCTTCGCCGGAACATGGCTGCCGCCAGCCGGCACTTTGACGATCTCAAGAGCCGTCTTTGGCCCGCGCGCAACTTGTTCCGAGATTGATTGCCGCCGCACACCTTCGCGATGACGCAGCGTCAGCACGATCGCGCCGATCATCGCGACGAGCAGCACCATGCCGGCCGTCTGAAAAAAGTAGAAATACTTCGTGTAGATGATCTGCCCCAGCGCTTCCGTGTTCGACACGCCCTGCTGCACCGCCGCCGCCGCGACCTTCCCCGGCGCAACCGTCAAGCCCTTGAACAGGAACAGTGCCACGAGCTCCGCCAGCACCACGCCGCCGACCAGCGCCCCCACCGGCGCGTTCTTGATGAAGCCGGCTTTCAGCTCCGCGAAGTCGACATCGAGCATCATGACGACGAATAGGAACAGCACCGCGACCGCGCCGACATAGACGACGATGAGTAGCATCGCCAGGAACTCGGCATTCAACAGCACGAACAAACCGGCTGCGTTGAAGAACGTCAGGATCAGGAACAGCACGGCATGCACGGGGTTCTTGGCGAACACCACCATCGCCCCCGACGCAATCGCGAGCACGCTGAACAGATAGAAGAAGAATACCGTGGCCATCACTAAGTCCTGCTGCCCGCTGCCTGTTGCCTGTTGCCCATCACCTATACTTCGCATCCAAACTGATGTTCTTCGCTATCTCGCGTTCCCAGCGGTCGCCGTTAGCTAACAGCCGGTCCTTGTCGTAGAAAAGTTCTTCGCGCGTTTCGGTCGCGAATTCGAAATTTGGTCCCTCGACGATGGCGTCCACCGGGCACGCTTCCTGACATAACCCACAATAGATGCACTTGGTCATGTCGATATCGTAACGTGTGGTCCGGCGCGTGCCGTCGTTACGGCGCGGCCCCGCTTCAATGGTGATTGCCTGCGCCGGGCAAATGGCTTCGCACAGCTTGCAGGCGATGCAGCGCTCTTCCCCGTTGGGATAGCGGCGCAGCGCATGCTCGCCACGAAAGCGCGGAGAAAGCGGGCCCTTCTCGTATGGATAGTTCAGCGTCTTCTTCGAACTAAAAAAGTACCGCATCGACAGGAAGAACGCCGAAACGAACTCCGCGAGGAAGAGCGATTTGATGCCGCGTGCAATGCTCATCACTTGTAACATCTCCATCAACGCGAGTTAAAAGCGCCCATGTCGTTCCATTGATAAAGTATGTAGCCAATCTGCAACGGTGTCGTCCAAGCGACAACACGGAAATAAAGCGCAACCCTGGGGTATCTCTGCTTTGCCGCTGCATCAGCCATAGCAATCATCAATCCGAAACTGATCAAACCCATAACACCTAGCACCAACGCTGCATTAACAAGGCTATTCATGGCGCCAGCCCTCCGAAGTGCAGCACGCTCGCAGTCGCGACAACCATCAGCAGCGACAACGGCAGAAATACCTTCCAGCCAAGCCGCATGAGTTGGTCATACCTGTAACGCGGCACGAACGCCTTCACCATGGCGAACATGAAGAACACGAACACGCACTTGCCGATGAACCAGAAGATCCCCGGCACCCAATTCAACGGCGCGACGTCGAGCGGCGGCAACCATCCACCTAAAAACAAAATCGTCGTCATCGCGCACATGGTGGTGATGGCGACGTACTCGCCGAGCATAAAGAGCAGGTACGGCGTCGAAGCATACTCGACCATGAAACCGGCAACGAGTTCCGATTCCGCCTCTGGCAAGTCGAACGGAGGCCGGTTGGTCTCGGCCAAAGCTGAGATAAAGAACACAACGAACATCGGGAACAGCACCAGCCAGTGCCAGTCGAGCAGCGACCCGGGCATTCCCGCCGCCGTGCCAAGCCCCGTCTTCTGCGCGTTGACAATGGCCGTCATGTTGAGCGAGCCAACCAGCAGCAGCACGCAAATAATGACGAACCCGATCGAGACCTCGTATGAGACCATCTGCGCCGCCGACCTGAGCGCACCCATGAACGGATACTTCGAGTTCGACGCCCACCCGCCCATGATGATGCCGTAGACGCCGAGCGACGAGATCGCCAGGATGTAGAGAATACCGACATTCAAGTCGGAAATCACCCACTTGCCCCAACTGTTCTCGCTGACCGGAATGACGGCCCACGCCGCCAGCGCGCAAACGGCCGTCGCCAAAGGCGCCAGAAGAAACACGATTTTATCCGCGCCTGCCGGGATCACAGGCTCTTTGAACGCGAACTTCAGCAAGTCCGCGAACGACTGCAGCAAACCAAAAGGGCCAACGACGTTCGGTCCACGCCGCAGTTGCACCGCCGCCCACACCTTGCGATCCATCAAAAGCAAAAACGCGATGATGACGAGCAGCGCAACCAGCAGCAACAGAGACAAACCCGCGAGCGCCAGAAGGTTCCAGCCGGTATCGTTCATGAATGTCCAAAAGGTTTCCAGCATCGAGCGCTACTCCGCCGCCTCCCGTTTGCCGCTCGCGGCATTCGCCCTAAGCGCGCTCAAGCCCGCCATGACGGCAGACGCCCGCGCAATCGGGTTGGTCATGTAGAAATCGGAAACGGCTTGCCCGAACGCCTCCAGCCCAAACGCACCTTTTAAATTCGCCAGAGTGCTGAGCCCCGAGATTGCGCGCGATTCCACAGTATCAAGTGCTGCCAGTTGCGGCGCCGCCTTGTACATCTCCGCCCGCAACGCGCTCAAATTGTCATAAGGCAACGTCTTGCCAACCAGCGCCGACAACGCGCGGACAATCGTCCAATCTTCCTTCGCCTCACCCGGCGCAAACGCTGCCTTCACCGTCTGTTGCGCACGGCCTTCGGTGTTGACATACGTCACGCTCTTTTCGGTGTAGGCCGCGCCCGGCAGAATAACGTCCGCGCGCATCGCGCCCGCGTCGCCGTGACTGCCCTGATAGATCGTGAACGTGCCACCCAAGCGGCCGAGTTCAATTTCATCGGCACCGAGCAGATAAACAATTTCCATGTCGGGGTTGAGCATCGCTTCCACGTCGCGGCCATTCGGCCCCGGCACGAACCCGAGATCGAGACCGGCAACGCGCGCCGCCGCCGTGTGCAGAACATTAAAGCCATTCCAGTTTTCTGGCTTGCCATTGCACGCGGCCGTCGCAATCCGCGCCGCTGCCGCCAAAACCGCCAAACCGTCCGCCCGCGCGAACGCGCCTTCGCCCACTATGATCATCGGATGCAGCGCCGAGCCCAATGCCGCCGTGAAGGCATGCTTGATACTTGTCAGTTCGTTGAGCGTTTCCGGGCCGGTTCCGAGATGCTCATAAGGATACGTTAGATCCACCTTCGGGCCAACGAGCCCAACGCGCAAGCCGCCGCGCCGCCAGCGCTTGCGGATGCGCGCATTCAACACCGGAGCTTCAAGGCGCGGGTTCGACCCGATGATGAGGATCGCATCCGCATGTTCGATGCCTTCAATCGTTGTATTAAAAAGATAGCTGGCGCGGCCAAGCTTGGGATCGAGCTTGTCGCCCTTCTGCCGGCAATCCAAGTTCGCGCTGCCGAGCCGCGTGAAGAGATCCTTCAACGCGAACATCTCTTCCGCGCCCGCTAGATCGCCCGCGATGGCGCCAATGCGCTCCGGCCTTGCACTTTTGAGTTTCTGCGCCACGAGCGCCAAGGCATCGTCCCAGCTTGCAGCCTCCAAGCGCCCATTCTTGCGAATATAAGGCTGATCGAGACGCTGCGTCTTCAAGCCGTCCGCCACGTGGCGCGTCTTGTCCGAAATCCATTCTTCGTTCACGGCATCGTTGTTGCGCGGCAGAATGCGCATCACGGCGGCTCCGCGCGTATCGACGGTGATCGCCGATCCAACCGCATCCATAGCATCGATCGATTCGGCCGACGCCATTTCCCAAGGCCTGGCATTGAACGCCCACGGCTTATGCGTCAGCGCGCCGACTGGGCAAAGATCAACCGCATTGGCGCTCATCTCCGACATGACGCCGTTTTCAAGATACGTCGTGATCTCGGCATCCTCGCCGCGCGAGATAAGGCCCAACTCCTCGACGCCGGCCACTTCCGTCATGAAGCGCACACAGCGCGTGCAGTGAATGCAGCGCGTCATCACCGTCTTGATGAGTGGCCCTATGTTCTTTTCCTCGACCGCGCGTTTGTTCTCCTGATAGCGCGATCCGCCCATGCCAAACGCCATCGCCTGATCTTGCAAATCGCATTCGCCGCCTTGATCGCAGATCGGGCAATCGAGCGGATGGTTGATAAGCAGGAATTCCATCACGCCTTCGCGCGCCTTTTTGACGAGCGGGCTTTTGGTCGAGACGACCTTGGGAGACCCGTCCTTGTTCGGCGGCAAGTCAGCGACGCCCATGGCGCAGGACGCGATGGGCTTTGGCGAGCCTTGCACATCCACGAGGCACATGCGGCAGTTACCGGCAATCGACAAGCGCTCGTGATAGCAAAAGCGCGGGATCTCTGCGCCGGCCTGTTCGCACGCCTGCATCAAGGTCAAGTGATCCTCGACCTCAATTTCCATGCCATCGACGATGAGTTTTTTTGTCATATTTACTCCGCGGCCTCGCGGCGATGCTTCTTCTGATACTGGTCGATCCGCGCTTCAATCACCGGCCTAAAATTCTTGATCAATCCTTGCACCGGCCACGCAGCCGCATCACCAAGTGCGCAGATCGTGTGACCTTCGACTTGCTTCGTCACTTCAAACAGCAAATCGATTTCGCGCTTTTCCGCTTCGCCGCGCTCCATGCGTTCCAAGACGCGCCACATCCAGCCTGTGCCTTCTCGGCACGGCGTGCACTGGCCGCAGCTCTCATGTTTGTAAAAGTAAGCAATGCGCCGGATTGCAGCGATGATGTCGGTTGACTTGTCCATAACGATCACAGCCGCCGTGCCAAGCCCTGAACCCTGCTTGCCCAGCGCATCGAAGTCCATCGTCACATCGGTTGCTTGTTCTGCCGTGATACACCGCACGGATGAGCCGCCCGGAATGACGGCCAGGAGATTATCCCATCCGCCTGTCACTCCGCCACAGTGCTTCTCGATGAGTTCCCGCATCGGGATACCCATCTCTTCTTCAACGACGCAGGGATGTTCGACGTGGCCTGATATCTGAAACAGTTTGGTGCCCGTGTTATTTGGCAATCCCAATTCCGCAAACCACGTTGCGCCGCGCCGCAAAATATCGCCAATCACTGCAATCGACTCGACGTTGTTGATCGTCGTTGGCGCACCCCACAAACCAACGTTCGCGGGGAACGGAGGCTTCAAGCGCGGCTGGCCCTTCTTGCCTTCTAAGCTCTCGAGCAGCGCCGTTTCTTCGCCGCAGATGTAAGCCCCCGCGCCATGGTGGACAAAAATTTCAATATCCCATCCATGCACGTTATTCTTGCCGATGAGCTTTGCTGCATAGGCTTCGTCGATCGCGCGTTGCAGCGCCTCGCGCTCGCGGATGAATTCGCCACGCACATAGATGTAGCAAACATGCGCGCGCATCGCGAAAGCAGCCAGCACCGCGCCTTCGACGAGCAGATGCGGATCATGCCGCAGGATTTCGCGGTCCTTGCACGAGCCCGGCTCGCTCTCGTCCGCATTGATGACGAGATAGCTTGGGCGGGGATCGTTCTTCGGCATGAACGACCACTTCAGCCCCGTCGGGAATCCTGCGCCGCCGCGTCCGCGCAGACCCGACGATTTCACCTCATTGATGATCCAGTCGTGGCCTTTGTCGATGAAGAACTTCGTACCATCCCACGCGCCGCGTTGGATGGCGCCCTTAAGCCCCGCGTCGTGGAAGCCGTAGAGATTGCGGAAAATTCGGTCGCGATCGTGGAGCATCAGTCTGCCTTCCCCTTCGACGCTTCAAGTGCCGCAATCGCAAAACCTGCGATGAGCGCGATGAGCCCAAGAATGCCGATCCACCTCGCGCCGCCCATGGCCCAGGCAACGAGCGCGGCAGAGGCGAGCGCGGTGAGTGCCCAAAACTGTAAAAGTCCCATATTGCCTTCGGGCCATATCGCTTCCACCAGCGCGGTCAAACCAAGAATGCCAATCATGCCGGCGAACCACGCGTCCGTCGGCGACAACTGACCCGCTAAAAACCGCGTCACGGCGTGATACATGAGGTACGCCGCGACAGCTGCAATGATGAAACGCATGGCGCGCACCCATGGCGCGCTTGAAATCGTCTGCTTGATCTTCGAAGGCTGCTTGGTTTCGTCCATCGCCATCATCCTTTTAGGCCCTGTATTGTCGCGCTTTCAACCACCCGCCCGCTCATGACGTCGAGCGCCACGCGATGCGATTTTGTCGCGATGTTCGTATCTGTAAACGCGTAGCCGGTGAAACAGACCACCTCATCGGAAATGTCTTCGATTTCGAGTCCGTCGAGAACCAACCTGGGCGACGTCCAAGCGCGGCCCTGCGAACCGTACGCCACCGCGCTACTGTCGTCATGAAACACTAACCTTGATTGCGACGGCGTCCAGCGCACATCTAGAACGGGCCACACGCCGACTTCTTCGCACACGTCCGGATCGTCGTAGCTCATCAACAGGCCGTTCGCGTAAAAGCGCGCGTTGTCGGGCATTTCGATCGGACCCGAAAAAAGCGTGCCGTCGTTTGCCGCGCTCGCAACCATACAGAGCCGCGTCGTGCCATCCGTGTCGAGCACGCTGAGCAACAGGCCATCATGTCCGCCGCGCGTCGTCGCGCCCGGATAGAACCAGACGGGTCTGCCATTGGGAGGCAACTCCAGCTCTATCGCCAGCCGTGTGAGTTCTCGCTCCATGCAGCTCTACTCAACCCTCTCCACCGTTGAATCGCTTTTCGACATCCGACGCGCCAACAGATACGCAAGTCCCTCTGAGCATGCGATCGCCATCGTGCCGCCGATCAACAACGGCCACTTGTAAGGATCGAGCGCTTCGAATGCGAACAGACCAATGAACCCAACGGTCTGCGCGGTCGCGGCGAGAAGGCTGACGATCTTGAGGATGAAGAGAAATGATATCTGCCACATCACGCCTAACCCTTCGGCCTTTCACCAACGTCGCTACCTGGACGCCAGCCACTGGCGAGCTTCGTGCACTGCTCGATCCATTTGTCACGATCAATGCGGCCCTTGAAGCCTGGCACTTCGTTTTCGAACCACGCGATGTTGGCTGGCGTCCAATTCGCGATCTGGTCGAAATGCCAGATGCCCATTTCGTTCATTTTTCCGGCAAGCTTCTCGGCAACGCCCCAGATCAATTCAAGATCGTCGCCAGTGCCGGCGCGAGGTGCGGAAAGCAGCTCAGGTTCTGCGCTGCTTGCATTTTGAGCCGGCAAGGGCGTGACAAGCGGCGCCCGGCTGACGGAACCAACTTTCATTTTTTGAATTTCATCGACCGAGAGCGCCTTGCCACTGCCGCGCTCGTTCAGGTTCTTGACAAGTCCCGCGTTGGCCATGGCGGCGAGTGCGCCCGTATTTATGGCCGGTGCGGCGGGTTTTGCTTCCGCAACGGGAGCGGCTGCGACAGGCGCGGCATGTGCTGCCGCCTCATCAAACCGCTTCTTCCACGCGCCAATTCCTGAGCCATCGTAGAGTGCGGGGTCGTTCAGCGTTGTCGGCCCGCCAGCTGGACACGAGGCTTTGCGGCCCATCTGCGAACCAGGTTCCGGTACATTGCCTTTTGCAAAATCATCGAGCAAGGCTTCAAGCGCGGATGGTGTCAAATCCTCGTACGTGTCCTTGCCGATTTGCACGAGCGGCGCGTTTGCGCATGAGCCGAGGCACTCGACCTCTTCCCACGAGAATTTTCCATCCGCAGTGACATGATGCTGATCGCTGGCGATCCGCTTTTTGCAAACATCGGCAAGTGCGCCCGCACCGCTCAACATGCACGGCGTCGTCCCGCATACCTGCACATGCGCAACGCGGCCAACGGGCGACAACTGAAACATCGTGTAAAACGTCGCGATCTCGAGTCCGCGGATGTAGGCCATGCCGAGCATGTCGCAGACGGCGCGGATTGCTGGTTCCGGCAGCCATCCATTTGATTGCTCCTGCGCGCGCCAAAGCAGTGGAATGATCGCGGAGGCCTGCTTGCCAGCTGGAAATTTCGCGATCTGCGCCGCAGCCCACGCCATGTTTTCCGCGCTGAACGCGAAGTGTGCGGGCTGCTCAGGGTTAAGACGGCGGACGGCCATTTTCGGCTCCTCAACTAACCGGCTAACGAGTCGGTTTCTGGAGCGCATCATAACCCACTGCAGGGGGGCGGGGATGACTGACTCACAGGGTTAAATTCGCCTCTCCACTACGTGGAACGGAAGACCCGCGCAAGCCTTTGACTTACCTCCAAAAGTCCAGCACCCCCGTGGCCCAGGTCCAAAGGGGTGCGACGAAAAGAATTGCAAAATGGATGTTTGCGAGAGGCGCCGTTAAGGCTGACTAGGGGTTGTCTGACCTGGAGCCGGAATTTCCTTGACCCGGTCCTCAATAATTCCGCGCCGGCGCAGGGTTTCGGTCGGCTGTTCCGTCGCCCATTTGCGCTCAGAATAACCAAGCGGCACCGAGAGCCAGCCGAGCAAAAGCAGAAATGTGACAACGGGTACGATAAACAGTCCGAGCTGTGATCCAACCCTTAAGAACCCGGTCCAGATTACCGCCAAGAGCAGTCCGAAAGCGATGATGTACCAACCGCCGTCGTCAACGCCCCGCGCGGTCGCAAACAGCAATCCAGCGGCCAAGCCCGCAATACCGATCAAAACCGGAATGACCGGCAGGTCCGCCTGCAGCGCGCCCATCGGCCAGCCGTTCGACCTAGCGAACAGGCGGTAGGTGGAGAGGCTTAGTCCAAAGCCGAACGAGGCGACGGCGAGCAAAAAGAGGTTGTCCATCATGAAGTCAGTCTCCGGGCGCGGTTTCCCGCGGTTATTAGGGAAGATCCCGGGCCTCTAGGGTTCGTTCCGCTCAGCCCCATGAATATCAATGCATTGTGGCAGTGGCTAGCCATTTGACGGACGAGGTTAAATCACCGGACCCGGCCAACGGCACGCGCCGCCTGGCGCCACGCCCCAAAGCTCGCACCACGGCACCACTTTGGGCGTTGCAGACTGCTGGACGATTGCCCGCCACTCCGGCGCATGGGGCCGTTCACAGGCCTGCAATCGCCTTCCCGGCACCATAGAACGATGCCACTTTCAACCCAAAGCGGCCCCTGGCCTGCCACCTTTGGTAAGCATTTGTTTACCACGCCTCGTGCTTTGTAGGCACCAGTATCGTAGGCACGAGTATCTCTGGTTTGGAGTTCCCATGTTTCAGTTTGCTTCTCTCGCGCAATCAAGTGCGCGCCGCGTTCTCGTCCTTGCAGCACTGGTCATCCTTCCCCTCATCAGTGCCTGCGCCAAGGAAAGTGCGGCTCTCCCGGAAAGCCGCCTCGGCGCCACAGATCGCGATGGCGGCGATTATGGACGCGGGTACGGGGGCAACGGCGGCAAATGGGCCAATGCACGCGGCACACCGGGCAGCGCCCAGCATTTTTCGTCAGCCGTGGGCGATATCGTGTATTTCTCATCCGACAGTTCTGATCTGACACCCGAAGCGCAAAAGACACTCGGCCAGCAGGCGCAGTGGCTGCAGCAGTATGCACAAAACACCATCACCATCGAGGGCCATGCGGACGAACGCGGCACGCGCGAATACAACATCGCGCTTGGCGCCCGCCGCGCGACAGCTGTGAAAAACTATCTCGCCCAAAATGGCGTGCAAGCAGCCCGCATGCGTACGCTCTCCTATGGCAAGGAACGCCCCGTCGCGACCTGTGACGACATCTCGTGCTGGTCCAAAAACCGCCGCGCGCAGACCATGCTGAATGGGGTTGCGGTCAGTCAGAGGTAGTGGCAGGTGCCCGCGCGCCCCCAATCGTCACTCAAACAAACAAGCCGCGCGTCATCGACGCGCGGCTTATCATTTTGCCAAACTCGATAGGTCTGCGGAAGAAAGCAGCTTTCGGATTTGGCATTTGACCGGCTATGATAGGCCCTGCGGCGATTCCACATGGGTGAGCCGAAGGGAATACACCGTAATGGCCGCCAACAACGCCCGTCTCAACGCCGTCATCGCTGCGCTCGAAAAAGTGCGAGAGCATGTCGAGAAGTTGCCAGATGACGACGACGTGGATATCGAAGCCTACAATCGCTGGGTCGGCATGTTGGACGGCGTAGTCGAGGGTAATTGGGAGTCCCTCGAAATTGATACTGACCTTCTACCGGCCAGCGAAATGCTCATGCACGTCGAAGCGGCAATCGCATTCCTGAAAGCACACCAGAGCGCATAGCGATTCCCGTCTCTCAAGCCTTCTTCACGAATTCGCTCTTCAGCTGCATCGGGCCGACGCCGTCGATTTTGCAATCGATGTCGTGGCCGCCCGTGCCGTCGATGAGGCGGATGCCGCGCACCTTGGTGCCGATCTTCACCACCGAAGACGAACCCTTGATCTTCAGATCCTTGATGACGGTGACGCTGTCACCATCGGCGAGCACGTTGCCGACCGCATCCTTGACGACGCGCGGGCCGTCATCGTTTTCGGCCGCCGCTGTTGCCGTGCTCGACCACTCGTGCGCGCACTCCGGGCACACGAACAACGCCCCGTCTTCGTAGGTGTGTTCGGAGTTGCATTTCGGGCAGACGGGGAGGGCGGTCATCGTCACTCGCATTTCTGTTGCGATCCCCCTCCCCTTCGTGCCGGAGGCGCGCCTTCGGCACGACTTGGGAGGGGTTAGGGGTGGGGAGAAGCAAAGAGCGTTGCTTTAGCCGATACTGCGGAATCCGTCCAAGTGAATTCACGAAAGAGAACAGCGCATCTCACATGCATTCGCGAGCGTGTTGTCCAGATAGCTGAGCCTGCGGCACTTTCCGGGCATCGCAGAAAAACCGGTCTCCCGTCGTCACCCCCCCCTAACCCCTCCCCCGAGGGGAGGGGAAGAGAAGGGACTCACTCAGACGACATCCACGGCGGGCAACCGATCGGAGGAGGCTGAATGAACAACTGCCCAGGCTTGAGTGTCCTTAGCTCTTTGCAGCGGCGCTGCCTGTATCGCTCATTGTCCCTTGCCGACTGATCTCCGATGAACGGATCTCCAGCCGCAAGTCTAAATCTGTCTCGATTGCGCATCGCCAGCGTCGAAATCCCGCTGCGCCGGCACTTAATTCTATCCAAGCGGTCCCGACCACAGCGGTAGCTCCAAAGTCCACACGCGACGCGGAACGGCTCGCGGTCGGGTACAGCAGAGTCGGGGCCCACGGCTATAGGCGCTAGCTGACATATCGAGCGGCCACCCCAGCGCAGCAAAAAAGTACCCAGACTTCCGGGTGCATCTGGCCGTGGTGTAGCGAAGTATACTATTCGATGCCCCCAGATTAACTGAGTGATCGGGCTAACCAAGCGGTCGCTTCCAGCCCCTGAACTCACGCCGCAACAAGGGACCAGAACCAAAGCACATGCAGCTAGGCCGAGGTGCCGCGTCGTCACCTATCAATTTCCCCGAACACGATATCGATCGAACCCAAAATCGCTGATACGTCCGCGAGCATGTGGCCCTTGTTCAAGAAATCCATCGCCGCGAGATGCGGGAAGCCCGGCGCGCGGATTTTGCAGCGGTAGGGCTTGTTCGATCCATCCGCGACGAGAAACACGCCGAACTCGCCCTTCGGCGCTTCAACGCAGGCGTAGACTTCGCCGGCCGGCACATGGAAGCCTTCGGTGTAGAGTTTGAAGTGATGGATCAGCGCTTCCATCGAGCGCTTCATTTCAGAGCGCGTCGGCGGCACGACTTTCTTGGCATCCGCGACATGCGGGCCCCGCCCGTCCGCCGATTTCAATTTCGCGCAACAGGCTTTCATGATCTTCACGCATTCGCGCATTTCCTGCATGCGAATGAGATAGCGGTCGTAGCAATCGCCGTTCTTGCCAATCGGAATGTCGAAATCGAATTCCGAATAGCACTCGTAAGGCTGCGACTTGCGCAAGTCCCAGGCCGCGCCCGAGCCGCGCACCATCACACCCGAAAAACCCCAGGCGAACGCGTCATCGAGGCTCACCACGCCGATATCGACGTTGCGCTGTTTGAAAATGCGATTTTCCGTTAGCAACCGGTCAATGTCGTCCACCACTTTGAGGAACGGATCGCACCACGCCGCGATGTCATCGACGAGTTTTTCGGGTAAATCCTGATGCACGCCACCGATGCGGAAGTATTTCGCGTGCATGCGCGAGCCCGAAGCGCGCTCATAAAACACCATGAGCTTTTCGCGCTCTTCAAAACCCCAGAGCGGCGGCGTCAACGCGCCAACGTCCATCGCTTGCGTCGTGACGTTCAAGAGATGCGAGAGAATGCGTCCGATCTCGGAGTACAAAACGCGGATCAGGCTCGCGCGACGCGGGATCTCTATCCCTAAAAGCTTTTCGGCCGCCAAGCAAAATGCGTGCTCCTGATTCATCGGCGCGACGTAATCGAGCCGGTCGAAGTAGCCGATAGCTTGCAGATACGTCTTGTGTTCGATCAGCTTTTCCGTGCCGCGATGAAGCAACCCAATATGGGGATCGACGCGCTCGACGATTTCGCCATCAAGTTCAAGCACAAGGCGCAACACGCCATGGGCGGCAGGGTGCTGCGGCCCGAAGTTGATGTTGAAGTTTCTGATTTCTGTTTCGGCCATGTGTTTCTTCACTTGTCGGTTGGGTTAGCGCGGCCCATGTAACTTAGTCTAATTCTGTCCTTTGGCCCGCGCCTAACCCAACGGCTATGTGTCCTCGATCTCAGGTCTTGATTGTTGGGTTACGCCCCGGAATGCCCGTCTTGTCAAACCTCGGCACTCCGGCCGGTACTAACCCAACCTACGTTTCCCGCCTTTGCGCCATTCATATCGTGCCAACCCGCGCCCGTCTTCGCTTTCTCATTCACGCGCGAGACAAATTTGTCCCATGACACCACCATCCGCTCGTGTTCGCCTTCGCCGATGAGATCAAGTCCGTCATGTGCCTTAACGTGAAACGACAAGCGCCGGCCGTCAATCTTCGTACATTCCGCCTCGACCGTGACCGTCTGCCCCGGCACTGTTGCCGCCAAATGCGAGACGTTGATGTGCACGCCAAGCGAACCCTCGCCTTCATCCAGATGAGGCTCCAGCACCTTCATGCACGTCCATTCCATGAGGCCGACCATGAACCCGGTCGCGAACACTTTCGGCATTTGCTGAAAGTCGTGCGCCTCGGGAAAAAGATGCGGCACGGTCTTCTCCGCGGGCACGCGGTAAGAGAACTCCGTTTTGTCGCCAACTTTCAGCGTCGGTTTCATGTCCGCATATCCCGCCCCTGAATTTGAACGCCTAACCTTGAATCATGTTGGAGAACCAGCGGAACAATCCGTAAGCGGTTGCGCCCGCCGAAACCAATCCGATTATAAACGAATTCCAGCTCGGGCCATCCGTGCGCCCTATCAGCGGATAGATCAGCTCGCCGAGCCCCGCGATAGCGACGACCGCCACGACGATAGCGACCGTTGGATAGCCAAAACCCATGCGCCGGACGCCAAAGCCAGCGAGCAATCCCGCTAGCGCCCTCGGCCAGTCGAAGACCACAGCCAGCAGCACTAGGAGCGCGCCGAACAATTTCCCGAATGCGTCTTCCATGACCAGTTCCCAATTTAATTAGGCTTTCCCGCTCGCCTTCTCGTCCCCCGGCAAAACGTAATTCGGTCCTTCCCATGGGGACTCGAAATCGAAATTGCGGAATTCTTGGTTGAGCTTCACAGGCTCATAGACCACGCGCTTGGCTTCGTCGTCGTAGCGCACTTCAACGTAGCCGGTGAGCGGGAAGTCCTTGCGCAGCGGATAGCCTTGAAAGCCGTAATCTGTCAGCAATCGGCGCAGATCTGGGTGCCCGGTAAACTTGATGCCGAACATGTCGTAGGCTTCGCGCTCGAACCAATTCGCGGCCGGGAAGATGTCGTTGACGCTTGCGACCGGCGTCGCCTCGTCCGTCGAAATCTTGACGCGGATGCGCTGGTTCAAACGCGGCGACAACAAATGATAGACGACCTCAAAGCGTTTTTCGCGCTCGGGATAATCGACGCCGCAGATGTCGATCAGAACCGCAAACTGGCAATTCATGTCGTCGCGCAGGAATTTCAGCGTGCCGGCAATTTTCTCAGATGGGACCGTCACCGTCAGCTCGCCATGGGTCATGGCCGTCGCGCAAGCCATTTTGCCTGCGATGTGCGCGCCGAGTAAATCGAGTGCTTTTGTCATCGTCATTGTCATCCCGGCCGGAGCGCAGCGTAGAGCCGGGACCCAAGCCTATTCTAATTGATAGCGATACTGGGTCCCGGGTCTCGCAAGTGGGCTCTCCCGGGATGACAGCTTTGGTCCTACCTCTCAATCGTCCCCGTCCGCCTGATCTTCCGTTGCAACAACAGCACGCCATAGAGCAGCGCTTCCGCCGTCGGCGGGCAGCCGGGCACATAGATGTCGACGGGTACGATGCGGTCGCAGCCGCGCACCACCGCATACGAATAGTGATAGTAGCCGCCGCCGTTGGCGCAGGAGCCCATGGAAATCACATAACGCGGCTCTGGCATCTGATCGTAGACCTTGCGCAATGCCGGCGCCATTTTGTTGGTCAACGTACCGGCAACGATCATGACGTCGGATTGGCGCGGCGACGCGCGCGGTGCAAAGCCGAAGCGCTCGAGATCGTAGCGCGGCATGGACGCCTGCATCATCTCGACGGCGCAACAGGCGAGACCGAACGTCATCCACATGAGGCTGCCCGTGCGCGCCCAGTTGATCAGGTCGTCAGTCGTGGTGACAAGGAAGCCTTTGTCGGCGAGCTCGTTGTTGACGCTTCCAAAAAACGGATCGTCCGGCCTTATGATGCCGGAGGGCAGCGTCACACCGCCGCCCGCCCCCTCGCGCGCTTTATCGAACACGCGGTCAAAAAGTTGCGCATCGTTTTCGCGGATCACTCCCATTCAAGCGCGCCTTTCTTCCACTCGTAGATGAACCCTATGGTCAATACGCCAAGGAACAGCATCATGGACCAGAAGCCGAAAGCGCCAATCTCCTTGAAGGCCACCGCCCAGGGAAACAGGAATGCGATTTCGAGATCGAAAATAATAAACAAGATCGAGACGAGGTAAAACCGCACGTCGAACTTCATGCGCGCGTCATCGAAGGCGGCGAACCCGCATTCATAGGCCGAGACTTTTTCGGTGTCAGGATTGTTCACCGCGATTAGGAACGGCGCCAGCATCAAGGCCGCCCCTATGAACAGAGCAACGCCGAGGAATATGATGATCGGCAGATATTGGGTGAATAGTTCGCTCATATGGTCCGGTCCTGGCCCGCGCGCCCTGACTTAACTTAAATCAGGCACCAAATCATAGGCCCCTGGTACCCCGGCGTCTATTACGCTGCAAGGCGGAGGTAGGCTCAGAAATTTTGTGCACCACTGCGGCTCGAAGGGCCAAGCGGCCAAAGGCCGTAGCCGACAAGCGGCGCAGCCTCATCATTTCGAAGGCATGCCTCCGACATGACGGAGCGAGGATCAGGAAGCGTGAGACAAAGGAATGGCGCGAGAGACGGGACTTGAACCCGCGGCCTCCGCCGTGACAGGGCGGCGCTCTAACCAACTGAGCTACTCCCGCATTCCAATACGCGACGGGCGCCCCCAATTGTCATGGAATGTGCGCCCGCGGTCACGAGGCAGGAGATACGTGAACCGCCCCTCCCCGTCAAGTTGCCTTTGGGCCGCTGCCAGAACACCCGCACAAAGGCAGGCTTCGAGCAGGAAACACAGCCCTGGCCGGGCTTCAGCCGGTGCGCCGCATGTCATGCCGGAGGCGTGCGCCTCATAAAGTCTCGCTTACCGATGCCAAGGCCGTTGTGACGCAGGATGCCGTAGGCGGTCGTGCAATGGAAATAGAAGTTCGGCAGGGCGAAGTGCATCAGGTAATCTTCACCCGTGAACGTCATCTCGTTCGGGCCAACCTTTAGTGTGTAGGATTTCGCGCCTGAGTCCGCCAATTGTTCAGGCGTGACGGTTTCGAGAAAAGCCAGAGTTGCAGCGATACGCGACTTTAGGTCCGCGATCGTCGCCTCGTCGTTCGCCGGCGCTGGAATTGGCAGACCTGCGAGCCGCGCTGTCGCGGTTGCCGCGAAGGTGCACGCCTCCTGGACCTGCTTCTTCATATCAAACATATCGGGATAAAGCCGGCGCGACAGAAGCACTGCGGGATCAATTTTCTTCGCCTCCGCATACGCCGCTGCCTTGTCGAGGATGCCGTCGAGCGCATGGAGATGCTTCTGAAACGAGGCAACCGAAGCCTTGTGCATAGAGATGGACATCTCAGTTCCCCTTTGGTGCTCTGCGGCTCAGCCCGGCTGTCCCACGAAGTCGCGCTTGCCGATTTCGAGTCCGTTGTGGCGCAGTATGGCGTAGGCAGTCGCCGCATGGAAATACAAGTTCGGCAGCACAAACTGCGTCAGGTACGGCAGACCTTTGAAGTCCATCTGCTGGCCAGCAACCTTCATCGAAATGTCGCGCACTTCGCTGCCGTCGATTTCGGATGCTTTGACGGTTTTGACAAAATCCAAAGTCTTGGCGATGCGCGCCCTGAGTTCCACGATTGTCACTTCGTTATCAGGCCAGCTCGGCACCTCTTTGCCGGATAGCCGCGCAACGCCGCCTTTGCAGAAATCGCAGGCAATGATGATCTGGCGCGAAAGTGGGAACATATCCGGGTAAAGCCGCGAGCCGGTCAGCACCACTGGATCGATCTTCTTCGCCGCACAGTAAGCCGCCGCTTTTTCGAGCATGGCATCAAGTTGCGTGAGCATGCGCTCGAAGGCGGGCACAGAGGCTTCGTACATCGAGAGGGACATGGGGTTCCTTGGGGGTTCCTTGTTTAGGTCGGCGCGGCGCGCGTGGCGGCCGGCTCCGCGTAGTCCCGTCCCTTCCGGCCTGGGGGCGGAACGCGTGCCGGAAGTGACAAGCAATATGGTGGGAGGTGAGGGGATCGAACCCCCGACATTCTCGGTGTAAACGAGACGCTCTACCGCTGAGCTAACCTCCCAGAGAGGCAGTGGGCTTTAGGCAATCGACTTTGAGCAAGCAGTAAACCTACTGCCCATTGCCTAATGCCTACTGCTTAATGCCCCAAAATGCAAAGGCGCGCCGTATCGAGCGCGCCTCGCAATTTGGAAATGTTCCAGCGCTTAGTTCAGCGCTTCCTTCAGGCCCTTAGCGGGCGTGAATTTGGGCACGTTGGACGCCGGGATCTGGATGGTCATGCCGGTTGCCGGATTGCGGCCTTCACGCGCCTTGCGGGCGGCGACCTTGAATGTTCCGAAGTCCGGGATACGAACTTCATGACCCTGTTTCATTGCGCCGCGAATATGGGCGAGCACGGCGTCAACAACGCTGCTGGCCTTCTCCTTCGTCAGCTCACAGTCCTTTGCAACAGCGTCGATCAGATCTTTCTTGCTCATGTGTACCGTCCTATGGCTTCGGGAAAACGTTCCTCAACTCACAGCCATCTGGCTAGAGGCGGCCGTTCGAGGGGCTTCGGCCGCTATTGGAAGCCGCTTACAAGCGCCCATTCCCCCCCTCCGTCAAGGGGAAAAAGCCCTAAAATGGGGCTTTAGCGCGGCCAAATTGTCCGCATTATCCTCGCCGCGACAAAAACCCCCACGCCCAAGGGGCGCGGAGGTTGAAATGCTCGAAAGATGTGCATTCGCGGCGGCTTAATGCGCGGTGATGCGCGAGCCGCCCTTGTCCTTCTCGGCTTCCTTGGCAGCAACGGCCGCTGCTTCTTCGGCGGCTTCGTCCCAAATGATGGCCTCTGGCATACGCACCAAGGCTATCTTGAGAACGTCCTCAAGACGAGCCACCGGAACGATGTCCATTTTCTTCTGCACTTCGGCCGGGATCTCAGCCAAGTCCTTTGCGTTCTCTTCCGGAATGATGACGGTCTTGATACCGCCGCGTAGCGCCGCCAAGAGCTTTTCCTTCAAGCCGCCGATCGGCAGTACACGACCGCGCAAACTGATCTCGCCCGTCATGGCGATATCTTTGCGGACAGGGATGCCGGTCAACACCGAGATAATAGCGGTCGCCATGGCAACACCGGCCGACGGACCATCCTTCGGCGTCGCACCTTCCGGCACGTGCACGTGGATGTCGCGCTTTTCGAAGAGTGATGGGTGGATGCCGAACTCAGGGGAATGCGCGCGCACGTATGCGTTCGCAGCCTGGATCAACTCCTTCATCACGTCGCGCAAGTTGCCCGTCACCGTCATCTTGCCTTTGCCCGGCATCATGACGCCTTCAACAGTCAACAGTTCGCCGCCGACTTCTGTCCAGGCGAGGCCCGTGACGATGCCGACCTGATCTTCAAGCTCGGCTTCGCCATAGCGATACTTCGGCACGCCGAGGTACTCATGCACGTTGGCGGCATTGACTGTGATCGACGTTTTCGACGAGGTCAGGATCTCCTTCACCGCTTTACGCGCCAGCTTGGCGATTTCGCGCTCAAGCGAGCGCACACCAGCTTCCCGCGTGTAACGGCGGATAATTTCCTGGATCGCTAAATCTTCGACAATCCATTCGCCGGCCTCCAAGCCGTGGGCCGTCACCTGGCCTGCCAGAAGATGGCGCTTGGCAATTTCCAGCTTCTCGTCTTCCGTGTAACCGGCGAGACGAATGATCTCCATGCGGTCCATCAAGGCCGGCGGTATGTTCAACGTATTCGCCGTCGTCACGAACATCACGTTCGATAGGTCGTAATCGACTTCGAGATAATGGTCGTTAAAAGTGCTGTTTTGCTCGGGGTCCAAGACCTCCAACAAAGCTGCTGCCGGATCGCCACGGAAGTCCTGGCCCATCTTGTCAATTTCGTCCAAGAGAAAGAGCGGATTTGTGCGCTTCGCCTTCTTCATCGACTGGATGACTTTGCCCGGCATCGAGCCGATATAAGTGCGCCGGTGCCCACGGATTTCCGCTTCGTCGCGTACGCCGCCCAAGGACATGCGTACGAATTCGCGGCCCGTCGCGTTCGCGATCGACTTGCCAAGCGAGGTTTTGCCAACGCCCGGGGGGCCGACGAGGCACAGGATAGGCCCTTTCAGCTTGTTGGTGCGCGCCTGAACCGCGAGATACTCAAGGATGCGCTCTTTGACCTTCTCAAGACCATAGTGCTCGAGATCCAGGATCTGCTGCGCTTCGACGATGTCTTTCTTGACCTTGCCTTTGATGCCCCAGGGGATCGACAGCAGCCAATCGAGATAGTTTCGCACAACTGTCGCTTCGGCCGACATCGGGCTCATCTGCTTGAGTTTCTTCAACTCAGCGAGCGCCTTGTCCTTGGCTTCTTTCGACAGCTTCGTGTTTTCGATCTTCTCTTCGAACTCGGCGATATCATCGCGCTCGTCCGTATCGCCGAGTTCCTTCTGAATGGCCTTCATCTGCTCATTCAAATAATACTCGCGCTGCGTCTTCTCCATCTGGCGCTTCACGCGCGAACGGATTTTCTTCTCAACCTGAAGAACGGAAATTTCACTTTCCATCAGCGTGTAGACGCGCTCAAGGCGTTCGGAAACGGTTGCCGTCTCGAGAACGTCCTGCTTGTCGGAAATCTTGACCGCCAGGTGCGACGCAATCGTGTCGGCAAGCTTCGAGTAGTCCTCGATCTGGCTGACCGTGCCTAACACTTCTGGCGAAACTTTCTTATTGAGTTTCACGTAGCTTTCGAACTGCGAAACCGTCGAGCGCGCGAGCGCTTCAAGTTCGTCCTTCGCGCCCGGCTGCTCAGCCACGCGCTCGACTTCGGCTTCGAAATAATTGCCATTCTCGGTGTACTTGACGACCTTCGCGCGCGCGCTGCCTTCGACCAGCACCTTTACGGTCCCATCGGGGAGCTTCAAAAGCTGCAGCACCGAGGCAAGCGTGCCAATTTCGTAAATGGCGTCCGTTGCCGGATCGTCGTCACCGGCGTTCTTTTGCGCGGCAAGCAGGATTTGCTTGTCTGCGCGCATCACTTCTTCGAGCGCGGCGATAGACTTCTCGCGGCCGACAAACAACGGCACAATCATGTAAGGGAAGACCACGATGTCGCGCAACGGCAGGACCGGATACAGCTCCTTGCTGCTTGCCTTCTCTTTGGTCTTTTTTTCTTCGCTCATTTCATTACCCAATCTGGTCCGGAAGAATCCGGAACACCTGAACGATCAAACGCTTCTCACGCGCCCGCATTGCACGCTTCGTTCCACTTGCGACCTGTCCGCAAGCCCCTCTTATAAGGCGGCTCACGGTACGTCTTGCGTGCGGCACGCACCGGAAGATCTCATAGCCCGGCTTAGGAGACATCACTCCGCCTGCCTGCTGGTTAATCTCCCTCCCGACAAATGGGGGCCGCAGCCCCGATATCAAGTGTCCAAAAACCTTCCAATTCCAGCGCAGCAACCGCGCCGCAATTAGGCCGTCGAACCCTTCTCCTCCGCACGATCCGAATAAATTCTGAGCGGTCGAGCCGCGCCATCGACGACTTCGGGCCCAATGACGACCTCTTCGACCCCCTTGAGCTGCGGCAGGTCGTACATGGTGTCGAGCAAAATCGCTTCCATGATTGATCTCAAGCCACGCGCACCGGTCTTTCGTTCAATCGCCCTGCGCGCGATGGCCTTCAAGGCGTCGACCGTGATCGTGAGTTTAACGTCCTCCATCTCGAAGAGGCGCTGATATTGTTTGACGAGCGCGTTCTTCGGATCTGTCAGGATTTGCACGAGCGCCGTTTCGTCCAGATCTTCGAGCGTCGCAATCACAGGCAAGCGGCCAATGAATTCCGGGATCAAGCCGAACTTCAGCAGGTCCTCCGGCTCCACTTGGCGTAAGATTTCGCCCGTGCGGCGCTCATCCGGGCCCGTGACCTTGGCCGAGAAGCCGATCGACGAACCCTTACCGCGGCGCGAAATGATTTTTTCGAGCCCAGCAAATGCGCCGCCGCAGATGAAAAGAATATTGGTCGTATCAACCTGCAGGAATTCCTGCTGGGGATGCTTGCGCCCGCCCTGCGGAGGAACGCTGGCAACGGTGCCTTCCATGATCTTCAACAGCGCCTGCTGCACGCCTTCGCCAGAAACGTCGCGCGTGATCGACGGATTGTCGGACTTGCGCGAGATCTTATCGACTTCGTCGATGTAGACGATGCCGCGCTGCGCACGTTCAACGTTATAGTCGGCACTTTGCAGGAGCTTTAGAATGATGTTCTCGACATCTTCGCCAACGTAACCGGCTTCGGTCAGAGTCGTTGCGTCAGCCATCGTGAACGGCACATCGAGGATGCGCGCCAAAGTCTGCGCAAGCAACGTCTTGCCCGAACCGGTCGGGCCGACGAGCAAGATGTTCGACTTCGCGAGTTCAACATCGTTATTCTTGGAAGCGTGGTTCAAGCGCTTGTAGTGGTTGTGAACCGCGACCGCGAGCACGCGCTTGGCGTGGAACTGGCCGATCACATAGCTGTCGAGCACGCCGCAGATTTCCTGCGGGCTCGGAACGCCATCGCGCGATTTAACAAGAGTGTTCTTGTTCTCCTCGCGAATGATGTCCATGCAAAGCTCGACGCATTCATCACAGATGAACACGGTCGGACCGGCAATAAGTTTTCGGACCTCGTGCTGGCTCTTGCCGCAGAAGGAGCAGTAGAGGGTATTTTTCTCTTGAGCCATTCCAGTCTCACAATGTTTGGAAAAACCGCCCAGCCCGGACGTTCTCCCTTTGGCCCCCTACACAGGGCACGCGACTTTGCCAGCCGCAAGGCACCTGGACTCTTTTATACGACGATCTGAACACGCTAGCGTTCACCAGATCAAGAATGGATTAATAGCAACCACTGCAGCTTAAGGGTAAAGCGGCGCGATTGCCACACTTGAGGCGCGTTTCAGGTAACACCGCTTAACATGGTGATTTCCGGGTTAATTTGGCCCCACGGCATCACTCCACGGAGACTGTGCAGCGTTTGTTCCATTCCCGGTATGCACAGTTTTCCTGACGAGCGCGACATCGCGTTGCAGAGCCTTCTTGGCTGAGCTTACGTGGCCTTACCCTCGAACAGACCACCTTCAACTTCGTCGCGAGAATTCAGCACCTTATCGATGAGCCCAAATTCGCAGGATTCAGCTGCCGTCATGAAGTGATCGCGGTCCAGCGTTTTTTCAATTTTTTCGTAAGTTTGCCCAGTGTGCTTGACGTAGACCTCGTTGAGACGGCGCTTCATCTTGACGATGTCTTCTGCGTGCCGCTCGATGTCGGACGCCTGACCCGAGAAGCCGCCCGACGGCTGGTGCACCATGATTCGTGCATTCGGCAGCGCAAAGCGCATGTCCTTGGCGCCGGCACACAGCAACAGTGATCCCATGGACGCAGCTTGCCCAATGCACAACGTTGCAACCGGCGGCTTGATGAACTGCATGGTGTCGTAGATCGCCATGCCGCTCGTCACCACGCCACCCGGCGAGTTGATGTACATGGAGATCTCTTTCTTGGGATTTTCCGCCTCAAGAAAAAGTAGCTGCATGCAAATCGACGCGGACATGTGATCTTCCACAGGGCCCGTCACGAAAATGATGCGCTCTTTCAAAAGCCGCGAAGGGAGATCGTAGCCGCGCTCGCCACGCGTCGTCTGCTCCACAACCATCGGCCAGAAGGTGTTTGTCAAAGTAGCGACCGGATCGCGCATTTTTTGGTCTTCCCTTAGGTTTCTTGTCCGCCCGGCGGGCAGGAACAGTGGTGTTCCCTGCCGCTCGGAGGCAAGCCATCAATAGCGTACTTTGCGACGGCGCGATGGCGGCCCTCGCGTCTCTTCAACTACTTTTGTGTTGCTTCCTCAACTCGCTTGAAAAGCTCGTCCTTGGAAACTTTCTTTTCTTCGATTGTCGCGGCATTGGCGATGAAATCGATTACCTTATCCTCGAAAATCGGAGCCCTGAGTTCGGCCAGAGCACCCGGGGTTTTCTCATAATATTCGTAGACCATCTTTTCCTGGCCGGGAAAACGGCGTGCTTGCTCGATCAAGGCGCCGCGCAGTTCGTCCTGGCTGACGCCGATCTTGTTCTTCTCGCCAATTTCGCCAACGACGAGCCCCAGACGCACGCGCCTCTCGGCAATCGTCTTGTATTCCGCACGCACCTCGTCTTCGCTCTTGCCTTCGTCGGCAATCGTCTTGTTGGTCGCCTTGAGATTGTTCTCGAATTGATTCCAGATATTGGAAAACTCAAAATCAACCAGCGAAGCGGGCAATTCAAACGAGTGCGCCCGGTCGAGTTCGTCCAAAAGTTCGCGTTTCAATTTCATCCGCGCGGCGCCGTCGTATTCCTTCTTGATCTGCGCGCTGACGAGCTCCTTGAGGTTGGCAAGGTTCTCGGCACCAAGACCAACCGCGAACGCGTCATCTATCTCCGGCTTCAAGGGCTTTGAAACCGCCTTGACGTTGACGTCGAACTTGGCGGTCTTCCCAGCCAAATTCTTCATTTGATAATCTTCCGGGAAGGTCGCCTCAATAACACGCACTTCGCCGGCTTTGATGCCTTTGAGGCCTTCTTCAAAACCCGGAATGAATTGACCGCGGCCGATGACGAGACTGGCGCTCTCAGAAGCACCACCGTCGAATGTTTCCCCATCAATGCGCCCTGTGAAGGCCATCGTCACCATGTCGCCTTCAACGGCAGCGCGGCCATCTTCCGCATCAAATGAGATGTTGCGATCGGCCAATTCGCCCATGGCTTTTTCGATGTCGGCATCTGCGACGTCAGCGGACAGGCGCTCGATCTTGAAGGTCGAGAAATCGGCGAGCGGGATCGGCGGCAGGACTTCGAAAGACATCGAATACGCAAGATCTTCGTCGCCTGCGATGATGCGATCGACAACGCCATTTTCGGCATCAAAGAGTTCAATCTTGGGCTGACCGGCCGGGCGCTCATTGCGCTCCTTGATGGCCTTTTGACTTGTATCCTTGACGGTCTCTTCCAAGACTTCCGCCATAAGCGACTTGCCATAGACCTTTTTCAGGTGCGGAACGGGGACTTTGCCTTTGCGGAAACCTTTGAGCTGGACGCGATCCTTGATCTCGTCGAGGCGGCCCAAAAAGCGCTCGCCGAGTTCGGCTTTCGCAACAACAACCTTGAGGGTGCGCTTCAGACCGTCTCTACCCGTTTCCGTAACTTGCATCTTTGTCTCGCTCGAACTCTCGTTGAATAATTGAATTTAAGTCAGTCAAATGGTGCGGGCGGAGGGATTTGAACCCCCACGACTTGCGCCGCTGGAACCTAAATCCAGTGCGTCTACCAGTTCCGCCACGCCCGCTTACCGCGCCTAATGAACACAAGAAGCGCGCCAGCGCCCTAGCATATCCGTTTAACCCCTGCACTCGCCAAATCGCCAAAAACAGCCCGCCGCACTCAAGCGGAGGGACCGCCCCGGCCAAAGCGAGGGAAGGAGATGCCCTTCATATAAGTCCGCAATGGCCAAAAGCAACGGCAAACCGCGTTATCGCTACCATTCCGGCCCCAGATCCAAATTCCCGGTCCCGCGTGGCACTGAGGGAGCGCCACGTTAGTCCTGGATACCGGCCTAACTGTTGTAGAGGGCCATGATGGCGCACCCGGAAACCGCAGGTATCAATGCCCCAATGAGGGCGACTTCCATGTAAGGAGTGGCAGAAAGAGCTGCCAGGATACCGGCGAGGGCAACTGCGAACTGTTTGAGAATCATTGAGCTAGAGCCTTTCGAACCCGCTTTGTCCGTAATGCCGGCCAAAGGTTCGAGAGGTCTCCCTGCAACGCTCCTGCCACGCAGCCTAAAGCGCGCAGGACCCAATGCCAAAATAATAAAAGCCGGACCCGAGGGCCCGGCTTTTTCATTTTTTGTGCTGATTATCCGTCGCTGAGTGAGCAGCCGATTATTTCATAGGTGCGTATTCGGCCTGGCAGCAGTTCAATTCACCGAAGTGGTAGCGCAGACCAATCTTGATTTCGTGGGCCGAGAGATCGTCGAAATCGATGCGCGGGTTGACAAAGCCGGCTGAGTCCGAACGCTCAGAGGTCGCCGAGCCCATGTCGATGTAGCGATATCCGAAGTCGAGGATTGCGCGATCCGAGATCTGGTAACCGACGCCCGCCATCAGCGACCAGGCGAACGAGATGTCGTTGTCGCCGTGGATGCGGTTCGTGAGATTGTAGTTACCCGTGAAGTAAGTCTCATCGACCATGTGGTAGGCGATACCTGCACCGGCACCGACATACGGCGTGACGTTGCCCCACTTGCCGAGATCCTTGTAGATGTTGGCCATCATCGTATACGAGCGGATCGACGTGTGCATCGGGTCTTCTACCACCGGAACAGCCGGCGGCGGCGGATTGCCGAGACCGTCATCAACGTACGTAATCGAATAATTGCCGGGCTCGCCATCAACCTTGCGGTCGCCACGGACGCCGAACATGACTTCGCCGCGGATCCCGCGCGAACCCGAGCCGCACCCTGCGCCGACTTCACCAAAAGCGCCGTTTTCGCGGCTGGTGTTGATTACGTCTTCGGTCACGAATGATGACGTCCGGCCCGTTTCGACGAAGTCGCCAGTGATCGCATCGTTATGACCCTCAATGATATCATTGTTCACAGGCCATGTGATGTCCGGATCGCGCGCCCAGGAATACCCGACGTCGGCGCGGAAATAGCACGGGCCAGAGGCGCCGCGAACGATTTCCGGCATGGCCTGGACGTAGCCGTCTTTCATCGAGCCGCCCTGAGGGGCTCCACCAAGATCTGCGGCTGAAGCGGTGCCAGCAAGCGAGGCAGCGGTCGAAAGTGCTGCCAGGGCAATGCCAGCCAAAAGTTTCGTATTCATTGGCTAAGTCCCTCATTTGGACAGGCACGCGATTATCCGGACGCCTGCAGACTTCTAAGTTTGCAATGCGACTTTGAGGGTGGGCGTCTTAATTCCAAGTAAATGGGCGGACGATTTTAAGACATCCGCTATAAGGAGGGGGTCAAAGTGTACTTTTTCATCACACGAAGGTGATCCTTGCGGGCCGGTTAACTTTTGCCTATGTGCTGGTCTGGCCGGAACCTTTATCTCCCGGACCAACATGGGGGTTCATTTGCCGAAGACTGCCAAAAACTGGATCGTAGAAACCGACTGGTTGCAAAGCCATCTCGATTCCCCTGACCTCATCGTCCTTGATGGCAGCTGGCATCTTCCTACCGCCAAACGCGATCCTCGCGCCGAATACCTTGGCGAGCATATCCCCGGCGCTATCTTCTTCGATATAGACGACCTGTCGGACGAAAAATCCGCCCTGCCTCATATGCTGCCCTCAACTGTCAAGTTTTCCTCGCGCATGAAAAAGATGGGCATCGGCGACGGCGCCCGCATCGTGGTCTACGATACGAGCGGCATATTCTCGGCGGCCCGCGTGTGGTGGACCTTCCGTGCCATGGGGCATCAGGATGTCGCCGTGCTGAATGGCGGTCTCAAAAAATGGAAGGCCGAAGGACGGCCACTCGAAGAAGGCCAGCCGCCCAAACGTTCAGAGCGCCATTACACGCCACTCCAGAACACGGAGATCATCCGCGACCTCGACGATATGAAAGCCTTGATCAAAAAGTCCGGCGCGCAAATCGTTGACGCCCGGCCTGCAGGACGATTTGAAGGCCGGGACGACGAACCCCGCGCCGGGCTGCGCAAGGGGCACATTCCAGGCTCCAAGAATGTTCCGTCCTCCACACTCTTGAATGCCGACGGCACCCTGAAATCGACAGAAGACCTGAGCGCGCTCTTCAAGAGCGTAGGTATCGACGTCACCAAACCGGTGGTCAATACCTGCGGTTCCGGCGTCACGGCATCTATGCTTGCGCTGGCACTTGCTGTGCTTGGACAGACAAATGCCGCCGTGTACGATGGTTCATGGGCCGAGTGGGGTCTTGAAGGAAATGAATTGCCAGTTGAAACGGGGCCGTCACGGTGACCCGGAGCATTTATTGCAGCCAGTTGCCCTACCCTTTGATAAAGTAATTTTTTGAATTCCTCTTTTGGAAGTCTAGCCTTCCGCAATGAAGATTTCAGTCCGCCAACTCGTCTATGCGCAACCGGCGCTCGCTTTCGCTATCGCGACAGATGTCAAAGCGTGGCCAGGTATTATTTCCGGCATAGAGAGCACCGAGATCTTGACCCGCGACCCAATCGGCGCCGGCACGCGCTTTCGCGAAACGCGGCGCATGCATGGCACGCTCGCAACAGAAGAAATGGCCTTTGCCGAATTCGATCCACCCACCCGCTTTGTGCTGACGGCATACAATCACGGCACCCGCTATCGCGCGACACACGAGTTTAAGAGTGCGGGACTTGCGACCGAGATGACACTCACATTCTCGGGCCGCCCCATCACGCGGATGGCGCATGTCTTATCCCCGGTTGCGTTCTTATTCGCGCCCCTGCTGCGCCGCCAACTCGCAGGGGATCTCGCTGATTTGAAACGGGCGATCGAGACCCGTCCTTCCATTTCTGCCTGATCCATTCTGATCTGGCGCCAAAGTCCGAGCGTAGGTACACTCGGTCGCGGTGTGGAATATCAGCATGGGACGTCGGTGTGGCAGACTGGCTTAAAACTGGATTTCATCGGCGCGCGGCGTTCTGCGCGCCGATGCTGGCCGTGATGTCCGCCAGTGCCGCACCCGCCGGAGACCGCATCACATGCCGGGACGATGCGATCATCGTTTTCGACGCTTCCGGTTCCATGAGCCAACCAACCGAATCAGGCGTGACGCGAATGGACCTCGCGCGGGCCGCCGCACATCAAGTCATTCCTCTGGCCGCCGAGAGCCGCAATCTTGGCCTGGTCATTTATGGGCCGGGTGACAATGCGCGCTGCCAGAAGCTTTCGCTTGAAGTTGCACCTCATACCAATGCAAGCGACGAAATCCTTGCCGCAATCGACAAAACCAAGACCGAAGGCGAAACGCCGCTCTCGTCGGCGGTCGAAGCAGCAGCGGTCGCGCTCGACTATACAAAGAAACCCGCCGTCATCGTGCTCCTGACGGACGGCGACGAAAATTGCGGGCGCTATCCGTGTCAGGTGGCACACGAATTGAGATCCAAAGCCCATAATCTCACTATTCACGTCATCGCATTCAGACTGCACCCGCGATCATTCCGCGCCCTAAGATGCCTGTCGCGGGAAAACGGCGGACTTTTACTCCCGGCAAACACTATGGAGCAGCTGTCGGAGGCTCTCACGCAAACGTTGACGTGTTCGCAAACGACCGCCGGTTTGGCCCCGGTTAGGGAAAATATTGCGAAATCCAAGTTTCCGTCAGCGCCACACTCCCTTTGCGGAGAAACGCGCGCAGATCAACTGGCTCAGTGCCCTCGGCCTTGATGTCAAAGAAAGAGCGCCAGCGCTCGCGTTGATCGACCACGGGGTGATTATAGGAATTCGAGACTTCACCACGCGAGGCGGTGACAACCAGTTCGACGCCATCGTCGCGGCCTAAACCTTCGAAAACCTTGCCCTGAAAATCGATGACGAATTTGCGGACGCCATCGGGCCTCTTATGGCCGGGCCTGCCACCCATGCCGGTCCATGTTCCCGTGGCACGCGCCACGCCTTCAGGAAACGGTGGCTCGTCGAGCCATGTCAATCGGTAGCGGAAACGGCGTTCTTGGCCACTCTTTAACGGTTCGGCAGGCGCCCAATAGGCAACGATATTGTCGAAGGTTTCATCGTCGGTTGGAATTTCGACAAGATGGACAGCGCCCTCGCCCCACTTGTCGAGTGGTTCGACCCAAACGGAGGGGCGGCGCTCGTAGAACACCCCATCGTCGAGATAGTGCACGAAGTCGCGGTCGCGCTGGAGCAAGCCGAACCCTTGTACGTCCTTGTCGATGAAGGCGCTGGTTATCACTTTCGGCGGATTGTTGATGGGCCGCCAGATGCGCTCGCCAGATCCCGTCAGCACCGAGAGCCCGTCGCTGTCGTGAATTTCCGGACGCCAGTCGGCGGATTGCTTGCGGCTCGCTTCTCCGTACCAGAACATGCTTGAGAATGGCGCAACGCCAAGCCGGGCAACGTCCTTTCTCGCAAATAGAACAGAGTCGATTTCCATAACGACCCGGTGCACATCGCGCGCATCCGTCAACCGTTCGAGCGTCATGCGATAGGCCCCCGTGAGGCTTGGCCCGTCGAGCAGAGCATAAATCGTCAAAGGCGTGCGCGTATTGCTGCCGCCTTCAATCCAATAGTGGCTGAAACGCGGAAACTCTTCCGGATGCGGCATGGCAGTGTCAATGGCAATGCCGCGCGCCGAGAGCCCATACTGGTTGTAGGGCCCGGACGACCGGAAGTACGACGCACCAACGGCTGCGAACCAATCTGTCTTGAGATCGGGTGCCATAACGCGGAACCCTGCAAAGCCCGCACCGTCCGGCAGCTTGTGTGCAGGATGGCCGGATGGGCTGTCGAACAATTTGGAGCTGTAAATAATTTCGCGCGACGTCCCTGCCTCGACGACGTGCAAGTGAACCGGCTCCGTCGCATGCCGGCCGAGGTGAAAGAGCTGAACCGGCAAGCGGCCATCGCGATCAAGTTTCAAACTCTTTTCCGGCCGGAAGCGGATTTTCTGAAACTGATCGTAATCGATCTCGCCAAGAATTTCGGGCGAAGGAACAATCGGGGGCGTGTAGGGCGAACGCGCGAGTTTCGCAGCTCGGCCCTGCAGATCTTCAAATGAGAATGGAACGGGGGGGCTAGCTCGGATGCGTCCAAACCCGAAAGGGCCCAAGCCAATGCCGCGTTCTGTGTCGCGCCCGCAGCGAGTGCCAGGCCCGATGCCGCATGGATGATCTGACGGCGTGTGAACTTTGGTTTCATTGGCTTTGCTGCGCGTAACATTGCGGACGCGTGATCTGGCTGAGGGGCCCCAAATGGTTTGCCTCAGTTTACCACTCCGCCTCTGCTAGCCCAGTTCTCGACGCTCTGCCATACCGGCACACACAATAGTGCCATTCCGCCACGGCTCCCGCACTCTACACCCGCCCTTATTGGGCAGCAGCAGCCGCCATGGCCAAGGCGTTGTCGATTTCGCGGGTTAGATCCTCAGACTCAGGCGACATGCGGGAGGAAAATGAGCGCAACATGCGGCCGTCTTTGCCGATCAGATACTTATGAAAATTCCACCCCGGTGCGCCGCCCTCACCTGCAGCCGTTGCAGCCCATTTGTAGAATGGATGCGCGCCCGGACCTGTGACGGCTTGCTTATCGGTCAACGGGAACGTAATCCCAAAAGCGCCTTCGCAGAATTTCTTGATTTCTCCTTCAGCCTTTGGTTCCTGTCCGCCGAAATCGTTCGACGGCACGCCGACGATAACGAGGCCCTTGGACTCATACTTGGACCAGAGCGCCTGAAGCCCTGCGTATTGCTTCGTGAAACCGCAGAACGAAGCGGTATTGACGACCAGCAAAACTTTGCCGCGGAAATCTGCGAGCGGCATGGGCTTGCCGTCGATCGACGTGAAAGAAAAGTCGTGGGCAGAGCCCGTTGCGGTTCCCGCGCCTGACGCACTCATGGGTGCAGCCCACAAAGACAAAAGACTGATAACGGTTGCGAGTGCCTTGCGCATTGCGTTTTAATTTCCCTGCTCATAGCCACTGTGGTCTAGCACATGTACGCTTGAGCGGGAGAGCGGGATCACCAACTAAATAATTTAGCCGACTAGCCGGCTGAATGGCTTGCTGGGAAGCGAGTGGCGGGGCGGCATGCACGCCCGCGCCATACTCTGTCATGTGATATTGCCTGTTAGCGTCCGCCATCGACGGTGATTGTGATCGGACCCTGCGAGGCGTCGATCATGAGTCCGGCATTAGCGGTAGCGGTCAGCGACGAAATAGCGACGAGTGCTGTAACGATGAGCGTCTTCATAGAGTATCTCCTGTTTCGAATGTGCAGATTGAAGTTTGGGCTATTTGTTTTCAGGATCTGGCTTAGCGGCCGATCCAGTAAGTGTGCATGACGCTCGTGCTGGCTGCCTGAGCGGTGACGGCAACCGACGCGGCACCGGCGAACAAGGCTGCGGCAAGGACTGCAGTGTTAAGAAAGTTCTTCATTTGAAATCTCCTGAGTTTGTTCAAGGACCACAAGCGGTCCATGCCAGGAGTTACGGCGGCGATGCGCGTAAAGTTTCAGCCTCGCGATTTCGTGACGATCCGTCAAAGTCGCGTCATTTCCGCAATTTTGTGTAACGATTTGCAGCCCCGGTTCGTGCGACGCTGCTGGCGCGGCCATTAATTTTTACCCCTGTTCCGCCCGGAACAGCCAGGCCGGCCGCCGGGGCGTAAGGTCCTCTTCATCAGACATCAACCGGGCCCGAGCGGCCCACCCCAGGAGGACCTAAGCCATGAAGACCATCAACCAGACTTTCGCTCTCGCCGCTGCCCTCGCAATGATAGCGGGCACTTCGCTTCTAACCAGCACGACGGCCGACGCCGGCGGACGGGGCAAGCAGCTCTATATCGAAACCTACCAGTCGAAAGAAGCTTTGCACGGTTACTCGGGCCACGCCGGCAACCACTACTGCGACTACCAGCGCCTGCCGATCCGCAAGTGCTCGAACGGCCACTCGGACTGCAAGATTGTGGGTTGGACGCTCCAACAGATCTGCCAGTAAGACCAGCACCATGAACCTTGAAGCAGGTTCGAACGACAGAACAGGGCCCAGGAGCACCCCCTCCTAGGCCTTAGACGTTTGAGGCCCTAGACGTATGAGGCCCTGAACTTTTTCGCCAGCATGACGACTGCGTCTTTGCGAGTTCCGCGGAAACGACTATCGTGGTTGAGAATATCGCGTCGTGCGGCAACGATTGTCACCGGTGGGACAGCGCCCACCCCGCACGCAGACTAGGTTCATGTGAGATGAAGGAGCAGCCTTCGTCCCAGATTTCGCATATTATGTCTTTCGAGGAGACCAGCCGTGACGAACACAGATGACGATACCGATGGCCGCCCTGCCCGAAGCCGCATGAGCTTGGGCAGCTCTCTGCTGATGTTGACCCTCGCGGCAGGTGCCGGAGCGCTTGGCGCCATGAATATTGGCCGTTTTATTGGCCAGGATGCATCTCCAGCTCCGCAGGCGGTTGCCAAACCCGCGCCCGTTGCAGATACCGCCGCTCCGCCCGAACTGCCATGGATCGCTGCGGCCCCCGGCCGTATCGAGCCTAAGTCAGGATTGATCCGCGTTGGTGCTGGCCTTCTCGGCCGCATTGCCGAAGTGACCATCAAAACCAACGATTCCGTCGAAGAGGGCGAACTCTTAATCCGCCTCGATGACGAGGAAGCGCGCGCCCGCCTGCAAGCCGCCGAAACCGAGGCGTCGTCCCGCAAACGCGAGCGCGATGCGCAAACCCTCGACAAAGCCCGCGAAGATCTTCGCAAAGCGGAAGACGCCGTGTTCAACGCCGAACGCCAATTGACCAATGCCCGCTTCGAACTTGAGTACGAGTTGCAGGCAAAACGCTCGGGCTCCGGCTCTGCCGACCGCGTGTCCGACGCGCGCCGCAACGTCACCAGCGCGCGCGACAAGTTGCAAAAGGAACGCGGCAGCTACGCCGTTGCTCAAGCCAAAGCCGACGTTCCGGCCCCAAGCCGTCTCGAAAGCGCACTCCAGGCCTCGCGCTCGGATGTCGCCGTGGCCGAAGCGCTTTTGGAAAAGACACGTATCCGCGCCCCCGTCGCCGGCACTGTATTGCAGCTCCCGGCCAAGGCCGGCGAAATGGTCTCCCCCTCGCCTGAACTCGCCCTTGCCGTCATTGGCGATATGTCGGTTGTTCGTCTCAAGGCCGAACTCGACGAACATGACGTGTCGAAGGTGAAAATCGGCGGCAAGGTCATCATCAAGAGCGGCGCCTATCCGGGCAAGGAATTTTCCGGCACCGTGACGGAACTCGCGCCGACGCTCGCGTCACCCAAGTTTGCGTTGCGCGGTGCACGCCGTCCAACAGATGTCGAAGTGCGCGAAGTGACGATCGATCTCGAAGGCGACGTGCTGCTGCTGCCGGGCATGCGCGCGGATGCGTTTTTCAAGAAGTCGGAGTAGTTCCGCTCTGCACCAACCTGAAATGAGCGAACCGGCGCAAAGAAATTTGCGCCGGAATTTTTTTGCGGCAGACGTTAGAATGCCTCCGGAAAAGCTTGTCCCGGCGAAAGCCGGGATGGGACCCGGCTTTCCGGAAAAAAGCACGGCAAATCATGAAGCTTAGGTCTGTCCATGATTCAATCAAAACCGGACAGCCCTAGACCTTTGCCGCCACCGGCCCCGTCAACGTCCGCACCGCCATTTTTCCGTCCGGATTCTGCACGCGCATTTTGACAGATCGCCCTTTGAAATCCGCTTTCTGCAATTGCGGCAAAAATTCCGCGAGCGCCTTGGGCTCGCCGGCCAGCGTGATAAGCCAGATAATATCGCCGGACGTCCACTCACTGGCTCTGAGCAGCGGCGGCTTGTCGAGATCTTCACTCAAGCGTTTATCGACGCTCGCCGAGACACGAGCCCACAGCGCGGCCGCCACCGGAACGAAGGGCCCATCTTTCGAAAAGCGCGAAAGCGCTGTGCGGCACTGCCCCGCCAAGAGCGGCGGGATCACCAACCATTCAAGATCGCTGATGCGCAAATTCTTGTAGTTGGGCGCGCGCATGAGAACGGCAACCGTTTGCGAAAAGTCGCGGGCGAAGTTGTTCTTGGGCGTTTTCGCGCGGAGCGCTGCCAAAGACCCGGCGAATGCAGAGCTGATCGCGGCCGCAGACGCTGCGGGCGCCGCAACAGGCGCCGCCGCTTCCGGCTCAGTCTCATTTTCGTGACCATTCCCATTGCCGTTCTTGTTGCGCCCGTTCTTGTTTTTCTTGCTCATCCGATTAACTCCCTTCGTGGCGGGCGGCCCGCGTCCTCAACGCAACCCGCATAACGAACGGTAGGCTTTTGGCGAAGCCGGGGTCAATCGGACCAAAGCCTCTCTTGGGTGAGGGCAACTCACGGCCGCGATGAGCCTAGATCGTCACGCGGTGGCGCAAGGCGGATCGTTCATGACCGGCGCGTTCACCGGCGCGATTGCGGCCGGCACCAGCCTCATGATGGAAGGCACGGCACTCGGTAATATCCCGGGCGAAGCGGCATGATCGCGCGCACGGCCATTGCGGCGGTGGCGGGCGGTACGGCGAGCGTGCTCTCCGGCGGCAAATTCGCCAATGGCGCGATTACCGGCGCGATGGCGCATTTGTTTAACAGTGAGGGGTTGCTCAAAGGCCAACCGGGCACACAGAGCGGCGTCGATGAGATGGCGTTCCCTTCCGAATGATGGCAAGGATCAGCAATCGTATGTCGCTAGAGCATGGCGCCGTGATGGTCGGGGCTCCCTTATACATAGGGGTCCGGGCTCTGATGACGATTGGAGCGGAGGGTGCTGCAGTAGCTGGGACAACGTTCATCGTTGACGGGGCGGGCAGTGCTACCCTTTTCGTTAGAGGTTCCTCAGGTGTTTTGCAGGTCGGAGAACATGCCGCTTTGCGCATGAACCAACGAATGGTATCAATAAATGCGCTCGAAACTGCAGTGGGGCAACCATCATTCAGTTATTTCCACGCAGGCTTGTGGAAGACAGGTTTCTACGATCCGCCTTCTCGACTTTTTGTTGGTTCTGTAGGAGGTCGAGTCCGTACAGTCGTCAATGGCGCGACGCCAAACTATATAAAGAATTTGATGAGTGCCAAACCATGAAAATAACTTACGACAGATCCATCGACGCCGCGTACATACTTTTGGGCGATGAGATAGGCATTGGGGGAGTTGCGAAAACTTATTCTTGCGATCCAAGCGAGATAAATGGAGAAATAAATCTGGATTTTGACCTAGCTGGCCAACTCGTCGGAATCGAAGTGCAGGATGCCAGCAAGCGACTGCCTTTGAACTTCTTGAGTGCAGTAAGCAGCCCGCGCAACGCGTAGTAGCCCGCGTAGCCCACTTCGCGAAGGAATGTAGGGCGTCAATAGCTCCGCCCACAGCGCATCGCCATCGATTGAATATGACTCTCGATGGGCGGAACGCGACCACTTGGAAGTCCCCTTGCGGGATTTTGCGCCGGACCTCACGCACCGGCAACGCGCCGCTTGCATTCCCGGAAACCGCGTCGCGCGCCAGCGGGATAATGCGGTTATCCGGGATCGCGTCCTCGCAATGGTTTGACGGACGTGATCCCGGGACTGCGCAATTCGCTGCGCATCTTGCACGCTTTAAGCGTATGGCAGCTTCGGTCGCAAAACCTGCAACCGCGGCCTTGCAATTCTATTTTGTTCGCCCGGGGCAGCAAGCGGTACGCAGTAGCCCGCGTAGCCCGCAATAAAAAAGCGGACTGTAGGGTGCATAAGACGAGGCCTTTGCACACTTTATTTTATTTCGTCCGGTGACAGCAGGCCTCGGCGTCATGCACCGTGATCTGGCATTTGCTGCGAGACGGCGCATGACGCTTCGCTCGAGTGCAGGGAGCGAAGCTATTGCGCCCTACGCCCACCTCCGCGCGCCCCTACTCCTCCAACATGGTCAGCGCGGCGCGGCGGTCGGAGGATTTGAGTTTTAAAAATTGCGTGCGCGCGGCTTTGATATCTTTCTCAAGTCCCGTTTCGCCAGCCGTGCGCAGCGCGACCGTTGCCGGATGCTCCGCCCCGCAGATGAAGACCAATGCTTTTGCCAGCCGCGCCATTGCGGCCCGGTCAATCGTTGTCTCGTCCATATGCTTTCCTGCTGTTGCGGACTGCGCGAACACGCGGCGCGCCCGGCGCTCATCGCCACTTGCGCGTTAACCTACACGTAAGCTACAGGCGAAATCATTTTCCGCCTAATCCGCCAACTGTAACAGCCGGAACAGCGCGGACTTGAACCTTCTCCCATGATGCAGCGACGGACCACTTGAAGGTCCAAATCGAACAGCAACGCGCAACATCAGGAGAACGCCATGTACGGACAAGTCACAACATACCGCGGCGATATCGGCGTGGGCATCATCGCCGCCGAAGATGGCCGCAAATACCGCTTCCAACGCGGTTCCCTCATTAACCTTCGCCCCGACCTCCTTGGGCTTGAAGTCGACTTCGAACTTTCGGGCCGTAGCCCAAAGGACATCATCGTCCTCGCCGGCTCGCCCTTCGCCGTTTTTGGCGCGCAAGCAAAGGCCGCTGAGGAACCGCGCTTCGAGAGCGAAGACGCCTTCATTTTCCGCGCCGCAGCCTGAGCCATCACAAGAGTACCGGAGAGACGCCCATGAGCCGTTTCATTAACTTGGCCGATGTGCCGCCCGTCACTGCTGCAGACCTTGCCGTTGCGATGCGTATTGCCATCGACCACGGGCACGGTCTCGCGCTCTACAAAGGGCTCAAAGAAGAGGAAATCCGCGCAATCGAAGCGGATTTGTGGACGCGGTTTTCTGACAAACCCGAAACGCGACTCGCCGTTGCACTCAGATTTCGCGCGCTGCTCGACGTGTTCGCGACGCGGCGCTTGAAGCAGCTCTTCATGATGACCGGTTTCAAGCTCATCGCCCGCGCCCTTAACGAGGCCGCGACCCAGCGCATCAACGCCGGCTTTGGCTTCAACGCGCAGAAATTCGTTCTGGCTCTCGATCGCGCAAGCCCACGCCCAACGCAGGTTCCAGCGGAACTCCGGGAATTCCGCATCGCCGCGTGATGCCGCCGCCCCACGAAGCCTGTCACGCCGGGAACTGCGGGAAGCCGTCACCAGGCTTAACGCTCAAGGACAGCAGTCAAACCCAACACAACGCATCCGGGGAACTCCATGGCGAGCGACACCACAATGAAGATCAAAGGCGGCAAGGTCGGCATTCTCTTGCTGCATCGCTTGTGCGGCACGCCGGTTGAAATGCGCTTTGTCGCCAATGGCTTAGCGAAGCAAGGCTATACCGTTCATTGCCCCCGCCTGGCCGGTCATTGCGGCAGTGAGGCCGAGATCAAAGCGACCAGCTGGTCCGACTGGTACCGCAGCGCTGAAGAAGCCCTCGATGAGTTGCGCAAGGAGTGCGACGTGGTCATCGCTGGCGGACTTTCGACCGGCGCAGTGCTGGCTTTGATGCTTGCCGCAAAGAACCCCAACAAAGTGCAGGCCACCACGCTGCTCGCGCCGACGCTCTGGCTCAACGGCTGGATGATCCCCTGGTACGCGCGCCTGTTCGCACTCGTGCGCACCAAATGGCTCGCCAACTTCTTCTCGTTCCCGCACCACGCGCCTTATGGCATCAAAGACGCGAGAATCCGCGATTTTATTGAGAAGTCCCGTGCTTCGCGCTCTGCCACTGAGACGGGTCATGCCGTGACGCCGGGCGTGCTGGTGCTCGAACACCGCCGCCTCGTCAATGCCGTGCGCACGCTTGTTCCCTATATCCGCCAGCCGTCACTCATCGTGCACCCGCTCGAAGACGACTATGCCGGCATGAGCAACGCCACGTATCTGCGCGACGGCCTCGCGGGTCCCGTCGATCTTGTGGTGCTGGACGACTGCTATCACATCGTCACCATCGACCGGCAGCGCCACCTCGTGGTCGAAGCCATCGACCGCTTTGCCGGACTGCTGACCGGTGCCGCACTTGCGCAACCCGTTGAACTCAACGCGGCGAAGTCGGTGGCGTAAGGAGGCGGCAAGCGGGAGTTTGGCCCCTTAAATTGCCAAATGCCAATTGCCAAAAAAACGGATAACATATTGTTTTTATTTATATTTATCCCGAATAAAAATTTTTTCAAAAATAAGTTGCCCTTGTTCCAGCCGGAACAGCGCCCCGGCCGCCTTTAAGCGAAAGTCACTTCAAGGCCGGGGACACCGGCGAGACCTAAACCCAACGCCCAGGAGGCAGCCATGACCACGAAAGCTCTCACACTCGCAGCTCTGATGCTGGCATCCACCACCCTAATTTCGACCGCTGAAGCCGGTGGCGTCCGCCTTTCATTCGGTGGCCCGCTCGGTTCCTTCGTTGCGCACCCCAACCAGAGCTCTGGCCCCGGCGGCACGGCTCGTAAAGAGCACTGCGCAAAGCCCGAGGCACGCCACTATGCAAAGCCGAGCTACCTTGGCCGCAAGCACCAGGAAGAAGCAGCCCCGGTTCGCCACGTTAAGCGCGCAACACCAAAGGTCGAAGTTGCTGAGGAAACCCCGGCACCGCGCAAGATCCGCAAACCAAAAATCGTAATCGACAAGCCGGAAGTCGCTGAGCAGGTTGAAGTCCAAACAGCAAAGCTCGACGATAAGTCGGTTGTTTCCGATGTCACGCCTTCGATCTACGTTCCTGAAACACCTGTTGCCGCCGCCGAGTTTACCGGAACGCAGTCAACGGCTGCGGTTGTCCCCACGGCGGCTTTAACGCCAGCACCGGAAACAACGACGGTGGCCGCCAAGGAACCGGAAGCGAAGCAGGCAGAAGCTGCAAAGCCGGCCAAGGCTGAGAAGTCAGATACGACAGCCGCGAAGATCTGCCGCCGGTTCTCGGCCGCCATCGCTGGCTTGATCGAGATCCCATGCGATAACTAAACGAAAACTTTGTTCCCCAGGGTCCAGGTGAATTGCCAGGACCCTGGGGAACTGCTTATTGAACTCGTGCGGGCCCTGAGGCGACCAACACCCGCACACGATGGAATTGAGGAGCACGGGTCATGGATATCGCACTCGACAAACCGGCAGCCAAAGCGCGCCCCAAGACCGCCACCAAAAGCCGCAAGAAGCGCATTCCCATGGTGGTCAAGCTCGCCTACCGCAATTTGTTCCACGACCGCTTGAGTTTCTTCGTCACCATAGTCGGCATCGTGTTCTCGGTCGTGCTCGTCGCCATTCAGACCGGCATTTACTTAGGCTCGGAGAAAAAGATCGCGGCCATTATCGATCAGGCACCTGCCGACCTCTGGGTTGTTCCGCTCGGCACCAAAAGTTTTGACGACCCCTCGGTTTTATCGGGCCGCGAACGCCACATGATCCTATCGACACCGGGCGTCGAGCGCGCCGAAGATATTGTTGTAAGCTTCGCCCGTTGGCGCAAACCCGAAGGCGGAACGACCACCGTCATCCTCGTCGGCACCGGCGCCGACAGCGACTACGTGCTGCCCTGGAATATCGTCGAAGGCAGCCGCGAGGCCCTTGAAGCACCCAACACCGTTGGCATCGACCAAAGTTACTTCCCGGATCTTGGCATCAAGAAGCTCGGCGACCGTGCCGAAATCAACGGGGTCAACGTCGAAATCGCGGCTCTCACCAAACGCGTGCGCTCGTTCACGACACTTCCCTACATCTTCACGTCGATCGAGGAGGCGCGCAGGCTGACGGGTGCCGAACAAAATCAAGCAACGTATGAGCGCGTGCAGTTGTCGCAAGGCGCCAACATCGAAACCGTGCGCGCCGAAATCACCGCGAGGTTGCCGGATACCGAAGTCATCACCCAGGACGAGTTCCGCAAACGCAGCCAAGCCTATTGGTTGTTCCAGACGGGCGCGGGCGCTGCATTGATTGCGGGCGCCGTCCTGGGCCTGATCGTCGGCGTCGTCATCGTGGCACAGACGCTCTATGCCTCCACCAAGGACCACATCAACGAATTCGCGACGCTGCGCGCGCTCGGCGCCGGCGCTGGCTACATCGTCAAGGTCATTCTGATGCAGGCCGTGCTTTCCGGTCTCATTGGATATCTGCTCGGAATATCGCTTGCCCTTGTCGTCATCCAAGCGGCACAGGATACCAAGCTCAACGTCGTCATGACGCCAGGACTGGCCGGGACACTCTTCGCGGTCACCATTGGCATGTGTATTTTCGCGGCGCTCAGCGCCATCATTAAAGTTGTCCGCATCGACCCAGCCGTCGTCTTCAGCCGGTAAGGTAACGGGAGCACCCAATGTCAGACGTCTCGAAAAATAAAATTATGGTCGAAGCCTACGGCATCGTGAAGGTGCTTGGCGATGCCCCGAACGAAGTCAAAGTTCTAAAGGGCATCGACCTGTCGTTGCACGCCGGCGAGCTGACGCTCCTTATGGGCCCATCTGGTTCGGGCAAGACGACGCTGCTCTCGATCGTCGGCTGCATTCTGTCGCCGACGGAAGGGCAACTCTCACTCGCTGGGCGCTCGACCAAGGGAATGAGCAAGGAAGGTTTGGCCAACCTGCGCCGCCGCCACGTCGGGTTCGTATTCCAGTCGTACAATCTGGTGCCGACGCTGTCGGCGGTCGAGAATGTCATGCTGGCGCTCGATCTGCGCGATATCAATGGCGCGGACGCCTACGACATTGCCGCCGAGGCGCTTATTTCCGTCGGTCTCTCGCACCGAATTAACGCGGCGCCGTCGAAAATGTCGGGTGGAGAAAAGCAGCGCGTTGCAATTGCGCGGGCTCTTGCCGGATCGCCCTCGGTGATCCTGGCTGACGAACCAACCGCGGCGCTCGACGGGCAGAACGGACAAGCTGTTATGGAGTTGCTCGCCGAAGTTGCGCAGGACACGAAGCGCGCGGTGCTGGCTGTGACCCACGATCACCGCACGCTGCAGTACGCCGACCGCATTGTGCGCATCGATGATGGCCGCATTGCAAGTTCCGAGAGGCCGAAGTTAGAGGGTAAGAGTTACGCTCAGGCCGAGGCAGATCACTGAGGTAGCCCGACGGCCTCGACCCAGCCGCCGTCAAAACTCCCGCAAGCGCCATACCAACGCTTGCCGCCAAAAACTAAGTTGCCGAAAAGTATGGTGAGCCCGGTTGGGATCGAACCAACGACCCTCTGATTAAAAGTCAGATGCTCTACCGCTGAGCTACGGGCCCCCAAGGAGTTGCGATTACCCGCCTTTTGCCCCGCACGCAAGCACGGCTTTCCCATCCCCCGTCCGGCAAAAGGTCACGCACCTAAATTGCTGGAAATTCGGCCTGTTTGGGCAGCAAATTGGAATCCTCTGGATGAACGGTGCCAACGCCGCAAGGACTATCAAGGATAACGCAACGCTTGGTCCAACGTGCCTGAATATGCGATTGGCACATATCTGACGTGCGGACCGCGACCCGCTTTAGCGGGCGCGCCGGGGTGCGAACTCATGTATGACGGCAGTATTTGCTTCCCCCTCATGACTTGAATCTCCCGGACAGGTTTTACCGCCGCATGGCTGACGCCGCAGCACCCGCGCCTGTTGACGCCGAACCGAGTACCCGCGGGGGCGCCGCACCGTCCCACCATATGAAATCCATCGCGTTGATGTGCGCCGCGGTGACACTGTTCTCGTGCCTGGATGCCAGCGCCAAGTACATCGCCGCGCATTCGAACATGGGAACGGCGCAAATCGTTTGGCTGCGCTTTCTGGGGCAAATGATTTTGATGGCCGCACTCTTGGGTCCGGCCGCAATTCCCGCACTTCTCAAAACGGAAAAGCCCGCGCTTCAGGCGCTCCGCTCGTTGATGTTGCTGGGCACGACAGCCTTCAACTTCCTGGCCGTGCAGTATCTGCGTCTCGATCAGACGATTTCGATTGCGTTCATGGCCCCGCTAGTCGTCGCGGCACTGGCAGGACCTATTCTTGGCGAGTGGGTCGGATGGCGGCGCGCACTCGCGATCGTCGTAGGTTTCTTCGGCGTGTTGATTGTCGTACGCCCGGGCTTTGCCGAGGTGCATTGGGCGTTCGGCGCTTCATTTTTGTCGATGCTGTGCTACGCGACGTTTATGATCGTGACGCGCAAGCTCTCAACCTACGACCAGCCCTTGACGACGCTGTTTCTAGGGCTTCTTGCCGGCGCAGTCGCCAGCGCGCCCATTGCACTCTCTCAATGGGTTTGGCCCCAAGACTGGCAGCAATGGCTGACGATCTTGAGCCTAGGAGCGTTCGGAGGGTTCGGGCATTATCTGATGATCTTTGCCTATCGCTACGCACCAGCCGCGAGCGTCTCACCGTTCTTGTATTTCCAGCTCTTGAGCATGGTCGGCCTTGGTTATCTGCTCTTTGGAGACGTGCCGGATCAGTGGACACTGCTTGGATCAAGCGTGGTCATTGCCTCGGGGATCTATCTCGTGCACCGCGAACGCGTGACACGGAACGTGGCGGTTTAGACGCGGGCCGTAACGCGCGGGACAACGCTCGATTTCCACGCTTCAAACCGGTCTTCGGCAATTGCCTGACGCATCTCGTCCATGAGCTGCTGATAGAAAACAGTATTGATCCACGACAGGATCATGGCGCCGAGGATTTCCCCCGATTTCATCAAGTGATGCACATAGGCGCGGGAATAGTCTTGCGCGCCCGGACACCGGCTTAGACAATCGATGGGGCTCATATCTTCGGCGTGCTTAGCGTTCTTCATGTTGAGCAAGCCATTCCAGGTGAACGCATAGCCGTGGCGGCCATTGCGCGTTGGCATGACGCAATCGAACATATCGACGCCGCGCGCTACACTCTCGATGAGGTCGAGCGGCGTGCCAACGCCCATCAGATAGCGGGGCTTGTGATCAGGAAGCGCGGGCAGCGTCTCAGACAGTGTCGCAATCATGACTTCGTGGCCTTCGCCAACCGCGAGCCCTCCGACCGCGTAACCAGGGAGATCCATGGCAACGAGGGCTTCTGCGGAGCGGTGGCGCAATGGAATATCAATGCCGCCTTGCACGATGCCGAACAAGGCTTGGCCTTTCGTTGCCCCGCCGCTTGCGACCTGCGCGTCGAAGGCGCGTTTGGATCTCTCTGCCCAGCGAAGCGAGAGTTCCATGGCGCGCTCGACTTCGCGGCGCTCGGCCGGAAGCTCGATGCACTCGTCGAATTGCATTTGAATGTCAGCGCCGAGAAGACATTGCACTTCGATGGAGCGTTCGGGCGTCAGCATGTGGCGTGAGCCGTCGATGTGCGATTGGAACGCGGCACCTTCTTCCGTGATCTTGCGGATTTTCGACAGGCTCATGACTTGGAAGCCACCCGAGTCCGTCAAGATAGGCTTGTCCCAGCGCATGAATTTATGCAAGCCCCCGAGCTTGGCGATGCGTTCGGCGCCGGGACGCAGCATCAGGTGATAGGTATTCCCGAGCAGAATGTCGGCGCCCGCGTCGCGCACTTGATCGGGGTAGAGCGCTTTCACAGTTGCAACTGTGCCGACCGGCATGAAGGCCGGTGTGCGGATGGTGCCGCGCGGCGTCACGATCTCGCCGAGACGGGCGCGGCCTGATTGTTTGATGAGGCGATACGAGAATTCTGGAGCTGGGCTTTGCATGGCGCCTATGTGGCAGAAGATGTGGCAGCGGGGAATAGAAGACTGGCATCGCCATACGAATAGAAGCGATAGCCGTGCGAAATCGCGTGCCCATAGGCCGCGCGCATGGTGCCAAGGCCGGCGAAAGCAGAGACCAGCATAAAAAGCGTTGAACGCGGCAGATGGAAGTTGGTCATCAAGACATCGACGGCCTTGAAGCGATAGCCGGGCGTGATGAAAATCGCCGTGTCGCCACACCAGGTTTGTATCTGGCCGTCCTCGGACGCCGCGCTTTCGAGCAGCCTCAGTGATGTTGTGCCGACGGCGACGATGCGCCCGCCTCTTGCACGCACGGTATTCAACGCGGACGCCGTTTCAGCCGAGACGCTGCCCCACTCGGAGTGCATTTTGTGCTCAGACGTGTCGTCCACTTTGACCGGGAGAAACGTTCCGGGTCCCACATGCAGCGTAACGAAATGTTTCGAAATGCCGCGCGCTTCGAGAGTGGCGAAGAGTTCAGGCGTGAAATGCAGCCCCGCAGTCGGCGCGGCAACGGCTCCATCTTTTTCAGCGTAGATCGTTTGATAGGTGGCGCGATCAGTTTCATCGGGCGCGCGCTTTGAGGCAATGTAGGGCGGCAAGGGCATGACGCCAACGGCGCAATGGCTTCGTCCAACGCCGCGCCCGAGAGATCAAACGCGAGTTCAACTTCGCCCGCCTCGCCCTTCTCAGCTGACGGTCGCATCAAGCGCACCCAGAAGGCAGCTCGTGTTGGCGTGACCGAAGCGGACCCGATCGCCAACTTCGAGACGTTTGGCCGGGCGCGCGAACGCCCGCCAGCGGTTGGCGTCCACGCGCTTGATGAGAATGACGGCCACGTTCGAGTTCAGCTCACCCCGGATGCGCACGCCAGCGAGGGCGGCAGGAATAACGCGGGTATCGTTGAACACGAGCGCATCACCGGGTTGGAGCAGCCCCGGCAGGTCTCGGACGGACCGATCCGCCAAATCGGCGTCATCCAGCGCGCACCCACCCTTGACGGGATGAACGATGAGCAGTCGCGCGCTGTCACGAGGGCTTACCGGCCGAAGAGCAATGGCGCTGTCGGGAAGATCGAAATCAAAGAGATCAGTACGCAAGAGTTCAGTTCCAGTTGGCCGGGCGTATCCCCGGCAGGCCTACAGCGCCTAGCACCGCCACCCGCTCCACCGCAATCACTCCTTCCACTAAAAGTGAAGGCGCCCCCGCCCGGTAGGCCTTGCGGCAAACCGCAAACAGTTGCAGCAATAGAGTGCAACTCTTTGCACACCGACTAGACAACTCCTTGGGAGGCCATCATGGCGAAAGAACAGCGTTCGACCAAAGAAAAGCGCAAGCCTAAGAAGGCAGCTGGCGACAAGAAGAAATAGGCCTCACACGTTTCGGCCTCCGCGCCATTCGAGCAAGGAAAGCACAGCAACGGCGAGCCAGCTTGCGATGAGCAGGCTGCCGCCGGTTGGTGCGGCCATCGGAAAAATGTGCCGGCCGGCGAGTGTGTTGAGCGCGATATCACCACTGAAGAGCGCGACGGCAGAAAACATTACAGCGCCCACCGCCGTCCAACGGCGCGCGTTTTCGCTGCGCAATGCAATGGCTGCAAGCGCCAAAACTGCGGCTGCATGAATCATCAGCATGTTTGCCGCCGTCGCCAACGCGGGGCTCTCGGCCTTGTGCGCTGCGACGGCTGCCAGCGCGACACCAGCCGCACCAATCAAACCAGCAAGTGCGGCAATAGCAAAGGGCGCAGCCGGTGCCGCGCCCTTGCTGATTGTCTTGGTGCTCTCGCTCACTTCACATCCGCCGCAACGCGGACCGAGACCATCTTGTCGGGGCTCTTTGGCGGTTCGCCGCGTGCGAGCTTATCGACGTTGTCCATGCCTTCGATGACCTTGCCCCAAGCTGTGTATTGCTTGTCGAGGAACGTGGCGTCATCCAAGCAGATAAAGAACTGGCTGTTGGCCGAATTTGGCATGGACGAGCGCGCCATTGAACACACGCCGCGCACATGCAACTCGGCGTTGAATTCGGCAGGCAAATTCGGGTGCTTCGACTGGCCCGTGCCGCGTCCCTGCGGACAACCGGTTTGCGCCATAAAGCCTTCGATCACGCGATGGAAGACGATGCCGTCATAAAAGTTCTCGCGCGCCAGCTGCTTGATGCGCTCAACATGCTTGGGTGCGAGATCGGGGCGCAGTTGAATGACAACCTTGCCCTTGCTGCTCTCGATGATCAGCGTGTTCTCAGGGTCTTTGTATCCAGCCATACGACGTGTCCTATTGCCAATTGCCTAATGCCGATTGCCTTACTGCACGGTGACTTTGACCATGATGTCGGGATCGTTGACGGTTCCCGAGCCCGGCGCGCCGCGCTTGATCTTGTCGACCAATTCCATGCCGCTGATCACTTCACCCCAAACGGTGTATTGGCCGTCAAGTCCGCTGCAGCCCGTGTTGGTAAAGCAGATGAAGAACTGGCTGTTCGCGGTATTGGGATCATTGGTGCGCGCCGCGCCAACCGTGCCGCGCGTGTAGAGTGTTTTGGAGAATTCGGCCTTGAGGTCCGGTAACTTGGAGCCGCCGCCACCGGTACCCGTTGGGTCGCCAGTCTGGGCCATGAAGCCATCCATGACGCGATGCCACTTGACGCCATTGTAGAAACCTTGCGCGGCGAGTGTCTTGTAGCGTTCGACGTGCTTGGGCGCGATGTCCGGGCGCAACTTGATGACCACCTTGCCGGTCTTCAATTCGATGACGAGCGTATCGCCTTTAGCGGCAGCGGCAGGTTCGGCCTTCGGCGCAGCGGCCGAGTCGCCGGCATTCTCCATCTGTTGCTTACTGCCGCCAACGGCAAGCGCGGCCGGCGCCACAGCCAGCGCGAGAAGCGCAACAGCCGGGATCAATGACTTTCTCATGCGAACCTCATTAGAATTTCAGGGAAGAGTGATGTTTCACCCGCCCTTATGGCGATTTGACGGCCCGGCGGCAAGGGCGGGAGTCAGCGTGGCCGGTCCTTCATGCCGCGTGCGCGCCCCAATCCAGTGGGCGGCACCAGAAGCTGAGACTGTTCCTTAGAAAGGACCGGCAGGCTTGCGAGATCGGTCACAGTTGCGCGGGCCATATCCTGCACAATGCCGGCAGGTGAAACAGCGACACCTTCACGCACCAGTTTTTGGAATTTCGCATCGCGAACCGGTCCCCAGCCAATGGCACCCCCCTTGGCAACGGCACGATGCCAGGACACGCCCTCACGCTCGTCGTCACTCAAATGTCCGAGAAGCGTTTCGACATGGCGCGGCGGCGTCTCGAGAAACGCGGCAAGCACATCATATGTTACCACCCGGCCTGGCGGCACCTTGCGCATGGCGGCAATCAGTTTTACCTTGATGTGCGTGTGCGCTGGAATAGCGGTTTTGGCCATTATTTTTTCTTTGCCGCTTTGCCCTTGAGACGTTTCAAAACGTCTTTTGAGACGAAGGCCGATGCGTCGCCACCCATGGACGCGATGGCGCGCACGAGGTTTGCGGCGATGTGGCGGACGGCGGGCGAAGCGGACACGTAAACGGTTTGAATTTCCGGTGCCATTTCGCCGTTCATGCCGCTCATTTGCATTTCGTAATCGAAATCGGTGCCGTCTCTGAGGCCGCGAATGATGATGGTGGCGCCATGCGCGCGTGCGGCATCGACCGCGAGGCCCGAGAACGTCACGACCGAAATGCGCGCGCCTGTTTCTTTAGCAATTGGCTTCATTTCTGCTTCCAGCATGGCGACGCGTTCGTCATCGGAAAACAACGGCGCCTTGCCCGAGTTGATGCCGATCCCAATGACGAGTTTGTCGACGATCTGTGCCGCGCGCCGGATGACATCGGTATGCCCGAGCGTGACAGGATCAAAGGAGCCGGAGTAAAAACCTGTGCGGGTCATGTGGCATCGCCCTCGCCTGTCCCGTCTTCTCCGTCACCGTTCTCCGTGTCTTCCGTGATGCGCTCGACCGAGACGACTTTTTCAGTGCCGTCGGTCTTGAAGATGCGCACACCTTGCGTGTTGCGCCCGGCAACGCGCACGTCATGCACCGGGCAGCGGATCAGCTGGCCGCCGTCGGTCACCAGCATGATCTGGTCATTCTCGGCAATCGGGAACGAGCCGATAAGACGGCCGTTGCGATCATTGACGACCATGGCGACGATGCCTTTACCGCCGCGGCCGGAGGTGCGGAACTCATAGGACGACGAGCGCTTGCCGAAGCCCTTCACCGAAACCGTCAGGACGAATTGTTCCTTCGCTTGCATCTCGGCAAACTTTTCTGGCGTTACATTGGCTTCGCCCTCGGCCCCTTCTTCGGCGTCTTCTTCAACTGCGGCGGTTTCAACGTCGTCGCCTTCGGAGCGGCGCAGAGCGGCTGCTTGTTTCAAGTACGCTGCGCGTTCCGGCGCCGTCGCATCAACGTGGCCGAGGATGGCCATGCCAATCACCTCGTCACCTTCCGCCAGCCTAATGCCGCGCACGCCGGTTGAATCGCGCCCCTTGAAGAGCCGCACTTCATCGCCAATGAGGAAACGGACGCATTGGCCTTCGGCAGACGTGAGCAAAACGTCGTCCTCGGGCCGCGCAATCGCGACTTGCACAATGCGGTCGCCTTCATCCAACTTCATGGCGATCTTGCCGTTGCGCTGGATGTTTTCAAAATCCGTGAGCGAGTTACGCCGGATGCCGCCCGAACGCGTCGCAAACATGAGTTCGAGTTCGCCCCAGGTGGACGCGTCTTCCGGCAGCGGCAGGATCGAGGTAATGACTTCGCCCTCTTCGAGCGGCAGAAGGTTGACCAGCGCTTTGCCGGGTGACTGCGGCGCGGCGGCGGGCAGGCGCCAGACCTTCATGCGGTAACACATGCCGCGCGACGAGAAGAAAAGCACGGGCGTGTGCGTCGAGGTCACGAACAACTGGGTGACGAAATCTTCGTCGCGCGTCGACATGCCGGAACGGCCCTTGCCTCCGCGCCGCTGTGCACGGTAAGCCGCTAACGGCACGCGCTTGATGTAGCCCTTGTGAGAAACGGTAACAACGCAATCTTCGCGCTGGATTAGATCTTCGTCCTCGACTTCGCCTTCGATGTCGACGATCTCGGTTTTGCGCGGGGTGGCGAATTCGGCTTTGATTGCGGCGAGTTCGCCCTTCACGATATCGACAACGCGCGCGCGCGACGACAGGATCGCCAGATACTCTTTGATCTCATCGGCAATCTTGTTCAATTCGTCGGCGATTTCTTCGCGCCCCAGCGCGGTCAAGCGGGCAAGGCGGAGTTCGAGAATGGCTTTCGCCTGTTCTTCCGAAAGTTTGTAGGTGTTGTTGGCGGCTAGCTTGTGGCGCGGATCGGCAATGAGCTCGATCAACGGTGCCATATCTTTGGCTGGCCAATCGCGCGCCATGAGTTGTTCTTTAGCGTCCGCAGGCGACGCCGAGTGGCGGATCAAGCTTGATGACTTCGTCGATGTTGGCAACCGCGATCGCCAAGCCGACCAAGACGTGGGCGCGGTCGCGCGACTTGTTGAGCTGATGCTTGACGCGCTTTGTAACAACTTCCTGGCGGAAGGCGGTGAACGCCTTCACCATATCGATCAGCGTCAGGCTTTCCGGACGTCCGCCGTTGATCGCCAGCATGTTGGCGCCGAAGGTCGTTTGCAGATCGGAATACTTGTAGAGGTTATTCAAGACGACGTCGGCGACGGCATCGCGTTTGAGTTCGATGACGATGCGGATGCCTTCGCGGTTACTTTCATCCCACAGATCCGAGATGCCTTCGATTTTCTTGTCGCGCACAAGATCGGCGATTTTCTCGATCAGAACGCGTTTGTTCACCTGATAGGGAATTTCTGAGACGATCAGCGCTTCGCGATCCTTGCGGATATTTTCAACTTCGACCCGCGCACGCATGATAATCGAGCCGCGCGACTTGTGGTAAGCCGAGAGGATACCGCCGCGCCCAAGGATGATGCCGCCGGTCGGGAAATCCGGCCCTGTGACGATCTGGCAAAGTTCGTCGATGGTGATCTCGGGGTTGTCGAGTTCGGCCGTGCAAGCGTCGATGATTTCGCCAAGATTGTGCGGCGGGATGTTCGTCGCCATACCGACCGCGATACCGCCGGCGCCATTGACCAGCAAGTTCGGAAACTTCGCAGGGAGCACGGACGGCTCCTGAAGCTGGCCGTCGTAGTTGTCTTTGAAATCGACCGTGTTGTTCCCAAGATCGTCGAGCAGGAAGCCTGCAACTTTGGCAAGGCGCGATTCCGTGTAACGCTCGGCGGCCGGCGGATCGCCATCGATCGAACCGAAGTTGCCCTGGCCATCGACCAGCGGCACGCGCAAGGAAAATTCCTGCGCCATGCGTACGAGCGCGTCGTAGATCGCCAAGTTGCCGTGCGGGTGGTATTTGCCCATCACTTCGCCGACGATGCGCGCGCTTTTGACGTACTTCTTGTTCCAGTCGAGCCCAAGCTCGCTCATCGCAAACAGAATGCGGCGATGCACAGGCTTCAAGCCGTCGCGCACATCGGGCAGCGCGCGCGAAATGATGACGCTCATCGCGTAATCGAGATATGAGCGCTTCATCTCTTCCGAGATGGTGATGGGCCGGGTGTCGTTCGGCTCTTTGCCGCCTGGTTTGTCTTCGTCGCCGCGGTCTGCCAAGGTGAAGGATCTCTCGAAATGGAAATGAGCCGGAGGCGCGCCAAAACGGCCTGCGCGCAAGACGCCGGATGCGTGGCTGAGAACTTACCTGATCGGCACGGCAATGGGCAAGCCAGCGGCGACGTGCCACGGCTCCTATCCCCTGTGATTTACTCTTATTTCAGTCGGCTCGGGTCGAATGAATAATGCAGGTCTTCAGCGAGCGTCGAGGCGGCGAAAAATCAATCTACGAGGCGCACAGTCGACCCTTCAGAGACGGCCGGTACTTTTTATCGTCATTTCCACTCGGCGCCGCCGCCGAAATCGATTTCGCTGGCGATTATCATGGCGTTGTCGAGCTCGGCAACGCCGACCGAGTCGCCATTGATCACGAGCTTCTGGGACACTAAATTGCGAAAATAGATCTTGATGTGCAATTTCACAACTTGCGGCAATGCGGGCCGGGCTGGCGCGCGCTAAATTTGTAGGGACTTGCTGGCGATACACTGAGAGGTGCTTGACTGCGGCGGACTTCGTCGAGCACAAATCTCTCGTCGCAATCAGCGCTGCACTGCGAGAGGGTTGAGAGAGAGCCGGCGCGCGATGACTGTCGGGACGACGTAATTGTTACAGTGCGTGCCAGGAGTGAGCTAGAGGGCGGGAACTTCGACGAAAAATTTTCTGGCCGCAGGGGAGGGGCGAAGCGGAGCGGAGAGGGGCCGCGGGGGCCGGGCGACGACGGCGACGCGAAACGGCCCGCGCCAGCAGCGAGATGTTGATGGTTTTCCGATCCGAGGAATAGCGGTTGGCACTGGACAACGGCGCATATCGTCCCAATGAGAGGAAACAGCCATGACAAACCGGGATTACCAGGATTAGAGAGAGCTAACGGGATAACGGGTAGAAGAGCAACACGGAGTGCGTAGACGAAAAGAGAGATAGCGGCGGGTACGAAACGACGCGGACAGGAGCACGGACGATGGATAACGGCGGGCAACACGCGTTAACTCGATCGCGCGAACTCTTGCTCGACAATATCTGATGGATATTACAAGAAGCCGCGCACTGCTGTGAAGCGGCATCGGCGACAGCCTGCAATTTGACTTTTGGCGAGACACTGAGACGTGTCGATACAGCCCAATGAACGACAAAATAACGACGGTCGCGGCAGCAAACAACACGCTAACCGATCCGTGTCATCTCATGGAAGCTGACCATTCGATCCTGCAATTCGGAGAACTCGAAAACGTGACATGAACGAGGCTTAGCCCCGCCTGCTACCTGACAATCAGCTAGCTACCCTGACGGCTTAACTGCCGCACAACAAAACCGGTTAAGTTCGGGTAAACATCGCGAACCAGGAATTTGCCATCCGGGTTAGGCGCGGGAAGTCTTCGCGGCACTCGTTCTAGCGAAATCGCTAGAGTGCCACAATTTGCGAGTTTCTACGGCGGCGCCGGTACACTCAACACAGAACTATGGGGTTATCACGATGAAACGTATCATCTCGCCCTCGCGGCCACATCGCAGCTTGCGCTTCCCGCTCGGCCGAAACCGCACTGCCGCCGAACACCTTCATCGCAGCTGAAGCCCCGGTGCAGTATCTCGTAAAAGACCGGTTGATCGGCGCCAAAGTCAAAGGCCCGACGGCAAGATCATCGGCGACATCGAAGACATCATCCTCTCGGGCGATCATCAGGTCGTCGGCGTCGTCATGGGCACGGGCGGGTTCTTCGGCTTGTTTGAAAAGAAAGTCGGCGTTGAAGTCGGCGCCATTCAGTTCGACGTCGTGGACGGCAAGATCGGCGCAACGCTTATCACGGCGACCAAGGACGTGCTCGAAGCCGCGCCCGCCTTTGTGCGTGACCACGCCAAGAAATCTCTGTTCGAACGCGCCGTCGAGAAGACCAAGGAAATTCGCGACAAGACAGGCACCAGCGCCAAGGACGTCTATGAAGACGTGAAGGACAAGGCCGCGCCAGCTGTCGAGAAGGCAAAGGAAAAGGCCAAGGAAGCACTCGATAACGCAGGCCCGGCCGTTCAAAAAGCCAAGGAGGCCGTCAAGGAAGCCATCGAAAGCGCCAAGGAAAAGGCGAAGGACGTGGTCGATAAGGCGAAGGACGCGGCACAGCCGGCTGAGGAGCGGCCCAGCGCCTGCGCCTGCTGCGGAGCCTGCCGCGCCGGCTCCGCAGCCGAAAAGCCTGCCGAACCAGCACCTGCACCGGCAGCCGAGAAAGCCGCCGAACCTGCACCCGCAGGCCGCTGAAACCCCGGCGGCGCCCGCGCCTGCTGCAGAAAAAGCCGCCGAACCTGCACCCGCTGCGCCGCGCCGGCAGCTGAAAAAGCTGCCGAGACACCCGCTGCTGAAACACCAGCGGCGGCTCCGGCAGAAGCGGCACCCGCTGCTCCGGCCGATGCAGCCCCTGCTGCTCCGGCGGATACGCCGAAAGAATAGTCAGGCCGCACAGACATCAGAAATTGAAAAGCCCGGCGCGCAACGTGCCGGGCTTTTTATTTGCATTCGCGAATGAGCAAAATTTTAGAACGGGATCTCGTCGTCCAGCGCTTTGTCGAAGCGCCCTTGGATGAGCCGCCGTTTGAAGCTGCTTTGCCGCCGCCGCGCTTAGGCTCGCTGTAACCGCCGCCTGAAGCCGACCTGACGACGAGCCGAAGCCGCCGCTGTCGTAGTCGCCGCCACTTTCCTGCATGCCCATGCCGCCTGACGCACCCGTCCGCCGCCCGCACCATCCAGCATGGTCAGCGAGCCGTTGAAGCCTTGCAGCACAACTTCGGTCGAATACTTTTCAGCGCCCGATTGGTCGGTCCACTTGCGCGTCTGCAGCGCGCCTTCGATGTAGAGCTTGGCGCCCTTCTTGACGTACTGCTCGACGATTTTGCACAGCGGCTCGGAAAAAATCACGACGCGATGCCACTCGGTCTTTTCTTTCTTTTCGCCCGTCGCCTTGTCGCGCCAGGATTCCGACGTCGCGATGCTCAAGTTGGCGATCGGCCGGCCGTCCTGCGTGCGGCGGATCTCTGGGTCCTTGCCGACGTTGCCGACCAGGATCACCTTGTTCACGGAACCAGCCATTCTCAACACTCCTTCTTCAATCTCACGAAATTCGCTGCTGCACGCGGGGCGTGAAACCTCACCACCTGCGATGCAGTTGCACCGGCACGCGACCGCTCGGATCGAAGCCCGCGCGCCGAATCTTAGGTCCGCCCCACACTAGCCCCTCGAGCCCCGCTCGGGGGATTGGCGGCGATGTTGTCCACCTCTTTGTCCAGCCTTCCGGAGACGGCGTAGATGCGGGGTTGGGAGTCAATGTTCTTGTATTGTTCTGGTCCATAAACCAACAGGAGGCAAGCGAAAATTATGGCGGCAAGCCCGGAAAACGGGCGTTTGAGCGGGCAAGATTGGATGAAAGTGAAGGGTGGTGGAAATCCTGGATGAACGGGTTCGCTAAGCCGTTGAAATCGGCGCTGAAAAAATATGGCGAAATTTTTTCATCCCCGGGGGGTGCCCGCGGCCGCATACTGAGCGCTCGAATCGATTGGATGAGGCGCGGTGATGTTAAGGATGTTGGGTCTATTCGGCAGGCGTGCTACTCGGGCAATTCTATGTGGCCGAGCTGGCGCACAAGGAGCACGGCGTCAGGGCGCCGGTCGCGGTCTTGCCGGAGGCGAGCGCAAACAGTGTGACGTCGGCGTGGGTGCCGGGCGAGATCGATCAGCGGCTGAGCCGCGAATTCTGGACAGAGAATCCACCTTAGACCAGATGAATGGAAGTCTGGCGATATTTTCTGGATCATCGATGTTGCCGGTGATCCGCAGGCAATCGAGATCGCGCTGCGGCAGCTCTCTGTGACGGCGTTCAAAGACAGACCGGCAAAAATCGCGATGGCCGATGCACAGGGACATCCGAGAATCGGCTTCGTGCATGACATAGTGTCGAACACACCGGATGTTCACGTCGAAGCGGGGGCGGGATGAAGAAACTCGCCGATCATTCTCGCGGCTGTCATTGTGGTGCCATATCTCATTTTTCAATTTTTGTATCCGTCCGTGACGCACCGCTACCGATTGACGCTCGTTGCGGACGACAACGGCAAGACTGTTACGGGTTCCGGCGTCATTGAGGCGAGCTACTGGAAAAAATCTCAGTTTATGGGAGCACACGGTGAGTATGGCAACAGTGCGCGCGGAGAGACCGTTGTTGTGGACTTCGGCCGCAAAGATCAGTTGTTCGCTCTTCTTAAAGAGGGAACGGACTCGCGATCGGCGCCACAGTGGATCGTCTATCCGGCATTCGGGATTGGGCGCACATCGCCACCTGACCAAGAGCTGCGCCAGCTGCGCGCCGTCACGGACAAAGCCGAACTTGACTTCACCTTGCTGCCGATGCTCGTGCGCTTTCACGAGCATCAACGATCCTAAGACTGTTGAGCGCGTCGATCCCAACAATCTGGCGGCAAGCTTTGGGCCAGGCGTGAAGCTCGTCAAAGCAACAATCGAGATCACGCGCGATCCAGTAACGACCGGAATTACGAATAGGTTGACGTGGCTACGAAGTCTGAAGGGCGGCTATCTGGATGGCCGCTTCTCTGGTGGTGGCCCAGAACTGTCAAATATCCTGCCATGGTGGCGACCTCAAAAAGGAATAG
>CAVXTJ010000012.1:0-13798 GCA_963764605.1 uncultured Alphaproteobacteria bacterium
GCGGCCCGTGGTGAAGACGGCGCACTGCTGCGTGCGGCCCTCTGGCTCATGGAAAACGGCAAAAGTCATTCTGATCGCCGAACCTCGCCCCGGATTGCGTAAAGTTCCTTAATCATTTCCTGATTGAATTTGCTCCATCACCGGCGCGCCTCTCGTTTTGTTTTGCACGCCTTGGCCGAACGCTGGCCCAGAGTCAAACGAGAGAGTCTCAAGTCCGTGATGCCATCCTCCATTCGCGCAGGGTTTATTTCCGCCGTTGCTGCTGCAATTTGCGCGGCCTCCGTTTCCGCGCCGGCGCAAGCCCTAGATTTTGATCTGCTTCCCCAGGCCGACATGGGTCCGACAAGCTGGGCCGGTTGGATTATCAATCCCGATATCGGTGTTGAATCGATGACCTTCTCTGGCACTGGAGGCGACCTGCTGAAGCAAGCCGACGGCTATTATGCGGGCGGATACGTGGGCCGTGACTTTCAATGGGGGCCGCTTGTCGTCGGCGCGTCCGCCAACATCGCCTACAGCTGGATGGAGGGTTCAGGCGCGGGCAGCGACCCATTCGATATCGAAACCCGCCTCAATTACTTCGGCCTTGTGCGCGGGCGCGCTGGCATCGGAATTGGCCGGTTTCTTGTTTATGGCACGGGGGGCTTAGCCTATGGCGACCTTGAAATTGAAAGCCGGGACAAGCAGTCTCTCAGCGTCTCAATCGCTGACCGGCATCGCTGCCGGCGGGGGCATCGAGATTGGCTGGAACGGTTCAATGTCTTTCAAAGCCGAATATTTGAAAATCGATTTCGACGAAGCGACGTTCTCATCGTTGCCAACTGGGCGCGATACCGTCGATCCGGAAATGGAACTGTGGAAATTCGGGTTCGTCCGCCGGTTCTAAGTGCGATAATGCGCGTATTGCCCCTTGGGCTTAAAACGTTCGAGATAGCCCGGAACGATTGCCGCCACAGCAGCAGGCGGCTCGAAGCCTAGTCCTGCAAGCGTTCAGCCCTTCCCGATTTTGCGGCCGCCGAGACGACGTTGTCAGATTGCAGCAACCGGACCTGATCGTATGTGACCGGTCGCATCGCGTTCGGCAATGGCGACATCAGTAGTGCCTGCAATTTCGCAAACCAGAACGGCATCGGGAAATAGGGGCGGCGGCGGCCTGAATACTCCTGTGTCAGATCGAGAAGCTGGCGGAATGAAAAAACCTCTGGCCCGCCGAGTTCATAAACGGTGCCGGGTTTACCTTGGCCTTCGACGCAATTGGCGACAGCGGCCGCAACATCTCCTACATAAACCGGTTGAAACCGCGTCAGGCCGAGACCGATTGACGGCAAAAACGGGCTGATCCGCGCGAGCGCTGCAAAGCGGTTGAAGAACTCGTCTTCAGGGCCAAAGACGATCGAGGGGCGGAGAATAATGGCGGTTGGGAATTCTTCGATACCGCCGCTTCGCCCGCGGCTTTGGATCGGGCGTAGCGCGCAGCCGACGCGGCGTCGGCACCAATCGCCGAGATGTGGACAAAACGTTTGACACCGGCTTCGCGTGCCGCGCGAGCAACCGCACGCGCACCGCCGGCGTGAACGGCATCAAACGACTGCCGTCCGGATGGCGCGAGGATACCGACCGCATTGATCACCGCTTCCGCGCCCGCGACGGCGTGGGAAATCGATTGTGGAAAGCGAAGATTAGCCTGCACTGCGTGTATCTGGCCAACGGCGCCCATGGGTTGCAGATGACCCGCAAGGTCCGGGCGCCTGACGGCGGCGCGAACGCGCCAACCCCGCTTTGCGAGTGCCGACACCGTATGCCGGCCGACGAAGCCGGAGCCCCCGAAAATCGTCACCAGTCCACTGCCGTGTGCCATTGCCGTTCCGTCCTCGCCCCTGCATTGCAATTCAGCGGTTCTACCGAGCTTTAGCCGCCTTGGAAGTTCCTGTGAAGGGCGGCGGATGGACCGCCGCAGCGCAATTGACCTCAATTGACTTCCAGGCCCGATGCCCTTACGTGATGGCGCTCTGAAATGCCCGGATGGCGGAATTGGTAGACGCACTAGTTTCAGGTACTAGCGCTCACAAGGCGTGGAGGTTCGAGTCCTCTTTCGGGCACCATTTACACTTCAAATACAAGGCGACTTACAAGGCTTCGCTCTTGCCGTCGCGCTTCCTGCCGAACGACAGATCTCATGGCGGACCACATGGCCACCCCGACAATCAAATTGCACAAGGGTGACCTGCCCTTAGGACTGAAATTTCCGCGCGGCGTCGCAATCGATACCGAAACGCTGGGGCTCAATCCGCATCGCGACCGGTTGTGCCTCGTGCAGCTTTCGGCGGGAGACGGTGTTGCTCATCTCGTGCAATTCGACGGAGAGAACTACGCAGCCCCGCGGTTAAAGGCCTTGCTCAAAGATCCAAAGATATTGAAAATTTTTCACTTTGCCCGCTTCGACGTTGCTGTGTTGGAGAAGTACCTCGGCGTTGAGACCGCCCCACTTTACTGCACCAAAATCGCGTCCAAGCTGGTACGGACTTACACCGACCGCCACGGACTTAAAGACCTCTGTTCGGAGCTTCTTGGCGTCGAGCTATCCAAACAACAGCAGAGTTCCGATTGGGGCGCGAAGGAGCTTAGCGAGAGCCAGCTGGCCTATGCCGCATCCGACGTCTTGCACCTGCACAAATTGAAGGCAAGACTTGACGAAATGCTGGCCCGAGAGGACCGGGTGGCATTTGCCAAAGCGGCTTTTACATTCTTGGCAACCCGGGCCCGGCTTGACCTCGCAGGGTTTGCTGAAACCGATATCTTCTCCCATTGAATTGAATGCTGGGATGCAAATTCTGGGATTCGAATTCTCGGGGCCGAACCAGCAGATTTGGGCTAGGCCAAGGGTTTTGCATGGATTTTGGGAGATCGAGACGTCTTGCCCACCACGCAACGCTGGCATTCGGTCCCAATGTCTCCCAATTTCACCTAGAGTATACCCCATGAGAATTTGGGGACGGAACGACCGGGCGGGCCATAAATGGCGAGCGTGAGTGAGAGTGCTGCCGTGTCCGGCCGGGCGCGAAAGAGCGAGTTTGGCATAGTTCTCGCTGGCGACCGCGCGGCGAGCCGGGCGTTGGCAGCGCGCCACACGTCGTTTGTCCGGACGCTTAAAGCGGTCTTGCCTTTATCCGCCATTGGCATTGCTACGGCCTATACCTTGCTGATCCTGAAATCGGCTGGCTGGGGTGCCGGTATTCCCAGTCTCGACATTCCAACAATCATTGCCGAAAACTTGGCAATGGAAAACCCGCACTATGAAGGCTTTAACAAAGACGGCGGGCGCTACTGGGTGACAGCTAAAAAAGCCATGCAGGACATCAAGAACCTGTCAGTCATCAAACTTGACACAATCACAGGCGAACTCACCGACGCTGAGAAGAAAAAAACAAAACTCTCAGCCCTGCGCGGAACGTTCAACAACAAAGCGAATATTCTTGAACTTTTCGACTCAATCGATATCGCCGGTGACAATGGCTTGAAGGCCCACCTAACCCGGGCGACCATCCGGACGAAGGAAAATTTGATCACTTCGGATCAACCTGTCGTCGTCATGATGGAAGCAGGTACGATCAACGCCAACCAAATGACCGTGCGCCAAAAGACCAAAGAATATATCTTCATCGACAAAGTGCGCACATTGCTGAAGGCCCAGGACACTACGAGCGTGACGGCGGCGGCCAACGGCGCCAAGGAGAAAACTGCGTTACCGTTTGGAAATTCCAAGGATCAGATCAATATCGTTTCCAACCGCCTCGACGTGAATGACGCTACCAAGACCGCCCTCTTCACGGGGGGCGTCAAAGCCGTGCAGGGCGCGGCCTGGCTTACGTCTCCAGAACTCGAAGTCACTTATGAAGGGAGCGCCACGGCCGTCGCAGAAGGAAAACCTGAGACGGAGGGCGCACCAGGCGGAAAAGTGAAACGGGTGATTGCCAAGAACCCGGTTGTTCTTAGCCAAGGCGAAGGCCAGCAAGTAACCAGCCAAAACGCTGACTTCGACCCACTCGAACAAAAAGCCGTTCTAGAAGGCGACGTCGTGATGTCGGAAGCACCCGACAAGCGCGCTACGGGAGACCGGGCGGAAATCGATCAAGCGGCCGGAACCGTGCTTTTGACGGGAACATCGGTCGTGCTCACACAAGGCGCGAACGAATTGAAAGGCCGCCGGCTTTTCTTCGTCCAGAGCAGTGGCAAGATGCAGCTCACCGGCAATGGCAACGGCGGAAACAGCCGTATTAAGGCTCGGTTCAGTGAAGCAAGCGGGAAACCGGCTCCGGCCGCGAAAGAACCGGCTGCCGCAAAAGGCATGTCGTTTGGCGGCAACTTTAAGACAGATCCAAATGCGCCGGTCGAAATAGACGCCGACCGGCTAGACGTCGATGATCCAGCCAAAGAGGCCGTGTTCACAGGCACCGTTCGCGCCAAACAGGGCGATTTCGTTCTTCAAGCTTCTGAACTCAAGGCAACCTATACGGGATCAAGCATGCTCGGCGGCTCAGACAAAGAGAAGGCAGGCCAAGGTACGGCAAAGCTGACAAGGTTAAAGGCCAACAAGAATGTCGCCGTCACGTCCGCCGACGGGCAGCACGCAACCGGCGACTGGGCCGATTTCGACACCAAAGCAAATACGGTCACATTGGGCGGTAATGTCATCATGACCCAGGGGAAGAATGTCGTGCGCGGTAGCAAACTGGTGATCGATATGACCACGGGCGAGAGTATTATTCCTTCGGAAGGGACCACAAGTGCCACAGAACCCATGAGGTCGGGGAATGACGATGCCAGCACGGGAACGATCGTGAAATCAGGCCGTCCCAGCGCAACGTTTTATCCAGGCGATCTGAAGGAAAAAGTTGGCAAAGCGACAGAAAAGGCCGGCGCCGGCTGGCAAGCCCGTGAGACACCTTCCCCTAAACCCTGAGAACGCGTTAGAACGCTCAAGCAAACAGCGCGAGCCCCAAACCCAAAAAGCAAGCGAGTTTCAGTTGTTCAAAGCATTACCATTTGGTCCCAAACTCGCCCGCACGAACGGCCGGTCTGCCGCTGAACCTGCCAAGGCCGCTCTCGGCCGCAACGGCAGCGCCCGAATCCCAAGATCCCCATTCGGTTGGCGCGGACGGCTGGCTCACGGCTTTTGAGATCAAGAAGTCCTATCGCAAACGCATGGTGGTCAAAGGCGTGAGCCTCGCCGTGGGTCGCGGCGAATTCGTCGGCCTCTTAGGCCCCAATGGCGCCGGCAAGACCACCGTATTCTACATGATCACTGGCCTTGTACCGGCAGACGAAGGACGCATTACGATCGACGGGGCGAACGTGACCGGCTTGCCCATGTACCAGCGGGCCCGCCTCGGCATTGGATATCTTCCTCAGGAAGCTTCAATTTTTCGAGGGCTGACTGTCGAGCAAAATATTATGGCCGTGCTCGAATTGGTCGAACCTGAAAAGAAGCGCCGGAAAGAGCAGCTGGACAACCTCCTCGAAGAATTCTCCATCACGCGCCTGAGAAACACTCCCTCCATGGCGCTTTCGGGCGGCGAGCGGCGGCGCTGCGAAATTGCCCGGGCGCTGGCTTCCAGGCCGTCGTTTATGTTGCTGGACGAACCTTTCGCCGGTATTGACCCTATTGCCGTTGGGGATATCCAGCAACTCGTTCGGCACTTGACGGAACGGGGCATCGGCGTGTTGATTACCGATCACAACGTACGCGAGACATTGAGCCTTATAGACCGGGCCTACATCATCTATGATGGTCAAGTTCTGACACAAGGTAAGCCTTCGGAAATCATAGCAAATGAAGACGTGCGGCGGGTCTACCTCGGCGATATGTTCGTTAACACGCGTTGAGTATAGCTGTCCGCTGAGTTTATGTTGCGGATCGACGGGTTAACGGTATGGCACTTTCTGCCAAATTGGAGCTGAGACAAGGCCAGCAGCTGGTGATGACACCACAGCTGCAGCAGGCCATTCGTTTGCTTCAATTTTCCAATCTCGAACTTGCCGAATTTGTCGATTCAGAGCTTGAGCGCAATCCGCTGCTTGAGCGCGAAGAAACGTCTCAAACGAAACCGGCCGAAGAAGTTCCGAGCGAAGGTCCGGTTGAAAGCGCCGCCGGCAGCGAAGACGAGTGGCTAGACCTTCGCGAACCCGTGCAAGACCATGCCGGGGGCTTAGACGCCGATTTCGGCAACGTGTTCCAGGATTCAGGTTCCGGCGAAGCGTCCTCGGCCGCGCCTGAAGCAGGCTTAAGCTGGAGCAATGTCAGCCAGCGCATGCACAATCGCGACGACGACGATTCAAATCTCGAATCCTACGTCGCCAGTGAAATCTCGTTGCGCGATCATCTCGCCGCTCAACTCCCGCTCTCCATTCAAGATCCGCGCGAACGATTGATTGGCCAGTATCTCATCGATCTCGTCGATGAAGCAGGCTACATCTCATCGGACCTCGACGGCCTCGCTGCCAAACTCGGCGCACCAATCGAAATGATCGAAGGTGTGCTGAACAAAATGCAGGCGTTCGACCCGCCAGGCGTTTTCGCTCGCACTCTGGCCGAATGCCTTGCGTTGCAGCTCAAGGATCAAAACCGGTATGACCCGCTGATGGCGGCTCTACTTGCCAACTTGGGCCTGCTGGCAAATCGCAATATTGCAGGGCTGAAGAAAGCCGTCGGCGTCGACATGGACGAGCTTGCCGACATGATTCAAGAAATCAAGCGGCTCAATCCAAAGCCGGGTCTAAAGTTCGGCTCGGTTCAGATGCAGCCGGTAGTGCCCGACGTGATTGTGCGCGCGGCCTCCGATGGAGGCTGGCACATTGAACTCAACGGCGATACGCTGCCGCGCGTGCTCGTCAATCGCAACTACTACACGCGAGTGACCCAGACCGCTTCAACCGAGAAAGACAAAGGTTATATTCTCGAGTGCTTGCAGACCGCCAACTGGCTGGTCAAGAGTTTGGATCAACGCGCCAGAACGATCTTAAAAGTCGCCGAACAAATCGTGCGCCAGCAAGACGGCTTCTTCGTCTACGGGGTGCAGCACTTGCGGCCACTCAATCTCAAGACTGTGGCCGACGCAATCTCGATGCATGAATCGACCGTCTCGCGCGTTACGTCGAACAAGTACATTGCCACACCGCGCGGAATTTTTGAGCTGAAGTATTTCTTCACGAGTGCGATCGCGTCGTCGGAAGACGGAGACGCCCATTCGTCAGAAGCGGTCCGCCATCGCATCAAAATCATGATTGAAAGCGAGGGCACCAACGACATCTTGTCTGATGACAAGCTGGTCGAAAAGTTGAAGGATGACGGCATCGATATTGCCCGGCGCACGGTCGCCAAATACCGGGAATCGATGCGGATCCCGTCCTCCGTGCAGCGCCGCAGGGACAAACGCCTAACAGATCGCATTGGCGGCACGGCATTCGCGCGTTGACGGACCGCTCGATCGGCAAAAAAGTGGCTTGGTCACAGATCTTTAGCATCCGTGATTTGACATCAGCCCTGCCAATACTTAACTCTTGTGACAGGTTGTCGCGAGTGACACTCAAGCTGAGCAGCGCGTGAGATGGTCAGAGCTATGGTTTCGGGATAGAATTCGAGTCCGTTCAGTCCAAGTGACCACGTACTTGTAGAAATTTCGGCTCCCTGATTTCCGGGAGCACTACGACAGGCGATCCGATGACAATTCAAATTACTGGCAAAAATGTCGAAGTAGGTGATGCTTATCAAGCCTACGTCGCGGACAAAATACGCGCTGTTCTCAACAAATACGTTAGTCGCGATCTCAAAGGCCATGTCCGGCTTGAAAAGGAGCGCGGACTCTTCAAGACAAATTGTTCGGTCCGGTTGACCAGTGGCCTCCTGCTTGAAGCACACGGCGAAGGCGGTGATGCCTACTCAAGTGCGGACGCTGCAGTTGAAAGACTAGAAACTCGCGTCCGGCGCTATAAACGGCGGCTGAAGAGCCACGACTTTTTGAGAACTGCAAACGGCCGGATGGGCGACACGGACGCCCGTGATTACGTTGTCAGCATAGGCGACGACGATGCAGACGAGGCTGTGGAAAACAACCCACTCATTATCGCCGAAACACAAAGAAACGTACAACAATTGACTGTAAGTGAAGCTGTTATGCACCTCGACCTTACGGAGGCCGCATTTATGATCTTCAGGAACGCTGCGAACGGGACCGTCAATGTGGTCTACAGGCGGCCCGACGGCAATATCGGGTGGATTGATACGGAGCCGGGGCAACGCGCTGCCAGTGAGGCGGCAACGTTTGCCACGAGTTGACGGCACACGAGTTGACGGCAAGGGATTGGGCCATCAAGCCTCAGCGGCGTTGCGCTAAATTGGGCACTCCGTCCGTTGAGCAAAGCCAAGTTTTTCGAATATCCACTCAAGGTGAACGATATGACGATGGACCTCGGGGATCTGCTGGCGGCAGGCGGTGTGGTGTCTGCACTGAAATCGCAGGACAAGAAACAACTTCTACAAGACCTATCTGACAAAGCCGCGCAAGCGACAGGCCTGGATTCGCGCGAGATTTTTGCGGCACTGCTCCAGCGTGAGCGACTGGGTTCGACGGGGCTTGGAAGTGGCATCGCCATCCCGCATGTGAAGATGGCCGGATTGAAAGGCATCACATGCCTATTTGCCAAGCTGGCAAAACCAATCGCCTTCGAAAGCCATGACGAACAACCTGTCGACCTCGTATTCTTCCTTCTTGCGCCCGAAGATGCTGGAGGAGATCACCTGAAAGCCTTGGCGCGCATATCGCGCTTGATGCGCGACCCTGCCACATTGGAGCGGCTAAGGTCGGCGAAGGATGACAAGACTTTGAAGCTTGTCCTCACCGAGCCCGCGACATCGCACGCCGCATAAAGCCGGTGGACTTAGGTTTTGCTTCAACCAATAACCGCAAGTGCACCGAGGCCAATTCCACCAACGATGAGCCGCCACCAGCCGAAGAACGATAGTCCGCGCGCTGAAATGAAGTCCAGAACGTAGCGAACGACAATGACGCCTGCGACGAATGCGGCGGCGAACCCGAGTGCAATCTGAGTTGCATCATCGGCCGATAGCTTTGACCAGTTCTTGTAAAGGTCAAACGCAAACGCGCCCGCCATCGTCGGCATGGCGAGAAAAAACGAGAATTCGGCAGCGGTGCGCTTATCCACGCCGCAAAACATGGCGCCGACGATCGTCGATCCAGACCTCGACACCCCTGGGATCAGCGCCAGACACTGGCACAGGCCAATCTTGAACGCGGTTGCCGGGGTCAAATCCATGACGTCCGTGTAACGCGGCTCAAACTTCATCCGGTCCACGATGAGCAGGATAATGCCTCCCACCACGAGCGAAGTGCAGATCAATAGCGGACTTTCGAAGAAAATAGTCTTGATGATGGAATGCCCGGCGGCCCCAACAAACGCGGCCGGTAGAAAAGCAACGAGCACGCTCATGACGAACATCTGCGTCTGCCGGTCCTTCGGCAGCGAGATCATCAAGTGCCACAATTTTCCGGCATACACTGTCAGCAGCGCGAGAATAGCACCCAACTGAATCAAAACTTCGAAAGTGCGGCCGGGCGAGCTGAACCCCATCAAGCGCTCCGCCAGCAGCAGGTGCCCTGTGGACGAGACGGGAATATACTCGGTCAGGCCCTCGATGAGGCCGAGAAGGATGACTTGCCATGTCGGCATCGATTATTCTCCGTCGCGCCAGCCGCTTGGCCTGAAACAAACTTGGACCGGTGCCACGTATCAGGATTTAGGCGACCGGCATAAACCTTTCGAGCACTATCCCCGGCTCGTAACGCGCCTCCGCCCCGAATCGGCGCATATGGGTAACAAGACGCGTGCTCAAACCCCGTTGTTCAAAGCTGTCATCGTGACAATATACAAACTAACACAATACCGGCTTTGTCCGCGCTCCAGGTCGATCAGGCTGGCGTTGGCGGAGTGCAGCATCGAAACGGAACTCGTGGAAGAATTTCCTTGGGAATGGCGCCAAGGTTTTCTAGCCAAGAACCCGGCGGGCGAACTCCCGGTTCTAGAACTCAGCAACAAGCTGACATTGTGCGGTGTTTACTCCATCTGCGAATACGTCGCAGAGGAGACCAAGATTCCCATTCAAAGTCCAATCGCGGGCGGACGCGCACCAAGCCTCTTCCCTGGCAATCGCGAAGAGCGCGCCGAGGTGCGCAGGCTGGTCGACTGGTTCCACGGGAAATTCGACAGGGAAGTCTCGCGCGAAATCCTGTTTGAAAAAGTTTACCAACGCATGAAGCCGAGCGGACAGCAGTCGCCGGATACAGAAATTTTGCGCGCTATCCGCGCCAATCTCAGGTATCACCTTTCCTATATAAATTTTCTGAGTGAACAGCGCCGATGGCTTGCTGGTGACGACTTGAGTTTCGCCGACTTGGCGGCCGCCGCGCACCTTTCAACTCTCGACTATCTGGGTGAAATGCCGTGGGACGAGTATCCGAGTGCAAAGATTTGGTACGCACGGGTCAAGTCACGCCCTTCGTTCCGCCCGCTCCTCGCAGACCGCGTACCAGGTACCGCGCCACCATTGGCCTATACCGATCTCGATTTCTAGGGCATTCGCCTTTTTGCGCCCCTTCTTGCGTCCGGGGAGCGCGGACAAAGCGTGAGCACCCGCGTCAGTCCCGATCTCAAAACGCTTCTGAAAAAGGCGGCGCTCGAACTCGGCCTCGACGCCATTGCCGTGACAACGCCAGCTGCTATTCCAGAAGCAGCAGCCCGGCTTCAATCCTTCCTTGCCGAAGGACGCCACGGAGACATGCAGTGGCTTGCGGACAAGTCCGGCAAGCGCGCCAATCCAAACGCACTATGGCCCGAAGCGCGTTCGATCATCATGATTGGCCAGAGTTACGCTCCGAAGGAGGATCCCCTTACTGCGCTTGATGACCGAACGCGGGCGGCAATCTCGGTTTACGCGAAGGGGCGAGATTACCACGACGTCTTGAAGAAAAAGATCCGCACGCTCGCTGGACAATTCGCCGAGGCAAGCGGCGCGGAAGTTAAAATATTCGTCGATACCGCACCCCTTCTTGAAAAACCGCTCGCAGCGGCGGCAGGTCTCGGCTGGCAGGGAAAACATACAAATCTCGTCTCGCGCGAACACGGCTCGTGGCTCTTCCTCGGCGCCATTTTGACAACCGCCGAACTTGAGCCGGATTTGCCGGAAAGCGACCACTGCGGATCCTGCCGCAAGTGTCTCGACATATGCCCAACCGCCGCTTTCCCTGCACCCTACCAACTTGATGCAAGGCGCTGCCTCGCCTACCTCACGATCGAGCACAGAGGGCATATCGTAGAAGAGTTCCGCAGGCCGCTCGGCAACCGTGTCTTCGGCTGTGACGACTGCCTTGCCGTGTGTCCATGGAACAAGTTTGCGGAAGCATCGCGCGAAGCCAAATTCGCCGCAACACCAGAAACTGACAACCCGCCACTCGCCGAACTCTTAGCTATCAGCGATGCTGAATTCCGCCTGCGCTTCGCCGGCACGCCCGTCAAACGTACAGGCCGCGACCGGGTCGTGCGCAACGCACTTATTGCGGCTGGAAATTCGCGAGACAGGGCGTTGGTACCGCTCGTACAAAGCTTGCTCAATGACGCTTCACCGCTCGTTCGCGCCATGGCAATCTGGGCCTTGCAACAACTCGTCGACGTCAAAACGTTCCAAGCCCTGCGCCAAGAGTACGCGTCAATTGAAACCGATCCCGATGTCGCCTCTGAATGGCGTACACGAGAGCAAAGGCCAACTGCGTGAACTCATCTTTTTTGTTTCGGTCTTGGGTACAGTTCGGGCGTTGTCGCTGACCGCCTCAGTCAACGTGGCTGGCACGTCACGGGAACATCGACCAGTCCGGCAGGGACCGCGCGCATGACGACCCTTGGTTATATGGGACTGGTGTTTGACGGCTCAGTGACTGGCGCTGGTATCGCAACCGAACTCCGGTGCGCCACGCACGTTCTGCTTTCCATCCCTCCCGGCGCAGACGGTGACCCCGCTTTCCTCCGGCACGGACGCGACATTGCGGAAAGCAAGACCATCACATGGATCGGATACTTCTCGACTGTCGGAGTTTACGGCGACGCGCAGGGCGGCTGGGTCAGTGAGGAAACAGAGGCCAAGCCTGGCTCCGAACGCGGCCATCGCCGCTTGGCGGCAGAGCAGCGCTGGCTCAAGCTTGCTCACGATGCCGGAAAAAGTGCCGCCGTTTTCCGCTTGCCCGGCATTTATGGACCCGGCCGCTCCGCCCTCGATGACGTGCGGGATGGCACGGCCAGGTCCATCATAAAGCCGGATCAAGTGTTCAATCGCATCCATGTTGACGACATCGCCAGCGCCGTCATTGCAGCGATCGAACGTCCGCAGGCTGGCCGGGTTTATAACGTCACCGACGACGAGCCGGGCCCTCCGCAAGACGTTGTTAATTTCGCAGCTCAACTGTTGAAGCGCCCTCACCCCCCCTCATTGGACTTCGCGACGGCGGAACTCTCACCCATGGCACGCAGCTTCTACTCCGAGAACAAGCGTGTTTCCAACGCGCGCATGAAAGCCGAACTCGGTATCCAGCTGAAATACCCGAACTATCGCGAAGGACTGACGGCAATCGCACGGACCTCAACAGCAAAAATGCCGGGATGAAGGCCAACCTTGACCGTCTTTCGGCCAGAATGTCTGGCGACAACACAGAGGGGCAGTATTTTACGAGGGCGATATGCGGCCGTTGTTTCTATTTGCGATTTATGGCGTTGCGTTCGCAGCCGTCACGATCTTTCGGGCGACGGCGGACGCAAACAACCCAGCACATGAGCTGGCGCAGAAATTCGCTATTGGCGATCAATTAAAGCCGGACGCCCAAACTCAGCTCAGCAAGCCTCAACCCAACCAGCCTCAACCCAATGAGCTTAAACCCGACCAGCCTAAATCAAAGCCGGTAGTGACGGTTCCGCAGCCTGCAGCGACTGCAGCCAAGCCCGTAACCAAGGCCACCCCTTCAGCGCCCGCCGCACCAGCTGCAGCACCGAAGCTCGCGCAAGCAAAGCCCCGTCCGCCCGCACCTGGCCCCGATTATGAGCGCGATATGTTGGACGCAGCACGCGCCGAGGCGGAGGCACTCCAGAAGTCCCAAACTCAGCAGGTGGACTCAAAGCCCGCTGCCGAAACGGCGCCAGTTGCTGCGCCGCCTACCACCGCGACTGCGCAACCATCGCCCCCCGCGACGCCTGCCCCCTCAGCGTCTGGCCAAGCCGCGGCACCTATTGCGCAAGCACCCACGGCGCCACCAGCCACTCCGCAGTTCAAGATCGAAGCCAAGGTCAACGTCCCAGCCCCAGCCGCACCTGCGATTATATCGCGCCCCGACGGCGCGCCGCGCGCCACGATCCTGGCAGTACTCACTCATAACGGGCAAACCCCATCACGTCCCGTCACGCCGCCCGACCCGGTTATTTGCATGGCCGAGATTTGCTACATCTCTGCCGGGGCCAACGCCGACGCCAAGCTCGTCTCTCGCGCCGACGCACTCAGCACCAAGAATACCGTGACCTCTGGCGCGGGCGCCTGCAAAGGCATGAGCCGCTGCGCCTTTCGCGGCGTCTCTATGAAGCCCGGCGATGAAGTCCAGATCATCGATCTCGGTATCGTTGGCCATGGCAAGCGCGAGCCGGCCGACGTCTTGCCGGATAAGAGCTGCCATGTCGACGATGGCGATCTCGT
>CAVXTJ010000013.1:0-295131 GCA_963764605.1 uncultured Alphaproteobacteria bacterium
GCCGCGCCATGCTCCAACCAGATCGTGTGCCCGTTAGGTGTTGTCAGGGTTACGCGCTCGCCGCCGCCTGGATCCGTGATTGACTGGATCATAGTCGCGCCCGGAATGCGCGCTGCCCTTTCCAATTCATCCCGGCTCGCAACTTTGAATGCGCCCCCGAGAAATATGGACTCCCCGCCGAGACGCGAAACGTGAATATGGTGGTTTGAACCCGTGCCGCGCATATAAAGTGCGCCGCCGGTTGCGCCGCGCGCATCATGCCGAAATCGATCAGGAAGCGCTCCATGAGATCGAGGTCCGGCACCTGATACGCGGTATAGGCCACATCATGCAGGTTGATCCGAGTCACGTCCGAGGTTCCTCTCGTTTGTCCGGCAGGGACAGTCTGTGATACGCTTATGAAATATCATGCAAATTGTCCAGAGACGCGATTAACCCCCGGCCAATTGCGTTCGCCCTTGTGACGCAGCGAATACAAGACCTTATCAGGAGCAATGGGGAGCGAGTGGATGCGCACGCCGATGGCATCGTAAACAGCATTGGCTATCGCGGCAGCGGGATTAACGATTCCTGCTTCGCCGACGCCCTTTGCGCCGTAGGGTCCGGCGGCAAAATCATCTTCGACGAGGATATTGTCCATATCCGGCACGTCCATGACATCGGGTACACGGTAGGTGAGCAGGCTGTCGGACAGAACGCGCCCTGTGTTCGGATCGATGGTAAAGTCTTCGTCAATCCGAAACCGATGCCCTGCACGGCGCCGCCCTCCATCTGGGCTTCGACGAGTTGCGGATTGATAGCGCGCCCAATGTCGTGCGCGACCACATACTTCACGACGCTAACGAGACCGGTCTCGGTATCGACTTCGACCTCGGCAAATGCTGCCTGATGGTTGGGATGATGGGAGGTTGAGAGATAAGATCCAGTCGCTGAAATCTGCGCACCTTCGCCGCCGAAATTGTAAATCGCGGCGTAAGTGACTTCAGAAACGTCGAACCGCAAGTTCGGATTAGCCTTGAGATACACTTCGCCCGCGCGAACTTCGATTTCATTGGCTGCGACGGTCCGCTGCCGCTCGGCGAATTTGCCGACCGCCGCCGCCTGGATTTGCGCCTTTATCTTTGCGCCCGCGTTGGCAACGGCGTTACCTATGACAAGCATCGAACGGCTGGCGTGCGAGCCGATATCAAACAACGTGACGTCGGTATCACCGGTCACGACGCGGATGTGTTCGTATCTGAGACCAGACGATTCCGCTGCGACCTGCTGCAAAGCCCCGAGTATGCCTTGTCCCATTTCACACGGAGAAACGATGAGGTTCATCGAACCGTCGGAGAGGACTTTCATAATGGCGCTTGAATGTTCAAGCAGAAAGCCACCGGCGCCTGACGCATGATTGAGAATGGACATGCCGACCCCGCGACGATGACGGCCGGTCTTTGGGGCACCCCAGCCCTTCCACTTTTCCTTCCAGTTGAAACGTTCTGCCGCGATCCGGATGCAGTCCTCCAGCTTGGTGTGCTCGAGCTTGCAAGGGATGAAGAAGCTCTGCTCGCCAACCTTACGGATGTTTCTCAGGCGGAACTCGATCGGATCGAGCCCCAGCTTCTCGGCCATCATGTCGGTGGCCTGCTGCAGAATGAACGCGCCTTCGGGATTTCCGTAGCCGCGAAAACCGCTGGTCGTCGGCGTATTCGTGTAAGCGACTTTCATGTGGCCGTAGACGTTGGGGCAACGGAATAGCCCAAGCGTCATCTGCATATTGACGATCGTCGTCGTTGCCGAGTGTGAGAGATAGGCGCCACTATCCGAGACGATATCTTGAGTGACTGCGGTGATTGTGCCGTCTCGGTTCGCGGCCATTCTGATCGTCTGATGCTGGTCTGTGCGCGAGGAATAGCCCGAGAAATCTTCTTCGCGTGTAGTGGTAACGCGCACCGGCCGGTTCGATGCCTTGGCAAGAACGATCGCAACTGGTTCGACGCCGAGCGCTAAACGGGCGCCGAATCCGCCGCCGATGGCTGGTGAAATCCATTTGATATCGCCATCTTGGAGATCGGTAAAAATGCGCTTCGTCAGGTGCTTTTTGGCGAGGTGTGGGCCTTGCGACGGAGAAATGATGTTCAAGCGATTGTTGGCATCCCACCACGCGATGGCAACGTCGGTTTCAAGATGAATGTGCTTCTGGCGCGACGTAACGCCTGAGAACTCGACAACAGCAGCATCGGGATCTGAAAAGGCTGCAGCGGCATCACCGCAGTTAAAGGGATGATCCATTTCAAACGCGAGATTGCCCGGCGCGTCGTCGTGGATCTGCGGCGACTTTGGATCGAGCGCGGAAAATGGGTCGACGACCAAGGGCAACAGCTCATAATGCACCTCGATGAGCGAGAGCGCTTTCTCGGCCGTGTAGATATCTTCTGCAGCTACCGCCGCCACCCAATCGCCAATGAAGCGCGCTTTTTCCGACAGAATGTACTGATCATTGCGCTCGCCTGAGTAGGCGAACTCAGGCAAGGCTTCCGCCATCGTTGAGCGTGTGAACTTATTCTTGGGAATGTCCGCATGGGTTAAAACAGCGATCACGCCAGGTAGCGCCTTGGCTTTTGACGTGTCGATGCTTTTAATCAGTGCATGGGGATGAGGAGAGCGCAGAATGCGCCCCTCAAGCATCCCGGGGATCACCATATCTTCGGTGTATTTCGCTTCGCCCGTTACCTTTGGCGCAATGTCAGGCTTGGGCAGCCGTTTGCCCACATAGGCGAGTTCTTCACTCATGTGCGCACCTCTTCTGCGTTCTGCATGGATTTAGCTGCATCAACTATGGCATCGACGATTTTGACGTAGCCTGTGCAGCGGCAGATATTGCCGGAAATGGCATGTTTGACATCGTCGCGCGTAGGCTTTGGATTGGCGGAAAGCAAGGCGCTCGCGGTCATCAACATTCCGGACGTGCAGTAGCCGCATTGCGCGGCGCAGTGGTTGATGAAGGCCGATTGCAGCGGATGCAACGTGCCATCCGGGTGTCTTAGCCCTTCGATGGTCGTGATCTCTTTGCCTTCCGTCATAACGGCTAAGGTCAGACAAGAGCATACGGGTTGGCCGTCGATGAGAACCGTGCACGCGCCGCAGTTTCCGGAAGCACATGCGCGCTTGGTCCCTGTCAGTGCAAGTTTTTCGCGGATCACATCCACCAGCAGCATGTGCGGCTCTATGATCGTCTCGCGTTCGCGCCCATTGATCCTGAAAGTTGCGATGTGCTTTTGGACGGGACTGGACTTCATTTTCAGCTCACTCATTTCGATCATTCCGCCGTTATTGACCCAGGATGCCGTCGAGATGCTCAAAGTGATCATGCTTCATTCGGGCCCGCGAAGTCGCGTGTTCAAGCACGTCGCGGACCAGCACCCTGACGAATTCGCGCCTCGCTTCCTCGACCCACGGCGCATCGGTCATTGGCAACACCGAACGGGCCGCCATGTCTCCGGCACGCGTGAAGTTTTCAGTTTGGGCAAACAATCCCTTGAGCATCGTTTCGGCTTCGAACACGCGATATGGGGCGGGGCCGCAGCAGCCGACAACGACCGTGGCGTCCTCGATTGTCTCGGTATCCTCGCTGAGTCTCACGAAAGCGGCGGCATTGACCTTGTGCAGATCTCCCTCACGGCGCGGCGCCTTGTATATTTTGCGGAAAGCACTGCTCGCACGCGCTCCCGGTGGGGGGACGAAAATCGACGTTACCAGATCGCCTTGGCCCGCTTGGGACGTGCGCGGGCCGGTATAGAAGCTTTCGATCGGCACGGTTCTTGTGCCCGAAACATTGGCAATTCTAATTTCTGCCTTGAGTGCCATCAACGCCGTCGGGATATCTGTATAAGGAACCGCGCTGCACACGTTCCCGACAAGCGTTCCCATGTTGCGGATGTGCGGCGGGTGCAGCTGATCGATGGCCTCGTGAAGCGCACCCCAGCGTTTCGACACCCAGATATCGCTCGCGAGTTTGTTGATCTTGACGGCAGCGCCGATCTCAAGGCCTACTTTAGGGTGGGCCGAAAAGGTGTTGAGCCCCGGTAAAGCCAAAATTGAAACCAAACGCTCACGTTGAACCGTGCCCCGGCGCATACTCAGCACGAGTTCACATCCACCCGCGATGAAATCAGCGCCTGGCGTGGAAACAAGGGTGTAGGCTTCATCGAACGTGCGGGGTTCGAAATATTCGAAGGGCTGTAGCACCCGTCCCATGCGTTGTGTTCCTCGGATAGTATAGTAGTCTTCTGCGCAGCCCAGACCGGGGCGTCGCGGGCTCCGCCCCACTCCTATATGAAGCCCTTGCGAAACGTGTGCAAGAGATATATTACATGCATATCACAAGATTTAACACAGAACAGAGCCGGGGTGCCCGCGGGGTATTATGGGAAGCGAAAGCAGCAAGCTACTTCAACGTCATTTCAGTTGGACGAGCCTTGTAGCGGCGAGCAAACGTATGGTTCCTCTGGCCGCTCGACCCAGCATCGCCAAAGCGGTACCCATGGCCCAAGTTGTCACCAACCCGGAAAGATCAATTCAGAGGCACTCGTCTCTGAGCCTTGCTCGCAAGGAGCTCTCTGAATGAAATTATTGCGCTTCGGTGAGGCCGGCCAAGAGCTGCCCGGCATTTTAGATAGAGAAGGCCGCATTCGGGGCCTCACAGGCATCGTCCAGGATATCTCGCCCGCGGCGTTGACGCCCGAGTCACTCAAGCGGCTTGCCGCTATTGACGTCAACCATTTGCCACTTGTTGACGGCGCCTCGCGCATTGGCCCCTGCGTTTCCGGCGTCGGGAAGTTCATCTGCATTGGCCTCAACTATTCCGACCACGCTGCTGAGACCGGCAAGGCCGTGCCACCCGAGCCTGTCGTCTTCATGAAAGCGACGTCCGCCATTTGCGGTCCCAATGACGATATCGAAATCCCACGCGGCTCAGTAAAGTCAGACTGGGAAGTTGAGCTTGGCGTTGTCATCGGAACGCGCGCAAAATACGTGTCAGAGGCCGATGCCCTCAACCACATAGCCGGATATTGCACGGTCAACGACGGTTCGGAGCGGTCGTTCCAATCCGATCGCCAAGGGCAATGGACTAAAGGCAAGAGCCACGACACGTTTGGGCCGATTGGGCCGTGGCTAGTGACTGCCGATGAGGTGCGCGATCCCCAAAATCGGAGCCTCTGGTGTGAGGTCGATGGCAAGCGCTATCAGGACGGAACAACCGCAACGATGGTCTACAAGGTGCCGTTCCTTGTCTCCTATCTCTCGCAATTCATGACACTGGAGCCGGGTGACATCATCGCCACGGGAACTCCACCTGGGGTTGGACTCGGTGTTAAGCCAAATCCCGTATTTCTGCGGGCCGGTCAACGCGTACGCCTTGAAGTTGAAGGCCTCGGCGTCCAAGATCATAAGACGGTTGCCGCTTAACGGAGATTGGGATGAGCGTGTTAACGGCTGAGAATAAGAAGCGACTTTCGCAGGCCAGCATATCCACGCTCACAAATCTCATGCTCAAGCGGGGCTTCCGGAATGCCTACATGCACGGTGTTTCAGCGCTCGTGGCAGGCCCTGCGAATATGGTCGGCCCCGCATTCACGCTGCGCTTCATTCCTTCGCGCGAAGATATCGATACGATGGCCGGATACGCGAGCGACCAAAACGTTCATCGCCGCGCTATAGAAGAATGCCCACGAGAACATGTACTCGTCATCGATGCGGGCGGAAGCTCGCGCGCGGCATCAGCCGGGGACATGATGGTTGCCCGGCTTGCAGCGCGCGGGTGCTCAGGAATTGTCACTGACGGCGGATTTCGCGACGTGGCCGATATAGAGGCGATCGGCTTTCCTGCGTTTCAGGGCCAAAATGCTCCACCCGCCACACCGATCGCGCTGCACGCGGCTGATCTTAATCAGCCTATCGGCTGCGGGGGAGTCGCCATTTACCCAGGTGATATCATCGTTGGCGGCCGCGACGGGGTTATTGTTTTGCCTGCTGCGTTAGCCAACGAGATCGCGACGGAGGCCGTCGAAATTGCCGCCTATGAGGAATTCGTAGCGGAGAAGATCGCCGCAGGCCGCGCGATCTTCGGCCTGTTCCCCGCAACGCCTGAGTCGCGCAAGGAATATGAACTCTGGCGCAGCGCAAAATCAAAGTACTGACGTTAAAACTTCAGCGTCGTCTGGAATAGCGCGAAGTCGATATCCTCGCCACCGGCATCCTTGATGACGTCGCCCGGCATTGCATGCACATAGCTCGCTTGCAAGGTCATGTGTGGTGAGAGCCGCCATGTCGCAATCACGTCGAAGACATTGCCGATATAGCGCTCATCCGAAGCCGACCCCGGCACCAAAGGGAAACCGGGAACAGCATAGACGGCATCGTCCGTCTCGACGCGCCAAAGCAAATTCCACTCGAAAAGAAGATTGAAATTCTGGCTCACGTCGAGGCTTACGACTGGATGCAACTCATAGAAATTTCTAGGCCGGAAGATTGCGGCATCCGTCGTGGAGGCGGGATTTGGAAACAGTGCATCGAAGGTCCCGAGCTTGCCGTCACTTGGGTCACCATCTCCGCTCGTCGCATTGGCAATGAGACCAATGCGCGGAGAGAACGGCAAGTGCGGTAGGGTCCAATAATGTTCCGTCCGCACGCCCCAGGCGGAAATGTCGAGCCCGCCGAAGCGGCCGAACTGATAAATGCCTTCATAATCGTAGCTGAACGGACCTGAACTCCCGTTCACACGGGCGCCGAGCGAATGCCGTTCCTCGTTGTTGATGCCCGCTTGATAGATGGCGTCTGGCCGGTCGATACCGAAATAGTAAGCATCAAACGAAGCCCCGGCACACGGCGATAAGAGCTTCGAGCCGTAAGCGCCCCAAAATTCTGTGCCGTCTTCCGAGCTATCGCTGAATGCACCGCGGTCAGGCAACACGTCCCGACCGTAGAAGACGTCAAGAGTGGCCTGGTTAAACAAGGTGACCGTAGCCCGCGCTGCGTCGAACGATTGCCTCTGGTTCGGGCCTTCTCTAATGTCCGTGAGCTTCCCTGACCCAAGAACGATTTCCTGACGACCAATGCGCAACATCGCTTCTTTGTTGCCAATGTCGGCGAAGGCTTGCTGAACATCCGGATCGGATTCGTCAAACGGCCCAGGGCCACCTGAGCGGCTATCCTCTGTGAATGCCGATAGCTGCACGAAAGCCCGGAACGCGGGCCCTGCGTGCACATCGGCATGCAGCATGAATCTACTAAGATGCTGCTCATAATCGGTAAGCGGCGTGAGTCCGAATAGAGCATTCTCGAAATTCTCGTACCTGTAGCGATAGTCGCCGCCAATACTGAGATACGTCTCCTCGCGCCCGAGCGGAATTTTCTTGATTGCTGCGAACCAATCGGTTGCGCGCTGTTCGGGCGTGATATCCGCGTAGTCTTCGAGAAAGCGGAAGAAATGCAGCCGTTCGGTAAGCGGGCTCTCGCTTCCCCACGCAGGGCTGCAGTGCGCTCCAGCAGCGCTTCCCAAAATCAGTGCGAATGCGCATCTGCGCCGAAATCGAACGATCTTTAACAACATCTCTCAAATCTATCGGCTTATGCCAAAAGCAAAGGGGACCACGCTCATCACGCAGTCCCCTCGGCCTTTCAGACGGGAGGGTAATTATTAGTCGCTGCGTGACAAATCCCATTTGACGGCAATTTGTGGCCGCCAGTCGGACTTCACACCATTGAAGCTGATACCGCCGTCATCATAGAAGTATTCACTGCGGAAGCCGACAGAAAGATTGTTGGTCAGGTAAGCAAAGACTTCGCTTTCCCAGAAGACGCGATCAAAGCGCTGAACTTCCGTGTCGCTGCCATCTTCCTGAAGCTGCACGCGAACGAATGTCTGATGCTGCCAGCGCATGTTGAACATGTCCCATTCCTTGCGAATGGTCAGACCCAACAGGTTGTGATCGGCATAGCGATTTTCGTTTCCAGTGACGCAAGGCGGACCACCAAAGCAGGCCGCACCGGAAAAGTTATCGTCATTCCAGCGATGCCACCAAGTGAGCTGAATTTTGTCTCCGGGCTTTGTGACGAAACCCGGGAGGTTGAAGTAGAGCGAAGCGCCGACGGCAACGGCTTCATAATCGAAGAAGGTGCCAAACTCCGCGCGGCCTTCGAGTGCCACGTCAAAGAGCCCGCGCTGCAGACCAAAGACTTTCTGGGCGCTCAAGTTCGAGTTGAGAATCCCGTATATTTCCGTGTTTTTCCCATCTCCGCAGCAGGGGAACCCGAAGTCACGCTCCCCACCGAGGTTCGTGTTTGCATGCAGATAATCAAAGTAGACGTAGTTCTCGCCGTACTTCCAAATGTTCTGGAACTCGAAGCGGCCCATGTGCCTGTCTTTCGAATCCGAGCCATAGCCCAGAATAAAATCGTTATCTGCGCTCCAGGAATAAGCGTACTGCACAGCCAAGTTGTGCCAGCTATCCCAACTGCTCCCGCCGCCTTGCTCATCAGCTACCGCTGTCGTTGCCGACAGTGTTGCTGCGACTGCGGCAATGCCTGCTAATCGAACGTATGTCATGTTCTGCCTCCCCCTGAAGGGTCCCCGTCCAGATACTCATTCGGCGCGGACTTTCAACGAGTCCTCATGTCGCGTGATATATCAGCAAGAATGCATAGCGCCCGCAAGTATGAGTTTGCAGCGAAGCACAGACTCTTGGTGGCCGATGTAAAAATATCACGGCCATATCACGGTAACATCAAGCCCCCGGCTAAGGGCCTAGGATTTTACGGAAGATTCGACGTTTTCGTGCGACGGGCAACGAGGCGCGGCGCCGTCTCATCGAGAAACATCATGACAATCGCGCCGGCCAACAGACCTGACAGCGCCAAATAGAGCATGGATTGAATGCCGTAGGTCGCAATCATGAAGCCGGCCACAATGAGCGCCAGCCCGCCGCCGAGAATTTCACCCGCACCCCCGATCAGTCCCGCAGTTGTCGCAATCATGCCGGGCGGCGCAAATTCCGCCGATATAGGTCCAGTGATCAGAGAGAAGAGACCAAAACTGAAGGCGCAGGCGGCAAACAACCAGCCAAACAGCGCCCACGGCTCCGCGCCGGTATTAATGAACCCAACAAGCGCGAGTGCTCCACCAAGGAAACCTATTACACCCATAACTCTGCGTCCGAAAAGATCCGACAACGCCGGTAAAATCCACAGTCCGGCAAATCCACCAAACCCTATGGCCGACGTCACGAGCCCCATCTCACGAGACTCAAGCTTGAGGTGGGAGCTCAGATAGATAGGCGTGTTGGCGCTTAATACAAAAACGCCGCACATTGCGCACAGCAGGCCGAGCATGGCGATCTTCACATTGCGGACGCCAAGAACGGTACCAACTGTGTTCAATGGTACGTGGTGTGCTTGAGAACCGGGTGAAACCTGAGCAAGAGATTGAGGCCGCTCGCGAATGACCATCCACAGCAGCACGCTCAACAAGAGGCCTGGGAGAGCAACGACCATAAACGCGGCGCGCCAGCCGATATTATCAAGCAGCTGAGTCGCGATGATTGGTCCAAAGCCGAGGCCAATGAGGGCAAACGCGCTTTGCTGAAAGCCCTGGGCAAACCCGAGCCGGTCGGCGCGCGCTGCGTCTGCGGTCGCGGCGAAGCTCGTCGGACAGAACGCACCTTCTGCTATTCCCATCAATGCGCGGATGGCGAAGAGCGATGCGAACCCCATGGCAAAACCGGAAAAGGCGGACGCCAGCGAGAAAATAACGATAGACGGAATGAGAACTTTTCTCCGTCCCCACTTATCCGCAAGCCCGCCGAGCCAAATGGATGCGACGCCCCACGTAATCCCAAGCACGGCGATGAGATTGTTCATTTGCTGGGGCGAAATCCCGAGGTCGCCCATGATTGCGGGCGCCAGCGGCGCGATGATCCAGCGATCGAGCCCGACCAAGCCGAAGCCGAGCGCCAGCAGAAGCACTGCCTTCCATTCATATGCTGCGTCATGGGCAGCCGTCGTGACAGTTGTGGCGGCGGTTGCCGTAGCGGCCATTGGAGGTCTCCGTATCTGGGGTTCGAAGCGGCGCTGGTATTCGTGTGATATTTCACAGAACCAGATCAATTTGCAAGAGCGCCAGTTGAAGGATCAGAAGCATGGGAGACTTAATCTGCGACTATTGATGTGTTAGGCGATGCCAAACACCACCCCTTCGGCAAGTGTCAATCAGCGGTCACAATGGAAGGTGGCTCAGCTGATACACGGTCCGCTGTGATGACTAGACCGGACGGCAAATGCTAGGCTAGGTTTGTCAGCACAGGGTCAAATTTCCCCGTGTAGGCCGCAAACACACCTCGTACGGTGAGCCTCGAACTGCGGAAGTGACTGAAAAATTTCCGGCAGCTATGCCCACAGCTTTCGCCGGAACGTGGCGGTGGTCACTTTCCACACTTTGGGCCAATACCTACCTTCGCTGTCGCCGCCGCGGCGAGCTTTCGGTTGGACCGCTCATTGGTAGGAAAGCGGAAAGTTACCAACGGCTAATGTCCGGCGCGCAACACCGGCATCGCAGATGCACCATAAGCTATTGGTACTCAATGAATTTGGAGCCCAGTGAATTTCACCACGCGCTTTGTTCAGGCATTCTGCAATGAAGCATCACGGCAAACTTGGTCGCCCTCTACGACCTTGAGTTCAATAAAGTTTTTATTCTGAACAATGGTCGGGCTGACGTTTTAGACAGCACTCCGCCAAGCATCGGGGAAAATCCTATTCGCAGCTTGGCCTATGGATTCAACTATTGAACTGATCACGGAAGATGTTAACACTCATGGCTGCGGCGCGTTAGGAAGCCTCCTGATGGCGCCGGTTGCGGGCAGGGAAATTTGAAAAGGGGCTGAGCGCGGCGGGCGGCTCGATTAAGTCATATTAACAAGGCCTCGCTTTCTGAGGCGGCCACTTCGCACATTTTCGGCGACAGCGAACTTCTAAATCCCTGCATCATTTTTCGGAACCGCCCTTTATGGGCAGGGGGATATCATGATTGCGCTTTCGGCAAACGCCATTCCAAACATTCTGACGAGCGGCATGGTTGTGGGGACGCTGAGCAGCGACACGCTCACCGGTGCGATTACCTACTCAATCGACGCGCAGGATCCTCCGGGGATTTTCACAATCGTTGGCAACAAGATCGTGGTTTTGAACCCCACGACATTGGATGCCGTGACGCAAGCGTTGGCGACGATCGCTGTAAGCGGAAATGCTGGCGCGGATGCGGATACAGGCACGCTGTCGTTGACGGTGAATGCTCTCATCGAAGAACTCGGCACACCAAGCGACAACCTTTTGGATGGATTGACAGGCAGTCTCCACGTCCAGGCCGGTGACGGCAACGACGAAATTCACTTTACGTTTGATGAAAGTCCTAGCCACACGGCCGTCATTGACGGCGGCGATGGCAATGACAACATCAATTACATCGTGATGCCAGGCCTTCCGGGAGCGGTTGACAATCCCGACATGGTCATTGGCGGCGCGGGCGACGATTACATCTTCGTTGGTGGCGATAGCGTAAATGCCACCATCGATGCAGGTATGGGCGCCGACAATATCGCCATGCGCATCGGCACGATCCATCTGGGCGGCGATTCGGACATGGATATCGTCAACGTCTACGCCTTCTCCGATGTGACGATTCACGGTTTCGATTCCGCGAAGGACAGGATCAGGATCGATTATCTACTGGATGAGATTCGCAACCAGTATGGATCGTATCAAAATCTGTTTTGGGATGGCATTTCCAATCCGTTCGCGGCGGCCGGAGCCAATGCCCCCTACGGCTTCATCGATCTCGTGCAGGAAGACGGCGATACGCTCGTAAAGGTGCTGCGCGAAACGGCAAACCTAGCCGAGATTCCAGTAACATATACTTATGCGTACGTGACCGTTGCGCGGCTCACGAACGTCACTGCAACGCTGCTGACGGGGGACAACTTCTATCCTGTAGTGGACCCGACTGGCACGACGTTCGAAGCGCTGATTATTAACGGGAATTCAGAACTCCCCGAACTGCTCATCGGTGGCCTCGCGGACGATGAGATCAACGGCGGCGACGGCTTCGACGAAATCGTCGGGTCCTATGGCAACGACACGCTCATTGGCGGCGCGGGTTATAACGTTCTGAACGGCGGCGCGGGTAACGACACGCTGACCGGCGGCAATGAGGGGAACAACATCTATGGCGGCTCGGGCAACGATACGATCACCGGCGGCTCGATGGACGACTTCTTGCAGGGCGAAGCCGGTGACGATTTCATCGACGCGGGCGCGGGCAACGACAGGATTGAAGAATTCCAGGCGCTTGCGGGCGATGCCGATATCATCAACGGCGGCGACGGCGACGACTTCATAAGTTACCAACTTCAGTTTGAGCCGGTGATGCAGCCCAACGTCGCCGATACGATCAACGGCGGCGACGGCAACGACATTATTAGCGCTTTTGAAACCAATCTGATCATTGATGCGGGTTCGGGCGACGACCATGTCTCGACGACCGGCGCGACGGTTACGCTAGGCGAAGGTTTTGACGTCCTGTTCCTGCACCAGGGATCCTCCGTTGTTTTGACGGACTTCAACCCGCTGCACGACAAGTTCGACATTGCAGCGGTCATTCAGCAGCTCCAGTTCCTCCAAGGCAGGCCGCTGAGTTTTGGTGCAAATCCGTTCGCCGTATCGGGCGATCCGGCATTGCCACATCTTAAGTTGGATTTGGTATCTGGTCCGGACGCACTTCTGCAGATGCTTCGCGAGACTTTCGTCGAGATCGACCCGGTTTCCGGCAACCCAGTCTATAGCTACGACTACGTGACACTGGTCACGATCACCGGCGGTGCGACAATGGCGTTCACCCACGCCAACTTCGAGCCAGCCACCAACCCAGACGGCTCGGCAAATCAGCCCAACACCCTGCCCGTAGCGTTTGACGACGTTGGCGCGGCAACCGGCGATGGCACCGTTCTCTTCGATGTGCTGGCCAATGATCGCGACCTCGATTCGGGCGACGTTCCGCAGAACTTTGTTTTGGCAAGCGTGGGCGCGGCCGTGATCACGGGGCCGATGGGCGTCACCATCGGCGTGCCGAGCGTGTCCATGTTTGAAAACAAAATCGCGTTCGGCCCTGGATCGGCATTCGACGCGATGCCGGAAGGCGACACGGCAACGATCACGATCACCTACGTCATGGATGACGGCCGCGGCGGTACCGATTCCGCAGATCTCGTGATCCTCTACACGGCGGGCAACAATTTTTACAACGTCATCGACGGCACGGCGCAGGGCGATTTCCTCCCCGGCACCGAAGGCCGCGACGATATTCGAGGCTTCGCTGGTAACGACCAAATCGACGGCGGACTTGGCAACGATATCCTCGGCGGCGGTGACGGCGACGATTACATTTACGACGGTGGCGGCAACAACCAGATTTCCGGCGGCGCCGGCAACGACTACATCCAGACCTTTCACCAACTTCCCGGTGAAGCCGACACGATTTTTGGCGGCGACGGCAATGACTACATCGCCGTATACGGCGCCTCCGCTACTGTATCCGGCGATGCGGGCGACGACTATTTCGACCTGCGCAACGGCACAATCACGATGGGCGCGGGCCGCGACTCGGCGGTCCTTTGGGGTGACACGAATGTCGTCCTCACCGACTTCGACCCAGCGGCAGACACGCTCGATATCGAGGGGCTGCTTGGCCAATTGCAGTTTGGCTACAGCATCCATCCGGCTTGGGACATGGTGTCCAATCCGTTTGCGCCACAGGCTGGCGGTCTCAGCCCATTCTTCAAAATTGTTGTTGCGGACGGCGCCGACACGCTTTTCCAAGTGCTGCGCGAAGTGGACGACGGCACGGGCAACGGCGGGTTGATTGAACAATACCAAACCCTTGCCCGCCTGCAGGGCGTATTGCCTGGCGCACTCGCAGAATTCAACTTCACGCCGCGTATTAATCCCAACGGCGGGCCGACCCCGCCCATCGTGGACAACGGCACGCCGGGTGACGACAACATCTTCGGCACGTTGGGCAACGACACGCTCAATGGCGGCGCGGGGTCCGACCGCATATTCGGCTCTTGGGGCGACGATACCATTACGGGCGGCGCGGGCTATAACTGGGATCTCTCGGGCGGAGCAGGCAACAACTCGATCACCGGCGGCGACGACGGCAACTTCATCCGCGGCGGCGATGGCAACGATACGCTGACGGGCGGGCGAAGCGGCGATTTCATCGTAGGAGAATCCGGCAGCGACATCATTCACGCTGGGTTGGGCAACGACACCATCGACGAGACCAACGCTCGTCCCGACGACGCCGATGTCATCAACGCCGGTGTTGGAAACGATGTCATCAACTATAACGTCGACTACAGCAATCAAACACTCGTCGATTCCGCAGACGCGATTTACGGCGGCGATGGCAACGACAATATCTCGGCGGAGAGCGGCCTGCTCACCATCGACGCGGGTGATGGTAATGACGTCATCAACTCCAACTCACAAGGCGTCACGGTCATTGCTGGCAGCGGCAACGACTATGTGAACACACCGAACGGCAATGTCACGCTCGGGACGGGCCTCGATACGGTTGTTGTTGGCTATAGCGGCAATCTTGTTGTTGAAGACTTCACGGCCGCCGAAGACTCTATTGATCTGACGTTCTTGCTCAACAGTTTGAGTGGTAATTACACGCAGCTCCCCGGGTGGAATGGCATTACAAATCCGTTTGCAGGTGGAGCCGATGCATTCCTGCGATTCCAGCAGGAAGCCGCGGACACTCTGATTCAGGTCAAGCACGAAGTTTTCGACCAATTTGGCACTGCGAGCCTGCAATGGGTTGACGTCGCACGCATGAAGAACGTCAGGCCAATTCAATAACGAACGACAACCTGAGCCCGCCCTGGAACCCAGACGGCACAGGCACAGCGCCGAACTACACACCGACGGCCAATCCCGACGTCGCGCCCTATGGCGGCACGGATTCGATTCAGTTCCTGGCGCAAACGCCCGAAAGCGGCTTTGCCATGTGGCGCTTGGGCTCCGATGGCAGCGTCACGCAGATTTCGAACACCAGTCTGCAGGGCATCCAAGGCGCTGCCGATCCGATTCAGATCGGCGACGCCATGTACTTCAACGTGGCGACCACAACGGCAACCATCAGATTGTCTTCAACACGGCAGATGATGGCCGCGGCGGGTTTTCGACGAATCTCAACGTGGCGGGCGGCGGCATCGTTGTCGATTCTTGGATTGAATTCGATGGCGCGCTGTATTTCCGTGCTGCGCCCGTCAATCCTGCAACCGCAGAAGTTGGCTTCAAGGCCGGCATCTTCCGGCTCGATGGTGCAACGGGCACACCGCTGCGCATCACGGACGAAGCTCCAGGTGGCGATCCCCTCGGCTTCTTTGGCCCGACGATTGTGAACGGACGGCTGACGTATGCAGCGCAAGACCCCACAGAGACCGTTGCGGCCGGGCAATTTGCTTTCGAAGTCTATGCTCTTGAAGCAGCAGCAGTCGACCCCATCAAGATTACGGTCACCACGCTCGTCGGCTCGAGTTACCCGAACGCACCGACAGTGGTTCTTGGAAACTCGTCGTACTTCGTTGCAGTCGACAAGGTGACCGGATCGCATCAGCTCTACAAGCTGACGGTGCCGGCCGATCTCGGGGCCACGACCGTCGTAAAGCTCACCTCAATCAATGAGATTCCAGATCACGGCATGGTCGTGGACGACATGATCGTCGTGGGCGATAAGATCTTCTTGAAGACACCGGTCTACCTCGCGGCCAACGACCCTTCGAACCTTGGCGGCGACAACGGCGGCCTGTTCGTCTATGACACGGCTTCAGGAATAACCACGCGCCTCAGCGACGACGGCAATCCCGCGACGCCGCAGGGCTTCTACCTGCCTGGAGTCATCGGCGGTGTACTTTATTGGGGCGCATTCTCTGAAAGCGAAGGGCCCGGATCATGGCACCTCGATCCTGTCGGCGGTCAGCTCGTGTTCCAGCCTAACGGTTATCTCGGGGCGAACAGCGACGCGAGTGCGGTCTACGCAGATAAAATCTATTGGAACGGCAATTCGCTCGTAGACGGAACCGGGATCGGACAAGTCTACGCTTTCGACCCCATCGTTGAAAGCAATGTGCCGTTGACGAGCCTGAACGCTGCCAATGGCGGCATTGTCGTTGACCGGTTCTTCGAAATGGGCGGCGCGCTCTATGTCCATGCGCAAGAGCGCATTCCCGGTACGGGCTTCGCCGCCGGCATCTTCAAGCTCGACGCGAATGCGCTCGGCGGCGCCGTGCGCATCACGGACGAAAGCGTGCCCGGCACGCCGCAAGGCTTCTTCCTCTATTTCGATACGGGCCCCGGCCTCGTCTACGACGAGAACGATACCGTCACCATCGACGTACTCGCCAACGACACCGATCACGATCCGAGCAGCACGGCGGATAATTTCATCCTGGAGTCCGTTTCGGTCGCGAGCGTGCAAGGCCCCGAGGGCGTTTCGCTCGGCACGCTCGATCCCGGCGCCGTAACAATCGTCAGACAACAAACTTCAGTTCAACCCCGGCACGGCCTTCGAGAACCTTGCCGTTGGCCAGACGGTGACCGTCACTTTCAACTACACGATGGACGACGGTCAGGGCCTTACGTCCTCGTCGACGGCTATTGTGATTCTCATTGGTACGGGTGTGACGGGCTTTGCCGTTGACGGCTACATCAGCGGCGCGACGGTCTTCGCCGATACCGACAACGACGGCATTCGCGATCTCGCCGAAGACTTTACGATGCCGACGCCGATGGTGTTTGGGATACGGGCGAAGCCTTTACCGATACCGACAACGACGGCATTTGGGATGCGGCCGAAGCCTTCACGACGACCGATGCCAACGGACAGTACACCTTCGGCGCACCGGTAACGGGACCTCTGGTCCTGTTCGGCGGCACGGATATTTCGACGGGACACGCGTTCGCGGGCGTACTGCGTGCACCCGACGGCGCGACCACGATCACGCCGCTGACGACACTCGTGGCGGCGCTGGTTGACGCGGGCGCGTCGGCGGCTACTGCCAATACACAAGTTCTCAGTGCGCTCGGTCTTAGCGCAACGCTCGACCTTTCGAACTTCGATCCGATTGCGGCCGCTTTGTCGAGCAATCCTGCGGATCAGGCGGCAGGCGCTGAAGCCTACGCGGCGGCGGTTACCGTTCAGAACACGTTGACGCAAGCAGCCGCCGTCTTGCAAGGCGCGGGCGCCAGCGGGGCGAGCGCGATCGCCGCCGTTACGGCGGCCCTTGCCGCTGCGTTGCCAGCGACCGGGACGGTGAACCTGGGGCTGTCGTCTGTCGTTTCCGGTGTTTTGACCGCTGCTGCCATCGACACAGCGCTCGTGGCTGCTCCCGGTACGACTTTAGAAAACGTTGCCACCAACGTCGGCAACGTTGCGAGTCAAACGGCCAATATCATCAGCGCCGGCAATGCGCTGATCGCCGAGTCAACCGAAATGGGCGTCGATCTGCTGATCGCCATTACCCAAGTCGCCGCTGTTTCGCAAGGCGATGCAACCGCGGACCTGCTCGCAGCCGTGCAGGCAGTTGCCGCCGATCCGGGTAGCACGGCGCTGGACAATGCCGAGTTGAGCTACACGGGAACAAACCTCTCGACGGCCGTCCAGGCGGCCCCTGTCGGAGACATCGGCGGCGCGACGAACGTGGCGCCCACGGGAACGGTAACGATCAGCGGAACATTCACTGAAGATCAAACCCTAAATGCAGCCAACACCCTGACCGATGCCGATGGTATGGGCACCGGCCCGATCACCTACCAGTGGAACCGCAATGGCGCGCCGATTCCGGGAGCAACGGGTTCGTCCTACACGCTCGCCGATGCCGACGTCGGCAAGGCAATCACCGTCACGGCGTCCTACACCGACGGCGGCGGCACGCTCGAAAGCGTGACGAGCGCTGCAACGCCGGCCGTTACCAACGTCAACGATGCCCCCGCTGGGACTGTGTCGATCTCCGGAAACGCAATTGAAGATCAGGTCCTGATGGCCGCCAACACTCTGTCCGATGCCGACGGGCTTGGCACGATCAGCTACCAGTGGAATCGCGACGGCGAGGCGATCTCCGGGGCGATAAACTCTACTTACATGCTGGGCGATGCCGATGTCGGCGCAGCGATTACGGTGACGGCTAAGTACATCGATCTCAACGGCACTCTGGAAAGCGTGACCAGCGCTGGAACTGCTGCCGTTGCCGGCGTCAACGATGCGCCGGTTGCGGTATCCGCGACTTTGGCGGCGATTGGCGAAGACAGCGGCGTGCGCGTCATCACGGAGGCCGAACTTCTGGCAGCAGGCGTTACGGACCCCGATGGGCCAACGCTGACGATCACGTCGCTCACCCTCCAGTCGGGCAACGGCACGCTGACGGAAGTGAATGCCACGACGTGGAATTATACGCCTGCGCTAAACGACAACACGTCGGTGACGTTCGCCTACACCGCGACCGACGGAACCACGCCAGCATCATCCACCGCGACCCTCGACATCACGCCCGTCAACGATGCACCAACGTTTTCTGTGGGGGATGGGAAAGCAACAACCGCAATTGGAGCTTCATATGACGTAGGCTATAGCGTCGCCGTTCAGCCCGACGGGAAGATCGTCGTGTCGGGGTCCGGTTCCAACGGGTCAGGTACTAATTTCGCGCTCGTGCGCTATAATGCGGACGGCAGCTTGGATTCGACGTTCGGGACCGGCGGCAAGGTCACGACCCCGATCGGAACCTCATCTGCCACCGGCTATAGCGTCGCCGTTCAGCCCGACGGGAAGATCGTCGTGTCGGGGTCCGGTTCCAACGGGTCAGGTACTAATTTCGCGCTCGTGCGCTATAATGCGGACGGCAGCTTGGATTCGACGTTCGGGACCGGCGGCAAGGTCACGACCCCGATCGGAACCTCATCTGCCACCGGCTATAGCGTCGCCGTTCAGCCCGACGGGAAGATCGTCGTGTCGGGGACCAGTTCCGACGGGGCACATGATGACTTCGCGCTCGTGCGCTATGATGCCGACGGCAGCTTGGATTCGACGTTTGGGACCGGCGGCAAGGTCACGACCCCGATCGGAACCTCAAATGACGAAGGCCGTAGCGTCGCCGTTCAGCCCGACGGGAAGATCGTCGTGTCGGGGTACAGTTACAACGGGTTAGATTTGGACTTCGCGCTCGTCCGCTATAATGCCAACGGCAGCTTGGATTCGACGTTTGGGACCGGCGGCAAGGTCACGACCCCGATCGGAACCTATGGTGACTTAGGCTATAGCGTCGCCGTTCAGCCCGACGGCAAGATCGTCGTGTCGGGGGGCAGCGTCATCGGGTCAAATGTTGACTTCGCGCTCGTCCGCTATAATGCGGACGGCAGCTTGGATTCGACGTTCGGGACCGGCGGCAAGGTCACGACCCCGATCATCGGAACTTCAGAAGACTACGGCTATAGCGTCGCCGTCCAGCCCGACGGGAAGATCGTCGTGTCGGGGTACAGTTCCAACGGGTCAGATTATGACTTCGCGCTCGTCCGCTATAATGCCGACGGCAGCTTGGATTCGACGTTTGGGACCGGCGGCAAGGTCACGACCCCGATCGGAACGTCAACTGACGTAAGCTATAGCGTCGCCGTTCAGCCCGACGGGAATATCGTCGTTTCGGGGTACAGTCAAAACGGGTCAGATGTTGATTTCGCGCTTGTCCGCTATAATGCCGACGGCAGTCTTGACACAACATTCGATCCCGTCAACACGCTGAACGGTACGGCTAACTACACTGAGAACGGCGCGGCGGTCGTGCTCGACAGCGCCGTTCAAATTTATGACGCGGAATTGTCGGCCTCTGGCGGCTATGCGGGTGCTACACTCACGCTCGCGCGCCAGGGTGGCGGGGTCGAAACGGACGTTTTCGGAGCCAGCGGCGCGCTTTCAACCCTTACCGAGGGCGGCGATATCGTTGTCTCGGGCGTCGCCATTGGCGCCGTGACGCAAAACTCTGCGGGCACGCTCGTCCTCACCTTCAACAGCAGCGCAACGCAAGCCCGCGTCGACGCCGCGATGAGCGCGATCACCTACGCGAGTACGTCCGGCGCGCCAGGCGCCTCGGCGACGATCGCCTGGACATTCTCCGACGGCAACACCGGCACCCAAGGCCCCGGCGGGGCGCTTACCGCCACCGGCACGACGACGGTCAACATCACTGAGGCAAACGATGCGCCTGTTGCGGTACCCGCGACTTTGGCTGCGATCACTGAAGATAGCGGCGTGCGCGTCATCACGGAGGCCGAACTTCTGGCAGCAGGCGTTACGGACCCCGATGGGCCAACGCTGACAATCACGTCGCTCACCCTCCAGTCTGGCAACGGCACGCTGACGCAGGAAGATGGCGCGACGTGGCACTACACGCCTGCGCTGAACGATAACACGTCGGTGACGTTCGCCTACACCGCGACCGACGGAACTTTGTCCGCCTCGTCAACGGCCACGCTCGACATCACGCCCGTCAACGACGAGCCAACGGGCGCGCCCACTGCCACGCTCGCGAACGGTACCGAAGATGTGGCCTATACCGTGAGCTCGGCAAACCTGCTCGCAGGCTTCTCGGATGTGGATGGCGATACGCTCTCGGTTGCCAACATCACGGCAGACCACGGCACGGTCGCACCCGATGGCTCTGGCGGGTTCACCGTTACACCAGCCGCAAATTACAATGGCCTTGTGACGCTCACCTACGATGTCACCGATGGCAACGGCGGTACGATCCTTGCACAAACGCGCTCGTTCACGCTTGCCGCAGTCGATGACGCGCCTGTTGCGGCACCCGTGACTTTGGCGGCGATTGCCGAGGATAGCGGCGTGCGGATTATCACGGAGGCCGAGATCCTGGCAGCAGGCGTTACGGACCCCGATGGGCCAACGCTTGCAGTCACGTCGCTCACCCTTCAGTCGGGCAACGGTACGCTGACGCAGGAAGACGGCGCGACGTGGCACTACACGCCTGCGCTGAACGACAACACGTCGGTGACGTTCGCCTACACCGCGACCGACGGCACTTCGTCCGCCTCGTCAACGGCCTCGCTCGACATCACCCCCGTCAACGACGAGCCAACCGGCGCGCCCACGGGCACGCTCACGGACGGTACCGAGGACATGGTTTATACTGGCGCGCTGGCAGACCTGCTCGCGGGCTTCACGGACGCTGACCTCGATACGCTCTCGGTTGCCAACATCACGGCGTCCGACGGCAGCACTGTAACAATCGACGGAAGCAACTTCACGGTTTCGGCTCTTGCCAATGCCAACGGGTCCGTAACACTTACCTATAGCGTCATCGACGGAAGCAACGGCGTACTTGCGGGACAGACGCGCTCGTTCAATCGCGCACCCGTGAACGACACACCAACGGGCGCGCCCACGGGCACGCTCGCGAACGGAACTGAGGACCTGGCGTACATCGGCACGCTGGCAAGTCTTTTGCTCGGCTTCACGGACGTGGAAGGCGATACGCTCTCTGTCACGAACGTCACGTCAGACCACGGCAGCGTCGCGACTGACGGTGATGGCGGCTACACCATCACGCCCGAAGCAAATTACAACGGCCCTGTGACGCTGACCTACGACGTCACCGATGGCATTGAGACGCTCGCAGACCAGACGCTGAGCTTCACGCTCGACCCTGTCAACGACGCGCCGAATGCATTGAACCTCAGCTCCTCGGCCATCGCGGAGAACAATGCTGCCGGTGCCGCCATCGCGACGCTCTCGGCCTCAGATCCGGACGGGGCGGGCGGCTTCACCTATTCGCTCGTTAGCGGCACGGGCTCAACGGACAACGCCGCGTTCTCGATAGCCGGCGATAAGCTGCGCCTCAACGGTTCGGCAGATTTCGAGACGAAGCCGAGTTACGCGATCCGCTTGATGGTCACAGATGCGGGCGGGCTGACCTTCGAGAGGACCGCGACGTTCAATGTGACGAACGTGTCGCCTGAAATCATCAACGGCACGTCGGGGAAAAACGTTCTGACAGGCGGCCGTGATATTGATAAAATCTTCGGCTTCGCCAGCAACGACACGCTATTTGGCCTCGGAAATAACGACATCCTGACCGGCGGGACGGGCCAGGACATCATGTATGGCGGCGCGGGCCTCGACGACTTTGATTTCAATTCCTATTTGGAAACCGGAAAGACCGCAGCAACGCGCGACATTATCAAAGACTTCGTGCACCTTCAGGATGACATCGATCTATCGACTATAGATGCCAACGGTTCTGCGGCCGGACACACCTTTAAATTCCTCGCCGCCAAGGGCGCGGCCTTTACGGGCGTCAAGGGTCAGCTTCACTGGTTGCAGATCAACGTGGCGGTTACGGCGAGCGACAAGACTATCATCGAAGGCGACATCAACGGCGACAGGAAAGCCGATTTCCAGATCGAATTGACCGGCCTGAAGACTCTGACGGCGGTAGATTTCATCTTGTAGCGTGGCACAGATATGGAGAAGTAGCGAACGTCAGCTTTCACTGAGTGCGGACAGACGCACATGACAAGAGTTTTTGCCGCTCCGATTTCCGCTCCGGGTCAAAGGCCGCCCACCCGAACTTCTTACCGGCACCCGAAACGCGTCCGCTAGCCCGCCAAAACCTGAAATTCGCTGCCGTCAAACACCCCTACTCCCGCGGCGGTCTCCGGCGCTCGTTGAACCACTTGCGATACTCGCCCATCTTGGTGCGTTGCGCCGCCGGAGCCCGGCGCTTACACGTCGAGGCCTCGTCGCTTTTTTCAATCGCGCCCCATCTCAGTTCCACGCAGTCGTTCACGTTATAGGCCATCTCAAGATCGCCAGAGCGCGCGATCATATCCTTGAGCGCCAGCGTCCATGCCGAGCCATCGCTTCGGGTATAAGAAAACTTGCGCGCTTCAAGTTCGCTTGCGAGCGTCGTCTCCAGTTCGGTCTTCACGTCCGCGACGCTTTTGTCCTTCGGCATGGCGTAGCGCTCAGGCCGGCGCGCCACGCGTTCGGGAAACCCGCGCACGACATCGATGGCGATCAACAGCCGCAGATCGCGCGATGGCGTCGCAAAATCTTCCCAAGCGCCCGTCGTCTCAAAGATCGACGCGCCATCCGGCATCGCCGCTTCCCCGCCGCCGCCAGCGTGATACTTGCGTCCGTTCTCGACCGAGTTGACCCGCGTCTTGGCCTGCTCTTCGAGCGCCGTGATCACTTCGGTCATGGCGCGCACGGGATCGAGCGGGTTAGGCGACATCACGTCTTCCATCTTGTCGTAAAAGCCTTCGACCTCGAGCTTCGACTGATCGAGCGAGAAATCGCCATACTCGGCGTGCTTTCCGATTTCGCTGTTGGTCAGGCGCCTCAAGCCGCTTTTCTTCTCGCGTATCACCGGCCGGAAACGTTTGAACCCTGGACCGCCGAGCGCGGGATCGCTCGCGAACAGAAAATTGCCGCGCCAGAAACGCTTGCGCGCAACCGTGCCGTCGGGTTGCCCGTCAACCGCAAGCAACACGCCGGCCGCGTCTCCCGTCTGCGCCACGCGCTTCACGAGCACCAGAAGGTGCCCGTAAGGATCGGCGTAGACCGTGCCGGGGCGTAACAACTCTTGGCTGAGCGGAACAGGGTAATAATCAGTGTTATCGTCGTTCGCGGCTGTGCGGCCGGAGCCCGAATGAACGCCATTGGCCACGGTTGATCTCAAATAGTGCCCGAAGCCGGGTGCCAAGCCCGGCGGCCGCGATGCGGTTTTCCTTGCGGGCCTCTTCTCGTCACCAAATACGCCCGAAAATAACCCAGAACTCTTTCTTCCCTTCAGGCGAACTCGATCGGCTCCTCGTTCTGAATGTTCCACCACGCCGGGCATTGCGGAGCCTTGCCGCCGCCGCCGCGCGAACATTTTGAATAACCAAAGGGCAGTCCCATTTTGAAAGCGAAGTACGCGCGCAAGAAATACGGCAGGTCGGCGCAGTCGGGTTGTACGACGGTGCCCTTCTCGTCTTCCTTGAGGCCCAAATGATTGAACAGGATATTGCGCGATTTATCGCGCAAAACTTCATGAAGTGCCTTCCACGAGGGTGAAGCATCGAGCGGCGCGTCGAACAGCTTCTCAATCCAGGCCGAGTACAGATTTTCGTTGGCGCGATTCCATGTGTCTCTGAGCGGCCAAACGCTACCTTGCGTTACGCTTGGCGAAGCCGCGGCTGTGCGGCGGACAGTGATCTCGCGTGTGATGGTGCTGCAGTCCGCCTTCGCGCCATCGCGCGTCAGCTTCGCTTGCCATGCCCCCGCGGCCGGAGCTTCAACGTCGGCAAACCAGTAGTACGGCGGCCCGCCTTGCCGCTCCCGGGACTTAACGGCGCTATTTCCGTCGGGCCCGGTCAACGAAAGCTCGCCATCGAAAGCCAACTCGGAAGCGACGACGACACGTAACGGCGCACCCTTCCATGGCGCAACCGGCGAGGACAAAACCGATATGCCGGTGGCCGCACTGCAATCGGCAGATTGCTCCTTAGATTTCGTCTCTTCGGCTGAAACGATTGGCACCCAGGCGATCAGCAGCAATGCCGCGATGGCCACAAGAATTTGGCGAAAAGAAAACAAGCGGACCCCCGGGGAAGCCTAGACAGGTCTCGAACCATATTGCGAAAGCTGCGGCTGAACCATGGCAAATCGGCTCGGTTGAGAGAAGATGCGTCACCCCATTTGATTTGCACTGCCAATCGTGGCACACGCGATCCCATGAAAATCACCACCTGGAACATCAACGGCGTCAAGGCGCGGCTGGAAAATGCCGTGGCCTACCTGAAGCAGGAAAGCCCCGACGTCGTCTGCTTCCAGGAAATTAAATCGGTCGATGAAGGATTTCCCCGCGGTGCCTTCGAAGACCTTGGCTACAACGTCGAAACTCACGGCCAGAAGGGCTTCAACGGCGTCGCCATTCTTTCCAAATCACGCCTCGAAGACGTAACGCGCGGCCTTCCCGGCGATGACAGCGACCCACAGTCCCGTTGGATCGAGGCACTCGTGCCCGTTGGCAAAAAAATGGTCCGCGTCGCCTGCCTCTACTTGCCCAACGGCAATCCCATCGGCACGGAAAAGTTCACCTATAAGCTCGCCTGGATGGAGCGCCTCAAGGCACACGCGCGCCAACTCATCAAAGACGAGACGCCCCTCGTACTTGCGGGCGACTTCAATGTCATCCCCGAGCCGCGCGACGCCAAACGGCCTGATGCTTGGGTCAACGACGCATTGTTTCAGCCGGAAAGCCGCCGCGCATTCCGCTCTGTCCTCGGCCTCGGCCTAACCGATGCGATCCGCGCGGCCCACCCAGAACTCTAACGTTTACACATTCTGGGATTATCAAGCGGGCGCCTTTCAAAAAGACGACGGCATCCGCATCGACCACATCCTTTTGTCAAGCGAAGCGGCTGACATGATGGTCTCAAGCGGCATCGACCGCTTCACAAGGGCAACGGAAAAACCGTCCGATCATGTACCCGTCTGGGTCGAACTGAAAGATTGAGCGGCGCTAACCGCTGCAACAATCTCCGTCACTCTTCAGGCGCAAACCCGGTGCCGGCGTCGCGCATGTCCCGGCTCGCATCGCGTCCCATTTCGCGTCCGGGCGGCGATGGCAGTTCAATAACGCGCTCGCCAGCATCAGTGGGCACAGCTGCCGCTTCGCTCTGCACACCAATCGGCTTCACCGGTTCGCCGTTTTCGCACGTGCGCACGGGATCCGCGGCCAAATCTTCAAGTCCGTTTTTACCGCTACGTCCTTCGTGACGCCGGCCATAACGATTGCGCCATTCGGCAACCCGTCCCGTCGCTTGGCTGCGCACGCCCTCGCCAGCATTGCAATAGATGTTCTGATAGATGTCGTCGATCCAAACGCGCTCGTTTGGCGGCGCGTTGGCGACCGCGACGTCGATGAGATTGAGCGCTGCAATTTGATCCTTCGGCACATACTTTCCGCGCCACAGAAGATCCGCCAAGAAAGCCTGGGCGCTCGCATGACCGCCGCGCGACAGGCGCGACAGCCAGTGGCGGCCGTTCTCTATTTTGCTATCTTGATCATCAGCGCCCTCTGGATTGATGTCGGGGCCTTCGCCTCGCAAAAATACCTTGGCAAGCTCGAATTGCGCATCTTCGTTATTGAACGAAAGCGCGGCGCGCTGCAGAGCCCGGTCGGCCGCCGTAACGTCCGGCCTCAAGCCCGTCGCGGCCAGACCCTCGCGCAAGTAGTTTGAAACGTGCGTCAACGACCGTGCTGCAATCGGCGCCATGTCTTCGTCGTCCGGATCGACATCGCGCAGCTCGTCGGCCAACTTCTTAAAGATCGAGTAGGCTTTGGGATGATCGGTATAAGAGCCCTCGTTATCTGCGTAAATTCGCGCCAAATAGAACGACCCGACGATAGGGCTAAACTCTGACGCCGCTTCAAGCGCTGGCACCGCCAACTCATAGTAGCCGCCGTTGAACGCCGAGATACCCTGATGCAAGGCGTCGTCGGGCGAGCGGAATGTTATGCCGCCGCCTGCCGCCGCCGCTGCCGAGAGCACCGACGAAGCTAAACCTGCAATCAGGAACCGTTTAAGACTAGATGTCCGCATAGCAGTGTACTTCCGCCTTTCCACCAGCATGTGTCACCGCGCCGTAGCGCGCTGGCCCAACCTGGTCCGCAAATTTTCTCAGTGCGCCCGACTGATAAGGGTTCGCCGGCGCTTTCCATGATTTCCTGCGGCGCTCAAGTTCCGCCGCGCCGACTTCGAGTTCGATTGTTCCCGCATCCGCATCCAACGCAATCATGTCTCCGTTTTGCACGAGCCCGATCGGCCCGCCGACGGCGGCTTCCGGACCAACGTGGCCAACACAGAACCCGCGCGTTGCACCGGAAAAACGCCCGTCGGTGATGAGCGCGACCTTGTCGCCCGAGCCTTGGCCGTAAAGTGCCGCCGTGGTCGACAGCATTTCGCGCATGCCGGGGCCGCCCTTGGGTCCTTCATAGCGGATGACGAAAACATCGCCGTCCTTGTACTGGCGGTTTTCGACAGCGCTGAACGCATCTTCCTCGCAATCGAAGCAGAGCGCGGGTCCGCGGAACTGCAAGTTCTTCATGCCCGCAACCTTGACGATCGCTCCATCGGGTGCGAGCGAACCTTTGAGCCCGACTACGCCACCCGTCGGCGTGATGGGATTGGAGACCGGGTAGATGACTTTTTGATCTTTGTTGAATGTTGTCGCTGCGAGGTTCTCGGCCATCGTCTTGCCGGTCACCGTCATGCAGTCGCCGTGCAGAATCCCGCCTTCAAGCAGCGCTTTGAGAATTTGCTGCACGCCGCCGATGTCGAACACGTCCTTGGCGATGTATTTGCCGCCGGGCTTCAAATCGGCGATGTAGGGCGTCTTCTTGAAAATCTCGGCCACATCGAAAAGATCGAAGTCGATACCGCATTCGTGCGCCATGGCGGGCAAATGCAGGGCGCCATTGGTCGAGCCGCCGGTCGCCGCGACGATGACGGCCGCATTTTCAAAAGCCTTGCGCGTGCAAATATCGCGCGGCCGAAGCCCCAGCGCGATGAGCTTCATCACGGCTTCGCCACTGGCACGAGCGTACTCGTCACGACTCTCGTAAGGAGCTGGCGCACCGGCAGATCCGGGCAACGCCAAGCCGATTGCTTCGGAAACACAAGCCATCGTATTGGCTGTGAACTGTCCGCCGCACGATCCAGCCGAAGGACAAGCGACACACTCAAGCTCATGCAATTCTGCATCCGACATTTTGCCGGCGGAATGCATGCCGACGCCTTCGAACATGTCTTGAACAGTCACATCCCGGCCTTTGTAGCGGCCCGGCAAAATCGAGCCTCCGTACATGAACACGCTCGGCACGTTGAGGCGCAGCATTGCCATCATCATGCCGGGCAAGCTCTTGTCGCAACCCGCGATGCCAACGAGTGCATCATAGCAGTGGCCGCGCATGGTCAGCTCAATCGAGTCCGCGATCACTTCGCGCGATGCTAGGCTCGACTTCATGCCCTGGTGGCCCATGGCGATGCCGTCGGTGACTGTGATGGTGCAAAATTCTCGCGGCGTGCCGCCAGCGGCTTTGACGCCGGCCTTGGCCGACTGGGCCTGGCGCATCAGTGAAATATTGCAGGGTGCCGCTTCATTCCAGCAGGACGCGACGCCAATGAACGGGCGGTGGATCTCTTCCTCTGTCAGCCCCATCGCGTAGTAATACGAACGATGCGGCGCGCGCGAGGGTCCTTCCGTTACGTGACGGCTTGGCAGTTTCGATTTATCGAACGTCTTCGCGTCCATTAGTATTCCTCTTCAGTTCTTGGGGCCGGCGGCACGGCCTAAATCAACCAATTGCTTGTGCCGTTTCGTCCAAGAAGACTGATGCAGCCACCTCAGCCGAATGCGCGGTCGCGCAAGGGATGAGCAATTGGCCCAAAACACTTCCCTTCCCATGCTGTTGCGCGGCATTTGTGGCCCGATAGTGGCATAGACCCAACGCACCGTTGCCCTTAGGCAACAAATGCTTAACGATCGATCCGAGGAAGGTCCAAAAACCACTTCAGCCTTGCGTTCGGTCTCTGCCCACGCGGCCCACGGGAGGACTGCAGCAGACAGATAATTCCGTGCCTTAACGGGCACTTCGCATTTTCAACGTTACGTGCGGACTTCGACCGTCAAAGGGCCTGAGTTAGGCATCTCAGGGGCATTTCAGGACAGGGGCATTTTCTTCGTTATCTATTTACAGCGTGGTTCCTTAGTGTTCGCGGCAAGGCGTTTGCGGCTACACGATACTTGCCAGCAAATTTCGATTCCGCCCGGGAGGCCCGCTTGCATACGCTTTCAGACGCCGGACCAGCAGCTTCCCCGAAGGATACAATCGCCATCTCGTTCGATTCCAATGGCGACCGGCTCGTCGGCCTCGGCCTGATCAATGGCTTGCTAAAAGTTCTAACCCTCGGAATTTATTCATTCTGGGGAAAAACCGAGGTCCGCCGCCGCATTTGGTCGTTCACGCGCCTCAACGGTGAGCCGCTCGAATACACCGGCACCGGCAAAGAACTGTTCCTTGGATTTCTCGTAATCTTTTTTGCCGTGTTGTTGCCGGTGCTGATCGCAGGCTTTGCCGTCGTTTATGCATTCCCGGGCAACAGAAGCGCGATCGCGGCCTACCAAACGGCCGTCTACGTCGCCTTCTTCATGCTCGTTGGCAACGCCATCTACAGAGCCCAGCGCTTCCGCTTAAGCCGCACGCGCTGGCGTGGTATTCGCGGCAGCTTGGAAGGCAGCCCCGCCGCCTACGGTTGGGCCTATTTCTGGACGCTTGTAGCTCCCTTCGGATTGGTCGCGGTCCTTTCCGGATTGGCATCTTGGGTCATCGGCCCAAGTGTCGGCGGACTCATCATTGTCCTTGGCTTTATTGCTGCACTTTGGATCTTTCCTTGGCGCGCTAACAAGCTGCAGGGAATGATCACCAACAACATGCGCTTTGGCGATAGGCCCTTCTCCTACACCGGCCGCTCGGGCCCCCTATACAAGCGCTATTTCTTTGCTTGGGCCGGGAGTGCGCTCCTCTACATCGGGGCATCCGCCGCAGCGATCGCTTACGCCTACAGCGCGGGCTTAGTTGAAACCATCCAAGCAGGCTTGCCGCCCTCTGGCAAAGAAATGCTCACCTTCGCGGCCATTGGGCTCGCAACCCTCATCGGCATTGGCCTCGTCACGGCGTGGTATCGCGCCAATCAGATGAACCACTTCGCCGAACACACGCATCTCGAAGGCGCGACCTTCAAACTGCAAGCATCTGGCAAAAGTCTCATGTGGCTTCTATTCTCGAATTGGCTGCTCGCGGTTCTCGGCTTGATGACCGGATTGGCCATCGGCGCCCTACTTTTTCGAATTTTCGGGTTGGCACCTGGCGCCGCGGGCGAGGAACTTGGACCATACGAAACCGGACTTCTGCCCATTTTTGCGGTTGCGCTCCCCGTCGTCTTGACAACAACCCTCGCAACAACATTTGCGCAATTCCGCTCGGCCCGCTATTTCTTGTCGCGCTTGAAGCTCGACGGTGCGCTCAATCTCAATGCCATCCTGCAGAGCCAGAGCACCGGCCCCAAACGCGGCGAAGGTTTAGCCCAGGTGTTCGATCTCGATGCTTTCTAGTTCACACTTCGCCGCTCCACGGCTTCAGCGACGGTAAAACTGCGGCAGCCCGCAACGCCCAAGTGCGCTTAGATTTGAGCGGGCTCGAAATTAGCGCCGAAGACCCCATCGAGCGCTTTCGCTGGCCCTACGACACGTTGCGCGCGGGCGAACCCATTCGCCCTCATTCCGTCGACGTCCTGTTGAGTTCGGCTTCGACGTCGGGTGCCACGCTCTTCATACCCGGCGCCATTTTCGCGGCCGAACTCGCGAGTCGCGCCCCGCACTTAACCGCCAAGGCCGAACGCTGGCGCCATGCGCGCCCCTGGATAATCGGCGCAGGCGCCGTCGCCGCGTTCTTCGCTTTTCTCGCCGTCTCCGGCTGGAGCCCTATCCGTACCCTCGCATCCGTTTTACCGCAAAGCTGGCGCGACCGCTTAGGAACAGCAACCATCCGGTCGATCGCCGAAGACAAAAAACGCTGCACCGATATGGCGGGCCTCGCGGCGTTGGAAACATTGACAACACGATTGGCCGCTGCGGCCGGAAACGGAACCACATTCAAAGTCACCGTCGTTGACTGGTCACTCATGAATGCCTTCGCTGCCCCCGGCAACCAGATCGTCATGACCAAGGGGCTCATCGAACAGGCCGGCAGCGCCGACGAAGTTGCGGGCGTCCTCGCCCATGAAATGGGGCACGGCATCGAAATGCACCCCGAGACCGGGATCATCCGCGCCGTTGGCCTTGCCGCTGCGGTTGAACTCATGCTGGGCGGCACCGGCGGCGCGCTCGCAAACCTCGGCTTGGTTCTGGCACAACTCGGCTATACCCGCGTCGCAGAACGCGAAGCCGACCGGCACGCCCTTGAGTTGCTGAAGCAGTCTGGCATCTCGCAACAGGGGCTCTTGGATTTCTTCAAGCGCGTGCAAAAAATCGAAGGCGGCGACGAGATCAGCAAGGCCATGAAAGGCTTTGATATGTTGCGCACGCATCCGCCAACCGATGAGCGCGCGGAATTGATCCGGCGACAAGCCAGCTACCCCTCGACCCCAGCCCTCAGTGCGGGCAGTTGGGAGGCCTTGAAAGGCGTGTGCAGCAAGACTGAAACTCCTAGCGAATAGTGCTTTCCGCCGCGATTGCATGCGCAACGGATGAACTGTTTTCCAACTCAAACGACAAATACAAAGCCTGGCAGGTGTGCCGCGTCAGAAGTTCGCCAGATTTCGCCTGTTTACTGCCAACTACTGGAAATTGCCGTCTCAAGATTTTTGACACAGGAACTTGCATGAAGCGCCTCCTCTTCAGAGCCACACTCCTGACACTCGCCATCGCCGCCTATATCGCCTCGCCCTTCGCGACGGCCTGGTCGATCCGCGAAGCCGTGCGCAATGGCGACGCCGCCTATCTCGAACACAAGATCGATTGGCCGGCCGTGCGCGTCACGCTCGCCCCTACAATCGGCAAGCTACTTCTCGACGTGCCCGATCCCGAACAGCGGTCGCTCACCGAGCCCGGTCTGTGGCAGCGCTTCAAGACCTATATGGGCCAAGGCGCCGTCAATAGCGCCATCGAGAGCTACGTCACGCCCGAGGGGCTGACCAAACTTTTCAACTACCGCAAAATGTACCGGGACTATGTTGCGGGACAACCGGATGAATCAAAGCTCACCGTGACGGAGCGCATGAAACGCACCTGGGCCCGTGTGAAGCGCGCCGAGTTTACGAGCCTGACGACCTTCGAAATCGACATGGCCGACAAGCACGATCCTGATCGCGTGTACCTCGCCAAACTTGCGCTTGAAGGCTTCAGTTGGCAGGTCAAGGAACTGCGCATCAAGACGCTGACGACGGCGGACAGCGGGCCAATGAAATTGTTTGATGTGCCCGCTGCTGTGCCCGGAACCTAGCCGCCAAGCCGGAATGGGTAGTTTGGATCAGCGGTTTAGAAAACAATCAATCTCCCAAGCGCTTTAGCGCCGCCGAAAAGCGTTTAATCTCCGCTTCAAGCTCAGTCTTGCGTTCCTTGGCTTCCTCGATTGCCTCTTCCTTCGCCCGCTCCATGAAGCTCGGGTTGGACAGTTTCGCATCCATTTTGCCGAGATCGGCATTCGCGCTTTCAATTGATTTTTCGAGGCGCTTTTTCTCAGCCGCCATATCGATGATGCCGGCCAGCGGCAAAGCGGCCGTGGTCTCGCCTGTCACAATCAACGCCGCCTGCTTTGGCGCAGTCTTCGCGAACGAAATATCGTCAAGCCGCGCTAAGCGTTTGATCGTGTCTTCGTTCCTTTGCGTGCGCTCCTTTAAAGCCGCATCCGCGCCAACGATGACGAGCGGGATTTTAGCGCCCGCCGGCACGCTCATTTCAGTTCTGACCGAGCGGATTTCGGAGACGAGACGCACAATCCAATTGATCTCGTCGATAGCGGCCTGATCGACAAGGCCATCAAGGCGCGGCCATTCGCTGTGGCAGAGTAGATTGCGGCGCGCCACGCCATGCTCGACCATATGCGCCCACAGCTCTTCCGTGATGAACGGCATAAACGGGTGCAGGAGTTTCAAAATCTGATCGAGCACCCAGGCCGCCGTCGCCCGCGTCTCAGCCTTCGCCTCTTCGTCGTCGCCAGCCAGCAGCGGCTTGATAAGCTCCACGTACCAATCGCAGAACTGACCCCAGACGAATTCATAAGCGGAATTCGCGGCCTCGTTGAACTTGTAAGCTTCGAGCGCCTCCGTCACGGCCTTAGCCGCGAGTTCCGTTTCGCCGATGATCCATTTGTTGACCGTCTGCTCGACTTTGGCGGGATTGAAATCCTGCTGGCGCACGCACTCGTTCATTTCGGCGAAGCGCGACGCGTTCCAGAGCTTGGTTGCGAAATTGCGATAGCCTTCGACGCGCGACTTCGCGAGTTTGATGTCGCGCCCTTGCGCCGCCATGGCCGAGAGCGTGAAGCGCAAAGCGTCGGCGCCGAACTCGTCGATCAGCACCAAGGGGTCCATGACGTTGCCCTTGGATTTCGACATCTTCTGCCCCTTCTCGTCGCGCACGAGGGCATGGATGTAGACCTGCTTGAACGGCACTTCTTTCATGAAGTGCATGCCCATCATCATCATGCGGGCGACCCAGAAGAAGATGATGTCGAAGCCGGTGACGAGCACGCTCGTCGGATAATACTTTTTGAGTTCAACTGTTTCGTCCGGCCAGCCCATGGTCGAGAACGGCCACAGCGCGGATGAGAACCACGTGTCGAGGACGTCGGGATCGCGCTAGATACTCAGAACATGTTCCTGATAGTTCTGTTTGAAACTAGCGTCGGCAAATGACCTTAACATCTCCCCTTCCGAGGTAGCCGATGGCGACATTCATGCCATAGTATTCTTCGCTTGCGTTACCGCATCCGCTTCATCAACGGCAACAAAGCGAATTTGCACACCGAGATTGAAAGCCTGTCCATTTCGCGGTCTAACTCCGGCCCATACCAAGCCGGGATCTGATGCCCCCACCACAGCTGGCGCGAGATGCACCACGGCTGGATGTTGTGCATCCACTCGTCGTAGGTTTTCTTCCAATTGGCCGGAATGAATTCGGTTTTGCCGCTATCGACGGCCTTGATCGCGTCCTTCGCCATCTCGGCGGCGTTCACGTACCACTGGTCCGTCAGCCACGGCTCGATGACGACGCCCGAGCGGTCGCCATGCGGCACCGTGTGCGTCGTCGGCTCGATCTTTTCAAGCAAGCCCAGCGCATGGATTTCGGCACGACCTTCTTGCGCGCTTCAAAGCGATCAGCCCCTGAAGATGTCGCGATAAGCTTCGTCGAACGGAGGCGACAAATGAGAGTGCCGTTGTTCGTACCTTCGCCGAACGCAAATCCAGAAGTGTCCTGAACGGTCACCAAAGCCGTCGATCACTTATGATCGAGCCTGCCGCTTCCCAACCTCAAAGTCATTGAAGTCGTGCGCAGGCGTAATTTTCACCGCGCCCGTGCCCTTATCCGGGTCGGAATACTCATCCGCGACAATTGGAATCTCGCGGCCAACCAGCGGCAGCTTTACTTTCGCGCCCGCTTTGATCAGCGCCGCATAGCGCTCGTCCTCGGGATGCACGGCAACGCCCGTATCGCCGAGCATCGTCTCGGGCCGCGTGGTCGCAACGACGATGTAGTCGTGCGCGTAGCCCGGCACTTTCTTCGTCAGCGGATAGCGGAAATAATACATGTGCCCGCTCGGGTCCTTCGCCAAAACTTTGGCAAGCGCCGCTTCGTCGAACGGCTTTTCCGGATCGCCCTCTTTTTGGTTGCACGCCTCCGGCATGACCCAAGCGAACGAGCCGCGCTTTTCCATCTGCACGACTTCGAGATCGGAAATCGCCGTCTGGAACTTCGGATCCCAGTTGACGAGGCGCTTATCCTTGTAGATCAACCCGGCTTTATGCAACTCGACGAACACCTTGACGACGGCTTTTGACAAACCCTCGTCCATCGTGAAGCGCTCGCGGCTCCAATCACACGACGCGCCAAGCCGCTTCAGCTGATTGACGATTGTACCGCCGCTTTCCGCTTTCCATTCCCAGACGCGGCGCAGAAATTCTTCGCGCCCCATCTCGCGCCGCGACGGCTGCTTGTCGGCGGCGAGCTTCCTCTCAACCACCATCTGCGTCGCGATGCCCGCGTGATCGGTTCCCGGCTGCCACAGCACGTCGCGCCCGCGCATGCGCTCGAAGCGCACCAGCACGTCCTGCAGCGTGTTGTTCAAGGCATGCCCCATATGGAGCGAGCCCGTCACGTTGGGCGGCGGAATAACAATGAATCGCGTAGGGCGCGTTAGCACCCCCGGCCGCGCCGCGCCCCGCCTTGAAGGCGTCCGCCTTTTCCCATTCGGCGGCAATGCGCGGCTCAATGTCGGCCGGCTGGAATGTCTTTTCGAGCATGGGAATGAAGATCGCTTATGAACCTGGAGGAAACAGGTCGTAAGGCGCTCCTTCCCGTGCTGTCAACCTCAACGCCGTTTGACCTAGCGTTGGGGCTTCTTGGGATCGTTCGGGTTCGAGGGCGAAAAATCGCCTTGTGCTTCGCTCAGAAGCGCCTTTTCGACGATTTTCGGCATGTTTTCTTGCAGCCACTGGCGCAACATGGGCCTCAGCAACTGCGCCGCGGCATCATCGACGGCATCCGCCGGATGCTGGGCCAGGTTCCCCTGCGGCAGCGTTGGTGGCTGGCGCATCTGATACTGAGGATGCTGATACTGGGGCTGGTGATGCTGGGGCTGCGGCTGAGGCGTGGGTTCTGGTGCCTGCTGTTGATTGACTTGGCGTGACATCTCGCCGAGCTTGTTGATGCGCGTGTCAAAAAACGACGGCATCATCCGGGCCACCTCACGCGTTTCCGTCTTCACGGGTTCCGGTTGCGGATTGTAGCGGTTGGGTTCGCTTACCGCGGCCGCCATCTGCAATTCGGCAGGTGGTTCGATCATGCGCCCGTTTGTGGCCCCGTTGGCAGCGCCGTTGGCACTAGGGGGATCAAACGGAATAACGGTGCGCGGCCGGCCGGTCTGGCCAGCCTCCTGTGTCGCGCTTGATTTCAAGGCTTCGCTCAGCCGCCCAAGAAGTTTGGGCCTCTCGACAGCTGCATGATGTCCGGGCTTGAAAATAGCGGGCAGTTCAAATTCGGCGGCTTCTTCAGCCGCCGACTGCGCGTCGCGCCGTGGCTGGAAAGGGTGATGCATTGGCATATGGATTTCTCCCGATACCAATCGCGAGGCTCCCGCTTCATCCGCAATGCTGGTCCGGATCGAAGCCAGAATGTCTTCTACGTTGTGGTGGTAAACCCCATTGATTGTCGTCATGACGCTTCCTTTTCTGCGTACGATTTAAAAACCGCAGAACCGCGCCGGCACCCCGTTATATTGCCCCGATCGGTTCGTCTTATCTCTGGTTTGGACATTAGGCGTTTTGCGGCGCCTTCTGCCGTGACCCGATGATGGCGCAAAATTTATTTTCACCCCCGACCGGTGAAAAAGTATTTTTCGCGCGTGGTGTTGCAATAACGCCAATAGTTGGCGCTCGTGTGGCGGGCGCGGCAAATTGCCGTTTTTTTCATGACAAAAAAATAGAGCGCCCGCAATTTTGTGAGCGCTCCAACCAATTTTCTATGGAATAAAATTCAAACGCGCAGTCCGTTACTCCGCCGCTGTCTTGTGCTCGGAATGAAGACTATCGTCGATTTCCTTGCGCAACGCGCGCTCGACAATCTTCGGCATATTTTCAGCGAGCCAGCTGCGCAGCATCGGCCGCAACAGTTCCGCAACCGTATCTTCCATGGAGCGCGCTCCAGGCACGCCAGAATTTTGCATCGCCGGCATTTGCATCGTGTGGAATGGCGAAGGCGCATACGGCGTAGTCGGCACCGCGCTGTGATGCCCGGCAACAACCATCTCTTGTGCCGTCTCACGCACCAGCTCACGTTCCATCTCGCGAACCATCTCTGGCGCAGGAATTGGAGCGGGTTCAACGATATCGACGATATCCGCTGATGGCGCTTCGATGATGGGCGACACCATAATCTCATTAGCAACAGCTTCGGGCTCAGCCGCTGCAAGCGTGACGCGCCCGGGCTCTGATTCCGTCGCAACCGGCGCCGGTATCGTGGGTTCTGACTCAACTGCTGCAATGGGCGAGGCACCAATCTCTGGTGTTGGCTCTGGCGTTGGCTCTGGCGTTGGTTCGCCATCCGGCAAACCCGCTACTTTTTCGGGTGCCGAAGCTTGATCCAATTTCAACTTGAGTTCGGCCAAAACCGTATCGACGCTTTCCAGCGCGGCAGTGGCAGTGGGTTTGGCTTCAGTCGAACCCATCATCGCGTTCTCAAAAACTTTGAGCTGAGCGGCAATCAACTCTGGCGTTGGCGTGTTGCTCACCGCTTCGCCGGCGGGCGCTGTCACGGCGCTGTCTACTGCTGGCCGGGCGGGAACCGCCTCAGTAACCGCAGCATTGGAAGCACTGGTATCGTCCAACTTGGCGGCAACGGGCGATGCCGTCACCTCGGGCTCACTGGCAAACGGGCGGGTTGGAACCAGCGTGCCGAAATCCTGGTAACGCGTATCGCGCACTTCCGGCATCGACGTCTCGGGCTTGGGTGCTGAACGGCTCGCGAACGGAGATGGCCCAAGCGAAAATTCGAACGGATCGTTGCCATGGGCGTTAAGTGGGGCGTTCGTTGGGGCGTTAAGTGGGGTTTTCTCGGACGCGCCGGGGACAAACCCATCGCGCGCAACGGTGAAGCCGGGGCGCGGATCGGGCGAAGGGGATGCTGGAAAGACCGGCACCCTCTGAAGATTATCGAGTGTAAGATTGTCGAGTGTAAGACTGTCGATCGCGGCTTGCACTTGCGGTGTCACGGGATCGAATGCCGGCTCAACATCGCGCCGCGGCACTCCCCCGCGCGTCTTGCTCAGAACTTCCGCCATCTGCGCATCAATATCGAACGGCTTCGCCGTAGTATCGAACGGCTTCGCCGTAGTGTCGAACGGCTTCGCTGCATCTGCGGGCGACGCAACGCTCGGCGTGCTGGAAAGCGACGGCATGACATTGCGCAAATAGGGTTCACTGGCCGATGCCGCTTTTGCAGGTTCGTTGCGCGCTGGCTCGCTCACGCGTTGCAAAATGCGCTCGGCGACAGACAGCGGCGCGGGCTCAGCGCGTGGCTCCGGCAAGGCTCTCGAGCCTGGGGGATCCTCGGCGATGATTTTCCGGATGGAGGCGAGAATATCCTCCATGCTTGGTTCACCGGCTGGGTCTAATCGCGTCATTCCGCACCTATATTGCGTCCCAGGTTTTTGTCTCCCAAGACTTCACTTGCCAAACAAGACTTCACTTGCCAAAGCCAAACTTGCCAGAGCCAAGACTTCACTTGCCGACGTTAGGACCGCTACCAGACGTCAGTATAATCACAAACCAGCGGTTTGGCGGCCTTCCAACAGCGTTTACCACAAGGAATTATCCGCCCGCCGCGGCGCTCTCAAGGCAAATCCAATACGATTTATAAAAACCAGCCCGCGACCCGGCCCTGGGCACGGGAAAATCGGCCCCGATTCGGGCTTATTTGACGGGTGCGTGCTCGACGTGGGTATTCCACTCGTCGACGCCGTGTTCGCGCCGGGCGTCGTCGTGGGTGATGTCGGTGCCGATCCACTTGCGGCGCACTTCGTTGGCGTGCGGCTCAGGATCGTAGACAGTGGCAACGGCGCCGAGTTCCGCCACGTTCAAGCGGCCGATGGCTCCGATAACCTGATAGGTGAAGACCACGACGGTGCGCTTGGTTGCCTCAAGTTGCTCCTGCGACTGGATCAACTCGACTTGCGCATTAAGAATATCGAGCAGCTGGCGCTGGCCGACTTTCTCTTCTTCACGCACGCCGTTGAGAGCAATCTGGTTTGCTTCGATCTGCGCTTTGTCGGATACCATCTGTGCTTTGGCACCTTGGAGCTGTGCCCAAGCTTGCGCAACCTGAGCTTGAGCCAGGGCCCGGTTTTGCTCGATCTCCTGGATGCGCGAAATGTGCGTATGCTTGGCGGCGCGAACGCGTGCGTAGACAATGCCGCCTTCATAGATTGGCACATTCACGCGGCCGACAATCGAACCTGCTTCCGTCTCGTCAATTTGGCTAGAAGGATCGTAGCGCTCTTGCCAGGTCGCCTCGAGCTGAGCCTCAGGAAGAAGCTCACCGCGAATGATATCAACGTCGAAGCGCGCACCTTGTTCGCGGTAAAGGGCCGCAACAACGCCCGGGTTTTCCTTCGAACTGATGCCAACAGCCTCGTCGAGGCTGCGCGGCAGCAGGTTCGAATTCAAACTTGGAACACTCAAATTATTTGGCGGATTACCGACGACTTGCTCGTACCGGGCGCGGCTGGCTTTGAGTGTCGCCCGCGCAAAATCCAATTGGCTCAATGATTGTGCACGCCGGGCTTCGGCCTGGGCTACGTCTGTCCGTGTCACTTCGCCAACAGCAAAGCGATCCCGTGTCGCCTGTAGTTCCTGCGAGAGAAACTTTAGACTGCTCTCACGCAGCTTTACAATGGCTTGATCACGCACGACGTCGGCATAAGCCTCGACAGCGCTCTGCAGGACTTCCTGCTCCACGCCCCTCAGCGTCTCGCGGCCAGCACGCACAGCGGCCTCCGCGGAATTGACAGCGTTGGTTGTACGAAAGCCGCGAAACAGCGGTTGAATCAATTGCACCGAATAACCGCGCGGCGACGTATGCCCCTCGTTGCTCGTCGCTGGCTTTGATTGTGTGTTCTGGTGCCCTGCGTCCGCCCGCAAATCTATGAGAGGACGATAATCGCCCATGGCCTGCGCCACACCTTCGTCGGTCGCACGCAACCTTGCGCGTTCGGCATCGAGCTGCGGATTGTAGCGATATGCGGCCGCAAGTGCGTCGAGCAGGTTTTCAGATCGCGCAGGCCCTGGCGCAAACACCAATGTAGCACTGAGCAAGAGGGGCGCTGCGGCCCGCTTTGCCAATGCCTTCCAGTCCCGTCTCAATCGACCTAAAACCCCCAACGACATTTAGCAATCCGCCTTATCACCCGACTCAAAATTTCTGCTGTCGAGCAGACCCCCAACCCCACGGACTTCCCCGACAATTTCGGGCTAGCTTGATTCGCTAATTTCCTTAGTCCGAAGGAATCACCTGTCCACAGTATAGTAAGCTAACAAACCACTAATTCGCGAGTGCGCAGCAACATGGCATGCGGATTTCGCCATCAAGGGTGGCTGAATTCCCACACGAATTTCTCAGGAGCCGGAAGCAGAGGCGGTTGGGCAGGTTTGCCGCCCTATCTATTCCACGATGCCGGTCTATTCCACGATGCCGTGTCTATTCCACAATATCGGTGACATCAACTTCGGTATCATTGGCCTGATAGGAATGGCGGCGGCCGTCTGCCCGCGTGATGTCGATGCCAAACCAGTTTTCGCGGGCTTCAAGTAAATGCTGTTCAGGGTCGTAAATAGTCGAAGTGAGCAATATGTCTTCTGCCGTTAATGTGCCAATTGCCGCCAGTAGCTGGTAACTGGCAACAACCACCTCACGGCGCGAATTGACGAAGTCAATCTGCGCGTCGAGGTATTCCTGTTCGGCGTTCAAAACGTCGAGCAGCGTGCGCTGACCGACCTTTTCCTCTTCCCGCGTGCCCTCAAGGGCAATCCGGTTGGCTTCGACCTGGGTCGAATCGGCTTTGAGTTTGGCGCGCTGCCCGTTCAAGGCGGCCCACGCCGACGTTACCTGCGCGACCGTCTCGGTGCGCGCCTGCTCGATTTCCTGGAGCCTTGAGACCTGCGTATGTTTGGCTTGCCGGACGCGCGCGCGGATTTCGCCGCCATCGTAAAGCGGAACGCTGACCCGCCCGCTGATAATCGCCGAGTCCTGCTGTTCGAAAGCAGAGTTCGGGTTTTCGCGGTGACCGTAGCTGGCTTCGACGTTAACTTCCGGCATGAGCTCGCCGCGCACCTTGTCGACGGCAAAGCGTGCCGCTTCTTCGCGGTAGAGCGCTGAGGCAAGGTTTGGGCTTTGGCGTTCGGCAATGCTCCAAGCTTCTTCCAGGGATCTCGGCAGAAACTTGAGCTTCATGGGCGGCATGCCGGTGGCTGACGGGGCATGACCGATAACGCGCTCGTAGCCGGCGGCTGCGGCCTTCAAGTCGGCTTTGGAAAGATCGGCGGCGGCGGCGGCGCGAGCGTGGCGCGCTTGGGCCTGGGCAACATCGGTCTTGGTCACTTCCTTGACGCTGCGCCGGGTTGTGGCTGCCTCGAGTTCTTGGGCCAGGACCGAGACGTTGCTCTCGCGGATGCGCACGACCGACGTTGCCGTGACGACGTCCATATAGGATTTGACGGCATCAAGCAGAACGCCGCTTTCAACCAACCTCAGATTTTCCCGTCCCGCTTTGACGGACGCTTCGGCTTCTGCAACCTCATTTTGCGTGCGAAACCCTTGAAAAACCGGCTGGCGGACAGACAGCGTATAGCCCCAAGGGCTCGCATCTCCCGCCGTCGCACTGCTCGGCTCGGAAGACGTGCGCTGGTGGCCGATTTCGGCCGATCCTTCAACGATTGGGCGATAGCCGCTTTCCGCCCGCGAAACATCCTCGTCTGTCGCCCGCAGTTTTGAGCGTTCGGCGTCAAGTTTCGGATTGCTATGGTAGGCGGATGCCAAGGCTTCGCGCAGGCTTTCGGCAAATACGGGCTGGACCGGAAGGAGCACAAATGCAGATGCGAGCAACACCGCACGGCTATGCGATGGCCCACTCTGGCTCTTTCGTGTCTGACGCGCGAACTCCACCATGATCAGCTTCCACAGCCCTCAATACCCGAAATCTCTCGGAATCGGATTGGCGGCTGATTCGCTAAACGAAAGGTAAACCTCGCTCCCGCGCGTTAAGGAATGGGGACGCCTAGAACGCGAACACCGCTGGCTTTTCAAAGCCAGGAAGAAGCGGACCTGACGCTTCAAAAGCCACGCGTTTGGTCAGTCCACTTGCCGATTTCGTGACAATGACGGCCTGGCTCAAACGCCGGCTCGTTGACTCAATCGCGACCAGTCTCCCGCCTGGTGCAAGCTGGCTGGTCAGGGTCTCCGGAATGCGCTCCGTGGCGCCCTCAACGACAATCACATCATAGGGCCCAGCGGCCGCGTGCCCCGCAGCAAGCGCACCCGTCACGACTTCGGCCGCTTTTGCTTCCTGTGCGGCGAGTAAGTTCCGGGCCGTTCCTGCCAGCGCAGCGTCGCTTTCCAGGGCAACGACATGACCCGATAGGCGCACGATAACGGCGGTCGAATATCCGGTCAGGCAGCCGACATCCAAGACCTTGTCGTCCGGGCCGATGTTGGCGAGTTGCACTAGCCTCGCAAAGATTCTCGGAGCCAAAAGCCCGCGCCCGGCGCCGAACGGTATCTCCTCGTCCATGTAAGCCAACGGCTTCTGCCCCTCCGGCACGAAGCGTTCGCGCGGGATGTCCTGCATGGCCGCCATAATGCGACGGTCGGTCACGTCACTTGGACGCACCTGGCTTTCGACCATGTTTTTGCGCTGCAGGGCGCTATCGGCCATTGTCCTGATCTCCCTAAAGCCACCGGAACATTCGGCAAATCCCGTGGATGCGGCGTTAATATACTGAACCTGTGCGATCCGGACGACTGGAATGCGGTCGCAGCCCATTCTTTGCCCTATCAACATCTTGTAACCACTTCCATGACTATGTTAGACGGCCTGTCTGCCCCGGCCGTGCGATGAGCTTGTCCGGCTAAGGTACGAAAGCGCCGCCGGGTGCCAAATGACGTGTCAAGTGAGGCCACGTGGCGGAGTGGTTACGTAGCGGACTGCAAATCCGCGCACCCCGGTTCAATTCCGGGCGTGGCCTCCAAATTTATCCAAGCCCGCAAGGGCCGGATGCGACGAGACGAGACGATTTAAACCACTCGCCTTGGACGGACAGTTCTGTTAATCGGAGCGCCTGTTCAAGTTCGACACGGCATTCCGCGGTAGCTCAGTGGTAGAGCGTTCGACTGTTAATCGAATGGTCGTAGGTTCGAATCCTACCCGCGGAGCCAGATCACAAATCCCAAATTGTCCGGTCTTTGAGCGCTTACGGCGCCAGAGCGCGTCCAGCTTCTGCGGGCGGCTTGTCGTCCGGATCGTTCCACGGTTGCGCTTGGCCAGCCCCGCTATCGCGGCCGTAGATGTCGGGGCGGAATTCAACATGCCCGTCGCCGGGTTCGGCCCAGGCCGTGATGTAGGCAAAATAAACCGGCAGCGGACGCGTCAGCGTTAAGTCGAGCGCTTGGCCTGCATCCAAAACCGCACGCACTTGGCCCGGCTGCTCCCAGCCCTGCTCAAAGCGCGCAATCCATTCGGCGAGCTGAAAAACTTCCTGCACGCGCACGCATCCAGCGCTGAAATTGCGCGTGCGCTGCTCGAACAGTTTTTTCATCGGCGTATCGTGCATGTAAACACCGTGCTCGTTTTGCATGTCGATGCGCACGAGTCCTAGTGCGTTCTTGTCGCCAGGATCTTGCTTGAACTTGAAATTAGCGACCTGCGGGGCATGCCAATCCACCTGACGCGGATCGAGTTCCGGGCCGTTATAGCCGTCATACACGCGAATGATTTCGTTCTCGAGATACTCTGGCTCTTTTTGAAGTTTCGGCACCAGATCGAGCTGGGCGACGCTATCGGGCACGCGCCAGAACGGGAAGAAGTTGAGAGCTTTGATGGTTGCGCGCACATCGGGCGTCTGACGCTCGTTCCGCCCCACAATCACGCGGTGGCGCAACTGCACCTCGTGGCGTTCGACCGCTTCCAGCTGGAATGCGGGAACATTGACCAAGACGTAACGGTCTTCGATGCCATTCATCAAGCCACGCAGGCGCTCGAAGTTGAGCTTCAACTGCGCAAGCCGCTCAGCCGCCGTGATATTGAGAATGGGATAGACCGATTGCTCAATCCTGCCCGTCGGGCGAATGCCATTGCGCGTCTGGAAACGGCGCACGCCGGCCTCAAGTTCTGAATCGAACGTATCGTTGTCGTAGTATTGCCCCTTGGCCGGCATGTCGCCGGACGCCCTTAAGCGTTTGCGCAGCGCGGGCACGCGGGGATCGTTATCCCCTTCTCGCATCATGCGTCCAGCCGGCACAACCGGCCAGCCGCCGCTTGCGACGATTTTTTCGTAGCGCTCTATGGCACCCCCCATGGCATTGAGCATGACGTCGCTGCGCCAGGGTGTTGAATCGGGTCTGATGTCATTCAACGGCTCGGCTTTCCGCTCAGACGGGGCAGCGGGCTTACGGGCGCCATCGCCAATGCCGCCGTTTTGCATGCCCTCATACCAATTCTGGGCAACGGCCAGATTGGAGGCGCATGCCGCGCTGAGCGCGACACACATAATGACCGCAAGCCGTGCAGCATTCCGGGCCGGCGAAAAAGGCAATCGATGCAGAATATTGGATCTCATTCCTGTAGCCCGGCCCACCCTGTCAACGATCCTCACTGCATTGCCTTCATGTCTCTGCCCGCGCGAATTGCGAAACAGCGCCACTGCCTACATCTGCCGATGCATATGGCCAAACGGTGACCATTTAACAGCCCCCTTAGCCCCCTGCTATACGTTGAAAGGCACAGCAGTGTTGCAGTTCTGCTTACCTTGCCCAAATCGCAAGCATTATGGGTCGAATGCTGACCCATTGTGCGGCGTTCTGTCTTTGCTGTCGCCGCCACTCAGGCAAAATGATCATAGCCACCGCGGCTGAAATGCATCGCCTGTCCTGACCCGTCCAACAATGTCACCCCACCCCCGCTCGCAAGTCTGCCGATTTCCGTGACTTGAAAGGGAAGCGATGGCACAGCGCGACGCAGAGCCTCAAGATGCTCCGGCGGAACGGCGAACAGGATCTCATAGTCGTCGCCACCCGCCACGATGTTCCGGACAAACTCAGGTGCCGCGCGGATCATGTTCCGCGCGGGTGGCGACAATGGGAGTGCTTCAAACCGGAGCGTCACGCCCGCTCCGGCTCCTGTCGCCAAGCGGCCCAAATCCTTGAGAAGTCCGTCCGAAATATCGAGCGATGCCGATGCCGTCGCGAGCAACAGTGGTGCCAATGCGACGCGCGGGTTGGGCCGAAGATAGCGTGCCGACAGAAAAGCGCGGTCTCCACTCGTCAACTCGCGACTCATGAAAGCTGGTTCGCGATGCAGGCGAAGTCCGAGAGCCGCGTCGCCAAGGGTTCCGGTCACAAAGAGATGGTCGCCTGCTCTGGCCGTTGTGCGCCGTATCATGCGCCCGCGCGGCACCGACCCCAGGGCCGTAATCGCGATCGAAAGCGCTCCGCTTGCGTGATCGGTGTCGCCGCCAATCAAGTGGCACCCGAATTCCGCCTGTGCGGCGCGCAAGCCCTCTGCAAAGTTCTGCATCCACGCCCGTTCCGGCGCCTCGGGGAAGGCAAGCGCCATCGTATAGGCAAGCGGCCGCGCACCCTTTGCCGCCAAGTCCGAGACATTGACGGCCAGCGCCTTCCAGGCGATGTCATCGGCGCGGTCTGTCTCGAAAAAATGCACGCCCGCACGGACAGGATCGGTCGTGATCACAATGTCCGTTCCCGGCTCCGGCGAAATCAGCGCCGCATCGTCGCGCAATCCGAATGCACCCGGATGGCCTGCTGCAAGCGGCGCGAGATAGGTTTGGATAAGGTCTGTTTCGCTTTTGACGCGATCCGTCACGGCATTCGATCCTGAACTCGCCACGTCACCAGCCTTCAGGCCGTGCCGCGCTTGGCTTCGAATTCCTTTGCACGCACTTTGCGCGCGATTTTATCGAGCACACCATTGACAACGCGCGGCTCGTCCTCAGAGAAGAAAAAGTGCGCCACATTGATGTATTCGTTGATAACCACGCGGGCCGGCACGTCCGCGCGCTCCAAGAGTTCGGCAACGCCCGCGCGCAATATCGCGCGCAAAATGCTGTCGACACGCACGAGCCGCCATCCCGTTGCCAGTTGATCATCGACGAGTGGATCGATTTCCCTCTGACGGCGCAAGACGCCTTTCAAGATGTCGGCAAAAAACAAGCGATCCGTTTTCTTCGAGGCGATATCCGTCTCCTCATCGTCTGGGCCGCGCTGTACATCGAAGCGTTCGCGCATGAATTCCGCGATGACATCGTTGAGATCGGTACCGGCGAGATCCATCTGATAAAGGGCCTGAACCGCAGCAAGCCTGGCTGCCGTGCGCGCGCTAATGAGTTCCGTCTCTGGTTGCTCCGGCACACTCATGCCGGCTGCCCCGCAGATTGTCCCCAGAAGGCTCGTTTTAACTCGATCAGCCTCAGACAGGCACGCGCTGCATCCCCGCCCTTGCCCTTTGAGCCGCCTTCGGCGCGCGCAAGCGCTTGCGCTTCGCTCTCAACGGTCAATATGCCGTTGCCAACGGGTACATCCTGGCGCATCGCGATATCCATGAGCCAATGATTGGCATTGTTGCACACGATATCATAGTGCGCCGTCTCGCCACGTATGACACAGCCTAACGCGATCGCACCATCGAACGATGTCCGCCCTGCGGCACGCGCAGCCGCGGCTGCACCCAGCACTTGCGGAATTTCAAGCGCACCCGGAACGGGCAGGCGCGTATATGTTGCGCCACGAGCGGTCAGTTCCGCAATGGCGCCATCGACCAGCATATCGGAAATCTTCTCATAGAAACGCGCTTCGATGATGAGCACATGCGCATGAATTTTCGGCTCCGCTTTCGCGCCCGTTGCACTCGTCTCGTTTGTCTTCACAACCATTCAAATTACTCGATGATGCGGGTGCCGGTGACCCTGAGCCCAAATGCTTCGAGACCGACATAAACATGTGCCGCCGACGACGTCAGGAGTTCCATGTCTTTCACGCCGAGGTCGGCGAGAATTTGCGAGCCAACGCCAATTTCAACTTGGCGGCGGTTGCGCGCGGATTCATGCGCGCCATGCGGCTGCTGCTGGCGTTCAACCCAATCGGACACCGACTTCGGCCTGATATCCCGGATGAGCACGATGACGCCGCGTCCTTCCTTCTCGATAGCACGCATAGAGCGCGAGACGATCGAGTCACTATCGGCGGCCCCACCGATCCCTAGCACGTCTCCAAAAACGTTGACGGCATGCACGCGCACAAGCACCGGCGAAGAACCCGAAATCTTACCCTTTACGAGCGCGATGTGTTCGGCAGGTTCCGCCGTCGTCTCATAGACATGAAGATCGAATTCGCCGGCGATCGCCGTATCGACCAGCGTCTTCGCGACGTGCTTGACGATGCGTTCTTTCTTCAAGCGGTAGGAGATCAGATCCTCGATCGCGCCAATCTTTAATCCGTGTTTTTTGGCAAACGGCACAAGGTCCGGCATGCGTGCCATGGTGCCGTCGTCGTTCATGATTTCGCAGATGACGGCTGCGGGATAGAGCCCTGCCAGCCGCGCCAGATCGACGGACGCTTCCGTGTGGCCGGCCCGCACAAGAACGCCGCCTTCGCGCGCGACAAGCGGAAATACGTGGCCCGGCGAGACGATGTCGCTCGCGCTTTTGCTGGCGTCGATTGCGGTCGAAACCGTGCGCGAGCGGTCGAACGCCGAAATTCCGGTCGAAATACCTTCGCGCGCCTCGATCGACTGCGTGAAAGCCGTGCTGCGACCCATTCCGGCACGCGCCTGTGATTCTAAGTGAAGCTCGCTCGCGCGCCCCTGCGTCAGCGTTAAGCAGATCAGGCCCCGGCCGTGCTTGGCCATGAAGTTGATGGCGTCGGGCGTTGCCATTTGCGCCGGAACAACAAGATCGCCCTCGTTCTCGCGGTCTTCCGCATCGACAAGCACAACCATGCGCCCGTTCTGCATCTCCTCAACGATCTCTTCAACCGGAGACAGCACAGTCACGGGCTTCGCAGCAGCAGTTTTTGGCAGGCCCTTGCTCACGGGCGGAACTCCAAGAGACGCGCCACGTAGCGCGCGAAGACATCGGCTTCAAGATTGATCAGGTCGCCAGGGGTTTTGGCCCCCCACGTCGTCACCGTCAAGGTATGAGGAATAACATTAACCCCAAAGCGGGTACCGGACACCTCATTGACCGTTAAAGACGTGCCATCGAGTGCGATCGACCCCTTGGGCGCAATATAGCGTGCTAAGTGCTCGGGCGCCTCGAACAGAAAGCGGCGGCTCTCGCCGTCATTCGTGATTGAGACAATTTTCGCGACCCCATCCACATGGCCCGAGACGATATGTCCGCCGAGTTCGTCGCCCGCTTTTAACGCGCGCTCCAAGTTGACAGCGCGGCCTGCGGCCCAATTCTGGAGCGTGGTTTTTGACAGGGTTTCGTTTGAAACATCGACCGTGAACCGCGCGCCTTTTGAATCGTTTGCGACGCCTGTAGCGGTCAAGCAAACGCCATCGCAAGAAATCGATGCGCCAAGCGCAATCGAGGCTGCGGGATAGCGCGTTGCAATCGTGAACTGCCCGCCTTTTCTGGCGGCCACTTCGCCAACGTCCGTAATGAGCCCAGTGAACATGCTCAAGCTTCCTTCTTTTCTGTTGCCCGGCGCAAGCGCCAAAGTCTATCAGGTCCGATCTCTTTCGTGCCGTAAACCGCGAGAGGCAGCGGTCCGAGCCAGCGCGTGGCGAATCCGAGCGCCGCCGCTTCACTTGCCCCGCCCCCTGCGTGATAAAGGGCAACCTCATCGGCAAGGCCCGCATCCGCAAACGCGCGCCATATGGCAGGGCCACCCTCAACTAACAGGCGCGTCATACCGCGCGCGACGAGTTCTTCCATCACAGTAGGCAGCCAGAGCTTGCCGCCAACTTCGATTGACTTCCACGACCTCGGCACCGAGAGCCTCAATATTCTTGCGGCGCCCGGCGTCAACGCCTGATGCCGCGACGATGAGGGTGGGAACCTCATTCACGCCGGTGAAGATGCGAGCCGTCACAGGAACTTCGAGTGTTCGTGAGAGGACCACCCGCAAAGGCGAGCGCGCCTCCAATCCCGGCAACCGGCATGTCAATTCGGGGTTGTCGGCCAGCACCGTTCCCGAGCCAACAAGTATCGCGTCGGCCTGGGCTCTCAGCAAATGCCCATGCGCACGGGCTTCCGGCGACGTCACGAACCGCGCCTTTCCGTTCTCGCCGCGCGGAACCTCGCCGTTTGCATCGAGCGCCAGCTTCAGCGTCACGAACGGCCGCCGCTCGGTCACGCGCACAATGTGTCCGCGTGTCACCCAGCGCGCCTCAGCTGCGCCAACGCCGCGCACGACCTCAAGTCCTGCTGCGCGAAGTTTATCGAGCCCACGGCCCGCAACGCGCGGATCTGGATCTTCAATTCCAACAACGACGCGCTTGAAACCGGCGGCAATAATTGCTTCCGCGCACGGTCCCGTTTTGCCGTGATGCGAACAGGGCTCCAGCGTCACATAGATCGTGGCGCCCTTTGTCCGCGCACCCGCTTGCGCAATTGCAACCGTCTCCGCATGAGGCCGCCCACCCGCTTCCGTCACACCGCGCGCAATGACTTCGCCAGTTGTTTCATCCGCGATGACCGCGCCGACCGATGGATTAGGCGCGGTTAGTCCCAGACCGCGCCGCGCCATTGCCAGCGCGATCCCCATCATGTGACGGTCGAAGGCTTCGCGCTCGCTTGGGCCCATTGGCTTCAGTGTTTCTCGACCTAGTATTTCTTGGCGAGCGGCGGCTCGTCTGTCAGCAGTCAAAGTCTTCGTCACTCCGCCGCTCCGTCACGTCGGAGGCTATTTCTCGCACAACCGCCTGGAAATCCGAGGCATCGCGGAAATCGCGGTAAACGGAGGCAAACCGCACATAGGCGACGGGGTCGAGATCGCGCAAGGCAGCCATGACCAATTCGCCAATATCCGAGGTTGAAATTTCGGTTTCGCCCGAGCTTTCGAGCTGGCGCACCAGCCCCGTCACCAGCCGCTCGATGCGTTCCGGCTCAATCGGGCGCTTCCTCAACGCCACCTCAATGGAGCGGGAAAGCTTATCGCGGTTAAACGGCACCTTGCGGCCCGACTTCTTAACAACGACGAGGTCGCGCAATTGCACCCGTTCGAACGTGGTAAAGCGCCCGCTGCAATCGGAACACACGCGACGGCGCCGGATCGCGGAATTCTCGTCCGACGGGCGGCTGTCCTTCACTTGGCTATTTTCGCTTCCGCAGAAGGGACAGCGCATAAGAGGAGCTCCAACATAAAAAAGACGCCGGAGAGAATCTCTCCGGCGCCCACTTATAGTTCACCCTCGCGGGTTTTCTACAATCGGTCATCCCGGCCGGAGCGAAGCAGAAAGCCTGGAACCAGCATTGGCAGTGCTTGACCCTGTCCACTAAGCAGCCTTGCGGCCCCGTTTAGCCGAGAGTACGGCTTTCGACAAATCATGCAACATTTGCAAGTTCATCCAGAACTCGGGCGACGTCCCGAAGCGGTCGGCAAGCCGCAAAGCCGTATCGGCGGTCATGCTTCGGCGACCCGCGACCAGCTCGGTCATGCGGTTGGCAGGAACGCCGATCTCGACTGCAAGCGCACTGGCGCTGATTTTCAGCGGCACCAGAAACTCTTGGGCAAGCAATTCGCCCGGGTGCGTCGTGACCCGCCGCGTCTGCCGGATATCGTCTAACCTTGCCATCTTTTTCCGGCCGCCGCCTTCTCGTGTCATGGAATGTCATCCCTTGTGATAATCGACGATTTCGACGTCAGCAGCGCCGTTAGCAGTCCACCGGAAGCATATCCGCCACTGGTCGTTTATGCGTATCGAATGCTGCCCGTCGCGATCGCCTTTGAGGGCCTCAAGCCGATTGTTCGGCGGCACACGCAGATCCTCAAGCCGGACAGCAGCGCGCAAAGCATCGATCTTGCGCAGCGCAACTGATGCTACGCCCTGCCAGCCCCGACGCGTTCGTCCAGTGACTGCAAACTCAGCCGTCTCATCATCGGCAAAGCTGACGATCATTGGATCTGTATATCATACGTACTGCGTACATTCAACGGCAAAAAATTGTCCCGGCATCTGCAGCATTGCCGGGACAATTTAAGCGCGCGAATGCGGTGTCAGACCCTACGGGGCTCGGACGCGATAGATGAATCAAGTGTAGATCGGGAACTTGGCGCAGAGCGAAATCGCCTTGGCTTTGACAGCCGCTTCCACAGCTCCGTTGCCCGCTTCGCCGTTCTTGGCCAGTCCGTCCAAGACTTCCGCGATCAGGCGGCCGACTTCCTGGAATTCGGCAACGCCAAAACCGCGGGTCGTGCCGGCGGGCGAACCCAAACGAATTCCCGACGTCACCATCGGCTTTTCCGGGTCGAACGGAATGCCGTTCTTGTTGCAGGTGATATTGGCGCGGCCCATGGCCTTTTCAGCCAGCGTGCCCGTCAATTTCTTGGGGCGCAGATCGACGAGGATCAAGTGACTGTCGGTGCCGCCCGAGACGAGCGCGAAACCGTTCTGCACCAGCACTTCGCCCATGGCGCGGGCGTTATCCATGACGTTCTTGATGTAGACCTTGAAGTCCGGCTTCAAAGCTTCGCCAAAGGCCACAGCCTTAGCGGCTATCACGTGCATCGAGCGGGCCGCCCTGGATGCCCGGGAAGATTGCCGAGTTGAACTTCTTGGCCAGATCTTCCTCGTTGGTCAGGATCATGCCACCACGCGGACCGCGCAACGTTTTGTGCGTCGTCGTCGTAGCAACGTGACAATGCGGGAATGGGTTCGGGTACATACCGGCTGCAACGAGACCGGCAACGTGCGCCATATCGACCAGGAAGTACGCGCCAATTTCATCGGCGATCTTGCGGAACGCAGCGAAGTCGATCTTACGCGGATAGGCAGAGCCACCAGCAATAATGAGCTTCGGTTTGTGCTCACGCGCAAGCTTGGCGACCTCGTCCATATCGATGAGGTGCGTATCCGGCTTCACCATGTAGTGCACCGGTTTGAACCACTTGCCCGACTGATTGACAGGGGCGCCGTGAGTCAAGTGACCGCCAGCTGCAAGCGACAAGCCCAAAATCGTATCGCCTGGCTGGAGCAGCGCGTTGAACACGCCCTGGTTGGCCTGCGAACCCGAGTTCGGCTGCACGTTAGCGAAGCCGCAACCGAAAAGCTGCTTGGCGCGGTCGATCGCGAGCTGTTCTGCAATATCCACGTACTGGCAGCCGCCGTAATAGCGCTTGCCGGGGTAGCCTTCCGCGTACTTGTTCGTCAGTACCGAACCCGCCGCATCGAGTACAGCCTGCGAGACGATGTTCTCCGAAGCAATGAGTTCGATCTCATGCTGCTGCCGGCCGAACTCTTTCTGAATGGCGCTGAAGACTTCAGGGTCGGTTTCCGACAAATGAGACTTGAAAAAGCGCGATGTTTGAGAATTTGCGGCCGGTGCGGTCGACATGGGCGATCCCTCTGCTCGATTATTTTTGAACGATTTATTTAGCGCACGAACCCCGGGGCAGCCCCGGGACCGACGTGAACCTTAGACCATAGTATGGGGCGGTTCGGCGGCGCTCAATACCCATGAGGGTAGGCCGCCCCGTGTAAAAACGGCGCGGGAAACCGTTTTCAAAGACCTAACGTCGTTGAGCGAGGTTTGGATCTTACGTAAATTTACTCAGCTGCCTGTCTTAGCGTCGCCTCAAGGGTCAGCGGGCATTGCGACCAGAGCGCCGACATCGCCGCAACCAGCCGGTCCATATCGGCGTCGGTGTGCTGCGGAGAGGGCGTAAGGCGCAGGCGCTCCGTGCCGCGCGGCACGGTCGGGTAGTTGATCGGCTGCACGTAGATGCCGTGGACGTTCAAGAGCACGTCCGAGAGCGCCTTGCAGCGCACCGGATCGGCAACGAGAATGGGCACGATATGGCTCGGCCCTGAGATGACGGGGAGGTCCGCTGCCATGAGCCTGCGCTTCAATGTGCGCGCGCGCTCCTGGTGGAGAACACGCTCAACCGAACTCGATTTCAAGTGCCTGATTGATGCCAAGGCGCCAGCCGCGATGACAGGCGCGAGCGACGTCGTGAAAATAAAACCCGGAGCGTACGAGCGCACTGCATCGATGAGCGTTCGCGTGGCCGCGATGTATCCGCCCATGACGCCAAATCCCTTGGCGAGCGTACCGTTGATAATGTCGACGCGATCCATCACGCCGTCGCGTTCCGCAATGCCGCCACCGCGTGGCCCGTACATGCCAACGGCGTGCACCTCATCAAGATAAGTCAGGGCGTTGTATTTCTTTGCGAGGTCGCAAATCGCGGCAATGTTCGCAACGTGCCCGTCCATCGAATAGACGCTCTCGAAGGCGATGATCTTCGGCGTGTCGAGAGGAACGCTTTTCAGCTTAGCTTCGAGATCGCCAATATCGTTATGCAGGAAGATCTTTTTCGGGCCGCGGCCATTGCGGATGCCGGCGATCATCGAAGCGTGGTTCTTTTCGTCCGAGAACACGACGCACCCGGGAAGCAACTGAACGAGCGTCGAAAGCGCGGCTTCGTTGGCGACAAAGGCGGAGGTGAACAGAAGCGCCGCTTGCTTGCCGTGAAGGTCTGCGAGCTCGGCTTCAAGTTCGACGTGATAGTGTGTGGTGCCGGAAATGTTGCGCGTGCCGCCAGAACCGGCGCCGACAAGCTCGATCGCTTCATGCATGGCGGCGATGACATTGGGGTGCTGTCCCATACCGAGGTAGTCGTTTGAGCACCAAACCGTTATCGCCCGGCTGGCGGTTGACTGGACGAAATCGGCCTTCGGGAAGTCGCCGCGGTGACGCCTCAAATCGGCGAAAACCCGGTAGCGGCCTTCACGCTTGACGGCGTCCAGGGCGTCATTCAATTTTTTCTGGTAATTCATGAAGCGCGGTACACTCCCGAAGACTCTTTCATGTCATTTATCGCCGGGGTTCGATCCCGATCAAAGCGTTGTTTCGTCGCGCGCCGTCCGCTTCGCACGAATTTCGCACTTTTCAATGCTGCGTTAGGCAATTTCGAGGCGATGTAGTCCAAATCGCCAGGCCCAACGTTGCGCAAGATCAAAAGCTGTCAGGACAACGCCGGCAAGTTTTGTTTATTCCCTGACATCGCGCGTGCTGCACCAGAAACACCTCATAAAATCAGTTACTTGATTACATATTGTCACGTTCGCTCCGCGTAGCGCACCCGGCGTCGCGGCCTGGGGTTACTGAACCACAAGCCGCGTACCCTGGAGAGCACGTCACTGTTGCGACGCATGTTGACCGGGATGAAGGAAGTTTAGCGCTCGTGCAGACGCTCGCCCCCCAGGCGGGCTTATTTCTTGGCTTCAGCCGTCACCACGGCCTTACGCTGGGCCTCGAGGCCGGCCATCAGTTCACCCATTTCCTTTTCAGGAACGCCGAGCTGATAAAACGTCTCTTTGCATTCGTGCAGGATGATATCGAATTCATTGGACGTGATGGAGAGGTGCGCATGAGCTGTTTTCATGTCGCGGCCGATATAAACCTTGGGTCCGCCGGTGTTTTCAATAACCCAAGTTGCGAGGATGAGCTTGAAGGCTGCGCGTTCGTTGAGATCGTGCACGGCTTTCAGAGCCGGGTTCTGATTCAGCGTCGCGTTTTTATAGATGTTATCGACGAGATGATCAGCGGCGGCCGCAACGGCCTTGTATCCGCCGATGCGCTCGTAAAGCGGCTTTTCCTCGGCTGCCATAGACGGCAGCGAAAAAGCGAAGAAGCAAGCCGCGAGAAACGACATCAGTTGCAATGCTGCAGACTTCGAAGCGTAATTCATTGTCATAGCTCCCCTGTTTGATCGTTTTTACTTGGTTAGCTGGACGGTGCCGCCACGAGCGCTTTGGTCGTGCCGAGCAGCGTCGAACTTTACGGTCCCGGGCCTCGCCGATCTCACGAACGCCCAAGTGGTCGCGATGGGTATCTCATGCGTGCACATTAAATGGCGCAAAATTTAATTGTGAACAATATATATTCGCGGCATGTGCACGAAATTCGTCGCTGCATTGCGAAGAAGCGCACTGCGGGCCCACTGCGGACCCAGCGAAAAGCGCGGCAAATTATTGAAAAGAAACGGAGCCCCTATTACTCGGCAGCGTCCGACAAGCAGTCGTTGCCGAGCCGCCCGATCAAGGCCATGAGATCGCCGCGCAAATTCCTGATTTCCGGTTCGGTCATGCCAAGGCGGCAAGCCACAAAAAGCCGCGCATCAAGCACCGCCGATTTCAATTTGTCACCTTGCGGCGTGAGCGCAATTCTCACTTCGCGCTCATCTTCCGTGCCGCGTCTTCTGGTCACGAGCCCCATGGCTTCAAGCCGTTTGATCAGCGGCGTAAGAGTGCCCGAATCGAGGAAAAGCTTCTGCCCAATCTCCGAAACCGTCACATCCTCGCGCTCCCACAAAACTAGCAAAACCAGGTACTGGGGATACGTTAGCCCGATGGGCTCTAGCTTCTCACGATAGGTTTTTGTGATGGCGCGCGTCGCGGCGTATAGTGCGAAACACAGCTGGTTGTCGAGCCGCAACAAGTCAGCGGTGGCCGAGCCTGCGCTGGTTGACTTCTTCATCGACACTCGAAAATTTCCTTTGGGTAACGCCGGGTGGAAGGATCCGTTTCACGCATGCGAGCATGCACTACCTCAGTCAGTAGCCCATCAGATATACAGCCCGATCATGCGGATATCAATTAATGCGGCCTTACGCCGCCTATAAGCCTGGCTCTACCAATGCATTCGGGGGGCTGAATTTACCAGGTTCAGTAGTTGGCGGCGACCGCACCAACGCCATCGCGCTGATAAAGGTCGCGCCGGAACTGAACGACACCATCGGAGGTTGCCCAGGCGGTGACGTAGACGAAGTGCAGCGGCACTGGCTTCTTCAGCCGCACATCGAGCCGCTTGCCCGATTGCTTCATCTCTTCAACCCGGTCGTCGCTCCAGTCGCCGTTGCCGGCAAGCAGCCAGGACGCAAGGTGCTCAATATTGTGCACGCGCACGCATCCCGAGCTTGCCGATCGGAAGTTGCGCCCGAATATGGTCTCAGAGGGCGTGTCGTGCATGTAGACAGAGTGGGCGCTGTCAAAATTGATCTTCAGGAAACCCATCGGGTTATCTTTGCCTGGCTGCTGGCTATAGGTGTAGGTGCCGGGCGAAACCTTGTTCCAATCGATTTTTTCGGGGTCCATTTTCTTGCCTGCGCCGTTATAGGCGTCGATGTGGAATTTATGGAGCACGTTCTGCCCCTTTTTCTGCATTTCGCGCCCGCGCGGGATCAGGTCTTCGGTTTCAACCGTCGGCGGCATGCGCCAAATCGGATTGAAGTTGAGATCGGTGATGGTCGAACGCAGGAGCGGCGTGGGCCGGTCTATTTTCCCCACAACACCGGCATAACGGGCCACGATCTGCCCATTCTCAACCGCCTCGATGTGCGCCGAGGGAATGTTGACCATCAAATACTTTTTGTTGCTGGTCGAGCTGGCGAGATCCTGCAAGCGGTTGAGATTCGTTTTCAGCTGCTTCAAGCGAGCGGCTGCCGGTACGTTGAGCGCGGCAATCGTGCGCTTGTCGACAATCCCGGTTGGGGTTAGCCCATTGGACGCTTGAAAGCGCTTCACGGCTTTTTCCAGCTCAAGGTCAAAACTGGCCGAGCCGTCATTCTCGACTTTGTAGTCGCCGGAAATCGAGAGCCGCGTGCGCAGCAAAGCAACGGCCGGGTTGTTAGTGCCCGCTTGCAACTGCTGCTCCGGCACCGGCGCCCAGCCGCCTTGCGCCACTATATCGGAATAAATCTTGATTGCGGCCTTGGTCGGCTCGACGTTGGATTTCGAGAGCGTGGCGAAACCCTTGGGCGGGTTCGCTTCCCACTCGCGAATGAACTCGCGGTCGTAGGTGGAACTGGACCCTGGCAATTGGCCCGGCTGTCCGAATTGGAAAAAAGCTGTGCTATCCTGAGCCGAGGCACGCCCAGAGACAAACAATACCGGCGCGGCGATAACAGCGCCCAAAACCAAAGCCGCTAAGTTTCTAAAGGCCATGTTTCTCGAGGCCATGACCCGCAAAGCAGTGACATTCAATATCATGGCGTGCGCGATCTTTCCTGGCATCCGGGGTCACTTCTCGTCATGGCTCGTCATGGCCGCACGCGAAACACAAAATCCCACAGGCTCTAGGGCTCCTCGAAAACCCTTAACCAAAGGTTGCCGTCGTTTGAAAAATCCTTGAGGTGTGCCTCCCCAGCCCACCTGGAACAACGGGAATACGTATAAGCGGCCGACGGCAGCGCCGCGAGCCCCGTCCTGCGACCACCCCCCGAAATTTGCTGCACCGCGTTCAGCGGGCAACAGTTAACCGCCATCCGCCACAAAAACGCGCAAAAATGCGAGAGGTCACCCGGTTTCCCGGATGACCTCGCATCGACCCCCGCCGAAACTGCCTGCCAGCAGCCTTATTTGGAACCAGGACTGAGTGGAGCCAGTCCTGGTTGCAAACATTACAGCCTGTAGCGGATCTGGTCGGACCAGAAGCGCTCCAGACGAACAAGTGCCTTATTCAAGCCCTTGAAGTCATCGCCCGAGATTTCGCCTACAGCCTGAACCGAGCCAAGCTGGCGGTGATAGAGTTTGTGCACGATATCGCAGGCAGCCATGCCCTTGCCGGTCAGGCTGACGCGAACCGAACGGCGGTCGGTATCCGAACGCTTGTAGTGAATATAGCCCATATCGACGAGCTTTTTGAGGTTATAGGAAACGTTGGACCCCAAGTAATAACCGCGCGACTTCAACTCGCCGGCCGTCAATTCGCTGTCACCGATGTTGTAAAGAAGCAGCGCTTGCACGCTGTTCAACTCGGCTTCGCCCTGACGGTCGAACTCGTCTTTGATCACGTCGAGAAGAAGACGATGAAGACGTTCAATCAGGCGCAGAGCCTGAAGATATTCAACGCGAAACGTTTCGTCCTGTGCTGGCGCTTTCTGGCGCGCCACGTCCAATGCAATACTCATGACCCTGCCTCATTACCTGTTTTGACGTCTTGTCCCGATTATTCCGGGTTGCCCTACAGATAACGCAGATGAATAAAGGCCGACTAAATAGATATAGTAAAAGAATAGTAACGGGGGGTCAAAAACACGGACTATTAAACTCGATTGTCCCCAAATTGCTGGTCTGGGCAATAAACAGCAAAGAGATTGCATAAAATTTTATGCTATTAACGCGATGCGCGATTAATAACGGGCCGTTTGCATCTCATCGCGCGACAACAGCGCAAGATCGTTGTCCCCAAGCGGCGCGAAGTAGGTTTGCACCAGCTCGGGCGTTACACGATCAAGCGACTGTGGCGACCAGTTCGGGCGATTATCTTTGTCGATGAGCGCCGCGCGGACACCTTCAGCAAAGTCTGGCGCCTCCAAGCAGCGCCACGCCAAGCGGTAATCCTGGATCAGCGTTTGACGGAGATCCAGATTGCGCGCGGCGCGAATATGCCGGTCTGTTATAGCAAGAGACAGCGGCGAACGTTTCTTTAAGTCTTCCAGTGTCGCAAAGGCCCAAGCCTTCGCAGCGCCCTCAGCCCGCTCCAGTGCGCTGGCGATATCGCTGATCGACGCTCCGGAAAAAAAGTCTCCGATCATTCCGGCTTCTGATTTCAGCGGCCCCGCACCTTGCGCATCATGCAAATTATCGAGCAGCGGATCGATCGTATCGGCGGCAGAGAGCGATGCCGTGATGCTGCCAAATCTTGCGGATGAAATGCAATGCGTCGCAAGTCCGAGCCAATGGGCGTCAGCTCGATTGACACTGCGCCCCGTAAGTCCAAGATATAACCCCATGGGCCACGGCATTCGCGCCAGTATGTGCGACACACCAACATCGGGAAATAGACCGATTGCCGTTTCTGGCATGGCCCATTTGTAATTCTCGCCCGCCACCCTGTGCGTATTGAAAGACGTCAATCCCGCACCAGACCCCATGCATATGCCGTCAATCAGCGAAACGGCTGGTTTTGAAAAACAATCGAGCTGCCAATCCAACTGATACTCAGCGGCAAAATACTGCCGCGTCCTGCCCATGTCTCGCTTGGCTTCAGCAACGAGCGCGCGCACGTCGCCCCCGGCGCAAAAGGCCTTCGCGCTCGCTGACGACAATACCACGACGTAGATTTCGGGATTGCGGGCAATGCGCGGGATCTCGTCCGTCAAGATCCGGCGCATATCGTCGTCGAACGCATTGAGAACCTTGGGCCGGTTCAGGACGAAGTTAACCAGCGCGCCCTTACGTTCGACAAGTATTTTAGGGGCACTGTCTTGTTGTTGAGAGCGCGTTTCGAGCACTGGTCCGGTCATTCCCGATTTCTATCAAGTGTTATCCGTTTAGGCGTTGTGGGCAAACCGCGTAAATCCTTGCTCTGCCACATTTTGTATCTATACAGGCCACGGTTTCGACATCAAAGTCGAGGGGCTGATTCGCGGCTCTTTGTTGCTAGGTAAGTCAAGTGCACGAGTGGAGCAAGCGGGGGCTTGTCCACAGGAGAAGTCTCTGGGGAACTTTCAACTCATGGGCATCGCACGTAGCGCCGTTGCGCTTTCACTTGTATCGGCCTTGGCCGTCGCGGTTCCTGCGTTGTCCGAACCGAAGCAAATCAACGCGCCCGCCGCCAGACCGGTCCCTGCTGTCCAAGTTCCAGCGCCGCAAGACCCAGCGGCAAAGCCCGCTGCCAAGGCCTTCCCGGTCACGCTTCCTGAAGCCAAAGCAGCAATTGAAGCCGCACAGAAGCCTCCCGAGGCTTGGACCCCCACAGAAATTACGGACGCAAAATCGCGCTGCACCGCCATTCTAAAACGCATTCAAGCTGTGGCGATTGCCGAAGCGCCGATCAAACAGGGCGCCTGTGGAACTCCCGCACCGATCCAGCTCATCAGCATCGGCCGGAACCCTGAAGTTGCGTTGTCGCCGCCTGCCATCGTCACCTGCGAAATGGCCGAAGCACTTTATAACTGGATGAAGACCGACGTTCAGCCGCTGGCAAAAAAGCGGCTTGGCACCGATGTCATCAAGATTGAAACCATGAGTTCATACTCGTGCCGCAACGCTTACGGCCGCAAGGGTGGCAAGTTGAGCGAACACGGCGTTGCCAACGCCCTCGATATTCGCGGCTTCGTGACGGCTGCCGGCAAGACCGCTTACGTCCTCGAGCATTGGGGCACACCGCAGCGCGAAATCTTAGCTCGCATTGCAGCTGAAAAAGCCAAAGCGGAAAAATTGGTGGCCGAACGCACTGCTGCAGAAAAAGCCGCGCAGGCCAACCAAATGGCAGCGACGAGCAAAGGCGCTGCAAAAGCCCCACCGGGCGATCCGCCGTCCGCCGAAGCCTCGACACTCGGCACTGCCGGCGCCGGACTCGCCAAAAGCACCATTGCCGACGGAACATCAAAAGTCACCGTCACACTTCCCGGCGCCAGCGACGAGCACTTGGCCGAATCCGGTGACGACGCAACGTTTTCGGTCGCACCCAACAAGCTCGGCGGCCCGAAGGCCGGACAAAAAATTCCGAGTCAGAAATCCGCCGTTGGTCTAACCGCAGCGCCTGCAGCAAATCCTGCGGGCCTTTCCGAGCCCGCCCGCCGCGAAGCCTTCCTGCACGACGTGCACAAAAGCGCATGCCAGCTCTTTGGCACGACGCTCGGGCCAGAAGCGAACGCGGCGCACCGCAACCACTTCCACGTTGATCTGGCATCGCGCAAAACCGTCAAAATTTGCGATTGAGCCTCTCCATCTCGCAATCCGCTAACCGCTTTCCGGCCCTGGGCTTGTCAAACAGCCTGCGATCCGCTCATGTGCGGCGTGAACTCGCCCGCAGAACCCAGATGTCCGGACCCCGCTTTTTATGTCAATCACGCAATTCTCCGCCAGTCGCGCCATTGCCGTCAGCCGCTGGCAGCCTATCCCGCCGTGCGCCTGCGCCGCAATCGCAAAAGCAACTGGTCGCGCCGCCTTGTCGCCGAGAACACGTTGTCGCCCGCCGATCTGATCTGGCCGATCTTCGTCATGGACGGCAGCGCAAAGCGCGAAGCGGTCTCTTCGCTCCCCGGCGTCGAACGCCTGAGCGTCGATCAAGTTGTCGAGGCCGCACGCGACGCCGTGAAACTTGGCATCCCGGCGCTCGCACTATTCCCCTTCACCAATCCCAAACTCAGAAGCGACGACGCCGCAGAAGCCTTCAATCCCGAAAATCTCGTCTGCCGTGCCACGCGCGCGATCAAGAAAACCGGTCTCGACATTGGCATCATTCTCGATGTCGCGCTCGACCCCTACACCAGTCATGGCCACGACGGGCTCCTGATCGGCGACGAAATTGTGAACGACGAAACCATCGCCGCCCTCATCAAACAGTCACTCGTGCAGGCAGAAGCTGGCGCCGATATCCTCGCGCCCTCCGACATGATGGACGGACGCATCGGCGCGATTCGTACAGCACTTGAAGGCGCGGGCCACAAGAACACGCAACTCATGAGCTACGCCGCCAAATATGCGAGCGCGTTCTATGGACCGTTCCGCGATGCCGTCGGCTCGACCGGACTGTTGAAGGGCGACAAGCGGACCTACCAGATGGACCCGGCGAACTCGGACGAAGCACTGCGCGAAGTGGCCCTCGATATCGCTGAGGGCGCCGACATGGTGATGGTGAAACCCGGCATGCCCTATCTCGACATTGTGCGCCGCGTCTCAGAAACCTTTCAAATTCCAACTTTCGCCTATCAAGTCTCGGGCGAGTACGCGATGATCGTGCGCGCGGCCGAAGCGCAAGCCTTTGATTGTGACAAGGCGATGATGGAAAGCTTGCTCGCCTTCAAACGTGCCGGCGCTGTTGGCATCCTCACCTACTTCGCGCCGCGCGCGGCGAAAATGTTGCAGGGCAGCTAGCACGTCATCCCCCACCTTCCCCCCTCGCCAAACTCCGATATAGTCACTCTCTTGATTAGAACGTGTAATTGCGTTGGGGGCGAAAGATGCTTCGCGTGTTGTCCTCGCTGGTCTTTGCTCTCATCTTGAGCTCCGCTGCCCTTGCACAAGACGCCAAGCCGCTTTTTCCGGAACCCGAGACCTGCGCCACTCCCCTGAACGATAGCGACATTGGTCCTGAAGAACGCAGCTCGTGGTCGGACTGCGAAAAGTGGGCATGGTCATGCATTGCCAAAGGCGAGGAAGCCAACCTCTTCGCCAAGCGCCCAGATGCGTCAACCACGGACGGCTGCCGCAAGGCGCGCTCCAAGGAAGCCTCTGAACTGCGCACGAGGCTCCGCCTCGCGGCCTTCAAAGATCCGGGCCGGTTTGAAACGGCCAACGCGATCAGCGACAAGTTTCTCCTTACGATACTGACCAATCCGGCCTACACGAGCCGCATCCCGCCCTCTGGCATCAGGATATTCGGCGCCTACTTCAAGGACCCGATCAACCTTGAGAACTTGACGACGAGCGTCAACATCGTGCTCGACGCCTCAATCATGAAGCGCGGCCTCCGGCTCACGAACTTCAAATCCGAGAAAAACCTCTCTCTCGACTATTCCAATGTACGCGGCTCGATCTTCCTGATGCGATCGCGCATCGAAGGCTCGCTATTCATGGAGAAGGGCGTCTTCGACTCCGTCGATCTCAACGACGCGCGCATCGGGGCAAGCTTTGAGGCGACCGGCTCCGTCTTCAACGATGAACTGCGCATGCACCGGGCCTTTGTACAAGGCAAAGTCATCCTGCAGAAGGCCCGCCTCACAGCGCTTTCCGGCTGGAACACGCGCATGGGCAGTTCGCTCGAAATGCGCCTTGCCGATATTCGCCTCGGCGTCGATCTCACAGGCTCCTCGATTGATGGCGACGTGCGCATGCAGGACGTGACCTTCGGCCGTCATGCCTCAAAGGACTCTGTGCGTTGCGACTGGGACCCCTCTGCCGCCTCCAACCACGTGCTGAACGAGCTAAAGTCCTCTCTCTCGGAGAGCGACTTTGAGGCCGCGATCAAGGAAACCGTCACCGAGCGCCCGAGCAAGGCCGATGGCGTGCAGCCAAACAGCTGCGAATCGGCCGAAAAGAACGCGTCTCTCGCCGATAAAACCAATGCGCTTCTGCGCGATATGAAAATCAAGGGGGCATTGTGCCTTGTCGATGTCACCGGCGAGATCGCCATTGCCAACGACGGTCAATCCAAAAAACATATCGGCAAGATTTCGCTCGATGGGACGGAAGCCAACTCGACCATATTGAGTTGGAAACCGTCTCCGAGCCAGACACTGTGGTACATGGTCAACTTCAAGACCAACTATCTGCTTATCAATCTGCAGAGCCAGCCCCTTGTGCATTACACCGACAACATCAATGTTGGCGCCATAACGCTTCTCAAGGGTGCCAGCACAGCGGCTGGAGAAACAAAAAAAACGGACGGGCGCAGCGAGGAATACCTCGTCAAAGAAAAGTGCGACGTGACGCCAGGGCCAAACACAACGCACGCCGCCGACGACCGCGATACCCAAGACAGCATCATCGGCTTCTTTAAGTCGGATCAAGCGGCCGGCGCGCAGCCCTTTGCGAATATCGTTGGGCGCATCGAAGACATGGGCGTCAACACCACCCACCTCAAAATAGCCCTGAGCGAACACAAAAACCGCAACGCCTGCGCCTCGTCTCAACTCATGCGTAAATGGAACGAATTGCCGTGGACCGGCGTCGGCGACCGGTTAAAAACACTCACAATCGACGAAGCGCGCAAGTTCGCCCTAGATGGCGTCTGCCTTGCTGGGCTCGCGGGCCTAAAGTACTCAGTGTCCTATGGCCACGAGCCCCATAACCTGATTTTCTGGGCCATATTGCTGGTGCTCTTTTTCGCCGCCGCGCTTCGTTTGGACCGGCGCAACTCGCAAATCCTCAATCCCGGCCCGCCGTTGGGGCTGACCTATGCCCTCGACACTCTCAATCCACTCAAACCCTACCGGATTGATCGCCTGCGCGCGGAGGAACGGCCAAATAGCCGATGGCTCCGGGTCTATCTCGGCGTTCACCGCTTGCTCGGCGTGACCCTCGCCATCCTGGCGTTCTTCTTCATCTATAAGGCGTCTCAATAGTTGACTAGGCAGCAACGCCGCCGGATCGCAAACGCCTAGAGTGCATCCGGAAAAAGCTTGTCCCGGCGAAGGCCGGGATGGGAACCGGTTTTCCGAAAAGAAGCACGGCAAAGCAAAGAGCTCGGGGCTGTCCATGATTCAATCAAAACCGGAAAGACCCTAGCGCCGTCTCAAGCGCCGCGCGAGTGCGCGCATAACTTCCAGTGCAAAGCCCGGCTCGTCCTTGATGAGCACAGCGAACATGTCCCTGTCGATGACAATCACTTCACTTGCCTCGGCCGCCATCGCCGCAGCACTCCTTGGCCCTTCGTCGATCAAGGCCATCTCGCCGAAAATCCCGCCTGGACCAACCTTTTCCAGCACTTGCCCATAGGTCAAGACATCGACGCGGCCAGTGACCACGATATACATTTCACTGCCGGTCTCGTGCTCAAGGAAAATCTTCTCGCCCGCATCGATCAGCCGGACCGCGACGTTGCGTTGCAGCAGGTTTCCTAACTCGAAGCGTTGGTCCATAAGACGCCGTTTGAAAATCGCGGGAAGCGCCGCAGGTCATCATGGCCCAACAGTAGCCTGAAATCCAAGATCGCAAAACACAGCGCGGGCCTAATGTGCAAACAATCACACGCGACGTCTATAGTTGGCTTCTAGCGCCTAACCGGCCGGCGGCGTGGCGGTTCGGCTGGCACATCTGCCGGCGCGGGCTCGGCCGCCGCAGGCTCCTTACCATCTGCCGGCTTTGCCTTCGGATCTGGCGCCTTCTGTGCGACCGCATTTGTGGGCTTTTGACATTCCGTCAGCCAGACATCGATCGTTGGATGTTCGACGCCGAAGAGGCCAGGGCTTTCGGCGAACATCCATCCCGTGAAGATGCGCTTTTGCTGCCCATCGAGTTGCACTTCATCGACTTCGACAAACGTGGTCGTCTTGGGCAGTTCGGTTTCTGGTCTTGAGTAACACGCGCGCGGCGTTACTTTGAGCGCGCCAAACGTTGCCGTCTTGCCAAGCTCGACTTCAAATTTGGAAATCCGCGCAGTGACTTTGTCGAGCGCGGAAAACACCGCGACCTGGTTCTCAAGCCGCTCGGCCACCGCTGCGTTCGAGAACACTGCTAGCCCGCAAAGCAGTACCGGCACAACCAGAGCGCTATGGCACCTTGCCCGTGGTGTCCAAATCTTGCCGCCAAATTCCACGTCTCATATCCCACGCATTTGCCACGGGCTGTGCCCATCTAATACTGGACTTCATTCCACGGGAATGGTGTCTGGAGCAAGGCTCTCTCGCTGGTTTCCATAGGAAATCCAACGCTTAGGATGTCAAAGCCTAGCGGTACGCACGATTCATCGTGTCAATACCAGACTCGCGAGGCACTTCAGCGGTTGCGATACCGGGCGTCATTCTGACGGCGGTCCGCATCTTTTAATCTCTGTTCCGCTGCACTGCGGCGCCGATGCCAGAACAACGTGGATACAATCAAAAAGGCAAGTACGCCCAGTGCAGCATTGCCATAGGCATCCCATAGCTCGGCGGTCGTGATGAGGAATTCGTCCATTGCGCTTCCATTCGAGTGGCAATTTCCAATCAGCCCGAAATTGGCCACGGAAATTCAAAGGCAAGCCTGCCTGCGTGTCCAAAGTCTGCGTGTCCCAAGTCTGGGTGTCCCAAGTCTGGGTGTCGCCAGCCTACTTTCGCCGCTAGCTTGTCCGGGACATAACTCACAACGGATTACATTTGTCTGACATCGCGCGGTCATGGGGCGATCACCCAATCTAAGAGTAATGCGACAAATTTAAATTTGGGGGGTGCCGCTCGTTTACACATGCTCCGTCGCGCCGCGCGCAGCAGCGGGTCGGCTAATCCTATCGAAAGCGACGTATCGAACTTGAGTTACTCGGGCTTCCAGGCCTTGTAATCACTTGTCGTCTTGGCGCGCGGCGCATTTCCCAGGATCGAACCCGCTGGCCGGTAGGCCCGTGCTGTGCCAGTCATATTCATCTGATGCGGCTTCTGCCACGGCTTTGCCTGATAGTTTTCAGCCGAGGGAAGCGCGTCCACCGTGTGGTGCAGCCATCCGTGCCACTCGGGCGGAACCTGGGAGGGTTCCGACTGCGATTTGAAGATGACCCAACGCGCGGGCACGCCGAGCGGGCCATTGCCTTTGCGCTGGAGAAAATAGCGGTTGCCGAACTCGTCTTCGCCGACCTGCTCACCTTTGCGCCAGGTGAAGAGACGCGTGCCCCAGGTATTGCCGCCCCACCAGGAAAAGATTTCGCTGAAAATGCTCATGTTCCAGAACCTGTTGCCGGTGCCAATCGGGGGACTGTTTCGGGCCGTAAGTGATGCTCAGTTACAGCTATTCTGTTCGCACTGTCCAGACGGCCACGGAGAGCGGCAAGAGTGCCACACCGGCGCGCCGGAATCGCATTATGATGCACACACCGGACAAGCTGAAGGCGCCGATTTGCGGCCTTTCAACAGGCACGCGATTAGCCGCTTCCCCGGCTGAAGCCCGGAAATACTCATCTTACCACCGTTCACCCCACAGGTTGCCAACACCACTACATCTTGTGTTGGTTGCCGCTGCCACCACAATATAAGCTTTCCAAGGCAGTGACGAGTGGCTCGAATCGGCCTAGCTTCTCTCTACGGCGGCAAGATTGTGACGCGGTGAAATCTGCGTCCGGCACGAGCGGCCGACGAACCGGAGCACATGATTTCTAAGCCGGTCCGGCATGTTGTGGCTCGTTGCGTGCGGGTCGTGTCTTTTGGGGCCCATTTGGCCATTCGTGGACAATTCGCGGGGGAGTGCCCGCTGAACAAGGTGGCAGCACCTTGGAGGCGGCGAAAGAGGTGTGTGGACTGCTGCGTCGCGTAACAAGACTTAGGCCGTGTACCGGGGGGCCGGGGCGCGGTTCGAACCAAAAAAACAATCATACGGGTCTTCGAAACGTATTCAGTACTTAGACCTCCGGCAATTACGGGGGCACTACCAACATGAAGATCGCGCGGCGCTTTACGACAGCTGGCCAATCGCCTTACGCTACTATTCCTTTCCGCAGGGCAACATCCGAAATCAAGAACCCCGACGGCTCCGTCGTCTTCCGTCTCGAAGGCTTTGATGTGCCCGAGCACTTCAGCCAGGTTGCTGCCGACATTTTGGCGCAAAAGTACTTCCGCAAGGCCGGCATCGCGCGCCGCTTGAAGAAAGTGGAAGAAACCCAAATTCCCTCTTGGCTGTGGCGCTCCGTCCCTGACGAAGCCGCGCTCGCCGATTTGACTGAAAAAGAGCGTTTCGGCGGCGAATCTGACGCGCGCCAGGTTTTTGATCGTCTTGCCGGAACGTGGACCTATTGGGGCTGGAAGGGCGGCTATTTCACAACCGAAGACGACGCTCGCGCCTTCTTCGATGAGCACCGCTACATGCTCGCCATGCAAATGGCGGCGCCCAACTCGCCGCAGTGGTTCAACACCGGGCTCCATTGGGCCTACGGCATCGACGGCCCGGGCCAGGGTCATATGTATGTCGACTACCAGACCGGCGAGCTGACACAGTCGTCGTCCGCCTATGAGCATCCCCAGCCGCACGCCTGCTTCATCCAATCGGTCGCCGACGATCTCGTTGGCGAAGGCGGCATCATGGATCTTTGGGTGCGCGAAGCACGCCTCTTCAAATACGGTTCGGGCACGGGCTCAAACTTCTCGTCACTGCGCGGCGCCAATGAAAAGCTCTCGGGCGGCGGACGCTCGTCGGGCCTCATGAGCTTCCTCAAAATCGGCGACCGCGCCGCTGGTGCCATCAAATCGGGCGGCACAACCCGCCGCGCAGCCAAAATGGTCGTGGTCGATGTCGATCATCCCGATATCGAAGAATACATCACCTGGAAAGTGCGCGAAGAACAGAAGGTCGCCGCCCTCGTCACGGGATCGAAGATTTGCCAGAAGCGCTTGAAGGCCGTCATGTCGGCGTGCGTCAACTGCGAAGCGGATGCCGATCATTGCTTCGACGCCACCAAGAACCCTAAGCTCAAACTCGCCATCCGCGAAGCCAAGCGCGACGGCGTCCCGCAAAACTACATCCTGCGCGTCATCCAGTTCGCCAAGCAGGGCTACACGGAGATGGCGTTCGACACCTACGACACCGATTGGGACAGCGAAGCCTATCTGACGGTTGCTGGCCAGAACTCCAACAACTCGGTGCGCGTGACCGACGACTTCCTCAATGCCGTCGCTGACGACAAGGACTGGAACCTGACGGCGCGTCTCGGCGCCAAGGTGACCAAGACCATGAAAGCGCGGGACCTCTGGGAGCAAATCGGCTTTGCCGCCTGGGCTTCCGCCGATCCTGGCATTCAGTTCCACACCACCATCAACGACTGGCACACCTGCCCGAAATCCGGTGAAATCCGCGCTTCGAATCCCTGCTCGGAATACATGTTCCTCGACGACACGGCGTGCAATCTCGCCTCGTTGAACCTGCTGCGCTTCCGCCGCGAAGACAAATCATTCGACACGGACTCGTACGAACACGCCTGCCGTCTTTGGACCGTCGTTCTCGAAATCTCGGTGTTGATGGCGCAGTTCCCGTCGCGCCAGATCGCGGAACTATCCTACCGCTATCGCACACTCGGCCTCGGCTTCGCCAACATCGGCGGCTTGCTGATGTCGGCCGGCATTCCTTATGACTCGGACGAAGGCCGCGCCATTTGCGGCGCCATCTCGGCCATTCATGACCGGCGTGTCATACGCCACGAGCGGCGAAATGGCGGGCGAGCTGGGCCCCTTCCCAGGTTACGCGCCAAACGCGCCTGAAATGCTGCGCGTCATGCGCAACCACCGCCGCGCGGCATACGGCTTCGCCGACGGTTATGAAAAACTCTCGGTCGCACCCGTGCCGCTGGATCACGCCTCATGCTCCGACGCGCGCCTCGTCGAAGCCGCAAAAAACGCCTGGGATCGCGCGCTCGCGCTTGGCGAAGAGCACGGCTACCGCAACGCGCAAGCAACCGTCGTCGCGCCAACCGGCACCATCGGCCTCGTCATGGATTGCGATACGACCGGCATCGAACCCGACTTTGCGCTGGTCAAATTCAAGAAGCTCGCGGGCGGCGGCTACTTCAAGATCATCAACCAGTCGGTGCCCGAAGCACTTCGCACACTCGGTTATCCCGAACACCAGCTTGCCGAGATCGAAGCCTATGCGGTCGGTCACGCATCCTTGCGTCAATCGCCTGCAATCAATCACACCAGCCTCAAGGCGCGCGGCTTCACGGATGAAGCGCTTGGCAAAAATCGAAAGCGGACTTGGCGCCGCCTTTGACATCAAGTTCGTGTTCAACCGCTGGACGCTGGGCGACGCCTTCCTGATCGACACGCTCAAAATCCCGGCTGACAAGCTTTCCGATCCCGTCGTTCGACTTGTTCGCCCACCTCGGCTTCTCGAAAAAGGATGTCGAAGCCGCCAACGAGCACGTCTGCGGAGCCATGACGCTCGAAGGCGCGCCGCACTTGAAAGCGGAACACCTCCCCGTGTTCGACTGCGCCAATCCGTGCGGCCGCAAGGGCAAACGCTTCCTCTCGGTCGCGAGCCACATCTACATGATGGCGGCGTCGCAGCCGTTCATCTCGGGCGCCATCTCGAAGACCATCAACATGCCGAACGACGCGACGGTCGAGGACTGCAAACAGTCCTACATGCTGTCGTGGAAGCTGGCGCTCAAAGCCAACGCGCTCTATCGCGATGGCTCGAAACTGTCGCAGCCCTTGAACTCTCAGGTTCTCGGCGACGACGACGCGGAGACGGGCGAAACCGCTGCCGAAGCCTTGCTCGCCAACGCTGGCATGGCCGCCCGAACAGCCGTCGTCACCGAACGCATCGTCGAGCGCATCGTCGAACGCGTCGAGTACATCAAGCAGCAGGACCGCGATAAAATGCCGGGCCGCCGCAAGGGCTACACGCAGAAAGCCACCGTCGGCGGCCATAAAGTGTATCTCAGAACCGGCGAATACGACGACGGCCGCTTGGGCGAAATCTTCATCGACATGCACAAGGAAGGCGCCGCCTTCCGCTCCTTGATGAACAACTTCGCCATCGCCATCAGCCTTGGCCTGCAATACGGCGTGCCGTTAGAGGAATACGTAGAAGCCTTCACCTTCACGCGCTTTGAACCCGCCGGCCTCGTCCAAGGCAACGAAACCATCAAGAACGCGACGTCGATCCTCGACTACATCTTCCGCGAACTCGCCGTTTCCTATCTCGCCCGCCACGACCTCGCGCACGTCGATCCGCGCGAAATCGTCGGCGAGACGGGATTGGGTTCGGGCGACGACGCAACCGACGCGCAACTCGCTCTCGAGTTGCCGGAAAGCGTGTCGAAGATGGTGTCCAAGGGTTTGTTGCGCGGCAATCCGATCGTGCGCTTGGCCAGCCGTTCGGCGGGTGCTGCTTCTGCGAACGCGGCTGCCAACATGGACGCCCACTTGGACGCAATGCGAACGGCACAGCAGGAAGTCACCGGCTTGTATGGCGACGCGCCTGTCTCGATTGGTGCGACCGCCTTGTCGCTCGACACGCAGGTAGTTGCTATTGTGGATGCGGGCACGCGCATGGAAGCGGCGGTGACCAAGTTGCAGCAGACGGAACTTTATAAGAGCGCCGCTCCGCCCGATCATGACCAAAGCCGAACTCGCCAAGCAGCGCATGTCGGAAGCGAAGTTGCGCGGCTACGAAGGCACGTCGTGCTCCGAGTGCCACAACTTCACGATGGTGCGGAACGGGACCTGCCTCAAATGCGATACGTGTGGCAGCACGAGCGGGTGTTCGTGACATTGCGCGGGCGCCAACACCAGGCGCCCGTCATCCTCAAATCGAGTGCGGCCACTTCAGCCGCATCCCGATTTGGGGATCCAGCGTAAAACTCACAATCGCTATATCATCCTTCGGCGTAGCAGGTTAATCGGCCGGATTTTCGCTGCTCATCATACAAGGAGCCACGAATGAACGATCAGAAATCTTCTCCCGTAGCAAACAAAGATGGGCTGTCTTCGACAAAATTGCAGCAACATTCTGCCATTTCCACATGCCGCCCCTGCGCTCATGACGATCAACTTCGAGGTGGATCAATTCAGAATTCTTGGCAAACACAAACGACAAATATCTAGTATAAGTATCACATCGATAAAAATCGAGAACCCGAACGCCATCCTGAACATCGTCACGGCTTTGATGTATTTGTGGGCTCCGCGTCTATGATCATCTGGCGCAGCGAACAACAGTAGCCAACCCTTTTTGGCATGTAGATCGTTTGCATGATTGACCATAAGCGCATATACGTCTCTCCCAAGATAATCCCGCAATAGTTTATCAATGAGGGCCATATTCAAGTCTCGATTCTGAATGGCTCCGTCAACGATGATCCACAACATGAGCGTGAACAAGATCTCCTGCTATCCCGACAAGAATCGCCAGTGTCTTAAGCGGCTGTTGCGCGTTCGCAAGAACATACATACCGCTCCAAACGGCAGCATCAATTGCAATTAGATAAGGAACGCGCCGCCAAATCAATGCGTCTGTATGCAAGTGGTGGTCTACGAGAGCCTTAATGACCAATTCAGCCCCAGCAAACCTGTCGTCGTATTGTGGCATTAGAGCCCCCCAAACCGAGTTAAGACATAGCAGCTTTGGTGCCATCCGAAAGTGGACATCACCACTGTCCGTCGGAACGACTCACGAAATGGCCGGTAGCCCGCGTATCCCGCACAACGAAGAACCGTAGGGTGCATGAGACGCGCGCTGCATTCGCGTTCAACCGAATTGGAAACGGACGTCATGGCCGCGTCGTGAAACGATCGTTGCGAAGCAACGACAGGCGGCCACCCACGACAGCCATCCTCGCGCTTGGTGCCGAAAGGTGCCGCCCAGCCTCGACGGGTCTCTAAAATCTGTTGCGCTGATGCTTGTCGTGGGTGGCCGACCCCGGCCTGCGCCGGGGCAGGCTAACTTCGCGATGCGTTGCATCGCCTCGGCCATGACGGCATGGGTTGATCGCGCACCCCACCGCCCGCAAAACTCACAAACCTTCGTCCGTCACTCTGGCCGCGCCTCACCCACCGCTGTCATCCCGGCCGTAGGTCCGCATCGTGATGCGGACTGAAGAGCCGGGACCCAGATTTTTTACCTTGGACACCGTTTGCTTTGTTCGATGGGTCCCGGCTCTGCAAAATTGCGCCCGCGCAATTTCTCCGGCCGGGATGACAACGTGTAGTCCGCGTGCGCGCCGCCCCTTTGTCCGGGAACGCGGGTGGATATTGATCGCGCAACTCTCTCCACTGCGTTCCCAGCCCGCTGCACAAGCGCTCGCGCAGCGAGGCGAGCAACGAAGCGCCAAATATTTTCCGCCCACCCAACTTCAGTGTTGCTCACGCAACGGAGGCTTGCTACCTTTATTCCCATACTGAGTGAAAATTTTGGGGGAGTACCAGTCATGTTCAAAGTCACCCGTACCCTGCCGTACATTCTAACCACGCTGGCCGTTTCCCTTGCCGCAACAGTTGCGGCCGCCGCGTCCTTGTCGCTCGGCGATCGGGGACCCGAAGTCATACGGCTGCAGGAAAGACTGAAACTCACAGCCGATGGAAAGTTCGGCAAAGACACAGAGGAAGCCGTCAAGGCGTTTCAGACCAAGAATTCTCTCAAAGCCGATGGAAAAGTTGGCAAGTCGACCCTGAAGCTGCTGTACCCCGATACGGGACCCCGATACGGTGACCGAAGATCGAAAGCTGCGAGAAGGGGACACAGGCAACGACGTTGAAGAGCTACAGACCCTCCTCATTGGCAAGGGTGAGAGCATCAAGAAAGCGGACGGAAAATTCGGACCGAAAACCGGCAAGGCCCTCAGATCATTCCAGAAGAAGAAGAACCTGACGCCAGATGGCGTCGCCGGCGCCGCAACGTGGGCTAAGCTGAGAGCCTCAAGCTAGAGGCTGGGCTGATCAGGTCCTGATCACACTCTTTCGCCATTGCCCGCGCGCGTCAGGCGCTCTCAATTTGGGTTGCCGCGTGCGCGCCGCCCCTTTGTCCGGGAACGCAAGCGGAGAGGGCCACGCTGACTCTACTCCCGGCTGCCTGCTGCCCGCTCCCTATTGCCCGCCGCAACTTCCCTAACCCGATTGCCTATTGCCTATTGCCTTCTTCCAAAATGCCTAACGCCGTTTCCAAATTGCCCAATCCAAAAACCCATCAACCAAACCGCAACGTTCGTTTTCCCCGCACACGCATTTTCGGGCATACTCATTTCACCTCGCCTCGGTTAGCGGCGGACAGTCTCGAGAGCGTCTCGATCTGGGGGTGGGGGCAGCGTGCGCGATCAGCACATACAAGGGCGTAACGTGCCCGAGTTTTTTCGCGTAGCGAACCGTATCCGGTGCTGTCCAGTTCATAACTGGAACATCCGGACCCGCCGGCAGGAGGAGTAAGGAGCCTCCCACTCGGATACGGCCGGCAGAACAGCTGTCGTGGAGCGCGTCAAGGCGCCCATTTTTCTTAGGAGCGGCAGGCACCTGGTGCCAGCGCGCTCCACATCCGCTTTCTATATCGCTGGCGGGAAACCGCGCGGCGGCACGTCTATTGCCTATTTGCCTATTGCCTACCGCCGGTCCCGGCACTTCTCAAAGGCAATCCACAGCGCGACGACCATCACGTTCAAAACGATGACAACGCCGACCGAGTGCCACGGCCGGCGCAAGACAAACTCACTCAATGCGTCAAGAGTTTCGATCATTGCCCCTCAAAAAATGCGGCCCAATGAGCAGCCTCAGTTGATGATGGAAGTGGAGCCAGCCCCGCCTCAACCTCGACGCGGGCGGGCCCGAGGTGACGCGGAACTGGCAGGGCGCAACGCCGGGCTGGCGTATACCGGCTATCTCAAGCCCATAAGCGTAAGTTATTCCCGGCACACTGACATTTCACTGACTCAACGGAGAAACGTTCGCAGCAAATCCACGCCGCGCATCCAAGGGCCACAAAAAAAACAGGGGCCCGTTGCGGAGCCCCTGAGTTAAAAGTGCGTTGAAGGACGAGAAGCCGAGATGGACACAACAGGCAAAAAACGTGAGTTATAGGCCTAATCAGCTCACGCTGATTTAAGCCGCAACTGTTCCCTCGTCGCCCGGATCGCGCAGCACGTAGCCGCGGCCCCAGACGGTTTCGATGTAGTGCTTGCCGCCGGTCGCAGCCTGCAGCTTCTTGCGAAGTTTGCAGATGAACACGTCGATAATCTTGAGTTCGGGTTCGTCCATGCCGCCGTAGAGGTGGTTCAGGAACATTTCCTTGGTGAGCGTGGTGCCCTTGCGCAGCGAGAGCAGCTCCAGCATCTGGTATTCTTTGCCGGTCAGATGCACGCGGGCGCCGTTGACGTCGACAGTTTTGGTGTCGAGGTTGACGCGCAGATCGCCGGTTTCGATGACCGACTGAGCATGACCCTTCGAGCGGCGCACGATGGCCTGGATGCGGGCAACCAGTTCGTCCTTGTGGAACGGCTTGGTCATGTAGTCGTCGGCGCCGAAGCCGAGACCGCGCACTTTGTCGTCGATGCCGGCAAGACCGGAAAGGATGAGGATGGGTGTCGCAACCTTGGAAACGCGCAGCGTCTTCAAGACTTCGTATCCGCTCATATCCGGCAGGTTAAGATCCAGCAGAATGATGTCGTAGTCGTAGAGCTTGCCAAGGTCGACGCCCTCCTCGCCAAGATCGGTCGTATAAACGTTAAAGCCCTCGGACTGCAGCATCAGCTCGATGCTTTGCGCCGTCGCGCTGTCGTCTTCAATTAGTAGAACTCGCATAGCCGTTCCTCTCGTGCCTCGTCCGCGTTCCGATTGCTCTCCGCCCCAAAGAGAACGCACAACTGCTTCGAGCTAAGCCATTCGTTAGGAAGTTAGCGATCAGAGGTTAACAAACCCTAATTTTCTCTTGCCAGTTACAGATCCTCTCAATCGTCTCGAAAGATTTATTTCGAGTCTCTTGAGACGCAATCCGCAAGTTGGACCGCGGCTCGCCGCCAGCTGAATCCAATGGATTCCCGCTCGCGCCAATGACGGCCCGCTGCAACTGCTTGATAATTATAGAACTTGTGCCCTCTCGACCGCCCATTTAGCCAACCCACGCCTGTTCCGTTCGGGGCGCCCACCCCTCCCGGCGCAGCCCCTGCTGGGGTGGCCGAAGTTCGATACGAATCAACAGCTAACAGAATTCGCGATTTGCCCCTAGAGGCTTGCTGGCAAAAAAGTGACCGCTGAACGCTCTTCAGACCAGAAAAAGGATTGCGTTGCTTTACCGCAACTTAATGGCAGAGTGTTATACCAAATCTCAAGGCTATTTACTGCTACAGCAACTTGACCAAAAGATCGGCCTTGGCGCACTTTAATAGGGCTTTCACTGAGTAGCTCTGGCCGGGCCCGCCTCTGTTGGCACGGTTCTTGGGTTATGCAGGGGTAGAACGAGTTCGAATTTGTAAAGGGTATCGAACAATGAAGGCACGCGAAAACGCTATGCGCCTGCGACGGCATGCAGTTGACGAAAAGAGCCGCAAAGTCGACGAGCTAGAGCGCATCATCCGCGAATTCGATACGATGGCTGTCGATCTGGACCGGCAAATCCAAGCCGAGGAAGATCGCACAGGCATTCGCGATCGCAGCCATTTCTCCTATTCCACGTTTGCGAAGTCCGCGGCCCAGCGCCGTGACAACCTGCGCACGTCGACCGAAGCAATGCGCGACCAACTGGCCGAAGCCGTGCGGGAACGTGACGATGCGGCCGAGCAATTCGCTAGGATTTCGGCTCAAAACGAGACCCGGGACGATATGCGCTCCGGCCGCCGCCGGACCGGCGGGATGCTAGGTGCGGGGCTGCGCTAACCGCGGCCGCATTCAGCACTATTGTGCTCACATAGAATGTTTTTAGGCGGTGCCACCTCGGTGCCGCCTTTTTCACGTTTAGTGTGCGATCGGGTGCGCCCCTGGTGCCGTGGATAACCATCTTGCTGGAAACGGCAATTGGCTGCAAACGGTACGCGGGGCGACGTCACGCAGGGACTAATGACTTGATTATCAAGCGCCAAAACGTTGGATTTCTTGGAATTGTTGCCATGGAAATTGTTGCCATGGGGCTTGTTGCCAGCGGTTGCTCCAGCATGAGCGAAGGCCCGTCGTGGACCATGCCGGACGCTCCGAAGTTACCAACCCTTGATTCGGTTGCAGCCCTCACCGCGCCCGCTGAAGCAGCACCGAAGGGATCGGCAACAGAGTTGTACACCAAAGTTGCGCGTGGAGCAGTTGGATGCTGGTTTGGTGCAACGGGCCCGCTCAAGGCCGCCTACATCTATCACGCCGAAGCGGATGCGCCCTCGCGTGGCGGCAAGGCCGAAATCACTATTCATCAGCGCGATCCAGGCAATACCAATCCTCGCGGACCGAAAGCTTATCTGATCAAGATCGATCCAAAGGATGAGTCGAACGCGACGATCGCAACCGAAAATTTGAAAATATCCGAGCCCATGGCTACGAACATGGCTGCCGACGTGAACCGCTGGGCACGAGGTGATTCGGGGTGCGGGGCTTCAACTGCGGCGGCCTGGTCGCCTCAGGCACCACCGCCTGCAGCGGCCAAACCCAAACCTGCAGTGGCTAAAACAACAGCTAGCGCGCTTAAGAAAAAGGCCGGCACGGCCCCAAAACCCGCCGCGCCCTGACAGCCGTTCCGGCCGCTGAAGTTGTCAGCGCGTCGTCAAAGCGCTGATTTGGCCGAATGACAAACGAGCGGCACGCCGGGGCGAGCCACTCGTTAAAATTCTATCGCTCAAGATAACCTTACTCGCGGTAGTCCTGAATGCGCGTGGCGCGTAGACCCGGAAGTCCGTGCTTGTCGATCGACCGCTGCCAGGACAGGAATTCGTCGACTGTCAGCTTGTAGCGCTCGCACGCCTCTTCCATGCTAAGGAGCCCGCCGCGAACGGCAGCGACAACCTCGGCTTTACGCCGTATTACCCAGCGCTTTGTATCGCGCGGAGGCAAATCGGCGACTGTTAGCGGGGACCCATCCGGGCCGATCACGTAGCGCCCGCGCGCTCTCATCTGTTGCTCGGTCATGATACTCATTACACTTCCAGACCACTCTCGTTTGTTCTACTTGGTTGCGATTAAATTAGCCCTAACCCATTGAGTAAACATGGCATAAATGGGAGTGCCATTCTAGCTTTCGCAGACCGTTCGTGCGCTTCGCCTTAAGGTTCATCCCGCTTTGGGGCAGGATTCTCTCCTTGACGTTAGCTAAAGCGAATTCCGGGCCAAATTGATGAATGAAGCTCAACTGGCACTTCGCCGCCTTGCCAGTGGCACGATTATCCGAATAATGGCGGCGGCGATGGCCCCGCTCTTTTGGCCAAACCACGCTAATCGTGTCTAGTCTCTTGATGTGACGCGATAATTGACTATTTGACGTGCGTACCGGGAGGCGTTGTCTTCCTCAACCGGCGCGCGAACCGCTTTTATTGAGGGGCTAAGTGCGCCCGCAGGCACCCGAATGACCCGGATAATCGAAACAACAACCGAACGATCTCACCCGGCCGCCAAGCGCGTTGTCGTTGCGATGTCGGGCGGCGTCAATTCCTCCGTCGCGGCCGCCCTCATGAAGGAGCAGGGCCATGAGGTCATCGGCATTACCCTCCAACTCTATGACCACGGCTCTGCGACGGGGCGTAAGGGCAGCTGCTGTGCTGGCCAGGACATTCACGACGCCCGCCGGGTCGCCGAGCAGATTGGCATTCCACACTATGTGCTCGATTACGAAGCCCGGTTCGCAGAAAAAGTCATCGAGGGGTTCGCCGCAAGCTACATCGCCGGCGAAACGCCGATTCCGTGCGTCACCTGTAATAACGAAATCAAGTTCCGCGATCTTTTAGAAACTGCGAGCGACCTTGGCGCCGACGTGCTGGTGACCGGTCACTACGTGCAGCGCTTAGACGGCCCGGAAGGCCCTTATCTTGCGCGCGCCGTCGATGCTGACCGCGACCAGAGCTATTTCCTGTTCGGTATCACCGCCAAGCAATTGTCCAAGCTGTGGTTCCCATTAGGTGGTATGCCCAAGTCAGAGGTGCGCGAACATGCGCGCCGGTTCAACTTGCCGATTGCCGAAAAGGCCGACAGCCAAGATATCTGTTTTGTACCGGCCGGGCGCTACACCGATGTCATCGCTCGTCTGAAGCCAAACGCCATGGATCCGGGCGACATCGTCCACATTGATGGCCGGGTGCTCGGCCACCACGGGGGCATCATCAATTTTACCGTTGGTCAGCGTAAAGGCCTCAAGATTCCAGCAGCGGAACCGCTGTTCGTGGTCCGCCTCGATCCGCAAACGAAAGAGGTTTTCGTTGGCCCCCGCTCGGCGCTTGAGACGGCCTCTCTATTGCTGCGCAATACAAATTGGCTCGGGGAAAAGCCACTTCTTGAGGTCGCAGCCAACGGAACACCGGTATATGTTCGGATGCGCTCGTCACAGCCGCCGCGTCCCGCGACGCTATTTGCGGACGAGGACGGCCAAGTGAGAGTAGTCCTGTGCGACGGTGAGGAGGGTATTGCGACCGGTCAAGCCTGTGTATTCTATTCGGATGGCGGGCCTACAGCTCGCATCCTGGGCGGCGGATCGATTGCAAAAACGATGAAGGCGGCCGTAACCGGTGCGGGTGATCGGCACCGGTTGAACATCGCCGCACGGCACTGATAAATGCAGGTCCTAGGAATAGGCGCTGCGAATAAGACGTTGATGGAGGCTTGAAGTGAGTCAGAACCAGCATTTGAGAACGGCCAGCAGCGATCAGCGCAGCAAGTCTCCGCGGCCGCTTTTCGCCAGCGCCTCCGACGCGACGGCTCACCAGATGGATGAGGCCGACGTGCGCGATGCCTATCGCCGCTGGGCCCCGGTTTACGACTATACGTTCGGCAAAGTCTCAACCGCCGGCCGCCGCCATGCCGTTGAGATCATGAACAGCAGCTCGGGCAAGGTCCTCGAAGTCGGGGTCGGCACGGGCTTGTCACTACCCGAATACAAATCGCATCTCGAAATCACCGGCATTGACCTTGCGCCGGAAATGCTGGAGCGCGCTCGCGAGCGCGTTGCCGCCGAGAAACTCACCAACGTTGCAGGCCTGCACGAAATGGATGCCGGCAATTTGCAGTTTCCCGACGCATCGTTCGATACCGTCGTGGCCATGTATGTCATAACTGTCGTGCCCGATCCTGAAAAGGTCATGCGCGAACTTGCGCGCGTTGTGAAACCTGGCGGCGAAGTCATGCTCATCAACCACTTCAGCCAGGACGACGGTGTGCGCGGCTGGGTTGAGCGGCGCATGGCACCGTTTGCCGATCTTGTCGGCTGGCATTCGGTGTTCGACGTTTCGCGCGTCATGGTGTGCGACGACCTGAAACTCATCGAGCGCCGTTCGTTGCGCCCATGGGGCTTGTTCACGATGATGCGTTTCCGCAAGGAAGCCAACGCCGGGCGCCGTCAGCTCGCGGCGGAATAACGCAAGCACACATAGACGGGGCGGGTTCATCCGCCTCACCTTGATGGAACAAGTTGACGGCGGAAGGACCCGTACCTATAGACGGGGCCTTAGTGCTTTGAAGTGCTTCTGACCCTCAAACGGGTGTTTGGCGGTTCAATGGCTGGATAGCTCAGGTGGTTAGAGCGGCGGTCTCATAATCCGCAGGTCGGCGGTTCAAGTCCGCCTCCAGCTACCATTTTTCATTTGTGCTTGGCGACACGCGTTCTGCGCGCCAGCCGCCAAGCACGGAGCTACAGAGCCGGCCGGAAGCGCTCAACAAAGCTTCGCCTCAAGCCCCACAGCACTTCTTGAACTTCTTGCCGCTGCCGCACGGGCAAGGATCGTTGCGTCCAACTTTGGGTTCGACATGGCGCACGGTCTCGCCGCCATGATGGTGGTGATGGAGATGGGACTTCGCCTTCGCGGTGGCGATGGCCATTTCCGCCCGCATAGGCCCAGTGCCCATTCGCGTTACGCTCGAAGCGCGACTCCTCGTGATGATCCCACGTCTCGCCACCCTGCGTGTACGTTGCCACGAACTCGACGAGCCCCCTGCGATCGCCTTCGCCGCCTTGGGTCGTGCTGACGACCTTCAGGCGCTTGAAAGTGCCCGACGACGCCCACTCGTTGGCGCCCTTGGCGTGCGCGTCCGCCTGCGATGGAAGCGCGAATGTCTTGCCAATGTAGTCGAACGCGCCTTGCGTGAAGGCCGTGAAGCGGGACCGCATCAAGGCTTCGGCTGTCGGCGGCTTGGCGGCATCTGAGATGTAGGGGCCGCAACAGGCGCCTAAGTCTTTACCGGAACCGCAGGGACAGGACATGCATCACCCTCTTCATGAAAAGTTGGGCCTTTAAGCCGCTTCAAGGCACCTTTGACAAGTCCCTACTGTTCGACGCACAATCCAGGCAGTTCCGGCCGGCCTGATACAGAGTTGAGTGCTTGCGGCCGGCTCTCGGAACGAGTGTCGCAAGCACCATCAACAACGCGTGCCTAGCTCAATTGGATAGAGCATCGGATTTCGATTCCGAGGGTTGGGGGTTCGAGTCCCTCGGTGCGCGCCAGCCTTCGCCCCTCGCGGGCTACGGCTCGGCAGGCCAGCCGGACGCGACGGAAAGCGCTGCAAACGCGACGCCTCGTGCGTAAAGCGGCTTTGCTTTGCCGCACATATGCTCAGTAACCAACTTTCCCAAAACGCTTGGTTCTCGCTTCGCACTCGGAAAGAACGCTTGGAACAATGACGGATACGTCGTAAGCACCCCAGGTCATGCGGACCAGGGCATGCGAAATTGAGAGATATTGAGGAATTCTGAGTTGGCCATCCATCACGGAAATGCCAGGAATGTCAGGTTGGGTACGAGCGCGGCGCGCAGCTAGATGACGAAACTTGAACTCGATGTATACTGCCGCGGTGAAGCCTAACACCATCGCGGCGAAAACAGGTTGGATCCAATTGACACGTTCTCTCTCTGTGGCGTTGCGGTTTCGGCGCGGGCCTTGATCCGGCGCAGATCTCGACAATTCTGCGGGATAGCCGCCCCTCTACCCCAACCTCTCCCCACGCGAGCGGCGTTCTTTGCGAGACCGGGAGAAATCGCCTCACCCCAACTCCACGCCCAGCGCCTTCATCCACTTCAACCCCACAACCGTCTCCCCGCGCGGTTTGTATTCGAGGCCGATGTGGCCCGTGTAGCCGCTCACATCAATGGCGGCGAGAAGTGCGCGGAAATCTAATTCACCTTTGTCCGGTTCGCCGCGATCGGGCGGCGAGGCGATCTGCATGTGGCGGATGAAGGGCTTGGCTTCTTTCATGCCGGCCAGCACATCGCCATCCATGATGTGGCGATGATAGAGATCGAATTGCAGTCCGACGTTCGGGCGCGCAACATCCTTCAAAATGTCGATGGCCTGACGCGTGCGGGACAAGAAATAACCCGGCATGTCGCGCGTGTTGATCGGCTCGATGACGAGCGTGATACCCTCATCGCTCGCGCGCTCTGCAGCGCGCTGAAGATTGGCAACGAACGTGCCCCGCTCAGCGCCGTCCGTCACGAGCCCCGCCATCACGTGGATCATGCGGTTACCGAGCACATGCGCATATTGCAGCGCCTTCTCGATAGACGCTTCGAATTCCCGTTCGCGCCGGGGAATGGCCGCAATGCCGCGCTCACCCGCCGTCCAATTGCCTTGCGCAGTGTTGAAGAGCACCAGCGCCAGACCGTGTTTATCTAGGGCCGCACGCAGGTCTTGCGCGGGATACTCGTAGGGAAACATGAATTCGACAGCCTTGAACCCTTGCGCGGCAGCGAGCGCAAAGCGATCTAAGAATGGTACCTCTTGGAAGAGGAAACTGAGAGTTGGCGGCGAAGCGGGGCATGGGAGGTCCTTCGAAGAAGGCAGCAGGCAGCAGGCAGCAGGCAGCAGGCAGCAGGCAGTGGTTGCACAATGAGCCGAGGATTTGTCAGACGCTATGTGCGTAACGGCTTGCTTCTTGCTCTGCCGGTTGCCTCTAGTCGTAATCGTGTTTCGACGAGCGCATTTTCTTGACGCCCCCGCGCACAGTTCTTGGCCTTGATGCGACGTTCTTTGGAAGCGCGGCTCGGTCGTGTTTTGATGCGCGGCTTTGGCGCGATCAGCGCTTCAGCAATTAAGTCCGTGAGGCGCTTCCTCGCGTCCGATCGGTTCATCTCCTGCGTGCGGAAACGGTCGGCCTGGATGATGAGCACGCCGTCGTCGGTCAAGCGCCGGCCTGCGAGACGCACGAGCCGGGCTTTTGCGGCTGCTGGAATGGACGTATTGGCGGCGAGATTGAAACGCAATTCAACCGCGGTTGAAACCTTGTTGACGTTCTGCCCGCCCGGCCCCGAGGAACGCACAAAACGCTCTTCGAGTTCGTTATCATTGATGTCCAGGGTGTCGTTGATGCGCATTTCAGATTCTAGATTTCGGGCTCTTTGAAGAACGTGAGCCGGTTCGCGAAAGGGTCAACAAGCGTCAGTTCTTCCCCGCCCCATGGCGGCGTATCGGTCGCGGGCCTCAGTGCCAAATACGCCTTGCACTTCAATTCCGCAAGCAACGCATGCACATCATCGCAGCCGATGCGCAAGTTTGCGCCAGGGCTGCCGTCGCCATGATGGCCTGACAAGTGCAGCAGGCATTCGCCGCGCGAGACTTGCATATAAGCCGGCAAACCCTGCTCAAAGCGGTGTTCCCAATGCAGTTTGAAGCCGAGATAGTCGATGTAGAAGGCGCGTGCTGCCACTTCGTCAAAGATGCGCAGGACAGGTATAGGGCTTGCAAATGTCATGTGGCAATTCTCATAACCAATGGCGCTTCAAGTCCTTGATAATTTCGCGCGCCGCGTTCATGCCCGGTACGCCTGTGACGCCGCCGCCAGGATGCGCGCCAGCCCCGCAAAGATAAAGCCCTACGATTGGCATACGATAGTCTGCATATCCGAGCACCGGCCGCGCCGAGAAGAGCTGTCCGAGATTGAGCTGGCCATGAAAAATATCGCCGTCGATGAGGCCAAAGCGCTGTTCGAGATCCAATGGAGACAGGAGCTGGCGGCCAACCACGGCGGATTTGAAGTTCGGCGCGTGGCGCGTCACGGTCTCGATCACGAGATCGCCGAAGGCTTCGCGTTCATGCGGATTTTTCCAGTGCCTGCCATCGGGAAGTTGCGGTGCGACGTACTGCACAAAGAGGCTCGCGACATGCTGACCCTTTGGCGCAAGCGTGTCATCGAGCGTCGAGGGAATCAACATCTCGATGACCGGAGAGCGGGCCCAGCCGAGCGTGCGCGCGTCGGTGTAGGCGTCCTCCATGTAGCGCATGGTCGGCGCGATCATGATGCCAGAAGCGTGGTGATCCTGCGGCTGCTTACCGGGCTTGGATGTAAAGTCCGGCAGTTCCGAGAGCGCGACGTTCATACGGAAAACGCCGGAACCGGTTTTCATGCCGGTAAAGGCTGTGCGGACATCCTGTGCGACGGCTGCCTCTGGCACGAAGTCCCTGAACAGAAGTTTGGGCGGAATATTTGAAGCAACCGCCCGCGACCGGATTTCTTCGCCATTGGCAAGAGCCACACCGCAAGCGCGCGTGCCGTCCATGAGCAATCGCGCGACCGGCGCGTTCGTGCGGATCACAACTCCGCGTTCACGCGCAGACGCGGCCATTGCCTGTGTAATGGCACCCATGCCGCCGATAGCGTGGCCCCACACACCCTGTTTGCCGTTCACTTCGCCAAAGCAGTGGTGCAGCAGAACGTAGGCAGTGCCAGGCGCCGAGGGCGGCACATAAGCACCGACAATGCCGTCATAGGCAAACGCCGCTCTGACATGATTGTTCTCGAACCAACGGCCGAGAAAATCTTCGACATTCGAGGTAAAGAGATCAAGCAGCACGCGCTGCTCGTCGAGGCTGAGTTTCAGGATACGCCGCCCCAGCGCGCCGCCGCGGATCAGCTCCACGATACCCCCGCCGGCGTTGGGCGGCGTTTTCGTCACGAGATCGCGCAGCACGTCCGCGGCGCGAGTCAGCATATCGTCGTAGGCGGGGAGACGCTCGGCATCTTTGGCTGAAAATGCAGCAATCGCGCGTTGTTTGGCAGCAAGGCTGCCATAAGGAATGTGTAGTGACTTAGCGTCATCAAGCGGCCAGAAGTTCCCCGCCGGGCGGTGCACGATCTTCAAGCCATGTCGCGCGAGCTCGAGATCCTTGATAACCTTGGGATTGAGCAGGCTGACCGTGTAGGAGGCGACCGAATTGCGAAAACCGGGCGCAAACTCTTCCGTCATGGCCGCGCCACCAACGCAGGCATTTTTTTCAAGTACGATGACTTTCAATCCCGCACTTGCGAGATAAGCGGCCGCCGTTAACCCATTATGGCCGCCACCCAGTATTGCAGCATCGAAGACCTTGTCAGCCATTTGTACCCTTTGAGCTGTTATTAGCGCTTATGGCACGCACTGAGGCAAGGACGAAACCATGGACCGTTGGAACTTAGCCTCTGGGATTTGACCTTTTGGGACACCACCGAGCAAAACAAAAAGATGCCGCAATGCGGCATGGAAAGTTGAGGGTAACTATTTGTTTTCTTTGATGACTACTCAGTTTTGCCGCAAGTCCGGAGTTAAGGTCGTCTTTAATGTTTGCCCCTATTTTTTTCCGTGAGCGGGGACTAGCCCCGGCAATTATGAAGCGGAGTAAATCATGACCGCAGCAACCACCCTGACTTTTCCTGTCACGTCAGCGTTGGCGGCCGTCAGCGACGTCGCAGCAAAGCTTTTTGGGTTGTTGATTGCCGCAGTCTTGCCAGCGGTCTTTTGGACAGCCTCAGCCGCTGGAATTGGCACGTTGTTCGGCGTTACGTTCGCACTCTCGTCATTGCTCGTCGCTGGATCAGCAATTGCAGTATTTCTTGGGGCCGTATGTGCTCCGGTCATGCTCAAAGTCTAAACGGCCCCACTCCCCAAACCCGAGCCGCTAAGCCGGGCCCGCTGCACCAAACCCTCCTAAAAGAGAAAAGCCTGCCCATCGCGTTTATTCTGCCGCAGCCCGTTTTTTCGGGCTGACCAGCGCCATGTAATCGCCAAGCAACATTTCGCAGATTTGACCTGGCTTATAGTGGTGCGGTCCGATCTCCGAAACTGGCGTGATTTCAGCTGCCGTACCCGTAATAAAGCACTCGGAAAAGCCGCCCAGCTCATCCGGCAAAATGGTGCGTTCAATCACCTTGATGCCGCGCGCTTTGGCTAGGCCTATCACCGTTCGCCGGGTTATTCCGTCCAGGAAGCAATCGGGTACCGGCGTGTGGATCGCCCCATCCTTAATGAAGAACACGTTTGCGCCGGTGCATTCCGCAACGTGACCGCGGTAATCCAGCATCAAAGCATCCGAATAACCTGCCCGTTCGGCGCGATGCTTTTCAATTGTGCAGATCATATAAAGACCAGCCGCCTTAGCCCGGAAGGGTGCTGAATCAGGTGCCGGCCGGCGATAGGTCGCCATTGCGATACGGATACCCTTAAGACGTTGCTCCATGGGAAAATATGAGCCCCAGTTCCAAGCTGCGACTGCAAGGTGAATTTTGGCCGACTGCGCCGCAACGCCCATCATTTCGCTGCCACGCCAAGCAATTGGACGGACATAGCAATCAGCCAGATTATTGGCCCGGATCACGTCCCGGCAAGCCTGATCAATTTCTTCAGCCGTATATGGGATATCGAAATCCATGATCCGCCCGCCCTCAATGAGACGCTCGGAATGTTCGCGCAGTTTAAAAATCTGACCCTCGTAGGCCCGTTCGCCCTCGAAGACCGCGCTGGCATAGTGCAGTGCATGGGTCAGCAAATGCACTTGGGCATCGCGCCAGGGCACAAGCTGGCCGTCAAACCAAATAAAGCCATCGCGATCATGATAAGGAACGAGGTCAGCCATGTGAGGTTAAGATCCCAGTATATTTTGGCGCTTGCAACAGCCCGCGCACCAGTTTTCGGAAAGCTTGGGGGAACCCGTGACGATTACCCTTCAATCCACTGCCGGGCAAGCCCGTAAGCCATTTTTCGACTTTGAGCGGTCTGCTCAACAATTTGACTTGAAACAGGAAACAATCAAGGCCAATAAGTCAACATGACTGACATAACGTCCGATAACGCCTCAGGCCGCCGTCATGGGGCCCAAGTTGCGGGTAAGTCCAGCGTATCCAACGACAGTCCGGGCGCGGCACCGCCGCTGGATTTAGTCGCCTGCGTCGAACTTTTCTTCTTCGCTTATCGCGACTTCACCTGCGACCCCGACATTATCCTGGACCAATATGGTTTTGGTCGCGCTCATCACAGAGTCCTGCATTTCGTCCGCCGCAATCCCGGCCTTAAGGTTGCAGCGCTGCTCGACATTTTAAAGATAACCAAACAGTCGTTGGCGCGCGTTCTGAAGCAACTTATCGACGAAGGGTTCATTATCCAGCGAGCCGGCGACGAAGACCGCCGCGAACGCCGCCTGTTCGTTTCTGCGAAGGGGGCAAGGCTCACCGACAAACTGACAGAAATTCAGGTCAAGCGCATCGAAGCCGCGCTACGCAAGGCGGGGCCAGGAGCCGAAGCCCTAGCGCATAGATTTCTTTACGCAATGATCGCCGAGAAGGATCTTCCTCAAGTAGAAACTCTGATCAAGATCGACCGCAACGGCAACCACACTTCCGGCCTCATGGTGAGTAAATGAAGAGCTCCGGCCCGCAGTCTCGCGCGGAGCCGTTGCCCGACAACGCGCCGCATATTCTTGTCGTCGACGATGATCAGAAAATTCGCGAGCTGCTTGGAAGGTTTCTCGTGTCGAGCGGCTTTCGCGTAACAGAAGCTGCCGACGCTGCGGCTGCCCGGTCCTTTATGCGCGGACTTGCCTTTGATTTGGTCATGCTCGACGTCATGATGCCCGGCGAATCCGGGTTGAGCCTCGCGCGAGATCTCAAGGCCACGCGACCGGTGCCAATTCTAATGCTAACGGCACTCGCAGATGCGGAAGACCGCATTATCGGTCTCGAAGCCGGTGTCGATGACTATGTCACCAAGCCCTTTGAACCGCGCGAATTGTTGCTGCGTTTGCGTAACATCCTGAGGCGCGGTCAGGCACCTAACACACAGAACGATGAAATACGCATGGGTCCTTGCGTCTTCAGCATTGTACGAGGCGAGCTGCGACGTGACCAGGAATCGATAAAATTGACCGAGCGCGAACGCGATCTGTTGCGGCTTTTTGCATTGCGCATCGGCGTTCCGGTACCACGCCACGAACTCTCAAGTGATGAATTTACCGGTAGCGAACGCGCGATTGACGTACAGATCAACCGCCTCAGACGCAAAATCGAAGCCGATCCGTCCAACCCGGTGTACCTGCAGACGGTGCGTGGCAAGGGTTACATCCTATATACTGACTGACTTTATTCATATCGACGGGCGCCAGCTTCTAGGAGGCTAAAGCCGGGAATGGTCGCAGCGCGTGAACCCGATACGCAAACCCAACGTTCCGAGCCCTGGCTCGTGCGATTGCGTCAACATGCGATCACTCAAAAATTGCTCGCTGTCACAGCCGAACTCTTGCCGAAAGGGCTGTACGCTCGCGCCTTGCTCATCATCATCACGCCGATCGTTGTCCTCGAAGGTGTGATCGCGTTCGCATTCATGGAGCGGCACTGGCAGGCCGTGACGCGGCGCTTATCTGAAGCAACGGCGCGCGACATTGCAGCGATTGTCGATTTGTACGACAGGCTGCCAAACAAGTCGAACACGAAGGATCTGGTCGACCTCGCCAAGGAGCGCCTCAATCTTGATCTCCAATTCCTGCCGACAGGTGACTTGCCGCCGCCGGGGCCCAAACCACTTTTCACACTGCTCGACAGGGCCCTTTCGACGGAACTGAGACGTCACGTCAACAAGCCGTTCTGGATCGACACGGCCGGAGACGTTCGCCTCGTTGAAATCCGCGTCAAACACGACGATTCCATTCTCAAGGTCATGGCCACGCGTAGCCAAACTTACGCCTCAAACTCCCACATTTTTCTGCTCTGGATGGTGGGCACTTCAGTCATTCTCTTGACCGTCGCCATACTTTTCTTGCGCAACCAGATCCGGCCCATTCTGCGGCTTGCGGAAGCGGCCGATGCCTTCGGCAAAGGGCGGGGCATCCCGGATGACTTCCGGCCACGCGGCGCTCGTGAAGTGCGCCAAGCAGCCGAAGCATTCCTCGAAATGCGTGATCGCATCAAGACGCACGTCGAGCAGCGCACTACCATGCTCGCTGGCGTCAGCCACGATTTGCGCACCGTGCTTACGCGATTCAAACTTGAACTCGCGTTGCTTGGAGATTCCAGCGACACGCGCGCACTCGCCGCCGACGTCAATGAAATGCAGCACATGCTGGAGGACTATCTGGCGTTTGCAAAGGGCGACGGCGGCGAAGAGGCCAAACCCACTAACCTCAAAGAACTACTGCAAGAGATCCACGCGGACGCACAGATCTATGGCCGCTCAGTCGAACTCAAGATGCGCAAGAAGCGCCAGGATCTTGTCTTGCCGCTCAAACGTCAGGCCCTGAAGCGGGCCATTACCAACCTCGTTTCGAACGCCGCGCGCTATGGTGATCAAGTTGTGATCCGCGCTGCAACTGAAGGTCAATGGGTGCGCATCGAAGTCGATGACAATGGCCCAGGCATTCCGGCATCCGAACGCGAAAATGTCTTTAGACCGTTCTACCGGATCGACCATTCCCGCAACGTGGACGACGGCAATTCGGGCCTTGGACTCGCCATTGCCCGTGACATCGCCAAAAGTCACGGAGGCGAAATTGCCCTCGGCGAAAGTTCGATGGGTGGCCTGAGGGCTATTATTTCGCTGCCCATTTGAAAATCACGAGCACTGGGGCCAATTTCCCTAACGACACGCCCTTGTGAATTGCATGTGATGTTATCATGTAACATTGATCAGAGCGATAGTGTGAGCCTCCACCACCCTGTCCGCGCGTTGGATTTGGGCTTACTCCTGCCCGCCCCGACGCGAATTGCCCGCCGCCCAAACATGGATGCCAAGGTACAAGCTTGGCCCTGTGGCACGAAAAAGCTAAGGCCGCGAGCTTTGTCAGACCCGCTTCCAGGCCGGGTCAGGCGCCAAGCTCGCGGCCGCGTTTTTGGGCAGCGGCGACAGCTTCGATCATCAGATCGTTCAGTCCCCCGCGTTCACGCATCAGCACGCCAAGTGCAGCGGCAGTCGTTCCACCCGGTGAGGTCACGTTCTGGCGCAATGTCCCGGCATCGAGCGGCGAAGCGTCCATCAACGCGCCCGAACCCGTAACCGTGGCACGCGCAAGCTGCATCGCGATTGATGCATCTAGCCCGGCCGCACGCCCGGCTTCCGCGAGGCACTCCGTCAAAAGAAAAACGTAAGCGGGACCAGATCCTGAAACAGCCGTCACGGCATCGATCAGCGCTTCATCCTCGACCCACACGATCTCGCCGACCGCGCGTAAAAGCGCGTCGCACGCTGCTTTCTGCGTTGCGGTTACATGCGCATTACCAACTGCACCCGTTATACCCCGTCCGATTGCGGCCGGCGTATTCGGCATGGCGCGAACTACCGCGACACCGGGGGGCAAATGCTTTTCAAAGCTCGCAATTGAGCGCCCGGCGGCAATGGAGAGCACGAGCGTCTTCGGTCCGGCGAATTTGGCGAGCAGCGGGAAAACCTGATCCATAACTTGGGGCTTTACCGCTGCAACAATGACAGCCGGATACGGCCGGCAGTGAAGTGAATTGCGCCTCAGCGCGTATTCCGTAGCTTTTGACGAGATCGGTCACATCGCCAGACAGCGACGGCTCCTGCACAAGAACAGCTTTCGGATCGAGCCCCCGCGCGAGCCAGCCGGAAAGCATCGCCGCGCCCATTTTCCCGGCGCCTGCAAGCAGCACCGGTCCGTCGAACGATAAACTCATGACATCAGGACCGCGAAAGAACCAATAGGATTAAGCCCGGCCCTCGGTCTCAAACATGGTTGAAACCAGAGCCTCACGGCTTTCCTTACCTGCCCAAACGACAAACTGGAAGGCCTGGTAGTAGCGTTCGCAGCCTTCGAGTGCCGATCGAAGTAGCGCTTCGCACTGCCGGGTGGTCGCAACAGCGCCATTAAGCAAGAGTGCGTGACGGAACATCACTAAGCCTTCAGTGGTCCACAAATCGAAGTGCCCAAGCCACAGCTGCTCGTTGATCTGAGCAACCAGCCGGTACATTTCGGCCAAGCGGTTTTCCGGGACTTTGAAATCGAAGGCACAGGCCAAATGCAGAGCTTCCAGATCTTCGCGCCAATTGAGTGAGACGTGATAGTCGGTCCAAGTTCCGGCAACAATCAACGTCAGTTCGTCGTCGCTGGCGCGATCAGCAGCCCAATCATGCGCCGTGGCAAGTTGTTCGAAAAGATCAATCGGATTGATCACGCGCTCGTAATTGCGTTCGGCCGTTGCCATTCAAAATGATCCTTTTTAAGCGCCCGGACGAAAGTGCAGTGTCCGCGCGTTGGACGCGAAACAAACCTTGCCTTCAACCATGGGCCGCACGAAAACAGACGGCTTCCCGAGTCGCAAGGCGACGCCAGCCTTGTCCACGGTCAAAGTGGCAAAGCACGGGCAAAGCGCGAAAATCCGCATCGAAACGGCGGAAGATGTTGAGAACTTGTGCGCAGCTGTGGATGGTGCACGCCTGCACTCGACGTGACTATATCTGCAGTCCGGTTGGCGATTCCAAAACAGGCAGTTGAACTATTGTTCGATCAGGCCATTCCGAGCTTCGCTTCGAGTACCTTGAGCCGCGCTTCAAGTCTCTCATTCTCGAGCCGCGCCTTCTCGGCCATGGCCTTGACCACTTCAAACTCTTCGCGTTTGACCACGTCCATGCCTTGCATAAAGCGCTCAGCCTGGCCTTTCATCATGGTCTCGACTTCTTTCTTCATGCCGTCGGCGGCGCCTGCCGCATCCGTCATGAGCTTGGCGAAATCGTCGAAAATGCGATTATTCGTTTGAGTCATGAGCCTGCCGCCTGTTGGATTGCACGAAAAGTAGAACGGAAACGCCGGCAATTATGGCCCTTCGCTCAGCCGCCATCAAGACACCATATCGCGCGTCATGCTGGACATGTGCCTGCCGGTCCGGCACTTGACAGTCCGGTCTGGTTCCCGAAAAACCCCTTGTTAAGATCGGATGCTCGACGCTGAGCTCCTGGACGGACGACAAGAGGCCGCACGAGGACAAATGACCAGCATTTTCGCAGCGCTCACCTATCCGGACATCGGCACCGTTGCTTTTTCCATCGGCCCGTTTCAGGTGCGCTGGTACGGTCTCGCCTACATGGCGGGCCTAATCCTCGGCTGGCTCTATATCAAGCACCTGCTTAAAGACATCCGCTTTTGGCGTGCGGGTACGGCTCCTATCACTGACCTTCTGACCGACGACCTTCTGCTCTGGATTACGCTTGCGGTGATTCTCGGCGGACGCTTGGGCCAGGTTCTGCTCTACGATCCGGGCTATTATTTCAGTCACCCCGGCGACATTCTACAGGTATGGAAAGGCGGCATGTCGTTCCACGGTGCGCTCATCGGATCGGGCGTTGCTATTCTCCTCTTTGCGCGCCATTTCAATGTCTCGGCCCGCTCGGTCATGGATTTGTGCTGTGCCGCAGTCCCGTTCGGGCTGTTCTTCGGACGGGTTGCAAACTTCATAAACTCTGAACATTGGGGCCGCGAAACCGACGCGGCCATTGGCATGGTGTTCCCGAACGGCGGACCGTTGCCACGCCACCCGAGCCAGCTTTATGAAGCAATGCTCGAAGGGTTCGTAATGTTCATCATTTTGCGCATCGTCACCCATTCCATGCTGGGCCTCAAACGCCCCGGCCTGGTTACGGGCGTGTTCCTTGTTTGGTATGCCGTCGCGCGCACAATCTGCGAATTCTTCCGTGAGCCCGAGCCGGTGCACGCTTTAAACCTTGGCCCCTTCACAGCTGGTCAAATGTACTCGATCCCCATGTTGCTTCTCGGGCTTTGGTATATCGCCACGGCAAACCGCGAAAGCCAACCGCAAAAGGCTCAAGCGTGACGTATGATCCGGACCTTAGGCGCTCGACGCCTCTGGCCATCAAACTCAAAGACGAGATCCAACGCCGGGGGCCGATACCGGTCGCCGAGTACATGTCGCGCTGCTTGTGGGACGATGCACACGGATACTACGCCACCCGGCGTGCGATCGGCAGAGATGGCGATTTCATAACCGCGGCCGAAATCAGCCAAACCTTCGGCGAGATCATTGGGCTATGGGCGGGCGTCGTTTGGCAACAAGTTCTTGGTGCGCCAAATGCGGTTCAATTCGTTGAATATGGGCCCGGTCGCGGCACAATGATGCGCGATGCCCTTCGGGCGGCCCGCGTCATCCCTGGCCTTTGCGACGCCACATCGGTCCATCTTGTCGAAATGAGCCCGGAATTGATCGCGGCTCAGCGTGAGGCGTTGAGCGATGCGCCTGTGCGTGTTGCATGGGGGCACAACCTCATCGGATTTTCATCGCCCGCCATCATTGTCGCGAACGAGTTTCTCGATGCTTGGCCCGTAGAACAGTGGGTCAAGGCGAGTGACGGTTGGCATCAGCGCGGGATCGGTCTCGATCTGAGAGGTGAACTCTGTTTTTCCGAAGTCGCTTCACCCCCGGTCAACAACGGTCTTGATACGCGCTTTCCCGGTGCGCCCGTTGGTGCACTGGTCGAAGACCAAAGGCTGGAACGATTGGCCGAAGCCTTTCAATCACTGGCCCGAAGCGGCCCGGTTACGGCGCTCATAATTGACTATGGGTACGCGACCGCGTCCGCTGGCGATACTTTGCAAGCCGTTCGAGAGCACAAGTATGAGTCACCTCTGACGTCGCCAGGTGAAGCCGATCTGTCCGCGCACGTTAGCTTTTACGAACTCGCCAGCGTCCTGCACTCTTCCGGCCTTGCCATCGACGGTCCAGTCACGCAAGCCGAGTTCCTCGGGTCCCTCGGCATCATTGAGCGGGCATCGCGTCTCATGCACGCTAACCCAGCGCGTGCCGGAGAAATAGAAACGGGTCTTGCCCGGCTGCTCGCGCCCAATGGGATGGGAACACGCTTTAAAGCGATTGGCGTGCGTTCGCCGCATCTGCCGCCGCTTCCGGGATTTGGTGTCGCGAGCAACGCATAGGGTGTTGCGCTGCCGCAAGCAGACCTCTACTGACTTCCCACATTGGCTATTGGCAATTCGTTATTCGCACATGCTGTCACCCATCGAAGCTGAGAATCTGAAAGTCCTCCCCGGCATCCGGCATGGGTTCTTCACCCGTCAGGGCGGCGTATCGAGCGGCATCTATGCGGGTCTGAATTGCGGCCTTGGATCTCATGACAAATCCACACTCGTGATTGAGAACCGGCGCCGTGTCGCCGAATACCTGGGCGCCGTTAACGGCGGCGTCGTTACGCTCTATCAGGTGCACGGAGCGACGGCTCTAACCGTCACCGGGATGGTACCGCGCGAGGCATTGCCAAAAGCCGACGCCGTCGTGACCGCAACTCCCAAGCTCGCTATCGGCGTACTAACCGCCGACTGCACCCCTGTACTCTTTGCCGACGCAGCAGCAGGAATCGTTGGTGCCGCACACGCTGGGTGGCGCGGAGCGGTCTCCGGCATCCTAGAGAGCACAATTGCCGAAATGGAGCGGCTCGGCGCACACCGGGAGCACATTAGAGCGGCGGTCGGCCCGACCATCAGCCAGGATGCCTATGAAGTGGGGCCAGAGTTCGAAGCGGACGTCGTAGCCCTCGATCCATCCCATGCCCGTTACTTCCGCATACCGGAGCCGGGCGCCCGGGCGCACTTCGATTTGCCGGGCTTTGTCGCCGCAAGGTTAAGAGCCTCGGGCGTTGGTTCGATTGAGCTGGCAGCACCCTGCACGAGAGCAAACAAATCGAATTTCTTCAGCTACCGGCGCTCCCAAAGCCTCAAAGAGGCGGATTACGGCCGCCAAATCTCTGCCATTGTCGTGGCTTAACTGCACAATCCACAACGATTTATCTCTTTTGGCCCCAAGCAGCGGGCCTGCACACAATTCCTGTGGCCGCCCATCTGGACGGGCACACACCAGCTGATTTACAGGTGCAGGAGTGGGTACCGGTAGTTTATGTATCAGGAGTTCAAGGCCGCAGAGTTTGTACGTCGGTCGCCGGAAAAGTTCGGGAAGACAAACGGGGGATGTCGCCGTGACGACCTTAAACTCTGCTGATTTAGCGAGACGCTACGTCAGGCCAATTCGAAGCATGGTCCTGACGTCGATCATGGCTTTGGCGCTGGCTGGTTGTGAAACCGGAAGCAACCTCTTGAGCGGCGGCGGTGACGGCACCGCGCCACAAGCTGGCATTGCCAATCCGATTGCGAGCCCACCCGGCAACGCGCAAACGGCCAAATTGGAAATCGCTCCTGTGATCGGTGCACCTGAAAGTGTCTCTCGAGACCTACAGGCTCAGCTCACGACTGCTATAGAGCGCAACAAAATTTCGGTGGCCCGCGGTCCGGGTGGCAAAGGCGAATATACTTTGCGCGGATATGTCGTGGCAGCGCGCGAGAAGACAGGCTCAAAAATTTCTTACATCTGGGACGTCACCGATCAAACCGGCAAACGCGCCAATCGAATTACGGGCGAAGAACTCGCCGTTGGATCAGCTTCGGCCGATCCGTGGTCAACCGTTAGCCCACAGATCGTGCAGGCGATTGCGGACAAGACCGCGGCACAGATCACCACCTGGTACCAAGGCACCGCTGGCACACCGGTCGCAAGCAACGCAGCATCGACGTTTACCCCGGGTAGCGTTGCAGCACCTAATGCCGCAACTCAAGCGGTCGCAACCGCAGGTCAGGCGCCTGCTGCCGCAGCGATTGCCAAAAACGCTATAGCAACGAGCCAGACGCCTGCAGCCACTACTGCAGCGCTCACTCCTGCTGCGGCGACAACCGGCAGCATCGAGACACCTGGGGCTTCGATTACGACGGTTCCCTTGGTTACGGGAGCTCCGGGCGACGGTAGCCAGTCGCTGACGTCGGCTATCCAGCGCGAGTTGACCAAGAACGGCGTGGCCTTGACGAACGCACCAACAAGTCCGGCCTACAAGGTCGAAGGCAAAGTTGTGATGGGCCAAGGCAAGGACGGAAAGCAGCCGATCCAGATCGATTGGAACGTGCTCGATCCGAATGGCAAAAAGCTCGGCACCGTGTCTCAAAAGAACGAAGTGCCGCAGGGTTCGCTTGACGGAACATGGGGCAAAACGGCTGATGTCGCGGCCGCTGCGGCGGCACAAGGCATCGTGAAGCTACTGCCACCTAATAAATAAGGTTGGCAGAACTGTTTTGACCTCTGGTTTAACTGCGTATTCAGTGATTAACGCGATTAGCGGGCCCGGGCGGTTGCCACCACCGGGCCTGCTTGCTAGAAGCCGCGTCAGAGATGCCAGTTTGGGCCCGTTCGGGGGAGTATCATGCCCTTTGATGCCCGGGACGGAGACGCCCCTAAAGAGAGCCGGGGAATGCAAGCAGTGAAGCTCGTCGCCGGCAACAGCAACCGCCCTCTCGCCGACGCCATCAGCGCCTATTTGAAAATCCCTTTGACCAAGGGCCAAGTGAAGCGCTTTGCCGACCTTGAGATCTTCGTCGAGATTCAAGAGAACGTCCGCGGCCAGGATGTCTTCGTTATCCAATCGACGTCATTTCCTGCGAACGACAACTTGATGGAACTCCTCATCCTCGTAGACGCGCTGAAGCGCTCATCCGCGCGCCGCGTGACGGCTGTCATTCCTTACTTCGGCTATGCCCGCCAGGATCGCAAACCCGGCCCGCGCACGCCCATATCCGCCAAGCTCGTCGCCAACATGATCGAGCGCGCAGGCGCCGACCGTGTCCTTACTCTCGACCTTCACGCCGGGCAGATACAGGGCTTCTTCGACATTCCGACGGATAATCTGTTCGCTGCCCCCGTCATGACCCGCGACATTGAGGAAAACTTCGGCAAGTCGGACGATCTCGTGGTCGTTTCGCCCGACGTCGGTGGCGTGGTGCGCGCACGCGCGCTTGCCAAGCGCATCAACGCACCCATCGCTATCTGCGATAAGCGGCGCGAAAAGGCCGGCGAGAGCGAAGTCATGAATGTCATCGGCGAAGTCGACAAAAAGCGCTGCATTCTGATCGACGATATCGTCGACAGTGGCGGCACGCTTGTGAACGCGGCAGAGGCATTACTGAAGAACGGCGCGACGGAAGTCTCAGCCTACATCACGCATGGCGTGCTTTCCGGCGGCGCCGTCAACCGCATTCAAAATTCGCGGCTGAAGTCACTGGTGATTACCAATTCAATCCTGCCGACGGAAGCCATCCGGGCCGCAAAAAACATTCGTGTTGTCTCCATTGCTCCGCTCATTGGCGAGGCCATCGCGCGCACGAGCCGCGAGGAAAGCGTTTCGAGCCTGTTCTACTGAGGCATCGCTCGCTCCCCTGCTTTTTCTGCAGTTCGACAGGAAGAGGGGAAGAAAGGACAGCCAATGCGGCTTCTCGTTACAGGGTCACACGGTCAGGTTGCCCGAGCATTCCTTGAGGCAGCACCCGCCTCGCCAGGAATTACGGCGTGCGCAATCGGCCGGCCAGCGCTTGATATTTGCAGCACGCCCACCATCGAACGCGCCATTGCCGATATCCAACCTGACGTTATCATCAACACGGCCGCGTATACCGCCGTCGATGACGCGGAAGCCGAGCCGGCACGCGCACATGCGTTGAATTGCGAAGGTGCGCGACTGATGAGTGAGGCGGCGCACCGGCGCGGTGTACCCATCATCCACCTTTCAACCGATTATGTATTCGATGGTTCGAAATCGTCGGCCTATCTTGAGACCGATGCGACGGCGCCGGCATCAGTCTACGGGCGCACCAAGCTCGATGGCGAACGCGCGGTGGCTGCGGCCAATCCCAAACACATCATTTTGCGTACGGCCTGGGTCTACAGCCCGTTTGGAAAGAACTTCGTCAAGACGATTTTGAACAACGCGGCCAAGGGTAACCCCCTGCGCGTGGTCAACGACCAAGTCGGCAGCCCAACTTACGCGCCGCATCTCGTCGAAGCCATTCTTGCAATCGCCGAACAGATAACCGGGCCCGCGGGCAAGACTAATGCGAGAGATGAAATGTGGGGCGTTTACCACGCAGCCGGTCAAGGCACTGCGAGCTGGTTTGACGTCGCGCGCGAGATCTTGGCCCGGTCTAAGGACGCGGGCGGACCTCAGACCGCACTCTCTGCCATTGGCACAGACGGATATCCGACCCGCGCCGCGCGCCCAAAAAATTCAATTCTTGATTGCTCGAAGATGAAGCGCGTATTCGGCGCGGAATTGCCGCCTTGGCAGACGGGCGTCGCACTGTGCGTCAAACGGCTGCTCGACCAGCAGGCGGCGTGACTTGCCTCTCCCCTTAGGGAGAGGCGGTCTATCCAGCCCCGGCGGAATAACCGGCGGCGTATAGGTCAGCGTTCCAGCCAAGAACCAGAGCAGGAACAGCACCACCGGCACATGGATGACGAACTGCAGGAAGGTGAAGCCAACGATATCGCGCGCTTTCATGCCGAGAATGCCGAGCATGGGCACCATGAAGATCGGGTTGATGAGATTGGGAAGTGCCTCCGCCGCATTATAGACCTGCACCATCCAGCCGAGATGCACCTTGAGTTCGTTGGCCGCTTGCATCACGTAAGGCGCTTCTAGAATCCATTTTCCCCCGCCCGAGGGCACGAACAGCCCTAGGAACGCCGAATAAATGCCGACCACGACCGGGAACGTGCTCTGCGTCGTCGTGCTGATAAAGAAATGTGCGAGCTGATCAGACATGCTGACGCCTGCGGCATTCTTGGCGCCGGTCAGGATCATGGCGATAGACCCATAGAGCGGATACTGCACGAGAATGCCGCCAACCGCCGGCATCGATTTCGATAACCGCATTCAAGAAACTTCGCGGCCGCCAGTGCAGTAGCAGCCCCAGAATGATGAAGACGAAATTATAGGTGTTGAGACTGGAAATGAAGGTGATGGCGGCTGCACCCGCAGAGCCCAACGCGCCCCATTGCGTCGAAAATTCCCTGACCGCCCACAGGATGCCAAGCGCCACCAAAACAAGCGTCATCAGCGGCGAATACTCGAGCCACTCGGCAGGCCTCGAAGGCTTTGCCACTTCGTGCGAAGCCCGGCCGATATCCGCGCCCAGATCCTCGGCTGTTACGGCGTTCGCCGCCGAGGGTGCCGAGAGCCAGGCGATGATCACCGACAAAACGAGAATGATGGCGCACATCACCATCGACTGCCAAAGAAAGATCGTATCGGTCAACGGTATGACGCCGGTGATTTTGACGATGTTCGGCGGCAAACTCTTCTCATTGGCCTGCAACAGCGCAGCTGAAGACGAAATCCCAAGCGCCCACGTGGCGCCCAAGCCCAGATATCCGGCGGCACAGGCCGCGCGAATATCCATACTGAGTTCTTTCCGCCGCGCGCAGGCTCGCACGAGAAACGCGCCGAAAATCAAACACAACGCCCATCCGATCAGCGACACGAGCATGCTCATCATGGCGATGAACGCCACCGCCCCGCGCCCGGTTTTCGGAATGCCGCTCAGCCAGTCGATGGCGCGGGCAACAGGCGGAGATATGGCGACGACGTAGCTCGCCACCACCATGAAGACCATCTGGAACGTGAAGGTGATGAGGCTCCAATAGCCGTCTCCGAACGACTTGCCGATGTCGGAAGGCGAGGCCCCATTGAGCAAAGCGGCAATCGCCACGATCGCGACCGCGATCACGCCGAAAATGAAGCCATCGGGAAACCAGCGCTCGGCCACTGCCGCAAAGCGCAACGCCGTGCGCTCCATGGCCCCTTGCGATTGTGTTGCAGGACTATCTCTCTGCTGCATCGGCGTTCCCCCCAGGCTTTTTATTGGCCTGTATAGCGCATTTGCTCAGACGGCGCGCGCTTCCAAAGGACTTAAAAAGCGCAAATTCCATGGGGAGAGTGCGATCATTGGCACACGTGAGCCGCCTTCCCGTGTTTGCAGGGGCTCGGCAATCGGTTAAGTTATGGTTCCCGCGTGCGCGTTACAAACGGAAAACCATTCATGGTTCGCTCACGCTCGATGTTGGCTGCTCTGGCTTTGGCATTTGTCTCTGCAAGCGCATCCCGCGCCGAGTCGCCGCCAGAAATCACCGTGCCGCTGCCGGACGCGAGCCAGAAATCCGCTATCGCAAACCAATTGGCCGACGCCGTGATGGCCAGGGTCAACGCAACTCAGCCAGGCACATCAGCCGAAGACTCAAAAGATGCAGATGCCATCAAGGTCTTCTACGATGCCCGCTCCTATGCCCCGCTATGGATCACCGACGGCAAACAGAACGCAAGAGCAGAGTCAGCAATCGCCGAGTTTAAGAATGCCTGGGCCTATGCACTCGATCCCGAAGCATTCGCACTTGTTGAATTGCCAACGGCAGCCGACCACGAACAACTCGCGGAGGCGGAACTAAAACTGACCAAGACGGCGTTGCTCTATGCGCGCCATGCCCGCGGCGGGCGCATCATGAAGCCGCCGGAAATGCTGAACTCAAATCTCGACCGCAAGGCGCAGATCATCGATCCGAAATTGGTGCTTGAAGGGCTCGCGAGCAACGACGACGCGGGCGCTTATTTAAAGTCGACACATCCCAAGCACGCCCAGTTCGACAAGCTGCGGCAAGCCTACATTGATGCGCTTGGCAAGAATGCCGGCGCTGGCAACAGTAAACTCAATCCGAACGCCAAACGCCTGCGCGCCAATATGGAAATGTGGCGCTGGATGAACGAGGATATGGGAGACGTACATGTTCTCAACAACATCCCGGAGTTCATGCAGTACGTCTACAAGAACGGCGAAATTATCCGCTCGGAAAAAATCGTCGCCGGCATGCTTGACAAGCAGTCCTCTATTTTTTCACGGCCCTTAAAGTACGTCGTTTTGCGGCCGCAGTGGCGTGTTCCAGAATCCATCAAAGTGCATGAACTCTGGCCGAGCCTCAGGCGTGGCGGCGGCCTCATGCGCCAGTACGGCCTTCAACTCGAAACCAAAGGCGGCAAGCCGCTCGACTGGCGCAAAATGGACTGGAGCAAGGAAGACATCCGCAATTACGAAGTGACCCAACCACCTGGCGGCATCAGCGCGCTCGGCGTTGTGAAATTCTCATTCCCGAGCCAGCACACGATCTTCATGCACGACACGCCCGACAAATGGATGTTCCGGCACACGCAGCGCACGTTAAGCCATGGCTGCCTGCGGGTGCAAAAGCCCGTCGAACTTGCCGAAATCATGCTGCGCGAGGGCAACGGCTGGACGCGCGAAAAAATGCTCGAGCAGATGAAGTCAGGACCGCTCAACAACGAGGTTGAAATCCAGAAAAAGATCCCGATTCACCTCGTCTATTTCACCGCCTGGGTGGACGACAAGGGCAAGCTCAAGCAATTTTATGACGTCTACGGCCACGAACGACGCGTCACGCAGGCGCTCGACGGCGATTGGGCCAAAATTGCCAAGGGCCGCGATCACCTCGCCGCGCCCGTACCGAACTTTAATGCCAAAGCGCCAGCCGCGCCGCAAATTGCGGAACGACAGCAGAAGCGCCGTAAACTAGAGACCACCGGCGGCATCATAAGCGACGTGCTGGGCTTGAGTTTTTAAAAAGTGCCGCTCAGCGGCGGCTTGAGAGGCGGTTCCAAGTCCGCTCAAGTGTGTATCCACGCTTGAACGCCCAGAAAATCATGTCGCGTTCGCCGCCGCTCCACCCGCCGGCAGAAGCCGGAACAACTGGAACGGCCAGACTGATTGCCAAAATACCTGCGGTGCACAACGTCTTAATCATACGAACCACCCGAAAACATTAGCCCTAATGGCGCGGCTGCGTGGCACTGCCCCGAAAAGAAGCAAGCCCGCAAAGACCTGTGGGAAGTTGTTCAATTCCTGTGCCAAGTGCGGCTAGGCACCTGTCAGCGAATCAGTTTCCGCCCTTAGCCTCAAATCACAGAGCCGCAAGTTCGTCGCCGTAACCCGGCGTTTGAGGCGCAGGTGTTGCGATATTTGTTGAGGGGTTTGCATGGTAACGATTGGCCGCTTTTCTGTGACCGCCTTATCAGCGGTGATAATCTCAGCTCTTATGGCGTCGATGCTGCCGGAAGCGGCATATGCCGAGCCGCATGGCTTCTCGAAGGGCTATGACACCTGGCGAAAGGCGCTCTCGGCGCCCAACCGGCGCGACCCGAACGGAGATATCCAAATCGAGGGCGATGTTCCCGGCGTTGTCATCGCCGAGGGTGTGAATTTCGTCGCTGAAGGGCTGGTAGCTGCCGGATACGACAGCAACATCGACTATCGCGTCGAAGAGCGTGACGGCGGGGTTTATGCCAAGACCGACGTTGGCATGGCGCTAATCGCCAAATCGGAAAATGCCGAAACTACAGCTGTGGTGCGCGGTGGCTACGGCCGCCACGCCATCGATCTGAGACCGGACCGCTACGACATCGGCGCACTCATCGATCACTTCAGGATCGTGGCACCCAATACGTCGCTCAATTTCGGCGGGTTCTTTCTCCACGACAATATCGACGTCGATGCCAACGAGCGCGCAGCCGGATACAACCAGCTCTCCTATAACACGACCGGTATGGAAGCTTTTGTTCGCAGCCGCGCCTTGCACAGTCACTACCTCATCGAGGCCGGCGCTGGCCCGATCTCAAATCGCTTTTTCGCCCGGGATGAAGCTTTTGATCATCTACGGTTAGAGCAATCGGCAGGCGTTCTGTTCCTAAAGGATCAGCGTCTGGCGCCATTCTTTGAAACCGGATACGCAAATCTTGATTACACCCGCGAACTCGATCCCGCTGCCTTCACCCGCGACGCGGATGAGGTTTGGGCGATCGGCGGCATGCGCGTGACGCTGGACAAAACGCTCTACGTGGATCTCGGCGCCCGTTACAATCAGCGTTGGCTCGACGATGGGGCACTCTCGTCGCACGATAGCGTATTTTTTGACGGCCGGATCGTCTACGTTCCATCCGACGACCTCTACGTCGAATTCAATATAGACCGCTCGTTCGTTGAGCCGGTCGTGGAAGACGCCTTCTTTACCGAAAGCACGACCTATGCGCTTCTTGTGAGCACGCGCCTCGACGACCGCACCCGGCTGAAATTTGAGGTTGGGCGCATCACGGAGGAGCAGATCGGCGCACCGGATTATTTCCGGCACGACTACGGCGAGGCGCAGCTGTCTCACGACATCGGCAACCGGGCCGAGTTGTTCACGTCCCTTCTTGGCTATCATACGACGAACGACGCGTCAGAAGACGAGGTTGATCGCTTCGAGTTCATGGCTGGCATCCGCATTCGCAACTGATATGCGCGCATAGAGCACCAGCGCGTCCGCCTGTCGCGAGTGCTCGGCGGAATTCATCTAACCAATTGTAAAGTCATGCCTTTTCTTGACTTCTAGACGAGGGCACTCAAGAGTTTCAGCCATTGCTTTCATGCGGATTGGCCGGTATAACCCCGCAATCTCATGAATACCTTATGAGACGCCGCCCGGCACCCTTGGAGGCCGGCTTGCGGCTTTTCCGGTTGTCCGCACTCAAAGGGCAACCCAACACCCGGAGAATTGTCATGTCTGAGCTTGCATCGCTCAAGGCTACGGCGCGTCCGCGTGCAGGCAAGGGGGCCGCACGCCAATCGCGCCGCGACGGAAACGTACCAGCCGTAATCTACGGCGACAACAAGACCCCTGAGACGATCGCCATCGAATACAACACGCTGTGGAAGCAGGTCATCAAGGGCCACTTCACCTCGACCGCGTTCGAACTCGATGTCGATGGCAAAAAACACATCGTGCTCGCACGCGATCTGCAGGTCGATCCTGTTCGCGACATGCCGATCCACGTCGACTTTTTGCGCGTCGGCAAAGACGGCATCATCAGCGTCTCGGTGCCCGTTCGTTTCGTCAATGAAACGCTTTCGCCTGGCCTGAAGCGCGGCGGCGTCTTGAATATCGTGCGCCACGACATTGAGGTCTACTGCAACTACGCCAAGATCCCACAGTTCTTCGAAGCCAACCTCGAAGGTCTTGAGATTGGACGCGCCATCCACGTCTCTGCGATCAAAATGCCGGACGGCATCAGCCCCGTCATCAAGAGCCGCGACTTCACCATCGCGACGATTGCAGGCGCTCTCAAAGGCGATGACGAAGCAACGGCGACGACCGACGCAGCAGCAGCGCCTGCAGCCGCCGATGGCAAAGCAGCTCCCGGCGCTCCCGCCGGCAAGGGTGCTCCGGCAGCCGCAGCTGGCAAAGGTGCGCCAGCAGCAGCAGCCGGCAAGGGCGCTCCTGCAGCCGCAGCTGGCAAAGGTGCGGCTCCTGCCAAACCCGCAGGCAAGAAGTAATCGTCAGAAACAGACCGGCGCGGAATTTGTCTGCGCCGGTCTTCTCGCCCGGGGACGCTAATGAAGCTCTTCGCCGGCCTCGGCAATCCTGGCGCCAAATACCAGGGCAACCGCCACAACATTGGTTTCATGGCCGTCGAGCGTATCGCGGACGCGCACGGTTTTTCGCCCTGGCGCAAAAAATTCAATGCCCTCGTCTCGGAAGGCTCAATCGGCACAGAGCGCGTCATGCTCTTGAAGCCCGAGACCTTCATGAACGACAGCGGCCGCGCGGTTGGCGAAGCGATGCGCTTCCTCAAAATCACGGAAGCCGATGTCTATGTCTTTCATGATGAACTCGATCTCGCGCCGAGCAAAATCAAGGTCAAACTTGGCGGCGGCAACGCCGGCCACAACGGCCTACGCTCGATATCGGCCCACATCGGCAACGAGTACGCGCGTGTGCGTCTCGGCATTGGCCACCCAGGCTCCAAGGACGCAGTCACGCATTATGTGTTGAACGACTTTGCCAAATCCGAGCGGGAATGGCTGAAAGACCTACTCGCCGCCGTCGCAGATGCAGCGGGTCCCCTGGCCCGTGGTGACGACGCCCGCTTCCTGACAGACGTCGCGCGACGCCTGCAAGGCGAAAAACATGGCTCTGATGATAAAACAGATACACCGGTGAAGGCTTCGAATATGCCTGAGAAAAAACGCGTTACAGACCATCCTGCGGGCGAGCGGGCCAACAAACGCGCTTCAGCCTTGGCAGAGAACTTGAAAAAATGGCTGGGCGCGCGAAAATCCGAGGATTAGATGCTTCGGGACGCTCAAAGCAGGCGGCCGGTACAGTGTAAGGGTGACGTCGATGGTGCACTACGAAAAGGAATTCGGTGACGGCAAGGGCTCCAACCGCACCGGCGCACTCGCCCAATCCGAACAGGCTTCTTCGCGGGCTGGATGGCTCGACTGGTTCACGCGCTTATTTGGAGCGCGCGAAGAAGCCTTGATCGGCGCGCTTTCCATGCTCCTTGCCACGGGCGTCGCTGGCTTCGTCATCAAGGACGCGCTTCTTTCGAAGTACAAAGACAAGAGCGGCCTACAGCGTATTATTGCCAAGAAGTGGAACGACCGCACTCTGGTTTTCCCGATTGAGGGTTCCGACAGTGCCGGGCGGCGCGCACTCTTTGATGTCGTCGTGCTGACCAAAAACTACGGCTGGGTCAAAGGGTCAACGACCGAGCTTGAGCGCGACACCACGCGGCTATCACCTGACGATATTCAAAACGAAGTTCTGGCACCACAACTGCGCGAAGGCTTGAGCGGTTCGCGCGAACTCATTGCGGTTGGCTTGGCAAGCCAAGAAGGCGAGATTGATAAGGAAATCCAGCGCGGCGGTCTGCGCGCCGCCCGCATCGCCGAATGGGTCAAATCCGTTGTCGATGTCAATATCCCGATGTCGACCTTGAACCTCGGCCGATATCTCGAACCTTGCGCCGAATGCGAAGACGCAGACACGAGCTGGCAGCGCCCATTCATAGTCATCGCCGTGCGCGAGGCAGAACCCGGCACAAACATTGGCGAAGCCTTGAACGTCGCCATGTCGGACAAAACCAATCTGCCGAGCCCGTCGCGCTACTCGTCGTTTGCGCTCGCGAGGTATAAAAAGTGAAAATGAGCTTTGACTGGGCGCGATGCAGCCCAATCCCAGCCCTCATGACCGTCTCCGTGGCTTTCGTGCTCGCGCACGTTCAGCCAGCCCGCCCAGAAGAGCAACAAACGACAACGCCAGAAGAAGTCATCAAAAATTGTTTGCAGGAGGATACCGCTTGGCTTGCGATCCGCGCCTGCACGGCAATGCTCAATGGCCCCGAAAGCGACATCTCTGCCCGAAGCCAGTATTATCGAAGCCGCGGATTAGCTTGGCTCAAGGACGAAGAACCGAAGGAGGCACTGGCGGACTTCACTCGAGCACTTGAACTTGGTGCAACCGATCTCCGATCACTTGCCGGGCGCGCCCGCGCCAATGCGGCGCTTGGTGATCACAACGCGGCCGCAAGTGACTGGACGCGTGCCATTGAACAAACCAGCTCGACGCCCCCTGACCAGCCCGGCGAATTTGATATGATGTATCTCGGTCGGGGCACGGCTTGGCTTGCGGCGGGGAATACCGATGCCGCCCTGACCGACTACGCCAAGGCACTCGAACTCAATCCCAACAACACAGAAGCGCACATCGCGCGCGCCAACGCCTATTTGAAACTGAATGATCGCGATCGCGCGCTCGGCGAGTTCGAACTCGCCTCGAAGATTGATCCCTCCGACATTCGCCCCTACATGGCGCGCGGCGAGGCGGCGGAACGTCTGGGCGATACGCAATTGGCAATTGAAAGCTACCTGACTGCAGCAAAGACGAACCCCAGAGGCGCCGGACACGCACGCCAAGCGCTGAAACGCCTGGGTGTCGACAAACTGCCATAACGGCCGGGACCTGCCGCGTCGCCCTGCCCATTGATATCGCCGGGGCGGCAGTGTAGCTCAAGCCCTAAGCAATCCAAGGACAGATGATTTATGGGCTTCAAATGCGGCATCGTCGGCCTGCCGAACGTCGGCAAATCGACCCTTTTTAACGCACTGACACAAACAGCGGCGGCAGAAGCAGCCAACTATCCATTTTGCACCATCGAGCCAAACGTCGGCGAAGTCGGCGTACCCGATCCGCGCCTTGATAAGCTCGCCGGCATCGCGGGTAGCAAAGAAATCATCCCGACGCGGCTGACGTTTGTCGATATCGCTGGACTTGTGCGCGGCGCCTCGAAAGGCGAAGGCCTCGGCAATAAGTTCTTGTCTCACATCCGCGAAGTCGATGCCGTCGCTTACGTGCTGCGCTGCTTCGAGGACGGTGACATCACGCATGTCGAAAACCGCATCGATCCGATGGCCGACGCCGAAACGGTCGAAACCGAGTTGATGCTGTCCGATCTCGAAAGTCTCGAGAAGCGTTTCACGCTGACTGAAAAGAAGGTCAAGACAACGGGCGACAAAGAAGCAAAGCTCCTCGTCGGCATTATGGAGAAAGCCCTTGTGCTGCTGCGCGAGGGTAAACCAGCGCGTCTTGCGCAAATCACCGCCGACGAAATGCCAGCCTTCCGCGGCCTGCAACTGCTGACGTCAAAGCCCGTCGTCTACGTTTGCAACGTTGACGAAGCCTCGGCCGCAACCGGAAACGCGTTCTCAAAAAAAGTCGAAGAAGCCGCCAAAGCTGAAGGCGCCGTCTCTGTCGTCATCTCCGCCAAAATCGAGAGCGAGTTTGCAGGCCTCGGACCTGAAGACCGCGACGCGTTCCTGGCCGAGATGGGCCTTAAAGAGCCGGGCCTCAACAAACTCATCTATGCCGGCTATCAGCTGCTCGATCTCGTCACCTATTTCACCGTAGGCCCGAAGGAAGCCCGCGCCTGGACCATCACGCGCGGCACCAAGGCCCCGGCTGCCGCTGGCGTAATTCATACGGACTTTGAAAAGGGCTTCATTCGCGCCGAGACAATTGCCTACAACGACTACGCCGCGCTGAACGGCGAGAGCGGCGCCAAGGAAGCCGGCAAGTTCCGCTTGGAAGGCAAAGAGTATATCGTGCAAGACGGTGACGTCATGCACTTCCGATTTGCGAATTAAGGGGCTCTACAATGTCCGAAACACTGCCAGACCGCCTGTGCATCAACCCGAAGAGCCCGTTCCACGACGCCGAACTTTTGGCGCGGAATGTCGGCATCCTCTTCAACGGCACGGAAAAAACCAACGTCGAGGAATATTGCGTCAGCGAGGGCTGGATCCGCGTCGCAGCCGGCAACGCCAAGGACCGGTTTGGCAATGCTATGACGATTAAACTCAAAGGCAAAGTTGAGCCGTTTTTCAAGAGCGGGGAGTAGCTTAGCCACGCTTCGCACTCTCCCCTCGCTAATTAAAAAACTTATGTAACTTGCCAGCGTCCGACGCCGGGCCTAAAATTGTTCGAGCACGCAATCCTGCGTCGGGATCCAAGGTGGGCGCCATGACCTCCAGAGTACTCACACTTGCCGCAATCGCATTTGTGACGGCTACGTCCGCATCCGCCATGTGCGGCAGTGGAAGCGTCATGGACTTGGGCGCGACGAAGGCCAAGCCGGCTGGCGGTATGCAGTGCGGCGCTGGCATGAAAATGGACGGTATGGATATGGGCGCGAAAGCGAATCCAGACATAAAGAGTCCTGAAGCAAACAGTCCTGAAGCAAAAGCTGCTGACCCACACGCCGGCATGGATATGGGTGAGGGAAAGAGTGACGCCAAGAAGGCCAGTGGCTGCGGATGCTGCAGCGGCATGGGTGGCGAGGGCAAGTCCAGCGGCATGTGCGGCAAGCAGGCAGCCGCAACCATCGACGGCAAGAACGATCCGCTGCTCAACGATCCGATGTGGAGCAACAGCAAAAAGCCGCCGCAGAGTCACGCACCGGCATCACCTTGAGACCGGTCAGTGCGTAACGGCGCGTCCACTAACACTGTCCCTTCTGCCCATACGTCTTGAATTTTTCCACCATCTCTTCCATAGCCGCGTCCGAGAGGATGTCGGACGAGACGTTCAGCTCTCCGAGCAACAACACCTTGTAATACTGCTCGGCCAGCGTCTCGACTTCGAACGCCAATTCGAGCGCCGCTTCCAAGTTTTCTCCAATGGCAATCTGCCCGTGGCTCGCCATCAGGCACGCGTCGCGCTCCTTCAACCCGCGCGCGACGTGGCGGGCAAGTTCATCAGTCCCAAACGTGGCGTAGGGCACACAGGGAATGTCGGATCCGCCCGCAATCGCAACCATGTAGTGAAAGGCGGGAATAGGTTTTTTCACGCAACTCAGAACAGTTGCGTGCAGCGAATGCGTGTGCACGACCGCATGCCGGTCGGAGCGCGCATGATAAGCAGCCAAATGGAAGCGCCACTCACTTGAAGGCTTGCGCTGTTTGCCAGCGACGCTGCCGTCACTCTCCACAAACACAATGTCGTCAGGCTCAAGCTCATGATACGCCATGCCCGTCGGCGTGATGAGCATGCCGTCCTTGAAGCGGGCAGATACATTGCCCGACCGGCCTGGCGATAGCCCGCAATCCGACATCGTCAGCGCCGTCTCGATGATCGCCTTGCGCAGGCTCTTCTCGCTCGGTTTTTTGCTCATGCGACGGCAAGTCCTCCACTACGCCGTTCAGGAAACAGCGATAACAATCCATCGCGCGTTGCAGCGCAAACACCGCGTTCCGTAATCAGTCCGGTCACGAGACGCGCGGGTGTCAGGTCGAAACCAGGGTTGCGCGCTTTTGTTCCTGGCCCAGAAATGTCCACGGTAGCAATTTTTCCATCGGAAAGACGCCCGGTTATTTTCAAGACTTCGTCTCCCGAGCGCTCCTCGATTGGAATATCGCTTCCCTCGGCCATGTTCCAATCAATCGTCGAAGACGGTAAAGCCACATAAAAGGGCACGTTGTTGTCTTTGGCCGCGAGCGCCTTCAAATAGGTGCCTATCTTATTGGCAACATCGCCATTGGCTGCCACGCGGTCTGTCCCAACGATGCACAGGTCAACTTCGCCATTCTGCATGTAATGCCCGCCCGCGTTATCAACGATGAGGGTATGCGGCACACCGTATTGCATCAGCTCGAATGCTGTCAAAGAGGCACCCTGATTGCGGGGGCGCGTTTCATCAACCCAGACGTGGACGGGAATCCCAGCGTCATGCGCGTGGTAGATGGGCGACGTCGCAGTCCCCCAATCGACACACGCGAGCCATCCGGCGTTGCAGTGGGTCAGGATGTTGACCGGCCTGCCGCCATTCTTTGCGGCGATTGTCTTTATGATTTCGAGCCCGTGTCCGCCGATACTGCGGCACATCTCGACGTCATCTGTCGCGATTTTTGCGGCATGCTTGAATGCCGCCCGCATGCGTTCCGTTTCAGGCAGCGGCATCAAAATGCGGCGCATTTCAGCCAAAGCCCAGCGCAGATTGACGGCCGTTGGCCTTTGTGCGCCAAGCATCTCGATTGCCTCTTCGAGACTGGTATCCGACGGGCTCTCGCGCATGGCGAGTGCCACACCGTAAGCGGCCGTCACGCCGATCAAAGGCGCGCCGCGCACAAGCATGGCCTGTATCGCGTAGGCCGCATCGTCGCTGGTCTTGAGAGCGACCGTCTTGATCGCATGCGGGAGCGCCGTCTGATCGATGATCTCAACAGGAAAGCCTTCAGGCCGAACCCAAATCGTCCGTGTCGCCTTGCCGTTCAGTTTCATGTCGTGGTCCCAATCTTGCCAACGAACGCTTCAATCGCTCTCGCGGCCGCTGCGGCGTTTGTCTGCAATAGCATGTGTGGTGCTTCGAATAGGGCGATTGTTGCGTTTGGATCGGATTTCAACGATTTCACGACCGATGTGTGCGGGACCAGCCAGTCTTTCGTGCCGTGAAGCACTAGAATCGGACACCGCACCACCTTCAACCGGTCTCGCACATCCGCGTCCGCCACTTCGCGAAGCCGCTTCGAGCGCACCTCTGGCGCCATTTCCGCTAGAATTTTCTCGATTTCCATTGTCAGTGTTGGATCAATATTACGGCCTCTCAAAATCGCTTGCATCAATCGCCTTGGCGCCAATCCGGGATTGAGGCCTGCGGCCATGCGGATCAGAAAAGCGGGCCATGGGCTGCGTACAAAAGTTGCAGCAAGTATGAGACCCTTGACTTGATTGGGCAGGGACGCGGCGAGCTCAGCAGCGATTGGCCCTGAAAATGACTCTCCAAGAACAATGACATTTCGACTTCCAATGTGAGTGCGCACTTGCTCTGTCAATTCCCGATACCCAAGCCGCGCATCATCGGGATAGCTGACAACTTGCAGAGGTATGGGACCTGCGTATTCAGTTGCCAGCCATTGAAACAGACGTCCGGTCCCATCGAGACCTGGCAACAAGACAAGGTGAGAGATCTCCGTATTCAAGGAACCGATCCTTCCTTGAGAATCTAAAAGAAAGTTTGTAGGTGCCAGCGGTATATGGACTGTTGCATCGAGGCCGCATCCCTCGCACTTCAATGCATACCACTCCGCGTAGGGCCGCGCCGAATGATCGGCAATTTTGAGTCCACTAACGCCACACATCGGACAGGGAACGGCCTGATCGGCATTCGTGCGCCACTGCGCAATCACCGCCAGCGCCTGCCCCATTCGCTCTGGTGCAAGCTCGCTTGCCACTTCTAGTGCCCCTCGAACGCAACAAGCGCGTGGCTTTCAATACCTTGCTTTTTTAGGCGTTTGACGCCGCCCAAGTCTGGCAAATCGATGATGAAGGTCGCGCCAACCACAACGCCGCCGGTCCGTATGATGAGTTTTGCGGCAGCTTCAGCCGTCCCCCCGGTCGCAATCAGATCATCGACGATCAGGATCCGCTCGCCCTTTTTGATCGCGTCCTCGTGAATTTCGATCACATCGACGCCATATTCGAGACTGTATTCCTGGCCAATCGTTTTGGCTGGCAACTTGCCCTTCTTGCGAATCGGGATGAACCCACAACCCAAACGATCGGCAATGGCCCCGCCCAGAATGAAGCCGCGTGCCTCAATTCCCGCCACGGCATCTATTTTTTGCTCTTCAAATGGTTCGGCCATGGCCTTGATGGCTTTGCGAAAGCCCTTGGCGTTTGCCATCAAAGTCGTCACATCCCGGAACATAATTCCGGGCTTTGGGTAGTCCGGTATGGTCCGGATCAGCTTTTTGAAGTCCGTCATCTGTTGAAGCTCTTGTCCATGGGCATGCTCCGGTCAAATTCACGGCGCAAAATAGCAATAACTGTCACGTTCAAGGTACAAAGAAGTATCGAGATTACCGGTTGCTCTTTGATTCGGGGCGTCGCGACGGTTTACGCTTCGGTTTGACGTAAGGGAATTATGACAATGTCTGGAGGCCCGATGGCTATGGCGGACCACAATTTTGGGCCAATTGGCGACGAACCCGGCGACGACCTGCCACGCACCTTTAGGCGTGAAAAAGAGGCCCGTGCGCGCGAAGCCAAAGAGCGGGCGGACCGCGAACGCGCGGCGGCGCCCAACCTTTCGACGGCTCCCGACCTCAAACCCGTAGCTGCCTCACCCAAAATCTATGCTGAACCCATCGCCGCCGAGTCCGCTGCCGCTGATGCGCCTTACCCGGCCGTCGTTCGCGGGTTCGATGTGTCCGTTCCTGCACTTGGTCAAGTTTTTCTGCAAAGCGGTCCTCGCGGCCATTCCAGCCCTCATCTTGTTGACCGCGATCCTCTGGCTGCTCGGCGGACTTCTGGAGACGTTCTTCCCCGATCTCATCAAAATGAAAATCTTGATCGGGTTTGGGGGATAGAACAGGGTTATCGAATAACCCGCCCGGCAACCGCATCGAGCTTCTTCATCAGTGCCGGATCGCGCGCTTCAGGCGCTGTGATAATCGCGAACTCAAGCGCCTTGTCTGAGCCGATCGGGCACGCTTCATGCTCGCGCGGGAAATCTTTGGCCAAGCGATGAATTAAGCGCTGCGCTTTTTCCGTGTTGTCCTTCATAACCGCCAAGATCGACTGAATATCTACGTCGGCGTGGTCTTCATGCCAGCAGTCGTAGTCGGTCACCATGGCGACGGTCGCATAACAAATCTCGGCCTCGCGCGCGAGTTTGGCTTCCGGCATGTTAGTCATGCCGATGACGTCGCAGTCCCATGAGCGGTAGAGATTGCTTTCGGCGCGCGTGGAGAACTGCGGGCCTTCCATCACGAGATACGTCCCACCCTTGTGGAATTCGATATCCTCTTCCTTAGCCGCTTTCTCGATGCGCTTGCGCAATCCGGGGCTGACCGGATCGGCAAGCGCAACATGCGCTACGCATCCCTCCCCAAAGAACGATTTCTCCCGCGCGAAAGTCCGGTCTATAAACTGGTCCACGAGCACGAAATGACCAGGCTCATATTTCTTTTTCAATGATCCGCAGGCCGAAACCGAAACGAGATCGGTGACCCCGGCGCGCTTCAAGCAATCGATATTGGCGCGGTAATTGATGTGGCTCGGCGAAATTTTGTGACCCCGGCCGTGGCGCGGCAGAAATCTCACAGGCAGTCCATCCAGTTCGGCATACATGATCTGGTCGGAGGGATCTCCCCACGGGCTCGTGACCGTTTCCCAGCGGGCTTGATCAAGCCCTGGCAAATTATAAAGACCGCTTCCACCAATGATGCCGAGAACTGATTTCGTCATAATTTGCCCCGATTGAACAGATTGCCGAAGGACTGGCACGCTGCGATGAATTTCGCAATGCCTCTGAATTTATTGGGATTTGAATCCACTGTGACAGGTACACCCCGTTGAAACTCTGCGTCTGCCTCAAGACAGAGCAAATCTCAATGAAACTGTTTCGCCCCGCTAAGAGCTTATTTCCGGCACTACAATTCTATTTGAGACAGCGTCTCACCACGCTATGGTAAGAATGCTCCGACAACATCTGAATTACTCCCCCGCAACGACAGGAAAAAAACATGAACCTCGTATCCATGGCCATGCAGTATCTGGCCCCCGTCATCATCAACAAGATTGCCGGAAGCCTTGGATTAGGCCAGGGACTCGTCGGTAAGGCCATCAGCGCCGCGCTTCCGGCTATCCTGGCCAGCCTTGCAGGTGCCGCATCTAAAAGCGGCGGCGCAGGCGCACTTGCCAGCATCCTTGGCAAGCAGGATCCCGGTTTGCTGGGTAATCTCGGCAACCTCATTGGCGGCGGCGGCCAACAGCAACTGATCGATGGCGGCAGCAGCGCATTGACGTCACTTCTCGGCGGTTCGCAGTCGAGCGCCCTTGCCAGCGCAGTTGGCAAGTTTGCTGGTCTGGATGCAGGCAAGAGCGCTTCCCTCATGGGCATGTTGGCACCGGTCGTTCTCGGCACACTCGCCAAGGAACAGAAATCGTCCGGGCTCGATGGGGCCGGCCTCGCCAACCTCTTGAATGGCCAAAAGAGCAATATCGCAGCCGCGATGCCGGCCGGGTTTTCAGATCTCCTTCAGGGCTCGGGCGTGCTCGATTCCATCGCTGGAAATCTCAAAGCAGCGGCTCCCGTCGCACACGCCGCTCCGGCTACATCTGGTGGTGGACTGCCAAGCTGGCTCCTGCCGCTCGTACTTGGTCTAGCCGGTCTCTATCTGCTCTCCAGCTATGGCTGCAATCAAGCACCCATGGTCGAGAAGGCCGCACCTCCGCCTGCTAAAACCGAAGCGCCTGCAGCGGCCCCGAAGGCTGAGGCACCGGCCGCGACCCAGGTTGACGTTGTCGGGCTTGCTTCAAAGGCTCTGAGCGGACTCACCGGCTCGCTCGGCACGATTACGGATGAAGCAACCGCCAAGGCCGCCGTTCCCGCGCTGACCGACACCGCCAAGCAGATCGAGGCCGTCAAGGCCGCAGCTGGGTTGCTCACAGGCGACGCTCGCAAACCACTGACGACACTGGTCGGCGGCGCACTCCCGGGTATCTTGGCGGCTATCGAAAAGGCAACCGGTATCCCGGGCGCTGGCGCTATTCTGAAGCCGATCGTTGAGCCAATGGTTGCGAACCTGACCGGTTTGTCGAAGTAAATAAATCAAAACGGTCAAAATGAAAAAGGCCCGATTGAAACGGGCCTTTTTTGTTTCTCAAGTTGTTTCAAAGTTAGTGCAGCTTCGACCAGATGCGCTTCTTGCCGAGATAGAGCAGCAGTGTCGTCACAAGCAGATACAGCATCACCTGCCAACCGATGCGCTTGCGCTGATTGAGTGACGGATCAGCTGTCCACGATAGAAAGGCCGTCACGTCGCGCGCCATGTTATCGATCGTCGGCGGTATTTTGTAGCCGTCCTTGTCCGTCAACCGTCCTTCGCTCAGAGGCGCCGGCATCGCCAGTTGGTGTCCTGGGAATACGCTGTTGTAGTACATGCCATCGTTGACCTTCACGTCAGCGGGTGCGTCCGTATATCCGGTCATAAGCGCATAAAGATAGTCGGCGCCTCCCTCCTGATAACCCCGGAAAATATCGCCGAGCATTAGGAATGGATGCACGAACCAGAGCGGATCGCGCTCGACGCTACGTGCTTTCGCGATGAGCGTCAGATCGGGCGGCAACGCGCCGTTCTGTGCAGCGCGCGCGGCTTTTTCGTTTTCATAGGGTCCAAGTATAGGATCGGAAGGCCGTGCCGGGCGCTTCAGGAGTTCGCCACCCTTGCCCGCAATCTCGCCCGCGTCATTCATTTCCAGGATTTGATTGGGCCATTCGGCAGCGAGTTGCTTCACAGCTGCTTCTGGAAACTCCGGCCCGCCTGGCTCCGATAGGTTGCGAAAGTTCAACCGCTTCAAACCATGACACGACGAACAAACTTCCTTGTAGACCAAGAACCCGCGCTGCAGCTGGTTCTTGTCGAACTGACCTTTGAAGCCCGCGAATGGCCATTGCTGGCGTTGAATTTCGGGGCCATGTCCGCTTGCTGCATGTGCGGCCGTCGAGAACACCAGTGTGCTTGCAATAACCGCAGCCTTGGCAGGGATAAACTTCATCATAGGTCTTGTCCCTCGCCTCAGTGTTTCGCTTGAACGATAGCAGCGCCGTCGCCAAGCACAGCTTCAGTGATCGACTTCGGCAATTTCTTCGGCGTTTCGATAAGGCCGATGACCGGCATCGCGACGAGGAAGAAAAGGAAGTAGAGGAGCGTAAAAATCTGCGCCCACATCACGTAAACGCCTTCCGCCGGTTTTGAACCGAGATAACCGAGCGCGACGCACGTAAATGCGAAAGCCCAGAAGAACCACTTGAAAATAGGGCGGTACTTGGCCGATCGGACGCGGCTGGTGTCGAGCCACGGCACGAAGGCGAGAACCAGTATCGATCCAAACATGGCGAGCACGCCGAAGAGTTTGGCGAACGACCCAAGCGGAATGCCAAGGAACGATCCCGTAAACGCACGCAGGATCGCGTAGAATGGCAGGAAGTACCATTCGGGCACGATGTGCGGCGGCGTCACCAGCGGATTAGCTTCCGTATAGTTGTCAGCGTGGCCAAGATAATCCGGCAGGAAGAACGCGAACCACGCGAACATGATCATAAACAGAAACATGCCAACGATATCTTTCGACGTCGCGTAAGGGTGCATCGGCACCGAGTCCGACGGCTGCTTGATATCAAGGCCTGTGGGGTTGTTCTGACCCGCTGTGTGAAGTGCCCAGACGTGCAGGATGACAACGCCGGTCAACACGAATGGCAGCAGATAGTGCAGCGAGAAGAACCGGTTCAAGGTCACGCCTGAAACCGAGTACCCGCCCCACAGCCATTCAACGATACCGGTCCCAAGACCTGTCCAGATGGTATCGAGTGCTGAGAACAAGTTGGTGATGACGGTCACGCCCCAGAAGCTCATCTGCCCCCAGGGCAGCGTGTAGCCAAGGAAAGCCGTCGCCATCATCAAAAGCAGGATGATAACGCCGAGGATCCAAAGCACTTCGCGCGGCGCCTTATAAGACCCGTAGTAAAGCCCGCGAAAAAGGTGGATATAGACGGCGATAAAGAACATTGATGCGCCAACCGCATGCAGGTTACGCATCAACCAGCCAAAGTTCACGTCGCGCCGGATGTGCTCGATAGAATTAAAGGCCGCAACATCGCTCGGCTGATAGTGCATTGCCAGAACGATGCCCGTGACGATCTGCGCGACGAGGCAAAACGAGAGAATCCCGCCGAACGTCCAAAGGTAGTTCAAGTTGCGCGGCGTCGGAAAATCTACAAACGACCCGTGCATCAAGCGCGCAATTGGCAGGCGCTCGTCCCACCATTTACCCCAGCGCGATTTCGGCTCGTAGGTCGAAGCGTGACCTGACATATTGAAGCTCCTCAGCCGATTTTGATTTTTGTGTCAGAGACGAATTCGTAGGGCGGCACGTCAAGATTACGCGGCGCCGGCCCCAATCGGATGCGCCCCGATGTGTCGTAGTGCGAACCGTGGCACGGGCAGAACCAGCCGCCGAAGTCACCGCGCGAATCGCCCATGGATTGGCCTTTGGGTATGCAGCCCAGGTGCGTGCAAATGCCTACAAGTACCAACCAGTTCTCATGACCTTTCTTGACGCGCCTATCGTCGGCAGCGTCTGCGCCGCCGGGAAGCTTATCGAGTTCGACCGTGCGAGCCGAGTCAATCTCAGCCGCTGTGCGATTGCGGATGAAAACCGGCTTTCCGCGCCACAAAACGGTAATGGCCTGACCTTCCTTAACCGGTGCCAGATCGATTTCCGTCGAAGCCAGCGCCTTGGCGCTGGCGTCCGGATTCATCTGTTGCACGAACGGCCACAAAAGCGACGCCGCTCCGACGGCCACGAATGCATTTCCGGCAATCACCAGGAAATCCCTGCGGTCTGCCTCGTCAACTTCGTCAGCGTGAGATGCCACGAGTGCCTCCGGATAGATTACGTGCGAAATAAGTGGCGCCGGACCCCGTCCGGCATCCATGCCCATCGATACGCCATCGCGATCCAAGCGGACCGGACGATCAATCAGCGCAGCCCTTTTGACATCGTTCGCGAGCCCCCTCAAGCTCGCCAGCGACGCATTGACCGGGCAAGGCACGGGGCAATTTGGCGCATCGTTCACCGCAACTTGTCCGGCATGCAAACGAGGTGGACCTTAGGAGTATGAGAGCATCATGAGATTAGCCCTCTATCAGCCCGATATTGCTCAGAATACCGGCACCATCCTAAGGACAGCCGCTTGCCTTGGGGTGCCGGTTGACGTCATCGGTCCAACCGGCTTCGACATGACGGACAGGGCGCTCCGCCGGGCAGGCTTGGATTACCTCGACCACGTCGATCTTACGCGCCACGAAAGCTTCGCCGATTTCGAATCGGTACGAACGCGGCGCGGAGGCAGACTAATCCTGCTGTCCTCACACGCCGAGCGCGCGTACACGGATTTTGAATTCAACGCCACGGACACGCTGATGCTCGGCCGGGAAAGCGCGGGCGCGCCAGACGCCGTGCACACCCTCGCCAATGCCCGCCTTTCCATCCCCATGCGGCCCGGCCTTCGCTCCCTCAACGTGGCCGTTGCCGCAGCGCTCGTCCTTGGCGAGGCACTGCGGCAAACAAACGATTTTCCTCCCCGTTAACGAGCCGGGAAGACTTCCCGGCATCAAACCCGGCAATCATGGACGCCGCCGGTCTGATGCCTATATTGTTGCGTACGAATGACGAGATGTGCTGGCGTAAGGCCGGCGCGCGCCCGTTACGCGAATTGCCAGGGAGACGAAGACCCGATGCAGAGACTTATGATCACGTGCTTAATGTCGATGTGCCTTGCCGCCTCGGCCTTCGCCGATGACGACGACAAAGCTGGGACCAAATCCAAAATGAAGTTCTGGAATTTAACGGGCGAAGATCTGACCGAACTCTACTTGGCGCCGGAAGGATCGGACAAGTTCGGGGAAAACCAAACCAAGAACGATGACAACAATGTCGCCGAGGCCGACGAGCGCTTGCCACTTACAGACGTAAAGGCCGGCGTCTATAGCGCCAAGATCAAAGACAAGAATGGCCGCACCTGCCTCGTGAAAGGTGTCGAGTTGCGTGATACGGGGCCCTACTCGTTCTCGCTTGAGGCCGATCAACTGACGGATTGCCAAGTGGCGAAATAGAGAAAAGTGGGCGGCCGAAATCCCAAACGTCAACGGCCGCCCAAGTTTTCCGAAACAGCACCCCGGAAGGCAGGTACTGGACGGGGGGACTGGTTCCTAGAATTTCGCACCGACAGTCAGGTAAACGGACGTTGGCGCTCCTGGCATGATATTATTGTTGTTGTGGGCGGACGCGAAGTAATCCTCGTTGAAGAGGTTCTCGACGTTGACCTGCGCACTCCAGTTCTGATCGATATCGAAGAACAGTGCGGCATCGACGCGGGTGTATCCCGGCACTTGGACCGCATTGTCGGCTGCTGCGAAAAAGTCGGTTTTGTGGACCACGCCCACGCCTGCCGCAAACCACGGCAGGAACTGATACCGGTTCCATAGCGAGAACGTGTTGTGCGGCACCCACGGCACTTCCTTGCCAACTAGCTCGGGCGCGCCAATCGTGATCTCTGCAATCTGGTGGCCGAAGCCGGCCGAGACCTGCCACGCGTCCGTGATGTAGCCTGTCAGCCCCAACTCGCCGCCTTTCGTCTCCGTTTCGCCAACTGCGAGACCGGCAAACGGACCCGCCGCCACCACCTGATTTTCGCGAATAAGCCGGAATAGCGCACCCGTGAACGCGAGCCTCGGCGTCACGTCCCACTTGAAGCCGATTTCCTTATTATCGAATTCTTCGGGTTTTGCGCCCTCGGTCGTCAAGTTCAAAACGTTGAACTGATCGCCTGCGGCCGGCAGGAAGGATTTCGAATAGCTGACGTAGAGCGAAACGTCCTGCGATGGTTTAAACACAAGACCCGCGCGCGGCGACCAAACTTCATCGACTCGAGCGAACGTATCGCCCGTCAGGCCGTTCTGGAAATTCAGATCGAACCGGTCGAAGCGGATACCGCCGATAAGCTCCAGGTACTTCGAAACTTCGAGCTGGTCTTGAACATAGACGCCGGCCGTATCGAGCGATGTATTTCTGCGCCGGTTCGGATTATTGAAGAACACGGGGTCGAAAAACGTCGGGTTGGCAAACGGAACGTCGATACTTCCGCCGCCGTCAGGCGCGCCAAACCGCGCATTATCGCGATTATTTTCCGTCTCTTGCCGGCCGAACTCCGTGCCGAACAGGAAGGTATGGCGGATATCTGGCGATATCCGGTGCTTCCACGTCACGTCCGTCTGATTGATGAAAGTCTCGCGGAAAGTTTCGTCCCGATAGCCCGCAATTGCAACCAGACCTGCATCGGAAACCGAGCTGTTTGGAAATGTGTTGGAGTAAAACTTGTCGCCATCGCTATACGAAGCGTGGTTGCGAACTTTGAGGTCCTTGCTGAACTTGTGTTCCAGCGTCACGCTTGCCGTATGGCCCTCGAAGCCAGAATCGTTGACCAGCGGATTGCCGAAGAACGTTTCCTTGCGGCCTTCGGTTGGTCTGCCGTCGCGCGATGGCACGCCGCGATCGACGACGCGGTCGTCTTTGTAGAATTCGTAACTGACAAGCAGCTTGGTACTGTCTGTTAAATCGAACCCAAGCGTCGGGTTGATGGCGAAGCGCTCGAGCGCGAAGTAGTCGCGGAAATTCTCGCTATCTTCGTACATCGCGTTCAAACGGAATGCGGCTGAGCTTGTAATCGCCTGACCCACGTCGATGGTCGCGCGCTTCGTGTCGTACATGCCACCCGTGATGGTCGATTCGCGTACGGTGCGCCCATCAGCGGATTTCGTGGCGCGGTTGATGACGCCACCGCCGCCGCCGCGGCCGAAGGTCATGGCGCTCGGGCCCTTCAAGACTTCGATTGCGTCAACGTTGTAGAGGTCGCGGTAGTATTCGATGTCGTCGCGCACGCCGTTGACGAAGAAGTCGGCGGTTGTCTGCTGACCCCGAATGGTCACGGCATCGCGATGACCTTCGCCGAGTGCCACGTTTACGCCCGGCACATAGGTGAGTGCCTGACCGAGGCTCTTGCTTCCTTGGTCATCGGCCTGTTCGCGCGTCACCACCGAAATCGACTGCGGAATATTCTTGATCGGCGTACCGGTTTTGGTTGCCGTTGTCGTTTGCTTGGCTGTGTAGCCGTCGATCTGGCTTGGTCCGCCAAGCGGATCGGATGAACCGCTATCTGTTGCGGGAGTTGCCTCAGCGGTGCTTGGCTCGGCGGGCTCGTATGTCTCTGGCGGCGGCGCGCTCGCTGCTGGCTTGGGCTTCGGCTTAGGAGCCTCGGACACCTTCTTCTTGACGCGCTTCGGTTTGACTGGCGCGGGTGCGTCTTCGATTTCCACGACGGCCTTTGGCCGGGGTTTTGCGGCCGCAGGATTGGACTCTGGGCTTTTGTGGCGTCTCAACGGTGACGTCCGGAAGTTTCGCGCCATCGGCTGCCGCATCGGGCGCTTTGGGTTGAACTACCGGCGGCGGTGTCTGATCGGCAGGCACGGCATCTTGCGCCTGAGCCGCATGAAGCGACCCGGCCAAGGCCACGAGGGCCAAGACTGATATTTGCAGAATGTTTGGAGATTTCGTCTTCGAAGCAAATCCGGAACTGATCATTCCAGTTCGATCTGCGCCAGCCAAAGCAGCGCGCAGACCGCGAAACGCGGCCGTCGTCATTTTTCCCCCAATCAACGGGGTTCAAGGCCCCGCCATCAGATCTAACTATACCGGCAGTAGCACCGGTTCTCAGTCACATTCACACGAATGTAATTGTTGAGCACATGAGTCAAGTTTAAATGCGCAACTGGAATAGAAACACGTGAATGCTTGTTGCCGAATTGCTTTGAACAATTCAAAGAACCATTCCAATTCAGGCTCCTGTCGAAACGGAAGTGGCACTTATTCCGCCGCTTCCTGCGCCAAAAATCCGCCCGACTGGCGCGCCCACAGGTCCGCGTAAAGCCCGCCGCGCTTCAACAATTCCTGGTGACTGCCCTCTTCGACAATCCGCCCTTCGTCCATAATCACGAGCCGGTCCATCGCGGCAATAGTTGAAAGGCGATGTGCAATGGCAATGACGGTCTTGCCGTCCATCAGTGTCCTCAGACTCTCTTGGATTGCGGCTTCCACCTCGCTATCGAGTGCGCTTGTCGCCTCGTCAAGAATGAGAATGGGCGCGTTTTTCAGCAGCACGCGGGCGATGGCAATTCTTTGCCGTTGGCCGCCCGAGAGCTTAACGCCCCTCTCGCCGACGTGCGCTTCATAGCCCTTGCGGCCCTTCATATCCTCAAGGCCCGCGATAAATCCATCCGCCTGCGCTTGCTGCGCTGATGCCATCATCGTCGCGGAGCTGGCATCGGGCCGGCCGTAGAGAATATTGTCCATGACCGACCGGTGCAGCAGCGACGTATCCTGCGTGACGACGCCAATCTGCTCGCGAAGGCTGTCTTGCGTAACCGTCGCGATATCCTGCCCGTCGATCAGGATGCGCCCGCCTTCAAGATCGTAGAAACGCAAGAGCAAATTAACGAGCGTCGATTTGCCCGCGCCTGAGCGGCCGACGAGACCAACTTTTTCGCCGGGCTTCACACTGAGCGATAAATTCTCGATGACCCGCATGGGGCGGCCAACGGCGCCGTTTGAAACTTTTCCATAGTCGAAGCGGATGCCGGAAAAGCGGATTTCGCCGTTGTTGACCGCAAGCGGCGCAGCCGACGGCACGTCGAGCACAGTGTTCGCGCGCGAGATTGTCTCCATCCCTTCGTGTACGACCCCAATGTTTTCAAATATACCCGATATGGTCCACATCACCCAGCCCGACATGCTGACAATGCGGATGATCAGGCCAATCGCGGCTGCTATCGCACCGGTCGAGACAGCGCCTGTGCTCCACAGCGATATCGCGAGCCAGCTCGACGCGACGATAAGCACGCCATTTAGCGCATAGAGCGAAAGCTCCATACTGGTGATGAGCCGGAGCGACGCCTGCCATTTCTGCATCTGCTCGGCAAACGCCACGCGCGCATAGTCCTCTTCGCGTTCCGCATGTGCGAAGAGCTTAACAGTCAGAATATTTGTGTAACTGTCGACGATCCGCCCAACCAGCATGGAGCGCGCTTCCGACGTTTCAGTCGAGCGCGCCTTGATGCGCGGCACGAAATACATCAAAGCAAACACATATGCCGCCAGCCACGCAATGAGCGGCAACGTCAGGCGCCAATCCGCGGCTGCGAACAAGATGAGGGTGCCGGCAAACTGTACCGCCGCGTACCAAAGCGCATCGACGAGCTGCACAACGCTTTCGCGCAACGCCGGCGCTGTCTGTATGATTTTATTGGCGACGCGGCCGGCAAAGTCATTCTGGAAAAAGCCGAGCGACTGGCGCATCACGTAACTGTGCGTCTGCCAGCGGATCCGGTTCGTGAACGTCGTTGCCACCATCTGGTTTTTGACGAGATCGTGCACCGTGGAGACAATCGGGCGGGCAATTAGCGCCACGAACGCCATCCAAAGCAGGATACCCTGGTGATCAGCAACAAAAGTTTCTGGGCTCTGCGATGCCTTCATCATGTCAACGAGTTCGCCGATGAACGCGAACAGCATCACCTCGATGGAGGAACCAAGAAATCCCATCACGAGGAGGGCGGCGAACACCGGCCACACTGGCTTGATGAAATGCCAGTAGAACGCCCATAATGTTTCTGGCGGGCGCACGATCCCTGGTCGCGCAAAGGGGTCAATGCGCGTTTCAAACCAGGTAAACAGCCGCCCTAACATATTGCTCTCTTGATCTAAATCATGGGAAACAGTGCCCAGCCGTGAGACCAGCACGGTCGCCCCAGCGGAATGTCATTGAAATTGGAACACGCTAAGGGCTAACGATTGTTTCTGCCAAAAACAAGACCAATGGGCACTGAGAACATGAACGCAATCGACACGCAGCTAGACCAGAAGAAAGCCTCGGCCCGCGCCTGGTTTGAAAGTTTACGCGACCAAATTTGCGCGGGGCTGGAGAAGCTTGAGGCGGATTTGCCGCGATCGGCGCCGCACGGCTCCGAGCCACCCGGGCGTTTTGATCGCACGCCCTGGGAACGCACCGATCACACGGGCGCCAAAGGCGGTGGCGGCACCATGAGTATGTTAGCCGGCCGCGTGTTTGAAAAAGTTGGCGTCCACACTTCCACTGTGTTTGGCGAATTCGCGCCCGAGTTCCGCAAACAAATTCCAGGCGGCGAGGAAAACCCTAATTTTTGGGCGTCCGGAATTTCCCTCATTGCCCACCCGAAGAACCCCAACGTACCGGCCGTGCATATGAACACGCGCATGGTCGTCACCAACAAATGGTGGTTTGGCGGCGGCGCGGACCTAACACCCGTGCTCGACAAGCGCCGCGTGCAGGAAGATGCCGACACGCACGCCTTTCACGCCGCCATGTATGGCGCTTGCACACCCCATGCGGTTGCCGACTACAAACGCTTCAAGGAATGGTGCGATGAGTATTTCTATCTGCCGCACCGCAAGGAAATGCGCGGCATTGGAGGAATTTTCTACGATTACCTGACGCCTTCAGACGCCGACGGTGGTTTCGACGCGGCCCTCGACTTCACCAAAGACGTCGGCCGCGCATTCGCGAGCGTCTATCCGATGCTGGTGCGCGGCAACTACAATGCCACCTACACAGACGCGCAGCGCGAGGAACAATTGATCCGCCGCGGGCGCTACGTCGAATACAATCTTCTATACGATCGCGGCACTATGTTCGGGCTGAAAACCGGCGGCAATGTGGACAGTATTCTCTCGTCCATGCCCCCGGTTGTGAAGTGGCCTTGAAGCAGTCTCCTCATACCGGCAACGCGATCGAATACTTGATCTGATCGAGCGCAAAACTCGATTCAATCGACGAGATTCCCGACAACCGCGTGAGCTTCTGCTTCAAAAACTGCTCGTACTCCGAAAGATCGGCGACCACCACACGCAGCAGATAATCGCGATGGCCCGTCATGAGATAACACTCCAGCACTTCAGGCCAGCCCGAGATGGCTCGAGCGAAGCGCTGCAGGTCTTCCTCCTTCTGCCGTTCGAGCTTGATCGAAATAAAAACGCTGACGGGCAGACCGACGGCCTTTTGATCGACGAGCGCGATGTAGCGCTTCACAACGCCCTGCTCTTCCAGCGCCCTGACGCGGCGATGACATGGCGACGCTGTCAGTCCGACCTTGTCGGCAAGGTCCTGCATCGTGATCCGGCAGTCATTTTGCAGTTGCGCCAGAATCTTGCGGTCCACTGCGTCGAGTTCAACTTTTGGCATGGTTCACCGATTTTTATATATAAAAATGGTGTTGTCATCCCTTTCATGGCGTTTTTCAAGGATAAATTGGCATCCATCACCGCCGCTCCGGGGCTATTTTTAAGCCAAGCAGAGCAACTCTTGGAGTGGGCCATGACGGACACCGCGCGAAAACTCGAACTCCTGACCGCCCTCGAAAGCAAAGTCCGCTGGCTCTCGTCCTGGATGATCCACAACGCCAACCACATCAGAGAGGGCAGCGACGGCCTCAAAGTCGGCGGACACCAGGCTTCATCCGCGTCGTCCTCGACCCTCCTGAGCGCGCTCTATTTCGACGTCCTCCGTCCTCAAGATCGCGTCGCCGTCAAGCCGCACGCCAGTCCAGTGTTCCACGCCATCCAATATTTGCTCGGCAATCAAACGCGCGAAAAACTTGAAAATTTTCGCGGCTATAAGGGCGCGCAATCGTATCCCTCGCGCACCAAAGACACCGACGACGTTGATTTCTCAACCGGCTCTGTCGGCCTCGGCGTCGCGCAGACGCTTTTTGCCGCCCTCGCGCAGGACTACGTCAAAGCACATGGGCTGATGCAGGACCGCCCTGAAGGCCGCATGATCGCCATCGTCGGCGACGCGGAACTTGATGAAGGCAACATCCACGAGGCCTTAATCGAGGGCTGGAAGCACAACGTCCGCAATACGTGGTGGGTCATCGACTACAACCGGCAAAGCTTGGACGCCGTTGTGCGCGAAGATCTCTGGCAAAAATACGAATCCACCTTTCACAATTTTGGCTGGGACGTGGTCATCATCAAGTATGGCAAACTCATGCAAGCCGCATTTGCCGAACCGGGCGGCGCGGCACTCAAGGCCTGGATCGACGACTGCCCAAACCAGCTTTACGCCGCGTTGAGCTTCCAGGGCGGAGCCGCATTCCGCAAGCATATCCTCGCCGATATCGGATCGAACGCAGACGCTAGCACACTCATCAATCGCCGCACCGACGAGGAACTACTCGCACTTATGTCCAATCTCGGCGGGCATGACATGGCGAGCGTGCTCGAAGCCTTTCGTGCCATCGATCACGACCGCCCTGTCTGCTTCATCGCCTACACCATCAAAGGCATCGGCCTGCCGTTCCAGGGCCACAAAGACAATCACGCCGGCCTTATGTCGCCAACACAAATCGAAGCATGGCGCGGGCGCCTTGGCATTCGCGCTGGTCATGAGTGGGATAAATTCGAAGGCATGAGCGTGCCAAATGGGGAGATCGAGAATTTCCTCTCGTCCGTGCCCTTCAACGCGACCGGCCCGCGCCGCCGAACCGCACCCAAAATCACGGTCCCCGAGGCTCTCGAATGCCCGCGCCTTTCGCAGATGTCGACGCAGCAATCCTTTGGCTTGATCCTCAACGCCCTTGCGCGGTCCTCTGACGAACTCGCCAGCCGGATCGTCACCACATCTCCCGACGTAACCGTCTCGACCAATCTCGGCTCCTGGGTCAACCGGCGCGGCCTATTTGCGCGCGATGCCGTCGCCGACGTTTTCAAGCAAGAAAAAATCGCCTCCAGCTACACCTGGGACTTCTCTCCCAAAGGCCAGCACATCGAACTCGGTATAGCGGAAATGAACTTGTTCATCCTGCTGTCTGCGCTCGGCCTCTCGCATGACATCAATGGCGAGCGCCTAATCCCCATCGGCACCGTGTACGATCCCTTCATCTGCCGCGGCCTCGATGCCATGAACTACGCGTGTTATCAGGATGCGCGTTTCATGATCGCGGGGACGCCAGCCGGCGTGACACTCGCTCCAGAAGGTGGCGCACATCAATCGATTGGCACGCCGTTGATCGGCATGTCACAGCCAGGCCTTGCCACGTTCGAACCGGGCTATTCGGACGAACTCGCGGCCATCATGGCCTGGGGTTTCGACTATATGCAGCGGGACGGCACTGGTGCCACGTCACAGGGCACAGATGCTTCCGGCGGCTCGGTATATCTGCGTCTATCAACACGGACCATCGATCAACCCAAACGCGATATGACCCCAGAGTTAGCGTCTGACATCATTGCTGGAGGCTATTGGCTCCGTCGCCCCACGGCTTCAACCCAAACAGTCATCGCCTATGCGGGCACAGTCGCGCCCGAAGCACACGACGCAATCACGCAGCTGGACGCGGCGGGCGACGATTGTGCACTGCTCGCGGTCACCTCGTATGACAGATTACACGCTGGCTGGAACGCCGCGTGCCGCGAACGCCGCAAAGGCAATGTGCAATCGTCAAGCCACATAGAAAAGCTGCTCAGCGGTCTACCCCGTGAATGCAACATCGTCACGGTTCTCGATGGGCACCCGTCAACTCTGGCCTGGATCGGCAGCGTTCTTGGCCACCGCGTCACAGCACTCGGCGTCGAAGAGTTTGGCCAAACCGGCACGATTGCAGACGTCTACCGTGTACATGGGCTGGACACGGCGGCAATCGTCAGCGCGGCACGGGCCATGAACCCAGGCGGGAAACGCCAGTCGCAACGCCTAGCGTCATAGCCTGAACTTGGCCTCATAGCTGGGAATTGAGCAGTAAAAAGCCGAGTTACCGGCCCGCAGTTCTCGCGGCAACGACACTGTCGAAGGCAGCGGCGAATTCAATGGCGCCAGCCTCCCGCACACTGTCCGTCATACGCCGGTCAAGTTCAGCCAAAAGCTGCTCGCCCGTCAGGCCAACAACCATTTTGTTGACGTAGTAGGCACGCCGCGCGAAGAAATTAGTTACCGGCGCCTTCTGTCCAACTGGCAACATCATTTCGAGGCCGGTAACGGGGCCCGCCAAATTCATGGCTTCCATTTCATGGCCGGCAAGCGTTGAGCGGCCAAATTTTTCAGCGGTATCTTTTAAACCCTTCAACTTGTTGGCTTGCAGCACCGGCCCGATGTCGCCGTCGAGATTGAGCGTGTGCATGCCCATGCCTTTTGGCGTCTTGGCGTAGGCTTGATCGGCCTCCCAATTCTTTGGCACGCGCTTAACGTTGACGATCATGTGCTTCAGTGCCGCCAGCTTTGCTTTCAAGGCCGCACGCCGCTCTGCGGTCAAGTTCGGATTACGCAACTTCTCGGCGAGGCGCTCGACAAACTGATTGCCGTGCTGGGCCAGTTCATCGACTGAGTTGGCGTCAAGCAATTGCGCGTAACCAATCGCGCTCGAGATCGCGCGGCCGGTTTTCTTGATCGGGTGAATACCAGACTGCATGTCGTAAGTGCCATTGCCACCGGTCTCAAGGGCATAGACACGGACTACCTGTTCCTTGGTCAACCCCAGCGCCAGAGCCTCTTCGGCATAACGGCGCTTGAATTCTTTCTCGCTCACCCGGTCGGGAATAAAGTTGTAGACGCGCTTGGCGGCATCGAGATAATCGGCGACAGTTGGGAGTTCCTTTGGCGGAACCGGCTGCGACTTTTGCTGATCGTCGAGAAATTTTTCGTATTTTTTCGCAAGTTCAGACCCGAGTTTCGGGCCCTTATAGTTGGGCGGAAAACTCATGACATAGTCATTGCTGTCGAAGGCCAGCTTGGCGGCGCGCTTTGGTTTGCGGGCCTGACGCTTCTCGTCGACCTTTTCCCAATAGGTGTCGAGCTGCCCTTCATACTCCCGGCGTGCCGCTTTCCATTCCTGAAATGCGCTGACTTCACGTTCTGATAAGGAAGCGATAAAGTCGGCCGTCGACATGGCCGACACCGCATTTGACCAAGCGAATCCTGCAAGCGCCACCACAAGGAATGCCGTTTGAAACACGCCCCGTTTCCGTCCGCTTGTCACCTATCAACCCTCGTCAAAAATTGCCGAATCGGCTTCACCGTCGCCTTAGACTTTGACCGTATCGTGATTCAGGACGCAAACACCTTAATTTTAACGATCCTACCTGTGCTAGACTTGGACTATGCCGCCGCTTTCATTGCCAAATCGACCGAATTATACGCGCGAGCAGGATCTGGCTGAATTGGCCAGGAAACTGCTGTCCGAGCCCCTTGGTCAAGACCATTCAGCCGATTGCCCAAGCGACTTTGATCTCAATCCCGATGCCGACAATGAGCCCCCCGGCACGCCGCTTACAGCAGCAGCCGTACTCGTTCCGCTGATCACCGGCAGCGAGGGACTGAGTGTTCTCTTGACCGAGCGGACAGCCCACCTTGCTCAACACGCCGGTCAGATCGCATTTCCCGGCGGCAAGATTGAAGTCGCCGACCAAGGCCCCCTGGCCGCAGCACTGCGCGAGGCGCGTGAAGAAATCGGTCTCGACATCCACTTCATTGAGCCACTCGGCTATATCGAACCCTACCGCACGGGCACTGGATTTCTGGTCACGCCCGTAATCGCTGCCATCAAACCCGGCTTCAGCCTTACTCCTGACGCCTCTGAAGTCGCGGACGTTTTCGAAGTCCCGTTTGAATTCCTCATGGACACACGTAATCACCGCATCGACAGCAGATTTTGGCGTGGCGCCGACCGTCGCTTCCATGCGATGCCCTACAAGGAACGCTATATATGGGGTGCAACGGCCGGAATCATCCGAACCTTGCACCGGAGATTGTTTACGGCATGATCCGCATTGTCATAGAAAATTTGTTTTTTTTCCTGATTCCTTCGCTTTTGTACCTCGCCTTCATTGCATTCATCCGCAACGATTGGCCGGGTCTGAGCGCCGTCATCCGCGATGCGCCACTTCTCAAACTTTTTGCCACCGGAACCGCGTTGATGATCGCATCCCTTGCCGTGTTTTCCACAAAGTCGGGACATGACCCCCGTGAGGCCTACACCCCGCCGTCCTATAGCGATGGAACCCTCAATTCCGGCAACGGCAGCGACAAGAGAAAATAGCGGCGCGATGTCCAAATGAGCACAGAACGCTCCAACACCGCAACAACGCGGCACGCGTTTGCCGATGCGGCCTGGCTAAATTCACCAGCACTTGCAAAAGTCTTCGCGGCGTTTGCAAAGTCGGCGGCGGAGCTCCGCGTCGTCGGTGGTGCCACGAGAAACGCGCTTCTCGGGCGGCCAATTTCAGACATCGACCTCGCCACTCCCGCCCTGCCCGAAGTTGTCACCGAAATTGCCACCAAGGCCGGTCTCGCCGTTCATCCGACCGGCATTGAGCACGGCACTGTCACTGTCGTTGCGGATGGCGTTGCATTCGAAGTCACAACTCTGCGCCGCGACGTTGAAACGGACGGACGCCGGGCCGTCGTTGCCTTCACAGACGACTGGCGCGAAGACGCGATGCGCCGCGACTTTACGATCAATGCTATCTATGTTGCCCCCGATGGCACCATCTATGATCCTGTTGGCGGCCTCGCCGATCTCAAAGACCAGCGCGTTCGCTTCATCGGCGACGCCAACGATCGCATCCGCGAAGACTATTTGAGGATTCTCCGCTTCTTTCGATTTACCGCTCAATATGGACAAGGCCGCCCCGATCCCGATGGGTTCGCAGCCTGCACGGCACTCAAAGCCGGCCTGACACAACTTTCGTCAGAACGCGTTGGCGCGGAAATCATGAAACTGCTCGACGCCCCGCGCGCCGCAGAGATCGCATGCTGACATGGCTTCAAGCGGCATTCTCGAAATCGTCTTTGGCGCGGCGGCTTTTCCCGATCGCTTATCGCGTCTCGCCCGCATCGAAGCCGGAACAGGGCAAACGGCTGATCGCTGGACGCGCCTTGCGGCACTGGCTCTCGATAACCCTGGCAGGGCACGTCCACTCGCCTCGCGCCTGCGTCTCGCGAACAGAGATGGCGATATCCTCGAAGGCGCCGCCAAGCCAAACGCGGCTTATGATCCGGCAACGCCCGAAAAAGCGGCACGCGCTTGGCTTTACGCCTGTGGCCCCGAGACGTTCTGGCGTGGTTCTTTAGTGGCATGGGCAGCGTCACAGGCCGCGCCAAATGATGCACTGCGAATAGAGCGGACGTACCTACCAGCGCGTTGGAAGGCACCGGTGCTACCTGTGCAGGGCGCCCACATTATCGGCCTGGGCGTGCCTCCTGGGCCCCGCGTTGGCGAAATTCTCCGAGCCTTTGAGACATGGTGGATCCAGGAAGATTTTCCCAACGATCCCGCGCTGCACTCGAAAATCCTGAGCGATCTCGTTAACCGCGGTTAAAAAACCGTTAAAATTTTCTTTTACTCCGCGCGAACCCAGGCTACGGTCACCGGGCTGGGAACAATTGTACTGCGTTGAGGTATCCCTATGGACCACGTTGACCGCGAGCGGGCACGTTCGCTGAGGTTTGTCCAAGTCATGTTTGCTGTTCTCGCACTTATCAGTGTCTTTTCCGGAATGGCGGTCGCGTTTGCGTCCGATGATTTCGGCTTGCCTGATGGCTCAGCAACCACGATTGCAACCGCTTTCCTGGTAGTTGGCATGATGAATACCGCTCTGATGTTCTTATGGGAGCGCGTATTTAATCGTATGTCGCCCTAATCAATGGGACCGGACAGCAAGACCTCGCCATTCGAGGTTTGGCGAGGCTTGGGCTTTTGAACAGGACAGGGCGCATATGCGCCCTGTTTTTTTTCAAATAGGCCCGGCGGAATTAAGCATGTTAGCTCGCGCGCGGACCACTTGATTGTTTTAAGGCCGCCTCGATGCGCCGCCAATCGGCAGCCTCGTCCCTTTCGCCTTTATCCTCGAGAAGCTTAGCCTTTTGGGCCGCTTCCAAGGCCGCTTTCGCGCCAAAGCTTTCCTGCAACTTGCGTGCATGCGCCTGAATTTCCGTTGCTTGCATCATGTCCGTCCTCCTTCAGGTTGAGGCTTGCGACCGATTTAATGTGGGGCCTCGAAAATCTGAGACAACCCATGTGCTCAGAACCTTTGAATATTGAACGCGCGCACGCGCCGCGCCTCCCCGGAGGCAACTGTCACACGCCTGAAACATGAATCCGGTCCTACGGGGGCATCGAGGGCAACGCTCATGGGAGCGGGAACGTGACAAGGCCGAGTGAAACGTCGAGCTACCGCACGGTTTTCATATCCGACGTTCACTTGGGCACCCGCTCCGCCCAGGCCAGCGAACTGCTCGAATTTCTCCGCTGTGTCGAGACAGAAACCCTTTTCCTCGTCGGCGATATCATCGACTTCTGGAAAGTTCGCCGCGGACCTCACTGGCCGCAGTCGCACAACGACGTGCTTCAAAAAATTCTACGCAAAGCCCGAAAAGGGACGCGAGTAGTTTTCATTCCCGGTAATCACGACGACGGAATCCGCGACGTCTGTGGCATGGACTTTGGCGGCATCGAAGTGCGCCGCGACGCCATTCACGAAACGGCGGGGGGCAAGAAGTATCTGGTCCTGCATGGTGACGAGTTCGACATCATCATCCGTTATGCGCGCTGGCTCGCGTTTCTCGGCGACCGGTCTTACGAAATCGCGCTGGCACTCAACACTCCCCTCAATTGGGCACGCCGGCTATTCGGTTTCGAATTCTGGTCGCTCTCCAATTTCCTCAAACAACGCGTCAAGTCGGCCGTCAATTTCATCGGCGAATTTGAGGAAGCGCTTGCCGCCGAGGCGCGCCGGCGCGGTGTCGACGGTCTGATATGCGGCCACATCCACCATGCCAACAGCCGTTACATCGACGGTATCCATTACCTGAACTCCGGCGACTGGGTCGAAAGCTGCACGGCCATCGCCGAGCGCCACGACGGCACTTTGGAAATTATCCGCTGGCTTAAGGAAAAGCCCCAGAAAGTTAGCGCCTGTATCGCCGCACGGCCACAACTCGAATCCGCTGCATGAACCCTAAGAGAGCTTTCAGACTCAACCGAAAGGCCGGCAAATCATGACCTCTAGTCCCGCCACCGACGCACTCTACAGATCAAGTGCCGACTTGCTCAGCGAAGCGGTACATCAAAATGATGGTCTGAGCGTCACTGGATTTCTCGAACGCACGTTCACGTTCGCCTTCCGCTCGATGGTATATCCGCAGATATGGGAAGATCCGCGGATAGACATGGAAGCACTGGATCTGCAATCTACATCGCGCATGATGACAATCGCATCGGGTGGGTGCAACGCGCTGAGCTATCTGACGGCCAATCCGTCCAAGATCTACGCCGTCGATCTCAACGAAACGCACATCGCGCTGCTGAATTTGAAATTAGCAGCGGCCAAAACGTTGCCGAACCACAATTCTTTTTACCGCTTTTTCGGGACATCCAGAGATTGGCGCAACGCGCGCCTCTATGACGAATTGCTTCGTCCAACCCTCGATGCCGGTACACGCGCCTATTGGGAAGGGCGAGATTTTAGCGGAAGGCGCCGCATTTCCAGATTCTCTCGCAACTTTTTCCGATTTGGGCTGCTTGGCCGCTTCATCGCTACGGTTCATCTCGCAGCCCGCGCACTCGGTGTTGACCCCTCCATGATCTTGAAGGCCAAGACGCGCGACGAGCAGCGCCAGATTTTTGATAAGCACTTCGCGCCGATATTCGACTTAAAAATTGTCCGTTGGGTCATGTCGAACCCTGCGTCACTGTTTGGACTCGGCATTCCGCCAGCCCAGTACGATGCGCTTTGTGACAACGGTAAACGTGTCATGACCGACGTTCTCAAGGAGCGCGTCGAACGCCTCGCCTGCGATTTCGATCTCAAGGACAATTATTTCGCCTGGCAGGCGTTCGGACGGCGTTACGAGGACGACGCGCGCGGCTCATGCCCGCCTTACCTTGAAAAAGAAAATTTCATGGCTGTAAAATCGCGCGTCAACCGCATCACGCCGCTCAAGGAAAACATGATCCACTTCCTTGGCCGTGAGCCCTCCGAAAGCCTCGACCGCTACGTTCTGCTCGACGCGCAGGATTGGATGGACGACGAGACGCTCAACACGCTTTGGCGCGAAATCACACGCACTGCCCGCCCAGGCGCCCGTGTGATCTTCCGCACCGCTGGAGAACAATCAATTCTTCCCGGGCGCATTGCCACTACCATTCTCGATGTCTGGCACTACGAGGCTGCGCGCTCCGCCGAACTCTTCGCCCGCGACCGCTCAGCCATCTACGGCGGATTCCACCTCTACACAAAAGCTGCATAAGGGGCTCAACAATGATCGCCACATCAGCTGCCGAGAAAATGGACCGCCAGTACCGGTTCCAGCGGCACATCTACGATTACACCCGAACGCACTACTTGTTCTGGCGCCGCCGCCTCATCGCCAATTTGAAACCGCAGCGCGGCGGCTCCATCGTCGAAGTGGCATGTGGTACGGGGTGGAACCTGTTGCGTGCGGCTGAGGCCTTTCCGGCGTCGCCGCTCTACGGCTTCGACATTTCGCGCGAGATGCTGGCAACGTCGAAGGCCTCCATCAACCGCAAGGGGGTAGACGCCCGCGTCAATCTTGCCGAAGGCGACGCCACAGCCTTCAATCTCGATCAGATGTTTGGCCTAGCCTCCGCCGACCGCATTTTCATTTCCTATGCGCTCTCAATGATCCCAGACTGGCCGTTAGCCATCGAACAAAGTGTTCAGCAACTTTCGCCCGGCGGGCAACTGCACGTTGTCGATTTTGGCCGCATGGACCGCATGCCGGCGCTGCCGCGCGCCGCGTTCCTGCGCTTTCTTGCACATTACAACGTCACACCGCGCCGCGACCTCGAAGTCGTCCTTCAAGCCGCCGCCAAACGCCATGGGCTATCTCTAAGCTTCGAAGAAATGCGTAGTGGCTACACAGCCTATGCCGTGCTGCGGCGCTAGAATACCGCGTACAAACAAAAAAAGCCCCGGATCGCTCCGGAGCAGGTGAAGGCGTGTTGAAGGACTGGCGGACTTGTTGAAGGTCTGGCGGACTTGCAAAGTTAAGGCGTCGTGCTGGAATTCGCGGGTGGAAGCTCTGCGGCAGCAGCCACCAGTTCGGCAACGAGGGGGCGATCTTCAGCAGGTATTTCTGGAACCTTGACCTCGTCGGCCCCGGCCTCGCCGGCCCGGACCTCGGCGACTGGCGCTTCGGGTGCGGCCTCTGCAGGGTCGGTGGCGGCAGCATCTGCTGCAACTTCCGCCTCTGTTGGGGCTTCCTCCGCGGCGGCTTCTTCCGCCACTGTGGCTTCGGCGGCTTCAGCCGTGACAGCTTCTGATGCGTCTTCGGCTTCACTCGCTGCTTCTGTCCCTGCCGTTTCTGCGGCGGCCACATCTTCGGAAACAGCTTCCGTCGCGGTGACTTCGGCTACTTCGACTGCGGCCTCCGCAGGCGCTTGCTCGGCAGTGCTGACTTCAACAGCCGTCGCGTCGGGGGCGGCGGCAGCAACGGCGGGGAAGAGGGCCCTGATTTCCCCAATCGCCTTCTCTACAGCCATCAGCGATTTATAGTCGGTCGTCGCTTCAATGCGCGCGCGAACATCATCGCGTAACCCATTGAGCTTGGCCAAGACATCGTCGGACATCTAGTCTTCCTTTCTATTTGGAAAGCGGGTAAAGTTCAGGTATTCATCGGCGCATGACTGTTCATGCTGATGCGTGATTCCAATTTTTCAGTAATGCGCAAGAATAAAAGTACATGAATATTTGGCGCGGCGAAACGGTAGCAGCGGTTCTGCACAAAGAAAATTTTTGTGATGCGTTCGGTTCAACGCGAGCACTCCCGCAACGCAAAACCGGCCTCGCACCGTACAAAAACAAAAAAGCCCCGCATCGCTGCAGGGCTTTCCGTATTCTGAGTTGGAATGAAAGTGACTGAGTTTAAAAGCCCATGTCGCCCATGCCGCCCATTCCGCCGCCGCCGCCATGACCATGACCACCGTGGCCGCCAGCTTCCTTCTTGGGAAGTTCAGCGATCATAGCTTCCGTGGTGATGAGAAGGCCTGCAACGGACGCTGCGTCCTGCAGTGCGCATCTGACGACCTTTGTCGGGTCAATAACGCCCTGAGCGACGAGATCGCCGTACTCATGGCTCTGTGCGTTGTACCCGAAGGCGTACTTGCTGTTTTCCAAGATCTTGCCGACGATGACAGAGCCATCTTCGCCCGAGTTGGTGAAGATCTGGCGGGCCGGCGTCTGAAGCGCCTTGCGCACGATCTGGATGCCAACCTTCTGATCTTCGTTCTCGGCCTTCACCGCATCGAGAGCTTTGATCGCTCGCAGCAGTGCAACACCGCCGCCGGGCACGATGCCTTCTTCAACAGCGGCACGGGTTGCATGCAGCGCGTCGTCGACGCGGTCCTTGCGTTCCTTAACTTCAACTTCGGTCGCGCCGCCGACCTTGATCACGGCCACGCCGCCAGCCAGCTTCGCAAGACGTTCTTGCAGCTTCTCGCGGTCGTAGTCCGAGGTCAATTCCTCGATCTGCGCCTTAATCTGCTTCACGCGGCTTTCGATTTCGGTTTTCTTGCCAACGCCGTCGATGATCGTGGTGTTTTCCTTGTCGATCGTGACCTTCTTCGCGCGGCCGAGATCCTTGAGCGTTACCGTCTCAAGTTTGATGCCGAGATCTTCCGAGATCACGGTACCGCCGCTCAGAATAGCGATATCTTCGAGCATCGCTTTGCGGCGATCACCGAAGCCCGGTGCCTTGACGGCCGCGACCTTGAGGCCGCCGCGCAGCTTGTTGACGACGAGCGTTGCAAGTGCTTCGCCTTCGACGTCTTCAGCGATGATCAAAAGCGGCTTACTGGCCTGAACAACGGCTTCGAGGATCGGCAGCATGGCCTGGAGGCCAGACAGCTTCTTCTCGAAAATCAGGATGTAGGGGCTTTCGAGTTCAACAGTCATCTTGTCGGCGTTGGTGATGAAGTATGGCGAGAGATAGCCGCGGTCGAACTGCATGCCTTCAACGACATCGAGTTCGGTTTCAAGGCTCTTCAATTCCTCAACGGTGATGACGCCTTCGTTGCCGACTTTCTTCATGGCTTCGGCAATGCGCTGGCCGATTTCGGTGTCGCCGTTGGCCGAAATGGTGCCGACCTGGGCGATTTCATCGTTCGAGGTCACCTTCTTCGACTTCGACTTCAGCTCGTCAACAACGGCAGCAACTGCCATGTCGATGCCGCGCTTCAAGTCCATCGGGTTGGCGCCAGCTGCAACCGACTTTGCGCCTTCGCGCACGATCGCTTGAGCAAGAACCGTTGCCGTCGTCGTGCCGTCGCCTGCGAGATCAGCAGTCTTGGATGCCACTTCGCGCAGCATCTGAGCGCCCATGTTCTCGAACTTGTCTTCGAGCTCGATTTCCTTGGCGACAGTGACGCCGTCCTTGGTGATGCGCGGTGCACCAAACGACTTTTCAATGACGACGTTACGGCCCTTGGGACCGAGCGTCACTTTCACGGCGTTGGCAAGAATATCGACGCCACGCAGCATGCGCTCGCGTGCGTCTTGGCCGAATTTTACGTCTTTAGAAGCCATGTGCGGCTACTCCTGGGGTAAAGCAAAAAGAGAGGGGTGCGTTCAATAATTAGGCGACGGCTTTGACCTTAGCGTTGCCTTCAAGCACGCCGAGGATGTCGCTTTCCTTCATGATGAGGAGATCGTCGCCGTCGATCTTGACTTCAGTGCCGGACCATTTGCCGAACAGGACCGTGTCGCCGGCCTTGACGTCGAGCGGGATAACCTTGCCGGTTTCGTCGCGCGCGCCGGCGCCAACGGCCACGATTTTACCCTGCTGGGGCTTTTCCTTGGCGGTATCGGGAATGATGATGCCACCGGCAGTCTTGGTGTCTTCCTCAAGGCGCTTCACTACCACGCGATCGTGGAGAGGACGGAACTTCATGGACTCAACCTCTTGATATCTATAAGATTTTAATTGGATCTTGCAGCCAAGCCAAACGTCGCGAATGACCTGGATGAATAGCGCGAAAGCAGATCGCCCATGTCGCCACGGGATCCACTCTCAACGTCCCCCGTATATGTGGCGGCTTGTTAGCAGTGTCAAGGGTTGAGTGCCAGCAACCGATCAATGCAGTTACCGTGGGTGCTCAAGCGTCTCTGCCGGAAATGCCGCTAACTCAACCAACTATTGACCACTAGGCGCTTAATGGCTTCAAGGCGGGCTCATGCGATTGCAAGCACCGGCCTATTAGCGCCGGGCAAAAACTGAGCGGGTGCTCCCGATGTCTTCGGGAGCACCCGCTCTAAGTGGTGCCAGCCAGTCCTGCGGGGAGGACCTCACGACCACAACCTAAAATTACGCAACAACGCGGCGGTTGGCTTGACGCTGCACGACAAATGTTTGACTTTGATTCGCGGATCGGCAGCTCGGATGGACGACGCTCTGGACACGTCACTTTCACTGACGTATTCCGCAAACTGCGGTTATCGGGCCGCGTTTGAATTGGCACGGCTGGTGGCATGCAGCGCGACAGGACCATCAGTTCACGGCTTTTGCATCTCGTCGGGGCATTCGCCGCCGCCAACGGCATAAACGTCGAAGAACTGGCCCGCGAGTGCGGCATCGATCTAACTGCGGCGAAGCTGCCTGAAGGTGAACTCCAGTTTTCCGACTTTCTCAACTTGCTTGAAAGCGCCAGCCAACGAACAGGCTGCGAAGACTTTAGCGTTCGGCTGGCCGCAACACTGCCGGCGCGGTTGACCGGCATTTATCATTATCTGACGACCAACGCCGCGACCCTGCGTGCGGAAGCAATAGCTTCTTCGAAATACCTTGGCCTTATCACCAACGCCTACACGGCCAGCTTCGACGACAGCAGCGGACTAGGTTGGGTCACGTTTGCCTTCCGGCATGACACGGGATGCCGGATGCAGTTTGTCGATCTTCAGGTCGCCGCCGTTGTCGTCAGGGTCCGCCAGATCGTCGACGACCCTCTACTTCAGATACGCATTGAACTTGAGCGGCCGCAACCCCGTTCGCGCGGCAGCTTCAATCAGATATTGGGGCCCGACCTTCATTTCAATGCGCCCGTGAATAGAATTGGCTTTCTTGCCCGCGATCTTTCGCGACCCATTCCCGGTGCCGATCCCCACCTCTTTGCCGAACTTGAACAGGTCGGCGATTTGCTCTTGAAGCTCAAGTCCAGCGAGGACAGCCTAATCAACTCGATTTCGGCTTTTGTCGTCAAGTCGCTCTCAAAGGGAACTGCAACACCGGAACACGCGAGCAAGTCGCTCAACATCACTGAGCGCACCCTTCAGCGCAAACTTGCGGCGGCAAACACAACTTTCTCGAAAATAGTTGATGAAACGCGCAAGCGCATGGCCCAGCATTTCCTCGCTGATACCGATATACCGATGACCGAGGTCGCGTTCATTCTTGGCTTTTCCGAACTTAGCGCATTTTCGCGCGCGGCCCGCGGCTGGTTCGGGCAAACGCCGACGTCAATCCGCCAGAACCGGCGGCCAACCAACGTTTGAAAGCTGGCGCTACCGGCTCGTTCTCCAGATTGGCATACTTCGCGATCCCAACTTCGAGATCCCAACTTCGCGATCCTAAGAGACTTTCCCTTGTCCGCCCCACGTCCGCCGCAAAAAAGAAATGGGGCACGCCATTGCATCGGCGCGCCCCAAAAAAATATTCTCTGTTAGTCCGTGATAGACGTTACTGCGCGGCCATCTTCTTCGGCATTTTGAAGGTCCAAACCATACCGCCCTGGTTGAGGTTCGATACGGTCTTGGCAACTTCGCCGCCCCAGAGCGGCACAGCGCCACCCCAGCCCGAGACGACCGAGATCATCTGCTCGCCGTCCTGTTCCCAGGTGATCGGAGGAGCGACGATGCCCGAACCGGTGTTGAAGCTCCAAAGCTCCTTGCCGGTTGCAGCATCCACACCCTTGAGATCGCCTTCTGGCGTTCCGTAGAACACAAGACCGCCAGCGGTCGTCAGAACGCCGCCCCACAGTGGGGATTTGCTCTTGTTCGACCAAACGATCTTGCCGGTCATCGGATCGATGGCCTTCAGAGCGCCGATGTGGTCATCGAAGATCGGCTTGATGGTGAAGCCGGCGCCGAGGTAGGCCGCGCCCTTCTTGTAGGCAACGGGCTCGTTCCACAGGTCCATGCCCCATTCGTTCGACGGAACGTAGAAGAGGCCGGTCTGCGGGCTGTAAGCCATTGGCATCTGGTTCTTGCCACCGAGGAAGCTCGGAACAGCAAACACGGCCGAACCCTTCTTGCCATCAGCCGACTTCTTCGGATCGCCCGGGCGGTTGGCCGGATCGAAGACCGGACGGCCGTCCTTGCCGATTTCCTTTGCCCAGCTGATCTTCTCAACGAATGGATAGCCGCCCTGGAAGGCGCCTGTCGCACGATCGAGAACATAGAAGAAGCCGTTACGGTCGGCAGTAGCGACAAGCTTCTTGCCGTCTTTGTCGAAGGCAACAACTTCGTTTACGCCGTCATAATCCCAGCCATCGTTCGGGGTTGTCTGATAGCCCCACTTGATGTCGCCGGTTTCAACGTCGATGGCGATGCGTGCGCATGTCCACTTGTTGTCGCCAGGGCGCATGTGGCTGTTCCACGGTGCCGGGTTGCCGGTGCCGAAGAATGCGAGACCCGTGTCAGAGTCAAACGTACCGCCGAGCCAGGTTGCGCCGCCGCCGGTCTTCCAAAGATCGCCAGGCCAGCTTTCGTTCTTCTTGCCGGTCATCGACAAGTCTTTGCCTTTGAGCGTACCGACATGACCTTCGATCGTAGGACGCGACCAGACGATTTCGCCGGTCTCGACGCTGCGCGCGTCAACACGGCCAACGATGCCGAATTCGCCACCCGAAACGCCATTAAGCAAGAGCGGGCCGTGCGCCTTCGTTGGTACGATCAGCGGAGCGGCCGAGTAGGAGAAGCCGGCCTTGAAGTCGCCGATTTCCTTGGTCCAAACGACTTTGCCGGACTTCTGGTCAAGCGCGACGAGCTTCGCGTCGAGCGTACCGAAGATGACCTTGTCGCCGATCAGCGATGCACCACGATTGATAACGTCGCAGCAGGGCAGAATGCCTTCCGGCAAACGATGATCGTACTGCCAGAGTTCGCGGCCGGTTTTGACGTCGATGGCCCACAAGCGGCTGTAAGAGCCGGTAATGTACATCACGCCGTCTTTGACGAGCGGTTGAGCTTCCTGGCCGCGCATTTTTTCGCCGCCAAGCGACATCGCCCAAGTGGGAGCGAGGCTGCCGACGTTGTCTTTGTTGATAGCTGCGAGCGGGCTATGACGCTGGCCGCTGTTGCCGAGGCCGTTGGTCACAACGTCATTCGTTGTCGTCGCGTCGTTGACGATGTCTTCGATCTTGACATCGGCAAGAGAAGGAACAGTGCACGCGACCGACAGCGCAAATGCGCTCGCGGTGGCATACCACTTCAATGCTTTCATGGGTGTCTCCTCGTTCTTTATAGGGCTGCTTCCTTTGCCCGAATGAAGTTCGGTTTTTTGCCAGGGAAGTTCTGCCGTGCGGGAAACTATCGCAGCGTCATACGGCCTCTTATTGGCAAATAGTACAGAGGGACTAGGCCATCCGAACGGGACAATTACGACTATTTGGCAATATGAATTAGTCGGCCTTTTTGCCCACGCCCGGGAGGCGCGCGGCCTCCAATTTCGGATATAGGTGCGTCACCGTTCGCTCAAATTCGTAGCGGGATAGCGTTATTTCTTCGAGGCTTCGCGGCAGCGGCTCAGCTGCAGCCTCAAGAATATCGAGCCCTTTCTCGAACGCCTTCGTGACGATTGCTTCGACCACTTCGAGCCACTCGCGGGTTTGCGCAATCGCGCGCAGCCCGTTTTCGGCAGGACCATGACCGGGAATAATTTTCGCGGGCTGCAATCCTTCAAGCTGCGTGAGCGTTGTGTTCCAAACTGAGATATCTGCGTGTGGCGTTGTTGGCGCACGATCGAGGAACGCGAGATCTCCCGTGATCAATAAACCCGATTTCTCTTCATAGACGGCAAGATCGGACGGCGTGTGGCCTGCGAGCGCAAAGAGGTTCAGCCGGCGGCCGCCAATTTCTTCGACACCCGTCTCGACGGCCTTTTGCGGCAGCACGATTTCGGTCCCACGCATCCAATCACGCGCAATGTAGTACATGGCGTCTGAAAAGCTGTTCCCGGCTTGCTGTAAACCATCGATGACGCCTTTGGGGGCTGCGATTTTCTCAGCTGCAAATGCTTGATTGCCGAAGACGTGGTCGGGGTGAAAGTGCGTGACATAAACGCGGGCAACACTCTTGCCGGTCAGCTCCTTTGCGACAGCCGCAAGCTGTTCGCCAAAGCGGCGCGAGGGTCCCGTGTCGATAATGATGGCACCTTCATTGGAGTCGAGAATGGTTATGTTAGCGATGGCGCCTCCGTTCTCGAGGGTGATGACTTCCGGCACTCCGGCTAGCATCCAGACGCCATCACCTATTTTTGCCGGCTTCAAATTGTAAACGAGCGGCGCCGCCTCGGCGGCAAACATTGGAAGCAGGGGCGCCGCTATTGAGCTCGCTCCTGCGGCGATCAACTCTCGGCGGGATAAGCGGGGCATCAGAGTTCCGGGCTCAAATCAAACGTGCCGCGAGGGGACCGGAAAGTGCACTCTCATTCCAGGGCGCTGGAACCGTCGAACGGTAAATTGTACCGTTGTTATCGCGGCCATCGATATGAACCGAAGCATCGGACGGCGGTACTTTTAACTCCATGGTGACGGTCGGATCCTCCGACACAGGTTCGAACATCTCAAGCGTCGCTAGCGGATCGCCGCCTGCTCCCTTGATGTCGAATTTCTCGATGAAGAACGCCGGTGTGTTGTCTTTGGCTAAGCCTGTATCCATCGGGTGACGGACGCGAAACCGCAGCCGCGCCGCGCCTTCTTCGTGGCGCCACATGCGCCCTTGTGCGATGCCAAGAGTATCCGTCCAATCGGCATCGCCACGCGCCATTGCAGGTGCCGAGCAACCACCTCCAGCAGCTTCTAAAAACACGCCGCCGATGTGCCAAACACCATCTGATGTCAAAGCCGCCGCGCGCACCGGCGTCGCCTGTTCGACTTTCATGCGGAATGAAATGAAGGCTTCTGCCTTGCCAGGACCGGGCGTCAGGGTCAGCACATGCTGGATCGGATTGAGATCGGCGATGATCAGCAACTTTACGACATTCGGCAATGCGCGTGCATCGGCGATGACGGGAACTTGCGCCTGGTTTTCGACCACCTTCGGCACAAGCACTTTGACGCGATCATCATACTGGATTTCAGCACCGCCAAAGGTCTTCTTGGCCAAGTCATTCCAAACCGGCGATTGCAGCGGATCTGGACCGGCGTCTGCGCTCCACGCTGAGGTACCCAGCGCCAGAAGAAAACCTAAAGCAAGCGGCCATCGCGTGGTCATGGGAGACTCCGGTTAGCGCAAGTTTGCGGCCGCGTTACTATTTCATTTTATCACTTCGCCGGGGGCACAACATACGTTACGCCGTATGTAGCAAAGATCTTGGCTAATTCGCCGGAACTTTTGAGCTTTTCCAGTGCCTTTCCGAGGGCTTCACCCAGGTCACAACTCTTGTCATTGACAGCCATGCCGACAACCCAGCTCTTGCGGATTATGCCCGTCATGTCGGGCTCGACAATTGTCGCCGTGACGCCGGAATCGTGAAGCAGTCCTTCTGTCTCCGAGCGCACGCCCAGGATCGCCGCGGTTTCGCCATCGACGAATTCCTTCACGCCAACAGGGTCGCGGACATAATGTGAGATGTTGTTGACCAGTGCCCCGTCTTCAAACCCCATCAAGAAATAGTCGGCGACGGTCGCAAGCTTCACACCAATTTTCTCTTTCTTGAAAATCTCGAAATTCGCATCCGCCGGAATGCGCTTGGGGTTGATCGCCAGCACAATCCGCTCTTCAAAGTAGGGATTGACGAACACGGCTTCCTTGAATTTCGCCGCAAAATCGTCGTCGAAAGGCAGATGGAGCATGACGTCACCCGTGCCGCCGCCTGTCAGCGGTCCGCGGATAATGTTGGAACGTACATCTCCGTCGGCCCTCTCGCTTTGCATGCGAAGAATGACGTCGGCTTTGACACCGAGTTCTTGCGCGAGCGAGCGCGCCAAATCGACATCGATGCCTTTGACTACATCTCCGTCGGTCCAGGAAAATGGCCTGTTGTCATCGTAAAGAATGACTTTGAGGGACTTTTCAGCGATGACCTCATCTAGCGGCCGGGCCTGAACGTTCGCCGCCGGAGCCGCAAACACCATCGCCAACCAAGCCACAGCTACCGTATGATGGAAGCGCATCTTCATTCCTTTGGAACGGTTTCAACGTAGGTGCGGATCGCCCACATCGCTTCCTGATTGATGAGACCTTCAAAGGCCGGCATCATGGTTGAGCCATCTGGTTTCCTGGCACCATGGCGAATGCGCTCCATGAACCATTCGTCGCCAATTTTGCCGGCTTCGAGAAAACGCAAATCCGGCGCAAGTCCGCCGGAGATGACCTGCAGCCCGTGGCAACGCGCGCAGTTCTGATTATAGCCGGACGACCCGATTTCGACCGCCTTGGCATTACCCCGATAGGGGTTCTCCGGGAGCCACTCGCCTTCGTTAAGTGCATCAAGTCCGGCTGTGTCGATCGGTTGCGGGGTGACATCGCCATGGGCGAAAACCGCCGAAACCGACCCTGCGACCACACCAGCTGCCGCCAGCAAGGCCAATACAAATTTGCGATTCTGCATTGAGTTGAGTGTCCTTCAGTCGCGTTTCCTGCCAGAGCCTTGGACGCAGCCCCATTGCCAGCAATCTATGGGTCGCATCGGTTTGGCTGAATTGCCAAATAGTGTAACAGCACATTTTGCCTTTTTTGTAATACAGTTACATTTTTGCTGCGACTGGTTAGCCGCGTTACGTGGTCGAACATCGTTGCGACCACAGCCTTCGGATGAAGCTGTGGCGTTAGAGTGGTTCCGGAAAAAGCTTGTCCCGGCGAAGGCCTGGACGCGGTTTTTCCGAAAACAAGCACGGCAGAGCTGGCTGTCCATGATTCAATCAAAACCGACAGCCCTGTGCAGTCGCCGAGACGAAATAGAGAGACCTAATGCCGATCAGAAACGAAATGGCGAGCCTTAGGAAACGCGTCATCGTCTCATCGTTCTGGCTCTACCAATCTCAGTCGCGGCAGCCGCATCGGCGGGACAAGAAGAACCAACGTTCGATCCCGTCACGGGTTACCGGATGGCCCACTACCGCGCGGCGGTACCCGAAACCGTCCCCGGAGGTACGCGCGTCGATCTTGATAAAGTAGATGCACTGATAAAAAGCGGCGCTGTACTCCTTGACGTTATGCCCTCGGAAGGCGCGGGGCCGGATCCAAAGACAGGGCAATGGCGCCTGTCGCGTCCGCATCAGTCCATTCCCGGCGCAACATGGCTGCCCGATGTGGGACGAGGAAAAATAACGCCCGCATTTGATGCCTACCTCAAGGCGAACATCGGCACACTAACCAAGGGCGACAAAATCAAATCCATTGTCGTCTTCTGTCAATCAGACTGCTGGATGGCGTGGAATGCCGTACAAAGGCTAGCAGCTCTTGGATACAGCGCACTCTATTGGTTTCCGGAGGGGACCGATGGTTGGGTCGAATGGGGCGACCGAAAACTCGTGCCCATCGATCCGGTTCCGCTTCTCTTTTAGACAACCGGCACCAGTCGAGGAGCCCTACTGCTTATCGATGCTTGAAATGCGCTCAAGCAGCCGGCCGCGGCGGGGCGGTTCAATAACGGGCGCCGGGCGCTCAACGGGACGCTCTGACGTTGCAGCCTCGACACCCGCATTTGCCGCCGGATGATCATCGCCGCCGCCATTTACGGTTGTCAGATACGCCGCCGGGCGCATGTCGCGGGCGCCATCATGTACTTCAGCCGCCGGCACACGGGGCTGAGCAATGCGTTCGGCCAATGATTGCCGGGGCGTTTCTGTTTCCCCATTCCGGCCATCACTTGCGGGACGGCTGGAGGTACTCAAGCGGCGCATCTCGTCTCGGAAATGCTGCGCCTGACGAGAGAGACGTTCGTTATTGCTGGTAACCTCTGCCCGCAGCGTCTCTATCGTGCGGCGCTGCTCGGTTATTTCCGCCTGAAGGCCACTGAGTTCAGCCCGCGCAGCGGCCGAACTTTCGATCGCGCCTGATGTCTCGCGGGCCGCTTCCTCGTAAGACGTCAACGCCCCCTTCAGGCTCGCAATTTCCGCACTACGATCACGCTCCAATTGTTCGAGATCGCGAATTCGCGCTGACTGGGCATCCCGCGCCGACATCTCGGCGCCGACTTCCGACTTGAACGCAAGCAGCTGCGCTTCGGCCTCAGACAAATCTTTCTTAAGCCGCTCAATGTCGGCGTGAGCCGAACTTTCGGCACGGCTTTGTTCTGTATCGCCACTTTCTACGCTCTGCAGGCGTTCCAACAGCTGAGCTTGTTCGCGCGTCTGTGCACGCAACGCCTCAAGCTCGGTGCGCAGCGCGACTTCAGCATCAAAGCGCGGATCACCGATTGTATCGCGATTGCGCGCAGCCCTGGTTTCGAGAGCGGTTTGAAGGCGATGGACATCTTCGGTCAGTTGCACATTTATCTGGGCTGCCTGATCGAGCGCTTCCGTCTGCTTGCCGCTCGTTTCCGTCAGCGCGACGATCTCGCGGTCGCGCTGCAGAAGCAGTTTTCGCGCGTCGCTCAAGCGCTGCTCGATTTTGGGCAAGCGATCCGTGATCGCCTGTTCCAGAACACGGCGCGCGTTTTCATGCTCTTCCACGACGGCTTTCTGCGTGTCGACCGCGCGTCCAAGATCGTGAACCTTCGCGTCGCGCCGGTTGATTTCCACGCTTTGGCGCGCCGCCGATAAATTGGCGTCTTCCAACTTCATTTCGAGCTTATGCAGATCGATCGCAAATTCAGCACGCAACCGGTCTTTATCTGCTCTGATTTCGGCTTCAGTCAGCGGCAGCGCACGCTTTAATTTTTCGGACGTGAAGCGCTCAATGCGGCGGCGGTAATACGGCAAAACAAACAACAAAATGAGGGCCGCCAAAAGGAAGCCCAATGTCACCAGCATAGCTGAGTAGACAGTGATCAATCGTCTGTTCCCAGCGCTCTATCGGCGCGTTCAATCTGTTTCGTGCGGCCAGTTTCGCGTGGCCAATTTCGCGTGGCCAGTCCGAATGGCCAGTCTAGAGCGTGGCCCATTCAAGCGCGCAAGGCTGGGGCTCGCTCAAAACGGGTTCCATGTTGGACTACGCGTATACTTCAAATATCCGACGTTGGCACCTAGTCGCACACCAATGCCCGAACGAATTGGAGCCAATGTTACGTCCCCGGCCTTTTGAAGTTGCACACTCACCCCGCCAACGAGGTAAGCGGCACCCTGAACGCCCCCAAATCGATTATAGATTTCCGATGGGTCGCTCAAGTTGTAGACGAGCACCATCACTTTCGAGCCTTCCGCACCAAAGTCATAGCCGACAGTTGGACCTTGCCAGTAGACCTTGTGCGATCCCCTATCTTTGGTCTGCAGTGTGCCCTCGCCATAGCGCAAGCCCGCGACGATGGCGCCGCCCGCATCTTGACCGAGAATATATCCGTTGGGGCGGCCGGCTTTCTGAAATGCCCATTCGACGGCAGACGCGAGATTGCCGCTGACCGAACCGAAAAAGCCATGCCCGGCCCGCATTATTTCACTTTGCGAATACGAACCCGAACCGCTTTCGGGCGGTCCGCCCTGGTCGGCCGGCGGTACCGGCTCATAGCGTTCTGCACGTTCGCCTGATGGCGCATCGTTGTAGGGTTCCCCATAACCACCCGGATCCTGGGGGGATCCATTGCTGTTGCGGCGCGTCCCATCAAGAGGTCGCACCGGTTCGTAGGTTTCGGAAGGCGCCTGCTTAATTTCGTCGGGCCGATACGAGTCGTCAGCCGCAGCGGGCGGCGGACCCTGCTCATAGTTGCCCCCATCGGCCGGCGGCACGTAAGCGTCATTCGCGGCGATTGCCGTCAGCGGCAACACAGCAGCGAGTGCCAAAACAAATGAACCAATAACCGCAAGACGCCTCAGGGAGACGCGCGCGACGGTTTGATTTGACATGAGTTAACCCCTCAAACAGGCACCCGGCAGATGGCGAGTCCTGGCGATTCGAATTTGGCCACAAGATTGGCGCACACTTTTGCCAAAGTGTGGCCAATTCGAGGTACTTATGCGCCTTCGATGGTTTTTGTTTCGAAATTGCCGTCGATGCTGGTCAGGAGTGCGCTTCTGCCCCAGGCCACGAAGTGTGGATTGAGGTAGCGGTTCGCCGATTTCCCGTATGTCAGTGTCTTACCGTCAGGCGTCGTCACAGAGCCGCCAGCCGCCTCTAAGATCGCCTGTCCAGCCGCCGTGTCCCACTCGTTTGTGTTTCCAAAGCGGACATAAACGTCGCCCCGCCCCTGAGCGATGAGGCAGAATTTATGTGACGATCCCAAGGGCTGCGTCTCCCTCACGTTGAGGCGCTTGAGAAATTCGCCGCCCGCACCGCCAGCCGTCCGGCTATTGAAAGCCAATAGATTGTCGCGATCAGGTGCGCGCGACGCCAGTCGCGCAAAAGCCGGTGCTGCGATCCCAGACGAATTGGCATCGGTCGCGAGGATCGCATGGTGAGATCCACCATCAGATTTCGTGACATAGAGGTCGCCACTCGCCGGCACGTAGATCATCCCAAAAACCGGCCTCTGGGCTTCGATGAGGCCGACGTTGATCGTGAATTCCGGCTTACCTTTGATGAACCCCGACGTACCGTCTAAGGCGTCGACAAGGAAAAACCGGTTGCCCGTTTCCGGCATATGCCCATCGTTGAACGCTTCTTCGGCAATGACCGGCACGTTTGGCCCGATACGCGCGAGTGCAGCGAGAATAACAGCTTCAGCCTCACGGTCAGCTGCCGTTACGGGCGAGCGATCAACCTTGGCTTCAACCGCAACACCACGGACGAAATAGTCCATCTCAATGCGGGCGGCCTGCAATACCGCCGGCAACAGCGCCTGCACCAGAAAATCGGCGTCAAACCCATTCATGATTTTGACGTGCCTTCCTTGAAACCCATAAATCGCGATTGCTGTTACATCTCAACAGCCGCCCACAAGCCAGATACAAGCCGGATAGCGATGATACCGTGGCCCCCAAGACTCACTTCGGCCTCTAACGGGACCACAAACGGGGCGATTTCACTCCAGGGCTTGGCAAGTCAGATGCGGCGCATGTATCAGAGCTGGATATGTATTCGCAAGCGGCCCCTGTATGCTCGCGTCGTGCTGTCGCGCTTGAGCTGCCGCAACCTGCATTTTGCAGGTCAAACCATGGGGCTATCATGAATCCGCGCGTCCTGCCGTCTGATCTAGAGCTCGCGGCCTTAATTTCGAGCAAAATCTGCCACGACGTCATCAACCCCGTGGGCGCCATCTACAACGGCCTTGAGATCCTCGACGAGGACGACGACGCCCAGGCAAAAACCTACGCTTTAAATGTCATTCGCAATGTGACTGAACAGGCATCGGCACGCCTGCAATTTGCCCGCTTCGCTTTCGGAGCGGCGGGATCAGCGGGCGCCATGATCGATCTTGGCACCGCAGAACAGATTTCGCGCGGCTTCATCGGCATAACGCAAGGCAAACACAAACTTGTCTGGCGGGGCGCACCCGGACATATGGGCAAGGATAAGGTCAAACTTCTACTCAACCTCGTTGCATGTTCCGTCACCGCTCTGCCGCGCGGCGGCGAAATCGAAGTGACGATGGCCGGCTCGTTCGAGGTGCCAAGTTTTCTTCTTCGTTGCAAAGGCACCGGAGCCCGCCCGCCGCAATACCTGACCGAGTTTATTACGGGTACGCAGCTGACGCTCGATGCTATGAACATCCAGGCCTACTACACTTACCGGATTTCCCAGACAGCCGGCATGCGCCTAGAAATCCTGAAGGATGGCGCAGATATTCTCCTCGTTGCAAAGCCCGAAACCTGAGTCGCAGCGGGGCTCACTGGCAGACTTGCATCTCACGCTTTGCGATCTGTTGCGACAAGGCCGCAAAGATTAATCGCCCGTTAGGAGTTTCACGGCACACTTCACCGCAACACTCTGTCTACTGCAAAGCGCGCAAGCCTTCCACTGGCGCCATAAATCGAGCAGCGCCCATGAAACATGTTTTGATTGTCGATGATTCCAGTGTCATCCGTAAATTCTCGCGACTCATTTTTGAAAGCCTCGGTTTTCGCGTCAGCGATACAGACAGCGTGTCCGACGCGCTTGATCGCGTTCAGGCTGATACCCCCGATTTTATATTGATCGACTGGATTATTCCGGACGCCAATAGCCTTGAATTCATCACAGCCGTGCGCCGCGCAGGGCTCGATAGGCGCTGTTTCATCCTCTATATGGTTTCGGAGAATGACGCTGCCGACATCATGAAAGCCTTTAAGGCTGGCGCTGACGACTACATCTTAAAGCCTTTCAATCGCGAAATCATCGAGATGAAGCTGCACGAGATCAAGGTTGCAGCTTAATCCACTTGTAGTCCCCCTCGGCCGCCTAGCCGCCACAGCTGGGGCTTGCTAAGCCTATCTGATCCCGTTGAAAGTTCAGAAGGCCCACACGTGCTGCGCATCGAAAAACTCAAAGTGAATCCGCTGCCGCCCATGTCGTTCGTGGTGCAAGATGGCGAATGCCTGGTTATCGAAGGGCCATCGGGTTCCGGCAAGACTAGACTGCTGCGCGCAATCGCCGACCTCGACCCAGCGCCGGGTCATATTTTTATCAATGGGGCCGAGCGAAATGAAATGCCGGGGCCGGAATGGCGCAAGCGCGTGCGCTACGCATCCGCCGAACCGGTTTGGTGGACGGAAACAGCGCGGCCGGCGTTCGTCGCACCTCAAAAGACCGCAAATTCTCAAAAGACTGGCGAAGAGCGCTTGAACCGGCTGCTCTCTGCCCTGGCGCTCTCGCCCAAGATCTTGGATCAACCGGTCACAACCTTGTCGACCGGCGAGCGGCAACGTCTGGCCCTCATCCGCGCACTCTTCGATGAGCCCCAGGTCTTGCTGCTGGACGAACCGGCATCCGCCTTGGACAGCGAGGCGTCCGCGCTCGCCGCCGAACTCATTCAATTCCAAATTCTGGCTGGGCGCAGCGTCATCGTAACCGCGCACGAGCAAAGTGCCATTTCGCGCCTCGCCCACATAAGGCTTCAGCTTGCCCGGACATTGGGTACCCGCCCGGTTCCATCGCTCGCGCCGGGAGCGCATTTGCGATGAACACGTACATCCCCTTGTCGTTGACCGATCTCGCGATCGCGGCAGCGCTCGTCGCGCTCAATGGTGCCATCTCGTTCGCATACAGTTTGCGGCTGGAGAAAAGCCTCGCCATCGCGTCGCTGCGCATGATCGTGCAATTGGCAGCCGTGGCCGTGATCCTCAAATTCATATTCGCACAGCTGTCGCCGCTTTGGACGCTCCTGTTCGCGACCGTAATGGCGGCCGGCGCCGCGCTTGAAGTCGTCATGCGCCAGGAGCATCGCTTCAAAAGTTGGGTACCCCTCTTGCTCACCAGCAGTCCGGCGTTTCTAGCGGGCCTTGTCACAACTTTCATTGCTCTCGCCGTGATACAACCCTCACCCTGGTATGCGCCGCGATTTCTCCTTCCAATCCTCGGCATGCTTGCAGGAAACGCACTCTCGGGAGTGTCGCTCGTCTTAGATAGCATCACCTCGTCTGCTCACCGGGAACGTAACGTCATTGAGGCTCGGCTGGCGCTAGGCGCTACGCGTTTTGTTGCCTTCGAGGAGTGTCTGAGACGCGCCATGCGCACCGGTATGATGCCAGTTCTCAACGCCATGGCGGCCGCAGGAATTGTTTCCCTGCCCGGCATGATGACCGGACAGATCCTTGCTGGGATTGATCCGATTGAAGCGGCGAAATACCAAATCCTGATCATGTTTCTGATTGCCGGGTCGACGGCAATTGCAGTCCTTGCGGCCGGCATCGGCGCCGTTCACTTCCTGACCGATGACCGCCACAGGCTGCGCCTTGACCACACCACAGGTGCCGCTAGGAACTAAGGCTCTGCGAGAGTACGAACACGTTTCCGAATATCAAAAGGCCCCGGGTACCTAATGGAACCCGAGGCCTTCAGGAAAATGTGCGTCATTCAATAAGCTTTGGGCTTATTGCGGGCTGCTTGATGAGCCGCCAGTTGATGCAGCCGGAGCGCTGCCGTCCTTGACGGCATCCTGCGCGGCAGCCTTTGCGGCGTCGATATCCGCCTTAGGCGACTCGGCAGCTTTCGCCGCCTCAACAGCGGGTTCTGCCTTCGTGGTTGAACCCGTCTCGGTGCGGGCCGCATTATTCTCGGGTGCCGTCGCCTTTGCCTTTGCCGCCGCTTTCGGTTTTTCGGCTACGGGCGCTACAGTATCGTTGGCATTTGCGCTCTGAGGTTTCGCAGATGGCATCCCTGGAACGGCAGGGCCATCCCAACAGACGCTCGCTTCAGCCCGGCATGTATGCTCGTCAAATACGCCGAAGTCCAAAAACAGTTCGCATTTCACATTCTTCGGACCGGTCTTGTAATTCTTGATGCCGTTCTCTGCCGCCCACTTGCCAATGTATTTGTCGAGCAGGTTTTTGGCATCGCGCGTCGGACCGTCTTTGCCGTAGTCGTTCACTGTAAAGCCTAAGCGTGTGCAAGTTGCGGAAGCCGGTCCCGCAAAGCCGGCAACGAGTAACATCGCTGTCGCTGTTGCAGCCAACTTTTGCATCATCGTGCGCATATCTGTGTGCTCCGGAGCATTTGGAATTAACCTAGAATCTAGTTGGAGTTATAATAGTCCAACCATGGCCTGAACAGGGCCCGCTGAGACCAATTCGGCAACACCATCACCGAATTCGAATTCGGGCGGTATGGCTGCAAGCCAGCCCCCAAATAGGAAAAGGAATCGGCCAAAGCGCTCTATGGATGGAAACGCCCACCCAGTGTTCTGACGGCACTCCGCAGCGCCAAGCCGTTGGAAAGATCGCCGAGCTTTAGTGCATGTACGGTAAGTCGCCGCCGTGCGTGCCGCTGATACCCGAATCAAAGAAGAACCCGTGATCGAATGGGCCTGCATTGGTCTGCCGGTCAAGCATGGGATCGCGATATACGGATGATCCGCCGTATTTGCTGCGCGAGTCGCCGTAGGTGTTGATCAACTCGGCGTAGTTGTACGAATAGCCGCCTTTGCGTTCCGTATAGCCCTTTACTTGCGGGCCATTGCGATACGTCCCGCGCTTGTTTCCTGCGTCTGCCGGCTGTGCAGATATGAGCACCAAGCCACTGATAATGAACATGGAAACGATTGCTCTAATCATGACGTCTGCCTCTTTCAATCCTGCGAAAACAAGAACCTGGGAGCAGTCTAACCAATTTCGTGAAAGCTTCACTCCACAAACCTGATTTGATTGTTTCTTTCGCCGATCCTTGTCACCCAACTATCACGCTCCACCATTATTGCCGGGTGCGGACGCTGTTAACTGCCAGTGCTGTCACATGAATTGTAGTATGGTCGGGCACAGGGTGTGCGTCAAACGGTGCTAACCTGACACAGATGGCGGACGAACCGCCACAGTTGGCTAGGCAGCACAAACTCGTGGAGGACGGCATGGACATCGTATCACTACTTATTCAGCTCGCTAGTGGCGCGCTCGGCGGCAACGTCGCTGGTTCGCTTTTGAAAAACCTGAGCCTTGGCACGCTCGGTAACTCCCTCGCCGGCATCGTCGGCGGCGGACTTGGCGGGCAGCTCTTGGGCCCGCTATTGACCGGTGGCGCGCCTGCAGTTGCAGCTGCCAGCGGCGGTCTCGATATCGCTTCTATTTTGAGCCAGGTCGTCAGCGGCGGTGCCGGTGGCGGCGTTGCAATGGCAGTCGTAGGCTTACTGCGCAGCATGATGGCGAAGTAAGAACGCGCGGCGCATTTGGGCCAGCAATGGCTTCAATGTGCCGTTCCCTAGAATACAGAAAACTCGCCAATCAAAACGATTGGCGAGTTTTTTATTGAGATCGGACCGCGGAAAATTCCGCGAAATCAGCCGCACGCCTTTTGCTTCGCCGTGCAATGCGGCAAACCAGCCTCGGTATCGCACGTCACTTTAACCGCGCCAGACGGTTTCCAGTTGCGCGCCGCCATGGCGTTCTTGAGTGCGGCCTCAGCCATGAATTTTGCTAGGTCTTGCGTCACCATCGTCGCTTGGCCGCCCGCCATCACGCATTTCCCATGACCGGCCTGATGAGCCGCCTTTGCTGGCCCAGTCACGGTCAACGATAAAAGTGCGGAAAGAGAAATCAAAACAAAATTTTTCATAAGCCCTATCTCCCTTGTTGCCAAACACTGCCGGAGGCTCTGATCAGAAAACCTGACTCGAACTGCCAGCGCGGGCCCGTCCAGTTTGCAGAACCGGCAAAAAAATGCACGCATTTCATTGCGCACGCACGCCTGAAGGAGCCGCTTTTCAAATCAAGCCGTTACCATGTGGACACGCTTGCGCGCCAGCAGCACCTTCATGCAACACGATAGTCTCACTTCGGGTTCAACCCGTCTGCTGCAATTCAACCGCTTTCGGGCCCTTACCGCGCTTATCTGGCTCGGTCTCGAAAGTAATGCGCATACCTTCTACGAGTGCGCCAATGCCAGACCGCTCGACAGCGGTCACATGCACGAACACATCATTGCCGCCGTCATCCGGCTTGATAAACCCGTAGCCTTTTTGCGTATTATAAAATTTCACGACACCAGTCTGGCGCATCTGCAATCACTCCTCGATGTCTCCCGCTGGGGGGCGCGGGTGATACGAGCAGGGCGCAAAAATTTCGTCCTATCCCGCATCCCTTGAAGCAGGGTAGATATATTAGCCTCACGCGGCGTCGTCTCTCGCGAATATGCACAATATCGCCCTATCCTGTCTCGCGAGACGCGACGGGGTGAGGATTGCCTCTCTACCCGTCTCAGGCGCACCTAACCTCCCAAAATCGCGCTGCGACTGCAAGCTCAAAGGCTGCTTGACCGGCCAGACTAAGGGCTGAAAGTCAACTCACAGGCTCCAGTCATCGACGCTAAAGCCCGCTCCAGGCCCCGTTGCCAGGGCCGTTACCAAATGGGGCAGAATGAGTTCGATCTGGGCTTTTAGACGGAAGGGCGGATTGACGATCAGCACACCTGTTTCAGTCAGCCCCGCGGCCGCATCCCGTGCCGCAACGCTCAGATTTACATTCAACAGTTTGCCGATCCCCAGACCTTTGATTTGCCGCAAGAAACGGGTTACGCGTGCCGCATCCTTGACCGGGTACCAGATCAAATAAACGCCGGTCGCAAAACGCCGCAAGCCCTCGCCAAGCCCCTCTTCGATCGCCTCGAATTCATTGGCAAGTTCAAACGGCGGATCGATAAGCACCACGCCGCGCCGTTCTCTTGGGGGCAGCAGCGACTTCACGGCCTGCCAAGCGTCAAGGTTCATAACTTTGGTGTCGGGCAATTTTCGCAAGCATTGCTTCAATATTTCGGCATCGCCCGCATGAAGTTCGTTGGCAACGAGCTGATCGCCGGGCCGCATCAGCTCGCGCGCAAGGAGTGGACTGCCCGGATAGAATTGAATTTGCCCATTTGGAACAGGTGCGCCGTTGAAACTGCGCACCGCGTCGAGATAGGGCGCCAAAACTGCCGCCACGTCGACCGGCAATGGCGCCCCAAGAAGCCGCTCAATCCCTTGGTGCCACTCGCCTGTCTTGCCCGCTTCCGCACCCAACAAATCATAAAGGCCGGTCCCTGCGTGAAGATCGACGACCCGGAACGGTTGCGGCTTCTGCTTTAGATGCTCGATAACAAGCGCTAGCACCGCGTGCTTCAAAACATCTGCAAAGTTGCCGGCATGATAGGCGTGTCGGTAATTCATGTGCGCGGTTGAGCAGTTGCAACGGGCCTGTGTCAAGCGGCCCGCACGATCAGGCCTTCTTCTCCCAGCCCCCGCTCTCCGATTCCTGCCAGTACGTCACCGTGCAACCGGCCGCCTTCGCCGCTTTCCATTGCCCACGCGCAACCGTCAGTGCGTCCTGGTCGCGGCCATCAAAAAGGTAAACGAAGCGCTCGGCGCCCGTGAACGTTTCAGCCGTTGCCCCATCGACAAAAAATCTGACACCGGCACCATTGGGCGCATCCGATCCCGTCGTCAAATAAACCGGTTGTTCGCTGGCATAGCCGGATTTTTTGCTGCCATGTGGCAAGAAACTATCTTCGCTATAGGTCCACAGCGACACGTCGAGTGCGTCAAGCCTCTCGTCCGAGCCTGACTGCACGACCGCGCGCCAACCGCGTTGCAACGTCTTCTCGATTAAGTTTGGTAACACCCGTTCGAGCGGCTGGCGCTCCAGGTGATAGAACAGCACTTCTGCTGGCTTGGCGTTCACAATGTTCCCCGGTGGATGCGCCACGTAAGGCTGGCACTTAACGCGCGCAGGCAATCATAAGCAATTATTTTGCACAATCGGGCTTGCAGTTGAGTGGAGATCCACTATTTGTGGTGGTCCGGAGCGGCGCCAGACGTGCGGCTGTCGCCCGTGCGGGCGGAGAGCTAAGCAGCCTACTAACGTTTGCTGCTTGTGCTCCCGCCCGCTGCGCATTTTAACCCGCGCGTAGCGCATTGTAGCCAGCACACAGCTTATTTTCTAAGATATTTCGACGGCACTTCTCCCGCATCGACCAGCGCACGAATGCACGGTTTCGACAGTGCCTTATGATTGCTCTCGAAGCAGCGGCGCGCCTGATTGCTGTCTGGCACGTACTGCGAGCAATAATCTTGATAGTCGCCTGCACATGCGTCTTTGACCTTTCTCGACAAGGCCGAAGCGCTCGTCGCCGAGAGCGCGACAAGTGCCGCGCCAAGTGCTGCAAACTTCATCGTGGTCATAACGTTCTGCATACTACGCGTCCTCAATTTTGCGTCCCGCATACCCCCGTTCGAAGTCCGGAGGCTTCTTAAATTAGTCGCTGGCACGGTTCAGCGCCAGTAACACCCGTGTAACACACGGTCACAAGCCTGCAAAAAAAGGCGTTTAGGGGGCTACTTTTTGTCGAACGGATTGTCGCCCGTGCGCATATTGAAGCGGATCGGCACCCCCGGAAGATCAAAGGCCTCCCGTAGGCTATTTGTTAGGTACTTCACATAGGATTTCGGCAGCGCCTCGGCCCGCTGGCAAAATGCCACGAACGTCGGCGGGCGAGTCGACGCCTGCGTCATATAGCGGATTTTGATGCGCCGGCCTGACACAGCAGGCGGGGAATGGCGCGATAATGCTTCCGCAAGCCAGCGATTGAGCTGGTTCGTCGGCACGCGCCGGTTCCACGTTTCATATGTTTTAGTGACCGACGCCATGAGCTGGTCAATCCCCGTTTCCGCGCGCGCCGACAAAGTCACGAGTGCGACGCCTGGAACCTGGGCCAAGCTGTCGGCCACGGTTTCGCGCAATTCCTTGAGGGCTTTCTGCTTGTTCTCAACCAGATCCCACTTGTTGACGGCAATGACCAGCGCGCGGCCTTCGTCTGCCACCATAGAGCCGATGGTCAAATCCTGCTTTTCAAACGGATGCTCGGCGTCAATCAACAAGACCACGACTTCGGCAAAACGGATGGCACGAACGGCGTCGCTCGCCGAGAGTTTCTCCGCCGCTTCTGTGATGCGCACTTTGCGGCGAAGACCTGCCGTATCGAACAGGCGAATGGTGCGGCCCTTGTAGTCGATGTCGCTCGAAACGCTGTCACGCGTCAAACCCGGCTCCGGCCCCGTGATCATGCGTTCCTCGCCGAGGATCGCATTCACCAGTGTCGACTTGCCGGCATTGGGCCGACCGACGATCGCGACGCGAATAGGTTTGGTTTTTTCCTCAGTAACGGCCGCTTCCGGTTCGCCGCTACTTTCTTCTGCGCCACGGCCTTTACGTTTCCACACTGGAAATTTGAGACCCAGCGCCGCACCGATATCGACGATCAGGTCGCCGATGCCTTCGCCATGTTCGGCTGAGATCGCAAGCGGCGCGCCAAAGCCGAGCGAGAAGGCATCGTAGAATCCGTCCGTCCCTTGCTTGCCCTCGGCCTTGTTGGCAACGAGAATGATCGGCCGCCCCGAGTTGCGCACCAACCGCGCGAAGGCTGTGTCGGTCGGTGTTACGCCCGAGCGCGCGTCAACAACGAACAAGACGAGGGCCGCGTCTTCAATGGCCTTCTCGGTTTGTTGGCGCATTCGCGCGGCGATTGATCCGGGTGCGGCCTCCTCAAGACCTGCCGTATCGACGAGTGTGATCAAAGGGCCGCCGAGATCGGCAACACCCTCGCGCCGGTCGCGCGTCAGCCCCGGCATATTCGAGACGAGCGCGGCACGCGATGCGGTCAGACGGTTGAACAGCGTCGACTTGCCGACATTGGGCCGGCCGATGATGGCGACGACAGGAGGTTGAGGCATGGCGCTACGGATAGCCTAAAAACAGCGAGGGCCCCTAAGGGGGCCACTCTGACGTCCGCATTCTCTATCCCAATTCTCAGTTTAGCGCGATGAGTTTCGCGTTATCCGTGAGCACGAACATGCGGCCCTGCGCCACAACGGGCGGAATATAAACAGGGTTACCGAGGTCCACTTGGCTTCCAACCTTGCCGGTCGCCGCATCGACACCGATCAAGCGGCCCTTATTGGACGCAAGCCACAATGTGCCGCCAGCCAAAACGGGGCCCGACCAAGTTTTCGATTCCGGCAGGTTTGCCGTCCAGCGCGTCTTTCCGTCCCGGCGATCCAGCGCCATGACACGCCCGCCTGTATCGACGACATAAACCGTGTCGCCGGCCACCCAGGGGCCCTGAATGCCTGGCACGTTGATCGACCACAGCCGCTCGCCGGTTTTTGAATTTGTCGCGATCATGCGGCCGGAATGACCGACAGCAAATACCGTCCCGCCATCTATAGCCGGACGGGCCGCATCGCTCATCGACGCCATCTGTGAAGTTGACCTTGTGCGCGCAAGGTTTTCCGACCAGACAGGCGTGCCGTCTGAAATCTTGAGGGCCATCAAGTCGCCGGAAGGATACGGCACGACGACGATGTCGCCATCCACCGCCGGGCTGGTCGATGTCATCAAGCTTGCTTGTTGCGGGAGACCGCGCACCGCCCAGAGCTCGGCACCATCAACACCCGAGAGACAATAGAAACGTCCCTGCACTGTGACGACAAATAACTTGTCGCCTGAGGCGGTCGGCGCCGCGCGAACGGGCGCACCAAGATTCTTCTGCCAAATCACTTTACCCGAGCCCGGATCAAGCGCCGCAACCACTCCGTAACCGTTGGCAATATAAATGCGCCCGTTTTCGGCGGCCAATCCGCCACCGTGCCCGCCGCCACCCGATTCATTTTCAGGCACCGTCGCGACCTGGAACACCTTGCCGCCCGACAACGAGAATGCCGTCACCTTGCCTTCGGCATCCAGAGTGTAGACTTTTCCGTCATAGACGATTGGGCTCGCCATGACGCGGCCGGTCTTCGACGATCCTTCGCCCGCTTCCTGACTCCAAACTTGGCGCACCGAACCATTCAGTGTCAGATGGCCGGGCGCGTTGTTGGCGTCCCCGCCGGGTTGCGTCCAGCTATCGTTGGCGCGCTGTGGCGGAAGAACGATCGGCTGATTGGCTTCCGCGAGATTGCTGGAAATGCTTTCGGTCGTTTGCGCCACCGGGATGCGACGTCCGGGTAGAGGCTGCGCCTTTTCCTTGAACGGATTGAGATCGCCAAGCTTTGGCAGCGTCGGGCCATCACTTGAACAGCCCGTACCAAGAAGCGCAGAAAACAGCAGGGCCGCAGCCCTAGCGGTGATCCGCATCTTCTCTCCCTTCGAGCTATTGTTCAACGAGGTCTCCTATTTCTTTTCCGGCTCAGACGTTGCGGCGGGTGCCGTGACGTCAGTTGCAGCTGCCGGTGGTGCAGCTGATGGAGTCGTCACTGGTGCCGCCGGTATTTCGGCAGCAGTAATCTGCGCCATCACGATTTTTATGCGCTCTTGAATCGCCCGCGATGCTGCCGGATCGATCAAGAGCGGCTCAAGATGCTTGCGCGCTTCCTCGAACTTGCCACCTTTGAACGCCGCAAAACCTAAGAGTTCACGCGCGGTCGTCTTGAATGGACTGCCGTCGCCCACCAGCGAGTTGAGCCAATTCTGCATCTCGGTAAAGTCGGCTTCACCGAGCCTGAGCGACGCCGCCTGCAATTGGGCAAAGCTTTTCAACAGATCATCTGCGCCAGGCTCCTTGGCCAAGGCGTCAAATGTGGCGAGCGCCTCGGCGCTCTTGCCGGCTTTTGCCTGCGCTCCGGCAACCTGCAATTTTGCCAGCGCCGCATAACCGCTCGGGCCGCTCGCTGCTATTTTCTCAAACGCCTTTTGAGCGTCGTCATTTTTTAAATCAGCCGCAAGTTGTGAAGCGGCCGCAAACTCGGCCCCTGCGGTTTCCGCCGCCGAAATGCGCCGGCTTTCCAAGAATTTATAGCCCCAAACGCCAACCACGATGAGTGCAGCGACACCGAAAATGAGCCCGCTATAACGCTCCCAGATCTTTTGCATCTGGTCGCGCCGAAGTTCTTCGTCAACCTCGCGCAACAGGCTGTCGCGATCGTCCGCCATAAAATCAACTCTCCCGCTTGCGTACTTCTTTTTGTTGTCCCGTTTACCGTGAGCAGAGCGCGTACGTCCAACGCCCCAATTGAGGCGCCGTCTGTCCAGAGCGCCGTCTGTCCAGAGCGTCTGTGCGGCTCGCATAGATAGCTGAGCAGGCGGCCAGGGCAAGCCCGCAAACCTTGTGCCCCCACAAAAGGCATCGGCCCTTTTATTTCAAGCGCTTGTAAACCAATGCCGATCTAATCAAGTGCTGGGGCTTTTCGGCTTTTTCGTGACTCTGGCGGCTTCCGGACGGCTCCCACCCGTGAATTGGGCGGTATCTTCGCCCTTTTAGGGCGTAGGTGTGCTCTGGGGCGGGGAAGGTGCGGCCCCTGACCTCGCGCGCATAACTGCCGATCGCCAACTCGATCGCCTTGCCGATAGCCCCGAACTCTTTAACGAACTTGGCGACTTTGGGGGACAAGCCGAGCATGTCCTCCATCACCAGGATCTGTCCATCGCATCCTGGCGACGCGCCGATACCGATCGTCGGAATCGCAATCGATTTGGTGATACGGTCGGCGAGAGGTGCCGCCATGGCTTCCAAAACTACGGCAAAGGCCCCCGCTTCCGTAACAAGCCGGGCATCTTCTTCGATGGCCGCCCACTGATCCGTGGTGCGGCCTTGAGTTTTGAATCCGCCGAGCACATTGATGGATTGTGGCGTCAGACCAATATGCGCCATGACAGGAATGCCCCGGTCCACGAGAAAGCGGATCGTTTCGGCCATGCGCCGGCCGCCTTCAAGTTTGACCGCACCGCAGTCGGTTTCCTTCATCACGCGTGCCGCATTCCGAAAAGCGATAGACGGGGCTTTCTTCATATGTGCCAAAGGGCATATCGATAACGACCAGTGCCCGCTTCGATCCGCGAACGACCGCGCGGCCATGCATGATCATGAGATCAAGCGGCACCGGCACCGTGGTTTCATAGCCGTGCATGACCATGCCAAGGCTGTCGCCGACCAGCAGGAAATCGCAATATTTATCAGCAATTGCCGCCGTATGGGCATGGTACGACGTCAACGACACGATGGGGTTGCCGCCCTTCATGGCGGTGATATCGGGCGCCATATAGCGCTTGAGGGAAGCTTGGGCTGACATGTGGTTTCGACGTGTCTCCGATTGCCGGTTTTGTCGATTTAAGCCTTGTCTCTACCACCGCGCCAGGGCTGCAAGTGCCACCGCACTTAAGGCTTGGTAAATTCCGCTCCAGAGCTCCATTCAACACTAGAAGTTACCAGCAAAGCGTTGATTTATCGCCACATATAGGGACCGACTTGACAAAATCCGGGGGCAAATCGTTGCGGGCCAATTGTCTTGTCTGATAACTAAGGCGTAGGTTGCATGTTGTAAGATGCCGGACGATGGAATTTGTTGTGTCCAGCCGGGGTGGGTTTGTTTCGTGAGTAGGGTAGTCGGCAAGCATGAAAACTGCCATCGGAGCGCCCGTCATCGCACGGGTGTTGGCGACAGTATTCGTTGTGGTCGCTGCTCCATGGACTGCCTCGCAGCCTGCGTTCTCAGAGGCGCGTGACAGCACCGCAAAAGCAGGACTTCCCCTGGCGTCGCGAGATCGGCCGCACCAAAGTGGCGCCTCAAACCACCAGACCTCAAACACCACTGATGCTGCTCGTATCATTGCGAAAACAGCGTGTGCGCGTGTTTGATGGTTATGGCGAAATTGCCAACTCGCGCATTTCGAGCGGGCAGCCTGGCTTCGACACACCGACGGGCGTCTTCTCGATCCTAGAAAAGCAAGTGTATCACGAAAGCAATATTTACGACGGCGCACCCATGCCCCATATGCAGCGCGTGACGTGGTCGGGCATTGCCTTCCATGCTGGCGTCGTTCCGGGCTATCGCGCGTCACACGGCTGCATCCGCTTGCCCGCATCTTTTGCACGATCCTTGTTTAACCAAACGAAAGTTGGGGCCCGCGTCGTCATCACAAACGATGAGATGTCGCCGGTAAAGTTTGAAGATGATCTTCTTTTCAAGCCGCTACCGGCCGTAGCGGCGGCGCCCGCGCAAAGTACCAACGTGCGTGACACGCGCGTTGCTGACAATAGCTCTGCGAATGCGGGCGACGTGCAATTGCCGTCGTTCATGCCGGTTACCGCCGCACACGCTGAGACCGGCTCCTCCCGCTGACCCCGGATCCGCAGAAGCCTCGCACTCGTGCCGAGGCCACCCAAATGCTGGAAAACAAGATCCTGCGGCTGCAGTCCGAAATGAAAGCCGCTGAAGCGCAAAAAGTTGCTGCGAGTGAAAAAGCTCAGGCTACACTGCGCCCGGCCCAGGACGCTGAAGCACGCTTGAAGACAGCGCGGCGCCATTTGAAGGCGTGTTGCGCACTGCGGCGGCGGCCGACAACGCGCGGAAGGCAGCGGTTGAAAAGTTCCGCTCCTTCATGGCCGCTGCAAGGCCGGTCGACCGATGCCAAAACCCGCTTGGAACTCGAAGACAAAGAGGCAGAACTCGAAGACCGCATTCTCAATTCCACCATCGAAGCCGATGCTGCCAAGGCCGAAGCAGCCAAAGGCGAAATGGTCGTTGCCGATGTGCAAGCGACATTTGCCGCCGCCGAGTCCGCCAAGAACCGCGCCATCGAGGAAGTCAAGACCGCTGTTGCGCAACTGCGCTCCACCCAAACCGCACTAATCGAAGCCCAAAAAGACGTCGCCCGCCGCGAGCGGCCGTTATCAGTGTTCGTCAGCTTCAAGACCCAAAAAATCTATATCCGGCAAGGCTTCGATCCATTACTCGAAGCGCCCATCGATATTTCCGACAATCCCGGCGCTATTGGCACGCATGTCCTGACAGCCATCGACTACGATGCGACCGGCGACAGCTTTTCATGGCGGCTGATCAGTGCGCAGGCTCCGCGCCTTGCACTCGCAGACCAGGGACAATCCAAAAAGCGCAAAAAGCGCGATCAGAGCGCACCCAATCTCTCGGACGAGGCTGTGCGCGTCGCACTTGAATCGTTCCGCGTCCCGCAGGAAATTCAAGACACGATTGCCGAGCTCGCCAAACCCGGCATGTCGTTGATCATTTCCGACCGCGACCTCAGCAAAGAGACCGGCAAGGGCACCGAGTTCGTCGTGCTCACACGCTGAACTTCACGCCGCGATCGGCGCCACGCCGATCAGCCACTGGTGGCCGCCCATACAGCAGCGCTGCATATAGCGCCGTGCCAATCGCAACCACAATGACATCACCCATAACGCCCTTCGGCTGCGCGTCGCCCAAGGGGACCAAGCGCGCCACGCTCTTCACCGAAATGCGGTCATAGACGGCATATGCCAAGAACGATCCGAACAAGAGTAGCGACGCCAGATCGCCGTTCGCCAGCAAATGCGCGAGCGCCCACAGTTTGATGGCAAGCAGCATGGGATGCTGGACGGCCGTGCGAATGCGCGATGGAACATTCGCGGCAACGAGCAAAATCATCGAAGGCAGCATCAAGGCGAGCGCGATGTGGCGCGTCCAAGTTGGCGGATCCCACAGAACCGGGTTCTTGCCCGGATACAATTGCATCTTGTGATACCCGAGCACGATCACGGCAAAGCCAATCAGCGACAGAATCGAAAACATCGCCTTGTAGGTATTGGCACCAAGCCGCTCGACGAGACTGGCGCGCAGCTCGGGCGACGTTGGCAGCAGATGCAGCCCAAGAAACAGAATGAGCCCTACAATCAAGACCGTCATGCCCGCTTCTCCCTCAATCGCTATTCGCGCCAACCGCCATCGAAACCTTTGCCACTTCTTAGAGCAGCAATGCTGCATGTGTCGAGACCTCACGATTCGGAAGCACAAATCCCCATAACGCCTGTGGACACCGGAGATTTGTGACGCAGCTTTCTAGCGGAGCACCCCCTAAGTTGTCACGGAGTACGAATCACGGCAACCGAGGCACTCATGCGGCTCGCAACCTACAACGTGGAAAACCTGTTTGCACGCGCCCGCGCCCTCAACCTTGAGGACGAAATGCTTGCCCGCTCGATCCTGGAAAAATTCGCCGAGTTGACGCGCCTTTTTGAAGAGCCCGTCTACTCGGACGCCAGCAAAGCCCGCATGTTGCAGTTGCTGACTGACTTGGGCATCGATAAGCGCAACGACAGCCGCTACGTCATCCTGCGCGAAAATCGCGGCCAGTTGCTGAGCTATTCCAAGCTCAAGGGTTCGCGCATCGTCGCCAACGGCCGCGCCGATTGGGTCGGCTGGCTGGAAATGAAAAAGGATATCATCAACGAAATTGCGACGCGCAACACCGCGCAAGTTATTCGCGACGTCAATCCGGATGTACTCGCCGTCATCGAGTGCGAAGGCCGGCAGGCGCTCAAGGAATTTTCGCACCAGCTTTTGCCAGCCGTCGGCGGCGAGCCCTACGAACACATCATGCTGATCGACGGCAACGACGACCGCGGCATCGATGTCGGCCTCATGACCCGGAAGGACTACAGAATTGGCTGGATGCAAAGCCACGTCGACGACAAGACGACACTCGGCGACACCGTTTTCAGCCGCGACTGCCCCGAATACGGGGTGCGCACAAATGCAAACGAAACCGTCTGGGTGCTCGCCAATCACTTCAAGAGCAAAGGGTACGGCGGCCAGGATGCGTCAAACCGTAAACGCTGGCTGCAAGCGGAATCCGTGCGCCGCATCGTCGAGCGGCTTGCGGCGAAGACTGCCACGCTCGTCGCCGTCGTTGGCGATCTCAACGATACGCCCGATAGCGCCGCATTGGCGCCACTCCTCAAGGAAAGCGGGTTTAAGGATATTTCGGAGCATCCCGCCTTTGATTCAGGCGGACGTCCCGGCACCTATCGGGCGCTGCTCGGAGCGGGAGAAAATCGACTACATCCTCTTATCGCCTGCGCTGTTCAAGCGCGTCAAAGGCGGTGGCGTTTGGCGCAAGGGCGTGTGGGGCCCGAACAAGAAGCCGCTCTGGGACGTCTATCCGGAAATGAAGCAGACGTTCCATGCTGCCTCAGATCACGCCTGCTTTTGGTGTGACCTCGACTGCTGATCGAAAGTTCGAGCCTTCAAGAGTTCGCACGACACTAAGGTCTGTCCGGTTTTGATTAAATCATTGACAGACCCTAGCTCTCTGCTTTGCCGTGCTTCTTTTCGGAAAACCGGTTCCCATCCCGGCCTTCGCCGGGACAAGCTTTTTCCGGAAGCAGTCTAAGGCAAGAATCCTTTATTAAGGTCGAGCGCCTGGCGGCCGATGGATTTTCCGTCCTTGTCGAAATGCACAGCCGTCCAAGCGAGATGCGTACCGGCCGCCTCCGACGAGGTCGAACGCAGCGACAGCATCAAGGACTGACCCGCCTTAACCTGCATCGGCGTCAGCAACGGAAAATATAGCTGCTCCCAATGCGTATGCGGCGCAGAGGGGCCCGTCGATAACTGAATTCCCGGACCTAGATCCGCCGTCCACCAGTAGGCGAAGCCGTAAATCGTTTCGCTATTCTTTAGCCGCCAGCTGATTTCGCCTTTGCGCGCCGCACGCCGGCCGGTCTCCAAGCTCAACGCTGTCCCATTCTCTTGCCGCTTGCCCCCCGTCCAGAAGCTCTGCTGGTTTCAGAGTGCGCACGTATACATTGTTGCGGCTCATGGTTTCCGCAATCGACAGATCAAAACCTTTTCCAGCCGACTGCCAGGCGCCAAGTTCCGTATCGATACGCGGCGCAATGACGGGAATAGCAAACTGCGCGACCCGCGACGGGATCATCACGCCGCCGTCTTTGAGGAAGCGCTTCCGGGCGTCAGCTGAGCGTATCAATCATGTTCTCTTCGAACGCGTAGTTCCCAAGCGTTTCGGAAACCACAACGTCGGCGCGCGGCGGGTCTTGAAACTCTGTCGAGTGGCAGGGAAACAGGTGACAATTCTTGGCGCCATTGGCTTTAAGGATTTTGGCTGCGACGCCTGCCACTTCCGCCGTCTCAAAGAGATAGACCTCTTTAGCGCCGAGCTTCGACGCCATCAGACCGAGCAGGCCTGTTCCGGCTCCAATATCGGCGACAACCGTCTTTCCCGGCACGATCACGGCCTTCAGCGCTTTGTAAAAAGCCTCGTTGCGGACTTTGTCGGCGATGAGCGTGCGGTGATATTCGATGCGCATGTTCAGATCTTCAAATGCCGCCCACGAACCTGATAGAGCATCAAGGCCGTAGCAATCGCCAAATTCAAACTGTCGAGCGCACCCGACATGGGGATTTTCACGCGCCGCGATGCGGCCTCGCCACCTCATCCGGCAAACCGGGCCCTTCGCTTCCCATAACCACAAGTTCGGGGCCGCGATAGGTAATGTCACGAAAATCGTCGCTTGCCTCGAGATGCGTCGCCACCACGTCGCCCGGCCAAGCCTTTGCCAGCGCCAGGAAGGCATCTCGTTCAAGCTTCACCATTGGCACGGCAAAGACCGAGCCCATGGTCGCGCGGATAGCTTCGAGTGAGAATGGATCGCAGCAATTGCCGATCAAAATAACGCCCGCAACGCCGGCCGCGTCACAAGTGCGAATGATCGTTCCAAGATTGCCGGGGTCGCGCACCTCGTCGAGCGCCAGCCAAGTCGCTTCCTTGGCAACGGCCTTGGGCTGCGGCGCGGGCGCAAACTTCTGCCGGAACACACCGAGCATGGTTTGCGGATTGTCTTTGGAAGCGAGCTTGCCGAGCACCGCTTCCGACACTTCCAACACCTCCGCGCCTTCTTTCAGCGCCCAGGTGACGAGACCTTTGTTTATGCCGCGTTCAACCGACCCTGCTTGATAGACAATCGTTTCCGGCCTGAAGCCATGATCGCGTGCGCTGATCAGCAACGACGCACCTTCTGCAACGAAGAGCCCGGTCTCCTTGCGCACCTTCCGCATTTCAAGCGCCCGGATCGCTTTCACGCGATCATTCGTCAGGCTGGTGATGACCTTTGGCGCGCTCATGTGTTGCTGCTCCACCTGACGAACAGCGACGTTGGCACTGCGTGTCCGCCTTGCGCTTGAATCGCCAATTCGCCCGTATCGAACGCACCGCTCTTTCCCTTGAGAGTGTCGCGCATCAGCTGGTCGAAACTCAAGGCCGACGCGCGGATGGCATAAACCGTCAGAACCATCGCCGCGCCCGGCGCCAAAAGCTTGGCGCAATCATTGAGAAGCGCGGGCAAATGCGTAAAGAGATCCCACACCTCGCCTTCCGGCCCGCGCCCAAACTTCGGCGGATCAACAAGGATCATGTCATAGGTCTTACCGCGCCGCACATCGCGCGCGACAAACTTCGCGGCGTCATCGACAATCCAGCGGATTTTCGCCGCATCGAGTTTAGACGCCGTTTGATTCTCTTTGCCCCAGCCGATCGCTTTCTTTGAAGCGTCAACGTGAGTCACTTCGGCACCCGCTTTCGCCGCGAGCAGCGACGCCGCACCGGTATAGCCAAACAAATTCAAGACACGCGGCGTCTCGCCTTTGATCTTGGCGAGTTCTGAGAGCATCCACGCCCAATGCGGCCCTTGCTCGGGAAACAATCCGAGATGCCACAAGCCCGCAAGCTTACAGAGCATGGTGACGCCATCGACCTTTACCGGCCAGCTCTCCGGCACCGGCTTATCGATGCGCCACTTGCCCTTCTCGTCGTCTTCGCCGGACGCTGAGAACACGCAGTTCGCCTTTGCCCACTCCGCCTTCCCCAGACGCGGCTGCCACAGTGCCTGCGGCTCCGGGCGGTCAACGATGATCTTGCCGAAGCGCTCAAGCTTGCGCCCGCCGCCAGAATCCAGCAGTGCGTAATCGGGAAACCCCGTCGAAGAGATGAGCGATAATTGCGTGAGCGGCGGCATGGGCGTGCGGGAGGTCCACATGGGGTTTGGGAGAACGCCTTTAGCACGATTAGGGGGAAGGCAAAGGGGGAGTGTCGAGTACGATTTGTTTTCGGTTCCCCATGGACTGTCGCCCCCGCCCCCCCCAACTTGACATTAAGCTGTTTGCAGACCGTCCCGCTTGCCATTTCTGCCTGCGGTGTCAAGCTGCCGCAAAAGCATGGACTTGCAGAAGTTACTACGCAAAAATTCCAGAAAAGATGCTGCGCCACACAAACTGCAGGAATGCAACGCGCGTTAAAAAGCGAACCCGGCAAGAATAGGAATAGCGATGAGGTGGCCGGTGTTCGCAATCGTCATTAGCGTCGGAATTGCGCTCGCCACGGCTTGGGCATGGCTATGGACTCCCGACAAATCACGCCCGGAACTGGAAGCCAAATATTTGAAATCAAATTCAGATATCAAGAGCGTTTCAGGCCATGGACTGCATGTCCGGGACAGCGGATCAAAAGCATTGCCAACCGTCATACTTTTACATGGCTTAGGTTCGAGCCTGCATACGTGGGAGCCTTGGGCTCAAGCACTTGGATCCGCATTCAGAGTGGTGCGCTATGATTTGTCTGGCTCCGGGCTCAGCGAACCCGATCCCTTGAACGACTACGGCGACACGCGCAGCCTCGAAGTCCTGCTAGCCCTTATGGACACGCTCGAGATTGATAAAGCTAGCTTGATTGGTAACTCGATCGGCGGACGGTTGGCATGGAAGTTTGCAGCGACTCATCCAGAACGCGTTGAAAAACTCGTACTGATTTCGCCTGACGGATACGAAAGTCCTGGTTTTGAGTACGGCAAGCGTCCGCATATCCCAGCCATGATGAAGCTGATGAAGTATGTATTGCCAAAATCCGTCCTTCGCACCAACCTCGCACCCGCATACGGCGATGCCGCGCGCCTCTCGGACGAAACAGTCACGCGCTACTTTGATATGATGCTTGCGCCGGGTTCGCGGGACGCGCTGATCGCGCGCATGGAGCAGACCGTTTTGTCGCCCCCAGAGCCTTTTCTTAAGCGCATCGAAGCGCCAACTTTGCTTGTGTGGGGCGACAAGGACGCGATGATCCCAATTGCGAACGCTGCAGAGTATCAAAAACACATCCGGAATACAGCATTGGTGACATTGACTGGGTTGGGTCATGTTCCTCACGAAGAAGCGCCCAACACGTCGCTACCGGCTGTCCAGGAGTTTCTTGCGCGCTAGACTTCTCAAACTCAATAAATCCTCTCAGTTCTTCTGCCAGCATCGCTCTCTTCCACACCTTATCCCCGCTTATCCCCGCGCCTCCACAGGCCCCTTGTGCTCGCGTTGGGTTGATTCGCGAATCAGTGCACTCTCCCGCTTCGAGTCACAACGAAGTTTGCGGGAACTTTACAAATGACCAAGTCAGCGCCCATGGCGCCGCTACCTGTTTATATGCTGGCCGATCATCTCGACGGCGTGCTGGCGGCTGGCGAAGATCTCGCGACCTGCGGCGCCGACTGGCGCAGTCTCGCGGAATATCCAGGATCACCGGAAGTGTTTGCCAGCAGCCAGCGCGCGCTTGCGGAAGACGTGCGCGGCTACGAGCTGATCCTGATCGCCCACGCCATCAAGGCCCGCGAACACGCCCGCACCTTGAGCCAAACCGATAAGCGCTTTGCCCCTATATCCGACTTGTTCGTTGGCGGCACGGCGATACTGATGGATGCCGTCAGCGAATGCGGCGACGCGACGGACGACGACTTTGACACCGGTGACGGCATTGTCGCTTATGTGCGCAGCCGCGGCCTCATCGCCCCAGACGCCGCCAATGTGTCAAACGCCGCCCAATTGACGATTGACGACAGCTTCCTTGTCGCCAAGCGCTTGGCCCTCGGGCCATTGCTCGATATGGCGGCGGCATTCCTCGACGCGCTCGACACGCAATTTGATTTGTTCGTCGCGGACGACGACGAAGAGGACGACGCGGACCAACCGTCCGCCGGCGCACGCAAGAAGGAATTCGGCCGCCGCGAGCGCATGCCTGTCAATTGAGCGGCGGATATTTCGAAGCCGATTGATACGCAAAAAAAGGCCTCCCCGGCGATAAACCGGAGAGGCCTTTATCATTTCCAAAATCGATGCGTGCCGCAGAATTTACAGCGCGGTCCGGATCCGCCCATAGAGCGCTTCAGCCGTCAGCGTCGAAGGTGCCACCCGACGGATTTCGGGGTCGAGACCGAACGTGCGGCGGGCTGCTGCTCTCAGACCATCAGCCGGTGTTTCGCCACCAACCGATAGGTCCGCGCTCTGACCCAGCAAAGTATCTGCGTTCGCAAACCTAGCGCCACTTAAGGGCGTCCGTATCGTGCCTGATGCACCCGGCAGAGGCGGCAACTTGCTGACAACCAAAGCAAGAGTTTCCGTCTTGCCGCCAGCCATTGCCAACACGGCGCCACCGGCTGCAGAGTCGAGTGATGCAAACGTGCCAAGTTCGCCTGGCACAGCATCGTACCGGCGGTTTTTCTTGTAGCGCGCCTCAGCCTTATCCGGCGCTGAGATAACCCGCACAGCAAGCTTGGCCACGCCACGCTTCTTGAAGCCGAGCTTTTCGGCCGTCGCGCGCGACACGTCGATCTTGCGCTTGCCCCAGTAGGGACCGGCATTATTGATGCGCACGACAGCGGCTTGACCGTTCTTCTCATTCCACAACAGCACGACCGTGCCGTCGGGATAAATCGGGCTTGCGGCGTTGTCGGCGTCGTTAGGGCGGAATTTCTCGCCCGAAGAGGTCAGTCCGCAGGGATTAAAGCGATCAACCTTGCAGTCATCATAGAACGAAGCGGTGAGGTTTTCGTCACGACCGATCAAAGCCGCCGTTTCGGCCAGGGTTTTGACTTGGTGGCACGTGCCTTTGTAGCAGTAGGTTTTACCGGGCGTCTTGGCTTCGGCTTGTTCTGCCATGAAAACCGGCGATGCCGAGACAGCGAGCGCTGCAATCAGCGCAGAAAATGAAAACGCGCGGACATTGAGCCGCGTGAACCCTCGAAACATATAACGCTCCTATTTTTTTTAGCGGCCGCGCGCGTGCCATGCGCGCTGTCTTCCTCCATGGGTCCGGGCCAGGCGTTGCTATCTCAAACAGGGCCAGCCGAACGGGCTCACCATAGGCATTAACCAAGCACAAGCACCGTGGCGGATTGCCGCCATGTTGCGGCGCACTAAATTATTATATTTCAATATGATAGATCTAAACTTCTCGTGCGCGCGCAGAGCTCAAACTGTCACAATCGGCAACCCGAGCTTTTCGCTCAGCTCCCGAACGGCCGCCTGAAGCCGTAACTTATCCGTACCGCGCAGCACGAGGTCGGTCGCCGGCCGGCCGTCGCGCAGGCAGGGATAGCTCCCCATCGCGATATCGGGGTAGAGCGCCTGATGCGCCGCAAAGAGACTGGCAATCTGGCTCTCGGGCTTATCAAGCGCAATCGTCTCAGACAGCACACGCGCACCGGTCTGGAGCCTTGGCGTCACAGCATCCAGCATCACGCGCATGATATCGGGAATTCCGGCCATCACGATGACATTTCCGAGCATGAAGCCCGGGGCGATAGAAATTGAGTTCTCGACCAGTTCTGAGCCGGCAGGAAGGCGCGCCATGCGCAGGCGCGCTTCGGTCAGCTCAACGCCCCGCGCATCGCAGGCGGCCTGCATCAAGGCGCGGGCACGCGGATCGACATCGATCGAAACACCAAAAGCTCTAGCGATGCTATCGGCTGTGATGTCGTCGTGCGTTGGACCAATGCCGCCGGTCGTGAAAACATACGAGTATCGCAAACGAAGTGCGTTCACAGCCGCGACAATGTCGGCCTCGTCATCGGCAACCACGCGAACTTCTTTCAAGCGGATACCGATATCGGTCATGCGCTCGGCAATAACCGCGATATTTTTGTCCTTGGTACGCCCGGACAAGATCTCGTCGCCAATGACGAGCACGGCTGCTGTAATGTCTTTTGGAGCGCTCACGATTGTCACAATCCCTTTGCACGTAGTCTGCCGCGATGCATATCACCAGCCTGGAAAAGAGGCGAATCCGGCGAGAATGAGTGGAAATGACGTTGCGCCTCCCCTCACCCACTCGCTATGTTTCGTTTTATGAAATTCGCGTCGCCCCTCGTCAAAGGCACCCTGACCCAGCGCTACAAGCGCTTTCTCGCTGACGTCATCCTTGAGGATGGCCGTCCAGTGACGGCGGCTTGCCCTAATACCGGTTCCATGCTCGGGCTAACAGCGCCCGGCTCAACGGTTTGGCTTTCAGAAAATGACAGCCCGACGCGCAAGTACCGCCACACCTGGGAAATGATCGAAGCGGGGCCCGGCAAGACCTCGACACTCGTCGGCATCAATACCGGTCATCCCAATGCTATTGTCAGCGAAGCCATTGCTGCCGGAAAGGTCAATGAACTGACCGGCTTCGAGAATCTGCGCCGCGAGGTGAAATACGGCGAGAACAGCCGTATCGATATTCTTCTGGATGACCCCAAGAAGGGGGCCTGCTATGTCGAGATCAAGAATGTGCATCTGATGCGCAAGCCGGGCCTCGCGGAATTCCCCGACAGCAAGACCGAACGCGGCGTCAAGCACCTCATCGAACTCTCCAACATGGTCGCGGCCGGTCACCGCGCCGTCATGGTGTTCCTGATCCAGCGCGGCGACGCGAAATTATTCGACGTTGCGGGCGACATCGACCCGGCCTATGCGGCCGCGTTCGTTAAGGCTGCAGCCGCCGGAGTCGAGATGCTGGCTTACCGCTGCAAGCTCTCAGAACGCGAAATTAAGCTCGAAAATCGGGTCGATATCCGGCCCCGGCCATGAAACCCACGCAGTCGTGATCGATTCCATGGCCCAATTCAGCGAAACGCCAGGCCAGTCTGGCCCGTATCTGTTTGGGAAACCGGCTGATGGCCGGATGATGCGGCTCGGAACCCAATGAACTGAATGAGGACCTAGACATGTATACGCGACGCGACTTTACCAGGGCTGGCCTTCGCCTCGCAGCCGTCCTGCCCTTGTGCAACACTGTGGCCATAGCGGCCGAGGAACCTAAGACGGAGTTCGAAGTGACCAAGACCGAAGCCGAGTGGAAGAAGATCCTGACTCCCGAGCAATTCCAAGTCCTGCGCAAGCATGGCACCGAACGCGCCGGCACCTCGCCATTAGACAAGGTTTACGACGCCGGCAACTATCACTGTGCCGGGTGCGACCTGCCGCTCTTTACCTCCGAAACAAAATTCAATAGCGGGACGGGTTGGCCGAGCTTCTTCAAGCCGATCGACAATGCTATCGGCACGACCGACGACAGCAGCTTCTTCATGACGCGTACCGAAGTCCATTGCCGCCGCTGCGGTGGGCACCTCGGCCATGTCTTCGAAGACGGTCCGAAGCCGACGGGCCTGCGCTACTGCATGAACGGCGTCTCCATGAAGTTCTTGCCAAAAGCCGGAAGCTAAAACCGCCTGCGTCTCGATCACTGACGACCAATCTCTAACAGAGGTACGCCCATGCGCGCACTGACAGCACTCCTGCTCGCTTTAATTTTGGTGCCGGCCTCAGCCCGCGCCGCAGATACGAAATCGGCTGTCGCGACCTTTGCCGCCGGCTGCTATTGGTGCGTTGAAAGCGACTTCGACAAGGTTGCGGGCGTGCTAGACACCGAGTCCGGCTTTATGGGCGGACACACTAAAAACCCAACTTATGAAGAGGTCGGCACCGGCGAAACCGGCCACACCGAAGTCGTGCGCGTGACCTACGACCCAGCTATTGCCAGCTATTCCAATCTCCTCGCGCACTTCTGGCGCAACGTCGATCCGCACGATGCCACCGGCCAGTTTTGTGATCGCGGCAGCCAGTATCGCCCGGCTATATTTGTCTATGATGACGAGCAGAAGCGCTTGGCGGCTGAGAGCAAGGCGGCGCTTGAAAAGGGCGGAAAACTGAAAGAGCCCATCGTCGTTGAAATACTGAGCGCTGGCGAATTCACAGCCGCGAAGGACCAAAATTTCTACAAAACAAATTCGACGCGCTACAAATTCTATCGCGCCGGCTGCGGGCGCGATGCCCGTCTCGGCCAAATTTGGGGCCCCGTCACAAACTAAAAAGTTAGACCGCCGTGGTGATTCCGCAGTGCAAGGCGATTGCGCAGGCAGAATTTCCCAATTAATCCGGCAAAAAACATGACCCTTCAGTCGTCCAATTATTGCTTCGCAGCATAGAATTGCGGCGAGTCAAGATTTGAATTCGCGGTTGCGAGTTACGCTTGTGGATAAGGTCATCAACGTGTCATACTAAAGTGGCAAATAAGAAAAAAGAGCATATTGTGGAGACGCTGATAATCAGTTGACTAATTATTGTGTCTGGTTGAGTGCTGGAGGGCAGCCATGAAAACCATTAGGGCCGAATTGCTCGGTAAAGTCGTCATTTTGTTGAATGGCGCTAGGGCGGAACGAAAGACGGGCAAAGCCGTCGATGTTCAAGCGCCTGAGAAACTTTTGGACGCTGCACGTAAGAACCCCGACGCCGTGGCGTTCGGTTTCGTCTCAGGCTGCTGGGTCGCCGCTGCGTGAGCTGACGCTTGCGCGCCAACTCTTGATTGGTCAGCACCCCCGTGCACCCGTCTTGAAAGTAGCGAACCGCATTATCGGCCGCGCGCGTGCGGACATGTGTCCAGCTCACTTCGAGTACCAAAAGCACAGCCAAGACACGCGTTAGACAAGGCTGGCTTTAGTTCTGAGATTTCCGGCCATTGTGCTGAACAAACGAAAGGCGGCTACCCAAGCCGCCTTTCGCGTTTTCACGACTGGTTTACTCCCGGCCCACGAGCTATTCCGCAGCCTGCTTGTGTGCCGCTAGCACTTGATCCCTCAAGCGCCCGCCAATTTCCGAGAGGTGATCGAACTTGGAGGTAAACGAGCCGACGCCAGCCGTCGCCGAGCGTAGATCAATAATGAGATTATCCATTTCCGACGCTGGAATGTGCGCCTGAATGATGTCCCATCCCGGCCACCCGGCCCGTCCGTCAAAGCCAAGGATTTGGCCGCGCCGCTGCGAGATGATGCCATTGATCCGCGAGTTCGCTTCCGACGGCACCGCGATGTCAACGGCCATGACCGGCTCAAGCAGAACCGGTTGGCAGTTCGGCATCCCTTCCGACATCGCGAGACGGCCCGCCTGACGAAACGCCATGTCAGAGCTATCGACCGAGTGATAAGAGCCATCCGTCAACGTGACACCGACATCAACCACTGGGAACCCCAGCGGCCCCTCTTCGAGATAGTCGCGCACGCCTATCTCAACCGACGGAATGTAGTTCTTCGGCACAGCGCCGCCGGTAATCTTCTCGTTGAATAAAATGCCGGAGCCGCGAGGCAATGGTTTGATTTCGATTTTAACGTCACCGAACTGACCATGACCGCCCGACTGCTTCTTGTGCCGCCCGCGGATTTCCGTCGAGCCTTTGATGGTCTCCTTGTAGGCGATGCTGCGCGGCTCGCGCACGACTTCGATGCCGTATTTACGCGACAACCTTTCGAGTGCCACGCGTAAATGCATCTCGCCTTGCCCATGTAGCAGGATCTGATGCGTGTCGGTTGCGTGTTCGACCCGAAGAGAGGGATCTTCCTCGACGAGTTTGGCAACCGCTGCCGAGAGCTTCACTTCGTCTTTCCGATCCTTCAAGCCTAAGCCTATGGCTTGAACGGCTTCCGGGGCAGCCGGCGTCTTAATTTGCAGAACGCCGCCCTTTTCCGTGGTCAACGTCTCGCCGGCCGCGATGCTTTCCAATCGCCCGAGCGCAACCGTATCACCGGCCTTAGCCGGGCCGCGCTTTTGCGTTTCCTCGCCCTTGATGTTTGAAATTCCAGCAGCACGTTCTTCCTTGCCATCCCGGCCAATGAGAACGGCGCTATCGGGAATTTCGCCCGCGAGGACCCGGGCAAAAGACAGTTTTCCACCCGACTTTGTGTGTACATTCTTGAACACGTACGCGGCGCACTTGGCGTTCTCCAGTTTGTGCCGCCGCGCCGTATCAGCCACAAACGGCACTTCATGGCGTAGCACTTTTAAGAGCCGGACAATGCCATTGCCATGCTCCGCCGAACCAAGCAGCACCGGCACAATCAACCGGTCACGAAGCTCTTGCGTCAGGTCGTCGAATACACGGTCTTTCGGCGTCGGAATGTCTGACAATAGCTGCTCCATCAGCTCGTCATCGTAATCGGCGAGTTTTTCGAGCATCTGGAAGCGCGCTTCTTTCTCGCGCTCTGCAACGGCACTTGGCAGCTCGATTATTTTACTTTCGGCGTGCTCGCGATACACGTAAGCCCGTTCGGACGCGAGATCGACGAACCCGGTCGCGATGCCGTTTTCCCAGATCGGAATCTGTCGCAACACCAGCGGCTTGGTACTGGCCGGCTGCAGGCTCGGAATGATATCCCGGACGGGTGTCGAGAAGCTGTCGATTTTGTTCAGGAATAGGATGTGGGGGAGTGCAAGCTCGTCGAGCCGGTTGAGCACCATCTGCAGAGCGGGAACGCGTTTGGGGTCTGGTTCGCAAACGACAATGGCCGCATCGCAGCCAGCCAGTGCCAAAGCGCCTTCGTGCTGGAATTCAACCGAGCCTGGACAGTCGATAAACGTAAACGTATCGCCAAGAAACGTTGCATCCGCGACATTGAGCTGAACGCTCATAGCGTGTTCGCGGGCTTCGGGGCTTGCGTCGCCAATCGTATTCTTTGCTGCTATCGAGCCGGGTCTTGAGACGGCACCGGTGCGAGCCAGTATCGCCTCCAGAAGTGAAGTTTTGCCACTTGCGAAGGGTCCGACAAGCGCGATACAGCGCGCGCCGCGGACCCCGCTTCTACCGCCTTCAGTGCCTTTTCCGCCCCTAGGGGCTTCAGAACTGCCCATAAATGCCTCCACTCGCGAGGCGCGCGCCAACACTGGGGCCGCACCCCGCACCTCGTGGAAGCGCGGCATTAGCATCGTCACTCAGGCTCGAGGCAATCGCAACAACAGACCGCAAAATTTCTCAAGCACAGTTTCGTGACAGGTGCATTGCAGTGCGGTGCAAAGCGGCACAAGCGGCTTCAAATTATTGCGGCGCAACAGAAACTGACGCGCGTTCATCAATCAATTTTCAAGATGAGTAAAAAAATAACTTGATTGGGTACACACTAGACGGAATAGTGGTGGGGTCGTGTGGTGGCTGGTAATGGGCACTCAATCGCATCACGGCGTGGGCCAGAGGGAAAATGGCCTGGATGAGTACGAGGCGACGTAAAATGCGTATCGAGGCACTGATGACCGCTGTTGATGCAGCGGGTTATGTGATGGTTGCCGAAGACGACCTCCCTGAGGCGTTCGGCACCGAGAATTCGTACAACACCTTCGAGGCTGCGCCTTCGACTGCGTTGACCGTTTGGCAGCCTGTATTGGCCGCCGCGGAACAGCGCACGCCGATGCATTTGCAAGCCGCGAATGCGTGGTCGTGGGTCATGGGCCGGTTCGCGAGCGGCGCGACGGCTTGAAGTGGTTTTGAGTTTCCAGTCTCAGGCCTGATCACAGGCTGAGTGTGAGAGCGCGCAGGTTTGTGCGCTCTTTTTGTTTCCGCAAAAAGTGGAAACGACAAGCATATTCATCGAATGAGGCTCGCCCAACCCGCCCAAAAAGTCACCGTGCGCTGGCTCAGGATCGAACTCGTTTCCAAGTCGAGTGAGTGCCGCGCCCTCACCGCCGAAAATCGTATCGCCTTCATCTTCGCCCGTGCTTCCTTCGACGATCTCCATGACGATAGTGTCATCACCTGCACCGCCAACGAGCAAATCTTCGCCATCGCCGCCACGGATCAAATCGTCACCGTCGCCGCCGATGAGGACATCGTTGCCCAGCCCGCCCCAAAGCTGGTCGTCACCGTCCCCGCCAACGAGGATCGCGGCGCCGGCATCGTCATTCTTGAGATTGGGTGCATCGAGCGCGCCGAGATTTACGGCGTCACTTCCTGTCGCGATGACGATCTTTGTCACCTGCGCCGCTGTCGCGCCCCACTTGCTCGCATCCGCACCTGAAGCAGAGAGCAGCACATCAACCAAATTGTCCCGGCCGACGATGTTGCTGCCGTCGTCTGTCGAGCTCTTGACCCACTTGTCGGGATCGAGGTCTACAACGAGCAGGCCTTGGGAAGTTGAAAGAGCTATCGCGCCTTCCTTCTCAACCGCGACCGTAGATTCTTGCTCGGCAAGATCAGCGGCATATTGGACCGCGATTTCCGCGAGCGCCAATCTGACGCCTCCAGATGCAATGATCGAATTCCCGCCGTTCTCTTCACTCAGCGTTCCAATCTCATTTAGATCATTGAACATCGACCTGATTGCAACAGTCCCAAACGGAGTCGCTCCGCTCTCGACGACCGAATATGCAATTTTTGCCCGCATCTGCTGATCGGTTTGATCCGCATTGACGGCCTTTGCTATCTTTTCAGAAAACAAGGATTGGTAGGTTTCAGTCGCTGCATTCCACCATGATTTCTCCGCGAGAGCGTTGCCAAACATGGTCAACACCAGAAGGCGAACGTCGTGGAGATCAATTGAATCAAAAACGCCATCAAATGGGTTGTAGACGGGCGTTGGCTGCCAGTTACCTGCGCGGGGCACCGCAGCAATTTCACCTTGAAGAGCGTATCCGGTGACACTTCCGGCATGGGGCTGGAAATATGGCGGTTCCGTACCACGGTAATAATTTTCCCGAGTGGTGTAGTCGATCACTCCGGGAATCTGCAAGCCGTCAACATCCAGCATTTGCGTGCGAGACAGGTGCCACGCGTTTTCAGCCGCACCCAAGAAATTGATGTTGTCGAACACCGTCGCACTTTGGCCGTACAGAGCTCCGACCAATCCAGCCATGCCGCCGCCGAGAGAATGACCAGTAACGTAGATGTTGGCATTGTACACGATGCTGTTGCTATTTACTTCTTGAAAGAATTTCGCAGCTTGAATGTATTGGGGGGCGCCGCTGCTTCCCAATAGGCCGCCAGACCATCCGGAGACGACGTCATCCCAGGTATTGCCATCCGTTCCTCGGTAGGCGATGACAGTTCCACCCGAGAATGTGTAGGCTTGGGCGAAGAAGCCGTTGGGGTCTCCGTCAGTCTGACTCAAACTGAAGTTGCCGATGCCCCCAGAGGCATTGACGCCACCCTCCCGCTTTTCGTAGACATCCATAGAAAGCAGGGCCATCTCCAAGATCGTCGGCATCACCAATCTCCCAATAGGTTTCTTGCGTGCAACACAAAAGGCGAAGGTTTCATCGTCAATCCAGAGCGTTCCTGCTCTTCAAGTTCACGAAGCCAGGGTAACTTTTCGTAGAGCGAAGTATCGGTGATTTCGTCGCAGATTTCGACGCTTACGGAAACAAGTCGCGCTCCGAGAAGTTGGGAAAATTCGATTGGAGGAACTTGTCGAGCCGAAAAACGATCCAGAGGGTTCGGAAGCCAAATAAACTCTGGCATTTGGTCTTCTTGGAGCAGGCGCACACCGCGCTGACTGCGAATGCTTTTCACATTTTTTTCAACTATCCCCGGAGACTTATGAGTTGCCCCAAAGTACGCGACGAACGAGAGGCTCCCAGCAGTATAAGGTTGCGGCTCGTAAGTTGAAACCATATGTGTCTTAATGGCGGCTAGTAGTATCCCACGCTTACCCAGATCAATCCACGGCGATGGCCCTCGAACCACCCGATGCCACCTATCGTACCCGATTGGGAATAGACCGTTGTCGGTATCCGAAACCGTAATGACGCTCGAACCCTCTTTCACCTGCCCGTCGACTTCGACCTGAAACGTCAGCCGGAACCGGTGCGTGTATGTCGGAAACGCAAAATAGTAGATGGCGTAGATGCCAACGACGAGCGCTGCGAATATCTTCAGCCACTTCATGCCGCCGCTCCGTCGGAATTGGTCTTTCTCAATATATCTCCGAGCATCAGAACCTGCTTCTCCCCAGTTGAATTTTGGGTCCAGACATAGACCTGCTTATTCGCGAACACCGTCTCGTTGAGTTTGTGCAGCGACGCTGCCAGTGCACGCGGCTCTCCGGCAATATCGATGAGCCACGTGATCTCGCCGCTCTTCCATTCAGCGGGCGCGAGCTTGACGCGCTCATCTGTCTGCGCGCGTAGCCGCTGATCAACCTCGGGCGAAACATACGCCCACGTCACGGCTGCCACGGGCGCGCGCACACCCTGTTCCTTGTGCGCAAGCTCCGCGACATAGAACTGCCCGAGCAGCACGCCTGCCAATAGCCCCAACATCCTTAACATCACCGCGCCTCATCCAAACAATTCGAGAACGCAGTATGCGGCCCGCGCGGCACCCGGGGATGAAAAAATTCTGGCAAAAAATTTTGAGCGCCGAATTCAACGGCTTAGCGAACTCGAACATCACGGGTTTCGAACCCCGTTTACCATGCCCCTATTTTGTCCCACGCCAAAGCTGCAAGCGTCACGATCAAGCCCCAGCGCCAGAAGCGGCAGGTGGCGCAGGATTTATGTCCCGCGCCTTCAGCCATTATTTGAGGTTCCCGCAGAAGCGCTGAATGCGCGTGCAGGCTTCTTTGAGGCTCTCGGTCGACGCCGCATAGGACACGCGGAACGAAGGTGATCCGGCGAAAGCTGCGCCGTGGACAACCGCGACGCCCTCTTCTTCCAAAAGCGCGGTCACAAAATCCTCGTCCGTCAAAATCGCAACACCGCCCTTGCTGGTCTTGCCGATGAGCTTTTTAATACTCGGATAGACGTAGAACGCGCCCTGAGGTTTAGGGCAGACAATCCCATTGGCCTGATTGAGCATCGACACGACAAGATCGCGGCGCTCAACAAACACAGCGTTGTTTCTGGCAATGAAGTCCTGCGGACCGTTCAAGGCTTCGACACCCGCCCACTGCACGATCGAGGTCGGGTTCGACGTCGACTGCGATTGCAATTTGCACATGGCTTTGATTAGGTTTTCGGGCCCCGCCGCGTAGCCAAGCCGCAAGCCGGTCATGCAGTAGGCTTTCGACAAGCCGTTCATGGTCAACGTGCGATCGTATAGCTTCGGTTCGACCTCGACGATGGTTGCGAACCTCAAGCCGTCATAGAGCAAGTGCTCGTACATATCGTCGGTCAGCACCCACACGTGCGGATGCTTCAAAAGCACGTCCGTTAGCTTCTTGAGATCGGCGGCGGAGTACGCCGTGCCGGTCGGGTTCGACGGCGAATTGAAGACAAACCACTTGGTCTTCGGCGTAATCGCTTTCTCCAACGCCTCGGGGCGGAGCTTGTAGCCGTCTTCGAGTTCGAGTCTCGGCAAACACCGGTTTGCCGCCGCCAAGCAGTACAATGTCAGCATAAGATACCCAGCACGGTGCCGGCATGATGACTTCGTCGCCCGGGTTGAGCGTCGCGAGCAGCGCATTGTAGAGGACTTGTTTGCCGCCCGTGCCGACTGAAACCTGCGACGGTTTGTAGTCGAGATGGTTCTCGCGTTTGAACTTGGCGCAGATCGCGGCCTTCAGTTCCGGGATGCCGTCGACGTCGGTGTATTTGGTCTTGCCCTGATCGAGCGCCTTCTTAGCCGCGTCCTTGATGTTCTGCGGGGTATCGAAATCGGGTTCCCCCGCCGACAGCGAAACGATATCGCGGCCTGCCGCTTTGAGTTGGCGCGCCTTTGTCGAGACCGCGATCGTGGCGGAGGGTTGAATGCGGTTCAAGCTGTCGGCGATAAAGCCCATGTCGGCGTGCCCAATATCTAGAGTGCGGGGAGTTGTCTGAAGTTCTATTTCGCGGTTGCGAAATGAGCGGCGCGGAAGCTACGCCCAACGCCCACAGGACTGCAATAAGGCCTTTCGACAGATCCAGAGGCCTGTGACCGGGTAACGGTTTAGTATGTTCCTCGCCGTGATACCTCTGGGCAACAATCGCCGCCGACATGCAGCCAGAAGTCAAATGCTCCGCGATGGCCACATTCTGGGCCAATCCTGGCCAAGATAGCAGGGTCAACTCGAACCATAACAGCTTCGAGTCGCTTTCAAATTTGATGCGGAGGACAAAGGATGACGGTTTCTGACGTCGTACGGGACGCAACAGGGTCCAATAATATCGGCAGCTCTCGCTCACCCCGCTCAAAACTCCGTTACACCTTCCTGAGACCCGCCCTCGATGCTTGCGTCGCCTTTGCCATGTTCGTGCTTGTGTCGCTGGCCTTTTCTAGCGGCCCTTCGTCTGCCAGTCCCCATCGCCTGTTGAGCCCGGGTACCGCCTCGGCCTTATTGACGAGCCCGACCGTGGCGACCCCTAATGACCACCAGATCTTCCATGTCGCTGCCCGCCCGGCGGCCACGGCCCAAGATCCGGTTCGCCGGCAAACCGATACGGCCGCCGCTTGGTTGTTGTTATCATTTGCGTTTTCAGCTCTGGCAGCCCTCAATATGGCCCTGGTCCGGCATCTCCGGCAAGCCTATGCCGACCCGCGCAAACGCCCGCAATCGTAGGCCCAACCGGCGATACTCCAAACCTAAACCACAATTTCTACGTATCTCATCCAACGGTCTCTTAAGGAGACCATCAGAGCGCTGGTCCGCAACGCACAGAATCCCCGTATACTCGAAGCCCAACAGGAGAAACGGACATGTGGAAGCGATTGATCCGGTCCTCAATACCGAGCCGATTTTTGACGGCGCTCACCTTGACGGCTTTCGGTGGTGCCCTATTCGCTGCCGGCAACTCGGAAAACCTGCTGCGATCGAGCTTTGAACAGGCCATCCGCAAGAGTGCACAAGCTCCTCTAAGCCAAGCGTCCCGCATTCCAGTTTCAGGCAGCGAAGAATTCTGGCTGACAGCTTTGGCCAATGACAGCGGCCAGCCAGTCTCCAAATCCGTGACTATCGGCGATCGCATTTCCATGACCTTGGGCGGCGTCGAGAAAAACCTCGAAGTCGCGTCCGTAACGGAATTCGATCCCAAGACAACCGAGATTGATACGCGTGCAAAATCTGTGCGACTTGTCCTCGTGACGGCGCGCGATACAAACGACAGCCGCGCACGGCCGATTCGGTTTGTGATGGAACTTGAGACAACGCCGGAACCTGCCGTCACCGCGATGCCTGCCAAGACACTTTAGGTTTCGAGTCACTTTAGGTTTCACGTCACATTAGGTTTCGAGACCTTTAAGTTTCAAGATACTTTGAATTTGCTGCGAGCCGGTCTCACAACGTGCACAACGCATGAGCGATCATAAGGACAGTTTATGCGTCTCAATCCGCCGACAATTGCCCTTTTTTTGATTTCGCTGGCACTCGCAAGTTTGGCGCTTATTACCAAGCTCGGCTTCATACCCATTCCCCGCTACCTGCCGCATCAGGAATTCTGGCTGGCGATTTCGGCCTATTTCACTCTGATGATCGGCAACATCGTCAACGGGCTTTGAGCCAGTCGGCCCGCTTCACCAGGCGATCAATTTCTTATCGCGAAAGAACCCAGTCGTTGGGCCATCGGTTGGCAACGTCGCGAGCCACACTGCCGTCTCGGCACCCTGCTCGACGGATCGCTCCGCATCTGGACCACCCATGTCCGTTTTCACCCACCCCGGATCAACGGCATTGATTTTTATATCAGCGCCATCGCGCGCAACTTCCGCCGCCGCGATGCAAGTTAACGCATTCAGCGCCGCTTTCGACATGCGGTAAGCGGGAAAGCCCATGCTCATGTGTGCGAGTTGCCCGGCCGACGACGACACATTGACGACGCGCCCATAGCCACGCCGTCGCATACCCGGCACAACCGCGCGAATCAACTCGAGCGGGCCGATGACGTTGGTTTCAAAAGTCCGCCACATCGTCTCCGGCGTCAGATCGAAAATACTCGCATCGAACCCTCCCGGGCCATCGATCACGATCGCCGCGTTGTTGACCAGAATATCGATCGCTCCGACGTCGCACTCGATCTTCGACACGCATGCGGCAATGCTCGCTGAATTCGTGACGTCGAGTGCGACTGCAACGACCTCAAGACCCCCGGCACGAAGTCTGGCCGCACTTTCCCGGCCTCTCTCAATATCGCGCGCTCCGAGTACGGCCCGCACGCCCCTCACCGCGAGTTGCCGCACAATCTCCAACCCAATCCCGCGATTGGCGCCTGTAACGAGGGCGATGTGAGGAGTTTTCATGTTACGCTCGTCCCTCACATTGCCAACCGGCGCGAACCATTGACCCCACGTGGCACAGTACGAATTTAACCCGCTTCTACCTAATCACCACCCGCGCAAACCTATGCGACCCCGGCTCGACCGCAGTCAGGTCCTTGTGGGTGACGACGCGCGCTTTGCGATCGTCGGGCGGCACGGCCAGCACGTTGAGATCAACATCGTGAACATTGCCGGAAATCGTCCCATCGTCCTGCACCGCGAGCTTGAAATAAAGCCCGTTCCACGCGTCGATGCCGTAACCGGCCGGCGGCTTGAAAAGAAACAGCAGCTTGTATTCGAGATCGACGAGATCCGCCGCCGTCACGTGCCCCGCGACTTCGTAGGGGTACTCAAGATGACACCACGTCTCCTTATCGCCCGGAAGACAGCGGAACGGCCGCATCGACAAGAATTCATCCTGGTACTCAGGCGCACTCATCTGGACGCTGACCTTGGCGCCGGTGCCGTCCGCTATGAATGCGGCCGTGCCGATCACAAGCGCGGTTCCGTCAGCCGAGGTCAGTGTGATGATCTTTTGACCTTCGGGTAATGCGGCAGGACCCGCTTCAGCTGCAGCAAACGCAACCAAGCCCAAATAGCCAAGTGCCAGGACCGCAATCCCTATCGCACGCCGCATCACCACCCCTCCACTTAGCACCCAAACACCCTACGATGCCTTCGGCTCAAACCGTTGCGGCGTTACGGCTTTGGGCATTGCACCTTGGGAGGAGGCTCACAAAAGCGTACCGCCGCCCGGCACAACCGGACGGCGGCACAATCTCTTTCAGGCAGACGCGTTATTTCGCTGCGAGCGAACTTGCGATCTTCTCTGACACATAGCCAAAGAGACCACCAACGACCATCGAAGCGATGACATTGAGCGCCGGCATTGTGCCGATATTCATGCTCAAAGCGTCACCAACGTGGTTGCCCATGAGCGCGAAGGCGGCTGTCGCTGCGTAGCCGTAGACTGCAGCTGGAATGGCCGAGAACAGCGGCACGTGTGCGCCGAGAACCATCAGTGCCACCGTCGCGCCGATAATCACAGGAAGCGCGAGGCCGCCGAGGCCAGCAAGAGCGCCTGAGTTGGCCAAGACGAGAGCGATCGTGGCGCAGATGGCACCCCAAATCGACGCGAGCAGCGAGTTCTTGAGGCCGTTTTCACCGCCGCCCTGGTTGAAGAAACTCCCCCAGGCAATAAACGCGGCCCATATCGAGAGCATCGAGAGCGGGCCGCCGCCGGTCATAAGCCAAGTAAGAAGAACGGCAAGTGCGCCGATAACGAGTGCCAGTGCTGTGACGAGGTTCATGGTGTCCTCCTAAAGGATCAATAAGTCCCGAGGGAGAAAAGCGCCGCCGGCAGCACACATTGGGCCGGGCACGATTAGCCCTGCACCAACTGCACTCACCAAGAACCAACTGATTCTTCCCCGATAAAATCGTAAAGGACTTATCAACGGTTGTCATTGCACCTATCTCGCAACTGCTCAGAATTTGTGCAAGTGCGGTATCTGGGTGCGGAGTGGGCAAATTTGTATGATTTAGATCAAGTAATTGCAGGATTCGCCAAGTATCTGGTGAGGCGAGCCGCGAGCTTTGCTGTGTCTTTTGTCTCGCACTCCCAAATCACGAGCACGCGCCAGCCGAGCTTGCGCAGCCCCGCCAGGTGCTCAACGTCGCGCGCGGTGTTGCGCGTGAGTTTTGGCGACCAGTAGCCGGCGTTGGATTTTGGCTGGCGCGCGTCGCGACAGTTTTTCTTGGTGTTTGAATTCGGCTCTCAAAACGTCGTCATCCCCGCGTCGCGGCACGCGACGATGGCGAAGCCATCGCAGGCGGGGACCCAATCATGCGTCCGTGGGGCATGAATACACCGTCGCATATTTTCTTGGTGCTTCAGATGCCCAGTCTTGCCGAAGTCGAGCCTTGGGCTAGAGGTGACCGCGCCGTTCGAGCTAAAGGTTCTTTGCTTACTGTTGGCTTGGCTGGGTCCCCGCCGTAGTTCCCGCGCGTTTCACGCACAGGCGCGGGGATGACGCGACTGTGTGGGCACTGTGCAGCCGGTAACGATAGCCGAGGGCGGTGACGATGCGGCGGCCCGCGAGTGCCTAGTGAAACGTGCTACTCGTCTTCTTCCGCATTCTCAATTTCGTCATTCTTTAACGAGGCCGCAAAAACAGCGGGAACAGATTTCAGTGGCGGGAACAGCACTGGCCACCAGAAAGGGGTGTTACGCCAGCCCTTGTCCTGAGTTCCATTTTGGCGAAACAACATAAGAATCGGCAATTTATCGCCCATCGCATTCACAACGTCAGTTTGCTGTTTTGTATGAGGTGCATTTGAAAAACGACCGCCCGAGCGAATTCTAACCGTTTCACGATTGGTTTCTGCTAGAAACCAACAGTTTCCTCGGTCAACCTCCGGCGCGGCAATTTTCGAGTAGTATTCGATTGCACCGCGCATCGCTTTCCAGTCAAACGGATCGACGACAGAGTCGTCGAGCGTTTCCTTGATTAAATCAACGAGCTGAATAGCAAAATCACTCGAAATCTTGATCGGGCGACCAGTATTTACCGCTGAAGCTGGTACAATCAGGTCGATTTTTTCAATAAGTCTTGAGATTGCTGTCTTGGATTTGGTCTGAAATCCAATAGGCAGAAAAGCTTTCCCAGGCCTCAACGGAGTCAGATCAGACATCAATCGTTTGCCGGGGGCGCATGGAGTAATGCGGCCAGTCTCGTCTTTGAGGATGAATGCAACACCGCGATCGTGCGCTCCTCTCATAAATGCTTCACGGAGCGCGGAGTCGAATTGGTGAATTCTCTTCAGAGCTGCATGATTTCCAGCGGTTGTGTAAAGGCGGGTAACAGCCAGATCGGATCGCGGCCGAGCACCATACATACGAGCATGCTGTAGCACGGTATCCTGCTGCATCTTCTTGGGCGAACGACCGTAATAGAATCCGAGCAAGTTTGGGACTGTGATGCCACGGTCCAAAATCTGTCCCCCAATGAACACATTGTACGGTGTCGGCAATTTCAATTCGGCCTTTTCATCCAGTAGGGCCTCAACGGCACTGTCTGAATTCACTTTTTCCGTTGCAACTGCGCCGTTCTCAAAAGAATCTCTGATCTCTTTAACAAGTGCCGCTCGATCAGGTACTGACAATCCTTCCGCTACCACTGACCGCCGCAGGTCAGCGATGGCAGCGTCAATCAACGCGTCAGCGAGGGAGTCACGTCGCAGTATGGCCGACTTTATCTGATCAAGTACCGATTGGGTCACTTGATACTGCCAATCATGCGCACTCTTTGACGTTTCTACGTGGACGATCATGGCATAATGTCTTGGCAGGTGCCCATCAGCTATCTGCTGAAGCCGTCGGATAGCACCGGCGGTAACAAAGTTTGCAACTGCTGACCGAAGTGCTTTGATTTTGGATGTGGTGAGCACATCTTCAACGTCGAACCTGCGCTTATCCTCCTTCTTCAGCGCATCAAGCTCATCTTGTTCGACCTCGTGCCAAAGAAAGTATTCGGGTCGGTCATCGTCATGATCATCGAAGTATTGATCGCCGCCTACGTAAGCGTCATGAATTGGTACGATCTTCGTGAACGCTGGTCGCTTTGGTTCGAAAGTCTGGTTTGCCCCCGTTGGCGCCTCATATTCGTCTGGCTGCAAGTAAAGCGCATAGGGCGTTGCAGTTACTTGAAGAAAAGAAGACCTTGCCAATTCTCGCCGAAGATCATCCATCTGATTTGCGATCCGGCCCTGATCAATTTCCTGGGTACCCTTTTTCTTCGTGAAGCGGATTGAAGCGAAGTCAGCCTCGTCATCCACGATCAAGACACGCTTGTTGCGAAGTTCAGGATGCGTCTCTGCAAACAAATGCACCAAATGGCGCATGTTGTTGTGTTCTTTCTTGGCGACAAAAATCAATTTCTGGTTTTGCAGCTGCCAGGGATAAATTCGGTCCGGCAGTTTTAGTATATCAAAAACATCGAGCGCGTTTTCATCCCTGAACGGCTTAAAGTCTGTCCGAATGCGCGAGACCGTCTGATTTCCTAGTGTTTTGGTACCTTTAGTCAACACCACAGCAAGATCAAAGCCCTTGTCGAAGGCGAGGGCGATGATGCCCAGAAATGCCCGCGTCTTCCCGGATTGGATTTTACCGAGAAGCATGCCGGGATGACTCGACGACGTGTCGCTTTTGACCAATTCATCGACCGTCTCGCGAACACAAGTGTCATACTCTTTCGAGTTCTGGTTGCCCAGCGCGTTCGCGTTCAAACTTGAGCCGTTCGTAAAATCCCGACATCTTTCTGCACTGCCCCGATTCTAGCGGTCTAGCTAAGGTCTGACGTAGGATATCACCAAAGAACAAAATGTGAACTTATAAATTTGATCCGCAGCCGCTCGTCCCCCATATTCCCCCCATGGCCCGTCCACCCAAATCTGAGTCGATCCAGAAGCCGCGTGCCGCTAAAGGCAGAGCGGGTAAACCTGCGCCGCCGCCCAACGAGACCGCCGCGGGTACCCCCGGCTTCGGCGAAGCCCCACAGGGCCCCTACGCGCCCGGAAGCCTCGCCGCAAAGGCGGGGATCACCGCAGGGGAGCAGCCAATCGCAAGCCAAAGACTTGCTCCCGGTGCGAATAAAGATGCGCACGGTTTACCAACCCTCCCCGCACTGCGTGGTGGCGCGCCGCGTCCGCCGATGGGCGGCGAAAGTCTGACCGACATGCTCAATGCGCTGCTCACGAAACCTGAGGAACGCAGCGACAAAGCCAAAGCCGTTCTCGCGCGCCAGCCGCTCATGGCCTCGCATCCGATCGTCGCCGGTACGACGCCGAAGTTCGTGCCGCATCGCCCTGAGCGCCCCGACAAAAGCCAGGGCGGCATCCCGTTTAGAATCGTGTCCGAATACACGCCGAAGGGCGACCAGCCGCAGGCCATCAAGGAGCTCGTGGCGGGCGTCAACAAGACTGAACGCAACCAAGTTCTGCTCGGCGTGACGGGCTCCGGCAAGACCTTCACCATGGCGCACGTCATCGAAGCAACGCAGCGCCCGGCCCTCATTCTCGCGCCCAACAAAACGCTCGCGGCCCAGCTCTACGGCGAATTCAAAAGCTTCTTTCCAGATAATGCCGTCGAGTATTTCGTGTCGTACTATGACTACTATCAACCAGAAGCCTACGTCCCGCGCACCGATACCTACGTCGAAAAAGAAGCGTCCGTGAACGAACAGATCGACCGCATGCGTCACGCAGCGACGCGCTCGCTGCTGGAACGCGACGACGTCATCATCGTGGCATCGGTGTCATGCATTTACGGTATCGGCTCGGTCGAAACCTACACGGCCATGACCTTTACCGTGAAGCAAGGCGAGCGCCTGTCGCGCGACCAACTGCTGGCCGATCTTGTTGCGCTCCATTACCGCCGCAACGACGCCAATTTCATCCGCGGTGCCTTCCGCGCGCGCGGCGACACCGTCGAAGTCTTTCCGGCCCATATGGAAGACCGCGCCTGGCGCTTCTCGCTGTTCGGCGATGAAATCGAATCCATCGTCGAGTTCGATCCGCTGACGGGTGCGAAGACAGATGAGCTCTCGCTCGTCAAAATTTACGCCAACTCGCACTACGTGACGCCCAAGCCGACGCTGCAGCAGGCCATCAAATCGATCAAGACCGAACTCAAAGCCCGGCTCAACGAGTTGTATGATGCGGGCAAACTCTTGGAAGCCCAGCGGCTGGATCAGCGCACCACCTTCGACATGGAAATGATGGAAGCAACCGGCTCCTGCGCTGGCATTGAGAACTATTCGCGCTATTTGACGGGCCGCCGCCCTGGCGATCCGCCGCCGACGCTGTTTGAATATCTGCCCGACAACGCGCTCGTGTTCGCGGACGAAAGCCACGTCACAGTTCCGCAGATCGGCGGCATGTTCCGCGGCGACTACCGGCGCAAGGCGACACTCGCCGAATACGGCTTCCGCCTGCCGTCGTGCATGGACAATCGCCCACTGCGCTTCGAAGAGTGGGACGCCATGCGCCCGCAGTCGGTGTTCGTCTCCGCGACGCCGCAGACGTGGGAGCTTGAGCAAACTGGCGGCACATTTGCCGAGCAGGTCATTCGCCCGACGGGGCTTATCGATCCCCCGGTTGAAATCCGCCCCGCCAAAGCGCAAGTCGATGATCTGCTTGATGAAGTGCGCCGCGTGTCGAAGGCTGGTTATCGTTCGCTCGTCACCGTTTTGACCAAGCGCATGGCCGAAGACCTGACCGAATACATGCACGAAAGCGGCATCCGCGTGCGCTACATGCATTCCGACATCGAAACGCTCGAGCGTATCGAGATCATCCGCGATCTTCGCCTCGGCGCGTTCGACGTGCTGATCGGCATCAACCTGCTGCGCGAAGGGCTCGACATTCCCGAATGCGCGCTGGTCGCCATTCTGGATGCCGACAAGGAAGGCTTCCTGCGCTCGGAAACGTCGCTGGTGCAGACCATCGGCCGCGCCGCGCGTAACGTCGATGGCAAGGTCATCCTCTACGCTGACAAAATCACCGGCTCGATGGAACGCGCGATTGCCGAAACCGACCGGCGCCGCGAAAAGCAGGTCGCCTACAATCTCGCCAACGGCATCACGCCTGAAAGCATCAAGCGCAACATCCACGATGTGATGTCGAGCGTCTACGAGCAGGATCACGTCACGGTTGATGCGGGCCTTGCCGGTACCGACGCGTCACTGGTCGGGCACAATCTTGCGAAGGTGATCGAGGACATGGAGCGGCGCATGAAGGATGCCGCCGCCGACCTCGAATTCGAAACGGCAGCTAGACTGCGTGATGAGGTCAAGCGATTGCGCGAAACGGAACTCGCCATATCCGACGATCCGCTCGCGCGGCAATCCGACGTCGAGGATCGCGCGGGTTCTTTCAAAGGCGCAAAGAAATACGGCGCGAGTGCCAATATGCCGGCCAAATCATCGAACGCGCGGCCTTCCCCGGATTCCCTCCCCCACCTCGCCGTAGGCGAGCCTTCGGCTCGACGCGGGGGAGGGAGCGCAGCGGAGCAAGACGCAAACGCCTCTCGTATTCGCAACGAATACGAGCCCGTACAGCCGACCTATGCGCAATCAACATCGCGAATTAAGAAACCATCGCTTGACGACATGGGGCCCGGCACGGATCGGCCCGTGCCGGCCCGCATTCAGAACGTCGATAGCCGCGTCAAGGCCGGCGCATTCGGCGAACAGATCGCCGGGCCACACAAGCCAACGCTCGACGAGATGGGCCCGCACGCTTCCCTTCCCGTAAAATCATCCGGCAAGCCGCCCCCGGAGAAACCCGCACTCCCGGCCCGCACGCGCGAATTCGATGAGCCGTCCGAGAAATCCAAACGACGCGGGCGCCAGAAGAAAACGGGAAGACCTGGTAAGTGAGCCAGCACGCCCGATCCCGATATCCCAACCCGAAAGTAAATCCGTATGAGACTTGCCAATGCCAATCCAAAGCCGCTGTTTGGATGTCTTGTGATCATGACTATTTTGACAATCGCATCACAAGCCACCGCCGAAGTCCGCTTCGGCAAGAACGTGCGCATCGGCGGGCACGATGTCTCAAATCAGACATTCACGAAGAAGCGCCGCGGCGTATTCTATATTTACGACAAGACCCCGCCAAAAAGCGGTTGCCGCTGGCGCGACAATGGCGATGGCTCAAAGACAAAGGTGTGCCACTGGAAACGCAGGCCCTGATCTGAGCCCCGCTAAATATTGCGACACTCAACCACCATGGAGCCAGCACCCCGCCCGGAAACACTATCCAGCAATTACTTGATTAAGTGCGAGACTAACCCGCGCGCCGTTCGTCCATCTGGGTCTTTGACTGCGCCAACAATCGCTGCAGGATAACAAGCATCGTGTGGCGCGCGGCATCGTCAACAGATTTGGCAAAATAACTCGTGGAGCTCGCACCAGCAAAGGACCAAACAAGTGTGCCGCATGTCACGCGCCAGCTGCCGAAAAAATTCCGCCCCTGCAGCAAGGTAACACCCGCCCCCGTCAGCCCTGGCCGGATGGAGAATCCGCTGTTCTCAAGCTCTGGCACCGAGTCCAGTTGCTCCAAAAGTGCGGATTCCAGTCGTTTCGATTCCATTAAGTCCACGCCTACCAAAATGCCCGCAACAATTCCGGGCACGATAGCGCGACTTTGTTAAGCGATTATGCTGGCTATCACCCACAGATCCGAACGTCTAATCCAGATCTTCGACAACCGCACCGTTGCCGCCCTTGATGCGCGCCGAAAGCGCCGCTTCAATGAAGGAATCTATATCACCATCTAGAACGGCAGCAGGGTTACTCGATGATGAACCCGTGCGCAGATCCTTTACCAACTGATAAGGCTGAAGCACGTACGAGCGGATCTGGTGACCCCAGCCAATGTCGGTCTTGGATGCTTGGTCGGCGCTCGCCTTTTCTTCCCGCTTCTTGCGTTCCATTTCGTAAAGTTTCGCCTTCAAGCGCTTAAAGGCGAGTTCCTTGTTTTGATGCTGCGAGCGCTGCTCCTGGGCAAAGATCATGATGCCGCTGGGCTTGTGGTAGAGGCGCACGGCGGAACTCGGTACGGTTGACCGACTGTCCGCCCGCGCCCGACGAGCGCGCAAACGTGATATCGACATCGGCCGGATTAATCTCGATGTCGATCGTGTCGTCGATCACCGGATAAACTTGCACGGACGCAAAGCTGGTGTGGCGCCGCGCATTCGAGTCATAAGGCGAAATGCGCACGAGCCGGTGCACGCCCGACTCCGTCTTCAACCAGCCGAACGCGTTCTCACCCTCGATTTCCATTGTTGCAGACTTAATGCCTGCTTCTTCGCCTGCACTCTCGTCAATCAATTTGACCTTGTAACCGCGCCGCTCGGCCCAGCGCATATACATGCGTGCGAGCATGGACGCCCAGTCTTGGCTTTCCGTGCCGCCCGCACCAGCGTGGACTTCGATATAGGTATTCATGCCATCGGCTTCGCCCGACAACAGCGCTTCGACTGATCGCCGTTGCGCTTCCGCATCGAGCCGCTTCAGCACAGTCTCGCCTTCGCTGACGCTTGCCGCGTCGTTCTCGGATTCACCGAGTTCGATCAAGGTCAGCGCATCATCAAGGTCGCGCTCGAGTTTCTTGAGATCAGTGACGGTACGCTCAAGTGATTGACGCTGGCGCATCACTTTTTGCGCCGCCTGTGGATCGTTCCAGAGGCTTGGATCCTCCGCCTTGGCGTTCAGCCCGGCAAGCCGCTCTTCTGCTGTGTCCCAGTCAAAGAGACCTCCTCAGGAGGACGATTGCCTCCTTGATTCCCTCAGACAGTTTAAGCGCTTCTGCGCGCATGAATTCCTCCAAAAATAAGATGTCCCGGATCGCATCGGGCGGTCTACACGGACCTGAAGTGCGATTGATCAGCGGCGACATATAGAGATGTCGTCCAAGACTGTAAACGCGACAGCAACGACTGCGGTTCACATCGCCGTTCGGGGAACCAATCGTGCGGTCACCACACGCCGCCCCGGCCGGAACCTATCCCCGGCGTACCTGCGCCGGGCGGTGGTGGTGGCGCGCCAGGACCTTGATAAGCGTCGCCAGAGGCAGCCGTGGCCGCCGTTGCGCCGGCCGTCCCCGAAACGCCGATAACCGAATAGGCATCGTCAGGTTCTTCGTTCGGCTTGAACGCTTCCGTGATTGCGTCGCCTTCGCCGGCGCCAGCACGCAATCCCGTTTTCAAACTGACCCGAACCAGCTTCAGGCCCGGCGGAATTCGAAATGGTGCCGCAGGCTTATCCGCCAATGCCACTTTTAGGAAGTCGCCGAAAATCGGCGCAGCAATGGCGCCGCCAGTGTTGCCCTTGCCCATGGGCTTGGGCGTGTCGTAGCCGACAAAAACGCCCACCACCATGTCGGGCGTATAGCCGACAAACCAGACGTCCTTTTCTTCGTTCGTCGTGCCGGTCTTTCCGGCTAGCGGACGATTGAGAGATTTGAGCGATGTTGCCGTGCCGCGCTGAACGACGCCCTCAAGGATGGAGGTCATCTGGTAGGCGGTGTGAGGATCGATTATCTGCTTGCGATCATCGATGAGGTCAGGCTCGGCTTGATTGCCCCATTTCTCCGCCATGCAGCCCATGCACTGGCGCTCGTCGTGGCGCCACACAGTCTTGCCCCAGCGGTCTTGGATGCGGTCAATAAGCGTGGCTTTGACCTGACGCCCGCCATTGGCCAACATAGAATAGGCCGTTGCCATCTTGATCAGCGTGGTCTCGCCCGCGCCAAGCGACATGGAAAGAACGGGTAACAGATCCTCGTAGATTCCAAAGCGCCGCGCGTACTCAGTGATAATCGGCATGCCGAGATCCTGCGCTAGACGCACGGTCATCTGGTTGCGTGATTTTTCGATGCCGAAACGCAAGGTAGATGGGCCTGCTGATTTCTGGTTGTCGTAGTTGTCCGGTTTCCAGATCTCGAGACCCGGTCCCTGTTCGATCTCAATCGGCGCATCGAGAATAATCGACGTCGGCTTATAGCCATTGTCGATAGCCGCCGCATAGACGAACGGCTTGAACGAAGACCCCGGCTGGCGTTTTGCTTGAATTACGCGGTCAAACTGGCTCATGGCGAATGAGAAGCCGCCGGCGACCGCCAAGACGCGACCCGTGTGCGGATCCATAGCAATCAACCCGCCGCCGATCTCGGGGATCTGCATGAGTGACCATGTGCCCTGCAGATTAGCCGGATCTTTGGGTGCCACGTAAATGACGTCTCCAGCCGCAAGCAAGTCGCCGACCGCTGCCGGTGTCGTCTTCTTCTGCGGAACCTTGGCCCACTTGACTTCATCGAGCGTGACTTCAACCGCCTCGCGCTCTTTGACGAGCGTTCCGTCCTGCTGTTTGGCTGGCTTCAGACCAACAACAGCCTTTGCTTTCTGCGCGTCAAGCACGACGCCCAGCCGCCACGGCTGAATATCGGCGGGATTGTCGATGGCACCGAGCGGCACGCCCCAATCGCCCGAAATATCGATTTTTGACACTGGACCGCGCCAACCTTGCTGCCTGTCAAAACGCACCAGGCCGTCGATCAGAGATTGGCGGGCAATTTGCTGCAGCTTGGGATCGAGCGTGGTGCGCACCGACATGCCGCCACCATAGAGCTTGTCTTCGCCATATTGGCCAAGCAGCGTTCTGCGAACTTCCTCGGCAAAGAATTCGGCCGTCGAAATATGGGCGCCGAGCTGGCGCAGATTGACTGTGAGCGGCTTCTTCTTTGCCTCAGCGGCTTCTTCACTGGTAATGTAGCCGTTTTCGGCCATCTGCCCGATGATCCAATCGCGCCGCTCGGTCGCTTTCGCTTTGGCACGGAAAGGGTGGTAGTTGTTCGGCGCTTTCGGCAGGGCCGCGAGATAGGCTGTTTCCTCGATCGAGAGATCCTTCAATTCCTTATTGAAGTACGTGAGGCCAGCCGCCGCGATGCCATAGGAATTGAGGCCTAGAAAGATTTCATTGAGATAGAGTTCGAGAATCTTGTCCTTCGGATAGGCGCGCTCAATCCTGATCGCCAGGATGGCCTCCTTGATCTTGCGCTCCATGGTCCGTTCGTTGGTCAGCAAGAAGTTCTTTGCGACCTGCTGGGTAATCGTCGAAGCGCCCTGCACATTCTTCTTAGAGCCGCGCAGTTTGGCTTGGCCAGCCGAAACGACGGCTCGAACGATGCCTTGGAAATCGAGTCCGCCATGTTCGTAAAAGCGACTGTCTTCCGCCGACAGGAAGGCCCCGATCACGCGTTTTGGAATTGAGTTGACCGGAACGAAAATGCGCCGCTCGCGAGCAAACTCGGAAATCAGCGATCCATCATGCGCGTGAATACGCGTCATCACAGGCGGCTCGTATTTCGCCAGGCTTTCGTAATCCGGCAAATCCTTGGATGCCTGGAACAGCAGCAGGCCCGCTGCCGCCGACGCCGCGACGAACACGAGGACGCCGGTTGCAAAGCTGAACCCCAAGAAACTGAGGAGCAGGCTTTTGCGCCGTTTTCGCTTCTTTCTGGGCGCAGCAGGGGGCGGTAACGTAACAGGTCGCATCAGTGACGATTTTCCGTGATTTGATCGCAACTTATAGCCCAAATGCTGCATCGCAACAAGCGGGGCGGGCCGGGCCCCTTTTGAGGCTCACAATAGCATGGAATGTGGCAGCACGTCGTCGGCGATACCCCCCAATTCATGGATGTCCTGCGGTTCTTTTCGCAAAATAGGTGGTCACGGCCGCAGCGATGGCGCCAGAAACCTTGTCCTGCCAGCCAGCCGTTGCCATTTCCAGCTGATCCTTTGAATTGCTCATGTACCCGAGCTCTACCAAAACCGATGGAGCGTGGGTCTGTTTCAAGACCTTGAATGCAGCCGAACGCTGAGGATCGCGCGCCAAGGCAATGGATCGTTTCAGGCGCGCAACCAGCACGTTAGAGAAATCGGCGGAAAAGTTTGATGTCTCCCGCTTCATGAGGTCGATCAGAATACTCTTTACCTGATCCTTGCCACCCTGATCGACACCTTGCAGGCCTGCGATCAAATCCGATGCATTCTCCTTCTCAGCCATTTTCCGGGCTTGCTCGTCGGAGGCACGTTCCGAAAGAGTGTAGACTGTGGCGCCGCGGATCCCTTCGGCGAGGTTGGTCTCTGCAATCGAGTCCGCGTGGAGTGAGACGAATAAGTCCGCGCCGTGGTCGGCTGAAAATTTGAGCCGGCGATCCAGGGAAACGAAAACGTCGCTTGTGCGCGTCATGCGGACGTCGAACGCGCCAGACTTGGTGAGAATGGCCTGCAACCGCTGTGCAACCGATAAAACCAAGGCTTTTTCCGACATATTGTTGACCCCGCTCGCGCCTGGATCAATGCCGCCGTGGCCCGGATCGATCACGATGATGGGTTTCGCTTTTTGATCTGCCTTGACTGGCTGCGTATCGGCTGCTGCACTCTTTTCAGCCATAGCCTGCGTTTGCGCGTCCTCCTGTTTGGTCGCGCCCGTACCCTCGGCAAAGGACTGTGCATCGGTAGCTGACAACGCAACTTTTAATACTACAGAACCCGCCGCCGCCCCGTGCGCCATGGTTGCGGAGGTGATCTTGACCGGCCCTTTCGTATCGATCACGACGCGCGCCTTGCGCTCGGCAAACAGGCCATACCGGAATGTCGTGATTAGACCCTTGCCGCGTACCCCGGTCCCCGGCGGCAAGTGAAAGGACACATCAGGCAAGTCAATAACAACGCGATAGGGGTTGGCGAGCGTGAATACCTCAGCTGTCACACCGCGGCTAAGCTCGATTTCGAATGATGTAACCGGATGCTCGTCTTCAACTTTGACCGAATGGGCCTCTATCTCAGCCACATCACTGCTCTCTGCGGGGCTCCGGGGTGGAGCATCGGACGCGGCATTTCCGGGCGTTGGGCCACCGGTCGCCATAGCGAGAGCCACGAGAAACGCCCACAACGCGGCCCGCTGTTGACCCGTCCGCCAAAAATGGCGCGACACTCGGCTCGCCCTTTTGCTTAACCTTTTGCTCACCGAGCCCCCGTCAAACAATTGGCATCACACGCCTTTAGGGTTGCTGATCTGCCGCCCGGGACGGTCGTTAAGGCTTTGTTTTCACTTACCGATGCATCTTGTGTCACGGGGGATGTCCGCATTCGTACAGATTCTCCTTATAGCACTTGCCTCGCAGGGGGCGACCACATACACTTTGCGTTACGTTCGGTGGCGTTTGCAGGTGGTGCTCGTACAGCACAATCGGCTGACGTTTCCGGAACCTGATCGGCCTGCTGCAGTCAATCCTAAAAAAGCTGCTTTCACAGGTAATTAGGTCCGGCCGAACCGCATGAGGGATCAGAGCCGAGGGCGCGTTCGCGTCGACCTCGCAGATTAGGCCCGAATGCGCGGCTCGCAATATAGCGTCAGTGCATACGCGACGCCGTTCACACGTCCGTTGTCCGCCGTCCGGGCCGGCCCGCAGAAAGAGGGCCCGGTCAAGACGCAGAAGGCCAAGCCAGTTCGGCGACGCCAGGCCAACAGCAAACCGAATTCCAGGACGTCACGGCCGCTCAATCAGCGGTGGTGCGGCCAGGTTGTAAAGACAGAGCTAATGACGACCGTTCGGACCATTTTGAATGTCGCCCCTTTGGCTTCGCGCCAGAGTTCAAGCGATCAACAGCTGCGAGGCGCAGGACGCGCCCCCGGCTTCAGGATGACCATGCGCGCGTCGCGCTCTCAATATCCACAAACCATCGATGCGCGTACCCGCGCCCCGCTCGCCGTCAAGGATCAAACCTTTGGCTGTGTGAGTGAGCCGGCGCCGTTGCGCGCTAAGGAACAACAACAATGTCAAACAGCAAAATGCTCATCGACGCCACACATCCCGAGGAAACCCGGGTGGTGGTGCAACGCAACGGCCGGGTAGAAGAATTCGACTTCGAGAGTGCTGCGCGCAAGCTGCTTCGTGGCAATATCTATCTCGCCAAAGTCACACGCGTGGAGCCATCGCTCCAGGCTGCATTCGTTGATTACGGCGGCAATCGCCACGGCTTCCTGGCCTTCAACGAAATTCACCCCGATTACTATCAAATCCCCGTCGCCGACCGGCAAGCCTTGATCGACGAGGAAGCGGCCGCCGAAGCCGAGCTTGAGGCCGCTGCCGACCGTCGCGCTGAAGCCATGGCCCGCCGTTCGCGCCCGCGCGATGGCGGCTATAACCAAGAGCGTAGCGGCCCCGCCCCATCAGACGGCGCGCCCGACGCCGACCCAGACTCCGACATTGGCGATATGGAGCCCTCGGGCGAAGAATCAAACATCGTAGATGTCGAGGAAGACGAACACATCGAAGAAATTGGCGGCGAAGGCGGCGATGACGAATCGCCGGCAACCTTTGCAGCAGCCATTGAACTCGAACGGCGAGTTTATTTCCGAGCCTGCGTCCCAAGCACATCACGCTACCCCTGCGTCCGAAGACCGTTCCGGCGACTTAGCGCGCCACGACATCGACCTAGAAGACGCCGGGCATGACGCCGATGACAACGGCTCCGATGAAGAGCCAGAGGACGTCGAGAACCAAGAGTCGGGAGGGCAAGTACACGGGGCAGGTTCAGAGACGGGCGATCTTTCGAGCGAACCGCGCGGCGAAACCCGCAATAGCGAATTCATGGAAGAAGTAGCGGTCCGGTCCCGCCGTCGTCCGCGCAGCTACAAAATTCAGGAAGTCATCAAGCGCCGCCAGGTCATTCTGGTTCAAGTCGTCAAAGAAGAACGCGGCAACAAGGGCGCCGCCCTCACAACCTACCTGTCGCTTGCCGGCCGCTATACCGTCTTGATGCCCAACACCGCGCGCGGTGGCGGCATCTCACGCAAGATCACGAACCCGCAGGACAGAAAGCGCCTCAAAGCCATTGCTCAAGAACTCGAGGTTCCGGAGGGCATGGGGCTTATCATCCGCACTGCGGGTGCCGCTCGCACCAAACAAGAAATCAAGCGCGACTTCGAATACTTGCTCCGCTTGTGGGAAAACGTCCGCGACTTGACGCTCCAATCGACGGCCCCGAGCCTCGTCTATGAAGAAGGCGACCTCATCAAGCGTTCGATCCGCGACCTCTATAACAAGGACGTCGAGGAAGTCGTCGTCGCTGGTGATGCCGGATATCAGGAAGCGGCAGCGTTCATGCACATGCTGCTTCCCAGCCACGCCAAGAACGTCGTTCCCTACAAAGATGCGACACCCTTGTTTGCCCGCTATGCCGTTGAACGGCAGCTCAACGCCATGTTCACGCCCCAAGTAACTTTGCGCTCGGGCGGATACATCGTCATCAACCAGACCGAAGCTCTCGTCGCCATCGACGTGAACTCCGGTAAATCGACGCGCGAATTTTCGATTGAAGAGACGGCGCTCGCAACCAACCTGGAAGCGTCCGACGAAATCGCCCGGCAGTTGAAACTGCGCGACCTTGCGGGCCTCATCGTCATCGACTTCATCGACATGGAAGAGAAGCGCAACAACCGGTCCGTCGAACGCCGGTTGAAAGACGCGTTGCGCCATGACCGTGCCCGCATTCAGCTTGGCCGCATTTCGCACTTTGGCCTTATGGAAATGTCGCGTCAGAGATTGCGAACCGGCGTTCTCGAAGGCTCGACAACACAGTGCGCGCATTGCCAAGGCACCGGCACCATCCGCTCGACCGAAAGCATCGCACTTGCCGTCTTGCGCGGCATCGAAGATGCGATCACGGCCGGCAGCAGCGCGCCGATCATTGCTACGACGACCCCTGCCGTTGCGCTCTACATTCTCAACAGCAAGCGCGCATACGTCACCGAGATGGAAGCGCGTCATGGATTTCCGGTGACGATCCTCGGTGCTGAGCGCATTCAGGGTGCTAATTTCACCATCGAGCGCGGTATCGCAACTGCCATGCCGCAACGCCGCCCGGAACGCGCGGCCGTCAACATGGATTGGGGCTTTGAGGGTGAAGGCGACGAACAAGCGCCTTCACTCGATGGCAACAACATTGAAGAAGTCGGCGACGACACCGAAGACGCTGGCGAAAGCCATGGCCGTGAGAATCATGGCCGCGAAAGTGGTAGCCGTGAAAGTGGTAGCCGTGAAAATCAAGGCCGTGAACGCCATCGCGATCATTCGCGTGGAGAGCAAACACGCGATGCTTCGGGCGGCGAAGACGACGGTAGCCAGCGCCGTGGGCGCCGCCGCAGACGGCGTGGCGGACGCGGCGGAGAACAGGTCCGGGGCGATTTCCAAGCCACACGCGGACCAAGTCAGCAAGACGATGAAGCCGGCGACGAGCCCGAGATCATCGAAATTGGCGCTGAAACCCTTGACAGTGACGGCGACAACACTGAATCCGCCGGTGATCACGGCGGCGAAATTGATGACAATGGTGAAAAGCGCGGACGCCGGCGCCGTAGAGGCCGCCGCGGCGGACGCCGCGGACGTGGTGACCGCGAAGGCGGCGAAGCCCGTCAAGGGCAAGGTGGTGGTCAAGGTGGCGGCCAGGGCGGTGAAAGACACGCAAGCGACAGAGCAAGTAGCGCAGATTTTGCCAATAATAACGGCGGCAACGGTGGCTCTGAACGAACTGTGCCAACTGCCCCAGGCTTCGAACCGCAGCCCAACGTCCCTGGTCCTTCAAACCCCGAAAGTGGACGCAGGTATCGTCCACGCGAAGGCCGCGACCATGATCGCCGGCCAGCGGCGGGTGGTACGCGTATTTGGGATGCGCCGGTCCAAAACGACGTCCATTCCCCAACAGACGCACCGCGTTCCGAGCCGCGCATAGAACGGCCATCGGCTTCAACACATGTTGCGTCAGAGACACCGGCTCACACATCACAACAAGAGACGCGCCGCGAGACCGAGTCTGAACCCAAGTTCGAGGCACCTCCGGCACGGCCGCGCCACGAAACAGGTTCCAGCGAACCCCGCATCGAACGCGTTGTCCTGAAGCCCGACCAGCCGTTGGATCAACCGGCCGAATCGGCGCCAGCGCCTCAGCGCAAGGGTTGGTGGCAACGCAATTTTGGCGGCGAATAACAACCACGTCCTGAACGAACGTGAAGGCCGGGAGCACTCCCGGCCTTCAATTTTCTAGGCCACGTCAACTAGTTTAATTCGATCTTTCACAAGACTTTTTGGGGAGTGGCACCTTGGCACGACGTTGCTGGGCTCGCATCCCGCTATAAGACGCCGCATGAAGCCGTTGCGAATCCGCGCATTCCCGTCACTTGGAATGCCTGCATTGAGGAGATGGGACTCGTGAGATCAATCTGGGATTCCTTCAGCCGCTTTTTCGGGCCCTCGCATAACGACCGCTTTGCAGAACTCCTGAAACAGCTTGCGGACACCGGCGTCGAATGCGCCGTACACTTTCGCACTACGAACGGCCAAGACTTGCCCGGCATCGTTGCCTTCGAGCGCAAGGCCGACAAGATCGTCGATGAAATCCATGAACTGCTCGACAACTCGTTCATCATGCGTTTTGAAATCCCCGACGCTATGCGCTTGACTGACGAGGTCGACGACGTCATCGACGGCATGCGCCACGCAGCATCTCACATCGACACTTATAAGCCGCACCTTTCAAAGCTCCGCCCTGAGGCCATCAAGCTCATCGACGCCGGCGAAACCGCCATCAAAGGCCTGAGCAGTCTGATCGGCCTTTTGGCTGAACCCAAAATGCCGTTATCGCGCGTACGCGAACTCCAACGCATCATCAACGATGCAGAGAGTGCGGCCGACAAAATCATGGTCGACGCCGAGCGGGCACTGGTCCAGGAATTCTCGCCGAGCACCGCCAACCATCTCGAATTCATTGCTTGGGACAAATTCTACCAGCTGATTGAAGAAATGACCGACGACGCCAAGCGGTGCGGAAAGCTGATCCTGTCTCTCGCCCGCAAGGAGGCTTGAGAATGGAGGCCCTCACGTTTGCGCTGGCCCTCGCCCTCTTCACAGTTCTCGTTGCTGAATTCATCAATGGCTGGACCGACGCGCCAAACGCCATCGCAACTGTCATCTCAACCGGCGTCATGTCCCCGCGTACCGCGATTTCCATGGCCGTCGTGATGAACACGATCGGCGCCATGAGCGGTACAGCGGTCGCGGCAACAGTCGGCAAAGGTATTGTCCATCCCGGCGCTTTGACCCTGCCCTCAATCACGGCCGCCATGTGCAGCATCATCGCTTGGGGTGGGATCGCCGCACGTTTTGGCATTCCCGTCAGTAAATCGCACGCGCTCCTGGCTGGCCTCGCAGGCGCGGCCTTTGCGGGTGGTGGGTTCGGTGCCCTGCAATGGACTGGCTGGCAAAAGGTCGGGACAGGCATGATCCTTTCAATCGTTCTCGGCGCCCTCGCTGCATTTATCATCGGGCTTTTGATCATTCGCATCTCGGGCGGCTCAAAGCCATCACGAACCAAAACCAACTACGATCGTGCGTCGATCCTTGCTGCGTGCTTCATGGCCTTCAACCACGGCCTCAACGACGGCCAGAAATTCATGGGCGTGTTCGTCACCACGCTCATCGCGGGCGGTGCACTTACGAAATTCGAGATTCCCTATTGGGTCATCGTACTTTGCGCCGTAACCATGGGCCTTGGCACATCATTCGGCGGCTGGCGCATTATTCAAACTGTCGGTTCTAAAATGACCCGTCTGCAATCCTGGCAAGGCTTCGCCGCCCAAACATCAGCCGGCTTCACGATCTTCGGTGCGTCGCTCTATGGCATTCCACTATCGACCACCCATACTATCACCAGCGGCATCGTCGGATCGGCAGCAGCCAAGCGTGTGTCGGACGTCCGCTGGGGCGTGTTGAAACGGATCGTGCTCGCCTGGATCGTCACGTTCCCGTTCTGCGCACTCATCGCTTATCTAGCAGCTACCGCAGCCAACGCGATTTTTCATACCGGGACGATTGCACCGCTCTAACGTCAAGCCGTTCGCAGCCGCCAGTCTCTCAAACGCTTGGCCGCGTCAGCCATATCCGCAGTTGATCCGGAATAAGAGAAGCGCAGAAATTCTTTGCCTCGTGCTGCGTCAAAATCAACGCCCGGCGTGACGGCAATACCCGCCTCATCCAGTATGCGGCGCGCATAAGCCGGACTATCGGACGTGAGGTCGCTTATGTCCGCATAGAGGTAAAAGGCTCCATCGGCAGGTGCAATTCTTGAAAACCCGGCGCGAGGCAATTCGTTCAAGAGTAACTCGCGATTTTTAGCGTAGATGCGCCGGTTGTCCTCCAGTTCATCAAAACCATCGAATGCGCCGAGCGCGGCAACCTGGGCAATTGCCGGCGCCGCAATAAAAAGGTTCTGCGCCAAGCGCTCGATAACGCGCACAAGCCCGGGCGGCACGATCATCCAACCAACGCGCCATCCCGTCATGGAGAAGTATTTTGAGAAACTGTTGATGACGATCGCGGAATCGGAAAACTGCAGCGCCGTAGCGGCAGGGCGCTCATACGTCAAGCCGTGATAGATTTCGTCGGAAATAAAACTGATGCGTTTGGCTTCGCAAGTGCGCGCAATATCCCCGAGCCGCTCTGGCGTCAGCATTGTGCCGGTGGGATTGGCGGGGCTGGCGATCAGCAAGCCATCAAGACCGCCATTCTGCGCCGCCGCCAAAATCTGCGCCACATCCGGCATCCAGCCGTTCGCCGGACCTGTCTCGAGAATGGGCGTCTCGCAGCCGAAGGCGGAAAGAATATGCCGGTAGCATGGATATCCCGGGGACGTGAGCCCAACCCGCGCGCCGGCATCGAAGAGCGCGAGAAATGCCAGAACAAATGCACCCGAAGAACCCGTCGTCACAACGACCCGCTCCGGCGCAATCGTCAGGCCGTACCAATCGCGATAGAGTTGAGCAATACGTTCCCGAAGCGCTGGCATTCCGAGCGCCAATGTGTACCCGAGGTTGTCGCCCTCAAGTGCCCTGGCGGCGGCCAGCCTTGCAGAGCGTGGGGCCGGAGTACTCGGCTGCCCAACTTCCATATGGATAATCTTGTGCCCGGCAGCCTCGCGCTCGGCGGCAGCGCGCATAACATCCATGACAATAAAACTATCGATCTCGCTGCGCCGGGCTGCACGACATATCACGTCGATGTTTGTCAATTTTCCAGCGTCCGCCATCGACCGTCGTGTCCTTGTGTCCGGGAATTCGGCAAATCCCAACAATGTGCCTTGCTGGCGCCCAATTGTGCATTGTTCATGCGCCCCAAATCGCAGGGCGTTCGTTTCACGGTGTTTTACCCGAACCGGCTAGAGAAAGCGGTGAAATAGTGGATATATCATACGTTTGACGGGATCCTATAGGACGCATAGCGTTGTAGAATCATACCGCACGGTAGCCCGATCATCCGAAGACAATTAGGACCCTCAACTTCAGTGCCCGAAGGAATGCCCGTCGATCGCATGACAACGCAAAGATGCCAAACACGTACCCACGCGTGCCGCCTCAAACAGGCAGGCGCGGCGGCGGCTGCAGTCGCAATGTGGCTCATCCCCACATTGGCGCAGGCACAGGGCCTATCCCTTATCCGCGATAGCGAAGTCGAGGCACTACTCAACGACTACGCCAAACCGATTTTTCGCGCGGCAGGTCTCGGCTCGGGACGCATCACGATGCGCATCGTCAAGAATGACGCATTTAACGCCTTCGTGCTCGACGGCCGCAACGTCTTCGTCCACACAGGAACACTTTTGGTTGCCAAGTCGCCCAATGAAGTCATCGGAGTTCTGGCGCACGAGACCGGGCATATTGCCGGCGGACACATGGCATCCCTCAGGGCCCGCATCGCCAAGGACCAGACACGCGCGCTGCTGACACAAATTATCGGTATCGGCGCCATGGTGGCAGGCGGAGTAGCAGGCGGCGACGGCGGTCGCGATGCCATGGCGGGCGGCCAGGCTGTTCTGCAAGGCGGCAACGAAGTGATCATGCGCGGCTTGCTCTCGGAACGGCGCTCACAGGAAAGTGCCGCCGACCAAGCGGGCCTTCAGTATCTCAACGCGACTAAGCAATCGGGACAAGGAATGCTCACTACGTTCGAGCGTTTCCAGCAGCAGGAATATGTGTCCGACCAGTTCAAGGATCCGTTCGTGCGCAGCCATCCGGTCGCGACCGACCGCTTGGCTCGGTTGCGCGATCTCGTGAACAAGAGCCCATTTATCAACTCAGCCGACACACCGGATCTTCAGCTTCGCCACGACCTGATGCGCGCCAAGCTGTCGGGCTATCTCGAACGCCCCGGCATCGTCTTCAATCGTTATCCCACAACCGATAAATCGCTACCGGCCCGCTATGCGCGCGCTATTGCCCGTTTTTTCCAGGGCGGCGCGGGCGCATTGGAAGCAGCTACCGCTGAAGTCGATACCCTCATCAAAGATCAGCCAAACAACGGCTATTTCTGGGAGGTCAAAGGCGATTTGCAGATGCGCTCTGGTAAGATGAAAGACGCTATCCCAAATATGCGCCAGGCCCTGAAACTAGCCCCCGATAGTCCTCTGATCCGCGTCCAGCTGGCAATTGCACTCCAACAAGCCAATGACCCAGCCACCATCACGGAATCTGTCGAGCTCTTGCGCAAGTCGTTGATCGAGGATCAGAATTCACAAGCCTACCGCATGCTGGCCAACGCCTACTATAAACAAGGCAAGGGGCCAGAAGCCGACGCCATGACGGCGCAGGCCTACTTCCTCGAAGGAAACCTCAAGCAATCCCAGATATTTGCCAAACGGGCACAATTGAAGTTGCGACAAGGTTCTCCGGAATGGATAAAGAACGACGACATTATCAACTACCGGCCCGAACAACTTGAGCCCCAATAACCTCAAAGTAAGACACGAGAGAGATCGCTTATGACATCGCAATTGCCACGCACACTCGCAGCAGCCCGCAGAGCGGCAACGCGCCTCGCGGCCTCGTGTGCGTTATTTGCCCTGGGCTCTGCAATTCACACAACGGCGAACGTTCCAGTGCTCGTCTCTCCCGCACACGCGGCCGACGCCGCCTTCAGCGACGAGCAAAAGAAAGCCATCGGCGAGATCGTCAAGGACTATCTCATCAACAATCCCGAACTGATCGTCGAGGTACAGCAGGCGCTCGAAGTTAAGATGGAGAAAGAGCAGGCTGAAAAGCTCAAGTCGTTCATGTCCGAGAACGCCAAGGACATCTACCGCAATCCAGAAAGCCCTGTTGCGGGCGACCCGAACGGCGACATCACGGTCGTCGAATTTTTCGATTACAATTGCGGCTACTGCAAACGCGGCATGACGGAAGTGCAAAAGCTGATTCAAAGCGACAAGCGCGTGCGCATGGTCTTTAAAGAACTTCCCATTCTCTCGAAAGGATCCGAGGAAACGGCACGGGCAGCACTAGCGGCCAAGCGCCAGGGTAAGTATTGGGAATTCCACCAAGCCATGTTGTCGTCGAAGGGTCAGGCCAACGAAGCCACGTCTCTCAAAGCGGCCGAAGCGCTCGGGCTCGACATGGCGAAACTGAAAACGGATATGGCGGGTGACGCGGTCAAAGGCGAGCTCGAGGCCATGAAGGCACTGGCCAAGAAGATGGGCATCAACGGCACGCCCCATTTCCTGGTCGGCGACAAGTCAATCCCCGGCGCGCCGGAAGATTTGCACGATCAGCTTAAGACACTCATCGCTGACTTCCGCAAGTCGGGCTGCAGTTACTGTTAAGCACACAAAGGCGCGCCTTTTTAATATAATTTACAATATCTTAGAGTGCGCCGCACCCATCAACATACCAGTCGTTGGGCGCCCTTTCGCATGTGCGTGAAAGCTGGTAGACCGCTTGATATCAAGAAGCCTTATGCGCTTCGTCACGTCGTCCACCTGCTAGCCGGATAGTCCGCCCTTCCAATGGCCAAACCGATCTACGTCCTGAACGGCCCGAACTTAAACATGCTCGGAACGCGCGAGCCCGCCATCTATGGCAGCGACACGCTCGCCGACATCAAGCTCCGGGCTGAGACGTGTGCCAAGGGCTTGGACCTCGCAATCGATTTCCGGCAGTCCAACGTCGAAGGCGAACTGGTCAATTGGATACAGGAAGCGCGCACCAAGGCGCAGGGCATCATCCTCAATGCGGGCGGATACACACACACCTCCGTCGCGATCCTGGATGCGCTCCAGGCCGCCGAGCTTCCCGTGATCGAGGTCCATCTCTCGAACATTTTCCGGCGCGACCAGTTTCGCCAGCATTCCTACATTTCACTCGCTGCAACGGGCGTAATCTGCGGCCTGGGCGCGAAGGGTTACGAACTCGCGCTTGAGGCCATTGCCGACGTGTTACAGCGCGGCACCAAACGATAGACTGTCAAAACATTCGCAACGACCGATTGAGACGCAAGAGGAAGGATTACGATGACGGCGAAAGACCAAGGGGCGAAGCCCAGCGCCGAAGGCCTGATGATCCGGGAATTGGCTGAGCTTTTAAACGATACTGGGCTGACAGAGATCGAAATCGAAAAGAGCGGTCTTAAGATCCGCGTCGCACGCTCGGTGACGGTCCAAGCTGCCGCCTATGCTCCGGCTCCAGCAGCCATATCGCATACGCCAGCGGTAGCCCCAACAGCAGCGGCCCCAGCAGCCGCCGATCCGTCTAAGCACCCAGGCGCCGTCAAATCTCCCATGGTCGGCACGGCCTATCGCTCTCCCGAGCCAGGTGCTGCAACGTTCTGCGAGGTCGGCTCAAAGGTCACTCAAGGCGAAACGCTGCTCATCATCGAAGCCATGAAGACCATGAACCAGATCGCCGCGCCCCGCTCGGGCACGGTCACCGCCATTTTCTTCGATAATTCGCAGCCCGTTGAGTACGGCGAAACGCTCATCATCATCGAATGAGCGGCATGATGCCGGAACCACACGCATACGGAAGCCGTATCCATGTTCGATAAGATACTCATTGCCAACCGGGGAGAGATCGCGCTCCGCATTCAGCGCGCCTGCAAGGAGCTCGGCATCGCAACCGTCGCCGTGCACTCAACGGCCGATGCCGATGCGATGCATGTGCGCTTGGCAGACGAAAGCGTATGCATCGGCCCGCCAACCGCCCGCGACAGTTACCTCAATATTCCGGCTCTCGTCACTGCGTGCGAAATAACGGGCGCCGACGCTGTCCATCCCGGTTACGGCTTCCTCTCGGAAAACGCCCGCTTTGCCGAAATTTTGGAAGAGCACAAGATCACCTTCATAGGCCCAACCAGCGAACACATCCGCATCATGGGCGACAAGATCGAGGCTAAAGTCACCGCCAAGAGACTAGGTATCCCCGTAGTGCCGGGCTCAGACGGCGCCGTTGCCAACGAAGCCGAGGCGATGAAAGTTGCAAAGGCAATGGGCTTCCCGGTCTTGATCAAGGCGGCAGCGGGCGGTGGCGGACGCGGCATGAAAGTCGCACACAGCGCCGCCGACCTCGGTCTCGCCTTCGCGACGGCGCGCACCGAATCCAAGGCCGCGTTCAACGACGACGCTGTCTATATTGAAAAGTATCTCCAAAAACCCCGCCACATCGAAATTCAGGTGTTCGGCGATGGCAAGGGTAACGCCGTCCACCTTGGCGAGCGCGACTGCTCGCTGCAGCGGCGCCACCAGAAAGTTCTGGAAGAAGCACCCTCTCCGGCCCTCAACGCAGCGCAGCGCAAAAAGATTGGCGAAACGGTCGCCGACGCCATGCGCAAAATCAAATACCGGGGCGCAGGCACTGTCGAATTCCTGTATGAAGACGGCGAATTCTTCTTCATCGAAATGAACACCCGCCTCCAGGTCGAGCACCCCGTGACCGAGATGATTACCGGCATCGATCTCGTGCTTGAGCAAATTCGCGTGGCCGCCGGTGCGCCCCTCAGCGTCACACAAGACGACATCGTCTTCTCAGGCCACGCCATCGAGTGCCGCATATGCGCGGAAAACCCGAAGACGTTCCGGCCCTCGCCGGGCAAGATCAGCTACTGGCACCCGCCGGGCGGCCTTGGCGTGCGCGTCGATAGCGGAGCTTATCAGGGCTACACGATCCCGCCCTACTATGACAGCTTGATCGGTAAGCTCATCGTGCACGGTAAAACCCGTAACGACTGCATGATGCGCCTGCGCCGCGCGCTTTCCGAGTTCGTCATCGACGGAATTGAAACGACAATCCCGCTCTTCCAGGACTTAGTGAGGCAATCCGACATCGTCGATGGACTTTATGACATTCACTGGCTCGAAAAACATCTCGGAATGAAATAGACTGCTTCACGAGCGGCGCAATTTTCTGCGCGCGTTGACCGCTTTTTTGAACCAGTTTGAGGCCCAATGGCGTCGCGCGACGACCCAACGATCGAGATCACCCCTCAGGTGCTTCTCAAAGCGTATAGTTGCGGCATCTTTCCAATGGCCGAGAGTGCGGACGATCCCGCGCTCTACTGGATCGAGCCGCAGCATCGCGGGATATTGCCCCTCGACACTGTCGATTTCCCGCGCCGCCTCTTACGCACGGTTCGCACAACTCCACTTACCGTCAAAATCGATACCGCTTACGACAGCGTAATCGACGGCTGCTCCGCGCCACGCCCGGGCCGCAACTCAACATGGATCAACAAACGCATCCGCACGCTCTACCGCGAACTTTTTGCGCTTGGATGCTGTCACACCGTCGAAGTTTGGTCCGGAGATCGCCTCGTCGGCGGACTATACGGGGTCGCGCTCAAAGGGGCATTCTTCGGGGAAAGCATGTTTTCCTACGAGCGCGACGCGTCGAAAATTGCCCTTGTGCATCTGGTGGCCCGTCTTATTCATGGCGGCTTCAAATTGCTCGACACGCAATTTGTGACCGAGCACTTGCGCCAATTCGGAACCATCGAAGTCGATCGCGATGTATTTCACACGCGATTGGAATACGCCTTGACGGTAGAAGCAAATTTCAAGGCATTACCTCCAGAAGCCTCCCCCTCGGACATCGTAAAAATCGTGAGCGCTCGCGGCTAACCGCACACGCCTAGTTTGATGTTCCTCGGGGAACAGCGCCGCGCCAAATCTTCTGACATCATTGCCACAAGTGAGCAGCGACCTTGCTGCCACTGGAAAGCACGCGGGCCTCGCGTGCCCAACGTATCAAGGAACGCCCAAACAGGAGACTGTTAGTATGTCAGCAAAGAAATTTTTGATCACGACGGCAGTGGCCCTATCGACACTTGCCGGAACTGTTGGCGCAGCCAATGCCGGTCATCGCCATCACGGCTTTTACGGGCATCATCATGGCCTCCGCCTTTACGTCAGGACCTACCTATCGCGACTGCAGTTTCTATCGCGAGATGTGGGAAGAGACCGGCCGCTTCAAGTGGAAGCGCCGATACTATGAGTGCAAAGGCTGGTGGTGATCCCTGGACCGGCGCGGGCCCTTGAACTCCTCCCCGGTGCCGGTTCGTCACGCTAGTCCCAGATCCCCCGGGAGCCTCGGCCCGGGGGATTTTACGTTAAAGGCGCGGCCCGCGTGCAACGGGATGGTTAAACATGCGCGGCACTCATCCCGCCCCTTTCGCCATGCGCTGGTGTTGGCTACATATGCGCGGCTTAAGAAGAGGATATTATTCGTATGCGTTTTGCACTCACGCTCTTTGCCTTGCTGGCCGCGCTCACTCCGGCTGTCGCGCATCATACCTACGTCACAAAATACGATAGTTCCAAAAAAATGACTTTGTCGGGCACGATCTCAAACGTGCACTATCAAAACCCGCACATTTTTTTCGATCTGACGGCGGGCGGCAAAACCTGGACCGTCGAAACCGAAAGTCTCTCCGTCGCCAAGTCTAGCGGCCTGACTGAGCAACTTCTTGTTGATGGCGCCAAGGCAGCCGTATCGGGATGGCCCGCTCGTAACGGAGCAGCAGCGCTTGGCCTCAACACGATACAAGTTGGCGGCAAGTCTCTGACTTTGCGCCGCACGGCGCGCTAGGGCACAATGGATCCGGCCACGCAAATTCCCGACCCAGTCTTTGACCCAATCGCCCAATCCGCCCTTGCCGTCTTAGTGCGCGAGTCCATCTGGGCCTATCCGCTGCTTGAAACCCTCCACGTTATCGGGCTCGCGCTCGTGTTCGGGCCAATTCTACTGTTTGATCTGAGAGTCCTCGGCTGGAACAAGGATCTCGCAGTATCGCGACTGCATCGCGCGCTCCTGCCTTGGGTATGGGCGGGATTTGCGCTCAATGCCGCGAGCGGAATTCTGCTCTTTGTGTCTGACGCCACCGAGTTCGCCGCCAACACGGCATTGCGCTATAAAATGGCGCTTCTGGTCCTCGCAGGGGTGAACGCGCTCTATTTCCAAGCCCGCGTCGCATCCAGCGTCAACACGTGGGATCGTGAAACGAGAGCGCCCGCAACAGCACGCTTTTCCGCAGCAGCCTCAATTGTACTTTGGTTGGCGATCATCACGGCCGGGCGCATGATTGCCTATATCAAGTAGCGCGCTCCCTAAAGGCCACTACTGAGGCGCCGCCTCGGAAACATCGACCAGAATGGGTGCATTGAATTTCTTACTTCGCGATCCGTGAAGGCTTCCCTTGATGGCTACCGGCTTGCCGACCAAGTTCGCCAACGCGCCCTGCACGGGTTCTGTCCCGGGGAACACCTGAAGCCGGGTAGTCGCCGCCACGTTATCGAGTTCCTCTTCACCCTTGAGACAAATGGGTGCGCCAACCGTGAGGATATAAGCCCCGTTCTCGCTGGCGAGAATGCCGGCCACGCTCGCTTGACCGTCAGCCGCCATACAGCTTCATTGGCATGCGCGGCGCCTGACACAAGTCCCACCGCCGCAAATATGGCGCTCAATTCTGAAATCCGCTCGATATGCATTGGCCCCGCTCCACTGCTCGAACTCGAAATTCGCTCGACGCATCTTTTCCCTGCGGCACAAATGAGCGCAACGGCATGCAACAAATATTGTCCAACTGTGCCCTGCGGAACATCGCCGGACGCCAGGACCTGCGAGAGTGTAATGGTCAAGCCCGCATGGTCCTCCTCCCCACCGCAGGCTTACACGTCAAACCGGGCTCCTCCTTCCTGGCCCGGTCCCCAAGCCCTTCGAGCCCCACACTCGAGGGGTTTTCTTTTTGGAGAACTCAAATCGCGTGAACCTTTGAGCGGCCCCGCGCGACAGAGAAATACCAACTGAATGCGGACAAGCCGAAATTTCCTCTGATCCCGCCTCCCCGGGTTCCCTGAGGAACAGCGCGGCGGAAAGTGAGGTGTCAAAGTCCAGTTCGTTATCCGGCGAGAGCCCTCCCACACGCCTCTCGCCCGATTCGGCCCCGGCTGCCCTCCCTCTCAGCCCCGGCCCCATGCCCCTCGCGCCCCCCGTCGCGAGGGGCTTTTTTTATGTTATTTCAGCACATTAAGCGCCGCAGCTGGGGGCAGGCATGAGTTATCAACAGGCGCCAAGAGGACCTAGCGGAATATATGCCTCGCCCACTCGTTTTCATTTGGTCAGTGGCAATGACTGTCTCCCCTCAACTGAGACAGGCACTACGCGCCACAAAACGTCTCGATTAGTATCGCGTAGGTTTCGAGACGGCGCAGAAGTGGGACGGGCCCCCGCAGCCTGTCCCACTTTTCTGTGATTGTCTCTGCTCAGGTCCAATCGGGAATTTTTCCCGATTTGGCTTCCGCACCAAAGCGCAACACTGTCTCTTCTCAAACCTACTTGATAACGCTGTCGCACAAGGTCACGTTCTGACCAGCGCACCCTAACGCGCTACGTTCCCTGGGAAGTTAAAGAGGCAAGGTAGCCATGAATAAACTCATCACATCGTTTCTGGCGATCATGATGGCGTTCACAGCGTTCATCACATCGTCCGATCCAGCCAGTGCCCACCGCCGGCATCGTCACGGCGGCGACGGAGCGGCCTTAGCAATTGCCGCTGCAGCCGTCATCGGCGGGATCGCGATCGCGCGCAGCCATCGCCGTCATCACCGCCGCCACTACTACTCGAACTACTACGACGATGGCGGTTACTACTATAGTCGTCCGCGCTACTACCGCCGTCATCACTACGCGCCGAGCTATGCGTACGGTGGCGGTTATCGCAGGCATCACGGATACAGCCGCCATCGCGGCAATATTTTTGGCGGCTATTAAAAGCCGGACGCACCGATCGCCTGAAAACTCCGCAGCCGGCGCAACTCAAGCGCCGGCTGCTCGCGTTTCATTCCCACTCGATCGTGCCGGGCGGTTTCGAGGTCACGTCATAGACGACGCGGTTGATGCCTTTGACCTCGTTGATGATGCGCGTCGCAGCGCGGCCCAAGAAGCCCATGTCGAAGGGGAAGAAGTCGGCCGTCATGCCGTCGACCGACGTCACGGCTCTGAGCGCCAGCACATGATCATATGTACGCCCGTCGCCCATCACGCCGACCGTGCGCACGGGTAGAAGCACCGCAAATGCCTGCCAGATGGCGTCGTACAATCCCGCCTTGCGGATCTCATCGAGATAGATCGCATCTGCCTTGCGCAGAATATCGAGCTTCTCCGGCGTGATTTCTCCTGGAATGCGGATCGCGAGACCCGGTCCTGGAAACGGATGCCGGCCAACGAAAGCGTCCGGTAATCCAAGCTCGCGGCCGAGTGCCCGCACTTCATCTTTGAACAATTCGCGCAAGGGCTCGACCAGCTTCATGTTCATGCGCTCAGGCAAGCCGCCGACATTGTGGTGAGACTTGATGGTGACTGACGGCCCACCTGTGAACGACACACTTTCAATGACGTCGGGATAGAGCGTGCCTTGTGCAAGGAACGCCGCGCCGCCGATCTTCTTGGCTTCCTCTTCGAACACGTCGATGAAATGCTTGCCTATCGCTTTGCGCTTGACCTCGGGATCGGAGACACCCGCGAGCGCACCAAGAAACTGCTTGGACGCATCCACATGCACGAGCGGAATGTTGTAGTGGTCGCGAAACAGGCCAACGACTTGCCCGGCTTCGTCCTGACGCATCAATCCATGGTCGACGAACACACACGTCAGCTGCTCGCCAATCGCTTCGTGGATCAGAACCGCGGCCACCGTGCTATCGACGCCACCCGACAATCCGCAAATGACGCGCCCCTTGCCCACTTGCGCGCGGATCTTAGCGATCATCTCGCGCCGATAGGCGCTCATCGTCCAATCGGACTTGAGTCCGGCGATTTTGTGCACGAAGTTTGAAAGCAGCTTCGCGCCATCTGGCGTGTGCACGACTTCGGGATGGAACTGCACGGCATAAAAGCGGCGCACTTCGTCCGCCACAGCCGCATATGGCGCGTTCTCACTCGTCGCGATAACTTTAAATCCGTCCGGCAAGCGCGTCACGCGATCGCCGTGGCTCATCCAGACCTGGTGGTTCTCACCCTTCACCCACACGCCGTCAAACAGCGGGCTTTGCGTTGCGACGCTCAACACCGCGCGACCGAATTCACGGTGATGCCCGCTTTCAACCTTGCCACCGAGCTGCTCGCACATCGTCTGCTGGCCGTAGCAAATCCCGAACACCGGAATACCGGCTTTGAACACAGCATCCGGCGCGCGCGGGCTATTTGCTTCCGTGACGGACGCCGGTCCGCCCGAAAGGATCACAGCCTTCGGCTTCAATTTGGCAAAGGCGGCATCGGCCGACTGGAAGGGGTGGATTTCGCAGTAGACCCCGGCCTCGCGCACGCGCCGCGCAATAAGCTGCGTCACCTGGCTGCCGAAATCGATGATGAGGATGCTATCGGGATGCGTCATGGGAACGGGTTACCGGATCGCCCTGCCGCCCGCAACGCTCAGCGGGGTCACAGTCCCCACCTCGTCCACGGCTTCCCACTGAATTGGCGCCAAATACGGTCAGTTCAGCCGCCAAACCTCGAAATTCAGAGCTGCCGCAATGGTCACCCAAGTGAGATAGGGGATAAACAGGTAGGCCGCCATCCGGTCTAAGTTCCAGGCGACCGCAATGAAAAGGGCAACGGCCAGCCATAGGGCTAAGACATCGGCAAGTGCCAAGCCAATTTCGTGCCGACCGAACATGAGGTACGACCAAAGCGCATTGATCACCAAACCGATACCCCAGATAGCTAGTGCGGGGCTCCAACCGGCGCGCCGCCACACCAGCCAGCCGGCAACGGCGATCATTGTGTAAAGGATTGTCCAAGCGACTGGGAACAGCCAGTTGGGCGGCGTCCACGATGGCTTCTTCAGCCCGTCGTACCATTCCCCCGGCATGAATAGCGCGCCTGAGGATGCGGCAGCGAATACAATCACGGCGAATGCAGCGAGTGACATTGCTTTCGACATCCGGCTGTTGCTCCAATCCTGTTGCGGTGGGCGTCAAGCCAATACCGAGCGCCTCACCTTAACTCGAGTCTCGCGTTACTTGGCGCTAGGCCTGCCGCACCATAACAGCGATGTAAAACCCGTCCGTACCGTGTTTCCCCGGAGATAACATCAGCCCGCCCGATCCACCGTCGGCCGAAACGGGCGGCTCGCCAGGCAATACTTCGCGCCACACGTCCGCATAGGGGACAAGCGAAAACGCGCCGTTGTCCCTGAGAAAGGCCGAGATCTGTCCGCCGTTTTCTTCCGGTAGGATAGAGCACGTCACATAAATCAAGCGTCCGCCAGATTTCACGAGGCGCGCGGCGTCTTTTCAGCACTTCGCGCTGCTCTTTGATGCGATTGAGTACCGCTTCCGGCTTCAGTTTCCATTTTGCATCGGGGCGGCGCCGCCAAGTGCCCGATCCCGTGCATGGCGCATCGACCAGCACGCGATCAAACTTCGCTCCTAGTGCGCCAAGCGCTTGCTTGTCCCCGCCGCGCAAGATTTGAATATTGCGCAAGCCCGACCGGTGTACGCGATCGAAGATCGGCTTCAAGCGTAGGCGGTCTTCATCGTAAGCGTAGATCTGCCCCTTGTTTTGCATGGCCGCCGCAACCGCGAGCGTTTTGCCGCCCGCGCCCGCACAAAGATCGATGACGTTCATGCCGGGGCCTGCGCCAACCATCAGGGCCGCCAACTGCGAGCCTTCGTCCTGAATCTCAAACCAGCCCTGCTTGAAATGCGGCTTCGGCCTGAAGATTAGGCGTCCGGCCTGCACCCGTCGGCGGCGGCACGCGCAGGCCGATGGGCGAGAGCGCGCAAACTTCAGCGCCAAACTCCGCCAGCTCTTTCAAAACAACATCCCGCGTTGACTTCAGCGAGTTGACGCGCAAATCGGCGGGCGCGCGCCGAGACATGGCCAGCCCTTCAGCAACGGCACTTGCGCCATAGACCTCAACGAACCGCGGCCATAGCCATTCGGGAATATCGGCGCGCACTTGATCGGGCGCGTCATCGAGCGAGCGGGTCAATCCGCGCTGCTCAACTTCACTCAGTGCTGCCGGCGCATGCCCTGATCCGTCGCAAGCTGCCGCGACGGCGTCAGGCGTAATACCGAGTGCTGATGATGCGGCCCCCAGCGCCAATGCACGCGGGGCCCCCAGATTCCAACGCCCAGCTGATCGAAGCGCGGCGGCGCAATGCGTCATACACAAGCCCACCAATCGCATTGCGATCGCCTGACCCCGCAAAGCGGTGCGCCTTGCCCCATGCCGCAAGTGCGAGCGCAATGGGCTGGTGCCGGTTCAAAACTTCTGCCAAGACTTCAATCGCAGCTGCGATCCGTGCGCCGGTTTGCATTGTCTTAAGCGCCGCCTGTCATCACGTGCAGCGCCAGCCAGCACCCACATCGCAAGAATAACCATCGAACCGAATAGATAAACCAGGAAGCGATGCTCGATCTTGTTGTAGGTCGTGTGGATTGCCGCATGCACAAGACGCGAGAATTGCGAAGATCCAGGCGAGCGCAACCATCGTCCCGTCCGCCGCGCCCGCAATCAGAGCAAACGCCACGACCGCATAAAACAGCATCGGCATTTCGAGCTGATTATGAAACGCATTTGAAACAACAGCCGCGCGCTCCGGCCAAACGGGCTTGGCGCCTTCATGCTCGCCGCGCCGCACGGTTTTTGCCCGCACAGCCTCCAACCGCTCGCGCCCCATCCACATCTGTAGCAGATACGTCAGCAGCACCTGCACGAATACGGGATAGAGGATACTCAAGTCTTTCATCACCAGTCCTCAGCCTCAGCCGCCGCCCGGATAATTCGGGCTTTCGCGCGTAATCAAAACACCGTGCGCATGGCTCTCGCGAATACCGGCCGGCGAGATACGCACGAACTTCGCGCGTTTCTGGAAATCTGCGAATGGTCTTAGCGCCGAGATAACCCATACCAGCGCGCAACCCACCCACCAGCTGATGCACCACCGAATCCATTGGGCCCTTGTAGGGGACTTGACCCTCGATGCCTTCGGGTACGAGTTTCAACGTATCGCGGACTTCCGCCTGGAAATAGCGATCAGCCGATCCGCGTGCCATGGCGCCGACGGAGCCCATGCCGCGATATGATTTATAGGTACGGCCTTGGTAGAGATAGGTTTCACCCGGCGCTTCATCGGTGCCAGCCAAGAGCGAACCGACCATGACGCAAGATGCGCCAGCCGCAATCGCTTTCGAGATGTCGCCCGAATAGCGGATGCCGCCGTCAGCAATGACAGGCACGCCCGAACGCCCTGCCTCATTGGCGCAATCCATGACTGCCGTCAGTTGCGGCACACCAACGCCCGCAACGATGCGCGTCGTGCAAATGGATCCGGGACCAATGCCAACCTTGATCGCGTCCGCGCCCGCGTCAATCAACGCCTTGGTCGCATCTGCGGTTGCCACGTTTCCGGCGATCACTTGCACACTATTCGACATTTTCTTGATGCGTGCCACCGCTTCAATAACTTTGATCGAATGGCCATGTGCCGTATCAACCACGATAACATCGCATCCGGCCGCAATCAGCCGTTCCGTGCGTTCAAAGCCATCATCGCCAACTGTCGTTGCCGCCGCGACGCGCAAGCGCCCCTGGGCATCTTTGCACGCATTGGGATGCTTGGCGGCCTTCTCGATGTCTTTCACAGTGATCAGGCCGATGCAGCGATAGGCATCATCGACCACGATGAGTTTTTCTATGCGATGCTGATGCAGCAACTTCTTGGCGTCCGTTTGGCTGATCGAACGCTTGACCGTGACGAGGTTGCCTTTCGTCATCAACTCGGAAACGGGCTGATCTAGATTGCTGGCAAAACGCACGTCGCGGTTGGTCAGGATACCGGCAAGCTTGCCACCCTTTTCGACGACGGGGACACCTGTGATGCCGTTCTTCGCCATCAGATCGAGCGCGCCGCGCAGTGTCATCGCCGGGTCGATGGTGACGGGATCGAGCACGATACCGCTTTCATAGCGCTTCACCAGCGCGACGTGGGCCGCCTGATCGTCAATGGAGAGGTTGCGGTGGAGCACGCCAATCCCGCCTTCCTGCGCCATGGCGATGGCGAGACGGGCTTCTGTCACTGTATCCATGGCGGACGAGATCAGCGGGATATTAAGCTTGATCGCTTTGGTCAGTTTGGTTGTGACATCGACCTGCCCGGGCATGACCTCGGAAGGTCCCGGAACCAGAAGGACGTCGTCGAATGTGAGGGCAATCCCCGAATCGAGCACGGATGGGCTCGCGGCCATGCATCTTCTCCAAATTCTCTGGGGCGACACGTTCTTGGCCCCAAGGGCGAACAAATGTCGTGCGGGCTATATCACCAAGAATCAGGGAGGGGAAGCAGCCAGGTGCGCGGCATGAAAGGCGTCCCCGGCACAATTTGCGCCCCTGTCACACGCCTGTTGCGAAATTCGTTGATGTTCCAGACCGAGGGGCGGCTTTCTTGCCCCGTTGGATTCTGGTTAAGGACGTTTGATTTTGCGGCTTATTCGAGCTGGATATTGGTCTAGTGCACAGGGATGGGGGCTGGCGTTAGCAGCGCCGGCTCTTGCCTTGGCCATGACGCTGACAGCGGCCGTGCCGCCCTTGACCTCGCGCCCTAAGCTTGGCCCAGACGGGACCTCAGCAGCGCATCACGAACTGAACCTCGCGGCCGCGAACCCGGCAGCCGTGCTCGCCTGGGCCAAGGCGAATTGCTTCAGCGGGCTTGAACTCAGCACTGACGCGCCCCGCACGCAACTCGAGATCATCCTCCAAGTTGCAGCCACCTACGACGCAGAAAGCCGCCGCCGCGGCGCGGCGGATGTTTGCGCCGAAGCTCTTGCGGCAACCGCGTCCATCATCGCGCTCGAGTCAACTCCCGCCATCACAGGCGAACGGCCGCTATATAAGAAAGTCGGTTCAGAAAAACCAAACGCCCGTCGCTTGGTGCTTGGGCGAAGTTGATTTAACTCCCGGCCAAGTTAGGGCCAACGCTCCAGCCCGCCCCTAGCCCTGTGTGCCCCCCCCCCTGCCATCGCCCCGCATAAGTGCGGGGTGACATTTCACGCTTAGAGGATTGCCGCCTGTCCCAGCACCTGTCGCGGCGAGGGGCGGGAGGGTGAAGTGTGTGTAACGACAGTAGTTGACCCACTGCGGCTGTTGTCCGCTCGACTGTACGCGGACAACGCGCGCCAGAATTGTTCGATGTCGCTAATAAGCAGCTTTGTTGCTTTCGACGTGGCGCGCCAGCTTGTCGAGGGTCTGATAACCGAATTCGACAGCGCCGAAGCCGATCCCCGCGTCGCGCTGAGCCTTCGTTGGATGCAACTGCCGCAAAGTGATGACTGTCTTGCCATCGCTCTGTTCATCGAACGTGAGGGTGGTGCGGAACGTGCCAGGATCGCTGTCTTTGTCGGCCCCATGATAGAATTCGATCAAGTGCGGCCTCTCGATGCGCCGGAATTGCATGCAATTCGTATATCGCTTGCCTTCAGGTGCGATCATATCGAAGCGCCATTCGCCGCCGACGCGAATATCTATTGATTTCGTCTCGACCTTGAACCCGGCCGGGCCAAACCACTGGGGAAGATGGCGCGGATCAGCCCATGCGGAGAATACCAATTCTCGCGGCGCATTAATCACGCGCGCGAGAACGATCTCCCGATCGAGCGCCCAAGTGGCCAAGGGCGTTTCATGGGGCGGCTCATAGGGCGGCTCATTTTGGCTTGCGTTTGCGGGCATTGGATTTTTCCTCTCGCTTCAGTTTCTCGACGTAGACTTCCAATCGATCCAATCGTCGCTCCCAGACTTCCCGTTGAGCCGCCAGCCAATCCTCGATGGTCTCCAACGCTTCGGTCTTAAGCGAACATGTTCGGACCCGCCCAATCTTCTCGGAGGCGACAAGACCGTTGCGCTCTAGAATACGGATGTGTTTCATCAAACTCGGCAACGCCATTTCGAACGGCTTCGCCAGCTCTCCGACGGATGCCTCGCCTTCACATAGCCGCATGATGATCGCCCGGCGGGTCGCGTCGGACAGGGCTCCGAAAACGTGGTCGAGTTGCGTTGATTTGTTAGCCATGAAGCTAACTATAGCGAAGACACTCGTGCGTGTCAATGTCAGTTATCCGAACGGCTAACTAAAAATTCGTGAGTGCAGCGTCGCCGATCAAGCTCGTCAACGAATAATGAAGAGTGCGTCGCTGCGCAGGCGTTGCTCGCGGCCGAACCGAAGATGGAACATGAAGAGTTCTGTACGTCCGTTGTCGCGCTCGAAATCTTTGATCAGATTTCGGCAGCTCCTGACCCAGAGCCATCAACACATTCAACCCTCGTCCCCGCCGCAGCCTTGCGCAACGCTGATCAGATGACTGGTCATAATTTCCTATACTCAACGCCTTCCCGCCCATAACCACACCATATAAAAAAACCGGCCGGCACGGGGGTGTGCAATCTGCCGGTTTCCAATCGCGCATTGAGCGGCGCGATTTTCTATTGCGGTGACGTCTTACTTCGACGCCTTGGCAACGAGTAAATCAATGCCTGCCTGATAGACGCCGGTCATCGTTTTGACGGCATCGGCGTCGGCTGCGTCTTTCGCGTCGAAATTGCCGCTCCATTCAATCGTTGAGCCCCCGTCTTTCGTTCCGGTGTCCTTCGCGGCAACGCGCATGGTCGATTTGTAATTCTTCACCGGCAACGGGCTTTCTTCTATGGTGTACGTGTAGCTCATCTTGGCTTTGTCGAACTCGACCTGCTTTTCCAAAATCGTGCCGCCGCCCTTTAGCGAAAGCGTGCGGTAGGTGGCGCCGTCCTTGGTTGAAATTTCACATTTCTCGACCACCGGGTGCCACTGGCCAATGCCGCAGAAATCGCCGATAGCGGCCCAGGCGGCTTCCGCTGATGCGGGGGTATCTTTGGCGACTTTCGCGTCAAGAGCGTAGGCTCCGCCTGCCCCAGCGAAGACCGCAAGGGTTGCAACAATTGCTAATTTTTTCATGGAGTTTCGTTTCCTAGGTTGGCTGATACGTGCAGCTCCTATGTGCCACTAGTTGACCGGTCGGTATAGTCACGTTTTCGCGAGTGGCGGGTGCCAGGGGGTGGCGGGTCTAAGGGTCAGGGGTGAAAAGGCAAACAGGGTCAAGACCATAGAATGCGTATACCGTGCCATTTGCATTGAACGAGTGGGATCGTTGTGAGGTGAAAACGGCGCAGCGCTCACTGCTGCTTCGCTACTTCGGATTTCCTGCGGCGCGGATCATCTCCACTGCAAGCTGCCCGTAGTTGGCAAAAAAGCTCGAAGTCGTTGCGCGCTTTCGCCATCACATGCGCGCCCTGCATAATGCCGATCAAGACTTCGGCCGCCGCCGCCGCGTCCAGGTTCTGGATGTTCTCGGCCCTCAGAAATTCTTCAACAACGGGCTGCAAAGCGAGCGACCATTGATCGAGCGCCCAGCGCGCCTTGTCGCGCACGACAGGCTCGGTCGCGGCCAATTCCAAAATGACATTGCCGAGGAAACATCCCGACGACGTGCCGTGCACGCCTTTCCAAGCTTCGTTCTGCTTTTGCGGCACCATGAACACGCTGCGCAGTTTGCGCGCGGGAGACTCGTTGCCGTCTGCAATCTCCCGGTATTTCGCCGCGATGTCGTTGACGTACCGGTCAATGACTTCGAGCAGTAGATCCAGTTTTGAAGGAAAGAAATGGTAGAAAGTGCCTTTGTTCACGCGGCCCACGTCGCAGATCTCAGCTATCCCGACATTATGAAACCCGCCCCCGAGAAAGAGTTCCGTGGCGCTGGAGATCAATCGTTCTCGGCTTTCAGACATGTGGCGGGGCACGGCTCCAGTATTTTGCTTGCAAGCATGAACGAGGTGAGCGCTTGGCGCAACCTGAAGTGCTGCAATCGGCCCGGCATCATTGCTCGAATGGAGCCCTGAATTTGCTCCGCTCTTACACTTAAACCCTGTTCAGTCCGTGGCCGGAGGTGAACGCGCGATTTGGCAAACACGTACTCTTGGATGCTATGACCAATTCCGGTCTCGAAAGAAATACGCTGAACCCGATTACAAACACCCGAATATGAGGGTCAACGATGCCAAACACCGAACCTCGCTCACTGACGTTGGTGTGGCTATTGAGATTTGCCTCGCTTTTCTGGATCGCCGGTTCCGCCTATTTATGCTGGCAAAACTGGCCGGTTTTGCCGCTCGACATGAGCGGTTCCGATCCCGCAACCAAAGCAGCGTTCGATGCCACGGTCATTCGGCATGTCCTGCGTGCCACTTTAATCGCCCTCTCGGTCCCGTCAGTACTCTTTGCATTAGGCTGGCTGGCCGATCGGGCGGGCCGCTAACCAGCACACAGCCACGGTTGTAGAGCCGTCGCCGATAGCCGCCCCGCCCCAAAGCGTGCAAGATAATCGATATATTACAATAGTTGCGCAACGCTCTCTCAACTCCCCCAGCTGACAACGGCAGATGAACAGGTACTTCAGGGTCAATTCAGGAGCCCCCCCGTAAAACATCGCTCATCGGCTGCGGGAATAGTCCCGGCCGGTCAAGCGCGCCCCAAAGGTGCGGAGTTCTAAGAGAGAGACGGGAGACCAGTCATGGCCATCGTTCGCGGCAACAACCTCAGCCAGAGCATCTACGGCACCAGCTTCAACGACAGCATCTATGCATATGGCGGCAACGATTACGTCAGCGCGGGCGCGGGCAACGACATGGTTGATGGCGGCACCGGCAACGACACCATTCTTGGTGGCACGGGATATGACACGCTTTACGGCAACACGGGCAACGACAAGGTCTATGGCCAAACCGGCAACGACTATTTGTCGGGCGGCGCGGGTGCCGATAAACTTTACGGCGGTGACGGCAACGACCGCATCTTCGGCGGCACGGAAGGCGATTTCCTGTTCGGTGACCTCGGCAACGACACGCTCGATGGCGGCACGGGTGCAGACATCCTGAACGGCGGCGCCAACAACGACAATCTTTACGGCAGCTCGGGCGATGACGATCTTTACGGCTCGACCGGCGACGATCTGCTGGTTGGCGGCGCGAATGACGACTATTTGTCGGGCGGAACAGGCTCTGACATGTTCGTCTTCAACTTCGCCAGCGGCGACGACCTGATCGCTGACTTCACACTCGGCGTTGATTACCTGAACCTTGCCGGTACGGGCGCTGCAAGCGACTTCGACCTTGTCTTGAGCGACATTGCCATCAACGGCGTGCTCTCGACTGAAATCGACTACGGTTCCGGTACCATCAAACTCTACGGCGTCGATCAGGCCGATCTTTACGCAACAGGCTTCAACGACGTCATTTTCGCCTAATTTCAACAATCGGGCGTGCCGGCTGCATGGTTGCGGCCGGCACGTCACCAAGTTGTCGCAAAAACTCAGCTTGTCCGGACCTTGGCCGGACAATGTGTATCTGCCTAGCAACACTAAAAAACATCCCAGCCCTCGCCAAACCCACCAACTCAGTCGATAATGCGTTCCTGGAAATCATTCGCGCCAGGGAGGGAATAACCTGTGTTTCGCGCTAAGTATGTTGTCGCCAAATTGTTGGCACTCTCAGTTGTAACAGTCGCCACACTATCACTTCTGCCAAGCGGCTATCTCGCCGCCGCCGACAATCCGTTTCCGTCTCTCGCGGGAACCTGGAGCGGCAACGGTACGGCCCAGCTTGAAGGCGGGAAAACCGAGAGCCTGCGCTGCAAGGGTTACTATACAAACGGCAATGGCGGATCGGCGCTTGGTCTTTCGATCCGCTGCGCCAATGCGTCAGCCAAGGTCGAACTGAGAGCTAATCTCAATTACTCCAACGGCGCTGTCTCGGGCAGCTGGGAAGAGCGCACCTATAACCAGTCGGGCACTGTTTCGGGCAAAGCCAGCTCGAACCGCATCAGCCTCGCCATCACTGGCGGAATTGAAGGATCGTTATCGGTCTCCCTTGGCGGTGGCGGCAACCATTCTGTTTCCGTGTCAACGGCCGCTTCGGCGCTGAAGGGCATCAACATCTCGATGTCGCGTTGATCGGCCAGTTCACGCGGATGCCGCGCAGGAAATTCTTGGAGACTGAATAACATGCGACACGCTTCAATTGCCTTTGCTGCACTTGCTGTTCTTTCGGCATTGCCGTTTAGCGCCACGAATGCAGATGCGCGCCAACGCCGCCACCAACCCGCCGGCGACTATGTCACCGCCCTAAGCCGGCATAGCAATGGCCAGGTCTCAGGCGCGGTGCGAGGAACAGACCTCGGACCCCAAGTTCAATTGCCGACTGGCCGCTGGGTCTATTGCCGCCGCAGCTGCTCGGAAACGCTGCGTGTTGAATCGATTGATTTCAACGAAGGCGACAACATTTATCTCGGCCGTGGCACACTCGGCAACGAATGCGGGATTTTCGGCTGCCTCGATGTCGGCGTTGGCCGCCGCGGCTACTAAGCCGCCCTGGCATCACACCAAAAACGGATTGGACTTGCGCTCGACGCCAAACTGGCTCGGGCGGCCGTGCCCGCAGATAAAAGCCACATCATCGCCGAGCGGAAACAGCTTGGTCTTGATCGCCGAAATCAGCGCCTCGTGATCGCCGTACGGAAAATCGGTACGTCCGATTGAGCCCTGGAAAATCACATCTCCGACCAACGCAAACCGCTGCGCCATGTTGAAGAACACGACCGAACCCGGCGAATGCCCAGGGCAATGGAAAATCTGGAACTCGTGGCCCGCGACCGTGACCTTGTCCCCCTCGTCTAACCAGCGATCCGGCGTGACGTTACGCAGGCCCTCGACTTGGTACAATTTGCCCTGCTTCTCGAGCCCATCGAGCAACAGCTTATCCGCCTTGTGCGGCCCTTCGATTTTGACGCCGAGCTTTTCACGAAGTTCATCCGCGCCACCGGCGTGATCGAGATGCCCGTGGGTCAGGAGGATCTTTTCAATTTTGATGCCCGCTTCGGCGATCGCGGCCTCGATTTTGTCGAGATCGCCACCGGGATCGACAACCGCGCCAACCTTCGTCGCCTCATCCCAAATGAGTGTGCAATTTTGCTGAAATAGCGTCACTTGGACGATCGCCGCTTTGAGGGCAGATTTGGCGGGGGCGGAAGCAGAAGCGGTCATGCGATAGCGAGCTCCTTCGTAAATCAGAAGGCGGTGTAGTGCCTGAATTGCGAAAGGTAAACATCAAGGCCTGACGCCGCCGGCTCGGCCCAGGCTGCAAACCGGCAAGGCGCATGCCGTGCTAAATTACAAATAATGACAACCCATTCGGGCATGCGGGTCGAATTTGTCGCGCAAATCAAACACATTGCAGTCCCGGTTCATGTTGTATGAGGTCCTCAGTGGGGTGCGTAATCCACCAGAATTTAGCTGAGCCACGATGTTAGCGTCTGACTGGTTTGCAGGCATGAAATTGGGCGGTGACTCAAAAGGAACTCGACCTGGTATCCGCCTGCACGCTTAACGCCACGCTGCGCCGCAACTCAGTTTGGCGAATGCGAAGCAGGCACTTGTCCCGCTCTTGGCCGCGCGGACATTACGCTTTCAGCCGTTCCCTATGCGGCTTGGCCTAGCACTTCCCTTTGTGAGTTTCCGGCTCAGCCGGCGTTGGAGCTTTTCATGTGCGGTATAGCAGGCGTTATTGAACTTGGCGGGCTGAAAGAACCTGAACGCTCTACTCTTGAACGCATGGGCGATGTCATGCGCCATCGCGGACCTGACGATGCCAGCAGCTTCATCGTACCGGGCATCGGACTGTCGCATCGCCGCCTCAGCATCGTTGGCATTGCCGACGGCCGTCAACCGATCTTCAATGAAGCGCACACCGTCGTCGTTGTTGCCAACGGCGAGTTATTCAATCACCTGGAAATCCGCGCGAGCCTTGAAGCCAAGGGGCACGTCTTTCGCACTCACTCTGACTCCGAGATCATCGTCCATCTCTACGAAGAGTATGGCGAGGGACTATTCGAGCATCTCAAAGGCCAGTTCGCATTCGCGCTTGCCGATCTGACGAAGCGCATCGTTTTCCTGGCGCGCGACCGTTCGGGCATTTGTCCTCTGCATTGGTCGCGTCAGGGCGAGCGCATCGTCTTTGGCTCGGAGATCAAGGCGCTTTTGGCTTCGGGCTTCGTGCCACGCGCCGTCGATCCGCGCGGGCTCGACCATATGTTCACATTCTTCGCCATGGGAACGCGGCGCACGATGTTCGAGGGCGTCGAGTCGCTGCTTCCTGGTCACTATCTCAAGATTGCCTTCCAGCCCGGCGGCAGACTTGCAGACGTCGTTGAGCGCGAATACTGGGATCTCGACTTTCCCGATGCGGGTGAGGAAGACAATCCCTCGAATCCAAAAATCTTGATCGACGAGTTCGAAGCCACATTCCAGCGTTCCGTGGAATTGCGTCTGCGCTCAGACGTCCCCGTCGTCAGCTACTTGAGCGGCGGGGTTGATTCCGCCGCTGTTCTTGCCATGGCCTCGCGCGTGCGTGGCACGCCGCTACCAAGCTTCACGATTGGCTTCAACGATCCCAAACGCGACGAAACCGCAAAGGCCATGATCTCGGCGCGCCATATCGGCAGCCAGCCGACGGTCGTGCGCAGCACCTCGCGCGGCATCGCCTTGGACTATCCCCGCCTTGTCGAAGCCGCCGACTGTCCGGTCGTCGACACCTCGTGCGCCGCGCTGTGGAACCTTGCCGGCGAAGTCAACCGCCAGGGTTACAAGGTGGCACTAACCGGCGAAGGTGCCGACGAAGCGCTTGCGGGGTACGTGTGGTTCAAGATCAATAAACTGCAACGCATGTGGGATGTCGGCCGGTTCCGCCCGAGCCAGCGCGGCAGCCGCACGATCCGCCACCTTTTGCGGCCGGATCAGAGCATGGCCGAACTTGAGCGCATTGACGCCATGATCGCCGGGCCGCATGCGCAATCGGAATTGTACAGCTTGTTCTCTGGTTCGCGCCAATCCTTCTATAGCGCCGCGTTGAAAGACCGGATCGGTTCGCATGTCGCCTATGAGGATTTGAAGCTCAATACGGAGCGCATGCGCCGCTGGCATCCGCTCAACCGGTCGCTCTATCTCGGCCACAAGGTGATGCTGTCGGGTCTGCTACTGAACCATAAGGGCGACCGGGTCGCCATGGCGAATAGTGTCGAGACGCGCTACCCGTTCCTGGACGAAGACCTGATCGATCTCTGCGCCCGCGTTCATCCGCGCTGGAAACTCAATGGCGTGCGCAATGATAAGTATCTCCTGCGCCAAGCGGCTGCGCGCTGGCTCCCCTCTGAGGTGGCGCTGCGTCCCAAAGCCATGTTCCGGGCGCCGTTTGCTGCCACGTTTCTCGACAACGCCCCGCCCTACGTGCAGCAGTTGATGAGCGAAGAAGCACTGAACCGCACGGGATATTTCGACACGGCAGAAGTTAGACGGCAGTTCGCTCCTGGTTCCGGCGGCCCCAACGGTTCCGGCAAAGACACCAAGCGGCGCTTCTTTGCCGAAATGGGGCTAGCAGCCGTGCTCGCAACGCAGCTCTGGCACCATCTCTATCTTGGCGGCGGACTATGCGAACTCCCGGTTCCGGACTTTTCTCCTGCTAAGAACCCGGCGCTCCCCGCCCACGCCGCTCACCCCGCCAGTTTCGCCGCGTCGCTACTCTGAACGCGGACGTTTAGCCGGATTGCTGGTGCATAAAAAATGCGCCGTCTTGCATTCTATTGCGAATCAACTCTTGCAAATCGACGAGAATCCGTTCAGCTATCAAATAGTGCGAGTCTTGTTGCAGCCTGCGTCGACGTGCGTTGGGCTTGGGACAGGGCAGCTTCGAGCGTCCCGTCCCTGACATGGGATGTGACATGAACCGCCAAACTCCAGATAACCCTTCTGCAAAGTCCCGCCATTCGAAATTCGCCTGGCTTGGCCTCGGGTCCATGACCTGCGCGATGGCCGCCATGGCGGCGGCATTCTTCAGTGCGGCCGATCCCCAGATCGCCTTGGACGCGGCCCGGATCGATGCGGCCGCAGCGCTCGCCCGCTCTGGTTTTAGCTGGGCCGAAGTTGACATCGAAAATCGCGTCGCCATGATCCGGGGTGAAGCACCGGGCGAACCGGAACGTGTGATGGCCTACGAAGTGGTCAGCAAGGCGCTCCGGCCCGCCATGAATGAAAGCAAGGTCATCGCCAAGGTCCGCAGCCAGCTGACGCTGGCGCTTCGCGAGCCAACCGCCGCTGAGCCCCCTGTCGCCGCCGCCGAAGCGCCCGTAGAGCGCGTTGCGGCAATGGAACCAACCGCAGCGCCGGCGACATCTTGGACGGCGCCTCCCGTTCAATTCCCGAACGGCCAACCCACGTTTACTGCGCAGCCCGCAACACCGGCATCAATCGAAACGGCGTCCGTTGATAAGTCGGCAACGCCGACACCCTCTGCGTGCAAGGATGAATTTGCCGCGACGTTGTCGAGTTCGGCCATCGTTTTTGCGCGAGATTCCGCATTAATCGAAAAGCAAAGCCGGTCTGTCCTCGATAAGCTCGCCGGAATTGCCAAACGTTGCAATCGCTTCCATCTTGCGATCCAGGGACACACAGATAGCATCGGCAGCAAGTCGCATAACCTCACGCTCTCCCAGCGCCGCGCCGAGGCGGTGAGAACGGCACTCATCAATCGTGGCATCAAAATAGATCATATTAGCGCGCGCGGTTTCGGCGCGGCGCAACCTCTCGAACAGGGGTCCAGCGAGGCTGTACTGGCAAAGAACCGGCGCATTGAGATCACCGTGTCCGAGCACAAGGCCGCAGCAGCCCACACGCCAAAGACCGCAACTTCGACGGCCCAGACTTCGACCGCGAAGAACTGATCTCGCAAAAACCAACATCCGCCAAGGGCCGCTCTCATGGGCGGCCCTTCGCCGTTACGGACGTCCTTCGGTCGAGATACTGTCCTGGCGCTTAATCGCCTTGCCCCAGGTCTTGTCATACGGGTGCACGAGTTCGATGGCGCCTTTGGCGTCATGCAGAGGGCGCTGTTCCTGGTGCCACGCAAATATCCCGCCGCGCAGATTTTGCGATGCAAGCGCGCCAGCCTCCTTCAAACCTTGCCCAACGCGTTCGGCGAGCTTTGAACTGCGCACCCCGACCGAGCAATAAAAAACAGCTGTCTTGCCTTTGACCGCCCCGGCATGCGCTTTGAGGAATTCCGCGCTATCAATCGCCGGATCAACGCGGATCGCGCCTTCGATGTGACTGACAGCGTATTCCTGCTCGGTACGCACATCGAAGATAACAGCGCTCTTTTCGGTCATCATGCGGGCCACGTCATCCGCTGGCACATGCTGCAGGTTCGGCCAGCGTTTGGCGACGTCTTCAATCGTGCGCTCAAGCTGCCCCGTTTGCTTTGCATCGTCCGCGCGCAGATCCGGCACTGCCAAGTACAAGCACGCGAAACCCGCAACTAAGACCAATACCGCCATCGAACGCGCCGTTTCACTCGTCATGAAATAGAACCCTTCAATAGTGACCCATCGAACGCACTGTAAACATTGGCTCGCGCCCGTAATTTAGATAGTCTCGCCCATCTTTGCCACTGAAACCATTCGAGGGACTTGCCTCATGCCAAGCACTGCACCTACTACGTTCCGCCCCGTCATCCCGTTTCAAGGGGCTCTCCCAGCGCCTGAAGCCTTCAGCCCTTCTGCTGAACGCATTCTCGCGGGCGACCCCAAACAAAGCGCCATAAATCTTTTCCAAAGCGGAGACGGGCGTTTTAATTCCGGCATCTGGGAATGTCAGCCCGGCACCTGGCGCGTCGTCTTTTCCGAGAGCGAATTTTGTCACCTGCTCGCGGGTGTTATCATCGTCACCGGCGACGACGGCTCGGTTCAAACCTTCAAGGCGGGCGACGCCTTCGTCTCGCCGGCCGGCTTCACAGGCACCTGGCAAGTCGTCGAAGTGGCGCGCAAATACTACGCTTTTTACGAGTAACGTCTGACGTCACGGCATCTCCAGCCCACTGCGGCACTCCTACCGCCCAACCTTCGCCATAAAGACCCGTGCACGTTCGCCACCTTGGGGCTGGTGCTTTTTGCGTAACGGGGGATTTTCATGGCTTTTAAGATTGGCGGCGCCCATCGGGCCGAAGATGTTGGCGCGGCGCACGTCGTTGAACATGGTAGCCACGGTGGCTTGCTCGCCACCATTCTCTCCGGCTTTGCGCTCGTCATCTCCGGGCTCTCTTACTACGAGAGCACCATGAAGGGCGCCGAACTCTCGGTCTACGTACCACCCATGATCCATTACGCGCGCGACGGCGACAGCGACGTTTTCAACGTGCCCATCACAATTGCCAACGACGGTGCGCGCAATGGTACCGTCCTCAATATGGAACTTGAGGTCGAGAACCTGCGCTCAGACGCTCCAAAGAAAAAGGCCCGCTTCCACTCGGCCTTTATCGGCGAGTTCCCGCGCGACGACAAGGCACTCAATAGATCCTTCGCGCCGCTTTCGATTTCCGGCCACGGCACTTTCACTGAAACAGTCCGGTTCTATCCGATGGACACCAATCCACTGCCCTTCGTCGTCGACGACAAGGGCGACTATCGCTTCACCTTGAATGTGATGACAGCAAAAGCCGAAAGCCCAGGACTCTTGGAGGCGGTGCTGCGCACCGATCCCAAGCCATTGTCGTTTGAGCTCACGTTGCCTTTTCTCTCGGGCCAACACCTGACGTTCCGGCGTGGGACCATTGCCATGTACAATAAAAATTGGAACCCGGCCGCATCCTCACAAACGGATCCCGCCGTCAGCCGGAAGATCCAAGACAGCACCTCAAAGTCGAGTGGCGACACGCCCTCAGCCCCGGACGCAAGCCCTGACGAACCTGCACCAAATCGGTGAAGGCGCCGCGGTTCAAGAATTCCTACCGCTCACTTCTTCGCGTTGACGATGAGTTCCGCCGCCATGGTCGGGTGATGCGTTGCACACTTAATCGCGAACACGCCTGGCTTGCTGGCAGTAAACGACACGCGATTAACTTGCCCTCGTTTTAAAGTGAATGAGATATCATAACCGGCAATTGTCGTCGGATGGCTGGCGCCGTTGATGCCGACGAATTCGAGCGTCACTTCATCGCCTTCGTTCACCGTGATCTGGCGCGGATCGAAAACATAGGCTGAGATTTCCCAGCGGCCCTTGTCGTCCGGTTGTTTCAGAACATAGCCGCCACCTTCCGGCAATTTCTCCGCCGGAAAAGGCTCCTTATCGACTGTTACGCCGCCCTTCGGCTCAATAGCCGTGACGACGATCAGGCGCTTTTCAGCATAAGCTGCGGCGCTGATCAGAGGGGCAATCGCGCATACGAACGCGGCTACAACGGCTGCGCGGTACGAATGGAAAAACGTCATGGCGGCGGTCTCCTTCATTGGGTCTGCGACGCTGCCGCATGCTGCCAAACTTCCGCGCCACAATCCATACGGAAGAACGCGCGGCCGTAAGCCAGACAGCGCGCGCAGTCCAAATACAGCAGCGTTAAGTGCGCGCCGACATTCCGGCTTGCCGAATTGCGCCGCATCAGGCCATGGTGACGCAAATTAAAATGAACCGAAGCCGGAATCGATGACCGCTGCATCAACTGACACCGCGCCTTCCCCCCTCCGCCCATTCGACGCGCGCATGCTGTGCGTTGGCGATGGCCATTGGATTTATGTGGAAGAAATAGGCACCAAGGGCGGTATTCCCGCAATCTTCCTGCATGGAGGCCCTGGCAGCGGCGCGCAACACAGTCACCGCGCCTTGTTCAATCCCGCGCGCCATCACGCCTTCCTCTTCGATCAGCGGGGCGCCGGACGCAGCCATCCCCATCTCTCGTGCACGGCGAACACAACTCAGCATCTCGTTGCCGACATCGAGGCCATCCGCCGGCATTTCAGCGTCGATAAATGGATCGTTGTTGGCGGGTCCTGGGGCTCTACCTTGGCGCTCGCATATGCCGAAGCATACCCTGAGCGCGTCACCGGCCTCGTGCTACGCGCGATTTTTCTCGGCACGAGGCGGGAAGTCGAATGGGCGTTCGTCAGGGGACCGCAAATTTTCCGCCCCGAACTCTTCGCCGATTTCCGCGACTGGCTCCCCAGTAACGAGCGCACCGATTCGCTTGGCGCCTACGTGCGCCGCCTGACGGACCCCGATCCCGCGATCCACACACCCGCCGCACATCGCTGGAACGCCTACGAGCGCATTCTTTCAGAACTCAAACCCAGCACAACCCGGCTGCCTTCGGAATTTTCAAGCGATGCCCGCTTACCGCCGACACCCATTTTCGAAGCGCACTACATTGCGCATGACTTTTTCCTGAAACCCGATGAGTTGCTCAGCCACGCCTCGCGTCTCGCTGGTATTCCCGGAACGATCGTTCAAGGGCGCTATGATTTACTCTGCCCGCCGGGGAACGCTTACGCCTTACACGCGTCTTGGAAGAAGTCTCATCTTGAGATTATCGCGGACGCCGGACACGCGATGACCGAGCTAGGCGTTGCCGAAAAAATGCGCGATGCAATCTCCGCAATAAGCGTCATGACTTAGCGCGCAAGCCCAATGCATCGGCATTATGACTATCGTTAAGGCGAAGCACGCCTTCGGGCGCAATACAATTACAGGCGATTGTCGCGTTCCCGACTGATAATCACACGATAATCCCCTTGCATCCCGGTTCAATCGGGGCCATGTATGCGCATCGACTTGGCCGGACAACAGGGCCGCTACGCCTTTGCATTGCTGGGCGCACGCACAGAGCCTCCTCCCAACCTCGACAACCGGGTTCGCCGGCTGCGAAAATGCAGCTTGCGGCTTATGTGCAACCAAGCCTTGAAAGGGCAACTACTATGACTCCAGGTACCGTTAAATTCTACAACGATCAAAAAGGCTACGGCTTCATCGCTCCGGCTGACGGCAGCAAGGACGTTTTCGTCCATGCAACTGCTCTTGAGCGTGCAGGCATGCGCAGCCTCGTCGAAGGCCAGAAGGTCATGTTCGACACGCAGCAGGACAGCCGCAGCGGCAAGATCGCCGTTGGCAACATCCAGGCCGCTTAAGGTCGTTTTGGGATTGGGTTTATTGCCCGCCTGAACAAATCGAAGCCGCTGTCTCAGGACAGCGGCTTTTTTCGTGCGCCCAATCTCACATCACAGTCAAACGATCTGCAATGTCAAACCTTCGAACGGCGCGCCGGAAAATTCTGTCGACCAGACCTCACCATGCGCGATCGGAAACGCGCGCGTCACCGTTCCCGTAGTGATAAACTCGCCGGCAGCCAGCGGCGCATTGATCCCGTCCTTCGACAAGACTTCGACCACGTTGCGCAATGCCGAGAGCGGTCCACCCAGAACGTTGCGCGCATGCCCCGTATCGATCAGCGCACCATTGCGCGAGAGCTTCACGTCAAACGAAGTCAGCCGCGCCAGCCACTCTCGTGCGTTAGCGGGTGTGACCGCGTGCTTCGGTCCGAGCATCAACGCACCGTGCAGCCCCAACGCGGCGACCGTATCGGCGGCCCGGAACTTCCAGCCTGGAAACAGGGATTGTACGACTTCAAATCCATGCGCCACCCAGTCCAGGCAATCGAGAAGTGCCACTTCATCCATGCCGGGCTCGGGCGCGCGTTTCAGAGACAATGTGATCTCTGGCTCGATACGCGGCTCGACGACGCTTGAAAGATCAAACTCGGCGCTAGCGGGGTCAACCCAGCGCACTGTCGTGTCGTACATATAACTCCAGATCGGCGCATAGACGTTGTATTCGTCCCAAATGTTGCGATTGGTAAATCCGAGTTTGCGGCCGACTGGCCGCTCGCCGCGCGCACTGCGCATGGCCAAAACCCGTGCCGTCACCGCGTAAGCAACCTCAAGGCCAAAGCCCGGCTCGCGGTCTGATATGGGCGAGATCTGCCGGCGCCCGTCGAGCGCAGCCATGACCTCGCCAGCAATCGCTTCGATCAATCCCGCTCTGCTACTCGTCAAGGTCACGCCTCATTTGGCCCATTAAGGATCCAATCGTTTAGGCTGATGGTATAATAACCACTAGCCCCTTCCGCCACCTACCTCCGGCGGGTTTGTGTTGCTGCGAGGCCGTGTTAGGTACCGTGCCAACGAATTTGTTAAACCATGGATCGCTAACAGATGAAGTCCTTGATCGCCGCCGCCCTGCTCGCAGCAACTCTGGCCGCAACACTGGCCACAACCCTGAATTCTGCGACGGCCCGGGCGGACGAGTCGACGCCGCTAATCGAACTTTGCGAACAATACCTCGCGCTTCCCAAAAATGGCGAAGTCAATTCCGAGTTCATCCAGCTCAAGTCGTCGTGCGCAGGCTTCATTAACTCCCACGTCAAAATGTCAAAGCCGGAAGACGGATTTTGCATACCCAAAGGCTACAACATGGATGATCTGGCCCGGCACTATATGGAATGGATCAAGAAGAACCCGGGTCGCGAGAAGGATCCGACAAAAATTACGATGACGGAAGCACTGTCCCAGGCTTATCCGTGTTCGAAATAGGGCTAACTCAAAGCCTCCGCGGCAAACTCGCTTTAGCCACGGCAATTCCTTGACTAAATGGGCGAACCCTGCGCATAAGCCCTTCATTGAACTTCGATGGCGCTCGGGTCTTCGTGCCACTTACAAGCGTTGCTAACCAACGCGCTCGACCCTGCATCCTGATCAATCCGAATAAAAACGGCCACACCCCGACAGCGCCGGTGTGGGCCATGGGACAGAACCCCGGTACCGCCACAGAGCGCCCGGCATCTGAAGCCCTTGGGACAACTTTCCTTTGACCGACCATACTTTTGAGGCTTTCGGCTTTGCCGAGCCTATTTCGCGTGCTCTTACGCAGCGCGAGTACACGACCCCGACACCAATCCAGGTTCAAGGCTTGCCGCCGCAGCTTCAGGGCCGCGATCTCATGGCCTTGGCTGAAACAGGCTCCGGCAAGACCGCCGCGTTTCTTCTGCCAATTCTTCAACGCATCGCCGCTAACCCCGTTGAACTCGCCTGGAAGCAGGTTGGCGCGTTGATCCTTGCCCCAACGCGTGAACTCGCGCTTCAAATCGATGCCGAAGCCGCCAGCCTTTCGCGCAACATGAACATCCGCCGTGCCGTTGTGCTTGGCGGCGTGAGCAAGGGCCCGCAAATCAATGCATTGAAGCGCGGCGTGCACATCCTCGTCGCAACGCCGGGCCGCCTGCTCGATCACGTCAACATGCGCAGCTGCGATCTCTCGGGCGTGCAAACGCTTGTGCTCGACGAAGCCGACCGCATGTTCGACATGGGCTTCATTCGCGACATCAAGAAGATTGCGGGCATGATCCCGCACAAGCGCCGCACGGCCATGTTCTCCGCAACCATGCCGCCTGAAATCAGGAACTTTGCCAAGGAACTCCTGACCGAGCCAGTGTTCGTCGATCTGCAACCCAAGGCCATGGTCGTCGATCGCATCGATCAGAAGGTCATGATTGTGCGCACACCGGAAAAACAGAGCCGCTTGCACACCATTCTCGCAGATCCTGCCTGCACGCGCGTCATCGTCTTCACGAGAACGAAGCGCGGTGCCGACCGCGTTACCGAGCGTCTCGCCATGGCCGGCATTGGCGCCATTGCCATCCACGGCAACAAAGCGCAAAACGCCCGCCAGCGTGCCCTTGCAGACTTCACGCAAGGTCACGTTCGCGTTCTCGTCGCAACGGACATCGCAGCGCGCGGTATCGACGTTTCGGACATCTCTCACGTCATCAATTTTGAGATGCCGGTGGATGCCGAGACTTACGTGCACCGCATCGGCCGCACGGCGCGCAAGGGCCTTTCTGGTATCGCGATATCGCTTTGCGATCCATCTGAACGTCCTGAAATCAAGGCCATCGAACGCCTGATGAAGCAGACAATTGAAGTCATCGGCGACGTCGGCGGCGAAGTGCTGCCCGTACCTGAAAAGCGTCCGCACCATGCCCATGACGCACCACGCCGCGAGGGCTCGCATCGCAAGGGTCCAACTGGACGCGGTCCGGGTGCCGAAAGCCATCGCAACGGCCGCGACCGCAAGCCAGAAGGCGAAACCCGCGACAGCTTCCGCAAGGAAGCACGTCCAGATCGTGGACCGGGCCGGGCCCCTGAGCGCGCAACTGATCGTGCTCCCGCTCGCTCGTTTGAACCACGCGCTGAAGCAGTGAATAGCTTCGATCCGATCAACACAGCACGCGCTGCAGAACGCGCACCGCGCCCAGACTTCAAACGCGCTGAGTTCATCGCTGCAGATACGAAGCGGCCAGACTCCAAACGCTATGAGGATCGCCGTCCAGATGGTCCACGTGAAGGTTCACGTGAAGGCCGTGGCGACGGCGACCGCAAGTTCCAGTCGCGCAGGCCCCATGCCGGCGGCGATAGGAATAATGGCGGCCAAAATCGCGGTGAGAACCGGGACCGTCCTGAACGCCGCGCTGGCGAACGGGCACCTTATAGCGCGCGTCAAGACGCACCACGTCAAGATGTCCCGCGTTCCGAAGGCCATCGTCCTGAAGGTAAGCGCTTCGACCGTCCGCATCGTTCAGCCGACGCTGGCCCTAATGCGGGACCAAGCCGCTCCGAGCACCGCCGCCCGGACGGTCCACGCGCTGAGCGTTCGCACTCCGAACGTTCAAACACCGGTAAGCCGCACGCGGCTGACCGGCCCCACCACGCTGGCGCGAAACCCGCAAGCAAGCCATCTGGTGATCGCGACCGCAACGCAGGCGGACAGAAAGACTGGAACGGCCAGCGCCCGCCGAAGTTCCTGAAGCAGCGTGAGGGAAATCGCGAGGGTGCCCCACGCGGTGGTCGGCCAAACAACAAGCCGGCCGCTTAAATCGCAAATACACTAATCAAAGAAAAAGGGCCGGGGATCGCTTCCCCGGCCTTCTGCATTACCGTACTCATGTGCTCGTGCGACGACTGTTAGAGATTGTCGGCAGGTACTGGCGACTCGCCGTCACCTTCGAGGTCAGGAGCATTCTGCGGAGCGGTGGAGCCGCCCTCGCTCTTGCCGCCCGTGCTACCGCCCATGTCGTCCTGGCCGCGATGTCCGCGTCCGCCGCGATCACCATGATGTTCGCCGCGCCTATGGCCGCCCCATCCGCCATGATGACCCCAGCCGCCTTTGCGACCACCGCCATGCGCCCAACGTCCGCCGCCATGACGGCCGCGGCCCATGCCCGGCATGAATTCGCGCATCAGCGGCTTCAAAACGTCTTTCTGCTCATCCGATAGCGAGGCGTAAAAAGGCTTGAATGCGCCGGTGAAGGCTTTCATGCGCTCGGCACGCTCGACCATGTTCTGGGTCATCTTGTCGAGACGCTCGGCCATGTCAGGCTTCTTGCCGTCGGCCTTAGACGCCTCGCGCTCGGCACGCATCTTATCCCATTCGGCGCGCTTCTCGGTCCGCGCCTTGGATGCAGCACGCACTTCTGTCTCAACGGCCGCCCAGAGCTTCTCCTGCTCGGCATTGAGCTTTAAGGCCGTCTTGGCCATAGCCAGTTTGCCCTCGTCAAGACGCGCGCGCGTCTCGGGACTCATCTGATGCCAGCGGCTGTGTTCGACCGATTTGGCAACAGCAAATCCCGTTGGCACCAGAACCGCAATCGCAATTGCCGCCAGTGCTCCACGTGATAATTTTCGCATTGAACTCTCCTCATCAAGCAGCGTGCGGGGCAATTGGGGGAAGTCTGCAACCCGCCGCCGTCAGGAGATAGAACGGACCAGCTGCTGGCTTCCGTCGCGAGCGCTCAAGCCCAGTAACGGGGGCCCGTTATGGGCGGGTATGCGGTGCGCCGCATCGCCTCACATCATGCTGAGCATATGACTGACTTTCAATGGTAATTCCCATGCGCCCAGGTCACGCCACATTTCAAACAGTGGACGCCCAAGGCGCCCTAAGCCAGTTATTCCGCGCAAGTATCAAGTAGCGTAGCAACTGAAAGAGGCATTCAATGACGATGCTCGAATTCACGCTTGACCGTTTTGCCGGAAAACTAATTGCCACCCTCGCGACGGCGATTTTATTTGCCGGCCCAGCCGCCGCCGATCGCGACCTCGTACGCAACGGCAAAAGCTGGAGCCTGCAGTATCAAGGCGATCTCAAAGCCATCCACAAACGCAACAGCGACGTGGCAGTGGTCGATCCGGATCGCATTCAGAACCCAAGCAAGCTGAAATCTAAGGCGTCCGGCGGACGCCGCGCCGTTCTCGCTTACATCTCCATCGGTGAAGCCGAAGAAGGCCGCGCCTACATGAAAAAGAACAGGAACAAGTCCTGGATGACCAAGGACGATCAGGGTTGGAAGGGAAACTACAAGGTCCGCTACTGGGACAAGGAATGGAAGGCCATCGTCAAACAGCGCGTGAAGGCGGCGATCGATGCAGGATACGACGGCGTCTATCTTGATCGTGTCGATACCTACGAGCGCATGAATGCACCGGGCGGATCACGCAAAGAGATGGTCAAGTTCGTCAAAGAAATCACCGCCGAGGCCAGGTCACGAAAGAAGAACGCGGCCGTTGCCGTGCAGAACGCCGAAGAGCTTCTGACTGATAGCAGCTATGTCGATGCCATCGACGCCGTCGGCAAGGAAGATCTCTACCACGGTATACATCATGACGGCCGGCGCAATAATTCCGGCGCCATCAAAGCCAGTTCCGAACTCTTGAGGAAAGCCAAGGCCAAGGGCAAGGGCGTCTATGTCGTCGAATATCTCGGCGGCCAGTCGGCCAAGAAAGTCAAAGATGAAGGACGTAAGAACGGTTTCGCCGTCACGACCGGCGGGCGTAACCTGTCTGACGCCACAGACTAACGATGGTAATCTGAAGATCACGCGTCATTCGCGGGGCCCCTCGGTCCCGCCAATGCGCCAACCCCCGCTGTTGCGCCAACCAATGGCCTCGCCGATGGCCGTATAGCCACACGTCAACCTGAAAAGCAGGACTAATCCGGCAACAGACGGGGCGCGGCTTTGAAGCCGGGCCCATCCAATGCAATAACCCCAACGATAAATAAGCGGCAGTTGCCGTGATGCGGGTACCTAGGGAGTGGGGCAAGATGAGGCGTTCAACGGTGCTACGGTCATGCTTTGCATTGGCCGTGATCATGATCGGCAGCGCCGGGGCCGCTTGGGCGCTCAACAAAGACCAGCCCCCAGGCAAGCAGCCGGCTCAGTCAACCGCGCAGCCGTATGACGACACATGGCCCAAGCCCGTCGAAACTTTTCTTGAAGGCCACTATGTCGACCGCGCCGACGTCGTCCTCACGCGGCGCACCGGCGACATCACATCGTCCATCATCCGCTGGGCAACCAACTCGCCATTCTCGCATGCGGCGCTCGTATTCACCGGACCGCAATTCGACGCCGGCGTTTCGGGCACTTTCGTTATCGAGGCGGGAACGAGCGGCGTCGATCTGACGAAATTCACAGATTACGCCTTTAGCAAAAACACGTTCATCGCCATCAAGCGATTGCGTAAAGACTGGTTCAACGCACCGCGTCAGTCGCGCGTCCGGGGCGTCCTGCTCGACAAGATCAAAGCAAGTTACGATTTCTGGGCCATCTGGCGCATCGCCCGCAACATTTGGTTCGGCGTTAGGACAAAGATGCAAACCAAGGAAAAGACCGTCGAGGCTTATCGCAAGAACGACTGGCAACCGCCGAACGAGTACATCTGCTCGGGTCTCGTCCAGATCGGCTTTATCGAGATGGCAGTTGAAGCAATCAAGCGCGGCGAACTTTCACCCGAAGCCTTGCGTGAGGTCGTCTTCCACAAAGGCGCCGAAAGCCGCCTGCCGCCGCCAGGAACGTGGAAATATCTTGGCGAAGATGCCAAAGATACGGCGATCAATTTCCGTGATGTTCTGAGTGACGAACTTTACTCCGTCACTCCCGAGGATCTGGCTCAGACCGACAAACTCGAATGGATGTACTTCATTCGAAACGGATTGGTACACAAGGTCGCCAGTTACGCCGACGTTCTGAAACTCATCCAGAAGGGCAACTGACGAGCCGCCTGTGCGGCCACTCAATCCTTGTCTTTATTTTCACCTTCGTCGTTGTCAGAACGTTCTTCGTCCGCCGAGTTAGATGATTTCTTGCCGGGCGCAGATTCTTCATCCGTATCGTCGGATTTATCGTCAGTCTTTGACGGTTCTTCGTCTTTTTCAGCCGCAGTCGGCACCATTTTCTTGGTGTCTGCGTCCGCCGGCTCTGACTTGGCAGCAGGCTTGGACTCAGCTGCAGCTTCGGCGTTCGGTGCTTCTGTATTCACGACAGGCGCTGGCGCATCTACTGCAGGCTGCGCTTCGCCGGCTTTCATAACAGGCGCTGGAGCTGGCGCGGCCGCTACAGGCTCAGCGGGCTTTTCAGGCTGCGGCGGAGCGGCCGCAGCTGGTTGCGGCGTTTCAGGCTGCTTCACGGCAATGGCGGGGGGCAGCGGATCGGCAGGAACGGCGAAAACAACACGATCAACGCCAACGCGGCAGCCCGCGATGCAAATGACCATGTCTTCGTTGGGATGCGAGGCCAGTATCTGGCGCACCAAACGGCTAGACGCGGGAATACCAACGTCACCCGTTCCGTCCTCCGGTATTGAATTCAGATTTTTCTGAGGTGCGGGCGCATTGGCGGCAGCGGGGTTGGGCTTTGCGGGAGCTTCAACTGCTGATGCTCCTCCGGCAGTGTGAGCAAGTGCGGCAGCGAGTGCAACGGCGCTCCAAGAGAGCAAGCGAAGTGGACGCATGACTGAAACCTTTGACGCTGGACAGAACTGAAACGACTTTGGCCCAACAGAGTTAACAAAAGGTTTCTTTCAGAGCGGTAGCCCAACACGCGGTGACGTCAAAATATAAAACCTGACGCCTCCGTCACAATCGAATTTCGCTTGGCTCCCCGGTGCCGCAAAATTTTCGATGAGGCAAATCGCTTGGTCTTCCCTTGTTTTGCGGCGACCTTCGCGGACTTAATGACATTGAACGTTATTTTTGTCCGCCACTTGCCGGCAACCGAAGTGGCGATTTTTATGCGCTTCTTAGAATGATGGATGCGAGTTTCCACACTGATCCGGTGCACGTCGCTTGAAATCGAAATCTTATGTGACGCCGCGACCGGCACAAATTCGGCAATTCGAACCGGGCGGCTCGTTTCTGCAGCAGCGGCTCGCTTCAACGCCTTCGCCGGGGTGATATCATCGTTACGGTAACATCCGGCAATGCAGGCAACCACGTCTTGGCCGGTGCCCGCTGGGTTGATCCCCGTGCCATCAGCTGCCTGAGCAGCCGTCGTCTCCATTCGCCGCGCGGCAATCACAGCTGCAGCTGCAGCCGACTTCGACACGCGATAAACGATTTCGTCACTCGATGGCCGGCAACCAGCAACGCAAATCACCAGATAGCTGTCAGGATTTGCGGTTACAAGCGGGTGTTCCTTACCCTTTTGTTGTTTGTTTTCCGAATTCAGCTTTATGTCGGCGTCCTTCTGCCAATTATCAAAGTTTGGATCGAATTCTGGCGGCAGGTCGGGATCTGGAGCACGCCCTGACGAGCTGCCACCCGGACCGCCTGAACTTCGTGACGGGCCGATTTGCCGCTGTCGGCTAAACTCGGCATCGGCGAGGATGGCCTGGAAGAGTACGATTTCAGTGGGGTCCGCTGCTGCCTTTAATGCAGATGCCTCAGTAGCTGCTTCCACCGCTGCTTTGGCCAAAGTAATATTTCCGCGTGGAAGCCGACTCTCGACGGGTGCCCCCGGGGCCACAGACATTTCAAGCAAGCCCGTGACGATAGGATTGCTCACAGACGCCTGGAGGGTCGTTGGTGGTGCGACCGCATCGGGCTGTTTTGCTGAAAGCATGGCGAGAAGCGCAACGGTAAGCAGCGTACGCAGCGCCAAGCTTTTCATATAACTCAACATTTCTCGTCACCACTCAGTCAGCGGAAAAAATGAAACAAATCGCAGTCAAGAAATCTACCGGTTGTGCTTGAACCACGAGCTTTCACCCGAGACCGCATTGATGATGTGCACGTTTCTGAAGTCGGTTCCTGGCGATGCGGCAGCCGGCAACAAAGACGCTGAGCGTTCCGGCTTCGCGGTGCCGCGCACCGAATATTCGGGATCGGACAGAGACTTGAGTTCTAATTCCGGGGGCGTTCCGGGCTTTGCAGGCGCACCTTCAGCGCTCGTTGGGACGGTGCCAGGCTGATCGGCTGAGTCATTTGCAACCGTCAAGCCGTAGTAGGCGGCGATGCATTTATCAGTTCGCTTCTTAAGTTCCAGCTCTTCAATTTTGACGTAGACCACCGTGTCAGGACCACACAGATAGGCCTCATCGGCGCGCGCAACCGGTGCCATCAGCCCCAGGAGCGCGGACGCAATTATGAACGGAACGCCAATGCTTGACCGCGTCACCATAAACTGACCTCCAAAGCAACAAACCCAACTCGGGTGTCACATTATGGGACAGTCATTGACAAAGCGTTGAGCACGGCAGACACGCCGTCACCCGTTCAGGGCGCAGCTGGTGGATAGCGCCAATACGCGGCCCCCGCTGCCGTGGTCATGCGCTCAAGGATGGGAATTCTCTTGTCCGGGGGGCGCTCACCGGTCTGGATCAGAAGTTTAATGTCGTTAAGCAATGCATTGTTTTCGGCATAGCCGGAGTGATTGAGCCCAAGACTGTCCGTGGAGACCGACGTGACATCAATTGTATCGACACCTGGAACCACCAATGGACCGCTTGCCGGTACGTCACCAGCGCGCGGCACCCCGCCCCAAAAGCGCGCCGAATAGCCAAGCGCCTTGTCGTTCGAGGCGGCGTAAAGCGTCACACCCTTTGCGAAATTCATGATCTCGCGGGCGATATTCGTGAACTTATCGCGATCGACATCGGGCGCGGCCAGGATGACCTGACTGATGACGACACCTTCAGGCGCAGTCGGACGCATGCGTTCAAGGACGCGCAGAAGCAATTCGTTCCCCATCGAGTGGGCAATCAGGCTGATGGACTTGGCGCCGCTTTCTTTGACGACCAAATTGAGAAACTCCGCCAAGTGTGGTTCAGCCTGCTCGGCGCTCCCGCGATCATAGGTATAGCTCGCGACCTTGCCGCCGGACGGCCAGCTGTAAACGAAGGGTGCCCCATCGAATTTGAGATCATAGGAAATCTGAGCCGTACGGTAGAGTGCGTCATCGAACGAAGTATTGAAGCCGTGAACGAAAACAATTGCGTGGTCTTTGAAGCTCGCTGACTTGGCGAGCCGCTCTTTGACGAGGGCCAGCATCTGCTCCTTTGAGAGTGCGCTGAGTTCTTGCAGCGTGAAGTGCTTGGCGCGATCTTCTGCTTCTTCGTAGATCTTCACTTTGAAATAGGGGATTTCAACCACCCAAGGGCGTTCAATGTTCGGCACCTTGTGTGCCGTTGGCACTGTAACCAAAGCACGGCCGAGTTGTAGCTGGTGCCCACGATCGGCTCCGTACTTCAACCGCTTTGGGTCCGGCTCGACCGTGCGGTCCGTGCCGAAGAAAACTGGGACGACGTCAAACGTTTCATCGACCGTCGCCGCGGCTCCCGCTGGCGGTGGAGGTGATGGGGCCGCAGGGGGCGGTGGGGCAGTTGCCGCTTCTCCCGGTGCTTCGACTGAGGGAGCCGGCGCCTCGCCACCTGACGGGGGCGGAGCTCCGGTTCGCGGGAGTTCTGTGCTTTTCGGTTGCTCCAGTCCCCGCGTCGCTTCCTCTGCCATACGGCGTGCGTCTCGTTCCGCCTGTTCGATCCGCGCACGGTCGGCGGACTCTCGTTGGGCGTCCACCTCGGAGTCAGCAGGTTGTTTTGAAGAATTTGGAGAGTCCGATTTTTCGATCATTTTAGGTTCAGGGGCCGGGGCGCCAACAGGCTCCTCGCGCGTATTGCCTTCCGATTTTTGACCTGGCTGTTCGCCGCATCCTGACATCACAGGCGCCAGAAGCAGCATCATGGGCAAAATAACCCGGCCAATTTTCAACATATGAGCCCCCACTCAAATAACGATCCAAAATACTTCGTTGCGCACACTACGAGGGGCTTTGGGTCCCCGCAACAACCCTTGGTTGGCAATTGCAGATGACAGAGCAGAGCGGCGAAATCGCGGCTTGCCGCGACAATAGAATTCTGCCCATGGTCGCCTGCCAAAATAACCTTTTCACGAGCGCAGCCCCGATGTCCGTTGGTTCCCAACCCGCACACCGCATTTCGGTCGAAGATTACGTGTCAGGGGTCGGAAGTGGCGACCGCACACTATTGGCGCGCGCAATAACGCTGGTAGAAAGCACAAACCCGGAGCATGGGCGGCTGGCGCAAGACGTTTTGCAGGGGCTGCTGCCCAAAACAGGCCGTGCAATACGTCTCGGCATCACCGGTGTTCCCGGGGTCGGTAAATCTACTACGATCGATCAGCTCGGGATGAATCTGGTCGATGCCGGCCACAGAATCGCTGTTTTGGCCATCGACCCAACCTCCAAACGAACCGGCGGCTCGATCCTCGGCGACAAGACACGCATGAGTGCTCTTGCACTAGAAAAGAATGCCTTCATCCGACCATCGCCTTCTTCTGGAACACTCGGCGGCGTCACGCGCAGAACTCGTGAAACCATGGCACTCTGCGAAGCGGCTGGATTCGATGTCATCATTGTCGAAACGGTGGGTGTCGGGCAGTCTGAAGTGGCTGTCGCCGATATGGTCGATTTCTTTCTCGTGCTGCTCCTTGCGGGCGGCGGCGATGACCTCCAGGGCATCAAGAAGGGAATTATTGAACTCGCGGACATGATCGCCATCAACAAGGCTGACGGCGATAACATGACCCGCGCCGAACGCGCTGCCAGCGATTATCGTGCGGCCCTACAAATCTTCACACCGCACGGCGCAACTTGGTTTCCACCCGTCGTCACCGTTTCAGGCCGTGAGAACCGCGGCCTAAAGGAACTTTGGCAAAAAATAATAGAGCATCGCAGCAAGATGTCGGCTACAGGCGAATTCTCTGTGCGCCGGCAAGCGCAGGCCGTGTCGTGGATGCGCGACATGATGGAAGATCACTTGATGAGCGCGCTTCATGCGCACCCGCGCGTTGCCGCGGAGTTGCCTGCTATTGAAGCCGACGTGGCGGCCGGAAAATTGCTGCCCACCCGCGCCGTCGATAGGATCATGGGGCTGATGGGCCTCACGCGCTGAAGGAACGCTACGCCTTTGCCCTTGAGTGTGATGCACTCGACGGTATGCTGAAGGCATGACCTCGTCTCGCCCCGACATCACCAAACGCCCAGCCGTGCTACTTACCGGCTTTGGTCCGTTCCCCGGTGTTCCCGTGAATGAAACGGCACGGCTTGTTCCAGCCTTAGCTGCTATCGCGCACGACGCGTTCAAAACTCACACGATCCATTACGAGATCTTGCCAACAGAGTGGTCTGTGGCCCCGGTGCGCCTCGCCGCACTTTTGGAAACGCTGGAACCCGTTCTCGCGCTGCACTTTGGCGTCGCCCAAGACGCAACTGGGTTCCGCGTCGAGTGCGAAGGGCAGAACGCCTGCCGCCTTTCCCCCGATGCAATGGGTAACGTGCCCGAAACATTGAACCTGCTCGCCGATGGCGCGGTGTCCCAATCCGTGACAGTGCCAGTCGAAGCTATTGTTCAAAGGCTGAGCGCACTTGGGCTCCCGGCCTACACTTCGACGGACGCTGGCCGTTATCTTTGCAACGCGGTTCTTTACCATTCGCTGACTGCCTCGACGTGCAGCCAACACGGCTTCCGTGTTGGTTTCATACACATTCCAGCCGACCTTGCGGGCCCGCACCTCTCGTTCGGCGCTGCACTCCTCGGTTCGATCGAAATCCTGAAAATTTGCCTTGAACAACCGGGACCATAATTCTGGTTAAACCTTGGCGATATGGCGCGCTGCTTGCTTAGTGAATTAGGCAAAATTTGGAGTTCTCCAATGACGTTAGACCGACGCGCCGTGCTTGCTGCGAGCATCGGACTAGGTGCTGCCACGGCCGCTGCGGCGGCCCCCAGTACCAAACAAGGCAAGCCCATCGGCGACGCCTTTCGTGACATCGCGCACGACATCGTTGCGGGCCTCAAGCCAAATGCAACGCTAGATCAAACAGCAGCACTACAATCCGCCATCAATTCCGCCGCCGAAAGAGGCGCGCCGGTTGTGTTGCCAGCTGGCACATTCCGCATCGGCGATCTCAGGCTGCGCGCCGGCACGAAACTGCTCGGCCAAGCCCGAAGTACGATCCTTGAGTTCATTGGCGGCGACGCCTTCATAACGGCTGACAAGGCTGATGGGCTCGTCGTCTCGGGACTGGTGCTTGACGGCGCGTATAAATCGACACTCGAAGAGCGCGGCGACGGCTTGCTCAGCATTACCCGCGCCCGCGATATCCAGATCGAAGATTTGGAAATTCGCCACGGCGCACGGATCGGCATCTCGCTCACTTCATGCTCCGGACGCATAAATGACAACAGATTGCATGCCGTGCTCGACGCTGGGATAAAGAGCCTTGATGCGACAGGGCTATCAATCACCGGGAACATCGTCACCGACTGCGGCAACAACGGCATTCTGGTCTGGCGCAGCGAAATTGGCGAAGATGGCTCGATCATCTCCGGTAATCGCGTCACCAAAATCCGCAATGCCGCTGGCGGCAGCGGCGAATATGGCAACGGCATAAACGTCTATCGCGCTGGCAGCGTGCTCGTACATGGAAACCGCGTCTCAGATTGCGCTTACACGGCCATACGCGGCAACGCGGCCTCAAATATCCAGATTATCGCCAACAGCTGCGAACGCTTGGGCGAAGTTGCCATCTATTCGGAGTTTGAATTCCAAGGCGCTGTTATCGCCAACAACGTCATCGACACGGCGGCAACAGGCATTTCGGTCACCAATTTTCAGGACGGCGGGCGCCTTAGCGTCATTCAAGGTAACCTCATCCGCAATCTCTCCCGCCGCGAATTTGAGAAGGAAGACAAGCGCGGCGAAGGTATCGGCGTGGAAGCCGACGCCGTCGTTTCCGGCAATACGATTGAAGACGCACCAACTGCCGGCATTCAGATCGGCTGGGGCCCTTTCATGCGCAATGTCGCCGCGACCGGCAATGTCATCCGCCGCTCCCGGGTTGGCATTTCCGTGACGTCGGCGCCAGACGCGGGCAGCTGCCTAATCGCAAACAATATTATTTCTGAAACAAAAGACGGTGCCATCCGCGCGATGAATCACGGCGCGGTTCTAGGTCCCGATCTTGCACGCGAACCTGGTGCCACGGGAAAAATAATGGTCACCGGGAACGTTGCTACATAAGAACTACCCGAGGGCCAACGACAAGGCTTCCGACGGCCTGACGGCGCCAACTTCAATACCGTGAGCATTCTTGATGATTTTGAGAGGCATCTGTCCGCGCGCTTCAGGAACGAAAGATTCGATCAACAGTGATACCACTGCTTCCGCAGCGCGCGTCGCGCCATCGTCTATTTTGAGGGAAAATCCAAGTCCCACATGAGGAAACGCCCCTGCGTATGCGCCTTCAGCTCCGGTTTTCACAAACACCGCGCCGCCGAACTGCTTTAACACGCGCGTATCAAGGCGGGTTGGTCCCGCAAAATAGTCGGGTGCAGCCCTTGCTGCATCCACGATACGGCGCGCCGCAGCTACGCGGTAGTCTGCAATCCCAGAACCCGATCCAAAATTTGCATAGGCCCTCGCAAGCGCCTTGGCAGGCAAAGCCCAATTTGGCACCATGCAACCATCGACGCCGCAGACGCTTGGTCCAATCTTCATGTCGCACATATCTTCTAAAACGGTGCGGACTCGGACCTGCACGGGATGGCTGGTCTCCCAGTACCCCTCTATAGATTCACCGAGGTGCCGCGCGGTTGCCAGCATCCCTGCATGCTTGCCGGAGCAGTTGTGGTGCAATGGGCCAGGCGACTTGCCGGTAATCAGCAGCGAGCGCTGCTCAGCTTCATCACGCGGTAGATGCGTTCCACAATGCAGCGCACCTTCATCCAATCCACAAAGTTGCAGCATTTCGCGGACTGCTTCCACATGATCGCGGGTGCCGGAGTGAGAGGCTGCAGCAATCGCGATATGCTTGTTTGTAAAACCGAAGGCGGCCGCCGAATTGGTTTCAATGAGGGGCAGCGCCTGAAATGGCTTGACTGCGGAACGGGGATAGACGGGATCCGCGGTGCCTCCCAATTCGAGCACAACCCTGCCGTCATTGGCTACGACGGCCAAAACACCGCGATGGCGGCACTCGACGAGCGGGCCGCGTGTAATTTCGACAAGAACGGGATTTGCCATCAATAGATTCGCAATTGTACGACGTCGTCAGTCTCCGCATAGCCTGGACTTGGGAAAAAATCGAGCGGCGCATTGACCGCGTCAAAAGCCCGCGCTGTGGATCAGCATGCGACAACAAAAACCCCGCCAAGACATGACGCTTGGCGGGGCCAGAGTTGGGACTACACGGGAGGAAGTCAACTAAAGAACGAGTGCCGTGGGTGCGCCGGCCAAGCCGGGGGGATGGGGGTAGACCTGGCCGGGCGCCACGGTCTGATGTCACAGGTTTGTGTCATCAGCTTGGATTGGAATGTAGTGGGCGGTACATGAACTGAGGCTGAACAGCCGCACAACGCTTTGCTGACTTGAGATTCGCTTCCCTAGGCTTGCCGCCAGTAAAGCTAACGTCACGGTCTTTCGGGGTTATTTGCCTGAGGATGAAAGCGATCATGTGGTCTGTGGCCAAGAGAATCGCCCTAGAGTTGGCACCTGTTTTTCGCCATACCCTCTAGGATCACACCAATGCCGGCTCGCGCCGCGACCAAAGCTTCGCCGGCTCATGATTTATTCAAAACGTCGCAGATGGAGGCAGCGCGCCTCAAGCTCGAAGAGGTGTTCGGCTACAAGAGTTTCCGGTCACACCAGGAGCAAGTTATCTCGACGGTACTTGAGGGGCGCGACTGCCTAGCACTGATGCCGACGGGCGGCGGAAAATCTCTCTGCTATCAAATCCCGTCACTCGTCCGCGCTGGCACGGGTGTCGTCGTCTCGCCACTCATCGCATTGATGCAGGATCAGGTCGACGCGTTGAAGGATGTTGGCGTCAAGGCGGCGTTCTTGAACTCGACCTTGGACCGCAGTCAGCAGGACGCCATCGAACGCGAGTTCGCTGCCGGTGCTCTCGATCTCCTCTATGTGGCGCCGGAACGGCTCGTCCAAGACCGCACGCTCAACCTCATGTCCCGGCACCAGGTTGCCCTGTTCGCCATCGACGAGGCGCATTGCGTCTCCCAATGGGGCCACGACTTCCGCCCCGAATACCGTCAGCTCAAGATACTGGCCGAGCGCTTTCCTGGCGTCCCGCGTATCGCCCTCACCGCGACCGCGGACGAGCGTACCCGGCAAGAGATCATCACAGAACTTTCACTCGAGGACGCGGCTGCCTACATCGCGAGTTTCGACCGGCCAAACATACGCTACACGATATCCGAAATGGGCTCGATGAGTTCGCGGGAAAGGCTTTGGCACTTCATCGAGTCGGAACATCCGCAGGACGCCGGAATTATCTATTGCCTATCGCGCAAGGGCGTCGACGAAACAGCCGCCTGGCTTTCATCCAAGGGTCGCAAGGCGCTCGCCTATCATGCCGGGCTCGAAGCCCACATCCGTGCCGGTGCGCAGACTAAGTTCTTGAACGAGGACGGCATCATCATCGTTGCTACAATTGCGTTCGGAATGGGCATCGACAAGCCCGACGTGCGCTTCGTCGCGCATTTGAATCTGCCGAAGTCGATCGAGGCATATTATCAGGAAACCGGCCGCGCGGGCCGCGACGGCGAACCGGCGAACGCCTGGATGGCCTACGGAATTCAAGATATCGTCCAGCTTCGTCAATGGATCGCGCAGTCAGAAGGCTCAGACGGTTTCAAACAAGTGCAACGGCAGAAACTTGATGCACTGATCGGCCTCGCAGAAATGCCGGGTTGCCGGCGCCAAGCCTTGCTCGCGTATTTCGGCGAACGGCTCACTGAGCCTTGCGGCAATTGCGACAATTGCTTGAGCCCACCCGCGACAGATGATGGCACGGTGCTCGCACAGAAAGCCCTCTCCGCGGTCTACCGCACCGGACAACGCTTCGGCGTCAGCTATGTCGTCGACATTCTGACCGGCAAGGAAGATGAGCGCATCGTTCGCAACGATCATGACCGGCTGTCCGTATTCGGGATCGGAAAGGATATGCCAGCCACGGCGTGGAAGGGGCTTTTCCGCCAGTTGATCGCATCAGGGTATCTCAATGGCGATGACGAAGGCCACGGTACGCTCGCCCTAACCGAGCGAGCACGGCCACTGCTTCGCGGAGAAGATAAGTTCCTGATGCGCATCACACGCGCCGCGCCGAAGAAAACCAAAAAGGACGCCAAACCGGCCACCAAGGCGGCACCAGAGAACGAGGCCCTTCTGCAAGCGCTCAAAGCACTTCGTCTTAAGCTCGCCGGTGCAGCCAGACTTCCGCCCTATGTCGTTGCACAAGATCGCACGCTGCTTGAACTGGCCGATAAGCGCCCCCAATCGGAAGCGGCGTTGCACGACATCACAGGCCTCGGAGCCAGCAAGATAGCTCGATATGGCAAAGCCTTTCTCGAAGTTATTTCGGTGTTCAAGAAAAATCCACTTCTTGCCAATAAGCTTTCGGCCACCGTCAATCAGACCCTCGCGGCCCATTTGCGCGGCCTCGACGCCGAACAGATCGCGGTGGAGCGGCGCATTGAGGAGGAAACGGTATACGGCCATTTTGCGGAAGCTATCGAGGCGGGCCTTATCGAGGCACGCCAGATTCTGACGCTCGACAACTCAGAAATCGACGAAATTCAAGCCGCCTTCGAGCGTTGCCATACTGTCGATACCGGCAAGCTTGGACCGGCGCATGCCGCCCTCGAAGGGCGCTATGACTACGGCGTGTTGAAGTGTTTGCTGGCGGAGCTTGCTTAGCGCACGGAGCGTGCGATTCAGTCTTTTCGTGCGACGAACACGTAACTATTGGCAACGCCGGCCGTATACCACAGCCCCTTGCGCAATATGCGGTCAAACCCGTCCTTGATGCCGAGCACGGGGACCGTTGCCGATACGGTCATTCCGCGCGACTTCAATTTGCGCGCGACATCACCAAGATCGTAGCGGCGATATTCCGAAATCCTTCCCGAACGCTCGCCAGATCGGCCCAGCCCGGATATCCTGAATGTCGAAGTATAATAGACCGCCCGGTTTGACATACCCAATGTAGCTGTCGATAAGGGCATAGAAATCCACGCCCTTTGAATAGAAGAGGTCGTTGATGATGACCGCGTCGAAGCTATGTTGCGCTTTGTAAGCCCCAACATCCACGACTTCGAAAGTGCTTTCTCCGATCAACCCTTCCATTGTGAGATCGCGATGAAGCGTTGCCAGCCGCGGCTCGCGATCAAAGCTTTTGATGTGCGCGCTGCGCAGCTGCAAGTAGAACTCCATGGCGAATGGGCCCGACGCCACATTGAGGATTTCAATCCCTTTGCGCCTTAACTCGTCACCTACCAGCCTGTCGAGCAGCTCAAGACGCCGTGAATTGACGAAAAAATCAATTTCCTTGGCGTCCATGCCGGAAAGATGGCGATGCAGTGCCGTCCTGTAGCGCAGCTCGGCATCACGACTTGGCCACAAGCTTGGCCACAAGCTTGCAGAAGCTGCGACGGTGTCGTCTGCAGCGGCAGCTTGCCTTTTTTGCGCAAGTCCCGAAGCGACCTTCATCGCTTTCGTCCGGGTAATTCCACGATAACGCAAACCATTGCCCCTACGCGCTTCATGCCGTTCGCACTCCTGTAATTCACAATACCATTACAGCGCCGTCACACTAGCATTGGGATGCCTTCGTCGTAAATTCCCGCGCGCCACAGGTGCCACCCGCGACACGGGCAACTTTAATCTTAATCATATGCCGGATTATATCTCTAGCCGGCGTAACAGTTCGCCGCGCGCAGTATTCAGAGCCGCGTTCCACGGCGCGACATTGGACGCGATGAGATTAGCCTGTGATTTCAAGATCACGCCGTCATCGAGAATGCGCAGCCCGTTCGCGCGCAGCGTCTCGCCCGTCGTCGTGATATCGACGATGAGTTCTGCTGTTCCGGACGCAGCCGTGCCTTCGGTCGCCCCAAGGCTCTCGACAATGCGATAGTCACCAAAGCCCTTGGAGGCGAAGAAACGCCGCGTCAGGTTCATGTACTTGGTTGCGACGCGCGGCCAACGCCCGTGCGCGCGGCGGAACGGCATGGCAATGGCTTCAAGATCGGCAACCGTTCTGACATCGATCCAGCAATTGGGCACCGCCACGACGACATCGGCGAAGCCGAAGCCGAGCTTCTTCACGAACGTGACTCGCGTAGCGGCGTCTGACATCAATTCCTGGATCAGGTCTTCGCCCGTAATGCCGAGGTGAACACTGCCGCTCTTCAAAGCTTCTGCAATTTCGGACGAGGACACATAAGCAACCTCGATTTCGGGCAAACCTTCGATTTCGCCGCGATAGCCGCGCGCGTGACCCACCTTTTTGATAACGAGGCCCGACTTTCGCAAATAGCTCCGTCGTCTGCTCCATGAGGCGGCCCTTGGAGGGTATTGCGAGGGTGAGTTTTTCGCTCATTTCGCGCCTCCCGTGACGGCCTGCAGCAACCGTTCGGTGTGAATGGCGGCACCAACAGCCGGCACATCGAAATTCGCACCTGCCATGCGCATCAGCGTGTCGTACCGGCCGCCACCAGCAATAGCACTGTCGCTCGCAAAGCCCGGCGCAGTGATTTCGAATACAAGACCCGTGTAGTATTCGAGGTTGCGGCCAAACTCGGCGGAAAACGTCACGCGATCAAGATTGATACCGGCGTTAGCAAGAAGCGCCAAGCGCCTGTCATAGGCGTCCAGTGCGGCGCCCGTGCCTCCCTTTGCGCCTTTCAAGATCCAGGCAATTTTTTCGCCCGCCTGCGTTGCTGGCGCCGACACAGCCACATAGCTCTCGATCAGTTTTGCAGCCGCAGCATCAAGCGGCTTGGCATTCAAATCCGCAACCTGTTCGATGAGGTGCTCCGTCATTTCGGAAACAGTACGGGTTCCTATCCATTCGATCTTGTTGGTGTCGAGATAAGCGGCGACCGCCGCCTCGCTCGCGTCGCGGTTCTTGGGATCGAGACCTATGACCAGCGCGTCCGGCAACTTTGCAGCCGATGCGGCAGGCGCAGATGTGAGGCGCTTTAACTCTGCACGAAAGCTGTCAGGCCGCCAAAAGGCTTCGCCTAAGCGCTTTTCCCAACGTGACGGCAGCGCGCACGCGGCGAGCACGGACCGGAAAAGCCCGAGATCGCCCAAGCGCAGCGACCACGATGTCAATCCTGCTGCCTCTATGGCGCGGATGATGAGGGCGATGGTCTCGGCTTCGGCTGCTTCCTTGTTCGCATCTCCAAAGCGTTCGACGCCCGCCTGGCGGAATTCGCGCGGGTGCACATCGCTCGCACCTTGCGGCTGAAAGCGAAACGCCGATCCGTTGTAGCAATATTTGGCCGCCGTCGCAGGATCGCTGTGACGGGCAATGTGCAGGCGGCACGTCGGAACGGTGATATCGGGGCGCAGACACAGTTCCGCGCCGTCGGGATCGGTGAACACGTACGTGCGTGCGCGCAACGCTTCGCCGATGCAGTCGAGGAACACGTCTGCGGGTTGGATGACGGCGGGCGCGACAGCTTCGTGCCTGGCCTTGGTGAAGACCGACATCACGACTTGCGCCTGTTTCTCGAGCGCCTCGAATGCTTGTGCCGTTTCAGCGGCCATGGCTCAACTCATGTGACGGGCTATGATCTTGCGGACTTCGTCCACAAGCATTGATTCCGAAACCGCCACCTGCGCGGTGCGCGCTTCTTTCCATTCCTTGTTGTCTTTGATCGCAGCCGCCGCCTTCGCGCCTTCAATCAAGTCTTTGATTGTAACCTCGCCTTTGGCGCGCTCATCGGAACCTTGAATGATGACGCACGGGCTGTTGCGCTTGTCGGCATATTTCATCTGCGCCTTCATGCCGGAGGCGCCTAAGTACATTTCCGCGCGGATACCGGCGGCGCGCAGTGTTTGAGTCATTTTCTGATAGCTGGCGATTTCCGCCTTATCCATGACGAGCACGACCACGGGGCCGAGGGCGGGTGCGGGTTTCGCGCCGATGTGGGCCAGCGCCGCCTGCAAACGCGACACGCCGATGGAGAACCCGGTCGCTGGAACTTTTTCGCCCGTGAAGCGGCTGACCAAATCGTCATAGCGACCGCCACCGCCGACCGAGCCGAAGCGGACAGGCTTGCCATCCTCGCCTTTCACCTCGAACGTCAGTTCAGCCTCAAACACGGGGCCAGTGTAATATTCGAGGCCGCGGACGACGGAGGGGTCGATGCGGATGCGGTCGGGACCGTAGCCCGACGCGCGCACCAAATCATGGATTTGGTCGAGTTCTTTGAAACCTTCCTCAACAGTCAGGTTTGATTTGATGACTTTGTTCCATTCATCAACTTTTTCGGTTTCACCCGATGGAACAAAAACATCCGGTTTTTTCTTCACAACGCTAAGAACATATTCCGCTTGGTCTGGCGCTAAACCCGCCCCCGCTGTGAAGTCGCCGCTTTCGTCTTTCCTGCCTGGCCCCAGCAACAAAAGCACGTTTTGATCGTCGAATTTGTCAAGCTTATCGATTGCTCGAAGCACCGTAAGTCGGCGAGCCATATTCTCAGGACCTATCGAGTCCAATCGCCTCAAGAATTCCGTCGAGCACCTTACGATTGTTGACCTTTATAACGTACTTGCCCTTCAACCCCAACGCCTCGAGCGTATCGGCCGCCAACATGCACATCTCGGCATCCGCCGCGATGCTGTCAGAGCCGACCGTATCGGCGTCGAACTGCATGAACTGCCGGAAGCGTCCCGGGCCCGGCTTCTCGTTGCGATAGACATTCCCAAAAGCGTAACGGCGGAACGGCTTCGGCAACGCTTGAAAATTCTGCGCCACGTAACGCGCGAGCGGCGCCGTCAAATCGTAGCGCAGGCTCATCCATTGCTCGGCTGCTCCTTGCTCGCCCGCCTCCGGCAGGACGTCCTGAAACGAAAACACGCCCGCATTCGGCCGGTCCTGATCGGGCAGGAATTTTCCCAACGCGTCCGTGTATTCAATCGCCGGTGTTTCCAGCGCCTCGAAGCCATAGCGCTCATAAACACCACGAATGGCGCCGAGCATCTCGTTGAGCCCAGTGAGCTCAGCCGCTTCAATATCGCGAAAACCTTTTGCAAGACGTGCTTCGGGCCGCGCGCCGGTTTTATCTTTAGACATGATCTTAAAACTTAATCTGGATTGAGTTGCTGAGGCGCCCTAAAGCCTACGCAAACGGGGCGCCCAGATGAAAAGGTCTCGCGCCTTATAGCGGAAGCTTATCTGGCGCGAAAGGCAGCGAAAAATCGCGTCAATGGTTGGACTTCTTGCCCATAAACCGGCGCGCCAGGGCCAGGATGCGGGGATTTTTGCGCGCTCGCGCCTTCCAGCGGTGGAACGCCGCGCGCGGCAGAGCGGCCAAATCGCGGGCTACGATGAGATCGTAGAGCGGCACTTCCGTGACGCCGAAGCCGCGTTTGAAGGGATAGTCGCCAATTCCCATGTCGAAGCGTCTGACGCCCTTATCAACAAAATACTTCATGGCTTCTACGACGATGAGCCGGCCGGGAGACAAATGGCTCCAGCGTTCCCCGCCATTTGAAATTCTCAGCAGCGTGAACGTGCCGTCGTGCACAATGCCAAACAACGTGGCGATAACTTCGCCCTTGGCTTCCAGCGTGAACAGGTAGCCCAAATCGCATTCGGTACCGTCCATCACGAGCCGCTCGTAGAACGCCCGGTAAGCTGGTTCGTCGAGGATGTATTTGCTCCCCAGTGCCGCATGACGCGCACCCTGCTGCTCTTCCAGTGCCGAGTAGCCTCGTGCAATGGCTTCCGGAGCGGTAGCGCGTTCGAAGCGCGGCTCACCCTCTTTTTCCCAAAGCCTGAAGCATCGCTCGACTTCCTTGCGGTATTTCTTGCCGCGCGAGCGCAGAAAATCTTCGACCGTCGACTCGATCGTCAGCACGTTGCCGTTGTGACGCGCGGGCGTTGCGCCTGATCCGCGTAACAAGCGGATTTGGCAGGCCGCCGATTTCAGCTGGCATGCGTTCGAGTTTGATGAGATCCACATCCTTGAGCGCGTGCCGGATAGCGCGCCAAACGCGCCGGATCGAGCGGCGCTTCTTGAGCGGCGCCAAGCCGAGGATCGGCCCGCCATAGTCAGACACCCCGAGGTCCGCCATGCGCGCAACCCGGAGCGTGCGTTTCTTGGTCACGATAAGCGGCAGCACAATCGCGACTTCGCCGCTGTTGCGATCGGTCACGATCACCACGCGCGGCATGGCGCGCTTGGAAGGCGCGAGTTCCTCGTACAGAACCGTCAGCCAATTGAGCGACTGAAACCCGGTGCATTTCAGGCCGCGTTGCACGCTCTCAAGCGCGGCAAGCGCATCATCTGGGCCATCGAAAACTTCAGCGATGAAGCGCGGACCGCGCCAGGTCCAAGCACGGGACGGCGCGGCAACGTCGCGATACGCAGCGTCATCACTCACGCTCACCATGGCCTTCCCACGTCGCCCCGCCTTCTTCGCCGTGTGCTTCGCAACTTATTCGGCCGCTTGCCTGATATCGATGATTGCGCCCGGATGCACGGGATCGAGCTTGAAATCGACAAGCCGCCGCGACTTGCGCTCTTTCTGCAAGAGACCCGTGCGCTTGACGCCGGCCTGCATCGCGGCTTTAGCCCAGAAACCTGCGCCCGACGTCGAGCGGCTCTTGGGCGCAATACCCGTTTTATGGCGCAGAATGCCGTTGGCCATGTTGATCATCTGACTGCGCCGGACGGTTTCGGTCCAATACTCGGTCGTCATCGACACGTTGAGGACATCCAGGTTTTCGACGCGGTGCGGCGCGTTCAACGGCCAGTGCAGCATCTCGCCGCCGCCGATCTCGAACACCTGCGCCGATTTATCGTAAGCCGCATCGTACGGCATATCGACCTCGACCTCGAACAGCGCGATGTTTTCAAGCTGCTCGGGCGTGATGAAGGGCGGTGTATTGGGATATACGAATACGCGCTTCCTCCCGTGGATCTGCCACAGTGATTGGCCCGGAATATCGGCGTGATAGTAAACCTGCGCATTCGGTGACGAAATCAGAATGCCGGAGGTACGGTTGTACGTCTCGTAACCCGGCACATTGTTGCGGACTTCTTCGAACGCCGCGTCGAGCAGTTCGCGATAACGCTTATCGACGCCGCTGACGTTGCGCAGATTGAGCCACATGCGGCCTTGCTTGATCGCTTGGATAACGTCACGGCCTTTGAGCCCGCCGATATCACCTTCGCGCCAGGTGCGCCGTGCAGAACCTTGCGGGCCCATTTGCACGAGCGCGTAGTGCTGGCGCGGATAGCCATCAATCAGATCGGCGAGCGCATCGAGCGAAAATAGCGGATGATCGCTCAGCCTATGCGTGGCCTTGAGCGGGGCCTTGCCCCATTTTGCCGTCAGATCCGGCGTCCAGTTCGTGAAAATCTTTTCCGTCATACGCATCACCAGTTCTAAAGTTCGCGCTTCTCGCCCGCTCCGGTACAAACCCCGGATCTCTATGCAGATATGCCGGTGTTCTGGCAGACCTCGCCGGTCTGGCACCGGTCTGGCCACTTGCAAGTATCGTGCGCGGCTTATGCCCTTCGATGATACTAGGACCTAAGGCAAACACAATCAATGGGTTAGGGCGGGCCGGGGTTAATATACTCCGCATAGCACCCAACGCACAGTACGGAATTCACCAATATTCCGGGACTAGGCGCTGATGTAGTCATCCACCGTCCGCTTGGGTGGTTGAGGAACTGGAGTCGAAAATTGTTCGAGCCCTTCCATGCCGGCCGGCACCGGGCCGCCATATGACCAATCGAGCAGTTCAACCGTGTGGACGACGGGAATATCGAGGCCGTTGGAAAGCTGAGTAATGCAGCCGATGTTGCCGGTGGCCACGAGATCGGGCCGCAACGCTTTGATGTGTCCGGCCTTGCGCTCAAGCAGCTGTGCCGCGATTTTTGACTGCAAAATGTTGTAGACGCCAGCCGAGCCGCAACACAGGTGCCCCTCTGGGATATCGAGGAGGCTGTATCCCGCCTTCTTCAGCAGTGCCTTCGGTTCGCGCGTGATGCGTTGGCCATGTTGCATCGAGCAGGCCGAGTGATACGCCACCTTGAGGCTGGTCCAGCGTTGCGGGGCGCCGATGTCATGCTTCGACAAAAATTCCGACACGTCTTTAGTGAGCGCGGAAACCTGTGCCGCACGTTCGGCATAGTCAGGGTCACGCGCCAGGAGGTGGCCATAGTCTTTGACCGTCGTGCCGCAACCCGAGGCATTAATCAAAATGGCGTCGATCGGCCCCTTGGCCATTTCCTTAGACCAGGCATCGACGTTTCTTTTGGCGGACTCGATGGCAGCTGATTCCATACCGATGTGCCCGGTGAGAGCGCCGCAACAGCCAGCTCCCGCCGAGACGATGACATCAACGCCGCCTCGTGCCAGCAAGCGTATCGTGGCATCGTTGATCTCGGGGCGTAGCACCTGTTGGGCACATCCTGCGAGCAGTATCACACGCCCGGTGCGCTCGCCTCCCGTCGCGGCCCGCCCTGGACCAAAAAATCGCGCTTTCTTGGAACCCGACTTAGGCGCAAGCTCGATCATCGCTGCCAACTCTGGCAAACCCAAGCGCCTGAATGCTCCAAGCATCGGCCGGGCAAGAGGTGCCGCCTTCAATGCCCAACGGAAACGCCTCGGGTGGGGAACTATAGCTGCCAGCATCTTGCGAATGGCGCGATCCTTCAGACTGCGCTTGCCAGTTTTTTCGATATGATTACGGGCTATCTCCACGAGATGCATGTAGTCAACGCCCGAGGGACAGGTCGTCATACACGAGAAGCACGACAAGCAACGGTCGATATGTGTGGAGACCTCAGGCTTGGCATCGATGCCCTTTTCGAACATATCTTTGATGGCGTAAATCCGTCCGCGCGGACTGTCGCGCTCATCACCGAGCGTCACGTACGTCGGGCACGTCGCGGTACACAAGCCGCAGTGCACGCAGCGCCGCAGTATTTTTTCCGCGTCGGCGATGACCGGGTCACTCAACTGCTCTTGCGTAAAGTTGGTCTGCATGTGTCGGATCTCGATTAAGAGCGGCGGATCAGATATGGGCGTACATTCGCCCGGGATTTAGCAGATTGAGAGGGTCGAACGCCGATTTTAGTCCACGCGTGAGGCGGTCGATTTCCGGCCTCATGGGCTCAAATATATCGACAGACTGGCGCACGTCAGCTGCTGCGCGCACAAGTGTGGCATGGCCGCCTCGAACCGCAACCGCCCGGCGGACGTCTGCCGAACCCGCATCCGCGGCGGCGGGAACCTCCATCCATACAAGACCGCCCGACCAATCATAAAACGCCGTAACAGGCATGAACTTTTCTATTGCGGAGACTATCTCGGGCGCTTTGCTAGGCTTCGTTGAAATGCGCCACAGACTTGTGTCGGCCGAATGCGGCATGATGTTGAGATGGCGAAGATCTGTCCAGAAGCCATGGGACTCGTCCGGGCCAAGCTCGAAGGGGTCGCCGTAGACTTTCAGCGCTTCTTTTAGTTTCGCCTTGCGCTCGTTGACCGAGGCCACAAAATTCTCCAGCCTGATTGCTGTGAGTGATTGACCCATAGCCTTGAGACGCGGAAGAGTGAGCCTGGCGGCTGCGAGCTTCGGCGTGTGCGCCGCGCCGCTGACGTCGAAAGGCGAACCCATGGCAGCGGTCAGAAGTTCGACCCCAAGATCGTCGGGCAACCCAGCATAGATCAGTGTTACGACAGACTCAGGGAGCGGCATGACCTTGAAGGTCACTTCTGTCATGACCGCAAGCGTACCCCAGCTCCCCGTCAATCCGCGCGCTACATCGTAGCCTGTGACGTTCTTCATCACGCGCCCGCCGGATTTAAAGAGCTCTGCCCGGCCGTTGACTGCCACAGTTCCGAGCAACTGGTCACGTGCGGCACCCGCCGAAATGCGCCGGGGTCCGGAAAGATTGGTTGCAAACACCCCACCAATGGTCTGGGCACCCGCCGGACCACCTGTCGCTGGACCTAAATCCATGGGCTCAAATGCCAGCATCTGGCCGTTTGCCGCCAATTCAGCTTCGATTTCAAGGAGCGGCGTTCCGGCGCGCGCCGACATAACGAGTTCCGATGGTTCATAGAGTGTCACGCCACGCAAGGATGCGGTGGATATCACGACACCCGATTGGGCCGGACGTCCCATGCCACGCAGAGAACCATGACCGATGACTTCTATCGGGAGCTTGTGCACCGCGATCTTGTCGATCATCGATTGCAGTTCCCAATTGGCAGCGGGGCGTAGGAGTTCGTTCACTTGGTGCTTCCCTTCAGGCCGCCTGCTCCACTGCATGGGCATCTGCGCCGATTTCAAGCGGAAACACCTTAGCCGCGTTCAGCAACCATTGCGGATCGAAGACAGATTTAATGCGCATCTGGACGGCCAAATCGGTCGGGGTAAACTGTACCGTCATAAGATCCCGTTTCTCGATCCCAACACCGTGCTCGCCCGTCAAGCACCCGCCAACTTTAACGCACAGCTCCAAAATTTCAGATCCCGCGCGCTCGGCATTCGCCGCTTCCTCAGGATCGTTGGCATTGTAGAGGACGAGTGGGTGCAAATTGCCGTCACCTGCGTGAAAGATGTTCGCAACCTTGAGCCCGTACCGGGCGCATATCTGCGATATTTGGGTCAACACGTTCGGCAGCTGGCCCAAGGGTATTGTGCCGTCCATGCAGTAGTAGTCTGATATCCGGCCAATGGCGCCGAAGGCGGCCTTACGTCCGGCCCAGATCTGAGCGCTTTGTTCTGCGTCCCTGCTGACCTCAATGCTCTTGGGCTCAAACTTGCGCGCAATCGCCGCTACCCGCCCGAGAAGATCTTCAATCTCGGCTTCCGATCCCTCAACCTCGACAATGAGCAGTGCTTCGACATCGAGCGGGTAACCCGCTTTAGCGAAAGCCTCGCAAACGTGGATTGCCGGTTTGTCCATATACTCGATCGCAACGGGAATGATGCCGGCCCCAATGATCCCGGAGACACAGGCTCCTGCCGATTCAGGCGAGTTGAAACCGATCAACATCGGCCGCGCTCCTTCCGCTTTTTTGAGAATGCGCACGGTCGCTTCCGTGATGATCCCGAACTGCCCTTCCGAACCGATAATGAGTGACAAGAAGTCGTAACCAGGCGCGTCCAGATGCGCTCCACCGAACTCCGCAACCGTGCCGTCGATCAGCACCATCTTGAGGCCAAGGGCATTGTTCGTTGTCACACCATACTTGAGGCCGTGTGCGCCGCCGGAGTTCATGGCCAGATTGCCGGCAAGGGTGCAAGCAAGCTGCGACGAGGGATCCGGCGCATAGAAAAAATTCTGTTCAGCTACTTTTCCGGAGATAGCGAGGTTGGTAATGCCCGCCTCAACTCGCGCCGTCCGGTTAACATAATCAACGTCCAGAATGCGGTTCATTTTCGAAACGCACACGACAACGGCATCTTCTCCTGGCAGCGCGCCACCGCATAGCGACGTTCCCGCGCCCCGTGGCACGACTTTGAGTTTGTTCTCGTGGCAGTAGCGCAGCACCTTGGAAACGTCCTCGGTGGTGCGCGGCAAGACGACGATCAAGGGCACGCGGCGGTAAGCCGTTAGCGCATCCGTTTCGTAGGCGCGGCGCCCGTCCTCGTCCAAAATCAATGCGTCCCGGCCGACCAGACGGGCCAATCCCTCGGTGATCAGCCCTCGACGGTTGATCACGCCTGCATCAGGTTCAGGAAGATTTAAAAGGGTCATTGGAGCTCTCCGCGAGCCAGAGGCCCGTAAATCGGGTGTATAATGGTGAACTTTAGGAGCATTCTGGTCACCAGACTTCCTTCAGTTTACTCTCTGGGGAATAACAGTCCTGCGCTTAACACGATTTAGCAACACACTTAGTTCGTGGCAAAACATAACTCATTGGGGGCAACCATGCCGCAACCCAGACTTAGTACACCTAGGGACCCGAACGTGACAGCGATTAGCGACCTCGACATTTTCGCACGTGTCGCCAGAACCGGCAATATGTCGGCGGCGGGCCGCGAAATGGGATTGTCACCTGCCGTCGTTTCAAAGCGGGTCAGCCTCCTCGAAGAGCGGCTGGGCGCAAGGCTATTTCAACGCACCACCCGGCAGCTCACATTGACCGAGACGGGCGAGGGCTATTTCAAGCGCGTGGTCGATATCTTGAGCCTGGTCGAAGAAGCGGAGGACTATGTCAGCCGCCGCAATACAAAGCCTCGCGGCATTCTCAAGATCTCAGCGCCGACCTCGTTCAACCGGTTGCATATCACCCCGCACATCCCGGATTTTTTGGCGCGGTATCCGGATATCGAACTCGACATGCACCTCTCGGATCATTTCGTGGATATCATTCGCGAAGGTTTCGATGTCGCCATCCGGATCGGTGAACTGGAGGATTCGTCCCTCGTCGCCCGCAAACTCGCCAACGAGCACCGCGTCATGTGCGCCGCCCCCAGTTATCTCGAAAAGGCCGGCAACCCCAAAACGCTCGAAGAACTCGATTCTCACAATTGTTTGATGGCGGGCGCCCAGGACATTTGGAGACTGGAAGGACTTGGCGGTGAACACGATATTCGCGTCAAAGGAAACATCCGGTCAAATTCAGCCGATTTCGTAAAGGCCGCCTTGTTACAAGGACTCGGCATTGGACTTCGCGCACTTTGGGACGTTGGGCCAGAGATCGAACGCGGCGAATTGCGCGTTGTATTACCCGAGTACCGCGGCTCTTCGAAGAATGCCATTTTCGCTGTCTACTCTTGCCGCGAGTTTATGCCCGCCAAGGTCAATGCTTTCATCGACTTCTTCGCTGAACTCTATGCCCGTGACAACAACTGGGAACACTCAAGCGCGGCAGACGCGACTTCAAAGTTCCAGCGTCGTCCGCCACCCAAGGCCGCCCGGGCCTGATCGCAAGCCATTCGCGGCCGGTTTTTCTGACGAAGGTTCAAACACGTTCTCCGTCCGCCGTCTGGCTTGCGTGCTGCGGTCCAAGGTCCTACGGATGACAGCCTGATCCGGGCCATTGTGGCCTGGGCGCTGCATAGTTGTTTTGATGATATTGCAATCACCTGAACGCCGTCCACGTGCCGGCCTTTTCGTCACTTGTCTCGTTGACACTTTCCGCCCATCGGTTGGTTTTGCTGCTGCAAAGCTTATCGAAGCTGCCGGATGCGATGTCGTGGTCCCAAGCGGACAGACCTGCTGCGGCCAACCCGCCTACAATTCGGGCGATAGGGCTGCGGCCGCTCTATTTGCGCGGCAAACAATCGCCGCTTTTACTGACTGCGATTACATCGTCGTGCCATCTGGATCATGTGCCGGAATGCTCAAAGTCCACTTTGTCGAGTTACTGGCGGACACGGCAGACCATGGCGCGGCGCAAACATTCGCCGCCAAAGTCTTCGAGTTGACCACATTCCTGGCGATTGAACGGCGATTGCATTCGGTCCCAGGCCGATATGATGGTGCTGTCACGTATCACGACAGCTGCTCGGGCCTGCGCGAGCTTGGCGTCAAGGATGCCCCGCGCGATCTCCTCGCCCTGGTCGAAGGGCTCGAACTCAATGAAATGACCGAGTGCGAGACCTGCTGCGGCTTCGGCGGTCTCTTTTCCGTCAAGTACCCCGATATCTCGAATGCCATGGTCGAAAAGAAAACCACCCACGCCGCCAAGTCAGGGGCCTCACTCTTGCTTGCTGGCGATCTTGGCTGCCTCATGAACATGGCTGGAAAACTCAGCCGGACGGATTCGCCGCTCGTTTGCCGCCACGTCGCCGAAGTGCTTGCGGGCGAAATGAGTGCCCCTCCCATCGCCAAGAGGGACTGAGGCCATGACGGCACCCATTACACTTTTCAAAGGCCGCGTCGGGGACGCCCTTCTCGACACGCAATTGCAATCGGCGCTCGGCGAAGTCCCGGTCAATCTGGCGGGCAACCGCGCCAAGGCCAAAGCCGCGTTGCCTGAATTCGAGGCCCTTCGCGACGTAGCACGCGATATCAAGGACCACACCCTCGCACACCTCGATCACTACCTCGAAATCTTCGAGAAAAACGCAACGGCTGCAGGATCAAAAGTGCACTGGGCCTCGACACCGGAAGACGCGCGGACAGTCATCCTCGATATTTGCCGCAACTCCGGCGGACGTCTCGTCACCAAGGGAAAATCCATGGTTTCTGAGGAGATCCATCTCAACGATCACCTCGAACAGGCCGGCTTTGAAGTCGTTGAAACGGACCTCGGCGAATATCTTATTCAGCTTGAGAATGAGGCACCGAGCCACATCATCGCGCCCGCCATTCATCTCACTGTCGCTGAAGTCGAACGGCGCTTTCGCAAGGCCCACACGCAGTTCCCCGATAGCCGCGTCTTCAACGAACCCGCCGATCTTGTCGCCGAGGCGCGCCAAGTCCTGCGCCAGAAATTCCTCAACGCCGATATTGGCATTACAGGCGCCAATTTTCTAATCGCTGAAACGGGGTCATCGATCATCGTCACCAACGAAGGAAACGGCGACCTCACGCAACTCCTGCCCAAAGTTCACATCGTTATAACCGCGATCGACAAAGTCATTCCGACGCTAGCCGATACGGTCACGATTATGCGCTTGCTGCCGCGCTCTGCGACGGGGCAGGAAACGACGGCCTACGTCACGTTGACGACAGGACCGCAGCGCAAGGACGAGTTCGAAGGCCCCGAGCAAGTCCATATCGTCATACTGGACAACGGCCGCTCCGAACTCTTAGGCAGCAACATGCGTTCGGTGTTGCGCTGCATTCGCTGCGGCGCCTGCATGAACCACTGCCCGGTCTACGGCGCAGTTGGCGGGCACGCCTACGGCACGGTCTATCCCGGACCGATTGGGGCCGCTCTCATGCCGGGGCTCTCAAGCGTCAAAGAAAATGCGCACCTTGCCGGGGCATCCACCTTCTGCGGCGCATGCGCGAGCGTCTGTCCGGTGAAGATTCCACTCCCCGACTTGATGCGAAATTGGCGCGAAGCCGAATTTCAGGCAGGGAGTGGGTCGCTCGCCGCGCGCGCAGGCCTCAACACCTGGAAGGCTCTTGCGTTGCGTCCGAAACTTTATCATCCGCTCATGCGTTTCGCCGCCGCGATACTCGGTGCATTCGGCCGGAGCCGCGGCGCGTTGCGCTGGCTACCGCTTGCCCGTGGATGGACGCGCTATCGCGATTTGCCTGCACCTGAAGGCAGAACCTTCCAGCAGCTCTGGCGTGAAACCCAACAGGGAGTTCCGCGATGAGCCGCGCTGAAATTTTCTCGAAAGTTAGAACTGCACTTCATGCCCAAGATGGCGACGGGCGGGCGGCAGCGGCTCAAGACCGTATAGCCGTTCCCCCATCTCATCCGCGCCCGCAACGCGCCTGCGTTTCAACCTCAGAGGCGCGCGCTGCTTTTTTCCGCCATTTACAGGCTGTTTCCGCCATCGTAACCGAGGTTGCAACCCCGGATGACGTGCCGGCAGCAATCGCCCGCTTTATCGACACCGATTACCCAGGCGCGCCCGTTACTCTTGGACGCGACCCTTGGCTCGCTGCACTCCCGTGGCAGAAAATTCCAAACTTGCAGCGCCACGCGTGGCAACCGGGCCATCCGCCACACATCGCACTTTCACGCGCTATCTCGGCCATCGCCGAAACGGGAACATTGGTGCTCGCGTCAAATCCCGACAACCCGGCGTCGCTCAACTACTTGCCTGAAGTCCACATCGTCGTTGTTGACGCGTCGACCCTCAAAGCCAGTATGGAAGCTGGTCTCGCGAGCGCCCGCCAATGTCCTGGCCCCGCGGGTATGCCGCGCACCCTTGCACTTGTCTCAGGCGCATCGCGCACGGCCGATGTCGGCGGCAAACTTGTCGCCGGCGCACACGGTCCTAAGAAGCTACTGGTTATTTTGGTCGGTTAAGCGCTTTTATCAGCGCTTCGACCGGCAGCCATCCATGCACGACTGCAGCTGGGCATCGCAGCTTGGCGAACCCTTGGTCGAGATCCGGCATTGATTGTGGGCGTTGCGGCACTGCGATACGCACTGGTCGGCCTGCGCCAGTTCAACGTTGGCCTCGCCAAACGTGAAAAGACCAAACAGGGCGACGACGGCCATTGCAGATTTCATGATTGCGCCTCTCAACATGGGCGGCCTCCCGCACAAGGGGCCCCGAACCCAAACTTGGGACCCAAACACGGGTTCCAAACATGGGCAGCCCTAACATTGAAGACTTATAGTCGGCGCACCCTGAACGGAACCTGAACCACTGATGGTTCTTTTCAACTCATTGACTAAAAGGCAAATTCTTCGAAAATGTGGTTGATGTCGCCATGCCAGCTGCCTTTGTAGCGGTCGAGCAACTCGTCTGACACCGTCCGGCCCGCCCGCACGATCGATTCGAGCGGCGCTAGATACATCGTCTCGTCCTGGCCCTTGGCGTTGAGCCGGTTGCGGTTCTTGAGCCCGAGGCGCGACAGTCTCAGCACCTCCTTAGCGAGTTCGGATACCGTCGTCTTGCGGAAGGGCGTTCTGAGGCCGCCAACCGGCACGCCATTGCGCAACGCTTCGCGTTCTTCTGTTGTCCAGTCCTGCACCAGGGCCCACGCGCCATCGAGGGCTTCTTGATCATAGAGCAGTCCGGTCCAGAACGCTGGCAACGCCGTGATGATGCTCCAGCGCCCGCCGTCAGCACCGCGCATTTCCAGAAAGCGCTTCATGCGCACCTCTGGGAACAACGTCGTCATATGATCCGACCAATCATCGATCGTTGGGAATACACCCTCTAGCCCCTTGAGTTTTCCGGCGAGAAAATCGCGAAACGACGATCCCGCGACGTCGATGTAACGCCCTGCCCGGTAGACGAAGTACATCGGCACATCGAGCGCATAGTCGACATAGCGGGCGTAGCCCATGCCATCCTCGAATACGAATGGAAGCATACCCGTGCGCCGCTTATCCGTATCGCGCCAAACTTCGCTGCGCATCGATTGATACCCGTTGGGTTCGCCTTCCGTGAAAGGCGATGACGCAAAAAGCGCTGTAGCAATGGGTTGAAGCGCCAGAGATACGCGCAATTTCTGCACCATGTCGGCTTCGCTTGCGAAGTCGAGGTTCACTTGCACCGTTGCCGTGCGGTACATCATATCGAGGCCGCGGCTGCCAACTTGCGGCATGTATCGCGTCATCACGCCATAGCGCTGCTTGGGCATTTTCGGCACCTCGTCCAGGCGCCACTTCGGGGTAAAGCCGACACCCAAAAAGCCAATGGCCAGATCTTCGCCGACATCGAGCACTTCATAGAGATGTTTGTAGGTCTCAGCCGCTGTCTCGTGGAGGTTTTCAAGCGGCGCACCAGAGAGTTCGAATTGCCCGCCGGGCTCAAGGCTGATCGTGCCGCCAAGTTCGCCGTCGGGCCGCTTTAAAGCGATAATGTTCTCGCCTTCGTGGATTGGCAGCCAGCCGTAGCGCGCAATCAACTGCTCCATAAGCGCGCGAATACCCCTTGGGCCGTCGTACGAAACCGGCTCAAGCGACACGGTCCGGAACACGAATTTCTCGTGCTCGGTTCCAATTCGCCAGGCGTGTTTGGGCTTTTCGCCTGCCGCAATCCAATCGATGAGATCGGCGCGGCCTTTGATCAGCGGGCTCTCGGCGCCATCCTCACGCGTCGACATAGGTTTCCTCGGGGGTCCTCGATTGTGGGCTTTGCGACGCCAGCGACCCCTCGCCCGCCGTCCACATTTGATCGTCTCGTTATGGCGTCCGGCCGGTCCGAGAGCAAGCCGCCAAAGGCCTCATTTCTTCTCTCCACTCCAATCGCCCCCCCAGTCCCCCAAGGTTGCATTGATCAACGCAAGAGCCGCGACCGCCGCCGTATCGGCCCGCATGATTCGGGGACCGAGTGACAGGGCGACGACATAGGGCTTAGCCCGCAGGAGCTCCCGTTCCTCGCCGGAAAACCCGCCTTCCGGGCCGACGAGCACGGCGATGGGGCCGGCCTTCACACTTTTCAGCGTATCGAGCGGGCCTGTTGCCTCATCCCCCTCGTCACAAAAAATGAGCGTGCGTTTGGCGTCCCAGTTGTCCAGCACCTTTGCGAGGGGCCGCAGTTCGCCGATTTCGGGCACCCGCAAGATGCCGCACTGCTCCGCCGCCTCAATCGCGTTGGCGCGCATGCGATCAAAATTGACGCGATCGGGCACCGTCCGCCGCGTCTGGACAGGCGACAGCTTTGCAACCCCCATTTCAACGGCCTTTTGCACCATATAGTCGAGACGGGCATGTTTCAGCGGCGCAAAGAGATAGTCGATATCCGGACCATCAATTTGGGGCCGCGTCTGCTCCAAAACATCCAGAACGGCGGATCGCTTTTTTACTTCTGTGAGACGCGCGCGCCATTCTCCGTCCCGGCCATTGAAGACGAGGATTTCCGCGCCAAGCTTTGATCGCAGCACATTGACTAGGTAGTGGGCTTGCGCCTCACCCAACTCAACACGCGCGCCGTGCGCCAACGCGCTATCGACAAAAAGCCGCTCGGAGGTGAGATCGTGGATTGCCATAGCGCCCTCATAGCGCAGCCTGTTCCCCACGCAAGTCTTGTGGATCACCCATCTCGCGATTGCCGTTAACGCACGGGCCGTCTAGGCTTTGGACTCCAATCGCAGGCCCCCGCAGGATTATGAACAACGCCACCGAAACTCCGTCTCCAATGTCCACTCCGGTTGCAGACGCGCCCGCCCAGAACTGGGTGGACCGTTGGGCGCCTGAAAGCTTGCGCCCATATTTGCGCCTCGGGCGTTTCGACCGCCCCATCGGCATTTGGCTGCTTCTTTTTCCCTGCTGGTGGTCGCAAACCTTGGCCGAGGTCGAGCGCGGACAACCTTACCCCAGCATTTCCTACCTCATACAATTCCTGATTGGCGCCACCGCCATGCGCGCCGCGGGCTGCGCCTATAACGACTTCGTCGATCGCGACATTGACGCTCAAGTCGCGCGTACGGCTAGCCGGCCAATCCCCTCTGGCCAAGTCACGCCTCAAGGCGCGATTTACTTCATAGTTCTATGTGGGCTCATCGGCCTCGCCGTGCTGATCAATTTCAACACTTTCACGGTTCTGCTTTGCATCTCGTCGCTGTTGCTGGTCGCGCTCTATCCGTTTGCCAAGAGGATCATGCCATACCCGCAACTCGTGCTGGGGCTCGTGTTCAATTGGGGCGCGCTCGCCGGGTGGGCCGCAGTCAAAGGTTCGCTTGGCTGGCCGCCACTCCTGCTTTACGCGGGATGCGTACTCTGGACGATTGGCTACGACACGATCTACGCGCACCAAGACAAGGAAGATGACGCACTTCTTGGGCTCGGCTCAACCGCCCTGCTCTTCGGCGATAACACAGTGTCGATCGTCGGCGCGCTCTATCTCTGCGCGGTGGTGTTCTGGCTCGCGGCCGGGGCGCTAGCTGGCACACACTTGATTTTCTTTTTAGCGGTCACACTCGTGTTCCTGCAAATGGCCTGGCAGGTGGCGACGCTTGACACCAACGATCCGGCAAACTGCCTGTGGAGATTTCGTTCAAATCGCGACGTGGGCGCAGCCGTTTTCCTAGGCCTCGTTGCCGACATGGCACTGTCTTGGTTCGCTGGCCTCAGCTAATGAGCAGGGCCAAAAACGGGCGCGGCGCGGAGAATGTGATTCTCCGCGCCGCAAGCCTCGCTGTTGACATTCGAGCGGCCGCTTATTTTCGGCCTTAAAGCAACAATAGCAGCTTTCCCTTCGGAATGGATTAAGGGACAGGGTAAATATCGGCTTGCGGGAGCGTATCATTCCGGGACATACGAGCGTATTCAGCGCCTGTATTGAGGTGCCACGGCCATCCCGGTCCGCTATGTTCGCATCACATTCATCACGGCAAATCGAGCGGCAGAGAGATATGAGCAAGCCTCCGAAAGCATCAAGCGATAAACAACTCCTGCATCTCGTCTTTGGCGGAGAACTGAAGACACTCGAGGGAACAGAATTCCGGGATCTGGACAACTTAGACTTTGTCGGCATTTTCCCAAACTACGATGCGGCGCACCGCGCGTGGAAAGGTGCGGCCCAGAAAACGGTCGATAGCGCTTTGACGCGATATTTTGTGGTTCACCTGCACCGCCTTCTCGAACCGGAAGCGCCACCCCCAAAAAGGAAGGTCAAAGTAAAAACGTGACGACTGAGCCCCGCGACAAGAGCAAATCCACCCGCTCCGGCCTCCGCCTGGACGACGAGGCGCGCGCTCTGCTGAAGCGGTTCATGGCCGATTGGGTCTGGCCGCGCAGGATGGAGCTCGCCTGGACGCTTCTGCTCACCGCTTGTCTGGCCGCTGCTACCGGCGGCTATCCAACCGTCATCAAACTCTCTTTCGACACACTCATGAAGGGAGCGGAGGGCGATAGAAGTCTTCTGCCGCTAGTTCTCGGCGCCATCATCGGCATTACGGCGTTCCGCAGCCTTTTCCTCTATTTGCAGTCTGTCGCCACCAACAGGCTCGTGCTGCGCATGACGACAGATCTGCAGCAGAAGACATTCGCACATTTGATCGCCGCGGATTTTGCCCGCCTAACGCGCGAAACGCCGGGCCGGCTCGTATCGAAACTGACGAATGACATCACATTCATTCAAACCGCCGTCACGGCGGCCATGAACTCCGCAGTCCGCGACTCACTGACGGTTATCGCGCTGCTCATTGCCATGCTTTATCTCGATTGGAAAATGACGCTCGTTGTGCTTTCGGTTTATCCCCTGGCCGCCTTTCCTGTTGCTTTGATCTCGCGCCGCCTGCGCCGCGTGGCCAAACAAACGCAAGACCAGCTTGGCGATATGACATCGTTGTTGAGCGAGAACCTATCCGGCGCACGCCTGATCAAATCGTTCCGCCTTGAAAACTACGCCGCCAGCAAATTGGATAAGAGTTTCGAGGAAGTATTCCGGCTCAAGCTTAAGGCCGTCAAGACGCGCGCACGACTCGATCCGATGCTCGAAGCCCTTGGAGGTCTCGCAATTGCCGGCGTCGTCGCCTTCGCGTACTTAAGGATCTCAAGCGGCATTTCAACCGTCGGCGACTTTATGGGATTTGTCACGGCTCTCCTGATGGCGGCTCAGCCAGTAAGGGCGCTTGGCAACTTGTCGGGAAGAATTCAAGAGGGCTTGTCAGCCATCGAAAGCGTCTACGAACTGTTGGACGAGGCGCCGCAAATCGCCGACCGCCCTGGCGCCAAGCCGCTCGACATCACCTCTGGCGCCATTACATTCAGAGGCGTCGGATTTGCTTACGACGCCGGGGGCAAGCAACGCGCGGTCACTGATTTCTCTCTCGATGTACCAGGCGGCAAGACAGTTGCGCTCGTTGGCCGTTCGGGCGCTGGAAAATCTACCATCATCAATTTGGTCCCGCGCCTGTTCGACGTGACGGAAGGCGCCATCCTGATTGACGGCCAAGATGCCCGCGACGTGTTGCTGGCGTCCCTACGCGATCAGATATCTATTGTGAGCCAGGACATCACGCTCTTCGACGACACCATTGCCGCCAATATTGCGCTCGGAAAACTCGGCGCAAGCGAAGCGGAGATTAGAGCCGCAGCCGAAGCCGCAGCCGCGCACCATTTCATCATGGCCCAACCGCAGGGCTATCAAACGCTGATTGGCGATCGCGGCGGGCGGCTTTCGGGAGGTCAAAAACAAAGGCTCGCTCTTGCCCGCGCTATCCTCAAAGATGCGCCCATCCTGCTGCTCGATGAGGCCACGAGTGCACTCGACACCGAAAGCGAACAACTCGTGCAGGATGCGCTGGCCCGCTTTACAAAAAACCGGACGACCCTCGTCATTGCTCACCGGCTTTCGACAGTCCAGCGCGCGGACCTCATTTGCGTCATGGAAGATGGCCGCATCATCGAGCGCGGCGCTCATAAGGATTTACTGGCACGCAATGGGGCCTACGCCCGCTTGGCTGGCAGCCCGCATGGATCAACTCTCGTCAACTGACAAGGTCATAGGGCGCAACTTGCTACTCGCGCCGCAGAACATTATTGACTAGCCGGTTGGCAAGCCCGCTTGCCTTGAATGTGCGGTTGACTTCGTCCGCGTCGTATTTCGTCGCAACCCAATCCCAAAACTCAATCGGCGATTTTACGTTTTCGGCCAAGTACCGTTCGAAGAAATAATCGAGCACGCCCGTGTCCGCCTGACGGATGTGCCCGTATCTTAGACTGAGTTGGTTTTTCGCCTTGGCAATAGGAACGCCATCGTGAACGTACCGGTAGAGCACACTCATCAATCCGGCCCTATCTGCACCCGATTTGCAGTGAATGAGTACGGGATATTCGATTGTCTCCAACAGTGCCTTGACCGCTAGCAAGTCCTCGCGCGCGGGCGCAACACGTGACTTAAGTTTGAAATTGACCAGCTTCAACCCGTGCTTGGCGCACGCTCTATCCTCAAGCCACACGGTTCCAAACGACCGGTCGCCGCGCAAATTGAGGACCGTCTTGACACCTTTCTTGGCGATCCAGCGTATGTGGTGCGGTTCGGGTTGCGCCGAACGCCAAGCGTCGTCAGAGATCCGGTGCCGATTGTTGTAGAGGACGCGCGCAATGCCATAGTCGAGAATGAGCATCTCGACGTAACACATGGCTGGGCCAAACCGCGTGCGCATGGCCGGCGGCGCATTGTGGATAGCGGCGTGAAGCCAATCCCCTGACTTGCGTCGCAAATCCCGCTTCGCTCGTTTAATGAAGCCTGCCATTGTCCCGTTGTTATCTGAAATTCAAGCGCTTATGCCACTAGCAATATTGTCATTTGGGCTGCATTCCGGTGGGGTCGAAAGTTCTGGAATGTCACGCGCATACGAAGGCAAACACGTTTGCACTGGCTAGATATTCGCTATAGGTACGTGCCGCAAGGGCCTTTGCTTGGCACCTCCGCATTTGACCGTAAATAGAACCGTGGGTGCCGCCTTAAATGGCCGATTCCAAGACGACACTTATTCGGTTCGCCGGCCGTTCGCTTGCGCGACTGATCAAGCACGTCATCAAGACATCGCACATCGTTTACGAACCCGCCGGTCTCAGGCGCCAATTACGTGAGGCGCATCCGTGCATCATTGCCTGCTGGCACGGCCAATTCATGATGCTGGCGCACCTGCATCCGGGCGACGTCAAAGTTTCCGCCATGGTCGCGCGTCACGGCGACGCGGAACTGATCGGTGAGGCCTTGCGTCTCCTCGATACGGATCTCATTCGCGGCGCAGGCGCGGGCGGGCGCAAACGCGACCGGGGCGGCGCCTCAGCCTTGCGCGCTTCCGTTCGCGCCCTCAACGACGGAGCGTCGCTCGTTATGACTGCGGATATCCCGCCTGGCCCAGCGCGCACCGCCGGAAACGGCATCATCACCATTGCGCGCATGTCTGGAAGCCCGATCGTGCCGGTGGCGGCGGCGTCGTCTCGCTTCAAATCGTTCGATACCTGGAGCCGCATGACGCTCAACTTGCCGTATTCCAAACTCGTCTTCGTTGGCGGCGACCCGATCCACGTTCCGCGCGACGCGGATGATGCCACGCTCGAAGCCCTTCGCCTCAATCTCGAACATGCGCTCAACGCCGCGACGGATCGCGCTTACGAACTCGCAGGCGCCGACGCCAAACGCGCAACGCCGCTTGGTCAACTGGCTGCAAAAAATCCCCCGTCTCCTGGGCTGCGGCTACAGCTCTACCGCTCCGGCACGTCCGCTTTGCGTGCGGCCGCACCGCTCCTCCTCAAGTACCGCGAACGCCAGGGCAAGGAAGACCCGGAGCGCCGGGCAGAACGCTTGGGACTAGCGGCCAAAGTGCGCCCTCAAGGACGGCTCGCCTGGGTACACGCGGCAAGTGTTGGCGAGACAAACGCCGTGCTGCCGCTTATCGAGGCTCTGCTCAAAGCCGAGCCCGCACTAAATGTCATGCTGACCACCGGCACAACGACCTCGGCTGGGCTGGCCGCCCGCCGTTTGCCGCCGCGCGCGTTCCACCAATTCGTGCCTCTGGATGCGGCAAAGTACGCCAGCGCCTTCCTCGATCATTGGCGCCCGGATTTGGCAATTTTCACAGAATTTGAAATTTGGCCGAACCTCATTCTGGAATCGTCGCGCCGCAAAATTCCGATGGCCCTCATCAACGCGCGCATGTCGCCACGCAGCATGAAGCGATGGCGCCGCAACGCCCGGATTGCACGCCCGCTCTTTTCGCGTTTCGCCATCGTTCTAGCGCAGAACGAAATGGTCGCGCGCACTATTCAATCGCTCGGCGCTCCGAACGTCGTCACGGCCGGCAATATCAAGATTGATGCGCCCCCGCCGCCAGCCAACATGGACGATTTGGCTGCAATCAAAACCGCTGCGGCTGGCCGGCCGCTTCTGCTCGCCGCCAGCACGCATCCGGGGGAAGAGATAATCATTGCCCGCGCGCATGAAATACTTAGCCAATCGCTGCAGGATCTAATTACGATCATTGCGCCGCGCCATCCAGACCGCGCGACGGCGCTGCTAACCGAGCTTGAAACCACCGGCCTTCGCGTGACAAGGCGCAGCGTTGACGGTCTGCCATCGCGCGAAACACAAATCTATTTGGCCGACACGATTGGCGAACTCGGTACTTTCTTCGCTCTCTGCCCCGTCGCATTCATCGGCGGATCTTTGATCGAACACGGCGGGCAAAACCCAATCGAAGCTATCCGTCACGGCACCTTGGTGCTCACCGGCCCAAGCACCCATAATTTCCGGGAGACCTACGACGCTCTTGTCAATTCCGGCGGCGTGAAGACAATCACATCAGCCGAGGACATCGCTGCCTCGACCGCTTTGCTGATCGCCGACAAAGCCGCCGCACAAAAGATGCAGGCTGGCGCCGAGGCCGGGCTCGCCACGCTCTCCGGCGCTTTACAAAAGACGCTCGACGCGCTCCTTCCCTTCATCACGTCGAAACAGGATACGCCAAGTGCCGCTTCATGAGCCAGGCTGGTGGTACGATGCAACGCCGGCGTGGCCTGCGCATGTGCTTGCACCCTTCGGCATGCTTTATGGCCGCTTCGCCGAACTGAGATTACAGCGCGCGCGACCCTATACGCCGCGCATCCCTGTTCTATGCGCCGGCAATTTCACAGCCGGCGGCACGGGCAAAACTCCGATGGCTATTGCTCTTGCGCAAATCGTGCGCGACCTCGGCCGGGAGCCTGTGTTTCTGTCGCGCGGATATGGCGGACGGTTGCGCGGCCCGGACATTGTCGATCTCGAGCGCCACACGCACGCCGACACGGGCGACGAACCGCTGCTGCTTGCGCGCGCGGCACCTGCCATCGTTTCCCGCAATCGCCGTCAGGGTGCTGAACTCATAGAGCGCTCCTTTGGGCCCAAGGCCGTCATCATCATGGACGACGGCTTGCAAAACCCAGCGCTGAAAAAAGATTTTTCGATTGCAATCGTGGACGGGAGACGCGCGTTCGGCAACGGGCTTTGCATCCCCGCCGGCCCGCTGCGCGCGCCACTTGGCTTTCAAGCAGGTCTTGTCCAGGCTATCGCCATCAACGGCGCGGCTGACGGCCGCGATGCGGGATCTATACATGCGCCCATTGCAAAATTTTTCTCCGGCGCCATCATAAATACTCATGTCGCGCCGGGAGGTGACATGGCCGTGCTCAGAAGCCAAAAACTTATTGCCTTCGCTGGCATCGCCAATCCGGAACGTTTCTTCGCACTTCTAGAAAGACATGGCGGCATCATCGCCGAACGTCACATATTCCCAGATCATCATAGCTTCACGGACACCGACGCCGCCCGGCTTATGAGTGCAGCGGACATGCGAGGGGCGGCCCTTGTCACGACGGAGAAAGATTTCGTGCGCCTGACAGGCGGTGGGGCAACATTGCGAATTTTAGAAGAGCGCACCCGTACAGTGCCCGTCAGTTTGATTTTCGAGGGCGTTGGGCGCAACGAACTCGCCGGACTGGTTTCAGCGGCGATCCAGCGCCACGAGAGCCGGGCTTAGCCCTGATCTCTTTTGCGCAACTCGAGATAACGCTTCAGCGACACGTCCGCTGTCGCGTAGGGCTCTTGAACTTCCACGTTCCAGTATTTGAGATCGGCGAGAGGAATGTGCGTACCCGTCACGGCGCAGCTCACGAAATCACCGGGAGAGACGACCTCGAACTCGCCATCGAGATAACGCACCTTGGCTTCGTTTTTGATTCCAAAAAACTTATCGATGCGGTTCATAAAAATCCTTGTGCCCAGCCTCAGTGCATCAGGGCCGGCGGCAACTCGTTAACCCATGAAATCGCCAATCGCGGGCCGGTCGTCAAGGGCGGCATTTGTGAAGCCCATTAATCCTAACAAAACGGCCTAAAAGAGCGAGCCCTGTCCGCCGCCGCGTGATGGCCCCTTGCCGCCCTTCAGGGGGCCGCTGGCGGACTTTTGGAGGGTGCCTGGACCCACCGTGCCTGAGACCTCAACCGCCACCTGACCGTCACTAAACTCAATCCCGAGTTTATCGCCTTGTGCAACACTTTTAGCCAGCCGCACCATCCGCCCTTCGTTATCCCTAACAACGGCAAACCCCCGCGCCAGCACGCTCTGGTAACTGAGGCTGCCAAGTAATTTGGCATGACTGTCGAGTATGCGCCGCCGGGCCGCGACACGGTTTTTCAGGGCTTCGACACCGCGCGCACGCAGAGAATCAAGCCTTTCGGCCTGACGCCCCAAGCGGTGCAAAAGCGAGGTTGGTGCCAGCCGCGAAGAAACACGCGCCAAGCGCATCGCATGAGCCCGTGAATTCGCAAACAGCGCGCGTCCCAAGCGGCCCGCGGCCCCGTCAAATCTCTGGCGCGGTAGTGCTATCAAATCTTCGAGTTTCGGCAACCCGCGCGCCGAGGCACGCAGATGCGTGCGCGTTGCTTCCAGCACCCGGCGCATGGCGACACGCTGGCGCAACCCAAACTTCTCAATCTGCTCGATCAGTTCCGCATATTTCGGCACGGCCCATTCGGCGGCCTTTGTCGGCGTCGGCGCGCGCGCATCCGCCACGAGATCAATCAAAGTCCAGTCGGTTTCATGGCCGACCGCTGAGATGAGCGGGATCCGGCTCTCAGCCGCCGCGCGCACGACGATCTCTTCGTTGAAGCTCCACAAGTCTTCGAGGCTGCCGCCGCCGCGCGCGACAATCAGCACGTCGGGACGCGGGATCGCGCCACCTGGTTCGAGTGCATTGAAGCCCCGGATTGCAGCGGCAATTTCAGCCGCGCTGCCTTCGCCTTGCACGCGCACCGGCCAAACGATGACATGCGCCGGAAAGCGCTCGTTGAAGCCTGCAAGCATGTCGCGAATGACGGCGCCCGTCGGCGACGTGACGATGCCGATAACGCGCGGCAAGAAACGGACGCGGCTTTTTGCGGGCTTCGTCAAAGAGACCTTCCGCCGCCATCTTGCGCTTGCGCTCTTCGAGCAGCGCCATCAGCGCGCCGGCACCCGCCGGCTCCAGGGCCTCGATCATAATCTGGTAATTCGACTTGCCGGGGAACGTCGTGATCTTGCCCTGGGCGATCACCTCCATGCCCTCTTCCGGCTTGAAGCGCAGGCGGCCGAACACGCCTTTCCAGATCACGGCGTCAATTTTGGCTTTTTCGTCCTTCAGCGCAAAGTAGCAATGCCCCGAGGCGTGCGGGCCGCGATAGCCCGAAACCTCGCCCTTGATGCGCACATAGCCGAAGCCCTCTTCCAGCGCCCGCTTGATGGCGCCAGAGAGTTCTGAGACGGAGAACTCAGGCGTATTGCCGCCCGGTTTCGCGTCGGCCTTTGACTGTGGAGGAATACTATCTGTCACGGCCGTCCGCTGTTCAAAGTTTCCGGTTCGATGCTACACCAAGCCCGCAATTGCAATAGGGCCCGAATGCTACAAGGAACGATATGAACGTACTTCTCATCGGCTCGGGCGGCCGGGAACATGCGCTGGCCTGGGCATTGACCGCCAGTCCCATGCTCGACAAACTCTATTGCGCACCGGGCAACGCCGGTATCGCGGACATTGCCGAATGTGTGGCGCTCGACACAAGCGACCACGGCGCGGTCATTGCCTTCTGCCATTCCCAAAAAATTGAATTCGTGATCATCGGTCCGGAGCTGCCGCTCGTCGCTGGCCTTGGTGACGCGTTGGGCGCAGCACACATCAAATACTTCGGCCCGACCAAAGCCGCGGCCCAGCTCGAAGGCTCCAAGGGTTACACCAAAGACCTCTGCCGCGAGTTCGATATTCCAACCGCCGCCTATGGCCGCTTTAAAGATGCGGCGAGCGCGCACGCCTATCTCGCCAAACAGTCGCTCCCGATCGTTGTCAAAGCCGATGGCTTGGCGGCGGGCAAGGGCGTCATCATCGCGGCAACGCGCGCAGAAGCCGAAGCCGGGATCGACGCATGTTTCGCCGGCACGTTTGGCGCGGCTGGCTCCGAAGTCGTCATCGAAGAATTCTTGGAGGGCGAAGAAGCCAGCTTCTTTGCGCTGTGCGACGGAAAAAATTCACTCGCCCTCGCCACGGCGCAAGATCACAAACGCGTCGGCGACGGCGACACGGGGCCCAACACCGGCGGCATGGGCGCGTATTCCCCAGCACCCGTCATGACACCTGAACTCATCGAGCGTACCATGCGCGAGATCATCCGCCCGACGGTTGCCGCCATGCAGAAGCGCGGCACGCCGTTTCGCGGCGTCTTGTTCGCCGGACTCATGATCACAAAAGACGGCCCCAAACTGATCGAATACAACGCCCGCTTTGGCGATCCCGAAACACAAGTGCTCATGATGCGCCTGCGCTCGGATTTGCTCGCGGCCTTGATCGCAACCGCCGACGGCGTGCTCGACCGCTTTGCCGTGCGCTGGAGCGACGACGTGGCGTTGACCGTAGTCATGGCGGCCAACGGTTATCCCGGCACGCCGCTCAAAGGCACCGAGATCAAGGGCCTCAGCGCCGCCGCCAATGTTCCCAACGTCGAGATCTTTCACGCCGGCACCAAGCGCGACGGCACGCGCCTCGTGGCGGACGGCGGACGGGTCCTCAACGTCACGGCGCGCGGGAAAACCGTGGCTGAGGCCCAGGCGCACGCATATGCCGCAATCGCTCATATCGACTGGCCGGGCGGGTTTTGCCGCAAAGATATTGGTTGGCGGGCTATTCTGCGGGAAAGCGGCAAGGCTTAGGGCGCGAATGGCCCTCGCATTGCTGGCGGCCAACTCTTATATTTGCCGCCATGGCTTCACATAATATGACCCCATCCAAATCGCCTTCACAAATGCCGCTCGATAAAGCAGCACCGCGCTCGACCCCCTCGATTGGCGTGGCACTTGGCGGGGGCGGCGCGCGCGGCCTCGCGCATATTCCAATGCTTGAAGCATTCGACGAACTCGGTATCCGCCCAAAAGTCATTGCGGGCACCTCCATCGGCGCCATATACGGCGCGGCCTACGCGTCAGGCATCTCGGGGAAAGAGTTACGTAAGCACACGGAACTCGTTCTCTCGCAGCGTTTCGGTCTGGTGCGCGATCTCTTCGCCGCCCGCGCGCAACCCTTCCAGCGGGTCATGAATTTGTTCGCCGCCCGCTCGGCGCTTCTCGATCCCGATGCGCTGCTCGACCTCGTCATGCCCAAGGGCCTCGCCCGGGATTTCGAATCACTCGAAATCCCTCTGAAGATCGTGGCGTCCGATTTCTACGATCAGGAGCCCTACATCTTCTCAACCGGTGCACTGCGCCCCGCCGTTGCCGCTAGCATGGCGCTGCCCGTCATCTTTCAGCCCGTTATTCACGAGGGCAGAACGCTGATCGACGGCGGCCTCACAAATCCACTTCCCTTCGATCTTTTGTTTGAAGACGCAGATATCATCGTCGCCATCGATGTCTCGGGCGCGCCCGTGCAAGATCCAGCACGGGCTTTTCCGACCGCCATGGATTCTCTCTTTGCCAGCGCATTCCTATTCGAGCGCTCGATCGTCAAAGAGAAATTGAAATCGGCGCAGCCTGATATTCTTGTGCCAAGTGGAACCAGCCAATATCAGGTGCTCGATTTTCTCAAATTCAATGACATTTTCGCCTCAGCCGAACCCGCCAAGGAACGGCTCAAGGCGCAGCTGGCGCGCGTGCTGTCTGTTGAAACTCTTGCCCTTATCGAAACACGCGAACAAGAGACGATCAATGTGGTCACGACACCGCAAATTGAAAAACCAAAGCGCCGCGGCCTGCTCAAAGGCAAGTTTAAGGATCGTCTCAAGGGACGCCGCAAACCAAAGACGATCTCTTGAAGCGCTCACCCTTCGCGCCGCTCGACAAAGAACGACTTCAATAGCGCCGCCGCTTCTTCCCCACCGATGCCGCTGTAGATTTCCGGCGCGTGGTGACAGGTCGATTGCGAGAACACGCGTGCGCCATGCTCAACGCCGCCGCCCTTTGGGTCGCTCGCCCCGAAGTAAAGCCGTCTCACCCGCGCAAACGAGATGGCAGCCGCGCACATGGCGCAGGGCTCGAGCGTCACGTAAAGATCGCAGCCAACGAGCCGCTCTTGACCAAGCCGCGCGCACGCTTCGCGGATCGCGACAATTTCGGCATGCGCGGTCGGGTCATTCAGTTCCCGCGTCCGGTTACCGGCTTTGGCTAGGACTTCGCCATCCGGCCCAACAATAACCGCGCCAACCGGCACTTCGCCGCGAGATGCGGCGGCAAGTCCCTCGGCCAGCGCCACATCCATATGGCTTAAGCTTTTTGCCGGTGTCATAAGGTGGCCTGCTCTTCCTCGTGCTATCGAGTGCCCATGACGAAAAATCGAATCAAGCCGGGTTCAACCGCAAAGCCCGCAGCCAAACCGGCTGCCCGCACCCCAGCGCCCGAGAAGCCCAAGGGTCCACCCAAAAGCCCTGGGGAACCCATGCGCATCGCCAAGGCTATGGCGCGAGCCGGGCTGTGCTCGCGCCGCGAGGCCGAACGCTGGATCGCAGAAGGCCGCGTCAGCGTCAACGGCCGCCTGCTCAAAACGCCCGCTTTCGAGGTCAGTGGTAAAGATAAAGTCCTGGTCGACGGCAAGGCGCTCCCCTCGGCCGAACCCGCGAGACTTTGGCGTTATCACAAGCCGCGCGGCCTCGTCACCACGCACGCCGATCCTGAAGGGCGCCCGACCGTGTTCGAAAAAATGCCGCCCGAACTGCCCCGCGTCGTCTCCATCGGCCGCCTCGATTACAACACCGAGGGTCTGCTGCTCTTGACCAACGACGGTGCACTCGCCCGCCACATGGAATTGCCGGCAACGGGATGGACACGCCGTTACCGCGTGCGCGCAAAAGGGCGCGTCACTCCTGCCGATCTCGAAAAGATCAAGGACGGCGTCGAGATAGAAGGTGTGCGCTATGGCCCGATCGAGGCGGCAATCGACAGCGTGCAAGGCGCTAACATGTGGCTGACGATTGCCATCCGCGAAGGCAAGAATCGTGAGGTGCGCAAAATCTTGGCGCATCTCGGCGTCGAAGTGAACCGCTTGATCCGTGTTTCGTTCGGGCCCTTCCAATTGCTTGATTTGGCGCCCGGCGGTGTCGAACAGGTCAAGCGGCGCACACTCGCCGAGCAGATCGGCCCGCAACTCGCGCAGGAACTCGGACTCTCCGAGGGCACGGACGAACGCAAAGCGCGGCACGCACGCGGCAAGGCGGCGACGCGGGAGCGGCGAAGGGGAGCGAAGCGCATTTTAGTCCCTCCCTCCGTCTTCACGTGGCAGGAAGGTCGCAGCAAGCGCAGTAAAGCGTCGCCTATTTCTCGCCTGAGATCGTCCCCTCCCCCACCCTCCCCGCAGGGGAGCGTCGGCTCGACGCTGGGAGGGAAATCATCATGAGAATAGTCGCTGGCAATTCCGCGGGCGCGCGCTTGCGACGCCGTGACCACGACGGACTGCGCCCAACATCCGACCGGGTGCGCGAAAGCGTGTTCAACATCCTGGCGCACGGCATCGATGATTTCTCGCTTGAAAGCGTGCGCGTCATCGATCTCTTCGCCGGCACCGGCGCGCTCGGGTTAGAAGCCATCTCTCGCGGCGCAGCCTACTGTTTGTTCATTGAGGAGAGTGCCGAAGCGCGCGCACTGATCCGCCGCAACGTCGAAACCTTCGGGCTAACGGGCGAGACGCGTATCTTCCGGCGCGATGCGACTGACCTTGGGCCCGCTGGCAGGACTGATCGCTATAGCCTCGCTTTTCTCGATCCGCCTTACGGAAAAGGCTTGGGCGAAAAAGCGCTTCTTGGTCTGGCAAGTGGCAATTGGCTTAACCCCGGTGCGATCTGCGTCTTTGAAGAACGCACAGGCACGGACATCGCAGTCCCCGCCGCCTTCACCCTCCTCGACACGCGCACCTGGGGCGAAACGGACGTCAGGTTTTTGCGATATGGAACACCATAACTTTCTCTCAGCTACGGCGCGGGCGCGGGTTCGAACATTCCTCGCAAATATTGATACCCGTACGGACGCCACCGGACTCTCATGACGCCGGACTTACATGGCGCGGACTCATGGCGATTGGGTTATTAACGCCCCCTATGGATTCGACAGCACCACCGTCTGACACGCAACGCCGGTACCCTTCAGTCCGCAATAACCGTCCGGGACTTTGGCGAGGTATTGCTGATGATACTCCTCGGCAAAGAAGAACGGTGGCACGGGCGCGATTTCCGTCGTGATTTTGCCAAAGCCCTTTGACGCGATCGCATGCTCATACGCGTCGCGTGAGGCTTCGGCTTCGGCCTGTTGCGCGGATGTTGCCGTAAAGATCGCAGAACGGTATTGCGTGCCGACGTCGTTGCCTTGGCGATGGCCTTGCGTCGGGTCGTGGCTCTCCCAGAACGTCTTCAAAAGCGTGGCATAAGAAATTTTCTCCGGGTCAAAGACGACGAGAACGACTTCTGTGTGCCCGGTCTCTCCCGTGCAGACTTCCTTGTATGTGGCGTTGGGCGTGAAGCCGCCCGCGTATCCGACAGCCGTGATCCAGATGCCGGCACCCGGCAGTTGCCAAAAGAGCCGCTCCGCGCCCCAGAAACATCCAAGCGCAAAATATGCGGTCTCTAAGCCCGCGGGATAGGGAGGCTTTAGAGGGCGGCTCAATACAAAGTGCTCCTGCGCCGTTGGGATAGGCTCGGAGCGGCCCTTGGGTGCGCGCTCGGCCGAGGGCATGGCTACGTGACGTCGCGAAAACATAGCTTTTGTCCTTCTCTAGGCCACCTAAGTCTGGGCTGGCCACCTGAGCGCCGGGTGAGCATTTGGGCTTCAGTCTCGGCCAGCGTTCAGATCTTAACCTTGTGTTTCAGCAATCATACCTGGAATACGTTTGAGACGGGCCCTGGTTACACGGCTAAGCCCTATTCTTGATCAAATCTTTGCGCACTCTAGAATAGCAGCGCGCATCAGGGACTGACAGGGCGAGGAAAGCGATTTATGGCCGAGTTTAGGTTTGGGACCGGGCGCACGCCGGAAGCGGCACCGGTTTCCGTGCTGCCCCAGAACGTGCACCCGTCCCTGAAGCCCAGCGCAAATTCCTCCTTAAACCCGATGGCGCGGATGGCCGCATCGGAGTCACCCGCCTCAGCGGCCGCAGCGGTGCCCGGAGTAGAGCGTACAAACTACGGCGCGAGCGGCGGGCGCAAGACGGCGTTCTCGTTTCTCATGCTGTTGCTTTTGCCGTTTTTTACCAGCCTGCCTTTCATGCTGTACCAGCGCATCAATCATGGCCTGTGGTTTGATACCTGGCAGCTCTTACTGTTCGCGGTGGTATTTTCGGCGATCATGTTTCTTGTGCTGATCGAACTTCTGTTTTCGTTGCGGGCATACCTCAGTCTCGGCAAAAGTTCGGTCAAATTCACGCTGCCGTCGGGGCGCGGACCAACACCCATGCTGCGTTACGCCAGCTTCGACATTCCCTATCACGCCATCAAAGCTGTCGAAGTGAGACGCGAGGTCTTCGGTGGGGCTCTGGCGCCTGTCATGATGCGCGGTGCCGTGATCCGCACGAAGGACGAGCGCGAGATCACGCTTGGATACGTCAGCGAAGCCAACGTCGATCCGGCGTTTCCATATCCACTCATCGCCGAACAGATCGCGCGCCGCGCCGGCTTGCCGTTGGTTGATCAGGGCACGATTTGGCGCCGCGACGGCACCGCAATCAAATGGGGTTCATGAGCGGCTCGGCGAATACCCGTCACATTGCCGACCACATGGAGATCGAAGCGCTGAACAAGGGCCATCGGCGCATGGTGCTGTTGCTTGTGAATGTGTTGCTACTGCTGGTGCTGTCGGGGCTTGCGGCAGACTTCCTCGGCGCGCGTGAGACGGTTAGTTCACGAACACGCTGATGGCGCGACGCGGCCGGCCGGCGTAGCCGCATGCCATTGCGATGAGGCCAAACAACAAGAAGGTCGGGATGCTCAGGATCGTGACCACCACGGGGTCCCATAGTGCGCCGCCGAACGCACGCATCACACTCGCCTTGATGGAGTCAAGCAGCGACGGGGCGAACTGACCGAGGTGCCCCATCAGCGGCGTCGCACCGAAAACGCCGCCGTGAACCGTAATATCCGACGCCAGCGCGATGGCTGCAATCAGAGCACACAGGGCCGCGAGAAAGCGCAGCACGAGACGCGGGCGGGTTTCAGCACCGATGAGGCCCGTCACCAGTGCCGCAACGAAAAATGCCAGCGAGACTTGCAGCATCCACGGTGGCGGCGGCGCGCCGGTCGTGTACCACAGTCCAACAGCCGTCCCTGTCGCGGCAAGCGACAGAAACGCGAAGATTTTGAGCAGGAGCGAGCTGGACATGCGGGAGAGCAACTCTAGCGGCGGATATGGCACCAATGCGGCGCATTGGCACCAGCCGTCAAGCATTTTGGAGTCTTGATATCATGATGGATATACCCCTAACGGCGCTCCGGTCGCGGCAAAGTCGCAGGCGTGTCGCCCATGAGTTGTCCCAGCGATGTTTATGGGTTGCGCCGAGGTTGCGCTTGGGGCGGCGATGGGTATAGTGCGCCCGTTCCAGCGATTTGCGGAGGGATGGCCGAGTGGTTGAAGGCGCTCGCCTGGAACGCGTGTAGGCTCGTAAGGGTCTCGTGGGTTCGAATCCCACTCCCTCCGCCATTGCGCTTCTTGTCCGACTGAATGGGTAGGCCTGCCACTCCGGCACTCAGGGCTCCTTTTCATAGTTTTCATAGCAGGGCAGCGGTGTGGCGCTGACGGCAATAGCGCCGCGCGGTTTCCCGCCAGCGATGTAAAAAAACGGATGTGGAGCGCGCTGGCACCAGGTGCCTGCGACCTCAAGAAAGAACGGGCGCCTTGACGCGCTCCACGACAGCTGTTCTGCCGGCCGTATCCAAGTGGGAGGCACCTTACTCCTCCTGCCGGCGGGTCCGGGTGTCCCGTTATGAACTGGACAGCACCGGATACGGTTCGCTACGCGAAAAAACTCGGGCACGTTACGCCCTTGTATGTGCTGATCGCGCACGCTGCCCCCACCCCCAGATCGAGACGCTCTCGAGACTGTCCGCCGCTAACCGAGGCGAGGTGAGATGAGTATGCCAGAATGTGCGTGCGCGGGAAAGCGAACCGGGGGAATTGGTTGATGGGAAAAAAGATTCGGAATCGGCAAACGGCATTAGGCAATTGGGTTAGGGACGTTGCGGCGGGCAGTAGGCAGTAGGCAGTAGGGTCGCGCGTGATTCTTCGTTGCGTTCCCGGCCGAAGGCGCGGCGCGCACGCGGCGCTCCGCCGATCCGGGATCACGTCCGTGCAAATTATCTGAGGACGCGATCCCGGGTCTGCGCGAATGCGCTCCGCTTTTCGCTTGCCCGGGAACGCAAGTGGAGGGAGTTGCGCGGTAGGGCGCATTAGGTTCACACACTGCACTCGTGCGGACCGTAATGCGCCGCATGAATGCGAGCACCGGCGCGTGGATTGGCGCATTACGCCGAAGCCGAGTGCAGAGCGGCGTCGGCTAATGACGCCCTACGGTTCGGAGTTTTGAGGGCAACGCGAGCTTCGTGATGCACCTGCGACGCGGGCTTGTCTGTTCCGATGCGTAACTCAACAACCAAGAGCCGCGACGGGAGAGGCAACGTCTTCCCGCGCGTGAGATTGTTGGGTTACGGGCGCGCGACGTTCACGTCACAACACCGGCAATTTTTCCACCGCCCTAACCCAACCTACGGTTCTTCGTTTTGCCCGGTCTGGGCTCCGCGCTACGGTCGATGACCTTTTTCCCAACAATCTTTGCATACCTTTGGATCGTACAAACCGCCATGAAATGCCCCGCAAATCTTGCACTTGTAGTCAATCGTCCGGGCTGAGAAGACGACAATCCGCTTGAACAGCATCGCTACCTCCACGCAAATCTACACAACGTTCCTACTGCATGATCATACGCCATTTTATTTGAATCGTGAGATCGGAAGTAAGAAAAACGGCCTTAGTCGAAAATCGAGCGGCATCGAACACGGCTCCACGCTTCTTCGTTATGCTTCCTATAACTTTAGCGCTTTCGAAAGGCACATTTCGACACCGCCAGAAATTGCGGAGATAGCTCCCTGGATTGCACGCGGGTCATATCGTTCTCCGTTCAGATGGGCGGCAGCCTTTTGCTGGCGCTTGCACCACCCGAAGCCCCGGCTTAGGACCGGGGCAGTTCTCTTGCGGAGAAACACGTCGTTGACCAACACTACCGCTCTCTTTGCGGCGCAAGTCCAGACTTTGTCTCAGCTTTTGTTTTTTTGGTTATCGCTTTCTGTTGTTCCGAATGATTGGCGCCTGTCTGGCTGATCATTGCGGCGAAAACAGCCGGTTTGGTGTTAAACGGCTGGCTTGATGCTAGCCATAGGCTTACCGGAACTTTGGGCGGCATAAATTAATGCCTCGTTCATTGGGGATAAGCCCAAGCCCGCCTGACCGTGACATAAATACTAGATGGCATATGTGCCTCTGTCCTACCCTGCTAGCAACGTCAACGCTGTCATCTCGGTGGCCACTGAGCAATGTCCGACATCAGTACCTTTGAGACAAAGCGAGCGATTTGAGGAACGCAGGATTTTGGTTTCATCGTAACCACCTGAGGAGTGGGCATGAGACACAAGTCCAGCACGCCAGGAACGCCAGCAACTGTCTCAAAGCATTCGACGACGGACCGTTTCTTTTCCATGGTGTGTCTCCTTGTTGCAGAGACGAACCAGCATGCGCCTGCTGAGGGCCAAGTGGATGATCTGATAACCGGCTTCGGCGAGAATCTTCCAATAAATGGCTACCGTATGACGCACCTGACCCGAAACGAACATTCTCCAGGGTGGCAAAGCAGTGCATTTTGCGGCCGTAGACGATATATATTGATGCGTGAACGATCGCCCGGCGCTAGCGCTACGGACGATCAGTCGGGTGGATCTATATCGTATGATTCAGCGCCTATTTCCCGTCCAATGGATGGTTGCGGTAGTTCTATTGAGCGCGAGCGTAGCGTTACGCATTGCTGACCCCGAGCCCGTGGCACGGCTGCGCCTGTCAATTTTTGATAGCTACATTCGTTCCTCGCCGCGGGTCGCGGATACGTCATTTCCGGTCAAGATCGTCGCTATCGATGAGGCATCATTGGATCGGTTCGGCCAATGGCCTTGGCCTCGGACAAAGTTAGCGGAGCTCGTTACTAAGCTGTCTAAGGCGGGCGCCGCCACAATAACTCTCGATATCATGCTGATTGAGCCGGACCGCCTCTCTCCAAATGAAATCGTGCGCGCACTCAGTGACCAAGATGCCATGCAACCGCTCGTCGCAGCCGTTGCCAAGTTGCCTTCCAACGATCAACGGCTGGCCGAAGCCCTTTCGCGGGCGCCTGTGATCATGGGCGTCTTAGGCGACAGCAGCGGCACGCAAGGACTGCCGCCGCCGCGCGCTAGCATTTCCTTCGCGGGAGATGACCCGACCGCGCCGGTCAACGCGTTCATCGGCGGTATCACAAATCTACCTCTGCTCTCCTCGGCGGCGACCGGTATCGGCGCTGCCAATTGGGTTCCGTCACAAGACCATATTCTGCGCCGTGTTCCACTGGTCGTCGCAATCGCTGGCAAACTTTATCCATCATTGGCGCTAGAAGCGCTTCGTGTAGGTACCGCCCAATCGACCATCTTCGTTAAGTCGTCGGGAGGGAGCGGCATCCCGGCCTTTGGGCAGCGGACAGGGATTGAGATCCTGCGGGTCGGTGACAAGATATTGCCTTCCGATGAACGGGGCGAACTCTGGTTGAAGTATGCGGTCCGGGATCAGCGGCGCACAATTTCAGCCGGCCGCATCCTAGATGGAAACTTTGAGACCACCGACATCCAGCATCGCCATATCTTTATAGGCGCCACGGCGGCCGGCCTCCTGGATCAAAGGGCGACACCACTCAATTCGTCGGTGCCGGGAGTTGAGATCCATGCCCAAGCCCTCGAGCAAATGCTCGCTGGCGATCATCTCACACGTCCACCCTACGCCACGGGATTCGAGATTGCTTTTTTGGTTGCAGCAGGAGCGCTCGTTGCGTGGCTTGTCGCACGATCCGGAGCAGTTGTCGGGGCTGTCATCGCCGGTGCAGCCATTGCCGCGGTCGTCGCTATGTCATGGCTCGCCTTCAAGCGGGTCGGCATTTTGATCGATCCTGTCTTTCCGGCACTTTCCGTCGCCACCCTATATCTTGGCACCTCATTGACGAGTTACGTACGCTCCGAAGTCGAACGGGCCCAAATACGGGCAGCTTTCGCGCATTACTTGGCGCCTCAATTGGTTGCAGAGCTGGCGAATAATCCACACCGCCTCAAACTTGGCGGCGAGAGGCGCGAGGTCACATTGCTGTTCATGGATGTGCGAGGTTTCACAGCAATCGCCGAAAGCCTCGATGCAGAAGCACTCGTGCGCCTGATCAATCGCCTTTTTACGCCAATTACCGAAGCCATTCTTCGTCATCGCGGTACGATTGATAAGTATATGGGTGACGCGGTAATGGCCTTTTGGAACGCGCCCCTGCCCGATGGCGAACATGCAAAAAATGCCTGCCGGGCAGGACTTTCGATGCTAGAGGAATTGGCGCGGCTGAATAGCGCTCTCGCAATCGAAGCCGAGGACTGCGGCGAAGCTCTAGAACCCATTCGCATCGGCATCGGCATCAATACCGGGCCCTGCGTCGTGGGAAACGTCGGCTCACCACAAAGGTTCGATTATTCGGTGATCGGCGATCCGGTCAACGTCGCCGCCCGCTTCGAGAGCGCAACGAAGATTTACGGCGCCGATATCATCATTGGAGAACAGACCGCGACTGCGGTGGCGGACTTTGCAATTCTGGAGCTGGCATCGGTGACGCCTCGTGGCAAAGGCAGATCGGAGAAGATTTTCGCATTGCTGGGCGACGACACCATCAAGTCTTCGACACAGTTCGCATCATTAGCGGCGAAGCATTCGATCCTACTCGCGGCAATCAAGGCTGGGGACCAACACACTGTCCGCGCAGCACTCTGCGAATGCCGCGACCTCGCGGTACCGGGCACCGCTAACCTTTATAGACGTTTTGCCGACCGGCTAAGTCTTGACCTTGGCGAATAAACAGCAGAGACCCGAACCGATCCAAGGAGCGCGGCACCTAGTCTCCAAATGATCTGGGCGTACCTCCGCGACGAGGATAATCCGAGCCGCCCTTGCCACCGTCGCGATGCTTGGATCTACCGATGCCAACACCAACGCCGATGACAATATCGAGAGCGGGTGAATTATCCGAGTCTCCCGTTTCTGGACGCCGCTTGGCAGTCTTCGTGCGCTTTGGCGTCTCACCCGAACTGGCTTTGCTGGCCCGCTTGGTCTTCGTGGCTTTGGGCTTGTCGCCACCTCCACCCGATCCATCGTCCGCCTTTCGGATCTTGGTACGCGGATGAGGATTGAGGCAGACCTTTGAAGGCGCATCGGCTTGCGCCCCGTCGATAATTGCAGCCCGCGTCAGCAAGGGCGTGGGATCTATCTGAGGCGCCTTGGCGACGAAAGGAAAGGCCGTATCGAAGGGGACATCCTTATTACCCGGCAACTTTGACCAATCCACGGGAGGTCCGATGCGACCCGAGTTCGAAATCCGCATAAGGCGCCCAGGTTGATCGAGTACCTGGCAGACATTTCTAGAACCCGTCACTTCAACGGCACCCTCATGCAGGAGCAGCCAGATCGATTTGTCCTTTAGGATGAAAAGATCGAATATCGTCCCACGAACCGTAATCGAGGCATTGGGGGTATTGATCACATATGTTGGTTTCGCGGCAATCCCGGTGATGAAACGAAAAGTGCCCTTTGCCAGATTAAGGACAATCGATCCTGTCTTCTTGTCACTGTCGTAGACGAATTTGTCGAGCACCAGCCTGGACCCTGCGCCAAGCGCCAGCTTTGTGTCATCGTCAAGCTTCAACTCGCCCTGTGCATCGGCGCTGACTTCGATCGTTTCATCCTGCCGAACGTCATCTCCGGCAGCGAGTTTGCGGTGATCCTTTTCAAAATCGGCCATGACGGTATTGGTGATGACGACCGCATCGCCGATGCGGTCTCCTGACGCCGCGCGTGCGGGAGATTCACTGAAGGCCGCACAACACGAAAATAACGCCAATACGACTACAGAGAGATTCTGAAATGCGTCTGTCGGCATGGCAACACCTCCACAGGGTTGCTTGAGGTGGACCAGCAAATGTCCGAAGGGAGCTTACCACGGTCCGGTCCGTCTCAGTAGGGGACAGTGTACTAAATAAAGGGTTAGCTTCCGATTTTTGACCGTAGGTCCGAGCAGCCGACGGTCGGTATCGGTTCACTTGCCGACTCCCGCAAGGACAACGGCCCGGTCATCAAACAGGTCTGATCGCTTTTGGCCCTGGCTGTGTGAAAAGGCCTGCCGGTTTATGATTCCGTTGACGATTCTTGGGGGGTGATCATGAAGCGGTTCGTGGAAGGTGCAGATCGGGTTCAGTCGACATTATTGCCCGAGTGCCTTGATGACTGGATCGATGAGGAAAACCCAGTTCGCGCGGTCGATGCCTTCGTCGATGCGCTCGATCTGAAAGAGCTGGGGTTCGACGGCGTTGTCGGCACTTGAGAAAGAAACATTGAGCCAAATTTGCCGGCCCCTATGAGGCCGGCGCGGACCGGGCGGCCCGCGGCCGCGTGCTGTTTGAGAAGGAGAGGAAGGTTTACGCCGCCGGACTCCACACGCTGTTATGGCTCTACACGCGAACATGATGGCTTTAACCGAAAGTGCCAAGTTCCGACGAACGGATTAGCCCCTGACGTAGCTCCCTGGCGCGTCCTCGATGACGCCGAGTTTCGCGCCGGGCGCTCGCGGCCCGGTCCAGCCGCCCGAGTGCTTCGAGAGCCACTCGGCCCAGTGCGGCCACCACGAGCCCGGATGCTCCTTGGTGCGGCCGCTCCAGTCTTCGATCGTCCCTGGCAGCGCGTCGGGTGCCGTCCAGTATTGATATTTCTTCTTGCCCGGCGGGTTTATCACACCTGCAATATGCCCCGAACCCGCAAGCACGAACTCCACAGGACCGCCTAGGAGCTTTGCCCCCGTGTAGACCGAGACGGCCGGCGCGATGTGGTCTTCTTTCGTCGCGAGTTCATAGACCGGGAGTCGCACCTTGCTGAGGTCGAGCCTCACACTTCTTTCGGCCGCTTCCTCATCTTCCGGTTCATTCCGGCCGCGCAATGTCTTCAGATATGCGAGGATGTGGTCCTCGCTGCATTCTGGGTTGTTATCGGAAAGCGACGGCGCTTCGAGCACGAGTTCGCCTTTTGCAAAAAGGTTCTCGTTGTAAAACTTGCGCAGGTAGAACGCGTGGTTGGCGGCCGGCATCCGCGTCGAATCCTGGTTCCAATAGAGGATGTCGAATGCGGGCGGCGTCTTACCCAAGAGGTAGTTGTTGACGACGAAGGGCCAGATCAAGTCTTTCGGCCGCAGCTGGCTGAAGAGCGCGGCAAGGCGCGACCCATCGAGATAGCCGCGCGCACCCATCAGCTCTTCGAGGATGCCGAGCTGTGTCGAACTCGTGAAAAGTTTGAGGTCGCCCGCGCGGTCGAAATCGAATTGCGTGGTGAGGAATGTCGCCGAGGCGAAGCGGTCTTCGTCGCGCGCCGCGAGGTAAGCGAGCGCCGAACCGACCAGCGTGCCGCCGATGCAGTAGCCGAGCACGTTGCCCTTCTTGGCACCCGTTTCGCGCGTCACGGCGTTGGCGGCGCTGAGCAGTCCGTCGGTCAGATAGTTTTCGAACGTTTTGCTGGCGTGGCGGGCGTCTGGATTGATCCAGGACACCATGAAGACCGTGAAGCCTTGTTCGACAGCGAACTTGACGAAGCTTTTCTCGGGCGTCAGATCGAGGATGTAATACTTGTTGATCCACGGCGGCACGATGAGCAGCGGCACCTCGCGCACTTTATCCGTCGCGGGCGCGTACTGGATGAGCTGGAAGATGTCGTTTTGGAAGACAACCTTGCCGGGCGTCACGGCCAGATTGCGGCCGATTTCGAATGCGCGCGTATCGGTTTGCGTGATGGTGAAGACGTCGCCGTCTTTCTCCATGTCGGCGACGAGATTTCGCATGCCTTGGATGAGGTTTTTGCCGTTCGTCGCCAGGGTTTCGCGGACGGCGGCGGGGTTCGTCGCCGGAAAGTTCGATGGGCTCAACGCGCCGGTGACTAAGCGAAGTTGGAGGGCGAGGCGATCGCGCGTTTCGGGCGCAAGTCCGTCCGTCCGATCGAGGACGTTTTCGCAAAAGCGCGTGTTGAGAAGATAGGCCTGTTTCCAGAAATCGAAAAACGGGTTCGACGACCACTCACTGTCTTTGAAGCGAGTGTCGCCGGGCTCGGGCTCTACGGCAGGCTTGGCATCTTCGCCGAGAAAGCGATGCATCGTGCCGCTCCAGAGGTCAGCGTAAGATACGATGAGATCGGCTTGGGCTTGAAAGTGCGCGGTGGGATTGCTCATCCAAGCTGAGAAGAGTTCGCCCATCATCCCCGCGGCATCCGAGCCTTGCTGGAACGTGGAGCCCGATTTGGCCGCCTCGTCCGCGCACTCTATGAGGTTCGAGAGAACGCGGCCGCTTTCGAGGCTGAGCCGCAGCATGTTCTTCGCAAAATCGGCAGGATTGGCTTTAGAAGCCGGCGCCGGGGCCTTGGACGAGTTGGTGGTCATGGGCGGCGCAATGGTCTTTCGGGCCCGGGTCAAAAATCTGGCGTTGAAAAAGATTGACGCGCAACTTGGCATCTGCGGCGAATGCAATTCGAGGGCTCGCGGCGGTGAAGAAATTTCGTGAACGTGGATTATCGAAGTGCCGCAGCGCTTGGACTATAGTCGATGATTCGCTTGCAGCCATTCAAGCCCGGAGAAGATAACAGGCGCTACCCGATTGCATGATGCGGATGCATCTGTGGCGGATGGGTTTGGCTGGCGATGGCATGCTGTTTCAAAGCGGGGGCTC
>CAVXTJ010000014.1:0-20177 GCA_963764605.1 uncultured Alphaproteobacteria bacterium
CTGCGAACACCCGGTCACGGCCCCCGATTATCGCATCTGGGTCGTGCCCGAAACCACTGCCGCTTCCGCCGGTCCCGGCGCCTTGGAAGCAGCACTAAACGATGATCTTCCCGAAGAAGATATCGCGCGCACCGAGGACAAGTAAGTGCCCGGACGTCCCCGGACGTCAGTGCAAACTTTCGATGACCGCGCAAAGCTTAGCAAGATCTTCTGGCCGAGACAGTGGATGCTCACCATCCGGAATTTCGATCCGACGCAACTCCGGTTCAACCCACCCGGCCTACGGCAAAAACCTTAGCTGGCTGCCCACCATGACATTCCCCTCGTTGAACATCTCGAAATATGTCTGGACGATCTGGCCGAACATTTGTCCGTCGCCATCGAACTTGCGGCCCTCGCTCTTGAACAGCGGCGTTTCGAACGCGCGCAGCATAACCAGCAGTTGACGCGGGAAACCCTTGAACTCGTCGAAATCTTCGGGCTTTTCACCTTTGAAGCCATCGAACTCTTCGACCGCCTTGGCATAGACGCCGAGCGCTTCGCTAAACCGCTTTACATCGATGACAATATTTTTCGGCGGTACGACGCCGGCAATGACCTGGTCGAATTTCTCGCCGGACGAACCCGGCCCGAGGTCCTTTATCATCTCGTCGAGTTCGTCGCCGCCGATCTGTTGAGACCTCATCCGCGGAAACACGTCGAGCACACGGTTGGCCGCGTGCATGACGTTACCAACCTGCCACGCCGCCTTGCGGCCATCGCGCGCCTCGATTCCGGCAAGCTCTTGGCCCTCGACATCGCGAACGAGAACGCGCAAGTCCGGCATCATTGCCTCGCGCGCGGCCAGGAACGCGGTGACGAGTGGTACCATCTTCTTGTGCAGCGTCTGACCCTCGGCGGCATTGTCGGCCTCGTACCCCTTGCGGTCGTAATAGGCAGTCGCCTGGTTCATGACCGGGGCTAAGGCCTCGTAGGCATCTATGTAGCGCGGCATCATCGAGTTCGAGCTTCGCTACGCTGGGTTCTAAGCCAGCCGCAGTGCGCGCTTCCTTCAAAAGCCCGGCAACATCGTAAACTTCATACATCCCATAATCTATGTAGCGCTCCTTGCCCGTCGGCCCCGTCTTCATGTTGACCCAGCTCTGATAGCGCTCCCAGGATTCAACGGCGCGTTCAGTCGATTTAGCGGTCTCGATGTAGACGTTGGCTTTGTGAAGCGCGGCCTGAATGTCACCGGCCGACGCGCCCCTTGAAGGAACGATGAATGCGAGAACGCCCACCGCTCCGGCGATGACGATGAGGATCCCTAAGAGGCCGCGGCTATTTTCGCTAATCCAAGTTGTACTCATGACAAAAACTCGCTCGTTAATTCAAAAATATGCCGTAGGCACATGCAAGAAAAGCCTCACTAAACTACGCTGAAGCCAGTCCTCCTGCGAGGGTCAAGTCCTGTATTGGTTTACGACCGCGAAAACGCGTCAGGTCCTATGGCCGCTTTCAAACCACCCCCTCTATCGCCTCGAACAGCTTCTCCAAATCCTCCGGCCTGGACAGGCGATGTTCACCGTCTGGAATTTCGATCATGCGCACATGTCCGCCTGTGAGAAACGTTTTGAGTTCGCGAGTATGTGCGGCGGGAACGTCCTGATCTTGCAGTCCTTGGAGAATGACAATAGGGCGTCCCGGGTCAAATGGCGCGCGTGCCAGGAGATGTTCACGTCCGTCTTCGATCAATGCCCGCGTGATCGTATATGGTTCGGCATAAGCCGATGGCCTGAGATGGAAGCCCTGCTCCATGATCTCCTGCTTCACTGGTTCTGGAAATCGCTTCCACATCAGCTCTTCTGTCATGTCCCAAGCGGGCGCAATGAGCACGAGCCCTTTGATGCGTTGCGCTTCCGCTGGTGCCTCGCGCATCAACTTGCGTAACAGCACAAGCGCGATGTGCCCGCCCATACTCGAGCCAATAATAACTTGAGGTCCGCGAGAGGCGTGCATAAAGACGGCTTGTGCCTCTTCTAGCCAACGTCCAATCGTGCCATCCACAAATTTTCCGCCCGAACGGCCATGGCCCGAGTAATCGAAGCGCGTGCATCCAATGCCCCTATCGTGCGCGAATTCCGCCAGAGCCGCCGCCTTGGTGGACGCCATATCCGACATGAAGCCGGGAAGCCAAAACAGATTTCCCCCCTCACGCTGCGCCGCACCTGTAGATAAATAGGCAATGGGCCGCGCCAATGCGCCTTCGCCAACGATCAAAGTTTGCGGTTCATCTTCTTGCACCGTATAGAACCCCGATTGCGCCGTCCGAAAGCGGACTTCAGCGGTTGAAAAAGGACAAATTGTGCCCGAGCCGCCGACCATACTGCAGATCATCCCGGAACTCGATACCGGCGGGGCAGAACAATCGGTCATCGAAGTTGCCGAAGCGATCGTCAAGGGCGGAGGACGGGCGCTGGTCCTTTCGCAAGGCGGCCGCATGATCCCTCAGCTGACGGCGGCCGGGGCCGAATGGATCGACTTTGCCGCCGCAACAAAAAATCCGGCGCGAATTCTGTGGAATGCGCAACGCATCATTGACCTTGTGCGAAAACAGAAAATCGATCTCATCCAGGCCGAGAGCCGCGCACCCGCCTGGAGTGCGTTGATCGCCGCCCACCGCGCATGCGTGCCATTCGTCACCACGTACCACGGCGCTTACAAAGAGCAGAACGCCATCAAGAAGCTGTACAACAGCGTGATGGCCCGGTCTGATATCGTCATTGCCAATTCCATGTTCACAGCCAATCTTGTCAAAGCCCGTTACGGGACCTCGGACAACCGCCTGCGCGTCATTTATCGCGGCGTTGATACCGGCCGGTTTGAACCCGCAGCAATCAGTGCTGACCGCATCTCTGCGTTGAGAGCGGCATGGGGCGTAGCTCCAAGTCATAAAATACTGTTGCAGGCTGCCCGGCTCACGAGCCTCAAAGGTCACGCCCCACTCATTCGTGCCATCGCCCATATGCGTGATCGCTTGCAGGACGCGGTTTTGATTATCGCGGGCGCCGATCAGGGCCGTAGCGCGTATAAGGCCGAGCTTGAGGCTTTAATTTCGGAGCTATCGCTTCAAAAAACGGTCCGCCTCGCGGGACATGTGGATGACATGCCAGCCGCCTTCGCGGCGGCCCATGTTTCATTTGCCGTTTCGACCGTGCCGGAGACCTTCGGGCTCGTCGTTGTAGAAGCGCAAGCCGCCGGGTGCCCGGTCATTGCTTCCAATATTGGTGCCCCCTCGGAACTCGTTATTGCCCCGGCTGATGATGTGGCCAACATGCGCACAGGCTGGCTCGTATCTCCGGAAAACCTTGAGGAGTACGAAAAGGCTATCGGCTCCGCACTTGACTTGACGGATAACCAAAGAGCAGAAATCGCCATCCGGGCGCGCGCCAATGTTCGAGACAAATTTACGACGGCGAGTATGCAGGTTAAAACACTTGACGTTTATGACGAAGTCCTTGGAACGAACCTCTCAGGCACCTTCAAGACAAATTCTTGATGACGAAGGACACGACCTCAATGCATGAACCGAGAGCACGCGCTCGCACATCACACAGTCTGCCGTATCGAAGCATGGACGCACATCAGGATGGTTCTTGCGGAGCACGTTCATGACGCAAACGATCATCTGCATTAAGTGGGGCACGAGATACGGCGCGGACTACGTCAACCGCTTAGCGTCAATGATACGCCGCCATACCAAACGGCCAGCGCGACTCGTGTGCTTTACCGAGGACCCGGCCGGCATCGATCCGTGGGTTGAGATTGCGCCCTTACCGCCCATGCCGAATATCCCCGAGCGTGTTCAGTGGACAGGCTGGCGGAAAATTTCGCTCTGGCAGTATCCGTTGCACGACCTCGCAGGCGACGTTCTGTTCTTTGACCTTGATGTCGTCATCGCAGCCTCAATCGATGATTTCTTCGATTTCGAGCCGGGCCGGTTTGCGGTCGCCGAGAACTGGTCGGAAATTGGCAAGAACATCGGCAACACCACGGTCTACCGCTTTCCTGCCGGCAAGATGGTGCACATTTTCGACGACTTTGTCCGTGACCCGGAGCGTTTCATCGCCCAATACGACATTGAGCAGAAGTACATCTCAGGGGAAGCTGCAGACCAAGTCTTCTGGCCATCGTCCTGGTGTCTGAGCTTCAAACACAATCTCATGCCGCGATGGCCGCTGAATTTCTTCCTGACACCAAAATTGCCGCCCGGAACCAAGCTCGTCGCGTTCACGGGGAAGCCCGACCCGGATGAAGCTGCCATCGGCCAGTGGCCCGTCAAACGGGCGTGGAAACGTCTTTATAAACACGTCCGCCCAACGCCCTGGATTACCGAGCATTGGCGTTAACGGCTGCGGTAACGGAGCTAATACCGACCCTTTCTGTTGTCGCCATGCACCTTATATTGGTGAAATAGCAGCAATTCAAAGGTTGTAGGGCCGCCCGGCGCTTGACTTAATGGGCAGAGTTCCCGATCCTATCCGCGCTTGGCAGAGTCTCGCGTTCGCATTCATTTCGAGTGCGCGGCCTGACAGGCACTCTTGCAACAACAAAAGGAGACACAGCCATCCGCAAGCCAATGCGCCCCGAGCCAGCGAGCCGGGAACCAACCGGGCCACGCATAAACGACCAGATCCGGTCCCGCGAAGTGCGGCTGATCGATGCGACGGGCCAGAACGTCGGCGTCGTCGCCAAATTGGATGCCATCGCACAAGCTGAAGCCGCAGGCCTTGACCTTGTCGAGGTGTCGCCGGACGCTGACCCGCCGGTTTGTAAAATTCTCGACTTCGGCAAATACAAATACCAAGAACAGAAAAAAGCTGCCGAAGCGCGTAAGAACCAGAAAATTGTCGAAATCAAAGAAATCAAGATGCGGCCCGGCATCGACGATAACGACTACGATGTGAAAATGCGGGCCATCAAGCGCTTCTTCGAAGAGGGCGACAAGGTCAAGCTGACGCTGCGATTCCGCGGCCGCGAAATGGCCCATGCGCAGCTTGGCATGGAAGTCCTGCAGCGCGTCAAGGCCGATACCGAGCCGATCGCCAAAGTGGAAAGCGAGCCGCGCTTCGAAGGCAAGCAGATGGTCATGATCCTCGCGCCGAAGTAAACTGCTCGCACCACGCTAAAAGAATGGCCGCGCTACTGTTCATATGTGGCGCGGCTTCTCTCGGGCCATGAGCATCAAGCGAAATTATTGTTTATGCCCAAGGCTCTTTAGATAAGCCAGAATATCTGCGCGCTTGTCCGCCGGCACCATGAGATCCGGCATTCCGGGGTGCGAACTCATCAGCCACGCTTCAATTTCGCGCGTGGTCACTAATTTCGAATCCGCAATCACCTGAAACGGGGGAGCCTTGATTTCGGGCGAAGTCTTCGCGCCAGAGCCGACTGAGTGACAGCCAGAACAAACTTCTTCGGCGAATGCCAAGCCCGCCCGGGCATTGCCGCCGGTGTCTGCGGCCGATACAATTGGCGCAAAGAAAATGGCAGCGAGCGTTATACCCATACCTAATCGTGTCATGTCCGGCTCCTATGAGAAATACTGCACCGGCTGCCGGACCAGTTGTCCGTGGGCTAAACCGGCACGCAGCTCATTGCAGCTGAAGACTAATTTTGGTGTCTTGCTATGGCCTTGATCGGCATCAATCCTGCCAATGATATCTAACTGAGACCCCAAGAAATCTGGCGAGAGCAGGTTGGTCGATGACAAAGGCACCGAAAATCACTCCCTCCACCACACTCCCGGGGGAATTTTCCATCTCCCGCGTATTGGAAGCCCCGCGCGACCTCGTGTGGCAGGCCCATTCGAAAGCCGAACACCTCGCGCATTGGTGGGGTCCGAAGGGCTGCAAGCTCGAGGTCAAGTCTCTCGAATTCCGCCCCGGCGGCATTTTCCATTATGCCATGCACTATTCGACGCGTGCTGCGATGTGGGGCCGCTTCTTCTATCGCGAAGTCGAGCCTGAGGCGCGCATCGTCTGGCTCAATTCCTTCTCGAACGAGGGCGGAGGCATCACGCGCGCACCCTTCAGCGCCGATTGCCCGCTCGAGATGCTGAACACCATGACGCTGACGAGCGAAGGCGGAAAAACGCGCCTCGCGCTCCACTCCCGTCCCTTCGGCGCAACACCAGCAGAAGTACAATACTTCACCGACCTCAAACCCTCGCTCGACCAGGGCTTCGGCGGCACGTACGATCAGCTAGACGCCTTTTTGAAATCGCACACAGCAAAGTAAAGGATTTTGGCAATGCGACGCTCTCCAACCGCACGGCTCGCCCTTTTCGCCCTCAGCGTGTCGCTCACCGGACCGGCACTCGCCGATAGCGCTGGCATGTCGTTCTTCCTGACCAGCTCCGGCAAAGGCGACGGCGCCAACCTCGGCGGACTGGAAGGTGCCGACGCACATTGCGCAGCGCTTGCCAAAACTGCGGGTGCGACGAAGACCCAATGGCGCGCCTACTTGAGCACCACAGGCGCCATGGGAGACGCGGGCATCAACGCCCGCGACCGCATAGGCAAAGGACCGTGGGTCAACGTCAAGGGCGACGCCATCGCCAAGTCCGTCGAGGATCTGCATTCGGACGCGGCCAATCTCAACAAGCAAACCGCGCTTAGCGAAAAGGGTGAACCCATCAGCGGACGTGGCGATGCCGTCAATATGCACGACATCCTGACAGGCTCCGATCCCGCCGGCATGTATTCGACCGCAGGCAGCGACACGACCTGCGCCAACTGGACGTCCAACAAAGACGGTTCTGCCATCGTCGGCCATCACGACCGTGTTGGCCTCAAAGACACGCGCCACATGAAGTCGTGGAACTCCTCCCACGGCTCGCGCGGCTGTGCCCAAGACAACCTCAAAGCCACCGGCGGCGCGGGGTTGTTTTATTGTTTTGCGGCGGAGTAACAAATGAAAAGAGCCGGATCCCCAAGCGGGTCCGGCTTTTTTCGTACCAGCCGGCCTGTAAGCCGGGTTCTGTTTGGGGCCCCACCTTTCAGCAAGAGCTCCGCGACGGCCATTCATCTGGGACGCATGTTGCCATGCGCCTCAAGCAATCAACCCGGGTGGCGGGCCTAAAGATGGGCTCGACGCTGCGGTTTCCCGCACGTCAGGCCACCCCTATTTGATCTTGCTCCCGGTGGGGTTTGCCCTGCCACGTCTGTTACCAGACGCGCGGTGCGCTCTTACCGCACCTTTTCACCCTTCCCTTTGACTGACGCCGAAGGAGGTTTGTTTTCTGTGGCACTTTCCCTGGGGTCGCCCCCGGCGGCCGTTAGCCGCCACCGTTCCTTCAAGGAGCCCGGACTTTCCTCCACCGGTTTTGCTCTCGCTCGGCGGCCTTTAGGGCGCGCCTTCGCTACATCTACCCGGCAGCGGCCGTCCGGCCGGCTGGTGAATGAGATAAGGGGTGGGAAGCGCAAAAGGTCAAGGGGGTGCAATGTCAGACTTGGTGCAGAATGAGAGATTTCCGGTCGCACCCGTATTTGTTCATATCCGCAAGCATCCGAAATCGTTGGCGTCAGACCAATGCACTCCACCAATCCGTGCGCAGTTTCGCGCGAGGCCGCATACCCGTGTGGTTCGCGAACGATAACACAGTCAGTTTTGATGACTTGAGGACGGAGTCGGACCCTTTCCGCCGGTTACAGGATGAAATCTCCTGAAGTTAGCGTGAGCACCACATTCAAAAGCTCAATTTCCTGCTCGGCATCGGCGTTGAGGTCGCCATCTTCGTCGATCTGGATGTAGGTGTGGTTGCCGTCGTCGAAGAAACGCACCTGGGTCTGGCCGGTGCCCGTGAACGCGCCCGTGCCGATAAAGACCGCGCCCATGCCGCTGAGATCGATGAGGTCGGTACCCTGCGTGAAATCGTTGATGTGATCCCGGTTGCCAGCGCCTATTCCGCCGTCTCCCGTCGAGAACTGGAACTTGTCGGCGTCCTGACCGCCCGTCAGGTTATCGACGTTCGCGCCGCCACGTATCGCATCATTGCCGGCGCCGCCTTGTATCAGGTCGTTGCCGGTACCGCCGCGCAATGTGTCATTTCCCCCGACGAATGCGATGATGTGATCGATACCAGTCGTGCCAGTGATCGTGTCATTGCCGGCAGTATCAGTGAAGAAGACTTTGGAGTTCGGACTCCAGTTCGCAAACGTCCAACCGGATGCGTCGTAGTTGGAGACGTTTTGATAAGTCAGACTATTCCCTGTTGGTCCGCCGGCCCCCGTCATTTCAAGGTCGGTAGGAATACTCCACATCGCAGTGTTCACAGCCCAAAACAGACCGTCATTCGTAAATCTCAGGCCCTCAATTCCGGTAATCGTCAGCGCGTTCAAAGATGTAATCGCATTTCCGGCAATTTCTATGACATCGGTGTCCACCGCCGAGCCGGTGTCAAAAAATGTATCTCCGGCCGACAGGAACCCAGGGTTACCGAGTTGATAAACGTCACTGCCTTCTCCACCGTCTACAGTATCGACAGCCCCGGAGGATGTGTTGACCACCAGTAGATCATCGCCCGCGCCGCCATAAACGGTGATGCCGTCCGTCCCAAAGGACCGAATGGTATCATTGACGGAAGACCCCGTGATCGTTTGGGGACCAAATCCACTCTGGACTTGAATTTCGTTGGCGTCAGTAGCGTTCCAATTTGTGAATGTCCAACTGGCGGCAGAAAAAGTCGCCCCATTGACGAAGGTAAGGAAGGTCTGGTCACTCACATCGCCGTCAACCGAGACTGTGCCCGGCAATTGGCTGGCGTTGACGAATATGAAGCTCGCCCCGCGCAGTTCAAACCCTTCAATCCCAGAGCAGGCTGTGAACTGGAGCGAGGCGGCGGCTCCATCGGTCACACGAATCACGTCTGTGCCGACCACGCCGGTGTCTGCGATTGTTTCACCGAAGGCGAGATCTGAGGTTGCAGCGAATACATAGACATCACTTCCTTCGCCTCCATCGATGGTATCGAGCCCTGCGCCGCCGCGGATGACGTCGCGTTGAGTGGTGCCGGTGATAGTGTCTGCGCTGCTGGTTCCCTCAATCGCAATGGTCTCAAAGCTTGCGATCCAATTGTTGAACGTGATGTTGCTGCCGTTAAAGCTCGTGGCATTCTTGAAGGTGAGAACGTTGGCGCCGCCGCCGCTTGAAATGCCGAGATTTGAAGGTAACTGATTGGCGTTAAAGGTGACCTGGGAGCCACTGATAAACAGCTGCTCGATGCCGCTGATCGTGTTGTTTGAGAAGTCGTGCGATAGGGCAAGGACAGAAAGTATGTCCGAGCCGGAAGCGCCGGTGTCGTTGATGGCGTCGCCTGCAGTAATATCGTCGAAATTGAAGGTGTAGACATCGCCGCCATCACGCCCGTCAACGATGTCCGCGCCACCACCGCCGTCGATGGTATCGGCGAGGCTCGTGCCTACAATAGCGTCGGCTCCAGCGGTGCCGAAGATTTGAGCCGTGCCGGTGATCCCCCAATTATTGATCGACAAGCCGGATCCGTCAAAATTGGCAGCTTCATAGATACTCAAGTTTGCTGAGTGACCGCCGCCATCGATGACGAGAGTGTTCGAGAGCTGCCCGCTTCCGAATTGGTTCGCCCTGAGCAGGAGGGAATGGCCGTTGGTGAACGTCAGCGTTTCGATGCCCTCGATGCGCGCGGCGTTGCGCAAGTCGATTGTGAACCCGGCTCCAGTAGTTCTCAGCGTATCAGTCCCGGCCAAGCCACTATCCGCAATCACTTCGCCGGCGGCGATCTCGTTCTCGGCGATTTCATAGACATCGCTGCCGAGCCCTCCGTCTAGGCTGTCCATTCCGAGACCGCCTCGCAGCGTATCGCGGCCCGAGCCCCCAAACAGATTGTCGTCTCCCGATCCACCTGCAATGAGGTTGTCGAACTCGTTGCCGTAGCCGGTAAAGTCGCCGGTACCGATGAAAGTGAGTCGTTCGATTTCCATGCCAAGTGCGAGTATATAGAGCAGTCCGGTCGATCTAACTTCGTCAGTCCCTTCGCCTACCTCTTCGTTGACGATGTCGGTCGGCCGGTCGACAATGTAAATGTCGTCGCCTGCTTGGCCGGCCATGTTGTCGATGCCGAGCCCGCCGTTCAACGTGTTGTTGCCTGAGTTACCATTGATGATGTTGGCGAGGGTATTGCCGGTTCCGTTGATGTTGCTAGTGCCGGTGAGATTTAAAATCTCGATTCCTGCGCTTAGCGTATAGCTGACTGAGGCATTGACGGTGTCGAGCGCGCCGGAGCTGTCGTTTGCGAGATCGCCGGTGTTATCGACAATATATGTATCATTGCCCGCACCGCCAAACATCGCATCTGCGCCTGCACCACCATTCACTAGGTTAGCGCCGCCGTTGCCTTTAATAGTGTTGGCGAGCGAGTTGCCAGTGCCGTTGACGTTTGCCGTGCCCGTCAGCTCAAGGTTTTCGACATTCGTTGCAAGAATAAACGAAACTCTCGCTTTGACGATATCGGTGCCCTGATTGGCAAGTTCGATTGTCTTGTCGGCGATATTGTCGACAATGTAGGTATCATTACCCGTGCCACCCTTCATCGTGTCTTTGCCGGTGCCACCGTCGAGAGTATCGTTGCCCGCAAGCCCCGACAGAGTGTCATTTCCACCAAGTCCAAAAAGTTGATCGGCGCCTGATGTGCCTGTTAGCGTGTTGGTTCCGTTCGTACCCTTTTTTATAGCCATGTTTTTATTCTCCGCCGCGCGCTAATCCGATGACAAAATATAAGACGAGTAGAGCATAAAGGCTCAGCATGTACATTATCAAAAACAATGGGGTGGGAAATTCGAACTGCGTTCATTACAACATCGGGAGCAAGGTCTTCAGTTCCCTAGTCTCGCGGGAACTGTCCCATTTCCGAAGGCAGCTCCGGGTCAACTGCAGCCCACCCCCCAATTCACCTTCGCGCTTTGCCTTGCCGAAACCGGCCGCGCTACGCAGCCCGCCGCCGGAAGCGGCCGAAGCCGCGCTTAGCATCGCGCGCCGCGTTGTGGCTCGGCACGCCCGCACCGCGCTCGGTGAACCTCAAGCAACGGAAGTACTTGAAAATTTCAGACAGCTATGTCTCCAGATTTCGCCGAAGCCGACCCATCGCCCGTTCGGAAAGTTCGGGCCATTTCTGGACATCGAGGTCACAGAGCAATTAGAGGCAATTGCTTCCTGTCACCCTAAGCCCTCTCAAAAATAGCCGCGATGCCTTGCCCGCCGCCGATGCACATGGTCGACAGACCATAGCGCGCGCGTACGCTGCATTTCATAAATCAGCTTCGTGGTGATAATGGCCCCCGTTGCGCCGACGGGATGGCCCAGCGAGATGCCGCTGCCGTTGGGATTGACTTTATCGGCATCGAATCCGAGCTCGCGCGAAACGGCACACGCTTGTGCGGCGAAGGCTTCGTTGGCTTCGATCACATCGAGATCGCCGATCTTGAGACCCGCCCGCTTGAGCACGATGCGCGTCGCGGGGACGGGGCCGATGCCCATATAGGCCGGATCGACGCCGGCATGCGCATAGGCGACAAGTCGCGCGATGGGCTTCAGCCCCTGCTCTTTCACTGCTTTTTCGCTCGCAAGCACGACCGCTGCCGCGCCGTCGTTGATGCCTGATGCATTGCCCGCCGTCACACTGCCGTCGCGCTTGAAGACCGGTTTGAGCTTGGAGAAGTCATCAGCCTTCGCATTCAAGCGCACGTACTCGTCGGTATCAAAGCTGGTCGCCTTGCCCTTCACTTTAACGTCGATGGGAACGATCTGGTCCCTGAAGCGGCCTTCGCGGATGGCGCGTTCGGCGCGCTGCTGGCTGATAAGGGCGAGAGAGTCCTGGTCGTCGCGCGTGATCTGATAGCGCTCGGCCACGTTCTCGGCTGTCACGCCCATGTGCACCCTGTTGAAGGGGTCGGTCAGCGCACCGATCATGGTATCGATGAATGCGGTATCGCCCATCTTCTGGCCAAAGCGCGCCGTGGTCACGAGATGCGGCGCACGACTCATCACCTCTGCGCCGCCTCCAATCGCAACCTCGCAATCGCCCAGCATGATCGCTTGTGCAGCTGAAACGATCGCCTGCAAGCCAGAGCCGCACAGACGGTTCACGGTCAAGGCAGGCGTTTCGAATGGCACACCGGCATTCACAGCCGCGACACGCGCGAGATAGGCATCTTCCGGCACCGTGGGGACGACCTGCCCGAAGACGACGTGGCCAATGCGCGCGGGATCTATGCCGGCACGCGCGATCGCTTCCCGCGTGACCGTCGCGCCGAGAGCGGCAGGCGGCGAATCCTTGAGACTTCCTCCGAAATTTCCGATGGCTGTACGCTGTGCGGCGACGACAAAAACTGCGTTCATGACACGATCCTGCTGTTGAGAGATTTCAATCCGGTGGTGTGCAGCGCCTAGGAAGCGCGCGACTGCGGCCTTCCTCCGTCATCACGCACATTCTCAAGCCGCGTGATAAAGACCTCCACTGCCTTGGTGATATGGGCGCGCGCAAGTTCCTCGGCCTTTGCGCCGTTGCCGCGAATGATGGCCTGTAGAATGGCTTCGTGCTGATCCCAAATCTTGCGCGGCGTCTCGTCCTTCACCAGCACCTCACCCATCAAGCGGCGCAGATGTGCCCAGTAGGGTTGCATCGTCTCCTTGATCAGCCTGTTTCCGGAAATCTCATAGAGAAATTCGTGAAAGCGCATATCGGCCGCGATGAGTTTCGTGACCGAGCCTTCGCGCTCCGCCTTGCGCCCCTCGTCGATAAACTTAGGCCCAAGCCTCGCCGCGTCCTTGCTGCCTCTCTCGGCCGCAAGCCTGCAGGCCAGAGCTTCAGCGACGGCACGCAACTCAAAAAGATTACGCACGAACTCGGGCTCGATAGGCGCGACCACGAGACCGCGGCCCGGCGCGTCGCGCAAGAAGCCCTGGTTGCGCAGCAGCAAAAGCGCCTGTTGCACAGGTTGGCGCGAGACACCGAGTGTCTTGGCGAGATCGTCCTGGATCAGGCGCGGGTTGTCCGTGAGCCGCCCGGCAATAATTTCGGAGAGAATAACTTCGTACACCTGCTCGGTCAGGCTCTGCTGGTTTGCCAGTGGTCTCACGTGTCGCGGCTCCTTATGATGGCTGGGACAGCATAGCCTGCCGATTTACTCCACGCAACCGTATTCTGAATTCTGAATTCTCTTGATTGAATTCTGAATTCAAAGTAAGGGTCGCTGATCCAAGGGCGGACAGAGGAGCCGTGACGTGACGAAACTGAGCCGCAGACGTGTGCTGACCGGAGCGGCCACAGCAGTGGCCTGTTCAGTCGCGCTGCCCCCGGCGGCGCAGGCGAATGCGGGCGTGCACCGCCTCAAGCTCGGTAACGACCTGCCCGGTGCGCACCCTGTAAACAACCGGCTGCGCGAAGCTATCGCCGCCATCGCCGCCGAGACCCAAGGCGCGGTCGCCATCGAACTCTTCCCCAACAATCAGCTGGGCGGCGACCCCAGCATGCTGTCGCAGATTCGCTCGGGCGCGCTGGAACTCGCGACGTTTCCAGGCACGGTGGTATCGACGCTCGTCCCCGTTATGGCGCTGCCAGGCGTCGGCTTTGCTTTTTCGGGCTATGATAAAGTCTGGTCCTCGATGGACGGCGCGCTCGGCAACCACTTGCGAACGCAGCTGGCTAAGACGGGTCTCCATCCATTCGATGCTGTTTGGGACAATGGCTTCCGGCAGATCACCACCAGCACCAAGCCCATTCTGTCGCCAACCGATCTTCAGCGCTTCAAGATCCGCGTGCCCGTCGTTCCGCTTTGGGTCGCCATGTTCAAAGCCTTGCAGGCCGCCCCCGTCAGCATTCCACTCAACGAAGCGTATTCTTCGCTCCAGACGAGAATCGCGGACGGCCAGGAAAATCCGCTTTCTCTCATCAACATCGCGAAATTCTACGAAGTGCAGAAATTCTGCTCGTTGACGAACCATGCTTGGGACGGCTTCTGGCTGGTGGCAAACGAACGCAAATGGCAAGGCCTGCCGCCAGACATTCAAGCCATATTGAGCAAATACCTCAATGCGGCAGCGCTCAAAGAGCGTGGCGACATCGCAGAGGCAAACATCACGCTACGCAAGGAACTCGAGGACAAGGGCCTGCAATTCGCCTCCGTCGATCCTGAGGCCTTCCGCCAAGTGCTCGCCGCAAGCGGCTTTTACGCACGCGCGCGTGAGAAGTTCGGCGATGAGGCTTGGGCCATCCTCGAAAAGTTCACTGGGCACTTGGGGTAAAGTGATGGAACTCACACACACTGAACCCGGCGCGGCGCCTAAACAGAACGAGGGTGCCTCCAACTTTCTCGGCAAACTCGTCGAAATTGCAGCGTCGTTGCTTGTCGCCGCCGAGATCGTCATTCTGTTTGCGGGCGTGTTTGCCCGATACGTTCTCCACAATCCCATCGCATGGGTGGACGAGCTCGCCTCAATCCTGTTTCTGTGGCTCGCGATGCTTGGCGCCGCAATTGCCTTCCGCCGCGACGAGCACATGCGTATGACAGCCGCGTTGGGCCGTTATGGCGACAAAGCGAGAGCGAAGCTAAATACGCTGGCCATTGCAGCACCCTTCGTCTTCCTGGCGCTGATCCTGCCATCCGCTTTGAGCTATATGCATGAAGAGCACGTCATCCTGTCACCCGCACTCTCCGTGCCGGACTCCTGGCGCGTCGCGGCCATCCCTGCCGGTATCGGCCTGATGATCGCGTTCGCGGCATTCAAGCTGATGCGCATGCCTTTTGCGGCTCTGACCGTCGGCGCGACGGCCGCCCTCCTCGCACTGCTCTACGCTGCGGCTCCGGTCTTTGCCAGGTTCGGAAATTTCAACCTCGTCCTATTCTTCATCGTTGCACTTTCCGGCTGCGTTCTTTCAGGCATCCCCATCGCATTTGCATTCGCTCTGACGACCTACGCTTATCTCGTCATCACCACGGACGTACCCCTGTCCATCATCCCCACCCGGATGGACGAAGGCATGAGCCATCTCATCTTGCTGTCCATTCCCCTGTTCGTGTTCCTCGGTAAGCTCGTGGAGATGACCGGCATGGCCAAGGCGATGGTCGAGTGCCTCGCCTCGCTTCTGGGCCACGTGCGCGGCGGGCTACAATATGTGCTCATCGCGGCAATGTACTTGGTCTCAGGCATCTCGGGGTCGAAGGTGGCCGATATGGCCGCGGTGGCGCCGGTGCTCTTTCCTGAAATGCGCAAACGTGGCGCCCGCGACGGTGATCTCATCGCGCTGCTCTCCGCCACCGGCGCGCAGACGGAAACCATTCCGCCTTCCATTGTGCTCATCACTATCGGCTCGGTCACGGGCGTCTCCATCGCCAGCTTGTTCACGGGCGGCCTCGTGCCTGCACTCGTGCTGGGTACGATGCTGTGCATGCTGGTGTTCTGGCGCTCGCGCAACGACGACTTGAGCCACGTGCGCCGCGCCTCGGGAAAGGAAATCGCAAGCGCATTCGCCATCGCAGCACCCGCCCTCGCCCTTCCGTTCGTCATTCGCGCTGCTGTGGTCAACGGCGTGGCGACCGCCACCGAGGTTTCGACGCTCGGCATTGCCTATTGCGCGCTCGCCGGCCTAGTCTTCTATCGCCGCTTCGACTGGGGGCGGTTGCATGAACTTCTTGTTGAGACGGCTTCTCTTTCGGGCGCGATCCTGTTGATCATTGGCACGGCGACCGCCATGGCCTGGGCGCTGACGCAATCTGGCTTCTCTCACCAACTGGCCGACGCGATGTCGAATGTGCCAGGCGGGGCGGCGGGCTTTATCGTCATCTCTATTATTGCCTTCATTGTGCTTGGCAGCGTGCTCGAGGGAATTCCCGCTATCGTCCTGTTCGGCCCCATGCTTTTCCCCATCGCGAAAACTCTCGGCATCCATCCTGTGCATTATTCTATGATCGTCGTGCTCTCGATGGGCATCGGTCTCTTCTCGCCGCCCTTCGGGGTCGGCTACTATGCAGCGTGCGCTATCGGCAAGGTTCACCCCGACAAAGGCATGCGCGAAATTGCTCCTTACGTAATTGCACTGTTCCTGGGCGTCATTATCGTCGCCGCATTTCCATTCCTCTCCATCGGGTTCCTCAAATGACGATCGCTGACAAATGCGTAGGACAGGACTGATATGGACCTACTCAACCTCGGTTTAATGTTGACCGCGCACGCGCGCCTCTTTCCTGACAAGCCCGGAGCGCGCGACCTCGAACGTTCGCTGTCTTTCCGGGAATGGAATGCACGCTCTTGCCGCCTTGCGAACGCACTTCTGGGTCTCGGGTTGCGCAAAGGCGACCGCGTTGCCATTCTCGCCTACAATTGCCTCGAATGGGCCGAGATCTACGCTGCCACCGCCAAAGCTGGCTTGGTCGCCGTGCCGGTGAACTTCCGCCTTACGGCACGCGAAGCTGCCTACATCATCGAGAACGCCGAAGCATCGGCAATCATCCTGCAGGATGAACTCTCCAGCGTCATCGAGGATATGGGCGCCCACCTCCCCGTCGCGCATGATCGCATCATCGGCTTCGGGCGCGCACCCATAACGGGATGCCGCGACTATGAAGAGTTGATCTGCGCGGCGAGCGATGCCGAACCCGAGCAGCACCACGGCCTCTCCGATCCCTGGACTCTCATGTACACGTCCGGCACCACGGGCAATCCCAAGGGCGCAATCCGCAGCCATCGGGGTGCCGCCAATATGGCGCTCGTCACGGCCATTGAACTTGGGCTCAATCGCGATGACGGTGCCCTCCTTGTCATGCCGATGTGTCACGCGAACTCGCTCTATTTCTTCGGCGCGTTCGCCTACTGCGGTGCCACCACCACAATCTATTCGCGCAAGAATTTCGATCCGGAGGAATGCGTGCGCACGCTGGCTGAGGGCGGCGCGACATTCACCTCCTTGGTTCCAACCCATTACATCATGATGCTTGCGCTCTCAGCCGATGTGAAAGCTAAGTACGACCTCTCGCACGTTCGCAAGCTCATGATTTCGTCAGCGCCGGCGCGCGCCGATACCAAACGCGCCGTGATGGAGATGTTCGGCAATTCCGGCCTCTTCGAACTCTACGGCTCCACCGAGACAGGCTGGGTGACGATGCTGCATCCCCACGAACAATTCGACAAGCTCGGTTCCGTGGGCCGCGAGTGCGTCGGTTCCGCGCCCATTAAGATCTTGAACGAAGACGGCGCGGAAGTGCCCGACGGCGAGGCTGGCGAACTTTATTCCTGTAATCCATACACCTTCGACGGCTATTGGAAACTCCCGGAAAAAACCAAGGACGCTTTCCGCGACGATTATTGCACCGTTGGCGACATGGCGCTGCGCGATAGCAATGGCTACATCCGGCTCGTCGATCGCAAGAGCAATATGATCATTTCCGGCGGCGAGAACGTCTATCCTTCCGAGGTCGAGGCCGCGGTCGGCGCGCATCCGAAGGTGAAAGACGTCGCCGTCGTCGGCATCCCGCATGAGAAGTGGGGCGAGAGCGTGCTTGCCATTGTTGTTCCCCATCAAGGCGAAACGCTCACCGAAGCTGATCTCAACGATTGGACTAAGGAGCGGCTGGCCGGATACAAGCGCCCGCGCGCCTTCGCCTTCATCGCCGATCACGACATGCCACGCAACGCGACAGGCAAGATCCTGCACCGCGAGCTTAAGGCGAGGTACGCGCAAAATGCCAAAACCAAATAGATCCATCGGGCCCGCGCATGCACACAGTCTTGAATGCAGCTCTGCCGGTGTTCGGCCTCATGCTCCTCGGCTTCCTCGCCGGGCGTTCGGGACGATTCGAACCCTCCGCCACCGACACCCTCAACCGCTTCGCCTTCTATTTCGCGCTGCCTGCCCTGATCTTCATTGCCATGGCCAAGGCCGCACCGGATCAACTGCGCCAGTTGGGCTTTCTTGCGGCGTTCGCTGCAGGCGTCGCCGTCACCTGGATGGTGGGCTACGCCATCAGCCGCCGCAAAGGTCAACCGGCAGCCGATGCGCTGATCGAAGGCTGCAATGCGGGCTACAGCAATGTCGGCTTCATGGGTGTGCCGTTGTGCCTTCTCGTTTTCGGCCGCGAGGGGATTGCTCCTGCTGCGATGTCGGTGTTGCTCACGGCCTGTGTGCAGTTCCTTCTCGCGATCATCCTCGTCGAGCTGGTGTTGAAGGGGGGCGGAAACTTGCGGCACGCCGTCGGCAGGTCCTCGCTTCGCTCATTCGCAATCCATTGTTCATCGCTCCGCTTGCCGGGATCACGGCGAGCGTGACCGGATTGACCGTCCCATCGCCGCTCGAACAGTTTGCACTGCTGCTTGGCAATGCAGCAGCTCCCACGGCGCTTTTCTGTATCGGCCTGTCGCTGGCGCAGACAAAACTCGCAAGCCACGACTACGCCGCGATTGCCCGGCTGACGGCGCTCAAGCTGCTCTTGCAGCCTGCCATCACGGCGGTCTTGGTAATATATGTGTTCTCGATGCCGAAGATGTGGGCTCAGGCGGCTATTCTCTTGAGTGCGCTTCCCATCGGCTCAGGCATATTCACCATCGCCAAGACGTACGAACGCGACACCGGCGTGACCTCGGGTGCGATCCTGACGACGCACGTCGTTTCGGTGCTCACCTTATCCTTCCTCATTGCTTTGATGGTCTAATGTCATGACAATTTCTCCCGATAGCGTAGCCGGTCTCATTGCCCGCACCCTCAAGGCGCGCGGCGTCAAACACGTGTTCGCTCTTTGCGGCGGCCACATTATGCCGATTTGGATGCGGCTCGACGCCGAAGGCATTCGCATCATCGACGTGCGCGACGAACGCTGCGCGGTGCATATGGCGCAAGCGCACGCGGAATTGACGGGCGAATTGGGTGTGGCGCTGGTCACGGCCGGCCCCGGCTTTACGAATGCCATCACCGGCATCGCCAATGCCCACGTGTCCCGCGCTCCGGTCCTCGTACTCTCCGGCACAGTAACGCGGCCGCAGGAGAACCGCGGCGCGCTCCAGGATCTCGATCAGCCGCAGCTTGTCAGATCCATCACGCGTTACGCCAGAACGGTGCGCGAGTCCTCGCGGGCGCTGGCTGAACTCGATGAGGCAATTTCCTGCGCGTTTGGAGAGGGCGGTGAGCCGGGTCCATCCTTTATCGACTTTCCGACCGATACATTGCGCGCCGAAGTTCCCAAGGCCTTGCAGCTCGAAGAACACCTCGCGCCTAAGGCCTGCGCCTTAAGCCTCCCCAATCCCGATGCCATTGCAAAGGCCGTCGATGTCTTGTGGTCGGCCCGCCGAGTGCTCGTCATATCAGGGCGCGGTGCGCGCAGTGCGGGCAAGGAGCTGTGTGACCTGCTCGATCGCCTCGGCGCCGTCTATCTCGACACGGGCGAAAGCCGCGGACTCGTGCCCGACAATCACCCCTCGGTCGTCAGCGCCATGCGCGGCGCCGTCATGGGTGATGCCGACGTCATACTCACGGTTGGCCGGCGGCTCGACTTCCAGCTAGCCTTCGGCTCACCGGCCGTGTTCGGAGATGCGAAATTCGTGCGCATCGGCGATGTTCCCGGCGAAGTGCGCGACAATCGCCGCGGCGTCGTTGAAGTGTTCGCAAGCCCAGCCGCGGCGCTGAGTGCGCTTATCGAGAAAGCCGGCAACCGTGCTTCTTCTGTCGATAAGGCCTGGGCGCAAAAGCTGCACGCCGATCACGATTTACGTGCCGCAAAACTCAAAGTGAGTATGGCAGCAGCACCAGCGGGCAAAGACGGCAAGCTCAATCCCAACAAGGTTCTCGCCGCGCTGCAGGACGCCATGCCCGAGGATCGCATCATTATAACCGATGGCGGTGATTTTCTCGCCTTCGCCCGCATCGGCTTGAACGCTCCTCAGATGCTCGACCCTGGACCCTTCGGCTGTATCGGCGTCGGCGTTCCCTACGGCGTCGCCGCAAGCCTCGCCTATCCGGATAAAACCGTGCTTGTAGCCACCGGCGATGGCGCATTCGGCTTCAACGCCATGGAACTCGATACGGCCGTGCGCCATCAGGCGCCCGTATTGATCGCGGTGGCGAACAACGGCGCATGGGCCATTGAGGTGCATGATCAGACCGTCACACACGGAAAGGT
>CAVXTJ010000015.1:0-98399 GCA_963764605.1 uncultured Alphaproteobacteria bacterium
GTTGCAGGCGCACTCTCGACGCGCGAAAGTAAGCGCAGCCAGGAACCGGAGCGGGGGATTCCCTTTGCGGAGGGTTCAAGCCGAATAGGCAGAATAAAGCTTTACGGTTCCTGGCATCTCAAATTTTTATTGCCGTTGCCGAACTTCAGCAAGGGGACTTCTAAGCGGTCGCGACAGCCGGCCTGACGCGCCGCGCTCTAGCGATAGCCTGCGCACTGCGCGAACGACTCCAACCGCGCGGCAGCCCAAAAATGAAAACCCCGCGACGTCCTCAGACGTGCGCGGGGTTCGCTACCTTCGATGGTGTGCCCAGACTATAACCGGGCTTTTTGTGCGAGGCTCTGGTGGCGTGATCGCGCCAACGCCCTCGTATGAAGTATCCAAATTTTGAGTGTGGCGGCGAGGACCAGCATAGCCCCAATAAGCATAGCTATTGGCTCAAGTGCGCTATCCAAGCCGTGACCTCGCTCCCGGGCGAGGTCCGAATGTACCAGGTGGCGTCATCCTTCCTCCATCAGCTGTTTCAACTGCGTGAGGCGCGACCTCGAAACCCGTTCGTTACTACAGGCCTCGTTACCGCAAGGAAAGCCGAGGGTTTAGCGGCCGCATGGGCCGGGATCCGTCTCGCTTTTTCTCAACTTGCAGCGGCGGCTTCACGAAACATGAGTGAACACCCCTATTTCATTGACGTCAAGAGATCTTGTTGTACATCACACAAGATTTCTCACGCGTGCCTGCCGCGTGTTCGAGACGCGCAAGCAAAAAATACGCGGCGCTCCTTGACCGAAGCGCCGCGCGTAAATTTCTGAAATCGTTCTTTGGGCGTTCATTGCGCCTCTGGGCGCCTCTGGGCGCCTCTGGCATTTTAAGGCGCGGGGCAAGCCTTGTCGCACGCCACTTCTTCGCGCTTCTCAACCGTTCCTTTGAAAAGTGAAACGGTTTCCTTGAAGCACTTGCCGGCTTCTTTGACGACGCGCGTGATCATGTCCTTGGCTTTCGCTTGGCAAAGAACTTCTGTCTCTGCTGCTGCGACAACAATCGGGGTTGCTGCGGGTGCAGCCTTCGGCCTCGCCACCTCTTCAGCAATCGCGGCTGTTATGATCATGTCCATGAGCGACGCGGCTTGCGTTGACGCCGGTTTGGGGAGTTTTTCAAACGCGATCCACTCGTAGTTCACTTGTCCGTTGGGACCGGAAATCTTGATCGAAATATCACCTGTCTTGGCGCACGATCCGACATCGACTTTAGCGCCGCTAGCCGCCGACAAGGCGCGGTAGTCGATCTTGCAGTCGAAGTTTTTTTCAAGAAGTTCGGCTTGCGTCAGCCGGTGCTCAACCTGGTTGAAGGGAACGCCCGTGGTCCAAGAGTAATAGAGATTGCGGGCCGTAGGGATTGCGGCTGCGACCGAGACGGCGAGCACGCCGAGTTTGACCAGCGACATGGTTTTGTTGACGGCGACTTCGCCGTGCGCCGCGAGCGCGGAGAGCTTGGAATTCTGTGAGTAGTCGGTCATTTGCATTGCCTCTTCGAAGTAAACACTTGCGCATGCCATGGGGTGTACTCGCTGACTATAGCCGGGTTATGGCGAGATCACTACAAACCTCGCCTTGAACGGCCCTTGAGCGGGTGGTTCAGGCGGCGTTCAGGAGCGCCTGAGGCGGTTCAGGGGTGTCTAAGCCGGTGTCCGGCTTCGGTGTGGGTTGGCTCAAGAGCTGGTCTGAGGGCCTGGTGCGAGGCTTGGCTCACGGGCGTTCCTCACGCGGTGCCGCGCCAAGGCGGGCGCGCGAGCGATCAGAGAATGAAATCGGCAGCGGTCAAAGCCTTGAGACCCGTCAACTCGATTTGGAAATCGGCTTTCCTGTCGCCGTTGATATCGCCTTCGATGATGGTTTTGTCGCTAGCGGTGCCGGCGGCGTTGATCTGGAGCCAGTGCAGCTGGCCTTTGACACCTGTAAAGGCGGCGCCTTTCGTTGCCAGGAACCTAAACGCCGCGTTGCCAGCAGCCGCTCCATTCGCGTCGATAGTTTTGAGATCGATGTCGTCGATGAGGTGCTGGAAGTCCTTGATGACGTCGCGGGTCGCCGCCTTGCCGATTTCGCCGGCTGAATTGAAATCGTAATCGTCGTATCCGGTGCCGCCTGTCATGATGTCGCGACCCGTGCCGCCGGTCAGAATGTCGTTCTCCGTGCCGCCGTTTAAAGTATCGTTGCCCAATCCACCGAAAAGGAAGTCGCTACCTTCTAAGCTATAAATGATATCATTGCCCGCGTTGCCGCTCAGTTTATTCGCGACCGCATTGCCGGTTATCTTATCCGACCCGCTGCCGCCGACCGCGTCCTCGATGACGACACCGGCGGCAATCGCGACGTTTTTGGTGAGCTTGCCGACGTCGGAGAAGGATTCGGCACGCAAGTTGATGACCTGATTTGCCGAGTAGCCCGACACATTGAGACAGTCTCTTCCGCCAGCATCCCAGATGGTCACGACGGGATCGGCGTTGGTAGAGAAATCGAACGGGGCCCGGTCCGCCGTGCTGTTGAAACCATAAACGGTATCGCCTGTTCGGGTCGACATGTTCGCGCCGTACAGGCGCTGCGCCGCCGCGATGTCGTGGAGCATCGGCGTCGACGGGCTCAGTGCAAAAGCCGGATAAGTTTCGTAGTGCCTTGCACCGGTAATCCAGGCGTCGAAATAGCTCATGATCGTGTATTGTTGAGTATCTTCGACATATGCGGCGTTGTTATTATACGTGGGAAATACGCCCGGAGCGGCGGCATAGTCGCCGGGATGCTCGAGGCCGATCGCATGCCCAACTTCGTGCATGATGGCGAGGAAGTTGTACCCGCCGAGCGGTTGCGAGTCGGCCGCTCCAACCTGCATCCAAACATCGCCTTCGACGGCGTCCGGATGCGTGATTTTGTAGAGCGGGTATTGAGCGAAGCCGCCAGCACCATCGCCGGGATTGTTGTAGTTGGCGAACAACATGACGGCATTGTTGGTATAGCCGCCCGGATTGGCGGCTTCGAAGGTGATCCCGGCGACATCGCTCCAAAGCGACAATGCCAATTCGAACGCCGCCATTTCGCTGGCACTGACCTGCGAGAAGGTATTCTGCTCGTTGTGGCTTGAGTTGTAATAGAGGGGCGCCGACTCGCGAAAACCGTACGTCACGGCCGCCGGCGTTCCCATCTCCGCGGTCCATGAATAGCCATGCCCGGTGATTTGCAGTCCCGCTTGCTCGGTCGTCAAACTGATCGAAGGCATCTCTTGCTTCCCACGCGCAACTAGCGATTTGGCCCTCGGGATCGCACGCGAACCGCTGACGGAGCCTCAGGCCAAACATGCGCGAGGAATTTTGAGAATGAATTAAAGGAGCAATTTTTCGTTATATTTTTACCGGTTGTAAACCGCCGCGCGGCCGCCGGCGGACCAATGATCCGGCAATCGTCGATGCGGTGAATGACCTGCCCCGCCGGAGGCGCGCGAGTATCTGGGTCTCTGACACCGCAGCAATCGGAATATTTATTGCGCAGCCGGGCGCACAAAGAATGAAATCCGCAGCCGTCAGGGATTTGAGATACATTAGCTCAATCTGGAAACCGGCGCGGCCCGACCTGCATCTTCCTGGCTTTTGCCGTTTTTGGTTCATAGCATGCCAAGCTACCGAAGGTCGTCATATATTATGGAAGTTCGTCAACCATGATCACACTTTTCGGCTCCGGCCCCCGCTTCGGTTTGTCCGACGCGAGCCCCTTTGTCAGCAAGGCTGAAATTCTACTCAAGATGTCGGGCGTGCCTTACACGAAAGCCAAGGCCAACTTCACCAAGGCACCAAAGGGCAAAATTCCCTACATCGAAGAGAACGGAAAGCTGCTCGGCGATTCGACCTTCATCCGGCTCTACCTTGAGAAAGAACACGGCGCGAAGTTCGACGGCAATTTGACGCCGGAAGAAAAAGCCGTCGCGCTCGCCTTCCAGACACTTTGCGAGGAACATCTCTATTGGATCGTGGTGGACCTACGCTGGATGAACAAGGCCAACTTTGAAAAAGGCCCGAAACACTTCTTCGACGATGCCCCCGCCCCACTCCGCCCGTTTATCATTGCTATGATCCATCGATCCGTGAAACGCACGTTGAAGGGCCAAGGACTCGGCCGCCACACGCAAGCCGGCCGTGAGCTTCTTGCCAAGCGTGACCTCGACGCCCTTTCGGCGTTTCTCGGGAACAAAGCCTTCCTCATGGGCGCCGAACCCTGCGGCGCCGACGCTTCCGTCTGGTCGTCGGTCGCCAGCGTTCTATGCGCACATTTCGAAACACCTATCCGCGATCACGCGGAAACACTCCCCAACCTCCCCGCCTACCGCGACAGGGGCATGAAGCGCTGGTTTCCGGAGTTGATGAATAAGGCCTGATTGTCAGCCTATTGGGCGCCGCCATATCCCGCCGCATTGCCCTGTGGCTGTGCCTCGGCTAGACGTTTCGCCATGACAAAAGCTCCCAAAAAAACCGCCAGCGCTCCGCGCCCGGCCACCCCCGCCCGCCCTCCGATGCGTCCAGGCTCCGAGCTGATGAAAACCATCCACGTTCGCGGTGCGCGCGAGCACAATTTGAAAAACGTCGATCTCGAAATTCCGCGTGACGCGCTGGTCGTGTTCACCGGGCTTGTCGGGATCCGGCAAATCCTCGCTCGCCTTCGATACCATCTATGCCGAGGGCCAGCGCCGCTACGTCGAGAGCTTGAGCGCCTACGCCCGCCAGTTCCTCGAGATGATGCAGAAGCCCGACGTCGATCACATCGACGGCCTGTCGCCCGCGATCTCGATTGAACAAAAGACAACGAGCAAGAACCCGCGCTCGACCGTCGGCACCGTGACCGAGATTTACGACTACCTCCGTCTGCTGTTCGCCCGCGTCGGCGTTCCGTATTCGCCGGCAACGGGACTGCCAATCGAAAGTCAGACCGTTAGCCAAATGGTCGATCGCGTGATGGCGCTGCCCGAGGGCACACGCCTCCTCCTCCTCGCCCCGGTCGTGCGCGGCCGCAAGGGCGAGTACCGCAAGGAACTCGCGGAGTGGCAGAAGAAGGGCTACCAGCGCGTCAAGATCAACGGCGAAGTCTACGAGATTGGCGACGCGCCGAAGCTCGACAAAAAATTCAAACACGACATCGACGTCGTGGTCGACCGGATCGTCGTCAAGAAAGACCTCGGCACGCGGCTCGCGGATAGTTTCGAGCAAGCCTTGAAACTTGCCGACGGCCTCGCCATCACCGAGTATGTCGATAAGCCGCTCTCGAAAACCGATACCGAAGGCGCCAACAAATCCAAGAACGACACCCACGAGCGCATCGTATTTTCCGCGCGCTTCGCCTGCCCCGTATCGGGCTTCACCATCGACGAGATCGAGCCGCGGCTCTTCTCGTTCAACGCCCCGGCCGGCGCTTGCCCGACTTGCGATGGCCTTGGCTCTGAACTCCGTTTTGAGCCTGATCTTGTCGTGCCGGACGGCTCGTTGAGCCTAGCTGACGGCGCGGTATTCCCGTGGGCGAAGTCCGGCACCACGTCTCCCTATTACGAACAGACGCTCGAAAGCCTCACCAAGTTCTACAAAGTCTCGATGAAGACGCCGTGGGAGAAATTGCCCAAGCACGTCCAGCTCGCGCTGCTTTACGGCTCGGGCGACGAAGACATGACGTTCACTTACTGGGACGGCGCGCGCAATTACACGACTGAAAAACCGTTCGAAGGCGTCATCGGCAACATCCAACGGCGCTGGAAAGAAACCGACAGCGACTGGGTGCGCGAGGAACTCTCGCGCTATCAAGCAGCGCATCCGTGCGACGCGTGCGGCGGGTATCGATTGAAACCGCAATCGCTCGCGGTCAAAATCGGCGGCGAAGCACATCGGCGAAGTCGGCGATCTCTCGATCAAGGCGGCGAATATCTGGTTCGCCGAAGTGCCGAAGACCTTCACCAAACAACAAACCGAAATCGCGACGCGCATTTTGAAGGAAATCCGCGACCGCTTGAAATTCCTCAACGACGTCGGCCTCGAATACCTCACACTCTCGCGCGGCTCCGGCACATTGAGCGGCGGCGAGAGCCAGCGCATCCGCTTGGCTTCGCAAATCGGTTCGGGTCTGACGGGCGTGCTGTACGTGCTCGACGAGCCCTCGATCGGGTTGCATCAGCGCGACAACGCGCGGCTTCTTGAAACGCTGAGGCATCTGCGCGACATCGGCAACACCGTCATCGTCGTCGAGCACGACGAAGACGCGATCATGACCGCCGATTACGTTGTCGATATCGGCCCGGGTGCCGGCATCCACGGCGGCGAGATCGTCGCGCAAGGCAGCCCGCAAGATATTATGACACGCCCGCAAGCCTGACTGGCGATTACTCTCGCGGCCGGCGCCAAGTTTCCGTGCCGCGCAACCGCCGCATCGCGGAAAAGGGCAAGGCACTCACGGTCATCGGCGCGCGTTCAAACAACTTGGCAAAACGTCACCGCGTCGATCCCGGTCGGGCTTTTCACCTGCATCACCGGCGTCTCCGGCGGCGGCAAATCCTCGCTGCTGATCGACACGCTTTACAAAGCCGTGGCGCGCAAATTGAACAACGCCAAAGAGCATCCCGGGCGAGCACGACAAAATCACCGGCATCGAATTTTTCGACAAAATCATCGACATCGATCAAAGCCCCATCGGCCGCACGCCGCGCTCGAACCCGGCGACGTACACGGGCGCGTTCACGCCGATGCGCGAGTGGTACGCCGGCCTGCCGGAGAGCAAAACGCGCGGCTATGAGCCGGGCCGCTTTTCGTTCAACGTCAAAGGCGGGCGCTGCGAGAAGTGCCAGGGCGACGGCGTCTTGAAAATCGAGATGCACTTCCTGCCCGACGTCTACGTCACGTGCGAGGAATGCAAGGGCAAGCGCTACAATCGCGAGACGCTGCAGGTGATGTTCAAGGACAAATCGATCGCCGACGTGCTCGACATGACGGTCGAGGAAGGCGCGGACTTCTTCAAAGCCGTGCCGTCGATCCGCGACAAACTCGAAACACTGGCGCGCGTCGGCTTGGGCTACATTCACATCGGCCAGCAGGCGACGACGCTCTCGGGCGGCGAAGCGCAACGCATCAAGCTATCGAAGGAGTTGTCGCGCCGCGCAACGGGCCGCACGCTATACATCCTCGACGAGCCGACCACGGGCCTGCATTTCCACGACGTCGCCAAGTTGCTCGAAGTGCTGCACGAGCTCGCCGACGCGGGCAACACCGTCGTCGTCATCGAGCACAATCTGGAAGTCATCAAGACCGCCGACTGGATCATCGATCTCGGCCCCGAAGGCGGCGACGGCGGCGGGCGTATTGTGGCGGAAGGAACGCCGGAAGATGTGGCGAAGGTCAAAGAGAGTTACACGGGGAAGTATCTGAAGGAACTGTTGGCAAGGCGGCCGGTGGCTGCTGCCGCATCATCAAAGCCCGCGAAGAGTCCTGCCGGAGGCGGGCAAGCAAAAAGCGGCGGCAAGAAACAGGCGGCGGAGTGAGCAGAGGGTAAGGACGCACGAATGAGCGACACCCTGAAAATAATTCAGGCCTTGGCAATCCGGGGTGAAGTCCTGTTTTCCGATCACGCCTATGAGCGTCACGAGGAAAATGATATTGATGCATTCACTATTTCCTCAGGTGCAGCTTCGGCGATTGCGCTTGGGGACTATCCAGAAGCACATCTTGGTCCTAGCGTACTAGTTCTCCAACAGGACCTGGGCGGTCGCCCAGTTCATGTCGTTTGGGGGTTGCGCAAGGGCACGGTGAGTCCGGCGGTTGTGATTACGGTGTACCGGCCAGACCCAAGCCTCTGGAGCGCCGATTTCAGGAGACGAAAATGAAGCAACGCGCCAAGCAACGAAGTTTGTACACGCGGGGGGATACGCTGCGGAAGTCGATGTCGTGCTCCTCGAAGAGGATCACGAATGGGCGCCATTCCTTTCACTAGACGATGCAATGAAATTGGATGCTGTTCGCGCGGCCCTCAAGGCAGGTGACATCGCCGCCGCCGGCCAAACTTGCGCGCATTTACGAAATTGAAGCCCGTAGCGGCGGAGTAGGCCTCCCGCCGCATGACTTTGGCCGCGCTCCGTGATAATTGAATGGAACCCGTGGCGATAATTGCCGCCACGGAGAAGCGTGGGGGCGCAATCGCGAGATCGCGCAGATCAAGACATGGCCGTCGAAACTCGAAACTGGGTGTCGCGTCTCATTCGCAATCCCGTCGCCATCATCGGCGCCGTTGGCAGTCTGTTCGTCGTCTTCGCCAACGCGGAAGGCGCCATCGACGGCGTGGGCCGCCTATGGCATCGCTGGACAGCACCCCCCGCATCTCTTGAAAGCACGTGGCAGGGCGACTGGAAATCGCGCGACGGCTTCCACTATGGCTTCGCCATGCAGCTCGACGCGGCCGAGAGCGGTCAAGCCGAGGGGAGGATTAGCTGGGAGCTCAAAGCCACGCCGCCAAAATCGCATCTGGCCAACCGCATCGGCGCCACCGGCATCGAATATGTCTCGGGCCAGTTCAATCGCGGCAAGGGCCTCGTGACCATCAAGGGCTACAAGGTCTCCGACCCGACACTGCTCGCGCTCGATTCTTACAAATTCCAGATCAAGCCCGACCAGATTTCGTTCGTTGGCATGTCGCAACACCGCGGCGAATGGGAAGCCCAGGCCACCGGCACGGTGATCGTGACAGAGAAGTAGTGGAAAGGCGGTGGGTGTGACGACGGCGGCGGTCGCATCGTGGCCGAAGGCGGTCAGTGGCAAAAGCGGCGGCGGACTAAGCGGATGCGATTTTTGAGAAGCGGATGTTGAGGAGTGCCCCATGAAGTACATCACGCTGATTGCCGTTATCGCCATCCTTATCATCCAATGGAGCGGCGAGGTTCCGAAATCCAGCGTGGGCGGCGCGATGACCCTCGCGGTTGTCTACCTCGCCGCCGCGCTTGTCGTGGGCATTCACGAGGCGTGGACGAACAAGCGCGGCGTGTTGGGGTGGATCGTGAGCATCATAACCGCGTTTGCAGGCTTCCTCGTGGCCGGCCTCCTCGGCGGAGGAATCATGGATACGGTCATGGGGTTTGCCGCCATACACCTCAATCTGGAAGGCTCGCTCGCGGAAACGCGCCATCCCCTGCTCTACATCACGTCCGCCGCTATGATGCTTTTCATCCTGTTCGGAGCGTGGCTCGCGCTGAGGGCCGTGAATAGGTGGCGGTGAGGGTGGCGGAAGCGGCGCCCGGCGCTGCAAGGGCGGTGACTGGGCAGGTGGCGAAAAACGGGCGACGGAATGAAATTTCGTCAGACCGCACCTCATTGACAGTTCAAAACAAATGTTCTGTATTTGTTCCCGTACGCAAATAGCAAGACTCAGGACTTCCCAATGTCCTCGCCGAAGTATGAATGGATTGTCGGCCAAGCTCCGCCAAAGCTTGATCCGCACAGTCGGGCTAAACATAGGCTGCTGCGCGCCTATCTTGAACGTTACATCGAGATACTGACAGCAAACCCGCGCCATGAATCCCTTCGGATCACTTTGATTGACGGGTTCTGTGGTGGTGGCGAATATCTCCACCAATCCGAAACCGTTCCCGGTTCACCGCTTATATTGTTGCAAGAAATAGCCGCCGCTCAAGTCAAGCTTGATGCGACTCGGACTAAACCAACAAGGCTATCTGCGGAGTACATCTTCGTCGATAACACGAAGAAAAATCTCAAATACCTGCGGCACCTAATTGCTCTTACTCCATTCGCCCCGTTACTCGATCAATCGATCTCACTAGTGCATCGCAGTTTTGAAGAAGCCCTTCCTGATATTGTCCGGCATATTAAGTCGCGCGGTAATTCGGAACGGGCAATCTTCTTCCTCGACCAATACGGATACTCCGACGTATCTTTGCAGGCAATCCGGTCGATACTTGCGGAGCTTAGACAGCCTGAGATCATTCTCAACTTTAGCGTCAACTCTCTCATCGACTATTTGAATGCTGATGAGCCCTTCCTCCGAGGTGTGACGCCTATTGAGCTGTCATTGACACAGCTTCACGAAATGCTCGATTTCAAAAAGGACCAGCGAGAAGCCCGATGGCTCATTCAGCACTTTTTATATCGACACTTGATACGAAAAATGGGCACTGAGCACTACTACACGTGCTTCTTCTTGAAATCGTCCGAAAGCGGCCGCGCATATTGGCTCGTTCACATTTCAAAACATCCGCGCGCAAGAGATGAAATGGCTGTGCGTCACTGGGCTCTAACGAATCACTTTGTCCACCACGGCAAGGCCGGATTGCAGATGCTCGGGTTTGATCCAGAGAAAGACCTGGAACAAATGCCTTTGGACTTCCTATTCGATGACGACGCAGCAGTGAGGTCACACGCTGCACTACTCGATCAATTGCCGCAGAGAATCTATGGAGCAGGGAATTCTCATGTTACGCTTGGCAGCATATTCACTGAAATCTGCAACGAGACGCCTGCAACTGTTTCACAAGTTTCAGAGGTGCTGACGGATCTTCGCAACGAAAAGGACATCGAAATTTTCACAAGGGATGGCATACTCAAGCCTCGGGCGACTCGGTTGGAATGGACGGACGTGATCGTTCCACATCGAGCACCGATGCTCTTTACCCGGGTACGCAGATCAGAATAGAGAACACCACTTCCGGAATATCCGCGCGAACAATCTACTCAAGGAATGAGAAGTGGCCGGGCAAAGTGACATCGAATGGACCGACGCCACGTGGAACCCTGTCTCGGGTTGCCTGATGATCTCGCCCGGGTGCACGAACTGCTACGCCATGCGCATGGCGGGCCGTCTGCAGGCGATGGAGCATCCGTCCTATAAAGCCGTGACGCGCAAAAGCGGCAAACGGCAAGTGTGGACCGGCAAACTGCACTTCAACGAAGCGGCGCTCGAAATACCATTGCGTTGGCGTCAGCCGCGCCGCGTCTTCGTCAACTCGATGTCGGATCTGTTCCAAGATGGCGTGCCCGCAGACTTCATCGCCAAAGTCTGGGACGTCATGGAACGCGCCGCACTGGCACTCATTCCAGGTGCTCACCAAACGCCCCGACAACATGCGCGACGTCCTCAAAGCGGCGAAGTTGAAAGTCTTGCCCAACGTCTGGCTCGGCACGTCAGTTGAGAGCGCTGAATATGCCGACCGCATAAAATTACTTCGAACCATTCCTGCCGAAGTGCGCTTCGTCTCGTTCGAACCGCTTGCTCGGCGCAGTTGGCCGTCCAAGCCTCAAAGGCATCGACTGGGCGATCGTCGGCGGCGAGTCCGGTCCCTCGGCACGGCCGATGGACCCCAAGTGGGTGACGGCCATTCAAGATAACTGCGCGAAGTACGGAACCGCGTTCTTCTTCAAGCAGTGGGGCGGCGTGAACAAGAAAAAATCCGGCCGCATCCTCAACGGCCGAACCTGGGACGCTTATCCGCGCCCGCTACTCGTGGCGGCAGAGTAGACTCTCCCCGCAATGCACGGGGCGCGCAGGGGAGAGGGCTTAGCATCAGAGCATCACGGCTGATCGTGGATGCCGACGACGTAGCAATCGACGCCGCCATCGTGCTGGGTCGACAGTCCGCCGCCGGCCTTGTCACAGTTCGCGATCAATTCCTTGATGCATTTGTCGTCCCCGCCGGGACACGTGTCCTTGACGGTGCGTCCGTTGCCTTTGAACGCTTGCGCCGATTGCCCCACGGGCTTCTTCGTGCGGCTGGCTGCGAGCGTGACGTGATCGCTTTGCGCCGCAAAGCTATTCGCGGCACCGGGGACAAAAGGCGCAGCAAGAGCGGCGTGCGCGCTCAAGCTCATGACTACGGCTACAGACAATGCAATTTTCAACATAATCGAACTCCTCAGTTGGATGGTACGCGCAAATAGCGCTTGCACCCCTCAGTCGCGCGAGCCGGAGATCTGGTTCACGGCGCGCGTCACGTCGGGCTTCCTCCACGCGCTCAGGCGCCGCGACGGCGTCGCGGTGGCTCTCCAGGGACGCGGGTCACTGCTGTCATACCGGCCGGAGTCAACGCGCCGTCGCGTTTGCGCAGAGCCGGGACCCAGGAGCCGACACGAAATTTCGCTTCATATGGTGGGTCCCGGGTCGCGCCGGCACGGCCGGCTTCGCCCGGGATGACATCCATTAGCGCCATCGCGGACGGGATGACGCCGTGGCCCCTATTCTCGAAAGCCGCTTTCCCTGCTATATTCCTGCCATGACCAAGCTCGAACAAATTCAGGCAACAATCGAAAACCTCTCGTCTGCCGAGATCGCGAAACTGCGCGAATGGCTCGACGAACTCGACGCGCGCCTGTTCGACGAGAAAATCGAGCGGGACGCGAAAGCGGGGAAGTTGGATAAACTAGCCGAGGAAGCGCTTGTCGAACATGCACAGGGTAAGAGCCGCAAGCTGTGAGCCATTACGCAAGCAGAGCGTTTTGGGCCCGCTACGAAGACTTACCCGAACCCATCCGCGCGCTTGCTGACAAGAATTTTGCACTCCTTAAAGTAAACGCTGAACACCCATCGCTCCATTTGAAGCGGGTTGGCCGTTATTGGTCAGCTCGCGTCGGTCGCGACTATCGGGCCCTCGGCGTGCCAGTGGACGACGGCATCCTCTGGATCTGGATCGGCACGCATGATGCATATGATCGTCTGCTGAGATAGTCTCACCAAAACCGCATCAACCCGAAGCAGAAATCCCCATGCCCTCCTCCCCTCCCCCTTCCTTCCGCGATCTCGTGAAATCCCGCCGCCCTGTCCCGCTCGCATGGCTCGGGCTCGGCTCGGCACTTGGCGTCGAGATCGTGGCGGAGGCCGGCTGGCCTGCGGTCACGATCGATCAACAGCATGGGGCTGGCGGCAATGCGGAACTCCTCGCCTGCCTCACGGCCGCGAAAGCCGCGGGCGTTCCGGCGCTGGTGCGCGTGGCCGAACTCAACACCGGTCTCATCGGCCGCGCGCTTGACGCAGGCGCCCAGGGCGTCATCGTGCCCATGATCGACACAGCGGAGGATGCCCAACGCCTCGTCCACGCCGCGAAGTTTCCGCCGCTTGGGGGTCGCAGCTTCGGACCCTACCGCGCCAAGTTTCTTGTCGATGGCGATTACGTCGAAGCCGCCAACGCCTGGACCATCGCCTGCGCCCAGATCGAAACGCGGCGCGCGGTCGAGAATGTGGACGCTATTCTCGCGGTCACCGGGCCTCGACATGATTTGCCTTGGGCCCAACGACCTCGCACTCTCATTGTCGAACGGAAAACACCGCGATATCCGCGCGGCCGAAGTGCTCGACGCCATTCGATATGTTCACGCGCGCGCGACGGCGGCAGGCGTCATCACCTGCATCTTCGCCAATGATGCCGAGTACGGGAAACAAATGTCCGCGATAGGCTGGCAAGTGCTCTCGGTCGGCACGGATACGTCGTGGCTTGCGGCGGTCGCGAGCCAGCAACTGCCTGGGTTATAAGCGAGTGGCCAGCTTTTAGGCATCGCAAAAACTTAGCCCAAATCAAGATTTGACATTCCCCAGCGTTGCTCGGCACGCGCATAAACGCCGGGACAATCAGCCTATTGCGCGCCGCACTTCAACTTGTTCGGCAGCATGGCACGCCCGCAACAACTCGAGAGCGCTATACATGCGCCCCGCGCGGACTATAATCGCCGTTGCGGCCGCCGTTGTCTCGCCGCGCTGAACGTCTGAGAAAATGCATCAGACGCCCCGCGCAACGATCACCCTCGCAACGGCGCATGTGCACACCCCAAACGAAGCCGCGTACCGCGCATCAAGCGCTGTGTTTTAGGAAAACAGTCCAAGTCTATTGGGAGTAATGCCATGCAGGACGCAGGGAGATTTCCGCCTCAAAAACCAAATCCGAATAGCGAGGGGGCGCAGGATACGCCGCGCGCCACGCAAGATCGAGACGCCGCCGGCAAGCCTGCTTTCAAGGTGACGTTTGAGCGGCCCGAAACACGCGACGCACTAAAGTCATCGGAAAAGTACGCGGCACACGTGGCGCTTGTACCCGAGCCGGCTCCTGCAAATAGCTATAGCACAGAAACGACGGCCGCTGGCGGCCCGGCGTCCAATACAGGCGGGGCGATCACGCGGCTCGAAAGGCCGGACACATCCGATGCGGCAGAAATGAGCGAGCCTCAGGCGCGGGCGAACCCTTCTGTCATGCAGCTACTGACGGCGCCGCTGCTGGCGATCATCGCCGCACTGTCACTGCTTACCGCTGGCTGGAGCTACGCGAGGTTCACGGAGACGCGCGCGGAACTCGCATCCACCACCGAGGCTCTCACGGCGGCAATAACCGAGAAGGCCGCCGCCGCTAAGGCGAAGTTGACCGCAGAAAAGGCGCTCGCCGCCGCTTCGGCAGAGAATGCTTCTGCGGCGCAGGCGAGAGTTTCGGCGGAGAAGGCGCTTGCTGACGCGCAAACCCGGCTCGCTTCAGTCGAAAAGACCGTTGCCGACATCAAGGCCGCCCTCGCAACCATCGTCACGGGCGCAGTGCCTGCGGCGGCAGCGAGCGACACCGAGCCTGCTGCCGGCACCTCACCCGCGCAGTAACTGCGGGACGAACGACGACGGCAGGGCTGGCGCGCATGGCCGCCGTCCTGTGTCGCCGTCCTGCCGGCTCTTCTGCTGACTTTCAGGGGGCGGCACGCAGGTGGACTTACGGGTGGGCTTACGGGTGGGCTGGGCGCACCGGCCGCACGTTTCTATTGTGGCAGCGCATCAGGACCGGGATGAGGTCGTGGCACGGTAAAGCTTCGGCCGCCAGACGCCGAGCACCACGTTGGCGATCGAGAGCGCCATAATAGCGAAGATCGAACTCCACTCGGTTTGCAGCGCACTCGCGAGCGCGTCGGGCTTGGCCGTTCCGGCCGCGATCTCGGCGGAAACTTTCGCCGCATAGTTCGCCTTCGAGCCGATAATGCCGAGCGTCGCCTCGAACATGCTGAGGCCGAGCAGCGCCTTGACCCACACCCAGCGCATCTCCTGGAATGGCGTGTGCACAGCCATGGACAACAGCCCAGAGACAAGCGCCACAAAGAGCGATGGCAACAAAACGTAATCCGAAATCGCGTTGATGCTCTGGCGCAAGTCCGCGTAGGTGGCCGGCGTGTCCTGGGGCACATAGACCAGAAGCAAGGCGTAGCACGTCAACCCGCCGACGAGGCCGCACGAGGCGAGCGTGTGCAGAAATTTAAGCAGCTTGCGCATTGGGACGTTCCAGAAGCCGAGGGCCGTCGCCCGAAGTTACCGTACCAAGTTACGCGCCTTTTTGCCCGTTGGTTTCAAAATTTCCGCGCCCGGCTGCGCTCTGACGGCTGCAACTCTAAACCGCCAGCACGCTTCTGATCTGTTCCTCGTATTGCTTCACCGCTTCGAGCGCGCGTGCCTTCAACACCGGATCGGCCTTGGTCGCGGCGGCGAAACCTTCAATGCCTTCGCGAGCGCTCTGCATGATGCGCCCAGCGGCCGCTTGCGGATTGAGTTCGCGTTTGCAGTTCGATTGCAGAAGCTGCGTGAGGATGATGCCCGTCGCCAGCACGAGGCCCTGGAGCTCCGCGTTCTCGCGCTTCAAGTCCGCGATCTCTTTGTTGGTATCATTCTTGTCCGTCATGGCGCTCTTCTCCCGTGCAGCCGGTGTCTCCGCCGTTGCTAATGCGGTCGCCGCGCGCGTTCAAGCGAGAGTGGACGCAGAAGCGGGCCGCGGACCAAAAGGCCGCACGGCCCGGCGCTCTAAGCGCGACCCTGCATGAGGAAGATTGTGAGGCGGGGCGGCGGCTTAATAGTGCCGGCGCTTCTTATAGCGGAACGCCCCGCGCTGCTTTTTATAGAGATAATAGCAGTACTCGCTATCATGCTTATCGCGGCAGCCATAGCGTTCGAGCAGCTCGGCATCGCGGTAGTTTGTCGGACCACCGGCTTTCGCGTGCATCCGCGCTGCTTCCGCTTCGCCCGCTTCACCCAGGCCGCGCGCTGCGGCAGGTCCGGCAGCCGCCAGAACGCCAATTGCGATTGTGGTCAGCAACATTTTCTTCATTACTCAAGCCTCCAGAGCTGGGGTCACAAATTTTGCGACAGACATTAAACTATCACTCACTCGATCACTTGCATTTGGGAATGCCCGCCTGCGTGATCAAGCCGGGGCGTCACCCGGTGTGCTAAAGTCATGCTAAGGTAACAGATCATCGCTGACAAAATACTGTCAGCCCAACAAAAAAAGTACAAAACATGCACTCAACGAGAGCCAATAGACAGCTGACACTCCTCCTGGTTTTTTATAGCGCTGCGACGCCCTCTGTCCGCGCGGCCGATGCGGCGTACACCGGCACCTGGGGCACAAACGCGGCGCACTGCGAAATTCCGCAAGACCAGGAAGGAGCGCCCTACGTCATTAGGCCCCGCGGCTACGACCAGCACGAAGCGCATTGCACATTCACGAGGATCACGCCCAAAAGCGGCGCGTGGACAATTGAGGCCGAGTGCACGGTCGAGGGCGACACGCAGCCCCAGGAATTCACACTCTCCGTTTCAGGCGGCAAACTCACCTGGACGGACGCAACAGGTACAACGCAAATGATCCGGTGCAAATGACAACCCCCATTTTGACGTCTGAACCAGCCACCGCACCTGACGCACGTCTCAACTCCGTAATCCTCGCGTGTGCAACCGGAGAATGGATGAAGGTGGCGATATTAATCGCTCGGACCACTGATGCGGCGCGGGCCGCGGCTCTTGACGCCCCAGCGCAGATTATTGCTGCACGCATTTACGCGCTCGTCGATGAGCGCCGGTTGCAAGTGAAAGGCAACGTACGACGCTGGCGAGCGGGCGAAGTGCGTGTTGCGCCCATATAATCCACTCACGATCATTTGTGCGGCGAAGCGAAGCGCTTTTCAAACACTTGATGATATGCCCCCGCGTAGCGCCTGTTATTACGGGCCCTAAATTTGGGCCAACTTCGCACGGGCAAGTCTATTGCGGCTCGTCATCATTTCGTGAACGGCCGGTCACGCATTCCCGCCACCATTGGGTTCGATGAGGCTCGGGTCTCGCAAACAACAGAAGGAGATTTGCGATGAATACCAGATCGACAATTGCTACGACTGCGTTGCTTGGTTCGGCATTGATGTTTTCATTGCCCGCGTTTGCGGCGGAGCCTGCCGCTCAGCCGAAGCCCGCGGCGCCGGCTGCCGCTGCACCGGCAGCCAAGCCAACAGCCGGAGGGGCCGCAGCCGCCGTTGTCCCGGCCGAATGTGCAAAGCTGGCCGACATCAAGGCCAAAGATGATTGCGTGAAGAAAGCGCAAGCCTCGGCCGCTGGTGCCGCTGGTGGTGCATCAGGCACGACGACCGGCAGCACGACGAAGCAATAAGAACGAAAAGGCGGGCGGCCGCTGCTCTCACGCACCGAGGGCCGGCCGCCACCTCAACTTGAGGGCTCGAAAGCAGAGCACTCCACTCATTTCCTATGTCCTATGCTCAGCCTCAATTATAAATGTACGTCACCTGAAAAATCCGGTCGATGGGAATGGAGTTTGGCGGCGGGAACGGGTAGGTGGTTTGACGAGCCGCGAACACCACCTCCTGGTCAATCTGGGCGAACTTTGAGGACTTGACGACCTGAACGTCCGTGACGTTCCCATTCAAATCGAGAGTGATCCGCACCGTCACCCGGCCAAACCGTCCGCTGTGGGGCGGCATAGTTTTCTTTAGGGCTTTGATGACCTCGTACCCAAATGCGTCGTTGGCGCCGGATCGCGTGATGCCGGGCGGACGCTCGAACCCTGCGGAGCCACCCCCGCCTATCGGTGCGTTGAAGAGCGGTGCGGGTGGCCTCAAATCAAGCTTTGCTGATTGCTTTGGTTTCGGCGGCGACGGCGGTTGAGTTTTGACGACGGGCTTTTTCGGCGCGGGATCAGGTTCGGGAATTGAATCAAGCGTCGGGTCCGGCTTAAGCTCTGGCTTGGGTTCAGACTTGGGTTCAGACTTGGGTTCGGGCGTATCCTCGGTAATGGACTGGCGCAGCGTCTCCGGTTGATCGGGTTTCACTTGAGGCTCGGGCGGCGGGACTGGTGGTGTTGGAGAGCTGGCCGGGGCACCCGGTGGCGGGCCGCCCTGCTCCGGCACCGAGGACAAGCTTTTCAGATCGGCTTCGGTGACGATTGCGATGCTGATGGCATTGTCCGCGCCGCTTGGATCACCGACGTAACGCGGCACCGATCTCGCAATCCCAATCACAAATACGCAATGCAGAAGTGCCGTCGCGGCAAGTGCGATGAAAAACCTGCGATCGCGCGCCGACGCAGCCTGCCAGCGCTCTCCCGCGAGAAGCGCAATGCCTCCCATCGCCGCCCGCCTCAGTGAGTGCGCCTTCAACGAGTGCGCCCTGTTCAATGCTTGTCGCGCTCATGCCCTTTGCCCAAGCCGCACACTTAGCACACCTCAACAGCCTTCGATCACCTTATCGCAATGCTCAACCCGTAGACGTAATACGCGGCAAGTGCAACGAACGCCGGCAACCCCACAATGTGCAGGAATTCTAGCGTGTTTTCGGCGCCTTTTCGTCCGCCGACGCGCGGATTGATTCGCAAAATCGAGATGCCTATCATGATACTCAAGATCAAATACGCGAACACGAAGGCGCGATCGGACAGGGTTGCGGCACCTGAGTTTATCTTCGGCAACGACAAGTACAGCGCGACGGACGACAGCAACGCCGTAACCTGAATGGTGACGATGGCTTCGAAGTGATTGCGCGGAATGTAGATCGAAAGATAGGCGACGAACAGAATGAACGCCAACGGCACCGCGACGCGCAGGAAATAATCGGTCGCTTCGCGTTGCATCAACCAAGTGAAGCGCGTCTGATAGAACGGCACGACGCTCGGCGCGTGGGTATAAGCGTCAACCACGGGCACGAACTCTTCACTATAGCCGACGTACTGCGCTTGCTGTTCCCAGCCATCGGTCATAACGCGCTTATCGCGCAGATCGAGCGGCGGCGGCTGGATGATAAACGGCGCTTGACCGCTTTTTGGCTGCAGATCGATCGAAAAGCGTTGCGTGTCGAAGGGGTAGTTCGAAAGCTCCGGACGGAACAGGAAACGCCCGGCAACTTTATAGATTTTCATTGAATCCGGGTAAGCCTCGCTCTTGCCGCCGGGATGGATGGTCTCGACGCTTACCTGCCGGCCGCCTCCGCTTTCGGCATCGAGGTAGGCGTTGGAGAACTCCAGCCGGTCAATGGAAGCATCCGGGTTGTCGCGTATTGAGAGATAGAATTCTGCGAAGAAGGATTTCTCGTTTTCGTCAACGCGATGAGCTTTGATCAAATCGATATCGACATAAAGCGTCTGGATCTGGCGCAATCCGCCGTCCTTGGTGCGCATGAATTGGATGGGCGCAAGTTGCGTGCGGCCAAGGCCTTGCGGCAGGATCACAACGAAAGGATCGCGAGCGGCGGCGCGCGTTGCCGGCACGAACGACCAGGTATCAAACGTGCCTTTGAACGATCCGCGCCCTGCCGCAAAGGTGTTGCGCAACCGGTTCAGCACTTCGCTGCGCAGGCGCACGATATCCGTGCTCCGCTCGTCGGTCCGCGCCGACGCCGCCACGAGAGCAACCATATCGGCGTACTGGCTGCCCACACCAATAGCGCGCATGTTGGCGCTGTTGAAAGGATCGGCCACTTCCCGCTCGGGATTTGGCTTGCATTCCCCTTTTGCCCATCCTGGTGCCGTCGCGATTTTCTCACCCGCAAACATCCATGCCTCCGGCGCACTCGGCGAGATCATAGAACGCAAGGTATCGTTGAACATTTCCGGTGGCCGGTCCCAGCCAAGGCTGTAAATCGCATTGGGATAGGTTGCCGTTACTTCGGAGGGCAAAGCCTCAATGCGCCCGCCGATGAACAAGGCGGGCGTGACGCCGGCAGCAACCAGTTCCTTGATGAGGCCTGGGATATTGGCGCCGCCGATGTAGAGATAAAGGAGATCGGGGCGCTTTTCTTTCATTTCATTCGTGATGGCCGCAATATCCTCGGCCGATACCTTCTCTGCGTCACCCGCAATGCGCATGTCGGCCACCATCTGGCCCTCGGCCAATGCCGCGCGCAAACCGTCTCCGAGTGCAGCAGAGCCGACGGCCTCCTTGAGGCCTACGAACGCTGTGCGAGCAAAATTGAAATGTTGCGTGAAACGCTGAATGACCGGAACGCTGTCGGTGTCCTGCGATGCACGCGTCGTATAAACATTCGGAAAAGCAGTGAAGAGGGTGTTCACCGACACATCCGAGATAAACGGGATGCCGCTTTTCAGAATGTCGCTGCCGAGAGCCTCGAATACGGCCTTACCACGATTGGCACTCGTCAAGCCGATCATGGCCAGCGTTTCGGTATCGGCGAGCGCAGTGCGCACGTTGCCGATGGCCTTTTGCGCATCGCGCGCGTCGTCGTGGAACTTGAGTTCGATAGGCCGGCCTGAAACACCGCCGCGCAGATTGATGCGATCCCGTTCGATTTGGCCCAAGTGTTTGATGGCGGCAACATCGCCCGTATCGTAACAAACGTCGGATCGCGAACTGAAGAAAACGTGGATTTTAAAGGGCGGCCCCTGGGCAGCGGCCGCCTCTTCAATGGCGCCCGCAGGATCGGCCTTGGCGGCAAAAGCGAGCATCATTGCGAACAACGCCAACCCTGCCAGGGTGCGCCTGCCAGAACAGGCCGGCCAATCGTAAAAAAACATAGTCCCTCCGAAATAACGCACCGGCAAACACCCGGAAGCCTCGTGCGCAGCTCTGCAATCCGATAATTGTCGCAATTTCACAAGGGCCATGGCAACCCGTTTGAAACGTGGCCGAACAACAACGGGTGTGGCAGTCTTGATTGGGCTGACAGTGCAGAGGTGTCACTTTGCGGAGATATCGCAACCTGCGGCTGATCTGCCATAGAATGGCCCGGAAGGCACCGGATGACGCTGATTATGAAACAGCCCTTGCGCCGAATTTCGAGCCTCATCTTTTCATGTGCTGCAACATTCGCCGCACTGGTGTTGTCTCAGAGCCTCACACACGTTGCAGCCGCCGAGGCGCCGCAACTCAAGAGCCGCAATCTCAAAACGGGCGATATCGTTTTTCAAGAAAGCGGAAACAGCCAGTCACTTGCGATCACGCTGGCATCCGGCAGCCTCTATACCCACACTGGATTGATCGAGATGAGCGCAGACGGCCGGGCCAACGTCGTCGAAGCGACCGGCCCCGTGCGCACAACGCCTCTCGACAAGTGGATCGCTCACGGCACCGGCGGACGTGTCACGGTGAAGCGCGTCAAAGGCCTGGACGCAGAGGCTGCCCGCAAAACACTCGCCGCCGCACATACGCATGACGGCAAGCCTTACGACCATTTTTTCAACAAGGGCCGGGACGCTATTTATTGCAGCGAACTCGTGCATCTCGCCTTCAAGGACGGCGCGGGTTTGACAATTGGCGCCGAGCAACGTGTCAAAGACCTCAACATCAACAACGCGGCGGTACATTCGCTCATTGAGGCACGTTGGCGGCAATATCCGGTATGCGTGGCCAAGAAAGCCAGCAGCTTCGAGGCCTGTTACCCGATGATCCTCGACGAAACGCTCGTCACGCCCGCGAGCGTGGCGCGCGATCCAAAACTCGAGACGGTATTCACGAATTTTGGGCAGGCGGCGGAGTGAGGCGCTTGCACGAACGCTCCGCTAGCTCTTTGCCACGGCCTCGTTCATGTTGGCAAAGCCCTTCTCGAACATACCGCCCATCATTTTGTCCATGTTCATGAACAGGCATACGGCGCGGCCGATAAAATCGTTGTGGCCGGAATTCGTCCAGGTCACGAGCGTGCCGCCGGAGTTATCTGGCTTGAATGTAAACTCGGTGTCGTTGGAGCCTTGCATTGGGCGGGTGAACTCGAGTTTCAAGCGCACAAGTTCGCTTGGCTTGCTCTCGACAATCGTCATTTTTCCCGCGCCCACTTCATCATTGCCGTCCCAGTTGAAGGACGCGCCAACGCCCGCGTCGGGTCCCTCGAAGCCGTTTTTGGCATTGGGATCAAGCTTGGCCCATGGCGACCAGTCGTTCCACTTGTGCAAGTCATTGACGAGGGCGAAGGCCTTTTCTGGCGGCGCGCCTATCTTGCCGGACCGCGTGACCTTAAATTCGGCTGGCAACACGGCGACGTAAGCGGCGAAACCGAGCACCAGCACGCAAAGAGCCAAAAGCAATTTTTTGAACATTGTTGTGTCCTCCCGAAGTGGTCGCGAGTGCGGATGGCGGCCGGGTCGTGCATGCCCACCCGCAACATGAACACCCGGAATTTAGCCAAGGATTATGCACGCAACATGGCTGGCAACCTGCCTCATGACAAATCCGATGAGTGGCGGCAAGGGCACGTGGCCTGAAAACCCGTGGCCTGCTAATTTGGTTTGCAGGCCTGCTGAATGGCCCTGTCGGTTCTGAAAACTTCGTGATAGTCTTTGTTCGGACTTGCGTGGGAGTTCCGCCGTGCTCAGGACGTGTTTCAGCGCTGTCGCGGCAGGACTGTTGCTGTGCGGCTGTGCGTCCCAGGAACAGAAAATCGCCGCCGCCAGCGAAATCAAATCGTCCGACGATCAATTCCTCCCCTATCGCGAATACACGAGCGGGCTCATGACGGCGACCGGCGGATTGCTCTCGCAAGATGGCACGCGCGCCAATGTCCTCATCGGCCGCATCGACAAGGAGACCGGAAGCAAGAAATTCGCGGTCCAAGTTCTGCTCCATTATAGCGAAGACCGGCGTCGCAAATTTAAGTCCGCGCGAAGCAGCAGCGCCGAGCCGCTTCAATTCGTCAGGATCGAGCAAGTGCGCAAGAACTGCGTCAAGAGATTGAACACGTGTACTTTCAGCGAGATCGTCGATGTCGTGCTCCCCGAGTCCGGACTTCGCGGCGCCGGGGCCAACGGCTACCCGATTAAGCTTTTTGCACGTTCCGGCGACACGTCAATCATCGACATCCCAAGGCCGGTGATCACATCGCTCCTCGCTAAGGTCGATTCCGATCTAGCGATTGCTGCGGCGCCAGCGAAGGTCTCTCGATCGCCCTAGCGGCAGTCTTCATACGTCCGGTGTAATGGCGTTGTCAGATATGACGCGCTAAGGTACGCACTCATCCTTACTCGTTGCGCCGGATCGCGGCATTGGCGGGACCAGAGCCTGTACAGGAGATTTTTATGTCACGGCCCTCATCGTTCGCCTCTCTCTTGCTGACTTTTGCGGCCGGGTTTCTCGCCGTGCTTGCAGGCCATCAGGTGATTGTCGCAGCCTTGAATGCGGCCGGCATTCTGCCACCTGGATTTCCGGCGTGGTCGCTTGATCCGGTCCCGCCCTTCAACGTGCCAACCGTTGTTTCGAAAGCGTTTTGGGGCGGACTGTGGGCGATACTGATTGCAGCGCTATTGGCCAGCACGCGCGGTGCAGCCTATTGGATTGGATGGACCGTGCTCGGCGCCGTGGCACTTCCGCTGGTTGCGATTTTTGTGGTGCCGCTGCTCAAGGGACAGCCTATCCCGGATTTCATGTCGCGCTTTCCCCTCTATGCGCTCATCAATGCGGTGTGGGGATTTGCAACGGCGCTCTTTTTGCGCATGTTCGGCAAGGGCGGCGCATAACGCGGCAAGACGAAGTTAACGGCGTCCGATTGACCGGCCGCGAAGGCTATGGCGCGAACAGAGCAATTGACGGCTGCGCCGAAGGCATGCCATTTCAAAGCGCGCACGATAGCCTGGGATAGGCCCGCGCTGCAATTGAGGGCCATAAGTTGCGTTGGTGGGAAACTAAAAGAGTATCGGTGATCAGTCGCGTTGCGGCCGCTACGGCCGCACTTGCATTGCTGTGTGCTCCACTCACACCCGCGGCGGCGGAAGACGCTACCAAGCCGCCTGACAAGAACGAAATGACGATCGATATTTTTCTCGACCGCTTGATGATGTCGGAAAGCGGCGGCAAATTGCACGCAAAAAATCCGCTCTCAACGGCACTCGGACCCTACCAGTTCATTGCGTCGACCTGGTTTATGATCGCTCGCAAGGATTTCGCCAAGGAAACCGGCGGCCTGCGGCCAGATCAGATCCTGGCGCTGCGTACCGATCCTGCGCTCGCCCGGCGCGCCGCCCAAATTTATACGGAACAGAATGCGGCTTACCTTGTCAGCCAAGGACAAAAGGCGACGTTTCCGAACTTGCGCTTGGCTTTTCTCGTAGGCCCTGGTGCCGCCTTGCGCGTGCTGATGGCTGGCCCCGAGCGCAGCGCCTCCGAATTACTTGGCGCGACTGTGATTGGCGCCAATCCGTTCATGGCCAATATGACGGCCGCAGATCTCATCGCGCGCGCGGCCCGCGACATTGCCGCAAACCCAAAGAGCGTCGCGGGCGTGACGCCCGACGCTGCGGCTATCCAATCGGCAGGGCGCGGCGCGAAATCAGAAAAGCCCGCCCGGCCGCGCATCGCAGTTGCGTGCGAACTCTCACTGCCGAGTTGCAAGCGCTGGCTGGCGTTGGCAGAGCGCCGCATGAAGCGTATCCGGCGCGCCAGTAATTAATGACGGTACCAAACGGGAGCAAGCGCGGCATGATCGAACTCATGCACGAAAATGCTTCGAGCCCCAGATGCGTCCGAATCTGCTATTATTCTCCCTTGCATCGGCACCAAAGGGAGCACACTCATGTCTGACCGGACCCAACTCGCGATCGGGCGCAACACAATGAGCGTTCCACGCCTTACGAAGCGGATCCTGGAAGCGCTTCTGGCGACTGGTGTAACGGCGCTCGTGGCGCTTGTTATCCTCCTCTTGAACAATGTGCTGACCGCGCGCGGCGGATGGCTCAATGGCTTTGAAGTCTGGATGAGTTTTATCCGCAGGCCGGATATTCTCGGCACCATGGTGCTCACCGCACTGTGCACGGTCATGTTCCTGCAGTGGCAGCGCGACAGCGGTAATGGCAAGCGTTGAGCTTATTTTTTCTTCTGGTCGCGTCATGCGGGTTGCACCCGGCCCGCATGACGGCTAGTTTTGCTCAATGAGCACATTACTCTTCACGGCTGGCATCATTGTTCTGACCCTCGGGGCAATAGCCTATATCGCTGAGCAGAGGCCGGGGAAAGATGGCGAAGCGCGTCAAGCCAACCTCACCCTTCTGCCGGGCGACATCAAGTACGAGAGCGAGAACGGAAATTTTAAGTTCTACTTCCCGATCACAACGTCGATCGTTTTATCGATTGTGCTCTCGCTGTTGATGCGGCTTTTCTCGTGAGCTGAAGACGCGTCTCGCAGCGCCTTTCAATCCAATCTAGCAATCCGAACGTAGCCCCTGCCAGGGGTCGTCTTGAACCAAGACTTGATCAGGGATTGTTCATGAGCCGCGCAGGGGCAAAGGACCTTAAATGAGACGCATCATCCGGACTGCAGCCGTCATGATCATGGCGTGCACCGCATCGCATTCGGCCGTTGCAGGCGACGCTGCGGCCGAGCTCTCACCCAAGTATGCGGGCCAACGCTATGGGCAAGCGTTGGGCGTGATTGAAGTTTGTCACGGATCGAAGCTGACTGCGAAGGCCGATGGGTTGCCAAAGTCGTATTCAGGTGCCGAGCTTGAAGCTTTCAAGGCGGCGGCCGCCGACGTGTTCGAAGCCTGGAACGGCGTCAAGAACTGCGTCAATGCCAGAGATCCCAATCAGTGCAAGATCATCATGGACCAGAGTTGCCTCGCTGCCGAAGGAGAGATTGGCGGAACTGGGAGAGCACTTTCAGGATTGGTGGATTTTGCCAAACATTGACGGCGGGCTTTATGCTTCCGTCTGGCGCGCACTGTCAGACTTGCGCTCACGCCGTTTCTTGCGCCACCACGAGCCCCATTCAACGAGTGCCCAAAGCGCCAGGATGCACATCAGCAGCGGCAGCGTGATGAGGGCAAGCCAACCCATCACAAACAATCCCGAAAGAAAACCGCCAATATCGATACCGGCGATTTGGCAGACGTTTGTGACACCTTCATTCATTTCGCAGCCCAACAAGAGCCGCGAGCGCTGCACTGATGATGACAGCCGCAAGTGGCAACAGGCAGAGACCGATCAAAACGGCAAAGGCGCGGCGGCTGAAATACATGTGTTCCCCAATTCATCACCATATCTAGCGGATTGGAACTGGAATGTCAGGTGCCGGAATGCGCATTTTCCGGCGGTGCCGGTTCCGCGCCCTTGCTGCGACAAGCGCTACGGGCTATCCCCGGAGGCGCGAGGAGCAACCCTATGGCCGAATTCTCTAAATTGACTCCCGGTCTCACCGGCAGCGCGACAACTTTGGTTACGGACGCGTTGATGGCTCCGCACGCTGGGAGCGGGAGTGCACCGGTGTACGCAAGTCCATCGATGATTGCGCTCATCGAAGGCGCAGCGGTGCACTGCGTGGAAAAGTTGCTGCCTGCCGGCCACATCAGTCTCGGCACACACCTCGACGTTCACCACATCGCCGCAACGCCCAAAGGGCTGACAGTCACAGCGCGCGCAACGCTGACAGCGGTTGACGGGCGCAAACTGACATTTGCGGTTGAAGCGCACGACGGCGTTGAGACAATCGGCAAGGGCTCACATACCCGCGTCGTCGTCGATAGCCCGCGCTTTATGGCGCGCCTTGATGCGAAATCGGCCTCAGCCAAATCGTCGGGCGTCACGTCACCAGGCGTCAAGTCTTCGACAAAAAAATGATTCATGTTTAACGGCCCGATTTATTTTCGAGCATGTTTTCCCCGCCCTTCTGCGCCGTGGTAATCTGAACTTTAGACGACGTTTTTTGAGATTGGAGACAGGGTCTATGAGACCAGCCGTCATCGCCGCAATCCTGGCCGTGCTCGCGTGGTCCGCCGTTTACCATCCGGCAGCGGCAAACTGCGTTGCGGCTGATTTTTCGGCCGCCGTTGACCAGTCTGGCGCATCACTGCGCGCAGCGAGCCTTGAGACACAGCCAAAACTTCAAGACCGTATGCGCCGCTATCAGGCAGCAAAGGGCCTGAGCGATAGCGATTATGAAGCCTCTGCTCTCGAGGCTATATTCGATAAGCGGCTCGAAGATCTCGACGCAAAAAGCAGCGAGCTGTTGCTGAAGATCGATGGACTCGGGCGTATTCCCGACGGTAAGGAACCGAACTGCGCCGAACTCGATGAAATCAAAGCACTGAGCAGCGAACTTCTCGTTGTCGTGCGCGCCAAGTCCGAGTACATGCTGGCCCGGCTGGACGCGAAATTAGTTGAGGCCGGGGCAAAACAAACGACGGCGGCACCGCCTGCGGCTCCGCGCAGGCAGGTTGAGAGCACCAGTGAAAAGCCGACCGCCAAGGCAGCCGAAAAAGCCGCCGAGGCGAAGCCCGAGAAAACTGCGAAAGCGGTTGACGAACCTCGCGACACAGAAACTTGGGACACCAAAACAAAATCGAACGACGCCTACGTGCCGCCACCCGTTGCTGAAGCGCCGGGTCAAGCCTCCGCGCCGGACGCAGCTACCGCCGCTGCGGGCGACGACGGCTACTCGATCGACGAAATACGCGACGCGACGCGCGGGTTTTTCGGTACGATCTCGACCAACCTGGCGAGCGTAATTGAACACGCCTTTAAGACCTCTGGGCGGCCGACTGCATATGTGCTTGGCACCGAAGGTGGCGGCGCGTTTCTGGCCGGGTTGAGGTTTGGCGACGGCACGCTCTACATGCGCAACCTGCCCGGCACGCGCAAAGTCTGGTGGCACGGGCCATCACTTGGGACCGACTTCGGTGCCTCCGGCACCCGCACCATGTTTCTGATTTACAGGCTGACCGATCAGGAAGCACTGTTTCGCACCTACACCGGCATCGACGGTTCAGCATTTTTCGTGGGTGGCGTCGGCATGACAGTGTTGAAAGGCGGCGATGTCATCATGGCGCCTATTCGCAGCGGTTTGGGCCTGCGCTTGGGCGCTAGTATCGGATACGTCCGGTTCACGCCGCAGCCGACGTGGAACCCGTTCTAAATGGGAAACAAGAAAGCCCGGCGCAGGACCGGGCTTTGACGCGATTTAAATCATATCAAGGCACCGGATCACCAGCCGCCGTCGTACCCGTAGCCTGAGCTGTTGTAGTAGTACACGCGGCGCGGCGCGCGCTGATACACGACGCGCGGGCCGTTGTAGCGGCGATAGGCACGCGGGGTGTCAGCGTAGTAGTAGACCTTCGGCTGGTGCTGATAGCGCGGTTTAGTATAGACTCGAGCGTAGGCTGTTGGCTTATAGCTGGATCCACCCCAGAACGAACCCTGGTTTTGTTGCGCAGCATAGCGCCGGGCCCGATCGTTGCGGCTGGCAATGGCAGGCGCACCATAATTTGGTGTGCCGTAAACGGAGACACGCGTCATTTTCAGCCCGTGCTTGTGCACGAGCTTGTAGAACGATGCTGCGTTTGCTGGCGCCAATCGAATGCAACCGTGAGAAGCGGGTCGTCCGAGTGCACGCGTATGATAGGTTGCGTGGACTGCGACGCCGCCGTTGATAAAGACGGCGTGGGGCATCGGCGCATTGTCGTATTTTTTCGAGTACCACATCTTCGCCGTCCATTGCGGACGAAACGTGCCGCGCGGCGTTGGGAACTCTTGAGTGCCAGACGAGATCGGCCACGTATATTTGACCGTGCCATGTTCTGAAACCGTCATGCGCTGCGACTTGAGGTCGATTGCAACCTTCATGGTTGGCTGAGGCGGGGGAGCGGGTTTCGCGGGCACTGCACTTTCTGCCGATTTGGCCGGCTCGCTTGGTGCGGACGTCTCACCGGACTTTATTTCTGGGACAACGGCTGGGCTGGCGTCTGTGGACGATGGCGATTTCTCGCCCGCCGCTGAATCGGCGTTTGCTTGAATTGAAGGGGTGGCAGCGGAAGTTGAGCCATTGGCTGGGGCGGGTTCGGCCTTAACGGCCTCGGCCTGAATTGGGCCAGTCTTCAGAAAAGCGAGGCAAGCCAGCGCCAGAACGCAAGGACGCAACATCAGGAACTCCAAACATCAGAAACAACGATAATGAGTGTTGCACACTAATACGGCGAAAGATGAGGAACCGTTAACGGGGAGCGAAAATCTCCTAGCCCCAATGGCGAATTGGCCACGTTTGAGGTATGCGGCTAGCATGTTCTCAAACCTAACAAAACCGGCGCGCCGCCATAATGCAGCGCGCCGGTTGATAGATGAAATGCCGGTGAATTTGTTAGTCGTTGATGGTAATCCGGGTTCGCTTCAGACCGTAGCTCTCAACCAGCGTGAAGAGCCGGCGCGCATTGCCGGGCGATAACCGCACACAACCGTGCGATGCTGGCCTGCCAAGCCTTTTGGTGTGGCCTGTACCGTGGATCGCGTAACCGCCATTGAAGAAAATCGAATGTGGCATGGGCGCGTCGTCGTACTGAGTCGAGTACCACTCTTCTTCGAGGCGCTTGGCGCGATAACTGCCGCCCGGCGTTTCATAGCCACTCCGGCCGGTCGAGACACGCCATGTGTATTTGTGATTGCCGTTGACGTAGACCTCCATGGTCTGCGAGCCGACATCTACCTCAACTGCAACATTGGCGCTGGCCGCGCCACTTCCCATGACTGCTGCTCCCATGACTGCTGCACAGCACAGCAGCACTAACGCAAATAAACCCCGCATAGACACCGTTCCTTCTCAATTTCAAAAGCTGCACCTTCAGTCTGGGCAGAGGCTCGGAATTGCTTGAGTTATGTCGACATTCCACCAACTATCCCTAGCAATTGTAGTTGCAAGCGCACGCCACAAAGACAAGAGACTTAGGTCTCATCGTGAGTGCAAAAACAGTTTTCTTGAAACAGATTATTTTTGCGCGGATGTCTTGACACGAGCAAAGGCCAATAGAGCGCGGGCGCGCGCTGCAGCATGGTCCACTATTGGCGATGGATAGGTATTTCCGAGTACAACTCTTGCGTTGGTCAGAACGTCAGCGGGCGCATTCCAAGGCGCATGAATATGTTCTGTTGGGAGCTTCGCAAGCTCAGGCACCCAGGCCCGCACGTAATCGCCATTGGGATCAAATTTCTCGCCCTGCGTCACAGGATTGAAAATACGGAAATAGGGCGCAGCATCGGCCCCGCATCCTGCAACCCACTGCCAACCGGCTGCATTATTGGCGAGATCGGCATCCACCAGCGTGTCCCAGAACCACTCCTCGCCGCGTTGCCACGGCACCAATAGATCCTTGATCAGGAAAGATGCCGTGATCATGCGCACGCGATTGTGCATGTAGCCCGTTCGTCCAGAGTTGGCGCATTCCTGCATCGACGATGGGGTAACCGGTTTTACCCCGTTGCCAAGCTTTCAGATGGTTGGGCGTTTTCCGACCATGGGAAAGTGGAAAACTCCGGTCTGAAGGGAGATTGAGGCAAGTTTGGCCAGTAAAATAGCAGCGTATGGGCGAATTCGCGCCAAACGATTTCCTTGAGGAAGGTCTCATGTCCTTTGTCTGCGCCCGGCATGAGCGCAGCAGATTGACTTGCTCGGTACCAGCAAAGTGCTGGCGTGATTTCGCCAAAATGCAAATGCGGTGCGAGGCGTGACGTGCCAGGAAGGTCAGGCCGGTTGCGAGCGTCCGCATAGTCTTTCAGAGGCCCATCAAGAAACGTATCGAGACGGGCATGGGCTCCTGCTTCGCCGGGTTCCCATTCAGCCGCGAGGCCGGTCGACCAATCGGGCTTGCGGGGCAGCAACGCAAAATTTGCGAGTTTGTCGCTTTTGAGCGGCTTCACCAGGGGCGCAATTGCTGTTGGCGCGGCGATGGGCCTTGGGACCGCAAAGTCCGCTGACAAGGCGCGCCAGAACGGTGTGTAGACCTTGAACACGTCGCCCGCTTTGGTGCGAATGTCCTCAGGCTCACGCAAGAGCGCACCGGCAAAACGCCGGCACTCAACCCCGCGCAGTTCGAGTGTGCACTTCAGGTCCGCTTCGAGTGCCACGGCATGGGGTTCATAACTGCGGGAAAAATAAACGGCAGTTGCGCCAAATTCGGCGGCGACTTGAGGGACAACTTCGCGTGCTGCGCCACGGCGAAGGATGAGCGTGTTTCCGGCCTTGCCGATATCTTTTGCGAGCGCCACTAAACTGTGATGCAGCCACCACCGGGATGCAGCCCCCATTTTCCATTGGCCTGGCGTTTCGTCGTCCAGCACATACAAGAGCAGCACCGGCGCCCCGGTCTTGACTGCTGCTGCGAGCGCGCGATGGTCACCAAGGCGCAAATCGTTGCGAAACCAAAGGACGACAGGAGCGTTCGGCATGTGCCTCTTCTTGGGCCGCTGTTAGGGTGTTTTGTGCGCCAGATTGAGCATACCGCTGGCCATGGCAAATGTGCAGCGCGCACATGGTATCTAACGCAACGGCGCCGCGTCTGGTTCACTGCATCCTAGCTTGATCGCCGCTTGAGCCACAAAGTGGAAAGTTCAATTGAACAGGAGATCGAACAAGCTCTTGGGCTTGTTGGGACCTCGCTTTTGCGCCTGTTGGCGCTTCGGCTCGCGCCGCTCCGACTGAGAGGTGCTGAAAGGCGTGTCCCATGGCGACCAACCGGATTGCCGCGATGCCGTTGTGCTAGGCCGCTTTGGAGCCCCCGGTACGGCAGCGACCGGGGTTTCTTCCGGTTTTGAAGAGCGCAAGGCAAATTCATCGGTCACGCCGTCAATACTCGCGATCTGTACGCGGTCCTCTTCCCATGTCCAGCCCGCGACCCGCTGGCCCTGCCGGTGCGGCTGAATGCTAACCACCTTTGCATTGTCAATATCCAGAATGGCCGCCAGTTCGGTATCTTCAGGCCCATTCTTGGTGATGACCCTGCCGCCGGAAAAACGCAAAACGCCATAGCCTTTGTGCGGCGGCTTTTTTAATTCCCACTCCAAGATTTTGGGTTGGCCCTCACCCATCATTTCGAGGGCGACGCGCAGCGCTGGATAATCATCGCTAACGGCGAAGTAGGCGTTGCGTTGCATGACAACGCGCCAGCTACCGGCACCTGCTCCCGCGATCAATCGATCCTCGCTCAAGTCGGCACCCGCACCGAGCCGCTTCAAGGCGTCTTCGGCAAGCTTCCAAGACGGACGCAATTCCAAGCATTTGCGCAACCCGGCGATGGCCGCATCAGTCCGGCCCCGGACTTCTTCAATTTCGCCGTTTGCCCATTGCACCTCGGGACTGTTGGCATCGAGCTTGAGTGCCGTTTCGATGTCCTTCCCCGCGACGTCGACCTGTTGATTTTGCTTGTAGACAAAGGCGCGGAAAGCAAACGCAACCGCCGATCGCGGATCGATCTCAATTGCCCGGTTGAGATCGCCGTAAGCTTCATCGAAGGCGTCCGCCATGCCGTGCGCGAGGCCGCGCGCTTGATGGGCTTGGACGGACGCTGGATTAAGTTCGATTGCACGGGTAAAATCTTTGATAGCCGAAGCAGCGTTACTTGTATTGAGATACGCGTAGCCGCGCAGAACGTAGACTTCCGAGTTGTTGTTATCGAAGGCGATGGCCCGCGACAGGTCTTCAATCGCCTCCTCACTCTGAGCTATTTCAAGACGCGCGGTGGCACGATTGCGATAGGCCGAGGCGAAGCGCGCATCCGCGTTGACTGCGCGCGAAAAATCCCGAATGGCGGCATGTGGCCTGCCGGTTGCTAGATGCGCGAGGCCGCGACCTGACAGCGGCGGCGCGCTGGCGGGCATAAGTTCTATCGCACGCGTAAAATCGATCACGGCCTCTGCGGTCTGGCCAAGTTTGAGACGGGCATTCGCGCGGTTGCTGTGGGCGGCGGCATAACCAGGAGCAAGAAGTGTGGCGCGGTCGAAGTCCTTAATGGCTTCAGCATACTGCCCAACAGAAAGCAGGAGATTGCCGCGATTGTTATAGGCCGCAGGATATTCTGCGAACAGCTGGACTGCACGATTAAAATCTTCAAGCGCCAATTTGATCTGGCCGGTCCGGCTGTACGCGACCGCGCGGTCGTTGAGGATCGTTGCGCGGCGGTCGTTGGCGAGGCCCGTGTCTTTGAGCGCTTCGGTGAAAGCAGCAATGGCCTGGGCGGGGTCGTTGCGTGTTGAGCCCGGCAAAACGGGTGCCTGAACAGCGTCGGGCGATGGTGCCGCTTGCGGCTCTGCAGGCGTGGACGCGGCGGGGTCTTTTGCAGGCGCATCACCAGGGCCCGCTGAGACCTGCGCCGAGCTCAAGACAAGCACCATCAACGCCGCAGTCAAGAAAGCGATATCATGCCGCGTCTTGCGTTGACTGTCGAATTGAGGCTCGTATTGGGTTTGGCGCATCGATCCCCGGCAACAGCTGGCGGTAACAGTCCGATTCTGTCCGCGCAACTTAACTGGCTAGTGGACTTCGTCGAAACACTAATTTTAGGCCTTATCGAGGCCTGCCTTTGCTGTAACCCATGGGCGCATGGCGAATAAGGTAGAAATTGCGATGTGTGGGGACCGATGAACCTTTGGCTCCGGTTGATTTGGCTGTTACTGACCGCTTCAAGACGCCCGCCGCTAACCTTGCCGGGCGCTGCCTCAGTGCTGTATTTTCGCGTCTGGCCGCACGACCTCGACTTGTCTCTGCATATGAATAATGGGCGCTATCTGACACTCATGGATTTGGGCCGCCTCGATATCATGCTGGGTTCAGGGTTATGGCGGGCAGTTCTGCGCGATAAGTGGACTCCCATCGCCAGCACAATTACGATCAGGTACCGGCGCGAACTCCGCCCCTTCCAAAAATTCCGGCTTGAAACCCGGCTGATCAACTGGGATGTGGCGAATGTCGTGATGGAGCAGACTTTTTTTGTCGACGGCGGCGTTCGCGATGGGCAAGTCGCCGCGCGGGCTCTTTTCAAGGGCGGGCTGTATGACCGCAACGCAAATGCGTTTGTGCCCATCGCCCGGCTCATGGAGACAATTGGTGTGTCCGCTGTAAGTCCTGCCGCCACGCCCGAGATCGAGGCGTTCTTGAAAGCCGATGCGGAATTGAAGCAGGCCGCGCGAAGGTAACGACTGTCTGCCAGCGGCTCTAGTACATCTGCAATGGCAGAACGCCGCCAGGACCTATCAGAACGCCCCAGATTTCGTCGGCGCCAAATTCGGCCTCCTCACTCTGTGCCGGTTTCCCCTTCGATTTGACAATGAACTTGTATTTGCCAGGCTTCAGCTCGATCTGGGGGCCATCGGGCCGTTCGGCCGTTTCGCCGCCCTTCACTTTGAGACTTTTGCCGTTGACAGAAATTTCGCTCGTTTCCTCGAGTATGTTGCCGAACATGATCTTGGTGTTCCCGGCTTTGGGCATCAAGCCTGAAGCTTCTGCGGCAGATTTCTGGCGCACGATCAGTTCGATGGTCGTTTCACCGCTCCGGCGTCCGAGTTTCAGGATCGCCGGACCTTCTCCGGTCGAGAATTTGAGCACGCCGCCCTCTGTCGTAACTTTGGCGGCGGTCTCGTCTTCCTTCCAGCCGCGTTTACCGAGTTCGTCGCGGTAGAACGCAACGATCGTCTCCATGCTGGCCGCAACACTGGCCATCGACGCATATTGAAACTTTGATTTCATCGTACCGGACGACGAGTGCGGCTTGGGGAGCGGGAGGCCCGCCTTGTCCTCGACGAGGAGAACCTTGGCTGCAAGTTCCTGCGGTGCCTCGGGCGGCATCTCTCCCGGCAATAAATCTTTCGATGGCGGAGTGGAACCCGGTTCGATGGCCTGTTCTGGCACGGGCGAGGGTTTGGACGCCGCCGCTTCGGTTGCGGTTTTCAGGCCTTTGCCGCGGGCACTGACATCGGTGCGTTCACCCATACGCATGATCGTGAACGAAATTTCGTCTTTCTTGCCTTTGGAAAAATTCAGCACAACCATCGAGTCGGAATTGATGACGCTACGCTTTTCTTTCCAGCCCTTGGACTTCATCTGCGCGCGGTAAAAGTCTGCCAGATCCTTGACGCGAGACGAAGCCTTGAATTTGAGCTCTCCCTCGCCGGAATCATATCCAATGTCGTTGGCGGTCTCAGGTATGGGGACCGGTGCGACGTTGATGGACATGGGGCGCAGTTCCTCAATTGTCCCCGCGGCGGCGCCCGTTTCATCATCCTTTGCGGCCTTCTTCGCTTTCGCGACAGGCTTCATCGCCTCCTTTACGAGGTCTTTGACCATGGCCGCGAATTTTTCATCAGGGTCTTCGCCGTCTGCGTCTTCTTCTGCTGTTTTTGGCGCAGGCTCCGATTTTTCATTAGGCGCGGGCACCGGATCTGCCGCCTTCTTGGGCGCGTAGTCGGCAATCATCTCTTCGTGCGCCACAAGCTTCAACTCAATGATCGTTCGACCCGCTTCCTCAGGGTGAATGATGAGCTTCAATGGCTTCTGGTTTTCCTTGATGAAATGAGTCCGGAGCGTTTTGCCGAGTTCTTTCGCAAATTCCGCCGGCGGGGGAGTGAATGGTGTCCAGCCACGCGTTTTCAATTCTGTCTTGTAGAACTCGAAAAGCGCGTCCGCCGCTTGTGCCAACTCGCACGCCAGCGTCGTTTGCAGAAAGTTGTAAGCGAGCTTCGCGGCGTCCTTCGGCACTGGCAACGGTTCTGCCACCGGGAATAAACTGTATTGGACGCTTGTTCTGTTGTTCTTGGCCGGCGCGGACATCACATACACATTAATTGCATGCGCTCCATTCGTGAAGTCCTGACCTCCGTAGTCTTCTTCGGTCTGACTTTCGTAAATGTAACCCATATCGAATAGGTGCCAGCCTGCGGCTGTGAATTTCTCTCTGAGGGCCCGGCCGGTGGCATCGACACTATCCGGCGACATGTAGAGCAAGTTCTCGCCAACGACGAACATCTCCGTTTCGCCCGGCATGCGTGGGAGAGATTTAAGATCGAGCGGATCGGCGGCAGTGGCGATGGGTGCCGTGGCCGCAATGACAAGCGCTGCCAGCATGGCACGCGCTGCGGCCGGGAAAAGTCCGAACATGATCGCGGTCTCCGGAAAAATGGCAATAAAATATGGCGGGGTGAACCAACTGACTGCAAAAAGTTCTAACGCAATAACTCTTGGAGTTCACGCGCCGCATGCCGGATTGCCTAACGGTGACGACCGGTAATTAGTGCAGGAGGCATAAAACCATACTGGACAATGTAACAGGCAGCATCGCGTAGAGCCTGCCCGTCAACAATCTGGGACGCAACACTCTGATCCCGGCGGCTGGAACGTTGCGGCGGGCGGGCGACCGGTAGTGGCCAATCCGGGGGCCAAATTTGCTCCAAAATTCACGTTAACTCACGAGCCGGTTCACGCCACTGTGTTGAATTGTAGACCCAAGCAAGCCCTCCGGCTAATTGCCGAAAGTGAGGCAAGGTGCCAGGATAATTGCCAAAACACAGGCCGAAAGCGGCTGCGTCGAGCGGGGTTTAAATACCTGTCCGGCCGCCGCACAGGCGGCTCTCTTTTTGGTGTGCAAATGAAACGACCTTCCAGAACAGTCTATCTAGCGCTCTGCTTATTATTCGCAGCCACCGGGGCTGGGCACGCGGCCGACACCTGTTCGGGTGGCGACGGCTTGGGTTGGCGATTTAACACCCATCAGCGCGAGTGACTGGAACGAGGCGCGCGCCGCGCACCTTATAGAGCGCGCGGGCTTTGGCGAAACGCCGGAAGGTATATCGCAGCTTGCCAAACAAGACCCCGCTACACTGGTGAAAAGCCTCGTTGCGCCTGGCACCATCGACAACAAACACCTAGCACCCTTCGATAAGTCCGGCGTGTTTGAAGACTCGCTCGATCCATTCCCGCCAAGCCGGCCGGCTGCCACCGATCTCGCCAAAAAGACCGGCGAAGCTCTGGGCATCAAAGTAAAGCCAACCGGCAACCGCCGCCTGCAACCGGTTGCCAACCGCTTCTTCTATTGGCTGCGGGCTAGCATGCTTGAGACACAGCGTATGAGCTATTGGTGGGCTAATCGCATGCTCACCACAAAACGGCCGCTGGAAGAAAAGATGGCGCTGTTCTGGCACGGACACTTTGCGACCAGCGAAGACAAAGTGCGCGACTACCGAAAGATGCTGAAGCAGCTGCAGTTGTTCCAAACCCAGGGCCTCGGCAATTTCCGCGAATTGCTCATCGGCGTTGCCCAAGATCCAGCCATGCTCGCGTATTTGGATGCCGGCGTGAACGTCAAAGGTGCCCCGAACGAGAACTTCGCACGCGAAATCATGGAACTCTTCACCATGGGCGTCGGCAACTACAAGGAAGCCGACATCCGCGAAGGTGCGCGCGCATTCACGGGCTGGAATTTCAAGGGCGTGAACTTCGTTGCGAACGAAACGCAACACGATGGAGCCGAAAAGAACTTCCTCGGGCAGAAGGGCAATTTCAATGGCAATGAGGCCATCGATATTATCTTGAAGCAGCCAGTGACGGCGGAGTTCGTCGCAGCACGCATTCATCGTTTTTTTGTGCGCGACGAAATCAAACCGGACCTGCGCAAGAAGCTCGGTGATATCTTTAGAAACAGCGGATACGACATCGCGCCGCTGCTCGAAACAATTCTTCTCTCGAAGGATTTCTACTCGAGCGCGAGTTGCGGGACTCATATCAAGAGCCCAGTCGAACTCGTGATCTCGACCTACAAAAAGCTGGGCCTTGCCGTTGTTCCGGGCGTGCCTGACTTCCACGATACGACGACCGCCTTGGGACAGAAACTGTTATGGCCGCCGACGGTTGCCGGCTGGGCACAGGGCCGTAGCTGGATCACGCCTGGGCTGTTGATCGAACGCGGAAACTTCGCTCGCGACATCGTTTTCCCCGATATCGGTTTCGTTCCGCAAGACAGGCACCCGGGCAACGACTATCAAATTTTGCAGGTGAGCGAACGACTGGCGCGCGGACTGGATATCGCGGCCGCGACAAGTTCCGACAAGGAGGTGATGGCGACCTCCAACATGATGGCGGACCGCGACGAGGACTTCAACACGCGCTATGCCAGCTATCGCGGCTGGCAAATGGCGATCGAACGCGTGAAACCCCTGCCTCGACACACCGCACGGCTCGATTTGACCAAACTCGTTCAAGACAACAAACTGAAGTCAGCGGCTGAGGTCGTCGATTTTCTGGTGAAGCGGATGTTCATCGTCGCGCCGTCGCCGGAGGCGCGCACGCGCTTAGCGCAGTACCTCGAACAGGATCTCGGCACATCGGATCTGACGGAGGCTGGCACTTATATGGAAGAGAGCTTGCGCTCGCTGCTGCATCTCATTTTGAGTCAGCCCGAGTATCAACTCGGCTGAGGGAGAGAACTCATGAAAATCATGTCTCCGCATATTTCCCGCCGCGCGCTCGTTCGTAACGGCGCCTCCGCCCTGGCTCTAGGTGCAGCCGGAGAAGGACTGACGTTCGGGCTGACCTCAACGCTCGCGCGCGCGGCCGAAGAGACCAAGAAAAGCAGCGGGCGCATCCTGGTCGTGCTCGAACTTTCAGGCGCCAACGACGGCCTCAATACATTCGTGCCCTACGCAGACGACACCTACTACAAGCTTAGGCCGCGGCTCGGCATCTCCGAGAAGAAGCTTTTGCGGATTGACGACATGCATGGCTTTAGCGGCGGCATGAAAGGCTTCGAACAACTCTATAAAGACGGCAAGCTGGCGATTGTGCACGGGTGCGGCTATGCGCAGCCCAACTTCTCGCACTTCACCTCGATGGCCTATTGGCACACGGCAGCGCCAAACAGCGGCCAGTCGCTCGGGTGGGTCGGCAAGCTCGCCGATAGCTTAGCGCCCGACGGCATGCCCAATTTCATCGTCAATGTGGACGAAGCGCAGTCGCTCGCCGTCAGCGCCAGCCGGCACACGCCCGTCGTCTTCAACGATCCCGAGCGTTTCATGCGTAAGGGCGATGCCACGATCGCGCCGATGTTCACGCACGTGGAGCCGGCCGCAGCCGACGCGAACGCATCTCAGAAGTTCCTCCTCGACGTGGCGCGAAGCGCAAAAGAAGCCTCCCAGCAGGTGCGGGAAGCTTGGACCAGCTACAAGACGCCGGTCGATTACGGCATCGTGCCCATTGGCTTGAACAAGATTGCCTCGCTCATTGCCGCCGGCATGCCGACGCGGCTTTACTACACATCATACCCGCACAATGTTTTCGACACGCACGTGCATCAAGGCGATGTGCATGCGCGCATCTTGACTTACACCGCCGATGCGGTCGCGGCCTTCATTAAGGACATGGAGCGCATTGGCCGAGGCGACGATGTGTCTGTTCTCATCTTCTCCGAGTTTGGCCGGCGCGCCGCGGAAAACGACAATCTCGGCACTGACCACGGCACGGCGAACCTGATGTACCTCGCCGGTAAAAACGTCAAAGGCGGGCAATACGGCACGCGCTCCAACCTTACAAAGCTTATGCCGGACGGCAATCTCGAATACACGGTCGACTTCCGCCGGGTTTACGCAACCATGATCGAAGGCTGGCTGCAGCATAAGGATAGTGTTGCCATCCTGCGCGACAAGTTTGAGACATTCCCGATATTTGGGTGAGTTGTGCTGCACAATGAAGCGCGCAAAAGCAAAATTGCCTGCAACAATCGACGCCTATATTGCCGCTTTCCCTGATGACATTCAGGCCAAGCTCGCAAAAATCCGGGGCGTCATTGCAAAGGCGGCGCCGGACGCGGTCGAGTCGATCAGCTATCGCATTCCAACCTTCAAATTGGACGGTCGCCCCCTGCTCTACTTTGCGGCCTTCAAGGCCCATATCGGGCTTTATCCCATGACGGACGACGTGAAGGCGGCGTTCGAGAAAGAACTCGCCGGGTTTGCGCAATCGAAGGGCACGGTACGCTTCTCCCACGACCGGCCCATTCCTTACGGGCTCATCGGCAAAATTGCGAAGTTCAAGGTCAAACAAATCGCTGGGGCGGCGGCGGCGAGGAAACAGAAGAAAAAGTCGCCATCAAAAACGGCGCGCCGCTAGCCAATACCGCCATTTGGTTTTTCGGGGTTCCAGTGCGGACGGGCGGCGGCCTGATGAAGATTGTCGAGAACCTTCGGCAAAACCTCCGGCAAGTCTTCGGCAATGAGGCCTATTCCAAATTCGTTCGCGCATTCTCCATGCAGCCACACGGCGGCGCAGGCGGCTTCGAACGCATTCATGCCTTGCGCGAGCAATCCCGTGATGAAGCCCGCGAGCACGTCGCCAGTTCCTGCGGTCGCAAGCCAGGGCGGCGCGTTTGAATTGATCGCGGCCCGGCCATCGGGGGACGCGATGACGGTGTCGGGGCCTTTGAGGAGAACTATAGCACCAGAGAACCGGGCCGCCTCGCGCGCGCGATTGAGCTTGGAGGGGAGCTTCGCCAAGTCAGGAAAGAGGCGTGCGAATTCCCCATCGTGCGGGGTCATGACGACTGGCGCGATCGGACTTTTCGCGGATCGCTGTAAAGAGGACAGCAGGGCTGACCGCGTGTTTGATCGCAGCGCCCGTGAAGCCGAAGGGCACGGCTGTGACCTCTTCATGCGTTCGCCGGCGTCTGCAAATGAAGTCAGCACGTCGGCATCGAGCACAACGGCCGCACCACTCGCAAGCGCCGCCTGGACAAGCTCGCGCGTTTCTTCTCCAACACCGCAGCCAGGGCCAATCGCAATCGCGTTCTTGCGCTTGTCTTCGAGGATTTCGGCAAGGTCGCGCGCGTCTCCGAACGGCTTCAGCATGATTGCTGTCAGAGTGAGCGGCGTTTTCGGGGAGTGCCGATGGCGGCGACGCGACCGTGACGAGCCCGGCGCCCATGCGCAACGCCCCGCGCGCGGCAAGCCGCGCCGCGCCGGTTTGAAATGCGGGGCCCGACACCACGACCGCGTGCCCGCGCGCGTATTTGTGTGCGTCCAGACGTGGCCAGGGAAATGCACTTAGCCAAAGCGCGGGATGATTTTCGAACGTGGAAATCGCGCGTGCCCCTCCCCCTGTGCCGAAGGCGCGCCTTCGGCACAGGGGGGAGGGGGATTTCTTTGCGCTTCAACGAGTGAGTGAAACTCGGGAGGCCACAACACTTCTTTCGGAATCCCGATATCAGCAACGGCGACTTCGCCGCAGAGTGCGCGGCCGGGCATCAGGAGATGGCCGGGTTTCTTGCGGAAGAATGTGACGGTGCGCGTGGCGTGAACCACAGGACCATCGGACATTCCTGTTGTTCCATGCAATCCACTGGGCACATCGACAGCAGAGCACCGGCGTCACTCCAAGTTGACGCGACATAGAATTCAGATGCTTGACCATCGATGGACCGACTGAATCCGGCGCCGAACAGAGCATCAATGATGAGTTCGATGTCATAAAGATCGATCTCGTCGCCGTCAGCAACCTCCCCGCCCCACCTCCCCGCCATCTCGGCTGCGTCGCCTTTGAGTTGATCGACGGAGACCAGACACGCGACGCGCACATCGAACCCGCGCTCTTTCAAATACCGCGCCGCGACGAACCCATCGCCGCCGTTGTTGCCGGGGCCGCACAGCACGGCGATCTTGGCGCCGGGCGAAACCATCTTCGCCGCCTCATCGGCAACCGCGCGGCCTGCGTTCTCCATCAAGGTCAGCGACGGCACGCCGAGGCTCACCGTCCGCCGGTCGGCTTCCGCCATCTCTTCGCCTGTCAGGAGTTCATGCATGAAACTCTCGCTGTAAGTGTTCGCGCGCAGATCTTTTCCTAATTATAGGGGTGGCGCGCGCCCGAACGGAGGCCCCGTTCGTGCCGTATAATTGGCCACATCACTCGCCTACTTTTTTATCAATTTGCATATTTTTTAAGCTCAACGACTTGGAAACACCGGCAGCAAGTAGTCTAGGCTCAAATCAAGGCATTGAAAAATATAATGTTTTCCTCACCTTTGCAGTCTGGCACGCGCCCTGCTAACTGAAGGCCGAGTGACCGGCGCAGGATATTGGCCAATGCTCTCAACACACAAGGGGCGCTATGAAGAAGATCGAAGCGATCATCAAGCCGTTCAAGCTCGATGAAGTGAAGGAAGCGCTGCAGGAAATCGGCCTGCAAGGCATTACCGTCATTGAGGCCAAGGGTTTTGGGCGCCAAAAGGGCCACACCGAACTTTACCGTGGCGCCGAATATGTCGTCGACTTCCTGCCGAAAGTGAAAATCGAAGTTGTTCTCGCCGACGAGATGCTGGACAAGGCCGTCGAGGCCATTCAAAAGGCCGCCAAGACAGGCCGCATCGGCGACGGAAAGATCTTCATCTCGACAATCGAAGAGGCGATCCGCATCCGTACCGGCGAATCCGGCCGCGATGCCATCTGACGCCGGAATTATGAGTTTGACCGCGGAACGACGCAAGTCGCGGTCCAAGACGATTGCGTAACGATCAATAGCTGAATGTCAAAGCCAGGGGAGTTGCAATGAAGAGCGCGAGTGATGTCCTGAAGTACATCAAGGACAAGGATGCGAAGTTCGTGGACCTGCGGTTCACGGACACGAAAGGCAAGATGCAGCACGTCACGGCCGACGTATCATGCATCGACGAAGAAGTTTTCAAGGACGGCTACGCATTCGACGGCTCGTCGATCGCCGGCTGGAAGTCGATCGAAGCCTCCGACATGCTGCTGATGCTCGACCCGTCGTCAGCCCACATCGATCCCTTCTTCGCCCAGACGACCGTCGCGATTTTCTGCGACGTCATTGAGCCCTCGACAGGCCAGGCTTATGAGCGCGACCCGCGCGGCATCGCCAAGAAGGCGGAATCGTACATGATGTCGCTTGGCATCGGCGACAGCGTGTACTTCGGCCCGGAAGCCGAGTTCTTTATTTTCGACGACGTCAAGTTTTCGGCTGATATGTACAATGTCGGCTTCAAGCTCGACTCCTCAGAATTGCCGACGAACAACTCGACCGACTACGAGATGGGCAACCCTGGCCACCGTCCGCGCGTCAAGGGCGGCTACTTCCCGGTTCCGCCGATCGACAGCTGCCAGGACATCCGCTCCGAGATGCTGACGTATCTGACCGAGATGGGCGTCACGGTAGAAAAGCACCACCACGAAGTGGCAGCCGCGCAGCACGAGCTTGGCGTCAAATTCGGCCCGATGATCCAGATGGCCGACCACATGCAGATCTACAAGTACGTCGTGCACCAAACCGCGCAGGCCTTCGGTAAGACGGCGACCTTCATGCCCAAGCCGCTCTTTGGAGACAACGGTTCGGGTATGCACGTGCACCAGTCGATCTGGAAAGACGGCAAGCCGATGTTCGCCGGCGACAAGTATGCCGACCTCTCGCAGATGTGCCTCTACTACATCGGCGGTATCCTGAAGCACGCCAAGTCGATCAACGCTTTCACCAACCCGCTGACGAACTCCTATAAGCGTCTCGTCCCGGGCTATGAAGCACCCGTGCTTCTCGCCTACTCGGCGCGCAACCGCTCGGCGTCGTGCCGTATTCCGCACGTTTCCAACCCGAAGGCCAAGCGCATCGAAATCCGCTTCCCCGATCCCGGCGCCAACCCCTACCTCGCCTTCACGGCGATGTTGATGGCCGGTCTCGACGGCATCCAGAACAAGATCGATCCAGGCCCTGCCATGGATAAGAACTTGTACGACCTGCCGCCGGCCGAACTCGCCAAGATCCCGACGGTATGTGGTTCGCTTCGCGAAGCACTCGAAAGCCTCGACAAGGATCGCGACTACCTGAAGAAGGGCGGCGTCATGAACGACGACATGATCGACGCTTACATCGCGCTGCGCATGGAAGAAAACATGCGCTACGAGATGACCCCGCACCCGGTCGAGTACGACATGTATTACTCGGTTTAAGAGTGCCGATTGACCAATAATGGAATAGAGAAAGGGCGGTCCAATGGCCGCCCTTTCTTGTTGCGCTGCCGCATGAGCTTAATTAACCGCCGCGCGCACTTCTTCACGCAACATTGACCGAAGCCATGCTAAGCTTTGCCAAGGCAGCATCCCATATTTCAAAGGATGAAAGAGCTGCCGGAGGACGCGTCCCAAGGACTGATCGACGGCAGCGCAGAGATGCTTTGGCATCGACGCCTGGCGTCTCCACCCTTGCGAGGACCGCCATGATCAAACATCACCACTTCATCGGACGCTTCGAAGTCACCAGTCCGCCGCTCGAAGCCGAGCTCGAGTATCTCAGAGGCTGGATGGCCGCGCTCATCAAGGGCCAGGGCATGAATGTGCTCTCGGGTCCGCACGTCGCCCACGTCGACACGCCGGGAAATCGCGGTCTGACGGGAGTCGCCATCATCGAGACGTCGCACGTCGCAATCCACATCTGGGACGAGACCTCGCCCGCGCTCGTGCAGCTCGATTTCTATACCTGCGGAATTCTCGACAAAGACGCCATCCTGAAAGCAGTGAAGCCCTGGGGCGTCGTCAGGAATTCATTCCTCGTGCTCGACCGCGAGCAGGACGTGCGCGAGCTTGAGATGGCGTAGCTACCCGATTGACAGATGTCATCTTGAAGCCTCAAATCGGCCCTGTTGCCCATTCAATCAGGTGCATTGCCGTAACAGGAGGGTTTGAGATGATCTCGCGTTATAAAGGTACCGTTCTTGCCGCTTTAGCTGCAGTCACCGCCACGATGGCGTTCGCGCCTACAGCAAACGCCTACACATATTGCCGCGAGCGCACGACCGGTTCGGCGGCGTCGTACGGCCTCTTCGGCTGGGGCACCGCACAGGCCCGTTCGGCGGCCGTGTCCGACTGGGCCGCAAAGGTCAACGACCGCTGGGGCATCAACTACGCCGTCTTCACGAGCGCGCGCGGCGTGCGCTGGAGCTGCAAAACAGGCGTGATCTCGAAAACCGGCTGCACCGTCTCCGCCATCCCCTGCCGCAACGGCTGAGGCGCTTCCGGGTTTCCGGGGGTAGACCCGCAGGGCCGAAAACTCGTTCCTCGTCCTCGACCGGGAGTAAAACGTGCGCGAGGTGGTGATGGCGTGATCGTCGGACTACTGGCGCCGCTTAGTAAAACAGCATCACACCGATGCAGCCAGCGATCAGCGCGTAGTAGAAAAATTGCCGTTCGCGGATGAGCGCCCACGTTATGATGCGGCGGGGCACATCGGCCCAATTGTAGCGGCTCATGATGCCGAGCATGAGGCCAAGCACAAGGCCCAGCATCATCGATTCAAAATGCAGTCCGCTGTCAGACGTGCCGCCGGATGCCACACGCCCCGTGAACCACGGCATGAGCGCCAGAATGACGGCCGCCGTCATGGTGCCCAAGGCTAGCATGGAGAAAAATGTGAGCGTTGCGCGCATCATGGCGTCTAACCCGTTCGTACGGTTTGGCGGGAGTCGTCTTGCCCTTGATCCGCCGTGAGCCCACACTAAGACACAGGGCCGAATAATTTGTTAACCTTGGCGTACCATGCGGAAATCGTCGAGACTTGAGTATTTGCAGCGCCTCAGCAGGCGCGATTGTCTTGCAGGTGCCACCGCATCCGCACTAGCGGGCGTATTTGGGAACTTACTGGCCCCAACTGCCTCTGCGGCAGGCCACTACGCCTGGAGCGATGGAGCGGTCTCGTCCGGTACCCTTGAGGCGGCCATTCGACCGCCTTCGGGATTTGCAAGGGTCACGGCCGGAAATGGATCTTTCGCAGCGTGGCTGCGCGGGCTACCGGTGAAGCCAGCCAGCGCGCCCGTCCTTTTGTTCAATGGCAAGGAGAAGCCGCGGCAGGACGCCCACGCGGCCGTTATCGCAATCGACACCGGTTCGCGCGATTTGCAGCAGTGCGCCGACGCGATTATGCGCCTCCGGGCCGAATGGCTGTTTGCCATGGATAGGTTCGACGACATCGCCTTCACCTTCACAGAAGGCGGGCGCGTTCCGTTTTCGCGTTGGGCGAATGGCGAGAGACCAAATTCTTCAGGAAAAATCTGGAAAAAATCCTCGAGTCCGGACAAGAGCTACGCCAGTTTCCGCAAATACATGGACAACGTGTTTGCCTATGCCGGCACAGCGTCGCTGGAAAAAGAACTCGACGCTGTTGCAGCCGGCGATGTGCAGATCGGCGATGTGTTCATCAAAGGCGGCTTTCCGGGACACGCCGTCCTCGTTGCAGACCTCGCGGAACACGCCGTGACGAAAGCCCAGCGCTTCCTGCTGATCCAGAGCTACATGCCAGCCCAAGAGATGCACGTCTTGAAAAATCCGGCAAATGGCGACGGCTCGCCTTGGTACGCGCCCCCTTCGAGCGAACTCGTGACGCCCGAATGGACATTCCCAAAAGACAGTCTCAAGCGCTGGCCTTGAGGCGCCGTGATAACCAGACGATGAAGATCGTCGTTATCGCCATTGCGGCCGACACGGTTGTCACAAATCCGCTGACTGGCGAGATCGTCATGGCCGCGCCTGAGGCGACTGGACCTGCAATGCCACCAATCTGATACATCACCAGAAATGCAACATTGGCCGCTGCCAGTTTGGACGGAGCCACCTGTTCTCCAACGATGACAAGCCCCAGCGTATAAAACCCAAGAATGACACCGCCGAGCAGAAACGCGGCCACCGCCGCCCAGAACGCGCTCATCAGTGCATAGGGCAGCAGAAGCGACAAACCAATAAAGATCACAGCAAGTGCCACCGTGACGCCGATACGCGGCACTTTATCGGCCAACCAGCCAATCGGATACTGCAGTATGATACCGCCGAACGTAAGTACGCTCAGGAGACGCAGTGCCTGGCCCTCTTCGAGCCCCGCGGCGAGCCCTACATTCGGGATGAGCGACAGGTAGCTCATCTCGGCAAAGCCGCCGAGAAATCCACTGACCATAGCAATCGGCGCCAAGCCAAGAGCCGCACCAACCCGCATTGTTTGTGTATCGGTGAGATCGGGTGCCAGGCGCTGCGCCAGGATGATCGGCAAACACGCGAGGCCTGATCCGGCAGCGCCCGCGAGAAAAGGAAGTGGTCCAGTCAAACCGGCATAATCCAGAACCAAGGGGCCAGCGAGAAAACCTAAAAAGAATGAGATGGCGTAGACGGCTATGATGCGGCCGCGCGTTGCTTCTGTTGCAACGGCATTCATCCAGGTTTCGCCGACCAGCCAGGGAAGGGCCAACGCCCCGCTCATGACGAAACGTGCAGCGATCCAGGCAGGCGTTGTGGAAAAAGAGTAGAGCGCCAAAAACCCTGTCGCGCCGATCAGGCATCCCACCAAAATCGTCGTGATCGCGCCCCATCGCGCAACCAGCCTTGGCACCAGCGGCAAGACAAGCAGAATGGCAAACGACGGCGTGGCGCCTGCAAGCCCGATAACCCATTTGGGTTCCGACCACGCTTCAAGCGTCAAGGCCGTGAGTGGAAGGCCAACGCCAAACGACAAGCCAATGCCAAAAGCTGCCGCAATGACGGCGGCGAGACTCATCGTCCGTTGCTTGGGTGTAAGCCCAATTTGCTTTGCTATCTCTTGATGCAAGCGTTGCCCTCATCGCAATTCCCGTTCTTGCTTATAACGCAACGGGGCATATACGATATGAGACAATCAGCACGCTTGGAGATTGCCTCCAGACCGCTCTTTCATTTTGCGGCGCTGTCGCAGCCCTAGATCAGGTGATTGGGAAAGACTGTCTTGAGGGACGCGAGATCAGCCGCATCAATCACTTTGACCGGCAGCCCGCTAACTGCGGCAAAGACACCGCCTGTTTGATCCGGACCTTGCCCGCGCACATAAGCGAGATGATCTCTGAGGGCCGTGTAGGCCGCATCATAATCCGCCGCAGAACCACTTGTGGCAATCAATTCGCGCAGACGCTGATAGATGAGGATCGAAAGGGCGAGCCCATAACGGCGCTGCAGACTGTTGATGGCATTAGCAGTGCGTGTCGTCGGCTGCGCGGGAACTGAAGCTAACGGTTCCCGGGCCTGCCAATGCTGGCTGGTCCATGCGCCACTCCCGGCCGACAGGAACGTAAAGCAGCGCCAATAGCTTGATTGTCCGGGCCACTTCATCAAACTCCAATCGCAGCGTACGCTCGTCCAGCCCAAGCTGATCGTATTCGTCCGCAAAGGCCTGGCCACCCGGTTGCGGCGCACCAAAGGTAATCACGCCAGAGACAACGCGACCACGCTTGGCAAATTCATAAGCTCCTAGATTTGCCAATGCGCCGCCGGTCGCATGGCCAGCAAAAATAAATGGCCGCGCGGAATCATCCGTGATGGCCACTTCTTTGACCCACTGCTCGATATCGCTGCGGACCGCGTCCCACTCTTTCGCAAACGCTGAATGGCGGGGAGCTGCTTCCCAGATAACGTCACCGGGAAGGAAGTCGTGGCGGCCCGTTCTCGGCGCGGTCGCAATCGCGATCCGGTGCCACGGACTGTCAAGATCGACGGGGCACATGACAATGCAAGCCGTGTCTTCGAACAAAAAAGCCATGCCCTGGGTGTTGCGCGCCTTAATAATTCGCGGCCTGATGAGATGTGGACAATGCTCGGCGACGTAGGCTTCTGCATCGTTGGCCGTACAAATAGAGGCCATCGCGGCCAGAAATTCGCAAAGCGCTACTGGATTGCGGCCTTCGATAAGCGCTGCCGCGGCGTCGGTGATTTTGACTTTTCGTGCGCCAGTTCCTTTTAACTCGCCAAGATAGTGTTTGTAGGCGACGGCGTTGAAGGGGTGAAACTGCAGCCGGGCCGGTTGACCGGGTGAAAAGCGCGCCGGCGGCGCCGGTGCTGGTTCCGTCATGCGCCGACTTTTCCGGCGCGGCGGAGTCTTTGAAGTGATACCAGCGAGAAGCAGGAAAAAGCTGCCCACAATCGCAATCAAAAGCGGCACGGCGAACGTCTCGCGAAATCCCCGCATGACAGCGTTCTTCGGATCGGCGGGATCATAATAAAGCTGTACGTAGTCGCCGGGGGCATAGGCCGCTGGGTTGTCTGCAACTTGAGAGCGATGAACGAAGGACATGCCGCTTTCGTCGCTGTAACGTACAACCGGAGCAAAGCCGCGCGTGCGGCCATCGGCGTCTACGAGTGCAGCAAGACCTGCGACCACGCCGCTCGTGCGTACGCCGGTAAATACGAGCTGAGAGCTGGCGTAGAGCCAAAAACCGGACAGCGCCACGATTGAAAGACCAAGCGCCGTGAGACGTTTGCCTGTCGAGCGGCCGGTCCGGGTCGAGCGTTGCATTCTCAGACATATTGTACTGTCATGCGAGTTGACTCGCGCCAGGATTAAAGGCCCCACGATTGAAGGCCCAAAGTAGGGTGCGCGGGCAAGAATGGGTGTCTTGGGGACCCGCCCAAAATTTACGTGATCTTGGCAGCTTTTAAGGCCTGCGGTAGGGCCTCCGCAAAAATCGCAATATCTTCATCGCGTCCGCATGAGACCCGAATACAGCGATCTTGCGGCGTAACGGCCGGCTTCCTAACAAAAACGTCGCGCGCAATGAGGCCATCGAGCACACGCTTGGCAAAAGCGCCATCCTGTCCGCAATCAATTGCCACGAAATTGGTCGCCGATGGCAGCGGCACAAGTCCGTTGGCTCGTGCCAACGCTGAAATTCGGTCGCGCGCGCGAACAATGCGGGCGACGGCATCGGCTAGGTAGGCTTGGTCCGCAAGTGATGCCAGCGCACCAAGCTGCCCAGCACGGTTGATGCCATAGTGATTGCGCACTTTGTCGAAGGCCTGGATGACATCGACATGACCCAGCGCATAGCCGATGCGGGCACCAGCTAACCCATAGGCCTTTGAGAACGTCCGGTAGCGAACAACCTGTGCGTTCGCCATATCGAGCGGTGGTGTGGTGCCATCAGGCGCCGTATCGCAATAAGCCTCGTCGAGAATGAGAAGCGTTCCTTCAGATAAACTGGCAACAAGACGACTGACCTCTTGCGCAGGCCACCACGACCCCATGGGGTTGTTGGGGTTGGAGACGTAGAGAATTTTGGCATTTTCCCGCGCTCTCGTCTCAAGCAGCGCAGGCAAGTCCTCGCGATCATTGCGCATAGGCACTTTGACGAGGCGGCCACCGTGGGCGAGTACGTGGAAATTGAAGGTCGGATACGCGCCGTCGGTCGTGACCACTTTCTCGCCCGGCGACAAGAACATCATACAGGTCAAACCAAGTAGTCCATCTATGCCTTCGCCAACGACCACGTTATCAATCGTAACGCCGTGAAAAGCAGCCAGCGCCGCGCGCAACTCGTGGTTTTCAGGGTCGGCGTATTTCCAACTTTCCGGCGCGGCTTTTTCCATGACGGCGATGGCGGCAGGGGACGGGCCGAAAATGCTCTCGTTTGCCCCGAGCCGGGCGCGAAATGGTTTGCCCCGCGCGCGCTCAAGCGCTTCCGGCCCGACAAACGGCACGAGCCGGGGAAGAGCTTCTATAACGGGTGTGAAGGGCGGACGGAACATGAGCGCCTTGGTGTCAGATGAGGCCCAAATCCGCAAGATCTTTGCGCATCTTGAGCGGCATTTCGGCGATGGTATTGCTGTCTCCACGCTTGAGATCGGCGGGGGCATCATCAGGTAGGAGATAACGCCAGCCCTGAAATGCGCGACGTGGCGTGGGGCGCACGGGGATAAGCTTCGGGTCGAGGATCAACATGCAGCAGGGGGAGCCATCCTCCTTGTGCCCATCTTCAAAGCCAACGAAGCGCTGGCGCACGCTAATGAGACTTTTCATAACCCAGTAGAGCGAACCGCCGTCGAGCAACTCGGCCTGCTTCTTCGGCGATTGGAACGTCGTGTGATAGGGCAGTGGCTTGTGACCGGCCTTCTTGCGCGCGGCCATGCGCCCCTTCTGCCACTCGGCCAAATCATCAATCGAGGCCGCGCCAACGCAAAGTTTGATCATATGCAGGGTCATGCGCTGAATTTGGCACGCGGGCGCCCGGTCACGCAACCGGCCCATCCACAAGGATGCGTCAATGGCCTATTTAGTTTTGCAGAACCCGGCATACTGGGCGAAAATTGGCTGCCCCATCAGTCCGAAATGGCGCGAATGCACGGCCGGATAGCTGCCCGTTGCTGCGTCAAGATCATAGATCGTCGTCAGATTTAGGAAGCCTTCGTTCGCGACTTCGAGGAAATGATTGGCGTTAAGTGCGCGCACGATACGCAGCGTGCCTGCGGGCTTTTGATCGGCAATCAATTTGGCAGCCTGCGTTTCCAGATTGATGTCCTGGATTTCCAATGACAATGCCGCAGGCGGTACTGACTGGAATTTGCCGGCATCGTAGGTCCAGGTGTTTCCGATCTCGAATTTGCACGACATTTGATCTGGAAATTCCCCAGCGGCAAGTGCAACCCCTGGTGCGCACGCCAAGGCAACAGAAAGCAGGGTGGCAAAACGAGCAGCGCGGGCCATTGTCATGCGGTGGATCCTCAGGATGTAGCTCATGTAGCCCCAAGCGGTGAACGCCCGGAACCGGCACCATTCAAAACGCCATCACGGCCGAAGGCAATGTTTCAATTCCCCATGGGCCAAGTAATTCCCCATGAGCCAAGCCCCAATGGCGCGTTTTTGTGCCGCAAGCCCACATTACGGCCATAACAGGCGCGGCTTCAGAGCAACGCTCCCGCAATTTGGTAAACGCTTGCCCTGGAATGTCTCGAACTAGCCCTGAAAGCGCCCGTATACTCGTCCAGAGTATTCGGCCAGAGTACTCGGCCATTGTACCGGGGCGGAGCTCTCCTCATAGATGTCGAAGTCGTATGCATTATTTTCGGTTCTTATGTTTACCGCCTTGATGGCCGGCTGTGCGAGCGGCGTAACAAGCCCGGACGCACTCTCTATTGCACCGGCTGCCGGCCCGAACGATGCGACGGCAAACGCCGCAAACGTTGTTACCGAGGTCGAACCAGAATTCGACTGCAAAAAACTTACAGGCCGCATACAGATCCGCATCCTTGAAATGCGGAGCTTCGCAACGTCAAGCCAGTCATCGGGACTGTCGCGGTCCATGCATGCTGCCGGTCAGTCGATGTTCGGTGGTTCCTCCGTGGGAATCGACCCAAACGGAGAACATGCGCGCGACTATGCCCTGCTGGAACAGTATAATCGCCAGCTTGTCAGTCAGGATTGCAGATCGTTCGATATTCAAAAGTCAATTGCGTCACAAGACATGCCGCCCCAGCCGGCAGTCGATGCCCCGTCAAAGAGCAAAGCCGCGGGCAAAACACCGTGAGAAACAGCCCTCCCCCTCATCGATCTCCCGGCATTTCCTAGGTGGCACGGCCTTTCGTGTGCACCGGTGCACTTTTGGCGGTATAATCTGTCCATGAAAGACACCGGAAAAATTGAGAACCCTCCACTTGAGAGCGCTTCAGAACGCGCCAACACGTTTCCTTGGCCGCCTTTGCTTCTTCTTGCGTCGATAACCGCCAGCATCGGCTTGTCGCGCTTGTTACCCCTCTCGTGGCCCGGCGTGGACGATACGCCGGCGCGCCTCGTAGGTCTCGGTATCGGCGCCCTAGGAGTGGTCCTGATCATAGCCAGCATTGTTACACTAAGACGGCATCAAACAACGGTTCTGCCGGACAGAGCTGCGACGGCCCTTGTCACGACGGGGCCCTATCGCTTTTTTCGCAATCCGATCTATCTCGGTGACGTGATGCTACTATTTGGCCTTGCTGAATTTACGAAGAATGTCTGGTTCGTCATCGCGGCCACGTTGTTTGCCGTGCTTGTGACGCCATTACAGATAGTGCCCGAAGAGCGCCATCTCGAAGCGCGGTTCGGCAACGCCTATCTCGAGTATAAGAAACGCGCGAAGCGCTGGATTTGACAGACCCTAAGTTTGAAAAGGTTGTTATGGGTACCGACTACGCTGAAAAAGAGCGTGAATTTATTGATAGTCTTGCGGAGGATACCGGCCGCGGCTTGGATCAATGGATGCAAGCGATCACGGCGGCAGGCCACGCCCAACGCAACGATATCATCGATTGGTTGCGCCAGCAGGGCTTTGCCTTTCCGAAAGCCTCTTGGCTCGAACGTATCCACCACAACGGCGGACGCTTGATCTATGCCGGCGGAGTTCCTGGAGGGCCCGTGCACACGCGGCGGCTGGCAACTGCGCCGCGAACCGCCAATTCTGGACCGCCGGAGAGTGTGCTGCTGACTGCGGACACTTCAACCACAAACGCCCCGGCCAGCCAGCCCGGGCAAGACGTGGAATACTCCGTGGATTCCAATGCATCTGTAGACGCATCGGTAGCAGCCATTTTACCAGGTTTGCTAGACAGCGACGTCGCGCAGTTTCTTGGCGCGGCAAAAGGGTTGAAGCCACTCGCCGAATTTGTATTGCGAGAAATCGAAACGGCCGTTCCAGGCCCCAGCTTCACGGTCACCGCGCCCTATTTGACTATCGCCGCACCTGCCGCGTTCGCAGCTCTCCACCCCGCCCCAAAGGAACTGCGGCTCTACGCTGATTTTGGCGCAGGATTGGGCGGCAGGGTCCGCAAGGCCGAAGCGTCACAAGCACGAGGCGCTCCGCCCTTCCCAGAGGTGCTTACTTTAAGCGATGCGCGCCAAATTGACGGGGCATTCCGGGACCTTGTTGCCTCGGCTTATACCCGTGCGCTCAAATAAGTTGCATCAGCTGCTCAATGCCAGGACCATGGATTTGCCTGAATTTTCATGGCGTTTAGGGGCCTTGGAGGATGCTATGACCGCTGCGTATCGCGCACTGTATGTCTGCCTGCTGATCGGGCTCGGTACCGTTTGGACGCCAAGCCCTCTCAACGCGCAAACCGCAAGGCGCGACGGCATCGCCGATATCATTCGCCGGGAAAAAACCAGCACGCCCCAGATTGCCGAGAACACAAACAACACTGAGGCGGCCAACACTACGGCAGCACGTCCAGAGCAGCAAACAAACATAGCGCCCAGCGCAGAGATCCCAAAAGATCCACGCACGGGCGAAGCGCAATACGAACAAGCCAAACAGCTCATGGCGGCCATCGACGACATTTTGAAAGATACCGCCGACAACCGCTCCGACGCCAGCAAGCTGCCAAGCCGCGACGAATATTTCATTCCACCCTTTTGGAAAGAGACCCGAGAGGACCGCAACACAAAAGTGCGCGCACTGCTCGACAGTGCGCTTGGCATCGTTACGGATGTCCCGGTCGTCGCAGTCCAGAAGAAAGTCGAAGGGCTGCGCCAGAATATCCGCGAGTTTGAGGACCAGAATGCGAAACTGCGCGAGAAGCAACTCTCGGCTCCAAAGGATGCAACACTCCCAGGCATTCTCAACGACACGATTGCATCGCTCGACACGGCAATTGCAGAAAACGGCAGACGCATCGAAGCGAACAGGCTAGAAATCAAAAACGCCAAGGGCGAGATCGCCGTTGCGCTCAAAACGGCGGGCGTGGTGCTCGCGCCCGAACAGGTCGATTTGCTGCTCGACAGCGTCTTGTCTGGCGATCTCGTCCGGCTCGTTGCCGTGTTCAATGCCGCCAAACTAATTGACGGCCAACTGGCAAAGCTGATCGGCGTCACCGGCGATAACATGGACGCCTCGCGCAAGTATTTTGCCATGCACGCTGCACTTTTCGCCATGTTGGTACAGGCGCAGGATTTGACCATTGCCAAGATCGATACGCAATACATGCCCCGCCTCGATGCAATCCTCAGTGACATCGTGGCGGCACGAAACAAGACGAATACCCTTCTCAAAGCCGAGAACCGCCCCGATCAGAAGCGGGCGCTCGACGCCAATCGCGAGAGCCAGAAACTGGCCGAGGACGCAGCCAAAGCTTACCGGCGCTACCTCCAGCAGCAGCGCGAGCAAATTGCCAAAGCACGGATCAAAGCAACGCACGACTTGAAGATTGCCGACAACACCTATGAGACCGTCGAAGCCAGCGTCCAGCTGCGCAATCTGATGCGCGAAAGTTCAGCCTCGTTCGAAGCGATCCAGAGGCTCGAAGCTCCGAGTTTCGAACAGATATTCAAGAATGACGAGCTGCGCCGGGAATTCGAAAATCTGACACGCAAGCTTGATGCGCCATCAAGCTGAGTTAAGCGGATATTTCAGCGCCGGTATTGGACGAATTCAGTCAAGACACCAATGCTGTCGTACAGCCGCCGGGCTCTTATGTTCGTGTCCTGCGTCGCCCAATACGTGCGGGATGCGCCGCGCCGGTCGGCTTCTGCATACGTGGCCGCGATGAGCATTCGGCCGGCACCCGTACCGCGCGCACCCGGATCCACAAACAGATCTTCCAAATAGCAGTACCAAGTTTCGGACCACGTCGATCGATGGAAGACGAGATGTGCCAGTCCGATTGGCCGGTCGCTTTCATCGACAGCAACAAATCCCGTCATGCCATCTTCGCCCGCGAGCAACCGGCGCCACGTCAGCGCGATGGCCGCTTCCGGAACCGACGCTTCGTAAAATGTGACGTAGCCTTCAAAGAGGTCGCGCCAGCGCTCTTCGTCGCGCGCTGCAATGGCTCTCACCTGAAGATCAGACATGCAATCCTCACATCAACCAGATCGTCGCGAGCCCCAGAAAGGCAAAAAAGCCGACCACATCGGTGATCATGGTGACAAAAACACCCGACGCGGGCGCTGGATCGAGGTCGAGTGAATCCATGGCAAGCGGGACCAAAATCCCGGCCAAACCCGCAGCAATGGAATTGACGATCATAGCGGCGCCGATCACCAAGCCTAACTTGCCCTGTCCGAACCAAAAATAAACCACGAGCGCCAGCAGCGTCGATAAAACAATGCCATTGCAAAGGCCAACGAGCCCTTCACGCGTAATAACGCGCGGGGCATTTAGGCGCCCAAGCTTGTTCGTTGCAAGCGCACGGACCGTCACCGTCATAGTTTGCGTCCCGGCGTTCCCGCCCATGGAAGCGACAATCGGCATCAAAACCGCAAGCGCCACCATCTGCTCGATTGTCGCGTCGAATGCCTTGATAACGGATGAGGCGAGAATAGCGGTGCCGAGATTGACGATGAGCCAGGGCACGCGTGATCGCACCGTCTCAAGAACCGTGCCCGCCAAACTTTCGTCGCCAACGCCGGCGAGCGCCTTCATGTCTTCTTCGGCTTCATCCTGGATAACTTCAACGACGTCGTCGACCGTGACGACACCGACCAGACGATTGTTTTCATCGACCACGGGCGCCGACATCAAATCGTAGCGTTCGAATTGGCGCGCCACTTCCTCTTGGTCGTCCGTGGCGATGACCAAATGGCGCTCGGTACCCATGATTGCTTCAACCAAGACGTGCCGCTTGGTTCTGAGTAACCGGGAAAGATCGACGGACCCGAGCACACGGTAGGTTGGATCCACGACGAAAATGGCAGAGAAATGGTCCGGTAGTTCCTCGGATTCACGCATATGATCGATAACGTGCCCAACGGTCCAGAAAGGAGCGACCGCTACAAAGTCCGACTGCATCAATCGGCCGGCGGTTTCCTCCGGATAATCAAGGTTACGCTCAAGCGCTTCACGGTCGCCTGAATCGAGCTGGGCAAGAATTTCCTGTTTGTCACTTTCTTCCAGGTTCTCGATGACGTAGGCGGCGTCGTCGGTATCGAGTTCCGTGACGGCGCGGGCCAACAACTCGTTTGGCAGCGCTTCTGAGACCTGGTCGCGGACCGTTTCTTCGAGTTCCGAGAGAACTTCATAGTCGAACGACGAGCCCAAGGCTTGGATGAGCGCGATACGCTCATCTGGCTCAAGGAATTCAATGACGTCGGCAAGATCGGGAGCCTTGAGCTCGCGAACCAGATCGCGCGCCAGCTGCGTTTCGCCACTCTGCAATGCGGCTGAGATCGAACGCACCAGTGCTGTGCTCGACTTTTCCGCTGCCTCCGCAGGTGCACCGCTTTCCAGATCCTCAGCCACTTTGGCCCCTGTCTTGATTTGTGTGCCGGTATGGGCGAGAGGGCATTGAGTTGCAATGCGGGTCCAGCCTTTGAAAGCCGCCTAGCAGGAAAGACTGCGTTTGGCGACAATTTTTGGCACCGGGTTGTCACGCGATAAGCACGGCCATGCCCCTGTTTCCGCCGCATTTTTTGTTCATTTGTGGCGCGTAAGACTGTCAAAGATTTGTAAAGTCTCGAAATGCCTTTGAGTCGACTTGACGTTAAAGCCCAAACGGGTTTCTAGAGACGGGAACAGGGCACTGTGGGGGATGCCAAAACGGGGACCATGCGAACAGCGCTGACCAAACTCATTGCGCTTTCAGCACTCGCGGCCGTCGTGTCCTCGGACATGCCGAAGGCCGGAGCGATCGTTGACGACTGCGCGGCGAAACCTGGCGTGCTCGGTATCTCTCGGGTTGTCGAAATCGACACAACCGGCGGTCCGGTATTTGGCGGAAGTCATAAGGGCAACAATTTTCTCAAAGCCGGCGAAGTGATCCTGACCTTTGACGATGGTCCAATGCGCGCCTATACGCGCCCGGTTCTGAAAGCCTTGGCGGCGCATTGCACCAAGGCAACATTCTTTATGGTTGGGCGGATGGCAGCAGCCGACCCTGCGATGGTCAAGGAAGTGGCGGCAGCCGGACATACCATCGGCTCACACACCTGGTCGCATCAAAATTTAACTCCGCTGGGCCTCATCAAAGGCCGGCAAGAGTTCGAACTCGGTATGTCGGCTGTGAGCAAAGCGGCAGGTGCGCCGGTTGCGCCCTTTTTCAGATTTCCCTTCTTAGGCGATAGCAGGCTGGTACGAGAACACGCGAAAACCCGCAATGTCGCAACGTTCTTCATCGACGTCGATTCCAAGGATTTTCGAACCAGGGATCCCAAAGCCGTTCATAGCCGCGTCATGAACGAATTGGCTCAGAATGGGCGCGGCATCATTTTGATGCACGATATTCAACCATCGACCGCCAAAGCCATCGCCGGCTTGCTCGCAGCGTTGCACGACAAGGGCTACAAGGTCGTCCACATGGTGCCGAAGCAAATGTTTGATACGATTGCGGAACACGATGGCAGCGCCGAAAAAGCTATCGCCGCTAAGGGTAACGCGGCGAAAGCCAAGCCGCTCACCGAGCGGTCGGTCGTTTGGACCATGGCTCCGCCCGATGCGCGCCCCGATACGCGCACTGGCAAGAACGCCGAGACGCCACCGCCCGAAGGGGCCAAGAAGGCAGCCATCACGCCTAGCGACGCTCAGTCCGGAACCGGCGAGGATCTCCCTTGGCTGAGCGGTAAACTTCCGGTTGCGCCTGTTGCCAAGAAAGCCTGAGGTGACGACATCAAGCACGAACCGCACGAGCCCCGCCCCCGCCAAGCGGCCTGCGCGCCGTCAGTTCGAAGAGCTGCCCTGGCAAATGCGCATTTTCTCACAGTGATATCAAACAGTCGCACGTAATTGCTTGTTACTAAACGCAGACTGAGGTGTGCTCCTTCTTGTTTGTGGCACCGAATCCGTCGACATCCAGATCATGGGGTGGACGTCGGAAAATTGGGCACTTGGCAGCACTATCAAACGTGCATGCCTATTGGCGTTGCTGGTTTTAACGGCGGCGCCTACGCCGCTCTCGGCCCAACCTGACAGTACCTGCGATCAAACCGGCCGAGGCATTGGCGTTTCCCGCACAATCGAGATCGACGCCAGCACCGGCGCGCTTTTCGGGTCGGTCACGAAACAGGTCCGTGAAGCTTCATTCCTGAAACACAAGGAAGTGGTGCTCACATTCGACGATGGGCCGATGCCGTGGGTCACAAAATCGATTCTCGAAACGCTCGACACATTCTGCACCAAAGCCACTTTTTTCTCCGTCGGACGCATGGCGCTCGCCTATCCGGCAACCGTCCGGGACATTCTGGCGCGCGGGCACACGCTTGGCTCGCACACTTTTTCCCATCCCTATCATCTGCCGACCATGAAGCCGGACGCGGCGCGGGCTGAGGTCGAACGCGGTTTGGCCGCAGTGGCGACCGCGGCAGGTGCGCCGATCGCGCCGTTTTTCCGTTTTCCGGGACTTTCTGATTCAGCATCTTTGCTCGATAAATTGCAGCAGCGCCGCATCGCAACGTTCAGCGTCGATGTCGTGTCCAACGACAGCTACATCTCCGATCCCCAGCAGCTCGTCGCGCGCACGCTCGCCGAAGTTGAAGCAAATGGCGGCGGCATCATTCTCTTTCACGACATCAAGACCGTAACGGCGAAAGCCTTACCGCACATCCTGAGCCGGCTTGCAGACAAAGGTTATAAAGTGGCCCATTTGGTGCCGGTGCGACCTGCCGAGCCTTTGCCGGAACTCATGGCCGAGTATGCGCCGCGCATTGCCAAGACGGCGCCGTCCATCGCCAAGAATAAGGTTCTGCTACCCTTCTACGGAGCCATCGGACCTGAGAAAGAAAACATGCTAGGCCGCCTAGCCGTTACGTCAATTAAACCTGCCGCCCGCAATCGATTTGCCGCGCGCGCCGTTACAACGGCGAAGGCCGCGCCGTTGGGTTGGGCACCGGTCGTGCGGGTAAGGTCCGAGCCACGACAACCGCCCGCCTCCCGCCCTACACGAGCTGCAACGACGACCACGGGCTGGGTCGTGCAGCCCGGCGAAGTCTCGAGCGGCCCCCCCGTCATTGTCGAAAGTCCCGCGCAACCAGCCGCAATCGATCATTGGACACCCGAGGTCGAAACTCGATACAAGCCCTGAATACAAGCCCTGACCCTGAATCAAAGTCAGCACGTGCTGTGACATGACAATTTTATCAATACCGCTTGAGTTTATCCTGTTCGCGTTGACCCTGATGGGCATCGCTCTTTTTCATAATTGGACATTACAAATCGCGCTGTCGGGTCTCGCAGCCATCACCGCCTACAAACTCACGATAGCGGGCTTTTCCGCGGGATTGGGCCTCTACGGGTTAGCGGCACACGCAGTCCACGAAGCGCCAACGCTTGCTAATCTTTTTCTGCTGCTGACTGGATTCGCCGTCCTCGCCCGCCATTTCGAGGAAAGCCGCATACCCGATGAAATGCCGGCCCTCCTCCCCGATAACTGGACCGGCGGACTTTGGCTGCTCGCCCTAATTTTTTTGCTTTCGGCGTTTCTCGACAATATTGCGGCCGCCCTGATTGGCGGTACCGTTACGCGCCACGTTTTTAAAGGCAAAGTTCATATCGGCTATCTCGCAGCCATTGTAGCAGCCGCCAATGCAGGAGGAAGCGGTAGCGTTATCGGCGATACGACAACGACCATGATGTGGGTTGCGGGCGTTTCACCGCTCGCCGTCCTCAAAGCCTATGCCGGCGCGGTTGCGGCGTTCTTCTGTTTTGCGATACCGGCGGCCCGCCAGCAACACAGGTACGCGCCGATTATGAAGGACCCACCTGCTGGGCTCAATATTGACTACGCGCGCGTTGCAGTCACGTTATCCGTTCTGATATCCGCGGTCGCGGTCAACGTGTGGGGCAACGCAGCATTCCCTGACCTCATGGGCAAAGTCCCGGCGCTCGGTCTCGCGGTATGGGCAGCCATCATCGCAGCGGCTGTGATCCGGCCTCCTGACTGGCAGGCTGCACGCAACGCCGTGCCCGGCACAATCTTCCTGCTGGCGCTTGTCATGGCAGCATCCATGATGCCCATTGAGACACTGCCCGCCCCAACCTGGAAAACGGCATTCGGGCTTGGCACGATTTCAGCGGTGTTCGATAACATTCCATTGACCGCGCTCGCCCTGAAGCAAGGCGGTTATGACTGGGGCGTTCTGGCCTACGCGGTCGGCTTCGGCGGCTCGATGATCTGGTTCGGGTCGTCGGCGGGCGTTGCAATTTCAAATATGTACCCAGAAGCCAAATCGGCGGTCGCCTGGCTCAAGGCGGCTTGGTACGTGCCGCTTGCTTACGCCATCGGCTTTGCTGTGATGGTGGGTATGTTCGGCTGGGCGCCTTGAAACGCGTCTGGCCGACCTGCGCGGCTGTTTCCGCAGCAAACGCAAACGGCGAATGGCGCTGTCTGGTGGCACTATGAGTAAAAGGATATGAGTAAAAGGATATGGTGCGGTTGAGAGGACTCGAACCTCCACGCCGTTTCCAGCGTTACCACCTCAAGGTAGTGCGTCTACCAATTCCGCCACAACCGCATTCCCAGGCGCGAAAGGCGCCCGATCTCAAAGAGGTTGCCCCAGGTAACAGAGCCTAACAGGGAACGCAAGCGGCAGTTTGCTACCGGGTCGAAGCGTAGGATTAGGCGGCGCATTTCCCTCAACTCGGGCAATATAAACGGGGATTTGGTGTAGTGAGCAATGCGAGACGACAACTACGATGCACACGCTGAGCCGCACCGCGACGCCGGCCCAATGGGCAATCTCCGCAAACCCGGTCGACTATCCTGTCGCGCTCGCGGCAATGGCTGAACGTGCGGCCGCAATTCGCGACCATGGTGCGCCCGAACTTGTTTGGCTACTAGAGCACCCGCCGCTCTATACGTCAGGCACCAGCGCCAAACCCGAGGACCTCCTAGATCCCGAAAGGTTGCCCGTCTTCGAAACGGGACGCGGGGGGCAATTCACGTATCACGGTCCAGGGCAGCGCGTGGTCTATGTGATGCTTGATCTCAAAACGCGCGGCGGAGATGTGCGCGCGCTCGTCCATGACCTTGAGAAATGGGTGATCCAGACACTCGCCGCGTTCAACGTCAAAGGCGAATCGCGCGACGGCCGGGTCGGCATCTGGGTCAAACGGCCGGAAAAGGGTGAAGGGCGCGAAGACAAGATCGCAGCGATTGGACTGCGCGTGTCCCGCTGGGTGACAACTCATGGAATCAGCATCAACGTCGAGCCCGATCTCTCATACTACCAAGGCATCGTCCCGTGCGGCATCACCGGACATGGCGTAACCAGCCTAACGGACCTTGGCCTGCCCGTGACCATGGCCGACGCCGACATCGAACTCAGATCCGCGTTCGAGGATGTGTTCGGCCCTGTCAAGAGAGCGCCAGCGCCAGCTTGATCGATAAAGCCGCGCAGTCTTCTACTTTTCGTTGGTTTGAATTGGCTGTCGTGCCGCCGCTTGTCATGAGACCAAGCTTAAAACTTAGCTTTGGGTCTTCAACGGCGGCCTTTACAGCCCATGCAATGCTTCGGACAAAAGAAAAGCGCCTGTTCCGGTAGGGAACAGGCGCTTTATGCACCGCCGCGATGCGGATTCTACTGCGACTTCTTCTTAACCGGGGAAACAGCGCTGCCGTCTGGCGGCGCACCCTCTCCTTGCGGCTTATCGTAGTAGAGGAAGCCCTCCTCGACCGAAACGATTTCCGAGCCCTCAAGCTCGTATTCATCGTTTTCACTGTCGTTGAGGCGGATAATACAGCCCTTCTGACAGACCCCATCGACCACCTTGCCAGGGGACAGGATTTTCTCCTGCCTGACATCTCCCTCGATGAGAATGAGCTTAACCTCTTTCACATCTCGGTTGGTGACCGTGACCGCAGAGGCGGCCGAGGTCATAAGAAGAGCTGCGATCATACCAGCTGCAGGCACCATTTTGGTCATTACAGCCTTCCAGATCGCGGCAGAAACGAATTACTTCTTCTTCTTCGCAGCCTTTTTGGCCGGGGCCTTCTTTGCCTTCTTTGCAGCTTTAGCCATCTGATGTCGTCCTTCTGTTGTGGCTTTATGCAGCGCGCAGAGCACGCTGCGAACTCAACTCACATCGAGACAATTCCACTGTGGTGAATTTCAAGCTTGTTCACAAACGAAATTTGATGGTTGGTGATATCGATTTTTCCGATAGATACTTTTTTGCGACGCTTAGAGCACGAGTACGCCCATGGATGTGATTCTCGCACGAACCTTTCTGATGGTCGCCGAGACCGGAAGCTTCATCGACGCCGCACGGCGGATGAACGTCACGCAATCGACGGTTTCCGCGCGTATCAAGGGGCTTGAAGACATGTTGGGGCGTCCGTTATTCGAGCGCTCGAAGTCCGGAGCCGAACTAACAGGCGCTGGTGAACTCTTCCAAAAACATGCTCTTGCCATGGTGCGCGTCTGGCAGCAGGCGCAGCTTCAAGTCAGTCTGGCCGACCAGCACCGCGACCATCTGTCCGTGGGCGCGCCTATGAGCTTATGGAGTTTCTTTCTGTTGAAGTGGGCGTCAGGACTGCGCACTGCAATGCCTGACGTTGCCATCACAGCGACAGCCGGAGTGTCTGCCATCCTCACCCAACGCCTGATCGAGGGAACCTTAGACGTCGCCGTCATGTACCGCCCGTCATCCCCCCCGGGATTGACCATCGAACACTTGTTTGACGAGGAATTTGTGCTTGTTTCCAGCGTAAAATCAGGGGGAAGGCGCACTCCGTCAGATTATATTCTGGTCGATTGGGGCGCCGAATTTATCCAGGACCACGCTGGTGCATTTCCCGAACTTGCGAACCCCGCCGTCACTCTCGACCTTGGCCCTATGAGCCTTGATTATCTCTTGGCCAACGAATGCTCAGGGTATTTCCCTGCGCGCATGGTGCGTGCGCTCGTAACGCGCGGACGGCTGCGCCAGCCCAAGCGTGGGCGGAAATTCGTCTATCCTGTGTGCATGGTCTATCCAGAGACGCGCAACGAGGAAGCCTACGAGACTATACTTGATGGGCTGCGGCGCGAAGCGGCCCGCTTCAACTGAATAGCAGCGATAGCGAGCTGCCGGTGACCAGCTCAGCGGGCCGGCGGCGCGATGACTGCCGGCTGGCCAGCAGATGAAGTTGAATAGTGTTTTGAGAAGCCCGATACCCCGGGGGCCGGGCCAAACATATTGCCGCCCGCGTCGCCGATCGCGAAATGCATCCACAGTGTCAAGGCCATTACCGGCGCGAAAGAAGCGGTCATGGCTATCATCATACCGGAACTTCCAGGGGCAACGGCCTCAAGCCCGAGTGTTAGGACAACCGCAAATGACACAATAAAAGTCCAAACAAACAGCCCAATTGCAGCCCATAACAACCACCAAGCACTGATCCCGAGATCATGCAGACGCTTCGATAGGGCAGCAACTCCTGCCCAAATAAACAAGCTGTGGATAACCCAGCTGGCTGGCCCTTGAAGCTCATGTCCTAAGAGATAACCACCGCCGTTGAAGATGACTTGACCCCCGAGCATGATGACAGCGAGGACGATGAGACCCTTGCGATTGGCGCGTCCACGCGGGTCAACGATGTCTAAAACGCCAGGAATGTCGAAAAGTTCGGGGCCGCGCATCATGGCGCTCTTTTGCAAACCGGGGCTGCGAGTTGCAGAGAATGCCTCAAAACGGTTCAGGAACAGTTAGCGCGCGGGTTTTTACGCGAATTCGAGGATCACAGCGTCCACGGCTAGACTGTCGCCGGCTTTGGCGTTGATTTTCTTGACCACTCCGTCGCGCTCGGCCTTCAAGATGTTTTCCATCTTCATGGCTTCGACCACTGCGAGGTTATCACCGGCCTGCACCTTGGCGCCTTCTGCGACACTGATGGCTTTGACCAGCCCCGGCATGGGGCAGAGCAGGTACTTAGACATGTCAGCCGCGGCCTTGACCGGCATAAGCGCGGCGAGTTCGGCTTCGCGCGCCGTGTAGACGTAAACCGGCACCTGAATACCCCGATAAGCGAGGTTCAGGCCGTTGGCGATGGTGCGAACCTGCACTGCGACGGTCTGCTTGCCGACGGAGCCAGTCCAGACGGGATCACCTGGCCACCACGGAGATTGAACGGCAAGCGTCTCTGTGGCTCGCCCCGAGGCATCGAGAAATGAGACGTGGTAGGGGCCCGGCGCCTCTCCTGAGACTTCAAGCGTGACTGTGGTGTCCCCAACCCTGACCACCCGGCGCTTGGCAAAGCGCACGGCCTGCCCGGTCATTTGGTGGGTAATGCCGCGACGGCGTTCATTTCCTAAGTGATCGATAATGGCCGCAACGCTGGCCAGGACTTTCTGTTGCGCGCCTTCGGGTGCACGCGGCTTGAAACCGTCGGGGAACTCTTCCTTTATGAAACCGGTCGAGAGCTTACCCGAGCGCCAGCGCGGGTTCTGCATGACCGACGTCAGGAACGGGATGTTGTGCTGAATGCCGTCGATATAGAAGGCGTCGAGCGCATCGGCCTGGGCGTCGATTGCCGCTTCGCGCGTCGCGGCGTGCGTCACGAGCTTGGCGATCATGGGATCGTAGTACATCGAAATTTCGCCGCCCTCGAAGACGCCTGTGTCGTTGCGCACTGTCACGCCATTTGACACCGCTTCAGCGGGTGGCCGGTATTTTACAAGGCGGCCAATTGACGGGAGGAAGTTACGATAGGGGTCTTCTGCGTAAACACGGCTCTCAACGGCCCAGCCTTTGAGAGTTACATCTGACTGCTTGAAGGGCAGTTTTTCACCAAAGGCCGAGCGGATCATCAGTTCAACGAGATCGACGCCGGTGATGAGTTCGGTGACCGGGTGTTCCACTTGCAGGCGGGTATTCATCTCGAGGAAAAAGAACGAGCGGTCTTGGCCTGCCACGAATTCGACCGTACCGGCACTGTCGTAGCCCACGGCTTTTGCAAGCGCCACAGCCTGCTCGCCCATGGCCTTGCGGGTCTTTTCGTCGAGCAAGGGTGAGGGCGCTTCTTCGAGCACTTTCTGGTTGCGGCGCTGGATCGAACATTCGCGTTCGCCGAGATAGACGACGTTGCCGTGTTTGTCGCCGATCAGCTGGATTTCGATGTGACGCGGGTCGATGATGAACTTTTCAATGAACATCCGGTCGTCGCCGAACGAAGATTTGGCTTCCGAGCGGGCGAGGGGAAAGCCCTCCAGCACTTCCTTGCGGTCGTAGGCGATCCGCATCCCCTTGCCGCCACCCCCGGCGGACGCCTTCATCATCACAGGATAGCCGATCTCCTCGGCAATCTTGACGGCATGTTTCTCGTCCTGGATTTCGCCCATGTAGCCAGGAACGGTCGAAACCTTGGCGGCGGCGGCCGCCTTCTTGGATTCGATCTTGTCACCCATGGCGGCAATGGCCCGGGAGTTTGGGCCGATGAAAACGATACCAGCCTTTTGAAGTGCAACTGGGAACGCCTCGCGTTCCGAAAGGAAGCCGTATCCGGGGTGGACCGCTTCGGCACCCGACTTCTTGCAAGCGTCAATGATCTTTTCCATAACGAGATAGGACTGCGCCGCCTGCGGGGGGCCGATGTGAATGGCTTCATCCGCCATTTCGACGTGGAGAGCGTCGCGGTCGGCGTCGGAATAGACAGCCACCGACTTGATGCCCATCTTGCGCGCGGTCTTGATGACACGGCAGGCAATTTCACCGCGGTTGGCAATCAGGATCTTCTTGAACATCGGGCGCGCTCGTCCTTGGGCTTGGAATTCGATTGGCGGTCTGACCGAGGCTTTTGGCAGACTTCACAGGGCCGTTCTAGAGGCTAGAAGCGGGATCGTAAACCGTGTTTGACGGCCCCTCTATCAGGCCCGGCCCGCGATCCGCTGCCGCACAAGCTCGATGGCTGCTTTAAGCATGTAAAGTTCGTCGTTATAGGCGAACGGCACAGGTATTACACCCACTGCGTCGCTGATCCGGGCTAAATCAGCTTTATGGGTCAGGCGGCCTCCGATGGAGCCGTCGTCTGTGAGCCTTCTCTCAAGGCGTTTCAACTGACTATACCAATGCAGAATCCTATTGCGCACACGCCAGCGGTAGATCCATGGCACGATTTTGACCAGCGGCAGCAGAATAGTCGCGACCGGCAGAATCATGACCAGCATGCGCTCGAAGAACGTTGCGACCCAGAACGGCAGTTGGCGCTGAAGAAAAGTCTTGCCTGTCCGGTAAATGCGCTCGGCGTCTTCGGACATGGGAATTTCAGGATCGAGAGCTTGAGGAAATTCGCCCGTGCGCTGGAACAAGCCGCCGGGTGAATGTGCTTCACGCGCAGCGCCGACGAGCAAACTTATGATGGCGGGATGCAGGTCTTTGCGGATCAATAACGAAGCTTGGGGCGCAAGAAGTACCGCATCTTTAGGCGGTACGTTTTTTTCGAGGTCGACTAACCCTTGGGGCAGCACGACTTTTCCAAGTTGCGGGAAAATGCGCGTATAGGCCTCTGCTTGCTCGACGCTGAGCAGACGAATGCCTTCGACGCCGATCAGCCGCTTGACCACGGGGCTGTCCGCGCCGGTCGCCAGAAATATGGCATCGACTTCCCCGGCCAGTAGTTTTGTGGCGGCCTCATCGTTCTCCAAGGCAAAGAAAGTGGCATTTTTATCGGAGATCTTCGAATGCGCGAAAAGCTGAAACATCAGCGCCCGGGTACCACTTCCCTCAGGGCCAATAGCGAGCTTCTGCCCGATAAAGTCCGTGAAACGGGTTTTCTCGGTTTCAGACCGGTAGAAAATCCAGAGAGGTTGCTGGTAGACGCGGCCGAGCGAGAGCAAATCCGGGCCTTCCGCCGCAGTGACTGCTCCGCCCTGAACCAGCGCAACCTTGACGCCCGAAGCAGGGTCTAACAACCGCGCGGCGTTTTCCTTCGAGCCATTCGACGTCTTGAGTTCGAGGGTGACGCCATCGCGGGCAAGGATCTCAGCGTACTTTTTCCCGAACAAGTGATAGGCGCCCTTCGACGATCCCGTAGACATCAGGATCGTGCGCGGCGGCGCCGGCTCCACGAATTGATACGCGAGCCACAATGCAGCCAAAGCCAGCACGATGGCCGGCGCTGCAATAATGAGCAGCTCGCGCCGCTGCAATATGCGCTGGCGCGCAAGCAGATTTCTGAGCATTGTCCCCGTCTTTCATTTCCAGACGGAGCATTCTAGCCAGGAAGTGTGGCAGCTCAAGGCTTTAGGCGGCGGAGGCTAAGCGGTCCACGGCCGCAATAAGAAGCGGGTGAATATTCGGACTTTCCTGCTTCAAATAGGCGACAAGTGCGGTCTCGGACGGCGAGAGGCGTCCGTCCCGGCCCAACCGGCCAGCAAGCCACGAAGCTTCGGCTTCCGTAATCACCTCGTTAGTGATGATCTCAATGCGCTGGTGCTCAAGACGGGAAAGCGCACGCTCTTCGGCCGACTGGTCGTGATAAGCATCCTTAACGGACGCCAGATTGGAGCTAACCATAGAGAGCAGGAACGCGAGTACAGAGGTTTTTTGACCTGGATGCTCAAGAGAAGCCTCCTGGCGCAGTGCTTCCTCACGAGAGGGCACAGCGTAGCCTGACGACGCCATGATCACGTTGGCAATTGCCTTGACGAAGAGATCGGTCCAGGCCGGGTTGGTTTCGGCGTTCTCAACGGCTTCGTCGATATCGAAGAGGATATCGGCTTCATCGCGGGTGACGGCCACGTGCCCATCGCCGCCGAAGGCGTAGAGCATGCGGCGGAGCAGATCGACTTCGCCCGCGGTTATTTCACCTGCAGCTAGGTGCTTGCCATCTCTCAGTGGTCCCGTGCCGGAGATGACGGCGTGCTTCACCTGCTCAAGCCCGAATTTAACGAGACTGACGGGCGCCCAGCGCGCCTTGTCGAGCACGTTAACAACCAGCTCGAGTTCGGTTTTGCTGTCGACCTTACCGTCAGCGGACACCCGGTCAATGAACCAATGGGCGTTATCGGCCGTCACATACCCTTGGGGTTGGGCCTGAAAAACGATGAAGTCAGTGATCGCTTCGATAAAGAACGCCGCCCAAGACGGATCTGAAACTTTGCAAGCATCGTTGAGCTTGAACAGAATATCGGCCTCGTCGGCCGAGGTGACACCGTCTTCATAGAAAATTTTGCGGAAGGCGAGGACGTCACTATCTTTGATCGATCCGCGAGAAATAATTTCTTCAACTTGAATTGACTTGAGACCACTCATGGAAATCCCCGCAGCACGAGACTTAATGACTGCAGGGAACATTAGGTTCGGCTACTTAATTGCCGCTTAACAGATGTGCTGCGGCGACAGCAAATGCCAGGCTGTTGCACCGAGAGCACAAGTGAACGAATGCGCTTTTTCCTGGGCCCGATAACGGGAAGGGCCGCAGCTCACCGCGACCCTCCAATTCGCATCGGACGAAACGTTGCCGCTCATTACCACCAAAACGACCACCAGTGCTGACGGCGATAGCCGGGTGTGCGGTAGGACGGGGCACCATAGATATCGTAGTCGCGCCGCAGAGTAACGTGCCGGCCGGCTTCGCGGTGGGCATTGCGGATGCGCGCTGCTTCGGCCGGATCAAGCCCATCATGACCATGTCTATCATGACCATGGCGGCGACGGCGTCCGTAGCCGTCGTTATCATCATCGCTATCGCGCTTTGGCTGCGCATAGGTGACTTTCGGCGCTTCGTGGTTAGATGTATCCCGCGTGACCGTACTTGTCCGGGTGGAGCCGCGCTGGTTAGGAACCGAGCCTCTGGAAAGCGTGCCGCCGCCACCCTTCCAGTCACGCGAGACGTGCGCTGGTGCGTCATCTTCGGCGGCGGCAGCGGGTAAAGTTGTAGGCACGGCCATAGCGGCAACAACCGCAAGGCTCAATAGGGTGGTGAATTTCATGGTTTGTCTCCCCTGCTCCTGCCGCCGGAACATATGTGCCGGCCGGTTGAACATGAGGGGACTTTAGTCGATGGCCGCTGAACCGGCTCTGAAGGCGCTCTTTAGGTCGCGTTCATGAAGACACCGCTGCCCAAAACCAAGCCAGACCTAGCACTTCTTCGCTTCGAGCTTCTTAATTTCATTGATGTAGCGGCGATCGTCGTCGCTGATCGGCACGGTATCGACATCATCAAACTTGCAGCCGCCGTTGCCAAAATATTCGCGCGCCCTGGCTGTCTTGAAGCAATAACCGGCATTCTTGTAAATTTGATTGCGTGCGGCCCAGAGCTCCTGACAGCTCGAATCCGATCTGATCTCGTCTCCCGAATGCGCCACCGGTCCATAAAGTCCTAGGCAAACGGCCACGCTAAACACAACACGAAAAGACTTGGCCTGCATATCGGAGTTCCCCGTTGAAACTTTGGAGCCATTGACGTGCGGTAGCGCCGGGCTGGCAAGGGCACCGGTGCAACGATTATAGGGAAACTTAGCACGAAATGAGATGACCGGGGACAATGCCCCGGTCATTTTCGCACCAGTCATTTTGTGACATGCACGGCTTAACAAGCCTGGCGGCGTTCGGAGGCCCGGATGCCACGGACCATCGAGCGCTCGCCACCCGACAGGGGCACTGCGCCTTCACTGCGATATGAGCAGCCGCCGTTACCGAAGTAGTTGATGGCGCGCGCGGTTTTGAAGCAATAGCCATTGGCCTTATAGATTTCGTTGCGCATGACCCAGAGTTCCTGACAGTCATAAGCATCGCCCTGCACGTCGCCAGCCTTCGCGGGGAGCATGGAGGCGGTGACAAGCGCGGCGGCGGCGGCAGCTAGGATTAGGGAAGATTTCATGGGCGGGTCTCCTTGTGTTGTTCATTTATTGGATGGTTTTGCGAGCCGTTCGATCGATTGGTCGCCGGGAGGAATGAAAAAGTTCAAAGACCCGATTTCATCGAACTCGCCGGCGCCATGAGCCTCTCAATATCCAGCCAAGCGCCACCAGCGGCGGCTCTTTTGGTGATCGTTACGTTCGGAGAAAATATGCGTGTTGGCGGCATCCTGAGCGTAACGAAGCGATTGGCGTTCGTTCCAGTTCAAGTGGCCGTCGGCGAGAAACGCGCGCTCCATCCGGGCAATGCGAAACTGCTCGCTGCGCAACGTCTGAAATTCGCCCCACGTTAAGGTCCCATTGGCCCGGCCCTCGCGGATCAATTCCATATGCCGGGCTTGGCGCCCATCAATTTCATAGCGCCAGCGATCGGTGGCAGCAGCAGAGCCGGCAGCGGCAACGAGTGTTGTCATCGACGTGAGAAGTGCGGCGGCAATCAATTTGGTCTTCATGGTCATCTCCTTGGGTTTGACGCATTCGGCGGCTTCAGTTGGAAGACTGATGTTCCCGAGAATGCGAAATCGCGCCTGAACCCACTCTGAAGCAGCACTTCATGATTGCTTCACCGGCTTGCCGCGAAACCGCCCAGCTTTTTCGCGACGCAAAAAAAGAGCCACTCTTAATGGAGCGGCTCTTGAGGTGGCGTACTATCCGGGGGGATTGGATGTACGCGGGAGGAAGAAAATCGTCGAAATCAGAAGCCAAAGCGGCGCAGCCACCATGGGCGCTTCCAGCCGTCATTGGATTCATGAACGATCGTGCTTTGGGCTTGGTCCTGTATGCGATGAAGCGAGCGCTTTTCCTGGCGCGATAACCGGCCATCGGCTCTCATCTGAGTTTCGATGCGGGCGATTTCCGCCTGCTGGCGGCGCAGCTTGATGCCTTCGCGCCAAGTGATCGAACCGTCGTTGCGGCCCTGCTCAATCTTGTTCCACTGCTCAGACTGACGCGCGTCGGTCGAGGAATATGCAAAAGCGCTGGCGCTGGTGGCGGCCAGAATGGCGGCAGCGATGAGTGCGGTCGATTTCATGATGTGTGCCTCTTCAAGTTTTCCGGCCAGACCGGCTGTTTGATGTTCGAATTCAAATGTGATGAGACATGTTCTATTGGCCCGGCCTTGAACTCCTTCTGAATGCTCCGTTATGTTGCCGTTCATCTCGAGGTTGGCTCTGAAACTCCTCGCATTTTCAATTTGGATGGCGCTTTTGGCCCGGGTCAGAGGCTAGTGTTTCAGACCAATTGGGGTAGGCTACCTGCACGCATTGCCCACAAGCCGGGATCCATTCATGTGCTTTTCAGCGACGGCTAGTTTACTGACCGCTACCGTCACAGGTCTTTCGGGAGCTGCAGCCGTGTCGCGCACCACCGAGCGGCGCGAATTGCCCTTGGCGGCTGTTCCGCTGTTTTTCGCCGCACAGCAAGCCATTGAAGGAGCACTTTGGCTAACTCTGCCGGTCGCACCGCAAGGTTCAACGTGTCAAGCGCTGACCAACTCGTTCTTATTTTTGGCACTCATCTTCTGGCCGCTCTATGCGCCACTTGCCGCGATGGCGATGGAACGTAATCCGCTGCGCCGCCGCTTGATCGGCCTTTGCGCCGCCGTTGGAATGGGCACGGCTCTCTATCTCGCCAGCGTCTTGCTTGGCGGCACGCATGCAGCGATCATCAAGGATGGCCATCTCATCTACGACAGCCAGCCGCCACCTTCAGGTGCGGTTGGTATATTTTACTTGATTGCAACGGGGCTCGGACCGGCCCTCTCCTCGCACCGCGCCATCAACGTGCTGGCGATCATCGTGGTGCTCGGATCGGTCGTGGCTTATGTTGCCTACTGGGACGCGTTTGTGTCTGTGTGGTGCTTCTTTGCGGCGGCAGCGAGCGTCGTCATTCTGATGCATTTCCAGCTGGCCAGGGAAGCCCGTAGCAAGCAAGGCGCGTCGTAGTGTTGACGATTGATTGCCGTTAGCGCGCCGACGGGCGGGATATGGACGCGCGGGCGATCACGCTCAAGATCGTGTAGCCCGCCAAGAGCGTTCCCCGTACCGTCCCCGATATTTTCGAGACCCCGATACGAGGCCGGTAGCGCACCGGGACTTCTTTGATCGAGATGCCGGCGCGCGCCGCTTTGATTTGCATTTCAACCGTCCACCCATAGGCCCTGTCATGCATGGCCAGCCCTTTAAGACTATCGCTGCGGATGGCGCGGAACGGTCCGAGGTCGGTAAACTCCGTGCCGAAGAAGCGGTTCATCAAGCGGCAGGCCAGCCAATTGCCGAAACGCTGCTGGGGTGTCAGCGCGCCCTTCTCGCTGACGCCAAGGACGCGCGAACCGACGACAAACCCGGCTTCGTTCGCGGCAATGGGATCGACCAGCAAATGCATGTCTTCGGGATAATCAGAATAGTCGCCATCGAGAAAAACAACGATGTCGACCGAGGCAAGTGCTTTGATACCGGCTTGGCACGCCGCGCCGTAGCCGCGCACCGGCTCGATCGTGACTTGGGCGCCAGCTACTTCCGCTGCAATTGCGGTACGGTCAGTTGAGCCGTTGTCGGCGACGACGATCTCGTCAACCCAATCAGGAATGGCGGCGATGACGCGGCCGATGGCGTCCTCTTCATTGAGGGCGGGAATGACGACGCCGATGCGCTTGTCCTGACGCATGAAGATCTAGCCTCCCGCACCAAGGACTGAGACCGCCGGACGCTGTTCGCCAGAGCGCAAGGTGCGCCAACCGAGGAGCGCGATGGCGGGCAGCCAGATGAGCCACATGACGTAGGTGTGGAACAACGCCGTCGTCTCACGGGCAGCGAAGTGAAAGTAGGTGTAATAGATCGGGATCGTTACCGTGAGCGAGAGCAACGCCGGCTCTGGGCGCATAACAAGCAGCGGCAGAAGCCAAAGCGTGTACCAGGGATAGACAGCGGGCGAACAGACGACCAGCGCAGCGACGATGACAAGCGCGCGCGCAGCGAGGTCCTCGAAGTCAATAATCGGCCGCCACGCGGCGGCAACGGCGACTGCGCTGACACTTGCCGCAACGATCCCACGGGCGGCGAGATTGACGGTACCGGCATCGAACAAACCCAGCGCTGCGGAACTGCGCGCGATGACGCCGTGAAGACCTGAGAAAACCGGCCCGTTCTTGTTCCACGATGCGGCATAGGCAAAAAGGCCCGCATTATCGCCAAGTCCCTCCGAAACATAGGGCCAAAGCCACAAGGCCATGAAGGCAGAAAAAACACCCGTTGCCAAAAGGAGCGAGCGGCGCTCGTTGAGACCGGGGCGCAATATGAGCGGCAGGAGAAGTACTGGCCAGAGCTTAATACCGGCTGCGAGACCGAGCATTGCCGACGCAGCGATCGGCCGGCGCCGGGAGGCAAGCAGAAGTGCCCCCAGCAGAAACGGAAAGATCAGCACATCGAAATGTGCCGAATTGAAAATCTCTTTGAGCAGAACCGGGCTCCACCAATAAAGCGCGCTCCATAGACGCGAACGGCCGAGCGCATCGAGACACAGCAGCAGCAGCACGAAGGTGGCCATGTCGGCGGCGAGCAGAATTCCGCGCCACGCGGTGAGGCTGAAGGGCGCGATTGTATTGGCGAGTGCAAAGGCGGCCTGCGTCAGCGGCGGATAGATGGAAGTCAGGTCTTTGTGGTTGATCCGCTTAAAGACGGGGCCCGCCTCTTCCTTGAGCACTTGAAGCGGGCCTTCGGTTATGCCGGTGCGGATGTCCTCGGGCGATTTGAGATAGGGGTTCAGACCCTGCGTGACGACAGCGCCGTCCCAAAGATAGCGCTGATAGTCGTCTTCGAGGATGGGTTCGCTCATCATGAGCACGAGGCGGGCGGCGAGACCTGCCGCGAAGATCATCCAGATGAGACGCTTCGGCGACGACCGGCCGTTGCCGCCGGCACCTTTTAAGAGCCACGCCATTGCAGCCAGGAATATCGCCCCCGCCGCAACGAGCCCGGCTGCCAGCATGAGCACCGGCATATCCACAACTTTGGTCTCATAACCGAAGGCCACAGAGGCACGCGTGAGACAGGCGGCGAATAACAACGACCAGCAGGCCGACGATGCACCAGCCTGCTTCAATACCGCTCAAGCGCTCAACGGCCCAACGCCGCGCGCGCAAGGCGTTTTGGATCACGAACCGCGATCGGTTTCGCATTTTCCGGTGTCAGGATTTAAGACCTTGCCTTCTTTGCACTTCTTACCGGCCTCGACGGGCACGGCCAGACTGACAGCGACGAGCGCCGTAACCGCCAAAGCTAATAGGCTTTTCATGGGGGTGTCCTCCTCGGAAAGTGGCTCTAATGTTAAAGTACGACGAATATTCGTTCTGGACCATCAGATCGTTACGCGGCGGGGCCGCGCAACACCTATTTTCCATTGCTCAGCGCGCAATCGCGCTGAATGCGCCGGAAACGGGGACGGCGGTTTCAAAATGAACACCGCTCGACAGCGCGCGGAACAAATGTCAAACGCTTGAATAGTTCCCGGCCGTTGTTGCCCTCAAACCTGCATGAGCCCGATGCCAAACGAAGCTCTGACATCCGCCTCGCGCAAAGTGCGGCGACGGCTTATTCCATTTCTCATCATTTGCTACTTCGTCTCATATCTCGACCGCGTGAATATCGGCTTCGCCGCCCTGACCATGAACGCCGATCTTGGAATTGGGCCGCAGAAGCATTCGGCTTTACGGCAGGAATATTCTTTCTCGGCTATTGCCTCTTTGAAGTTCCAAGCAACGTCATGCTGGCCCGGTTCGGAGCCCGGGTTTGGATCGCGCGCATCATGGTGACATGGGGTCTCGTGTCGATGGGCATGGCTTTCGTGAAAGATGTGGAGAGCCTCGCCGTTATGCGCTTTCTTCTTGGCGTGGCGGAAGCCGGATTCTTCCCCGGCATCATCTATTACCTCACCCGGTGGGTGCCGGCGGGTGACCGGGCGCGCACGGTGTCGGCGTTTATGGTTGCGGTTCCCGTGTCCGCATTGATCGGCGCGCCGCTGTCGGGATGGATCTTGGATGCGTTCCAAGGCGCAGGCGGGTTGAAAGGCTGGCAGTGGCTGTTCATCATCGAGGCAATACCGGCCGTCGTGCTAGGTGTGGCGGCTTACTTTTTCCTCGATGACAAACCGGAGGATGCGCGCTGGCTCACTGCTGACGAGCGCACGGCACTTACCGAGACGATTGCTATCGAGGACCGCGCCAAAGTTGCGGCCGGTCAGTTGACGCTGCGCCAAGCCCTGACGGACGTCCGCGTCTTGGCGCTTAGCATCGTCTATTTCGGCATCGTGTGCGGCTTGTACAGTCTAACATTCTGGACGCCGCAGATCGTGAAAGCGTTCGGGGTCTCGAATACGCAAACGGGACTGATCACCGCCGTCCCATTTCTCGCGGGCGCCCTTGTCATGACCGCGTGGGGGCGGCACTCCGATGAGACGAGCGAGCGCGTGTGGCACGTGGCACTGCCGTCGTTTCTCGGCGCTGCGGGATTGATCGCGGGCGCGCTCGTTTCAGAGCCAGCCTTCGCGCTTCTCGCATTGACCGTTTCAGCGCTTGGCATATTCGCAGCCCTGCCAACCTTCTGGACATTACCGACTGCAATGCTGTCCGGTACGGCGGCGGCGGGTGCCATCGCTTTGATCAACTCCATCGGTAACACCGGCGGGTTCGCCGGGCCGTATGTGGTCGGGTGGTTGAAGGGCGCGGGCTTTGAAACCGGCGCTGCCGTCGCGGCCATTGCCAGCGTGATGATTTTGTCGGGGGGGGTGGTGTTGATCACGAACCCGCGCAGTTCGAAAGTTCAATTAGGCCGTTAGGTCGTCACATCCCGCAGTGTCAGCCCGTGGCGCGTGGCAACAGGCTGCGTCACCTATTCGGTCTAAGACGTGCGGCACCAATGGTCCTACGGCGTTTCTTCGCCTCCGTGACATGGGATAAGATTTGCGCACGCAGCCGATCGGTGAGCGGTCGCGGCGCGCCTTTTTTTTCAGGCCTGCTGCTTCGAAGAGATTGGTCATGGGCTGGGGTTATGGGGGATCAAGTCCGTACAGCCAAATCTCATTGATGTCTGGGTTTCCCCCTCCCTGCATAGAATTAGGGAGAGGGGGAAATTTGGCGCACCCCCTTCAGTTCAGCTTCACCGAACCAAACACGCGCACGCTGGCGCCGGGCTGGAGGACTTCGTCCTTCTTGAACGAGGAGTGGATGCGCACTTCCTCGTCGCCGAGATTCTCACCCTTGATGCCGATGGTGAATTCGGGCGACGCGCTTCCGGTGCCTTGAAGCTTGGCCGTGTAGGATAGCTCGGCGCTGATGAGCGTGTAGCCATCGGTCGGCGTTTCGTTCAAAGCGATGCGGTCCTGATCGAAGGCGTGGAGCACGGCCGCGCGCGCAAACCACTGCCCGTCGCGATAGTAGAGTGCCCCACCGAGACGATGCGGCGGGATGCGCGGCACGTTCTCGCCGTTATCAAACCGGGCGTTAACGAAATCGTACTGCCCTTCGATGCCCCACACACCGTTCCAGATAGGCGCGATGTCATATTGGGCGATGAATTCGGCGCCAACGAAGCGGGCATCGCGCTGTTGGAAGACGAGTTGATCCAGTTCGTCTTCCGTGCCGCACGTGTCGATCGTGTCGCCGCAGCCAACGCCTGTCAGGCTCTTGGCAATGAAACCGTCGAAGCGCGTCGCGTAGAGCGAGCCGTCGAAGCGGAAGCTGCCTGCGGATTTCTTGACGCCAAACTCGATTGTCTTGGCCTTTTCCTTTTCGAGGTTCGGGTTGCCGATTTCAAACGTGCCGGTCGCTTCGTGCAATCCTTGCGAGAACAACTCCTCGGCTTCCGGCGCACGCTCGGTGTATTGTCCGGTGAGGCGCGCAATGACGCCAAGGGGAAATTCGTAAGCAACGCCTGTGCTGGCGCCGAATGGCGTGAAGCTGCGTTGCCCCGCGAAGCGAACAAGATCGAGAGGATCGCTGAAATCAACAATACCCGTGCCTTCGACCGCGACGTGTTCTAGGCGTCCTGCTGCCTGAATTTTGAGGGCCCGCGAAAGGCTCAACTCCTGGAAGACGAAGCCGGCGATCCGGTCCGTTGTTGCAGGCTCGAGTAACGAGTCGCCTTCGAAACTCTCGCCTTGAATGCGCCGGTGCCCAAACTGCATGCCGACTGCGCCGTCGATTTCGCCGAGAGGCGTGGCGATTGTTTGCTGTTCGATTTCAGCGCGGCCCTCCTGCTCGCGGTTTGTGAACCGCGAACCGACTTCGCCGTCTCCCGCTACTTCGTCGTGGGCGTAATCGGAAGCACCGAACCAGAAACGCGCGACATCGATGCCGCCGGATTGGATGCGCCATTCGCCCTTGGACAAGATTTTGTCCTGCTCCAAATCGATGAACGCTTCTTCCGCCGGAATGCCGTAGAGGCTTTCAACGCGCACGAACGCGACGCCGAAGAAGCCATCGGAGCCGATGAATGAGGCGCCGAGTGCCCCGCCTTCGCTCTCGACAAAAGAGTTTTCTTGGATGCCGCGCGGCGTATCGTAATTACCGGCGTCACGCTTAAAGCCGTCGGCATGGACGGCTATGCCGTTGGCTCCGGCGGTTGCTTTGAAGCTGCCGTTGCCGCCGTCGTCAACAGAACTCCATCCGCCGCGAAGTGCGCCGCTGAAGCCGTCGGGCGGAATAACGCTTGGAATGCGATCGTTCTCGACCGAGACCACGCCGCCTGCCCCTTGGCTGGCGTAGCGCAAGACGGCCGGCCCGCGAATAACGTCCACCCGTTCGGCCGCATATGGGTCGATGGGTATGGCGTGATCTTCCGACAACGTGGACGCGTCGTGCGAACCGATGCCGTTTTCCTGCACGCGCACCCGGTTGTTGTCGAGACCGCGCACGATCGGGCGGCTGGCACCCGGCGCGAAGGACGAGGCGTTGATACCGGGCTTGGTGGCGAGCGTATCGGTCAGCGTTTGGCCTTGCTTGGCGCCAATCTCGCGCGGCGTTGAGGTGGTGATGGCTGTGAAGCCGTCATCCGGGACGATGAGCGTGCCGGGTGGCGGCAAGAGCGCGGTGGCCTCGCTTGATGGAGATGTCACTGCTGCGGACGGCGGTTGCGGTTCCGGGAATTCTTCCGGCGGTGCGGGTTTGGCTTGCGCCGACTTTTGACTTGCCAGTTTTGGCTTTGCCGCCGTTTTTTTCTTTTTCGGTTTTGCAGCGGATGTTTGCTGTGAGGCGGCTTCCTCGGCGGCTGGCTTGGGTTGCGGTTTCGGCGCGGCTTCTTTTGCCGGTGCCGGCTGCGGCGCCTCTTGAATAACTTCGACGTCGGGCAGTTTCTGCTCGGGCGCTGGCTTGACTTCAGACGGTGGTGCGGGTTGGGCGGCAGGCGCCGACTGCTCGGGCGGCTGTTTGGCTGTTTGGCTGTGAACGGGAGCACCGGCGCCGAGTGGAAAGGCAACGGCGAATGCAAGCCGCAAGGATCGTTGGGACATGAGTGTCCTCCGGAAGGAATTTGAAAATCGAACTGAACGGGGACTTGACGTGACCGCAGCGAAACGCGCAGGAGCGCGTGACTAAGACCCTCAAGGGCAGGACACAATCAAGCAATGAAGATTGGGCTTAAGCGGCCGGAGGTCCGCGCGCGTAAAAGTTTGCAGCGCCTGTGCGAACTCGCGGAGGCGCAGATACGAACGGCTTGAGCGCCGTCGTCATCCGGTAAGGTTGCGCTATTTCGGGAGAGGTTGGCGGAACCGCAGCCGCGGCTTGATGTGCGGCGAGACAGATGAGACATTGGGCTTCGCTTTGGTCATGATCGGCCGGAGGAAGTGCAGGCGCCGGACAGAACGCGCGGGTATTGTCGAAGCAGTCAGCTACTGCTGCGTCCAATCCGGTGAGATGAACTGCGCCAGCGTGCGTATGGCCAAGCGACAGCACCATCTGCAGTGCGATGGCAGCGAGAGCGAGAATACCAAAAAGACGGGCGCGGCTTCTGCGAAGCATCGAGTCCTCCAAAATCGAGGCTAGTGCCTGTTTGAGCCGAGAGGAACGGCGGCAATTCCTTTTGCGAGCGAATTCAGGGCCAGTGTACCTCAAATCCGACAGTGCGGGCGGCCTCGGGAAAGCGTTCATGTTTAACGCAGGGGTACGGATCAAGCGGTCGCGCTTCTTTTAACGATATCTAAGTGAGGTTTTTCAGGGCTTTGCGAGGCAGGCCAAAAAACTCTCCGGCGGACTTTTCCCCGCCCCTTGGACGGAGCGCATAATCGCGTGTGAGAAACGCGAGGTGCCGGATGTTGGGTTTGTTTGGAGTGCTGATTGTTTGCATTTGGGCGGTTGCGTTAGAGGGCAGCGCGGCGACTGTACCCCCGCTGTCATCCTGGCCGAGCCGTCCTTCGCGGCGAGAGCCGGGACCCAGTGGCATTGTCACGTGTAATTTCAGATGGGTCCCGGCCCTGCGCGATTCGGCTGCGCACAATCGCTCCGGCCGGGATGACAACAGGCGAGGCCATCGAGTTGCCAAGCAACGTGACGACGTTTGGGGCCTGAGCGCACGTCACTCCCTCGCGCGCGATATTCTTGCGCGAACTCAACGCTTCTTGTTCGGCAACTTGCGGGGCGCCCCAGAATTGCTCAAGTGTCGGGCCGTTAGTGATGCGTGTGTCGCGCGTGAGGAAAGTCCAGAATTCATGCAGCCAGACGCGCCGCCCGATGCGGGCGTACCAGCGCATACCGTGGCGCGCGGCGCGATCGGGATGGAGGTAGGTGCGGAACAGCGCGCGCGGGCGGGTTTGCACGAGCACTTCGATGAGTTTCACCCAGAGAAAACTGCGCCAGGCCGGCATGTGGCGGCTGGCCAAAACCTGATGCTTATAGTCCCACCGCTTCTGGTCGAGCTGGATGATCGCGCGGTCTTTTTCTTGCGCAAAATAGGGTGTCCAGCGATGCGGCGTGACGAAGAGCGTTATGATCTGATCGGGGTCGTAGGCGAGGATCTGCCGGAAGGTGCGCCAGTAATCCCGGTCGCGCTCCTCGTTGAAGCCGAAGACGCACGACATGAGGGACAACATGCCGTGCTTGCGCAAGAGACGGATGGCCTCGCGGTCGGTCTTGGTGGTGCTGCCCTTTCGGACTTTGGCAAGCGTCGCTTCGTCCGTGTGTTCCATGCCGATCAGGAAGCGCTCAAAGCCGGCTTTGCGGTAGAGGTGCAGGATGTCGGCGTCGCGGACGATGTCGTCGGCGCGGAGCGTGGCGATCATAGTCAGTTTTACATCCTCGGCGATGATGGCTTTCAAGAGTTCGCGCCAAGCTTTCTTCGAAGTCGTGGGGTTTTCGTCGGCAAAGGAGATCATCGTGACGCCATGCTCGCGATAGAGCCGCCCGATCTCAGCGGCGAGTTTTTGTGGGATCGCGGTGGCGCCAGCGGGTCCAAAAACCGCGTTGGCCGCAATAGCTGCACAGATGCGGACAGCCGCGCGAGAACTGGATGACGACGCCGCGCTTGCCCCCGTAGTAGCTGTATTTGGCATGGTCGATGAGTTCCCAGCCGACCCTGTAGTCGTCAAGATTTTGGATCATGGGCGCGGGCGGCGTCGCGAACGGCTGCCCGTTTCGGCGGAAGGCGAGACCAGGGATAGTTTCAAATGGCGTGTCGCTTTCAATGGCCCGCATGAGAAGCCGCGCGGTTTCTTCGCCCTCGCCGCGGACGATGCAATCGACTTCCGGGAGTTCTTCGAGGCACTCCTTCCAATGGTAGGTCGGGAAGATGCCGCCATAGACAATCCAAGCGCCGGGGATGAGCGGACGGAGCGCGCGCAAGATTTGCACAACGGCCGGGTGGGCCGAAGTGGAACCGTTGTGGCCAATGAGCACGGCATCGGGCATATGCGCGGCCGCGCGGGCGATAATTTCTTCGAACGGAAGATTATCGACATCGGCATCGAGAAGCGTCACGTCGTGGCCATCGTCGATGAGCGGCCCGCCGATGGCGAGTAGGCCCAAGGGCGGCAGCATTTCGCCCGGCATACGCGAGCCAATGGCTTCGTGTGGCGGGTTGATGATGAGGATTTTCATGGCCCGCCCCCTAGGTTCGAGACGCGCGGCGGGCGAGCAGACGCAGCGCAAAGGCCAGTGCGGCCTCACGCGGCGATGGCGCGGTGGCGACGAGCGCTAAGCAAAACAAGGCAAGCCCCGGATCGTTGCGACTGTTGCGGCGGGATTGGTTCATCGATGAACTCCTGTATTCGGGTGTTGGATGGGGCCCCTGCCGGCGACTTTCACTGAGTGCCGCCCATCAGCGGCAGCGGAAAGGTCAGGCATTTACGGGCGGAACTCGCCGGAAATGCCTTGCGGCGGCCTTATCTGTGCGGGAATGTGCGGGCAGGACGCAGGGGCCCAAGACGGGGACAAGAATGACCGATGCACGCTCGCCGAAGCTGACGGCCGTTGAGAGCGATGCGCTCGCGCTGCGCTTGCGTCAGGAAATCGCGCGGCGGCGCATGACGCGCCAAGCGCTCGCGGATGCCGCCAAGATTTCTATTTCAACGCTGGAGAAAGTACTGGCTGGGCGGCGCACATTTACGCTCGCGACCATTGTGCGTTTGGAAGAAGGGTTGGGGCTCAACCTTCTCACGCCGCAAAAAGCGAACGGTGCGGCGGCGGCAGAGACGAACGGCAATGCGCCGGATGAGCTGGGCTCGTACAATCGCGCGTCGGTCGCGTGGTTAGAGGGATCGTATCTGACCGTGCGTCCGTCGTTCGGCGAGAAGAACGCCGTCTACGCCTATCGCACGGACATTTCGTGGGATGCCGCGTCCTCCCGGCTGCTGTTTCGCGAGGCCGAGCGCGTCGACACCGATTACGTGCAGTTTGGTTCCGTCGCCGTGCCGCATCAATCGGGGCACATCTATCTCATCACCAACCGGCACGGGCAGCACCGGCTGATCATTCTGGCGCGGCCAACGATTGGCGGCGCGATGCACGGGCTATTGACGACACTGCAATCGGGAAAAGGCGCGCACTTGTCGCCTGTTGCGACGCCGATTGTGCTGAAGCAGATCAAGGCGGGCGACAAAGTGAGCTACGGGCGCATTCCGGCGAGCCACGCGGCTTACACCATCTACAACGGCTTGCTCAGGAAGACACTTGCCGAGCAGTATGCAGCATTTTTGACGGGGTGATTTGTCGGTTGGGTTAGCACCGGCGGAGGTGCAGCGATTTAAAAGTCGCTCATTGATCCGGTGCTAACCCAACCTGCAAATATCGCGCGTCCGGGAGTGCGGGTGGATGATTACGTGCGGACGGCGACATTGACCGTCTGCGCTTTACCCGATGTTGCGCCAGCTTTGTCGGCGACGACGATGTCAAACTTGGCAGTGTCGCTGCCAGAACCATCGTGCGCGAAAAGGACCTTGCCGCCTTCAAGATCGGCTTGCGTGAAGGTGGCGATCGGCAGACCCGGCGCGCTGGCAAACGTCACAAAGCCGTTGGCGGCGTTTGAAACCGAGAACGTCAGGTTTGCGGCTTTGTCGTCGGGATCGATTGCTGTCAGATCCGCGGTTGTGATGCGCACCGAGCGGCCTTTGTTGACGCTCAAATCAAGATCGCCAGCGACGCTTGGGGGCACGTTGCGCACGGTTGCCGCAAGTTCCGCGCCTTCCTCCATGGCGAGACGCCCGTATTTGACGTTGCCGTTAACGGTGCCCGAACTCTTGATCGAAATGAGCTGCTTGATGCGCGCGTCGCCCTGCATGGTGCCGTGAATTTCAGCGGTTTCGGCTTTGACGGTGCCAAACAGGCTGCCCTGTTGGTGCACGATGATATTGCCGGCATCCAGTTTGCCATCAACATGGCCGTAGATTTCGATCTCCCGGCAGTTCCGGATCTCGCCGGTCAGAACCGTATCTTCGCCAATGATCAGCACGCCACGATTGTCGGACACGATCCACCCCTGCTTTGAACTCTGGACAGCAACTAGTTTCCGACATGAATGTGTCAGCTTGTCGGCGACTCCTCTCCCGTCCAGAGGCGAGGGGGCGCACTGTCAGTCTCATTGATGGCGGCCAGCGGGCCGCAGTAATTGCCGAAGATGAGGGGCCCATCGATGCGAGCAACCACCATCCCGAGGGGAGCAGAGGATATCCGGGTGAAGCCTGCATGAACCTAGCCCGGCACTTGAAGTTGCAGGAGGCGTTCGCCGCGCTTGACCGAGATTTGCCACAGGCGCTTACGGCCAGAGACCGCCGCCTCGAGCGCCGCGACATTGGCGATGGGCACGCCTGCCACTTCGACGACAATATCGCCTGGCCGAAAGCCGAGGTTTTGCGCGATCGAGCCGTTGCGGATCGAGAGAACGACCACGCCATCTGTTTGATCGAGACCCATTTCATCGGCGAGCGCGGGCAGAATGTTCGAAACCCGGGCCCCGTCGAGCGGGTGTTGGCCGGAGAGGTTTTTGACGTCGTCCTTGCCCGCGGCAGGCGGGGCGATAAGCGCGATATTGATATCGAGCGGCTGGCCCTTGCGGATAACCGACAGTTTGACGGTCTGGCCGACGCCTTTGGTCGTCAACCGGTAGAAAACCGCTCGTGCATCTGTCACTTCTACGCCGTCAACGCGCATGATGACATCGCCCGGCTCAATACCCGCAATGGCGGCGGGGCCTTTGTCGGAGACGCGTGAGACGACGGCGCCAGCGACTCTGGCGAGCCCTAAGCCTTCGGCGATCTCACGCGTCACGGCATCGAGCTTCGCGCCGAGCCACGGGCGTTCGACCTTGCGCCCAGAAAGCGCGCTTTCGGCATAAACTTTGACGAGGTTCGAGGGAATTGCGAAGCCGATGCCGACCGAGCCGCCCGACTTGGAAAAGATCATGGTGTTGATGCCGACCAGACGCCCGTTCATATCGACGAGCGCGCCGCCTGAATTGCCCGGATTGATGGCCGCATCCGTTTGAATGAAGACTTGTGCGTCCGAGACACCGACGTCTGAGCGGGAAAGTGCTGAAATGATGCCGCTCGTGACCGTCTGGCCGACACCGAACGGGTTGCCGATGGCGAGCACCATATCGCCAACTTCGAGGCTGTCGCTGTCTTCAAATTCGAGGAAGGGAAATTTCCCGTCTCCGTTTTCGAGCTTGAGCACGGCGATGTCAGTCTTGTCGTCTTGGGCGATGACCTTGGCGTCGAACTCGCGCTTATCAGAAAGTGCGATGCGGATTTCGGTTTCGCCGCGCGCCTTGACGACGTGGGTGTTGGTGACGACGAGGCCGTCGGCACTGACGATAACCCCGGACCCAAGCGAGCTCATCACACGTTCGGAAGGCTCCCCAAACTGCTCGCCGAAGAAGCGGCGGAAAATGGGATCATCAGCAAAGGGTGAGTTAAAAGCTTGCACGCGCGAGCGGACGTAGACGTTGACAACGGCGGGGGCGGCTTTGCGAACAATCGGCGCAAAAGAATATTGTGCGGCCTCGCGCGAGGGCGGCGGCACTTTCTGCTGGGCGAGCGCCGCGTTGCTGGCGCCGGACAATTGTAGGGCGGCGGCCGGCAGTGAGCGATCACTGCGGCCAGGACGCCGCCGGAAATCAAGAGCGTTGAGGGCCGTTTTGGAGCGAGCCATGGTCGAATCAATATCCGTATTGAAAGGCAGGCGGTTGCTAACCGTTACTTAGTCTTTCAATCGCGGCCGCTCAAGGGCGAACCGGTTGGCGGCAAGCGCGCGCGGACCATGGAGCGACACTAGATCAGCTTCAAGTCCCGCATGGAGCGGATGGCGTCGCGAATGGCCGTATCGGCTTCGCGGAAAGCGAGACCGAGCGTCTCCTGAGCCTTGGCACTCGTACAATTCTTCAGCCGGCCAAGCTCGGGAAGGATGGTGCGCAGACGCTTGTCGAAGATGGCGAGACCCCGCACGGCAGTATTCGGCAGCTGAAACTTCGGCACTTTGGATTTGAGATCGGGACACTCGGCGGCAAGCGCTTGCCCAAGAGCAAAGAGACCCGTTTCGCCATTGGCAACGATAAAGCGCTCGCCGGCAGCTTTGGGACTTGTCAACGCCGCAGCATGAGCCGCCGCGACGTCGCGCACATCGCAAACCGGAAAGCGAATGCGGGGCGCTGCCGGATAGACGCCACGCGCCATGAGCCGGTAGAGTTCGTGTGAAGTTGAAAGATCGGCATCGAGCGCCGGGCCTTGCACGAAGCCGGGATTGATGACCACGAGTTCGGGCGCGCCAAGCTTGGTGCGCACGAAATTCCAGGCGGCCTTTTCGGCAACGGTCTTGGATTTGATGTAGGGCGTGATGCCTTTGGTGTGTTCGCTGGTGAAATCGTTCTCGTTGAATATATGATCCCGGGTGTAGGCCTCGGGGTACATGACGGCGACTGTCGACGAGGTCAGCACAAAGCGTTTGACGGCGTTGCGGTGCGCGGCAAGCAAGAACCCGCAGCGTTCCCTCGCGCGCCGGGCGGATCACGTCTTCCGCATCGTCAGGCTGCTGCATGGGAAAGGGAGACGCCGTGTGGATGACATATTTGCAATCACGTGCGGCAACGTCCCAGCCGTCGTCGGATTCGAGATCGGCTGCTGCGAACGAGAGGTCCGTGACGTCGCTGCCGGTTGCTTCAATGGTGCGCAGAACGGGCTGCGTCTTGAGATAATCGCGCACCGTGCCGCGCACGGCAAAGCCCTGGCGCAAAAGTTCGATAATGATGTGCTTGGCGATGAAGCCTGTCGCTCCCGTGACGAGGACCAAGTCTTTGCTCATGTGAACCCTCCCAGCCGGAAATATCGGCCTGATAGCGGCAAATCTAGTCTTGGCTGGCTTGGCGGCTAGTTGAACGAATGGAAATATTGAGATTCCGGACCGCATGATATTTAACACGCTCCGGCCCGATTGGACTGCGGACGACTTGGCCAATTCTATTACTTTGGTTAGTCTACAGATATGTTCTTCGCCAATCAGGATGCACTGGCCGGATCCCTCCGCGCTGCAGGATTGGGGCTGCTCTCGGCGGAGGTCGCCCGGAGCACCCGGCCCGCGATCTATTTTCAGCGCCGCACGGTGCGCGACGCAGAGACGGCGATAGGTGCGAGTAAGATTGGCGGATGGCCGGATTTGCCGGCAGGATTTAGTGGCCGGTGCGGCCGCCACTGGCGCGGGCCCAGAAAATTGCCGGACATTTTCGCGAGATTAAAGCCAGCGTCGCGGACATGCATGGAGCGCATTGAAGGACCGACCCATCGCATGCCGGAAGCGTCGCCAAAGGGCGATCGAGAGTGCGCATCACAGATGAAAACTGTTCAGCGAACTCGACTTAGAGTACGCGACCAAGGAAAATGCCTTGTTCGAGCCGTTCCCCTTGGCCTTCGTGGCACAGCTCGATCTCGCCCGGCTCGCGCTTGAAGCCGCCTTCGATCCCGTTCTGCCCGACACAGGATTTCTGACGATATTCGAGGATGCCACGTGCGGCGAGCCACTCGCGGTTCAGCGTGTCTTCTGGCACGATTGCACGGCGGAGGACCTTGTGCGCACTAGGGTGCCGCCCGATCTCGCCGCCTATAGCGATGCGCTATCAAAGCTGCCGAGCCTGCCTTGGTCACAACGCACGAATTGCGGCTTGCTCGTACCTCACTCCGTCCTGTCGGTTCCACATCACTGGAAAAGCGCATTCGCGCGAAGTTCCAAGCGATGGGACATGATGTGGGAGTGGTTCATGGAGCCCAAAGGGACATTCTGGCCTGAGAGCGCCCATGACGTGACGGGTTTCGGCGATCATCTCGGCGGCTGGCCGAGCGACATTCAACATCATCCGGAGCTCGAGATCGAGGGCAATCGCGGCGGTACGATAAAGCCAGGCGAGACGCCGTGGAGGCATCTCTTTTCATATGCCGGGGAGTGCTACGCCGAAGACATGCAGATCACCCCAGCGTTCCCGGGTGACGGCAATACTATATTCTGATCAGCGACGACGACCTCGCAGCACGGCGCTTCGAGCGCGCTGGCTCAGTCTATCAATCGACGTGACGTCAAAAGAAAAACCGCGCCGGACGAAGCCGCCAGGCGCGGTTTGATTATGAGCTTGTGGCAATGGACCGGCGGCCTGCCGGTTAAGCGGTCGCGCTTTCCTGAGCTTTCAGCATTTCTTCGTGGCGGGCTTTGTCTTCCTTGCCCTTCACGGTGACGTCGCGATCAACGAGTTCGATGACGGCGCGCGGAGCGCTATCGCCATAGCGAAAGCCGGCTTTGAGAACGCGCGCTGTAGCCGCCGGCGCGGTCCTTGTAACGCGGCGCCAGGACGTCGAACAATTTCTTGACCATGTCTTCGTCGCGCAAACGCGAGGCAGCCAAGCGGCGCGAATGCAGGTCGCCCTTCTTGGCGAGCGTGATGTACTTGTCGATGACGCGCTTCAGGTCTTTCGCCTTGGGCAGCGTGGTGACGATCTGCTCGTGCTTGATGAGGGCAGCCGCCATATTCGAGAACATTGCCTGGCGATGGCCGGGCTGGCGGCCGAAACGGCGGCCTAGTTTTCCGTGACGCATAGGTCTTCTTCCTTAATTGTTGACCCCGAGCTTTGCTCGAGGTTTGCGTTGTCCCGTGGCTGATGCCAGCGGATTAGCGCGGGAGGTTCTATGGCCTCACCTTCGCCGTATTCGCCTCGTTTTAGGGAGGGATAGGGATGAGGGACACAATGCCGAGATTACCCCCCTACCTAAGTCCTCTAAGGAATGAAGCTCAGTACTGGTCTTCGAACCGCTTCGCGAGTTCGTCGATGTTGTCCGGCGGCCAGTTCGGCACTTCCATGCCGAGATGGAGACCCATGGTCGCCAGAACTTCCTTGATTTCGTTGAGCGACTTGCGGCCGAAGTTCGGCGTGCGCAGCATCTCGGCTTCCGTCTTCTGGATCAGGTCGCCGATGTAGACGATGTTGTCGTTCTTCAAGCAGTTGGCCGAGCGCACGGAAAGCTCAAGCTCGTCGACCTTCTTGAGAAGGGCGGCGTTGAACGCAAGCTCCGGGTGCGAACGCTCTTCGACGGCCTTCTTCGGCTCTTCGAAGTTGATGAAAACAGCGAGCTGGTCTTGCAGAATGCGGGCCGCCAAAGCGACAGCATCTTCAGCGCGGACCGAGCCGTCGGTTTCAACCGACATGGTCAGCTTGTCGTAATCGAGGATCTGACCTTCGCGGGTGTTCTCGACCTTGTAGGAAACCTTCTTGACCGGCGAATAGAGGCTATCGACCGGGATCAGGCCGATCGGCGCGTCTTCGGGACGGTTGCGCTCGGCAGAGACGTAGCCTTTGCCCATATCGGCGGTGAATTCCATGCGGATCGACGCGCCTTGGTCGAGATGGCAGATCACGTGCTCAGGGTTCAGGATTTCAACGTCTGACGACGCTTCCATATCGCCGGCCTTCACGGGGCCTGGGCCGTCCTTCTTCAGGACGATGCGCTTGACGCCGTCCGAATGCAGGCGCAGCGCGATTTCCTTGATATTGAGGATCATGTTGGTCACGTCTTCGCGCACGCCCGTGACGGACGAGAACTCGTGCAACACGCCGTCGATCTGGACGGTCTTGATGGCAGCGCCTTGCAGCGACGACAGCAGTACGCGGCGCAGCGCGTTGCCGAGCGTCATACCAAAACCGCGCTCAAGCGGCTCAGCAACGACGGTCGCGACGCGGGTGCGGTCGCGGCCGGGCTGGATGTCGATTTTCGATGGCTTGATCAGGTCTTGCCAGTTCTTCTGGAGAACGTTCACCACGGGGGGCCTCGTCTATGGATTTGGCGCGGCAGGGATTGAGAGCCGCGCATCGCTGAAAGTCTGTCTTGGTTCGTGCCGCCGGCACACATGTCCCTTACGGGTACATAGGCGCCGGCTGATAATCGATTACACGCGACGGCGCTTTCTCGGACGGCAGCCATTGTGCGGGATCGGCGTCACGTCGCGGATCGACGTGATCTGCAAGCCAATCGACTGCAGCGCGCGCAATGCCGATTCACGTCCCGAACCCGGACCCGTGACTTCGACTTCAAGCACTTTCATGCCGTGATCCTGCGCCTTCTTGCCGGCATCTTCAGCGGCAACCTGAGCCGCATAAGGCGTCGACTTGCGCGAACCCTTAAAGCCCTTGGTGCCTGACGACGACCAGGCAATCGTGTTGCCCTGCGCGTCGGTGATCGTGATCATGGTGTTGTTGAACGACGCGTTGACGTGGCAAACGCCCGACGTGATGTTCTTCTTCTCGCGCTTCCTGACTTTGCCTTTGCCAGGACCGGCGGCTGCTTCTTTGGCCATTGGTATTCGTGCTCCTTGCCCCGGCTCGGGGCTTCGCTTTTGGTGCGGATTTAATCCCGCGAATTTTGTGAAAGACTACTTCGTCGCCTTCTTCTTGCCGGCGATCGCAACAGCCTTACCCTTGCGGGTACGTGCGTTCGTGTGGGTGCGCTGTCCGCGAACGGGCAGGCCCTTGCGGTGACGAAGGCCGCGGTAGCAACCGAGGTCCATCAGACGCTTGATGTTCATCTGCACTTCGCGGCGAAGATCGCCCTCGACATTATAGTCGCGGTCAATGGTTTCGCGGATCTGCAGGACTTCGGCATCGGTCAATTGATTGACGCGCCGCTCGGCAGGGATCCCGACTTTTTCGCAAATTTCCTTCGCGAATTTCGGGCCGATGCCATGGATGTACTGAAGCGCAATGATGGTGCGCTTAGCTGTTGGGATGTTGACGCCTGCGATGCGGGCCACTTGAAGTCTCCTGCCGTAGTCTTGTTGGCTTTGAATTTGTTAATTACGTTGCGTCGTAGTCTGTCTCGTATGTCCGTCGTCTTATCGGGCAAGAAGGGCAGCAAGTGCCCTGTATGCCAATTCACCTTGTCATCCCAGCGCGATCGACCTGCGCGCCTGCCGAAAGTACAAAAAAGCGCAGAGACCGCGGTCCCTGAGCCTTCGCCCGGGTCCGGATCACACTGAGCCTTCGCTAAAATATGGGGGCGTTGTAGCCCGGCGATCCTTTTCCGTCAATTGCCACAATTGTCCTCAAGCGACCTGAAATCCTGCCAAAAGCCCTTCGATTTGCCGGGTCACGTCGTCAATCGGCGCCATACCGTCGACGCTTTTCAGCAACTTATGGGCGAAGTAGTAACCGACCAGCGGCGCCGTCTCGCGGTAATAAGCCATGAGCCGGGTTTTGAGTGCCTCAACGTTGTCGTCGGCGCGGACCGTGCCGCCGGCTGCCAGCGTCTCGCGCGCGCGGGTTTCGATACGCTGGGCCAGAATGGTGTCGTCGACCTTGAGCTCGATGACGCAATCGAGCTTCTTACCTTTAACTTTCAGGAGGTTATCGAGGGCCTCCGCCTGCGCAGTGTGCGCGGGAAGCCGTCAAGGATGAAGCCCCTGGCGCAGTCCGGCTCAGAGATCCGGTCGGAGATGATGCCAATCACGATGGCGTCCGAGACCAGATCCGCCGGACGCCATCACTTCTTTGGCTTTGAGACCAACAGGTGTGCCGGCCTTAACGGCGGCGCGCAGCATATCTCCCGTCGAGAGCTGGGGGATGCCGCTTTTTTGGCTGATGACCTGCGACTGTGTGCCTTTGCCGGCCCCTGGCGGCCCGAGAAGAATGAGGTTCATCGGCGCCCCTTAGGCGACGACGCGCCGCGGAGCTTCGCCTTTTTGATCAAGCCCTCGTACTGCTGGGCAATCAAGTGGCTTTGGACCTGGGCCACCGTATCCATGGTGACACTGACCGCGATGAGCAGCGACGTGCCGCCGAAATAGAGTGGGATGCCGGCATAGGATGTCAGGATTTCCGGCAGCACGCAGACGGCAGCGAGATAGAGTGCGCCAATCACCGTGATGCGGGTCAAGATGTAGTCGATGTATTCGGCCGTCTTTTCGCCAGGGCGGATACCAGGGATAAAGCCGCCATACTTGCGCAGGTTGTCGGCCGTCTCTTTCGGGTTGATGACGACAGCCGTGTAGAAGAAGGCAAAGAAAGCGATAAGCAGCGCATAGACCAGCATGTGCAGCGGCTGGCCCTGACCGAGCGCGGCCACGGCGTTGTTCAGCCATTCAGGCCCTTGACCGGCGGTGAACTGCGCAATCGTGATCGGCAGCAGCAGCAGGGATGAGGCGAAGATCGGCGGGATGACGCCCGATGAATTGAGCTTCAAGGGCAGATGCGAGGCATCGCCCCCCATCATTTTGTTGCCGACTTGACGCTTTGGATATTGCACAAGCAAACGCCGCTGGGCGCGCTCGAAGAAGACAATGGCAGCAATAACGCCGAGCGCGAGCAAGATGAAGCCGATAAGCGTCACCGCGCTGATTGTACCGGTCTTCGCGAGTTCGAAGAGTTGCACAAGCGCGCCAGGAAGTCCCGCGACGATACCGGCGAAAATGATGAGTGAGGTGCCGTTGCCGACACCGCGCTGCGTGATCTGCTCGCCAAGCCACATCAGGAACATAGTGCCTCCGACGAGCGTGATGACGGTTGTCGCGCGGAAGAATGCGCCGGGATCGATGACGACGGAACCCGCGTTGTTGCGCGATCCTTCAAGACCGACGGCAATGCCGTAGGCCTGGAATGCAGCAAGGAACACGGTGAGATAGCGCGTGTATTGGTTGATCTGCTTGCGACCCGCTTCGCCTTCCTTCTTCAGCGCTTCGAGCTTCGGATTGATGGAACTCATAAGCTGCATGATGATGGAGGCGGAAATATACGGCATGATGTTCAGGGCGAAGATCGCCATACGCTCGAGCGCACCGCCCGAGAACATATTGAACATGCCGAGAATGCCGCCGGACTGCGATTTGAACGTTTCGCCGTAGGCTGCGATATTGATGCCGGGCAACGGAATAAACGTGCCAAGCCGGAACACGACCAGGGCCGCCAGCGTGAACCAGATGCGCTTTTTCAGATCCTCGGCCTTCGAGAAGGCACCGAGGTTCATGTTAGCGGCAAGCTGCTCTGCAGCAGAAACCATGTGTCGTCACTCCTGACCATCGCGCGCGATGCGCCGGTTAGATTATGTGCCCTCAAACCCCTTCAGGGGCCGCGGGGCGCGCAGGGCCAGCGTGAAGCTTAGCCCCACTCGCGCGGGTCCTTATTCTTCTTCCTTCTTGGCAGCAGCATTTCCGCCGCCGCCCTTCTTGCTAGCCTTCGCAGCCTTCTTGGCCGCAGATTTGGCGCGCTTCTTTTCGTCATCTTCGAGAACTTTGATGGCGATGACGTTCACAGTACCACCGGCCTTTTCAACCGCGGCCTTCGCCTTTGCGGAGGCGTGGTTCACCGTGATGGAGATCTTGGACTTGATCTCGCCGTCGCCGAGAAGGCGCAGGCCGTCCTTGGGGCGGCGCAAAACACCAGCCGCAACGAGCGACGCCACATCGAGCGGCTTCGACGCATCAATGCGCTTGCCTTCGATCGCCTGCTGCAAACCGCCAACGTTGATCTCGTTGTATTTCGCAGGGCGGTACTTGTTGAATCCGCGCTTGGGCAAGCGGCGGTGAAGCGGCATCTGGCCGCCTTCGAAACCACCGATAGCGACGCCGGTGCGGGCCGTCTGACCTTTGCCGCCGCGGCCGCCTTGCTTGCCGACGCCCGAGCCGATACCGCGCCCGATGCGAACGCGGAATTTGCGGGAACCCGCGTTGTCTTTAATGCCGTTGAGCCGCATGGGCCTTACGCTCCTTCGCGTCGTCAGTTTGAAATTTATTTCCCGTCCACGACGCGGACGAGATGGAGAACCTTGTTCAGCATGCCGCGGACGGCCGGCGTATCTTCAAGCGTCGACCGGCGGCCGATCTTATTGAGACCGAGACCGATCAAGGTCTGCGTCTGGCGCTCGGGGCGGCGGTTAGCGCTTCCCGTCTGCTCTAGCGTTAGCGTCTTCTTGGCAGCCATATCGTTACCTCAGTTCCGAATGTGAAGCCCCCCAAGCGAAATTCCGAGGGCTTCGCGTGTGAATTAGGCCTCAGCGCCAGCATCGATCGCCGAACCGTCGCGGCGGCGCGAGACGATATCGGAGACTTTCTTGTTGCGGCGAGCGGCGACAGCGCGCGGATTTTCTTGAGCCTTGAGGGCGTCAAATGTGGCGCGCACCACGTTGTAGGGGTTGGTCGAGCCCAAGGACTTGGCGACAACGTCGTGGACGCCGAGCATTTCGAAAACGGCGCGCATTGCGCCGCCCGCGATGATACCGGTACCGGCGGGCGCCGAACGCAAAATGACTTTGCCCGAACCGTGACGGCCGGCAGTGTCATGGTGCAACGTGCGCGCGTCTCTCAGCGGCACGCGCAGAAGGTTGCGCTTGGCGGCTTCGGTTGCCTTGCGGATCGCTTCTGGCACTTCGCGCGCCTTGCCGTGACCAAAGCCGACGCGGCCCTTGAGGTCACCAACAACGACGAGCGCTGCAAAGCCGAAGCGCTTACCGCCCTTCACGACCTTGGCGACACGATTGATGTGCACCAGCTTGTCGGTGAACTCGCTATCGCGCTCTTCGCGATCGCGTCCGCCACGGTCTCTTTGAGGTCCACGTGCCACGTTATATATCCTCTCAAGCGTCTAGAATTTAAGGCCGCCCTCGCGGGCAGCATCAGCGAGCGCCTTGACGCGCCCATGGAACAGGAAACCGCCGCGGTCGAAGACAACTTCTTTGACACCGGCTTTGACGGCGCGCTCTGCAACCAGTTTGCCAACCGCAGCAGCAGCTGCTTTGTCGGCGCCGGTCTTGAGCGCACCTTTCAACGATTTGTCCATCGTCGATGCGGCGGCAATTGTCGTGCCCTTCGCGTCGTCGATGACCTGCGCATAGATATGCGCCGAGGAACGATGAATTGAGAGCCTGGGACGGCCGCTCGAATATTGCTTCAGCGTCTTGCGCACGCGCGCTTTCCGCTTGACGAACTTCTCTTTGGAATTGGCCATAACTGCCGTCCTTATTTCTTCTTGCCTTCCTTGCGGAAGATGTATTCGCCTTTGTAGCGCACGCCTTTGCCCTGGTAGGGCTCTGGCTTGCGAGAAGCTCTGATAACAGCCGCCATTTCGCCGACCGCCTGCTTGTCGATGCCAGTGACCGACAACAGTTCGGACTTGGCGCCGCCAACCTTGACTTCGACCCCGGCCGGAATCTTCAGCACCACATCGTGGCTATAGCCAACGCTGAGGGTCAACTGATCCTTGCCCTTCATGGATGCCTTGAAACCAACGCCGTGAATTTCAAGATCGTGCTGGTAGCCCTTGGTCACGCCATCAATCAAGTTGGCGATCTGCGTGCGCGACATGCCCCACTTCGAGCGGGTGAGTTTGGTATCTGCGATGAGCGAGACCAAAATGCCGTCATTGGTCTTCTCTACCTTCAGATCTTCGGGCACGCTAAAGGCGAGTTCGCCCTTGGGACCCTTCATTTTGACGTTTTGGCCGGAAACCGTCGCCGTCACACTTGACGGAACGGGAACGGGTTTTTTACCGATGCGCGACATGGGATCTAAGACCTTTTTAGTTCACCGGCTGATGCCGGCCCTTTCGCGAATTAGAATACGTTGCAGATGACTTCGCCGCCGACGTTGGCTTCACGTGCCTTGCTGTCCGACATCACGCCCTTCGGCGTGGAGAGGATGGCAACGCCCAGGCCGTTAGCGACGGTTGGGATATCTTTCACGGGTGAATAGACGCGCCGGCCGGGCTTCGAGATACGCTCGATTTCCTTGATGGCCGGCTGGCCATTGTAATACTTGAGTTCGATTTCGAATTGCGCCGGCTCGCCTTTGAGTTCGACGCGGGTATAGCCGCGAATGTAGCCCTCGTCCGTCAAGACGTCGAGCACGCGAGCGCGAAGGCTCGATGCGGGGGTTGCAACTTTGGGGCGGCGGCGCATCTGCGCATTGCGGATGCGGGTCAGCATATCGCCCAACGGATCGTTCATTGCCATTGTGCGCTTCTCCTACCAGCTCGACTTGACCATACCCGGGATGCGGCCCTGGCTCGCGAGTTCGCGGAGCTGGTTGCGGCACATCCTGAGCTTGCGGTAATTACCGCGCGCACGGCCGGTGATTTCGCAGCGATTGCGCACGCGGACTTTTGATCCGTTGCGCGGCATTTCAGCGAGCTTCAAACGAGCCGCAAAACGCTCTTCCGGCGTCTTGGTCTTGTCTTTCGCTGCTGCCTTCAGCCGCTTGCGCTTGGGCGCCTGCTGCTCCGCCATTTTGCGGCGGCGGTTGTTTTTCTCAATCGAACTGGTCTTTGCCATTTAGTCTCCTCCAAAGGCCTTTCGGCGACTTCGTTGATGAAGTGGGGCCGAGGTCCTCTAGTTGCGGAACGGGAAGTTAAAGCCTTTGAGTAGTTCGCGGGCTTCCTCATCGGTGCGGGCCGACGTGCAGACGATGACGTCCATACCGAGGACGTTATCGACCTTGTCGTAGTCGATTTCAGGGAACACGAGATGTTCTTTGAGCCCCGTGGCGAAGTTGCCGCGCCCGTCGAAGCTCTTTGGGTTCAAACCCCGGAAGTCCTTCACGCGCGGCAGCGCGATGGTGACAAACCGGTCGAGGAATTCGTACATGCGGTCGCCGCGCAACGTAACCTTGGCGCCGATCGACATGCCTTCGCGCAGTTTATAGACCGCGATGGCTTTGCGCGACTTGGTGATGATGGGCTTCTGGCCAGCGATGAGCGCCAGGTCTGCTGCAGCCACATCGACCTTCTTGCGGTCGTTAACGGCTTCGCCAACACCCATGTTGATCACGATCTTTTCCAATCTCGGGATCTGCATGACGTTCTTGTAGGCGAACTTTTTCATCAACGCGTCGCGCACGACTTTCTCGTAATGCGTTTTCATACGCGGCTTGTAGTCTTTCGGCCGTGGGGTCGCGGGCTTCGCGACCTTGGGAGCCTCAGCCTTTTTGCCGCCGCCAGCCTTCTGGGGCTTCGCCGCTTTGGCTTCGCCACCCTTTGCGCCGTCTGCAGCCTTGCCGCCCTTGGGCGATTTGTCTTTTTCAGCCATGACCTAGTTCTTCTCCGGGATCTGCTCGCCCGAGCGCTTTGCAACACGAACTTTCTTGCCGTCGGCCAGAACTTTGAAACCGACGCGGGTCGGCTTGCCGTCCTTTGGATCTTCAATAGCAAGGTTCGAAATCTGGATCGGGCCTTCCTTTGAGATGATGCCACCTTCCTGCTGCGCCGTCTGGCGCTGATGGCGGCGCACGATGTTCACGCCGCGCACGAGTGCACGGTTTTCTTTTGGCATCATCTCGATGACTTCGCCGCGCTTGCCCTTATCGCGGCCGGCGAGAACAACAACGTTGTCGCCTTTCTTGATCTTGAACGACGCCATTACAGCACCTCCGGCGCAAGCGAAACGATCTTCATATGGTTCTTTGCGCGAAGTTCGCGCGTTACGGGTCCGAAAATGCGGGTGCCAATCGGTTCGCCATTGGCGTTGATCAGCACGGCCGCATTGCGGTCAAAACGGATGAGCGAGCCATCGGGGCGCCGCACACCCTTGGCAACGCGCACGATGACAGCCTTCATGACCTGGCCCTTCTTGACGCGGCCCTTGGGGATCGCTTCTTGAACTGCCACCACGATGGTGTCACCGACCGTCGCATACCGGCGCTTCGATCCACCCAGCACTTTGATGCACTGAACGCGGCGCGCGCCCGAATTGTCGGCGACGTCGAGATTGCTCTCCATCTGGATCATCGCATCATTCCTTCTTTTTCGCAGCTCGCGGGAGCCGCTATATTTCTTTGGATCCTTTTTCGCTCCCGGGGTCTTGGAAGAGGCCTTAAATCAGGCTTCCCAACGCTCCGGCGGCTCAAAGGACTTTTCTTTCAAGTCTTAACGACTTGCAGTCCCGTAACTTGCAGACTTGGCATTGCTACCAAGCCAACCCGGCCTAGTTGTAGCTAGGCCTTGTCCGCAAGCACAACCCAACGCTTGTTCCTCGAAATCGGCGCCGTCTCTTCGATCGAGACCTTATCGCCAATCTTGAAAACGTTCTTTTCGTCGTGCGCGTGGTACTTTTTGGTACGGCGCACGGTTTTCTTAAAGAGCGGATGGGTGTAACGGCGTTCGACGGACACGACAATGGTCTTGTCGTTCTTATCGGACACCACAACGCCCTGTAGCACGCGCTTCGGCATATTACGTCTCTCCTTTACGCGCCCTTTTTGGCGCTACCAGCCCGCTTTGAACGGGCTGCTGTCTTGATACGCGCGATATCGCGGCGGATTAGCCGGATACGCGCCGTGTTTTCGAGCTGACCTGAAGCTCTCTGAAAGCGCAGATTGAACTGCTCCTTCTTGAGCTTCACCAGCTGGTCGTCGAGCTGATCAACCGACAAATCGCTGAACCCGGCTGCCATCGTCTGTCCTCATTCGTTTCTTCACGACGTTTCTCAGAAATTATCCGAGACGCGTCACAACCCTGCACTTGATCGGCAGCTTTGCAGCTCCGAGCAACATAGCTTCCTTGGCGATCTGATGATTGAGACCGCCGAGTTCGAAAATGATCCGGCCCGGCTTAACGCGCGCGACCCAAAGCTCAGGCGAACCCTTGCCCGAGCCCATGCGCACTTCAGCTGGCTTCTTAGAGACCGGCACGTCTGGGAAGACGCGCGTCCAAAGGCGGCCGGCACGCTTCGTGTGACGGGCAATAGCACGGCGCGCTGCTTCGATCTGACGAGCCGTCAGTCGCTCTGGCGCCATAGCCTTCAAGCCCACTTCGCCGAAATTCAAGGTCGTGCCGCCTTTGGCATTGCCGTGAATCCGGCCTTTGAAGGCCTTGCGGAATTTTGTTCGTTTCGGTTGCAGCATGTCTATCTAGCCTCGAAATTTTTAAGTGCTGCTTTCGGGAGTGACGTCGCCG
>CAVXTJ010000016.1:0-319583 GCA_963764605.1 uncultured Alphaproteobacteria bacterium
GACGCCGAGTTATCGATCGTGCCCGAGATCACACCGGTTGCCGTGTTGATCGAAAGACCGACGGGCAAACCTGTGACAGAATACGTGGCACCCGGGCCATCAACGTCGGCAAACGCGGCCGCCGCGTTGATCGAAACCGCTTCCCCGTCGTTATGCGTGATGTCCGCAAGCGGCGACGAAACAACCGGTGCGTCGTTCGTTCCATTGATTGTGATCGTCACCGAGTGGGTCGTACCGTCTACGCTCGTCACGGTAAACGTATCAGTTAGGGTCTGGCCCGCACCAAGAGCCTGAATGGCCGGTTGACTATTTGCTGCCGTGTAAGTCCACGCTCCACCCGCCGCAATAGTCAGTGTTCCATAAGTCGCACTAAGCAAAGCCGGCGTAAAGCTCGCTTCACCCCCATCAATATCGGAAATCGTCAATACACCACTGTCGGTGAGATTTGGCGCCGATGCGTCCTCGATCACGGCTCCAACATCATCGCCGCCGATAACCGCAGTATCGTTCACAGCCGTAATAGTAATCGTTCGGGTATCGCTATCGGCTTCGGACGTTGCCGTACCCGTCAGGCCCGGATCGATGCCGGTGTTGCCGCCGTCGTCCGTCGTCATGGTCAGCGTCACGCTGCCGTTGGCATTGCCAACCGGCGTATACTGCGGTGCCGTCGCGCCGAGGAACGTGTTCAGGTTCGCAACCGTACCGCTGAGAACAAGCGTACCCGTGCCCGAGCCCGTCACCGTCACGCCGCCCGCGCTCAACCCAGCAAGCGTCCCGGACGCGACGTTCAGCGTCACCGTGATCGATCCAGATCCCGCATCCACATCGCCAACCGACAACCCCGTCAGCCCAACAGACGTATCTTCGTTCGTCGTCCACCCGCCAGCCGGCGCCGTGTTCACCGGCGCATCGTTCACCGCCGTGACATTGAAGGTGATCGTGTTCACGGCGACCGAGGTATCAACCCCGCCGTTCGCCGTCCCGCCATTGTCGCGCACACGGAACGTAAACGACGCAAGGCCTGTCCCGCTCGCGTCCGCACCCGGCGTCCACGTCAGGTTGCCTATGTTGGCCGCCAGGATCACCTGGCCAGCCGTCACCGGACTGCCAGACAGAAGCAGCGTGCCGCTCGACGGCAACGCCGTGATGATGATCGCAGACAAGCTGTTCGACGGCGTATCGGCGCTATCGGTAAACCCGAAGTTCGCAGCCGTGAACGTGTGCACCGTATCTTCGTTGATCGTCAGCGTCGCGTTCGCACCCGAAGGCGCGTCGTTCACGCCCGTCACAGCCAGCGTCACCGTGGCGGAGGCCTGTTCCGTCGTCGCCGTGCCGCTGAGGCCCGGATCGCTCCCGGTGTTGCCCTGGTCGTTGATCGTCGCCGTCAGGGTCACGTTCGATGCGGCATTCAAGGCCGTCGTGAACGTGACGTTGTTCGCCACAATGAAGCTGTTGATGTTCGAGATCGTGCCCGTCAGCACAAGCGTACCCGTGCCCGAGCCCGCAACCGTCACAGACCCGCCGCTCGCAGCCGCAAGCGTGCCAGAGGGAACCGACAACGTCACCGTCACAGACGACGTCCCCGCATCAACGTCCGCGAAGCTGATCCCGCCGATCACCGCCGCAACATCTTCCGTCACCGCAATCGAGGCCGGTGCCGTCAGCGACGGCGTATCGTTCACAGCCGTAATAGTAATCGTTCGGGTATCGCTATCGGCTTCGGACGTTGCCGTACCCGTCAGGCCCGGATCGATGCCGGTGTTGCCGCCGTCGTCCGTCGTCATGGTCAGCGTCACGCTGCCGTTGGCATTGCCAACCGGCGTATACTGCGGTGCCGTCGCGCCGAGGAACGTGTTCAGGTTCGCAACCGTACCGCTGAGAACAAGCGTACCCGTGCCCGAGCCCGTCACCGTCACGCCGCCCGCGCTCAACCCAGCAAGCGTCCCGGACGCGACGTTCAGCGTCACCGTGATCGATCCAGATCCCGCATCCACATCGCCAACCGACAACCCCGTCAGCCCAACAGACGTATCTTCGTTCGTCGTCCACCCGCCAGCCGGCGCCGTGTTCACCGGCGCATCGTTCACCGCCGTGACATTGATCGTCGCAACCGCGGCAGCTGAATTTGAAGCGCCATCATTCACAACGACATTGATTGTGCGCACAGCCGTTGACGGGGAGTCCGACGTGTTCTCGAACTGAACTAGTTCTATGGCATCGGCATAATCGGCTTTCGAATATGATCCTGCAAATGTCACCGCGTTGTCGGTTCTGGTCCAAGAGATACCGCTCGCAAGCGTCCCACTGGCGGCGGCCGAGCCATTGACCAGCAACCTGTCGCCGGTCTGGGGCGTAGCGAGCGTAATGGTGGCGCTCTCCATATTGGAGTCGCTGCTGTCGAAGATTGAACTATCGGCATCTGCAATCGAAACCGCTGCGCCGTTTTCCGTATAATTCGCCGTCCAATTGTTATCAGCGGTATCCGACGTTGTTGTCGTTGTAACGGTTGTTCGCGTTGCGGTCACAACGACATTGTCAATTGCGATGTAGTCGGTGCCCGCCCCGGTCGAACCATTTCGATAATTGAACACCAAATTGGCAGACGCCGTTATCCCGGCAGGTAAATTGATGACGATGTTGGCCAACAGTCCGGTTTGCGCATTTGCAACGGAGTTCGTCGTTGCAGGACCCGAGGCGCCAGCGAAATAACTCCATGTTCCTGCTAGTGCGGCAGCGTTTTGCGTACCCGTTTCAAATGTCTCGAACTGAGCGTACGTGGTTCCGTTATATGAGATCCTCAAAATATTGTCGTCGGTCGGCGCCGAATTGTCGAAGTTTTGCCAGGCTAAATCAAAGCTGATGCTGCTTATGACATCGCTGGTCGTCACAACCGACGAGGTCGTGGCCGCCGTAGATATCGTCGAAGTCGATGCTGGAACTGTAACGCTGTGTGTAATTGTCGCGTTGGCGTTTGGATTGGTCGTCCACATCCACCGCCCGTCGCCTGCATTAAGGACCACGGCGCCAGCTGATCCGGTAGATCCTTCGACCCAGCCTCCTGGAGCACCGCCCTGTGCTGCGGTTCCAAATCCGCTGTCCGTGGCGTTTATGAGATTTGAAGTCGACGTGCCCGTTCCACTCGTCGCGGAAGGTGTCGAATTCAAATCAACAATCGGCGCTGATCCAGCGACGACGGTGATCGTTCTCACGTCAACATCCGAAAGCGCGCCGCCGGTTCCAATGTTACCACCATCATTGGTGGTCATCGTCAAAGTGACGTTGCCAATCGTGCCAATTGTGAAAACTGGAGCAGAGGCGGCCAGGAACGTATTAATGTTGGCAATTGTGCCGGACAACGTGATCGTGCCGGTTCCACTGCCCGTCACCGTCACGCCACCACCGGATGCGGCAGTCAAAGTACCGGCCGAAACAGCCAGCGTTGTGGTCACAGTCACCGAGCCCGTAGGTGAATCAGGGTCGGCGATTGACAATCCAGGCAACGTGTTTGGCGAGCTGAGAAGCATCGTAGACGGAATCGTATTCGTGGGCGCGTCGTTGACCGCCGAAACGGCAATCGTTGACACCGCAGCCGAACTTGTGCCTTGGCCGTCGTTTACGGTGAAGCTCAGTGTGCGGTTGCCATTCGTGATTGCATCGCCGGTATGTTCGTACGTGATGCTTCTGATCAGTGCCTCTACCGAGGCATCGAGCATCTCGGCGCCTGGTGCCGAATTTGAAATGGAGAACGTCGCCGCTCCATCGTAAATAATGCGGAAATTCGTCGTTCCTTGAAGCACCATCGACGTCTGCGATGTACCGTAGGTGAAATCGGTACCGCCGAAATTCAGCACCTCATTTCCCGAACTCAGGAACCCGCCCAGCCCAATGGTCAGCGCCGAATAACTCGTGTCGTTGGAGTTTGTCACGGTCGCGGCGGCAGCAGTGACCGATACGGGCGCCGCACCCTCGGCGAATGAAATGGAGTTATTTGTACCCGCTGTGCCGCCATTCAGGTCGATTGTGGGCACGACATTCGTGCCGACGTCCACATGCACAAAGCCAACGGCCGTCGAACCGGTGCCGTCGGAAATCGTGTACGTGAACGTTTCACCACCTGCTGGAATGTTGGCTGCGATTGGAGGAGGCGTGTAGAGCAACTGGCCGGTCGACGTCAGTTGTACGGTCGCGCCGGTAGCAAGAGTGACCGGCAATCCGCCCGCAATGACAGACTTATCCGCGATGTGCGAAATCGTAAGCGGGTTGCCCTGACTGTCTGTGTCATTGGCAAGGGCATTGATCGTCACCTGCGCGGTAGCCGTCGTCGATGCAAAATCGGTGTTTGCAATCGTCTCAGCCTGCAGACTGTTCTCTTTGACAAACAGCCAAGAGTTGTAAACGGCGTCGCCAATGTCAGAGACACCGATCCGAATCGTATTCGTGACGCCGATGTTGACTTCAGCCACAAGCGTCAGCGTGACGGTGAAGCCGTCCATTGCGACGTTAAATGTGCCAGCGTTGATTGGGTTGTTTATGAACAGTGACGGATTGGACGAATTGAACGTTCCGTTTGCCGGATTGGGATCCTTGGTTTGATCCGGATTTCCCTGAGTAGGATTAAATGCTCCGGCCTGGTTGATTGTATTGATGGCAATCGGAGTGCCGTTCGGGGTCAGTGACGCATGTACGCCGTTAACCCAGACGCCGACCGCGTCGTTGAAATTCGCATACACATAATCATTGTATTCTTCCGAGCCGAAAGTGAATTGCAGCGTAATGCGGTTTGTCGTCGGTACAAAATCGATGCTGAGAATCGCCGCATCTTCGGAAGTTCCGCCGCCCAGCGTCGTGAAGTCGGCGTCGGTGCCAGTGCTCGCTGAGTTTATTCCGGTATTCTGAGCAGTGTTCGCTTGAGCTAAATCGCTGGTCTGCCCGGACGTGAATATTACGCCCGTATCATAAGCGAGCCATTCAGCTGGATACCCAGTTGCACCGGTGAAGGTGCCAGCTTGTGTGTTGTCTCCCGAATAAGTCGCGGAGGTCACGGTCACGCCGTTGCCAGCGATGTTATTGGCCAACGTCGTCGCAGTTACCGTTGTGCCGTCGTAGTTAGCAATCGTAATTGGATTGAGAAGGTGTTCCCAGTTCACGGCCGCTATCGACTGGACCTCAATGGTGCCGACACTGGCTTCAAGATCCCAGTCACCGCCAAGATCCGAATACCCTGTCGCATCGTCCGACGCGGCGATGTCCGCGCCCGTGATTTCAGCTAGCAGAGACGCTGCTTCACGCCCCGCGTCACCGGCAGCAAAGTCGCAACCATAAATCAAGATATCGGCGTTCGCAGAAAGAGCGCTTTTAATTGTTGCCAATTCGTCGGCGTGCTCGCCCACCATCGAATGGGCATTCAATGTCGTCCCGCCAAGATAGAGTTGACCGGCCGAGCCGTGTGACACGATGTGAATCGCTTCAACACCCGAACGGCTACTCAGAATTTCGGCAATTTGTTCGACGCCGTCCCGCGTTGAATCCAGGACGATAACTTCTGCATTTGGATCAATACCGGCAATCAGCGCGGCGGCGTCTTTCACGCCGCCATCGACGAAGACAATCGACTTTCCGGCGGTGTAAATTACAGGGTCGTTCGAAGCATCATCCGTAATTGCGTTCGCCAAATTTGCAACGTCGCCTGCGGCGGTGACATCGGCAGCCGTGTCCGCAACGGCGGTCTCTGTTTGATCGACTTGCCTTTCGGCTGTGGCGGCAACGGTTGCCACCGCTGCGGCATCGAATGCGATGCGCTGTTCCAAAACGCGATATGACGGCTTCAGTTGGCGCACCTTCGTGTGCGGCTCAGCGAAATCACCTTCAATAGGCCCTTTGGACCCACCCGATTTCGACCGGGACAAGTACTTGTTCACGTCGATACCCACCTACTACGCAACCATGCGCAACGGAAATTTGGGCGCAATACGGCTCCCAACATCGACAAGTTGCGGGAGTAACCTTATGAATTCATGAATTCAAACCGAATAATTGGGTCAATCCGGTATTTCTGATGAATTGGACTGAAGAAATAGAGCGAATAAATCTTTCATTTATAATTGGGGCTTTTACTTTCGATTTATATTTGGCTTGCTTTCAGATTCAATCTTTTCCGAATCGTCATGCTCCGCTTTCCCGAATAAGCACACGAGCAATTTCGCGCCAGATCTGGGAAGCAAAACTTTCAGCCTTACCCTTGATTTGCGCCACTCCTCTGAATCTCAAATCCGGTGCGTCTACTGAATCACTGATCGCCAGTGTAATGGCATAATGGGCCGCGACCGGAATAAGCTGATGCTTTGCATCCGGCTGAACAGCGATTTTCCCGCCGTTGACCGACGCCAGATCCGCAATTTCAATTTGCCGGGCGCCAGCGAGCGACACATCACGAATGCTGGTACGAAACGCTGGCCTTAGGCCATTTTCGGGAAAGAGCCAACCCGTGTCGCCGTTTGTCAGCCGCCAGAGGTCCTTTTCTGCTACATATCCTCGCGCCGCAATTCCCTGTTCGCCGCCAACCAAGGCTATCATTTCTTTCTGCGATATTGTCCGTCCCGCATGAAGTTCTGAATTAAATTCGATAATCCGGCCGGCGATGGGGGCTCTCACTTCGAGCTCTGCCTTCTCTTTCAAAAGTCCCAGATGCTTGGTCGTGAGGGATGCCAATTCCCGGCGCGAAATAACCCTGTTTTGGCGGTCGGCATCGTCGGCGGTCAAGCGTGCCAGCTTTGCTTTAATCCGAGACATCTCGCTTTCAACAATACGGATTTCTTGCTCCAAATCGTCGGACTTCAATGAAATCAGCAGTGATCCCACTGCAACCGTTGAGCCACGCCGGGCGTGAATTGCTGAGACCCGGGCCGGCCGGGGTGGATAAATTTTCGCTATTTCATATGGCTCAACTACAACCGGAATATCAACTCGTGTCGACCATGGTACGACCACTGCTGTAAGAGCGGCGATAGCAAATCCAGCGGTCACGAGAGTTCGTTTCGATGCCAGGATTGCCGGCTTCATTTTTGCCCACTCCTTAATTTCAGAAATTGCCGGATTGACCAAGAACACCGCAACCTCAACCGCAAATAGGATGACGCCGAGGGCTTTAAAGAAATACGCGTAAACCAAGACCGCGATGCCCAGGTACAGAACGAACCGGTATATCCACGTCGCCCAAGCGTATATCGCAAGGCCGAGCAACCATCCGCCCGGCATGTCTTCTGGACAAGGCGCCTTGAGCGCAAACAACGCTTCCCGGAGCCGCCAGCGGGCCACAGCGAATGCCCTGGGTTGGAGATTAGGAATGCCAACTAAGTCGGCCGCGATAAAATAGCCATCGAATCGCATGAATGGGCTGAGGTTGATAACCAGACTCATCAACAAGCTGCTCGTAGCCAGCAAGAATGCTAGGCTCTTCAATTTTCCTTCGGGCAAAAATGACCATAGAAAAGTGGCGATACAGGCGATCATAAGTTCGACGGCAATTCCGGCGAAGTCGATTGTCATGCGTTTGCGGCGTGATGACAATCGCCACGCATCGGTGACATCGGTGTACAACATTGGAGTGAGGAGCATAAACGCGACGCCCATTGCTGGAACTTGGCAGCCTAGCCTCACTGCGGCATAGGCATGACCAAGTTCATGCAACGCTTTGACGAAAAATAGTATGAGCGCGAACCACAAGGCCCCAGACACCGAGAAAAAGTGCTGAAATGTATTCACGAACTGATCCCATTGCCGGGAAACGAGATAGAGTCCGGTGACGCCTAAGCAAGCGATCGCTAGATGGACCCATCGGTTAAAGAGAAGCGAAACAGCGGGAAGTGTCGCATCAAGAAAGTTTTGTGGCTTGGCCAAGGGCACGCGAAAATAGAGGTAGTTGTGGAGCAACCATGTACCCCAGCCCTGACCTGACCCTCTTGCCTTGTCGGCCATGCTCTTCCAGTCGCCCCGCAGCGGTTCGACAGTGAGGTAGTTGGCATGAGCGAACTGAATGAGCTCCTTGATTGAGTTGAGCGACACCGCAATATTGCGCGTTGACTCTAATTCGCTTCTGAGCGCTTCAGCGTCCTTGACGCTACGCCACAGCGCAAGAATCTCAACGGTCACGCTGTCGACTTCAATAAATTTATGCTGCAGCGGGTCATAGATCCGCCAGTCTTGCTCGCCAGCCGAATTTTTCCGGCCCGGGATGAGTTTGAGTTCCTCCCTCAGTGCCGGAAGCTGCACCGCCAGTGGTTCTCCGGCCGCTTGCGTCATAGCCCCGTCCATTGCCGGATGGTCGAAAACGGCCTCCGCAATAGATAAAACAGCAGCGCCACCTTGTCCCCGTAGATTTGCGCCGTACCGCGTGCACCAAGTCGCGGCGTTCCGTTACGGCTTCCCTCAAGTTTTGCGACGACCCGAAAACTAAGCTGAACACCATCATTAACACGCGCGATATAGTCCGAGCGCACCACCGTTGCCTCAGCACTGCGCAAGGGATCGGAATCCAGGAATACTTTGACGCGAGCGCCTTCACGCAAAATTATTGCGTCTGCCACAGGCACGTCTATGCGGAATTCAACTTGCGCCGGATCGGCAATTTCGAGAAGCCTTTCACCAACGGCCACTGGCCGTCCTACAAGTTCGTTCTTGCTGGCGAATACCGCTACGCCGTCTCTCTCCGCGCGGAGGACCGTCTTGGCGAGAATGTCGCGGGCATAGTCGCGTTCAGCGGTCTTCAACGCCAGCTCTGCGCGGACAATGGCAAGTTCGTGTTTGCCGCGGATATCCGAAAAGGCAATTTGCGTGGTCGTTTTCAAGCGAGCTTCAGCCACGAGCACTTCGCGCTCGGCCACCTCTAGTCTGTTGCGCAACATTGTATCAGTAAAGCGCAGTAGCACATCGCCTTTCTTGACGACTGCATTTGCGTCTATTGGAATCACTTCGATGACGCCATCAATGGGAGCGGCTACGATAAAAGAGGCCGAGGGGCCGACTTCCGCAGGCGCTAACGTCGTCAAAGAGACCGGTACGACGGAAATAAAGGCAAACAACGACGCCGCAATAGCGGCGGCACGCTTCCCTGGCTTGAGCCATGAGAGCATTTCCGTAGAGTTCGTTAGACTGAGCCAGGCATGTCCAAACGTTCCTGCCAACCGCTCGGCCACAAGACTGTCCCTATCGATCCAGGGGGACTCCCGCGTCAGAAGCATGCCGCCAATAACTGCCGCGCTGCGATCAAGAAACGGCACCCATAGCGCCTCCGGCATCGGATATGTTTTAGCCGACTGGTCGGACGTATCGGAGAACGCCGAAATGTTGAACTCTCGCATCTGCTGAGCGCCGAGTTCCGACGAGACCCGAGACATGGTCCGTTCCACCCACTGGATGAGCGGCACAGTGCGATCGACGGAAGCAAGACCTGACACAGCGGCAACGGTAAAATCGGTCCTGTTGTAACGGAGCACAAAAATCTGCCGCGCGCGCGTGAGCTTTCTGCCTTCGTTGGCAATTAAGGCGAGGAGTTCATCCTGATTTTTTGCCTCTCGCGCTTCGGCCTCGATTGCCAGCAACTGCAAAAGTGCGGACTTGTCATCGCTCGATTGAGCCGAGCCGGGTTGGGGTCCAGATTGAAGGGGGGCCTTTTGATTAGATAACGGGCCCGTATGCGACGTGCCTTCGCGCTTCGCTTGCTCGGCCATGTTTAGCCCCTTGGCGCATCGAATTGGGCTGCGCCGCTCATGCCTGAAAGAATGCCCGCCGCACCAGCGTCGGCGTCGGCGTCGAAGAGACCCATGACTTTGATGGTTTGGCTGACCGGATCGACCGCCGCCGCAATGCGCGTGACCTGAGCCGGAAAAGCGGATTGAGTTTCATCAACCGTAAATACGAACTTGGCCCCAGTGGTCAGCCATTTTAGCCAGTCGGATGGAACAATGAGTTCAATTTCAAGCTTCTGATCTTCAATAATCGTCAGGAATGGCTTGCCCGGGGCCGGCATTTCATGCGCTTGGATAGCTTGTTCCGCGATCCGCCCGTCGAACGGTGCAACTACTTTGCATTGATCGAGCCGGGCGCGCAATCCGCTGGCCTCAGCTTCTGTCCGTTTGACGCGGGCGCGCGAGATTTCCAAGTCCGATTTTCCAACGGCTTTGTACTTATCCAACGTCACATTATTATCGAGCGCCAGCTTCATTTCTAGAGTCTGCGCTTCAGCAGCTGCGAGTTCCGACTGATGCCGGCGGCAATCGAACTCAATTAGAACGTCTCCCTTTCGAAAGCGGTCCCCTTCTTTGAATTTTGTCGCCGCAACGGATGCCTGAAAATCTGTCGAAATCGTTGCCTGACGTTGAGGCCTAACGACCCCGCGGATCGGGCTTGAGATATCCGTTGGCTCAGCCAAAGCATGGCCGTGCACAAAAATGAGCGCGAGACCCGCGAGAATGCTACGCATTGCTTTAATCAGCCGCTGCGACCGTGGCTTTGACACGATTCTCTCCCCTTTCGATCCAGAGCTTCTGCAATTGGGCCGTTAGATCACTCACGCTCAGCTGCGGATCGAGCACGTCGGAATATGGATCGAGACCCATAGATGCGAAAAGGTTAGCGTAGCCATTTTGAAGGCTAGCAAACGCGATGTCGTGCTTGACCTCGGCGACGAGCGTATTCATTTCTTCGCGAATGAGTGTTTGCTCGCTGACGTGTTCTGCCTTTGCCTCAGAGCGCATCTGCGCGATCAGCCGGCGTTGGACGTCAAGATATTCGTCGGCCGTCTTGAGCTCCCGGCGCAAGTGCAGATAGCGCACGTTGCTGACATGCACTTGGGTCAGAATAGCCATCGTAAGCGCAAGTTCGCGCTGGCGCAGAACCTCGTCTTGCAGCTCGATAATTTCATGCTTCTGAGGATACTGGAACACTTTCAAAAGATTCCAGCTCGCCTTGTAGCCCCATCCTGCCCAGTTGTTGTTCAGTAGAAAATCGTTGCTATCATAGTTCAAGGCGATGTTCGGCTGAATTCCCGGCAGCATTTCGAGAAGCGCTGCATCCGTTTCGCGTTCATTGATACGCCGCTGATATGCGATATCGCGCAGCTCTGGGCGATTGAGCATTGCAAACGTGACCATCTCCTGCACGTTCATGCCAGGCACAGGAGATTTGGCGGTACGTGGCGGCACCACGATGGAAAAGTCTTCGCTGGGCGGAATGTTCATCAGCGCGGACAGCTGGGTTTTTGAAACCTTCAGGTCGCGTTCGAGTTCTTGAATAGTACGCTTCACTTCGACAAGCTCGCGCTCATATGTCAGCGCAGTGATTGGAGACGTATCGCGGTTGTCATAAAGCTTTCGCGTATTTGACAACGCCTTGGCGGCCCTACGCTCAAGAAGATTTAGTTTCCGCATCAACCGTTCGGCACTGACGGCGCGCCAATACGTCGTGCGCACATCTTCAACGATGCGTTGAACAACCTTGCGCTTCATTTCCGCAGCAATCAAACTCTTGTCGGCCGCCTGCTGAGCCCGGACATACGACAAGCCGAAATCGAGGACGTTCCAGCTGAAGCCGATGTCGGCGGTCTTCAGCCGTTGTTCCTGCGACGTCGATGTTTGCAAGCTCTCAACACCGGTCTGCACATTGACGCTGTTTGAAGCGTTGGGATTATTTCGTGCCGCAAATCCGCTGTTGGCAACAGCTTGTGGCAGCATGTTCCAATGCGTGAGATCCAGCTCCGCAACGCGAAGGGCTGTCTGCATTTCCTCGACCTTGAGGTCGAGATTGTATTTGATAGCGCGCGCCATGGCTTCATAGAGCCCGATCGCATTGGCTGGCGTTTCCTGATCGGCTGCGACCTCCGCGAGGTCAATTTCGGCCCGAGCTTTGATCAAGTCATCAGACAATGGCTGGGGATACACTGCGCAGCCTTGTAGAAGGCCTGCGAATGCCAATGCCAGGACAGCCAATGCCAACCGTCGTTTCACGAGTAATTTTCATTTCAAGCGGGCGACGCGCACCTGGGTCGACGAATCAGTAAACACGCCCGAAATCGACGTTGGAGCCGATTTCTAAACAAGATCCTAAGATCAAGGGTTTGTGCTTCGAAAGGCAGCAAGCGATACCACCTGCAGGGATCTGAAAGCTGCCCGGGAATTCGTACGGGTGATTCGCCGACGCGATTCGCAGCCTGGAGAACCCCGTGTGTGCCTCGTCAATTCAGCCCTTCTTACGGAGATGCACGTACAAAGCTCCATCCCCACCGTGAGATTGTGCTGCCACCGTGAAACTGACCACAAGGGCACGAAGTTCGGGCTCCTCGAGCCAGCGCGGAACATTACGCTTCAACACACCGCGATCACGGACTGGCATAACATCGTCGCCGGAGTCGTCGGCCCGGCTTGCTATTCCACCCTTCCCGGTAATCACCAGAACCCAGCGCTGACCTCGGCCTTGGGCGCGGTGTAAAAAACTCCGCAAGGCACCATGCGCTTCATCCTGGCGCATACCGTGAAGATCGAGCCGCGCCTCTATTTCTACACGCCCAGATCGCAGCTTTTTCGCATTCTTGCGGTCGAATTCGGCAATGGGAGGCACCACCGTTTTGCGCTGCGGCGCGTCCATGGCTTTCACTGCACCGGCAGCCGTCCCTAATTTTACACGGCCGCGACCGGCAACGGCGGCGACGTCGCCGGTCTGTCGCGGCGGAATATCGGCGATCGCGTTTTCACGCGCGGCTCGCACCCGGCTTTTAGAGCGTTTCAGTGGTTCTATGGTCTTTGCAGTGTGGTCCCAATCGGCGGCCTCGTCGTCGTCGAGATGCCGCCGGCCACTCTTACCAGCTGGCTTCTTCAAGGTGACTGATCCGCGATTTCCGTGCCGCTTGCTCCGGCTGTGGGACGCAAAATATAGAATCTCCCCGGATGCTTCGTTACTCCGGCGACACTTCCGGCCTTGTCACCAGAACCGAAGAATATGTCGCCGCGCTCAGGACCCTTGATGGCCGAGCCGACGTCATGGGCGATCATGAGCCGGTTGAAACCTTCCTGTTTGCCCGTGTGGGTGAGAGACGGCGCTACTACGAAAATGGGCGTGCCGAGAGCGTGAAAACCGGTATCCACAGCAAGGCTCCGGCCGGTTTGCAATGGAATGCTCAATGCCCCCATGGCTCCTTCGGCCTCGGCACCTTTGAGTTCCCGGAAAAAGACGTAGGATTTGTTTTTCCACATCACCGGCGCCGCCCGGGCGCGATCGTCTTTCAGCCAGTTTGCAAGCGCTTTGAGTGACATCGTGTCGGGGCTGAAGGTACCGCTTTCAATGAGCTCTCGGCCTATCGAAGTGTAGGGATAGCCATTCTTGCCATCGTAGGTAATGCGGATTTGCTCGCCGTCAGGCAGTTCGATCCGGGCTGAGCCCTGAACTTGCATGAAGTAAACATCGACCGGATCCCGGAAGTAAAGGAGCTCCAGATTCTGGCCTTCAAGACCTCCCTGTTCGATCTCCGCCCGCGTCATATGTGGAACGAGTCCGGCGGCCGTTTGCCTTAGATGAGTGAATTTGTGGCTTTGCGCCCCACGTTCGCTTTCAGCGACTACATTCACTAGATCCGGCGGGCGCTTATAAACTGGAGTCTTAAAAACACTCGTCGAGATTCGGGACGCCTTGATTAAAGGCTCGTAGTAGCCGGTGAGCAGTCCCGGAGCGATCGCTTGCTCAACGCGCTCAGCGCGGAAGTAAGTTTCAAAAAACACCCGGGCCGAAGCTCGTGTCAGCTTTCCGCTTTTGGCTTGGAGCACCGCAAGCTGGCAGACATCCCGCAGCGCTCGGGACGTTGCTACGGCTCCGGTACGGCCGCCCCCATTTGCCGCCGCCAAAACCGGCCCACATGACGCCAAGAATGCCTTGAAAGCCGCCAAGTGATCGTCAGCTTCCCAGCCAGGCAGCCCGGCGAACGGAACCGGTGTCGTCGAAATAGCTTGAGTCGCATTCGGTTTGGCGGTCATTTTCGGGGTCGCGCTTGGAGTAAAGGCTTGCTCTGCAGGGCGTTGGCCATGGAGAACTTTGTTACCCTGACCGGCCTTTAGGCCTGAGGCAAGTCCGGTTGAAATCAGGCAAATGCCAAAATACACCGCAGCCTTAGCCGCGGCGCTGGTCAAGCCCCGTGTCCGTTGCATCGAACGTTGCAAACCCTAAACCCCGTGAGATGCCCAGCCCTGCGTTCCCCACGGGCTTGGCAACCTGATTGGCCTTCACAGTTGCCGATTCTGCTCTAATTCGGCGGCTGTGTCTCGACCAATTTCCAATTGGGATTGTCCAGCGCCCGCCTGCTAGACACATCGCGGCTGAATGTCCAGATGTCCGTCACCTCGGAAATTCGCTGCGGGTCACCGCCGACAACAGTGCCCGCCTTATCGCGAGTTGCCGTAATCAGCTCGCTCAAAAACCTGACTGTCACTGACGCGGCACCGTTTTGCACTTCAGCACCAACAATGTCGGCCTTCTTGATGCCAACGAACTGCTGATCGACTAACTCACCGCGGCCGTCGCGCTCTGAGATTGCCGCCGTAAAGCCATCGAAGACTTCGCGGCTGAGCAAATCTTTCAAGGCCTTTCGATCGCCGCTGGCAAATGCAGAAACGATCATTTCATAGGCCTGCTTGGCACCCAGCAGGAACGGCTCTGGATCGAAATCACGGTCAAGTTTGCTGATTGCAAGTAGTCCATCAATGGTCGACGGATCGCTAGCAGGATAAGCGCGGATACGCGCTTCGCCAGCGTTCGAGGCTGTATCGGCGGCGTCAGATGCTACAGCACCTTCACCATCCCTCCGGGGCAACTTGACGACTTCTCCGCTGGAGTTGGGGGTCTTGCCATCTGCGGCGGCCTGGTCTCGAGCTTTGAGGCGCTCGACCCGGGCATCATCCTCGTCGGTTCTTGTGCCGAGTACGCTGCGCAGTTTCATAATCGCCACTGCTGCTATAATGAGTGAAATGAGGGTAATAAGGTCCAACTGGCCATTCATCCCGAATTGCATCCGTCTAGTCATTAAGGACCGCCATACTTGGTCCTTCCACCTTGTCTCAACTAATGTAAGCGCGGTTTGCCAATCCGCCAACTTGATATCGCATTTGGCCGCGCCTGGATCACCGGGTAGAGTGTTGCAGAACCCACGGACCACCATGCCACAACCTCTGCGCCTAGCTGTGTTACTGGCCGTACTAGCCCTTCCGCTGGTGGAAATCGCTATTTTAATAAAAGTTGGTGGCCGGCTTGGCTTTTGGCCAGTTCTTCTGATCGTCATCCTTACTGCTTTTTTGGGGATAGCTGTCGTCCGTCAGCGAGGTATATCGATTTTTAGCCGCGTATTTGCGGAAATTGAGGCCGGAAATAGCGGGCTCGAACCGATGTTCGATAGCCTATTGGCCGTGACCGCGGGCATCCTCCTCATACTGCCGGGGCTAACGACGGATATTCTGGGTCTGCTCTTGCTGCTGCCGCCGGTCCGGGCGCTTGTGGCCCGCTGGGCTAGGCCGCACATTCATTCAGGCTCAACGACCGATGCGACCATATTTGAAGGCCGGTTTAAGACTCGGACCACGACCGGCCCCACATCCGATGAGCCGGCAGGACGGACTGTCATTATTGAAGGCGACTATGAGCGGATTGAAGAGCAAACCGCAAATACCCGCAAGCCAAAGCCCAACACATGATCGTGTTTTAAACCACGCAATTGCGTCTCAATTCGCGCTGTGATAGCGACGCACGCTCAACCTGACAGGACTTCGACTACAGGATACCTAGCAAAAATGACCCAAGGCAGTAACGGACAACCGGGCAAATTAGACGGCAACTCGATCATTCCGATACAAGCCAAGGTTCTCAGTCAGTACATCAAAGATCTGTCATTCGAAAACCCGAACATCCGAAAACTTCTCACTGGGCCGAGCGAACCACCGAATATCAAGGTCGAGGTCAATGTTCAGTCTGAACGCGTTGATACCAACGTCTATGAGAGCGCTATCCTTTTTAAAGCCACTGCCGCCAATGACTTGGGGACCATCTATGTCTTTGAAGCGGACTATGCCGGGCTTTTCAAGATTGAAAGCATTCCCGACCAGGCCTTAGAGCCATTCCTGCTCATCTCGGGTCCGATGACGTTATTCCCGTTCCTTCGCCGCCTCGTTGCCGACGTCACACGCGAGGGCGGCTTCCCGCCACTCCTGCTCGATCCAATTGACTTCGCGGCTCTGTATTTCCGGCGCAAGCAGGAAATGGCAGGTAGTGCCGCTCAAAAACTCGAATTCTTGAGACCTTCGCTTCGTCAATTCTGGCGCTTCGTCAATTCTGGACTGACTGCCAATATTTGAGCCAAATCGCTTTTGCGCCGAGTTCCTCAATAAATGAGCGGTGCCGCGTTTCGCTCTCAGTATCAAGGCGCGCCGGCAACGGTTGGGGCCTTTTGGCTGCACCCGTCTTGACGCTGCGGAGTGATCGATTTTCGGAAGCCGGAGCCGACCGGCTTTGCAACCCGAGCGCCGCCTGCCGCTCACCGAGCAGCTCGACATAAACTTCGGCCAGCAGAAGACAGTCGATCAACGCTCCGTGCTTCGTGCGCTTCGACATATCGATGCCGTAGCGTTTGCACAGCGCATCAAGACTGTTGGGACCTGCTGGATGCTTGCGCCGGGCGAGCGCAAGCGTATCGACCACCCGGCTCATCTGCAACGCGGTCTTGCCGGCAAGTTCCAACTCGAAATTCAGAAAGCCGATGTCAAACTGCGCGTTGTGAATGACGAGCGTGTCGGAGCCGATAAAGTCAAGAAACGGCGTCACTAGTTTTGCGAACAGCGGCTTATCTCGAAGAAAAGCTGTAGAAATTCCATGGACATTTTCGGCTTCAACCGGAACGTCGCGTTCCGGATTGATAAAACAGTGGAACTCGCGGCCCGTTGGAATGCGGTTATAAATCTCGACACAGCCGATTTCGATGACGCGATCGCCACGTTTGGGATCAAGTCCGGTCGTTTCGGTGTCGAGAATGATTTCGCGCAAACGGCATACTCCCTATCTTGCCTTGCTGATCAGAGCCACCTCAGCCCCAGTGACGTTGAAACGCATCACCTCGCCGCCCCGACAGCGCCGTCACAATAGCATCAACTTGCGTCTCGCAAGCCTCGACCGGACCACCCGTATCCACAACGAAATCCGCGCGCTTGCGCTTTTCTTCGTCCGGCATCTGCCGTTGCAACAGCTTGGCAAATTTTGCGTCAGACATCCCAGGCCGCGCCAGCACCCGCGCTTTCTGAATGGCCTCAGGCGCACTCACAACGACCACCACATCGACAAGCTTTCCGGCGTTCGTCTCAAACAGCAGTGGAATTTCAAGCACCGCCATTTTGGCACCACGCGCCCATTCTTGTTGCAGGAACTCACCCTCGGCCTCGCGCACGCGAGGATGAACGATGGCTTCGAGAGTTGACATTTTATGCGGCGAAGCCAGCAGTGCGGCCGACAACTTTGCCCGGTCTACTCTGCCGTGTTTCGTGGTCCCCGGAAATGCCGCTTCGATATCGCCGCTAAGCGCGCGATCATAAAGGTCATGCACTTTAGCATCCGCATCAAACACCCCGATGCCCAGCGCACGAAAACGGGCCGCGGCTGTTGATTTCCCCATGCCGATTGAACCTGTGAGACCAACGATGAGCATCAGCGACCCTCAATGTCGGCGACGAGGATTTGTCTGAGTTCGTCTGTGACTTCAGGTCGAACACCGAACCATTTTTCAAATCCAGGCACGGCTTGGTGAAGGAGCATTCCAAGGCCGTCAACTGAGGTGAGGCCGAAATGGCGGGCTTCTTTCAGGAATTCCGTTTCAAGCGGCACGTAGACGATATCAGCGGCAATGCAGTCATTGCGCGCATCCGCGAATTCGATTTCTGGGTTTCCGGCACCCTTCATCCCCAATGTCGTCGCGTTGACGATCACTGCTGCGGTAGGCACGTGCTCATTGCGCCGTTGCCAATCGTAGGCCCTCACCGATTTGCCGAAGTGTGCCTCAAGCGCCCGGGCGCGTTCCAGCGATCGGTTGAAAATCCTAATATCCGTCCGGCCTGCTTCAAGAAAGCCATACACAATGGCGCGCGCGGCACCACCGGCACCAAGTACGATGATCGGTCCTTTGGCCGTATTCCAGTTGGGTGCCGCGTGACTTAGGTGCATCATGAAACCGTAGGTGTCCGTATTGGAGCAAGCGAGTTTTCCACTCTCAAGCCAGACCGTATTGGCAGCGCCAACGGCAATAGCGGACGGATCTTTGTTCTCCGCAGCAGCGAAAGCTGCCTCTTTGTGCGGCACCGTTACGTTGCAGCCAGAAAGACCACAATCCGCGAGTGAACCGAGAAAGCGGCCAACATCTTCCGGTCTCACCGGCTCCTTGGTATAGGCACCATCAATGCCGTATTTTTTCAGCCAATGCCCATGAATGAGTGGCGAACGCGAATGCTCAATCGGCCAGCCGATAACACATGCTTTTTTCATGACATGACAACGCCGCGATTGCGCAACTCAGCGAAAAGCGCCAGCAGCGGCATTCCGAGAATTGTGAAATAATCGCCTTCCACGCTGTCAAACAATTGCAACCCAACTCCTTCCAGTTCGTAGCATCCGACCGACCCCAGAATCCGGGTACCTGCTTGGTCCAAATATCTATACAAGAACTCGTCTGAAAAGTTCCGCATGGTCAATTCCGCGCCGTCGATGGTTTCCCACAAGACGTTGCCGTTTTGAGCCAGCGCCACGCCTGAAACAAGTTCATGCACGCGCCCCCGCAGCTGTGAAAGTACTGCCCGCGCTTCAGCCATATTTTCCGCCTTGAAGATGATGCGGTTTCGAAGCGCAAGCACTTGGTCGGATCCGACGACCAGTGCGCCTGGACATTTCAATGAGACAGCGATTGCCTTTTCCGCCGCTAGCCGGGCAGCGATATCGCTTGGCTCAACGTTCGGCGCTGCGCTCATCATGCCGGCCTTGATTGCATCTTCGTCGATTTGAGCTGGCATGCACTCGAATGCCAGTCCTGCTGCGGAGAGCATGGTCTTGCGAGCGGAGCTTGCTGATGCCAGAATGAGGCGCACCGCGTCAGTCATGATTTGCCTCGGCATCGGCGTTAGCACCCGCCTTGCGATCATGGAGCAGTTTTAAAATCATGGTGGCTGACTCTTCGATCGATCGCCGTGTAACGTCAATGATGGGCCAGCCATTCTTGGCCGCGATGCGCCGCGTATACGCGATTTCTGCCGTAATGGCGTCCCGGTCCACATAAGATTCAAGGTCGCGATCCGCCAAGAGCACCGCACGATTGCGTCTCACTTCGGCGAGGCGATCGACATTGGCGACAAGGCAAACGACAAAAGCGGTGTGAGGCTCTGTCAATGCCACAGGCAGCGCAACCTGCGGCACAAGCGGCAGGTTCGCCGTCTTATATCCTCGTTGTGCAAGATATATGCTGGTCGGCGTCTTTGAGGTGCGCGAAATTCCCAGCACGATAATATCTGCATCGCTGAGGTTTGAGGGCAGCCGTCCGTCATCGTGGGCCATTGTGAAATTCATGGCGTCGATCCGGCGGAAATAATCGGCGTCCAAAACATGTTGACCCGCTACGGTGGGCGTTTGCGGAGCACCAAGATAGCTTTCAAAAATTTGCATGATCGGCTTTAGGACCGCGTGGCACGGCAAGTTCAAAACTTTGCAGTGCTGCTCAAGCTCTTCCCCCAGCGCCTTATTGACGACGGTGTAGAGGACGATGCCCGGCTCTTTGCCGATCTCCGCAAGGACACGCTTGAGTTGCCGCTGTGTTCTGACCAGCGGATGCATGTGCTCGATCGGACGCACGTTCGGATACTGAACTGCCGCCGCTTTGGCGATTGCCGATAAGGTCTCGCCGGTCGCATCCGATACCAGATGCATATGAAAGGGACTGGGTGCTGGATTGGGCATTTTGCTCCGAGTTGTCTCCTGTGAAACCAACGCAAGCGATGTTGATAAAGTCGTAGGTTATCCAGCGCTCAGACCTGCCCTGTCCGGGTTGAGAGAACAACTTATCTCTCATCCACCGTGATACCCACATTTCAGCGAAAGCGAACTCTTTTTTGCCCAGGATGCAACGCTGGCAGATGACTAGGGCCAGTCCAGCCGGTTGTCCAAAGGCCATCAACAGCTCGTTCCTTTAACTTGTCTCTGCAGCCAAGCCGTAAACCATTGAATGAGATGGCGTAATTCGCGCTATTGCGCCGTCTTGCAGCAACCGGCTAGACCTCGTAGGCAATAGGCTGGGGCTTGTATGACGGGTGCTAAGAACTGGGATAACTCGTGGATCCCCGATAGCCACAGCACTAAGAGTCAAAACAGTAATACCTAAAGAATCTAATTTAGAATCTGAAGTGCAGGGAAGTTTGGCGATGCGCGAGAGTACATCAACGCAAGTGGTCCGCCGGTTCATGGAACCGTTCAAGGGGCAGGCCCTGTCGCCGCCGCCGATCTGGCTGATGCGTCAGGCCGGGCGATATCTGCCCGAGTACCAGGCGACCCGCGCGCAAGCCGGCGGTTTTCTGAAGCTGTGCTATACGCCGGCTCTTGCCGCCGAAGTTACGCTGCAGCCTATCCGCCGCTACGGCTTTGACGCTGCCATCCTGTTTTCCGATATCCTGGTTGTGCCAGATGCTCTTGGGCAACCTTTGAGCTTTGTTGAGGGCGAAGGTCCAAGGCTCGATCCGATTCGTGATGTCAACGGCTTGCGCCAACTCGATTTGAAGTCTACGGCCAGCAAGTTCGCGCTCGTTTGGGAGACCGTAGCGCGCCTCCGGCAGGATCTACCGCGCGAAACTGCGCTCATCGGTTTTTGCGGCGCACCGTGGACGGTTGCGACCTACATGGTCCAAGGCGAGGGATCGACCGATCAGGCGGAAGCGCGTTTGTGGGCCTACAGGGACGAAGCTGGCTTTGCAAAATTGATCGATTTACTGGTTGAAACGTCAATTATTTACCTCGATGGGCAAGTGAAGGCAGGTGCCGACTGTTTGCAAATTTTTGATACGTGGGCCGGCAGTTTGCCGGATGACGAGTTTGATCGTTGGGTCGTCGAACCGACTAAACGTATTCGCGAAGCCTTACGGGAAAAGCATCCCGAAGTACCTGTGATCGGATTTCCAAAAGGCGCCGGTTCTGCTGCCGTATGGTACGCTTCTGAGACCGGCGTTGATGGAATTGGTTGCGATACGGCAACTCCGCCCTACATGATGCGCGAAGCTTTCGAGGATGAGAACGTCGTCGTTCAGGGCAATCTCGATCCGCTGCTGCTTGTGGCTGGCGGCGAAAAGCTCGATGAGCGCGTTGATGAAATTTTGGAGCTCATGGAAGGCCGCCGCTTTATTTTCAATTTCGGTCACGGAATTGTCCCGCAAACGCCGCCGGAGAATGTCGCACGCCTCGTTGAGCGCGTGCGGCGGGCTGAGTAAGTCAGGTCAATCAGTGCAGTCGAAGTTAATATAGTAGTCAAATCGGCGTTCAACTCTGTGAATTGCTGCAACCTCGAACGAACGGTTGCCGGACGGCCCTATCCGGCCTTTGGCAACAAGTTCATCGGGAATAGTGTAGCCAGCGCTGTCGATATGTTTTCGCCGCGCACGGTAGAGATGGAAGTCGTTTGTGCGCGCTTTGCAGCCGCATTCACCGCTCTCGGCGGGAATCGTTTTTACGTTGAACGCGATGTTGCCGTTCTTCTTGCGAACTGTTGCCAGTTTCTCGAAAACGAGGCGCCAGCCGCACTGGTACGTCGCAAAATTGTTGATCAATAGCCGTGTCGTTCCGACGTCCATCGTTTCGGTGCCATCAAATTTGCTGATTTCGGCAGCACCAGAAAAATCAGGCAAAAGCGTTCCCCAAATCGCAAGAGCGATGCTCAACAACCGCAAATGGCGCATTCTTCACCTAGCCAACAATATTCTATTTATGGGATAACGGCGAACTCGCACGGCGAAATGATGGCCGGACATTCTTTAGATTTTGCAGGCAGATATGAACTCATCCGGCACCAATCCTGCTGTGCGTGCAGCGATCGCTTTGCTGGCAACGGCCACCGCTGTTGCCGGGACAGTGCTCATTTTTGGCGATCGCGCCTATCTGTGGATCAAAGCTGTGCACGTTATCGCGATCATCTCGTGGATGGCGGGCATGCTCTATCTGCCAAGATTGTTTATCTACCACTGCGACGCTGAAATTGGGTCCAAACAGTCCGAGACCTTCAAGATCATGGAGCGCCGCCTCCTGCGTATTATTATGAACCCAGCGATGATCCTAGCGTGGGTTCTAGGCTTGTGGCTAGCCTGGGCAGGCGGGCATTTCACGGCACCTTGGTTTCTGGCCAAGCTTGCGCTCGTGACGGCGCTTTCAGGCGTCCATGGTTATTTCGCCGGCGCCGTGCGGCGTTTTGGCGAAGATCGCAATGATAAACCGCAGCGGCATTGGCGCATCTGGAACGAAGCGCCGACGGTTCTGATGATCCTGATTGTCATTTTGGTCGTCGTGAAGCCCTTCTGAGGCCTTTGCGCCTCTATTCGGATCTGCTATAAGGCAGACATCACAAAAACGGATCGTAGCCCGACGGCCAACGAACCGTCGGCGGGTTGACCGGCTATGCGGCCGCCAGCCTACCGGTGAGGCGCCCTGCCTTACCCCCGCGAAATTCCCATTCCTAGCCCGGCTCTATTCGACCTTTCCCGCCCCCTTAGCCGTGGCACTTTCGGAGTTATCTATGAAGGAAATGAAGCTCGAGGACCTGAAGCGGAAATCTCCCGCTGAGATGGTGACATTTGCCGAAGAAGCCGGCGTCGAGAATGCTTCAACCATGCGTAAGCAAGAATTGATGTTCGCGACGCTGAAACAGCTCGCGACCCAGGAAACCGACATCATCGCCACGGGCGTCGTTGAAGTTCTTCAAGACGGTTTCGGATTTCTGAGATCGCCAGATGCCAATTATCTTCCAGGCCCCGATGACGTTTATGTTTCGCCCTCACAGATCCGCCGTTTCGCCCTGCGTACCGGAGATACTGTCGAAGGTCAGATTAGAAGTCCCAAGGACGGCGAGCGTTACTTTGCTCTACTCAAGGTTAATCAGATCAACTTTGAGGATCCAGAAGCAACCAAGCATAAAAGCCATTTCGATAACTTGACGCCGCTCTATCCGACGCAGTGGCTCAAGATGGAAACCGAAGACCCGACCATCAAAGACCTGTCGCCGCGTGTGATTGACGTCGTGGTTCCGCTCGGAAAAGGCCAACGTGCTTTGATCGTTGCGCCGCCGCGCACGGGTAAGACGGTACTGCTTCAGAATATCGCGCACTCGATCACGTCTAATCATCCGGAATGCTATTTGATCGTTCTGCTCATCGACGAGCGGCCCGAAGAAGTGACCGACATGCAGCGCTCCGTGAAGGGCGAGGTCATCTCATCAACCTTCGACGAACCGCCGTCACGCCATGTGCAGGTTTCCGAAATGGTTATCGAAAAAGCCAAGCGCCTCGTCGAGCACAAGCGCGACGTGGTGATTTTGCTCAATTCGATCACGCGCCTCGGCCGCGCCTACAATACTGTTGTGCCGTCTTCGGGCAAGGTTTTGACTGGCGGCGTCGACTCAAACGCTTTGCAACGCCCGAAGCGCTTTTTCGGCGCTGCGCGTAACATCGAAGAAGGCGGCTCGTTGACGATCATTGCGACCGCACTTGTTGATACCGGCTCGCGCATGGACGAAGTCATCTTCGAAGAATTCAAAGGCACGGGTAACTCGGAAATCATCCTGGATCGCAAGGTCTCGGATAAGCGCGTATTCCCGGCCATCGACGTTGCTCGCTCGGGCACGAGAAAAGAAGAACTGCTCGTTCCGAAAGATCAGCTCAAGAAAGTCTACGTGCTGCGACGTATTCTCAACCCCATGGGCACGATGGATGCGATCGAGTTCCTCATCGACAAATTGAAGTCGACGAAGACGAATGGCGAATTCTTCCAGAGCATGAATACGTAGTTTGGGCTAATCGGCTCGGCGCAAATTCTAATAAAAAAGGCCAGCGGTTCCTTGAGGAGCGGCTGGCCTTTTCGTTGCTTGAAAAATTGTCTTAACCTGCGTGCCGCGACGCTTCGATCTGGCGTTGCACGCCGGCCTTGTCGTTGACGTCGGCGAGTTCGAGCGTCGCATCGTCCACGTGGTTTTCTTTCGACGTGCCAGCGCAAGTGGGTCCAAGTACTTCAATGATCGTCGGGTGCCCGCTCGCAGGGTTTGGCGCCTTTTTCCAACCCTCTACAATGACGCCATTCTCGCGGTATTCCGGATCGCGCAGCAGCACCTCATGCAGCTGCTTCAACTTGTAATGCGGTACCGACGCGAACAAGTGATGCGGCAGATGATAGTCCATGCCCCACGGGAAAACCGCGTAACGGACCAACGGATTGTTGACGAGGAAAATGCGGGTATTGGTTAGGCGTCCGCGGTCGGCGTTGCCGTGCTGAATCCACTCCCGCAATATCATGAAGAGCGGGAAGGTCGTGAACAGAGGTAAAATCCAGAGCAAGCCAAAGAAGCTCCACGCGCGCACATCGTAAATAATTTCCATGGCCGTCACGAAGCCATAAACGATCGCGAGCCACGTCATGCGCCCAATTGCCGTGACACGATGCGAGATTACGGGATCGATCTTGTTCTTCTGAAAATGACCCTCAGGTATGACTGCATAATAGGCGCACACCACGGCCCACATTGCGATCAATGTGGCTGTTGCCCAGACGGGCTCTTTCATCCCAAGCAGGATGATAGACGCGACCGGTGCACCGAGCGCGAACAGGACGCCCATGCGCACGACCCAGCGTGAGGCTTTGTGAGATGTGACCGCATATGGGTTCGTATCGACACCGATTGCCGAATATTTTGCGCGAGCGGCGACATAGCGGACGAGATTGGGAAACCACAAGAGCCGCGCGATGGCCCAGAGCAGTTCCATATGCGCTACTGGAAAATCGAGCCAATGACCACTTTCCTTGGCTTGGTCGAAGTTCGGATCGCGTTCGGGGTCGTTGACGAACTGGTGGTGTGCCAAGTGATGAATACGGAAAGCGTATGTCGATGTGTAAATTGGGAAGGCGGCGAACCAGTCTGAAACGAGTTCGCTCAGCTTACGATCGGCGAAGAGAATGTAATGCGTGCCCTCGTGGATCACGCCGCCGAGCTGGTGCTGGGATGCTCCCATGATCATGACCGACAACACGGAAACCGGGACGGCGACGGCCCAGCTCAGGCGCCCGTCAAGCGCCGCGAGACAGCACCACACGGTCACGGCTATGGTCGCCAGCATGATAACATAGATGCCGGCGAGGTAGCCGATATTGGTCGTGTTATCGCGCTCTTTGAGCGCCTGGATTTCGGCGGCAGAATACTTAGCGCTGCGCTGAGCGCCGGGCTCCGTACGCGGCTCACTGAACATCGCTGAATTAGCACCCATGCGAAACACTCCGTGACGGCACCTTGACGTTCGAGCGTGATTTGCCCTTGAGCGCCACTGCCGACCAATTATCAGCTTCAGTTGGTCCTAGATGACCAATGATTTCAATAGCGTAAACTCCTAAACCGCGGACGTCCGGGCACGCCGGACCATCTCAAGACGCTGTTTCACGCCACTAGGTTCATTTACGGGCGCGCCACAAACCGGACCACTACAGACATAAACCATTGAACTAGAGTTCTTATTTAGCTTGCCATCAAGGGCTGCCAACCGTGGCTGATCGCTGTTAACTTGGACTACAAATTCTAATGCTCCTGGGTTGGATGTACAAAGCAGAGATTGACGCAGGGCACCAATTTTACCGTCGTTCGCCGCTACAACCATGATTTGTGTCAAATTTCCGATATCGAGCGAGGCAGCGAGAAGTCCGCAATGGCCAACTGGGGCCTTGGCAATGTCGCCCTGGAAGGCCGCGTAGAGTTCGCTGGCGCGGTTATCGTAGGAGGAGTCGCCGGTTAGGGCGGCAAGGGCGATCAAGTTTGACAGGTGGATCGTGTTGGCACTTGGCACAGCGTCGTCCTGCGCTGACTTGAGCCGAACGATGACATCGTCCGTATCGTCTGCCGCCGTGTAGTAACCGCCGCCTTCGCCGTCGCGATGATGAGCGTCGAGCGTTTGCGACCAGGCGATTGCTTGGTCGAGATATTGGGAATTGCCTTTAGCCTGCAACAGCCTCAGTGCCGCGAAGATCATGTTGGCATAGTCGGACGCGGTAGCCGGCGCGGTGCAGCGGCCCGCGCGCTGCGAATGCCAAAGACGATGCGTGTCACGCGCCATCCTCTCCGAGACAAATGCAAACGCTGTATCGGCAAACGCGATCCACTCTGGCTCACCGAACACAACGCCGGCGCGAGCGAGCGCGCCAATCATCAACCCGTTCCAGTCAGCGAGAACCTTATCGTCCCACCCCGGCCGAATGCGCGGCGCTCGCCGGACAAACAATTTGAAGCGCATTTCACTCAAGCGTTTCTCGTCGGCCTCGCTCAGCAACGCGAGACTGTTGAGCCGGTTGAGAATGGTATGACTTTCGAAATTACCGCCAGGCGTGACGTCATATACGGACCCGAAAAAGGCGGCGTCCTCAGCACCAAGGACTTCGGCTATTTCGTCCGCCGTCCAGACGTAGAACTTGCCCTCTTCGCCTTCGCTGTCTGCATCCAGGGAGGCTGCGAAACCGCCGCCTTCTGCGATCATTTCGCGCTTCAGCCAGTCTACAGTTTCGGAGATCCGCCGTGCGAACAAAGGTTCCTGTGTTTCGCGCCAGACCTCAGTCAGGAGGTCGAGGAGTAGCGCATTGTCGTAGAGCATTTTTTCAAAATGCGGCACGAGCCAGATCTCGTCGACCGAATAGCGTGCGAACCCACCGCCGATGTGATCGTAGATGCCCCCCTGACAAATGTGCGTCAGCGTCGTCACCACGGCGTCTTTCGCGGCATCGTCATCATAGCGTATGGCGCCGCGCCACAGCAGCCACAGCACATTCCATTGCGGAAACTTCGGCGCGCCGCGCAACCCGCCGTGCTCCTTGTCCATGGCGTTAGTGATGCGCGCCACCAAGTCCTGCACCATGGCTTCCGTTGCCGTGAAGCCAACCCGGCTGGGCGCGCGCTCCTGCAGGGCCGCCATCAAACCTTCGACGTTGCCCTGAACGCGTTCGGGCTCTTCCTGATAGATCTGGGCGATCTGCAAAAGAACGGACACGAATGCAGGACGGCCGTACTGCGCTTGCTTCGGAAAATATGTGCCGCCGAAAAAGGGTTTTGCGTCACTATCTAGAAACATCGTCAACGGCCATCCGCCCTGTTCGCCCAAGCGATGCAGCGCGCTCATGTAGATGGCGTCGATGTCGGGGCGTTCCTCGCGATCGACTTTGATGTTGACGTAGAGGCCGTTCATGACGTCAGCCGTTCCCTGGTCCTCGAAGCTCTCATGGGCCATGACGTGGCACCAGTGACAGGCCGCGTAGCCGACCGAGAGGAGGATGGGCTTGCCCGTCCTCTTGGCTTCAGCGAGCGCTTCAGGTCCCCACGCCCACCATTGGACCGGGTTGTCCTTATGCTGGAGCAGGTAGGGGCTAGTCTCATGCTTCAGGCGGTTTTCGGTCATAGTGGTTCAAATCCAAAGGTTGTCATCCCGGCCGGAGGGATTACGCGAAGCGTGGCCCCGCAGAGCCGGGACCCATACTAACCATTGTCTTACAACCTGGGTCCCGGGTCGCCCCCGGATCAAGTCCGGTGTCGCCCGGGATGACAGAGTGTGTTGCGCATATCTCGATCAACGGATACGCGATGACGATGGCAGACGCTTCCACAATTTTTGCGCTTTCAAGCGGGCAGGGCAAAGCCGGTGTCGCGGTAATCCGGGTGTCGGGACCTGCCGCGCGCGATGCCTTGGCCCGCATGGCACCGCCGGATGTATTGGACCGGCGCGCTGGACTGCGTCGCATCGTACACCCCGTGACGGGCACTGTGCTCGACCATGCACTCGTACTATACTTCGCTCGGCCCCGCAGCGAGACTGGTGAAGACGTTGCTGAGTTCCAGGTCCATGGCGGTCGCGCGGTCGTGCGCGCGGTGTTGGAGGCATTGGCACTCGTGCCCGGATGCCGCTTGGCCGAACCAGGAGAGTTCGCGCGCCGGGCTTTTGCCAATGGCAAACTTGATCTGGTTGAAATCGAGGCCTTGGCTGATCTGGTCGATGCGGAAACGGAGGCCCAGCGCCGCTTGGCCTTGCGCTCGGGTGGGGCGCTCTCGACGCTCTATGAGGGCTGGCGGACCCAGCTCATCGAGGTCGCAGCCCTGACTGAAGCCGCTATCGACTTTGCCGACGAAGGCGATGTCGGGACCCGATCCATCGTTGTTGCACGCGAGCGAGCAAGGCCATTGCTCAGTGCCATCCGCGCTCATCTCGATGATGGCCACCGGGGCGAGATCTTGCGCGACGGATTTCGTGTGGCGATCCTTGGCGCGCCGAATGCAGGCAAGTCGAGCTTGCTCAATGCGCTCGCCCGGCGTGAGGCGGCCATCGTTTCGGAGGAGGCTGGCACCACGCGGGACGTCATCGAGGTGCGGCTCGACCTCGGTGGTCTGCCGGTTATCGTCTCAGACACGGCGGGTTTACGCGAGGCGGGAGGCGCCATCGAACGCGAAGGCGTGCGCCGCAGTCTCAAGGCGGCGGAGGATGCGCAGCTCGTCTTGTGGCTGACCGAGTTCAGGCACCGACTCGCCACCCGAATCGATTTCACGTGAAACGTGCCTGGTTGTGCAGACGAAGGTGGATTTACATTCACCCGCGCTGAAAGTCGCGTCAGGCTCAATTCCCCTGCCCCCTCGCGGGCAGGGGCTAGGGGTGGGGGGACGATCAGAACCCGGTCCCTCGGGTTCACCCCACCCCCAACCCCTCCCCGTTAAGGGGAGGGGAGTCGATGCGGTGCCCCCTTTGTCAATCTCGATCAAGACGGGTGACGGCGTTGCAGAGCTAGTGGCCCGTATTGAGGCGTTGGCGGCGGAGCGGATCGGCGATACTGGCGCACCGGTTCTGACCCAGGCTCGCCATCGGACCAACTTGGAAGCGGCGGCGGCGTCTCTCTCGGACTTTTTATCCGGCGATTTGGACGCTCCGGAACTGCGCGCCGAAGACGTCCGCCGTGCCGCCCAAGCACTGGGCCGCATCACCGGCCGCGTCGATGTTGAGGACGTCCTCGGCCAGATCTTCAGCCGTTTCTGTATCGGGAAGTGAGGGTGATCAATAAGCGTGCGTACCAGCCTCGGTATCGTTATTGGCCCCGTTTTTGCCTTTGCAGTCTCCTGACCGTCCCTGGTTGTTTCAAAACGAAATCCGGCGCTGGTCATTGAAGAGGCAACAACATGCGGTCCGGAACTGCTCCCGCGGGACTGAGGTTCGAATTTCCTGACCGGGTCGCGTTCGCCGACCTGTCGGCCTGGGTTAGCGGTTTTAGCTATGCTGCCGGGCTAGGACTGGCAGGCTTTGCTAAAATCGACGACGCTATTGCGGCCGGTTTCCCCGTCTTTCAGGTCTTGGCGGCGGCCTTTGCCGGGTTCCTGGCCGGCGTTCTCATGATCCAGCGGTACATGCGCTTGTCGCTCTTGGCCAACTCATTCGGTGAACCGCAAAGGTTGGTAACCAGCGGCATATTCCGCTACTCGCGCAATCCGATTTACGTCGCATTTTTCGTGCCCCTTGCGTCTCTCGCGATCATATCTTTAGCGGCCGCTATCGCTGCCTGCGCGATCTACGTTTTGGTAATGAATCTGACCGTCATCGCCAAAGAAGAGCGCAATTTGCTCAATGCCTTCGGCCCAGTGTTTACCGATTATGTCGGCAAGGTCCCGCGCTGGGCTATTTGACCGCCGCAGCCAATTCACGTGAAATAGCCTCATCCGACCCACTCGCGGTCCGGCCAGGTTTGGGATAGTACCCAGGTCATGAAGGATCGTTTTGACGTCATTGTTGTCGGCGGTGGACACGCCGGGTGCGAGGCAGCCGCTGCTGCGGCCCGTATGGGCGCTGCGACGGCACTCGTCACCCATCGCTTTGATACGATCGGCGAGATGTCCTGCAACCCCGCCATCGGAGGCCTTGGTAAAGGTCATCTGGTCCGGGAGATCGATGCCCTCGACGGCCTTATGGGCCGGGTAGCGGACGAAGCGGGAATTCAGTTCCGCTTGCTCAATCGCTCCAAGGGACCGGCCGTCCATGGGCCACGCACCCAGGCGGACCGGATGCTCTATCGCCTCGCCATGCAGCGTGCGATCCGCGAGACGCCGAACCTCACCGTGATCGAAGGAGGCGTCGAGGATATAACCGTCACGACTGGTGACGGCTTGGCTCTGCCCCCCTCCCCGCAAGGGGGAGGGGAATTGCAGAGCCGTGTCACAGGCGTGGTGTTGGCAAACGGCGAGCGCTTGAACGCGGGCGCAGTGGTTTTGACCACGGGCACCTTCTTGAACGGGCTCATCCATATAGGCGAGCAAAAGATTCCGGCCGGTCGCGCGGGCGAAGCGCCAGCCCTCAAACTCTCGGAACGTCTCTATGCGCTGGGACTGCAGCTCGGTCGCTTGAAGACCGGAACGCCCGCGCGCCTCGATGGGAAATCCATCGACTGGTCCGGCCTCGAAATGCAAGAAGCCGACGACAATCCGGTGCCTTTCTCGTTCCTGACGGACAAGATCACGACGCCCCAGATCGCTTGCGGGATCACGCGTACGACCGCTGCAACGCACGACATCATTCGCGCCAATCTTGCCCGTTCGCCCATGTATTCAGGTCAAATTGGCAGTGTCGGTCCGCGCTATTGCCCGTCGATTGAAGACAAGGTCGTGCGCTTTGCCGACCGAAATTCGCATCAGATTTTCCTTGAGCCGGAAGGCCTCGACGACGACACGATTTATCCGAACGGGGTTTCGACCTCGTTGCCTGCGGACGTGCAGGAAGCCTTCTTGAAGACCATGCCAGGGCTTGCAAATGTCGTCATCAAACGGCCCGGCTATGCCATCGAATATGACTATGTGGACCCGCGCGAGCTGACTCCGGCGCTGGAAGTGAAGCGCCTTGCCGGGCTATTTCTGGCGGGTCAGATCAACGGCACAACGGGCTATGAAGAAGCCGGTGCGCAGGGCATGGCGGCCGGGCTCAATGCGGCATTGGCGGCAGGCGGAGGATCGAAGCCGTTCGTGGTTTCGCGCGCTGATGCCTACCTCGGCGTGATGATCGATGACCTCGTCACTCGCGGTGTTTCGGAGCCTTATCGGATGTTCACGTCCCGGGCCGAATTCCGTTTGAAACTCCGGGCCGATAATGCCGACCAGAGGATGACGCCGCTTGGGCTGGCGCTGGGCTGCATTGGCAGCTTACGCCGCGCCGCATATCTCGCTAAGTCTCAGGCCCTCGCGGATGGCTTCGACTTGCTGAACCAACTCAATGTTACCCCGAACGAGGCTGCCCGCTCTGGAATCGGGATCAACCAGGACGGCCGCCGCCGGACGGCGTTCGAGCTGCTCGCGTTTCCAGGGGTCGATATCAAGCGCCTCGCCGCCATATGGCCTGAGGTGAGTAACCTAGCGCCGGCCATTGCCGCTCAGCTCGAAACCGATGCCCGTTACCGGTCCTATGTCGACCGGCAGGAGGAGGACGTTGCTGTGCTGCGCCGGGATGAGGCCACCGTCATTCCTGCCGATTTCGAATATTCGGTCATTTCAGGACTGACCGGCGAACTGCGCCAAAAGCTTGAGCGCAATAGGCCGTCGTCGGTCGCCCAGGCGGGACGGATCGAAGGCATGACGCCCGCTGCGCTGTTGCTCGTTCTGGCCCACCTGAAGGCCGCCAGCCGCCGCCGCTCGGCCTGAGCGGGGCCATGGCCAAGCCCCAAATTGCCCGCATAGACGGCCCTGAAGCCTTTGCAAAGGCCTTCCCCGTTTCACGTGAAACTCTAGACCGGCTCTCAACTTATGCGGCCATGCTCAAACGCTGGCAGAAGACCATTAACCTTGTTGCTCCGAGCACGGTGAACGACATCTGGCACCGGCATTTCGCCGAATTCGGCGCAAATCTGGGCTTTGCGGCCCCAACGTGCCAAAGCGTGGCTTGATCTTGGGTCAGGGGCGGGCTTTCCGGGTCTCGTCCTGGCCATCATGGCAGCCGAGAATGGCGGCACGCGGCATACCCTGTTGGAGAGCGACAACAGGAAAGCCGCATTCCTCCGGGAAGCGGCGCGGGAGGCAGGAGTAGCTGTGGACATCCTGTGCACGCGAATCGAATCTTTCGAAATTCGCGCTAAGGTGGGAGAGGTTAATTGTGTGACGGCCCGGGCGCTCGCGCCTTTACCGCGTCTCGCCGAGTTGGCGGCGCCGTATTTTGCGTCTGGTACAGTCGGATTCTTCTTGAAAGGCCGCGAGGTTGCGGCTGAACTTGAAGACGCAGCTCGAACTTGGGATTTTCAGTACGAGCTGAAGCCGAGCGTCACGGACCCTGAGGGTCGCGTAGTGTTGCTCAAAGCGTTGAAGGTCAAGACGGAGGGTTAAACCCGTGGCCGGCTATGTCTCAGGTGTTGGTGGCGGTGGTGGTCCATACGGAGGACCGCGCGTCATCTCGATTGCCAATCAAAAGGGCGGCGTTGGCAAGACGACAACGGCAATCAATCTCGGAACGGCACTTGCTGCCGTTGGTGAGAGGGTTTTGGTGCTGGATCTGGATCCCCAAGGCAACGCGTCAACCGGACTTGGCATCCCTCCAGAAGCGCGAGCCAAGACGACATACGATGTGCTTATCGGGGCGTCGTCGCTGGCGGACGCCTGTCTGCAGACCGCAGTGCCGGGTCTTCACATCGTGCCGGCCAATAGCGATCTCGTAGGCATCGAAGGATCGCTGCCCAACGACAATACGCGGCCCTTCAAGTTGCGGGATGCCGTTACGGCGCTCATTGGCTATCAGCGCGCGCGCCCGCAGGACATGCCTTACAGCTACGTGCTGATCGATTGTCCGCCATCGCTCAATATTCTGACTTTGAATGCCATGTCGGCGGCGGACGCGGTACTCGTCCCGGTTCAATGCGAGTTCTTCGCGCTCGAAGGCATTTCACAGTTGAAGGACTCGATCGATCAAATCCGGGCGACACTCAATCCACATCTCGAAATTCAGGGCGTCGTCCTTACGATGCACGACGCGCGCACGTCGCTGTCGAAAGAAGTCGCCGAGAACGTGCGCGCCTTCTTTGGCCCTAAGGTCTACGAAACGATCATCCCGCGCAACACGCGCGTGGCGGAGGCGCCATCGCACGGCAAACCAATCCTGCTTTACGATTATGATTGCGCAGGCAGCCAAGCCTACATCCGGCTCGCAACGGAAATCATCGAACGCGAGCGCCGGTTCAAAGCCGCCTAACGCGATTGATGTCTTGCAGTGCGTTGCAGAAAAGTAAATGATATCAAGGGAATACGAAGATCATGCAATCAGCGCTGCCTAAGAGCCGTTTGGGACGTGGACTTGCTTCACTCATCGGTGAGCCGGTACAAAGCGGGTCGCGCTTGCCGCCTGAAGGCGAGCAGCGGATGGTGCCGATTGCACAAGTGAAGTCGAGTGCGCTCAACCCGCGCAAGGATTTCCGCGACGACGAGCTTGCCGAACTTGCGGAATCGATCCGCACCAAGGGGTTGGTGCAGCCCATCATCGTGCGGCCCGATCCAGCCTCTGCTGGAGACTTTGAAATTGTCGCCGGCGAGCGGCGTTGGCGCGCGGCGCAGAAGGCCGGCATTCACACTATTCCGGTTATCGTCCGGGAATTGACGGACAAGGAAGTTCTCGAACTCGCGATTATCGAGAACGTGCAGCGTCAAGATTTGAACGCGATTGAAGAAGCGTCTGGCTATCGCGATCTCATCGAGCGCTTCAGCTACAATCAGGAACAAGTATCCGAGATAATCGGCAAGAGCCGAAGCCACGTCGCCAATACTTTGCGCCTCTTGAAGCTGCCTGTTGGCGTGCAAGCGCTTGTGCAGCAAGGCAGCCTGACGGCGGGGCACGCGCGCGCGTTGATTGGCCGGGACGACGCTGAGACACTGGCCCATCGCATTGTTGAAGAGCAGCTCAACGTGCGTGAAATCGAAGATATCGTTCAAGGCCGCGAGCACACAGACGATGCTGGCCCGGGCCGCAAGACCCGCGAAAAGGATCCCGATACCAAAGCCTTCGAAAAGGAACTCGCGGATCTCTTAGGTTTGAAGGTCGAAATCAAGCGCGGATCGGGCGAAAGCGGCCACTTGATTATCAAATTCGGCAATTTCGACCAGCTGGATTACATCCGGCAGCGGATCGGCGGCTGACGGTATCTAGTCACTTGCTGTTGAGGCTATCGGTAAGGTCCACTTGACGGGGCCGGGCGAAGTTGCTCGTGTGCCGTCCGGCCTGCCACTTGGGCGCGCCTTGGGACCGGAAAAATGGGCGACAAGACACTCGAAAAGTTGGCCGAGACCATAAAGGCAAGGCGGGCTGAAAGTTCTGCCAAGTCGTACACGCGCCAACTCTTGGACGCCGGTGCTGAAAAGTGCGCCAAGAAATTCGCCGAAGAAGCGGCTGAAACAGTCATAGCTGCCGTTTCTCAGAGCGAGGCGGCCTTAGCAGCGGAAGCTGCTGATACGCTTTATCACCTTCTCGTGGTCTTGGAGTGCCGCGGTGTAGCGCTGAGCGACGTTTATGCAGTGCTCGACAAGCGCATGGGAACGTCCGGCCTCGACGAGAAGGCATCGCGGGGGCAATCGTGAAGTCATCGCGCCGTGCCCGCAAACAACCCCTTGCTGCCAAGCCGAAAGTCCTGAAAGCGGCTGCAGACCTGCCGTTTTCGCCGTACCGGACCTTTGGACGCGATGAATGGGCGAGACTGCGTGCTGACACACCGATGACGTTGAAATCGGATGAGCTCGAAGAACTGTCCGGCGTCATTGAAGAACTATCGGTTGAAGAAGTCGTCGAGATTTATCTGCCCTTGTCGCGTTTGCTCAATCTCTACGTCGCGGCCAGTCAGAAATTACACTCGGTCTCGTCGCAGTTTTTGGGTCTCAAGGACGTCAAAGTGCCCTTCGTCATTGGGGTCGCTGGCTCCGTTGCCGTGGGAAAGAGCACGACGGCTCGTGTATTGCGCGCATTGTTAGCGCGTTGGCCGGATCATCCCCGCGTCGATCTATTGACGACAGATGGCTTTCTTTATCCAAACGCCGAACTTGAGCAGCGCGGCCTCATGGACCGAAAAGGGTTTCCTGAGAGTTTCGATACGGCAAAGTTGATGAACTTCTTGGCCGATGTGAAATCGGGACTAGAAAAAGTCGAAGCGCCGGTCTATTCGCATTTCCAATACGACATTCTGCCGGGGCAAAAGATCAGCGTTGAGTTGCCGGATATTCTCATCATCGAAGGCCTGAACGTATTGCAGCCGGCCATAATGCCAAAGGGCGGTGAGGCCATACCTTTTGTTTCTGATTTCATCGATTTCTCGATTTATATCGATGCCGATCCCGTCGTGATCGAGAATTGGTACGTGACGCGCTTCATGCGGTTGAGAAGTACGGCGTTCCGTGACCCGGGTTCCTATTTTCATAAGTTTGCGGCGATGGATCCAGACGAAGCGCATAGGCGCGCACTCTCGCTCTGGCGCACGATAAACCTGCGCAATCTGGAAGAACACATCCTACCCACCCGGCGGCGAGCGCGGCTTATTCTGCGCAAGAGTGAATCCCACCGTGTCGAAGCAGTAAGTCTGCGCAAGCTCTGACACAAAAAAAAGGCCGCTTGGGGCAGCGGCCCTTTTAGTTTCTCGCATATTTTGAGTTGAGTAGGCGATGGTGCGGATAGTCCGCGGATTGCTAGCTTCTTTGTGCCAAGAGAACCGGGGCGGCTGCTAGACGTGGCCGCTGCGGCTGGATTTGAGCGCCACCCGCAATGAGTTGGGCGGTCGTACGCACATAGATTTTATACTTGTCCCGAATGCGACGGACGATGGACGGATCGATGATGCCCATGGCCCGGATGGCAGTCGTGGGTTTGAATTCTGGATGGATACGCAAGAGTTCGGCTAGGCGCGCAATTCTGTCGCTGTCGTCTATTCCAGTGCCCTTGGGTCGGCCTCGGCGGCCTCGTGCTTCCAACATCTAATAAAACCTCGAACGAAGCGATTCGTTACAAGGAGTGTGGGTGAGTTTCGTCGCCAATTCTAGGGAATTTAAATAGACCACCGAATTAGATTGGGAATTGGCGGCAATAACGCCTTATTTGAACGATGTTCACAGGTAATTGACGGCGAATAGAGTTATTCGCAAATCCTGGAATTAGGACGTCAATCCTCTTTGCCGGGCCAATTGGTCTAGATTGGCTTCAGGCCGGGCGCCGATATGGCTGATGACTTCTGCGGCGGCGAGGCTCGCCAGTTTGCCGGACGTCTCAAGCGAGTGGCCGTGCGTAAATCCGTACAAGAATCCGGCTGCATAAAGATCGCCGGCACCGGTGGTATCGATCACCTTTTCGATTCTGTCCGCTGGAATGGAGATGGTCTGATCATCGGCAAGGATGACAGAGCCTTTTGCGCTACGTGTCAGGACCGCTAATTTTGTATCGCGGCGTGCGTGGTTTGCTGCCGTGTCGAAATTCTGTGTTTCGTAAAGAGATGTAATTTCGCTTTCGTTGGCGAGAAGGATATCAACGCCCGAGCGAATAAGTTCCAAAAATTCTGCGCGGTGACGGTCCACGCAAAAGCCATCCGAAAGGGTGAGAGCGACTTTACGGCCCGCGCGCTTTGCTTCTGCGAGCGCCTCGCGGAACGCGGCTTTCGCTTCGGGCCGGTCGAAGAGATATCCTTCAAGATAGAGAATAGCGCTGTCGCGAATGAGGTCGCGATCAAGTTGCCCATGGCCGAGATCGGTCGAGATGCCGAGGTACGTATTCATTGTGCGTTCGCCGTCGGGCGTGACCAAAATGAGCGAGCGGGATGTGGGCATCGAGCCCGGAACGGGAGGCGCTGTGAATTTGACGCCAATGGCACGAATATCATGGGAAAATATGCGGCCAAATTCGTCATCCGCGACTTTGCCGATAAAGCCGGCGCGACCACCAAATGACGCGATTCCGGCTAGTGTATTGGCGGCCGACCCGCCAGACGTCTCGATTGCGGGTCCCATTCCAGAATAGATTTTGGCAATTTCATCCGCATTGACGAGGCGCATGGAGCCCTTGGCGGCACCAACGGTCTGCAGGTAAGCGTCGTCGCAGCGGCCGATAATATCGACAATGGCGTTGCCGATGCCGGTGACGTCGTAGCGAGTTGCTGTCATGGGATCCCCTTGATTTTGGGGGCACTATAGTTCTGAAGCGGGTGGCGGCAAGACTTGTGGTGGCGAGACTTGGCGCTAGCGGCGGCGTGCCGCGGTGGAAGACGACACGTTGGCAAGTGCGGCCAAAGCCAAGATCAAGCGTTCAGCGAGCGTATCTTCCAGCGAAGAGGATAGGCGCGCCGCTTTCGCCGTTTCCCCGATGCGCTTTAAGGCTTGATCGAGGGCGCCCCGCGTCCAGCGGCGGCATTGGCTGGCAAAGGCATCACGTTGTTTGAAATGGAGTGCTGGTCTTAAGCCCCGAAGTGCGTCGTCAATACTACGCCCTTGATCAATCTCGCCTCGAATCCGATGGAGTTTCAGAAAATAGCGCTGCGTGATGAGAATAATTGCCTGCGCGCTTTCGCCAGATGCGATTGCGCGGCCATAGTCTGTGACCGCCCGGGTTGAGTCACCAGCAGCTGCGGCTTCAGGTATTTTTTCCAGCGCAAGATCGGCGGCGTCACCGACGATCATGTCGACATCATCAGCGGTAATTATATCGCGGCCGCTCGCGTAGATCGCGAGTTTCTCGATTTCGGCTCGCGAGAGCGACCGGTCTGCTCCAAGCCGTGACAGGAGGAGTTCGCGGCCATCGGGCGTTATGCGAACTTTGAACGACGAAAGAACCTCGCTGATAAGTCCTTCGATTGCGGCGCCATCGTCTGGATAACAGGCGACGGCAGCCGTATGAGCGGCAGCTTCAAAAATGGAACGTAATGCGTCGTCAGCCTTGAGGTTGCCGGCTTCGACGATCAGAAAGCCTTCTAATTGGCCTTGATTGAGTAAGGGTTTGAGAAGCGCTGCGGAGAGGCGCCGGCCAGCTGTAGCGCGCACGATCTTGCGGCCGGAAAACATGGGGCGGGTTTCGAGTTCGACAAAAAGCCGCCCGGTATCTTCATCCAGGTCGCTGTCATCCAGCCTGAGGATTTCACCTTCGGGGTTTTCGCGCGACGCGAGAAGACGCGCCAATTGGCCGGAACGCTCGCTTACGAGCCCTGGGTCCGTCCCGTAGAATAAGACTGCAAAGAGCGACGCAGGCGGGGACTTGAGGAACGACGCGGCTTGACCGGCCTTTACAGCAACCATTGAGGGACCTCGGGAGCGGGCGTCGTGTGCCCCGCTGGCAACGTCATGCAGGCTGAGCTAGATACGCCAGCAAGCGGGTGCGCATTTCCTCGCCAACAGTCTTGGCGGCGCGGTTTTCTGCGTCTTCGCGGGCGCGCACGTTGGCAAAAATCGACGTCAAGCGTTCAAAGCCGGCGCGACCATAACTGCGGCCGGAGAGAACCACCTTTTTGTCCGAGATGCGCACGAGAGTAAATTGGGTGTCAAGATTATAGATTTGTCCGCGCGCGTTGCCGTCGATTTTAACGAGTGTCGAGGACACGGACTCGCGCACGGCGACCTCAAGCCGATACTCTGGCGGAAGGGGTTCACCGCCGCCGGTTGCCTGGAAGATGAATTCGTTTCTAAGCCGCTGACCGACGCGGCCTGGAATAGGGGCAATATCGACTGTCGCCAGCTTTTCAGAAGCACCGGCACCACCAAGCTCAGACGAGCCATAGAGCGGGCGGAAACTTGAGCTGCCATCGGCGCAGCCTGTTAAGGCCAACGCGCTGGCAAGTCCAAGCACAGCGCCAGCAGTCCGCAAGGTTTTGACCAACCGCGAAGCAGTGCCGATTTTCATTTCAGCCGACAACATTCACGATCCTTTGCGGCACCACGATAACCTTTTGAACCGGCCGGCCTTCGAGCGCCTTGATGACCGGTTCAAGCTTCAATGCCGCAGCCTCCACGTCCGCATTGGCTGCGGTACGGGAAATCACGAGCTCGTCCCGGCGTTTGCCGTTTACCTGTACGGCAATGGTCACTTGATCGTCAACGAGCAGGGCCGCTTCAGCGGCAGGCCAAGGTTCGTTCGCAAGCAACGTGTTGTATCCAAGCCGCGCCCAGCATTCTTCAGCTAAATGCGGCATCATCGGTCCGATCATGCGAATGAGCAGTTCCCCGGCCTCCCGGGCCGCCCAATCTAGGCCTTCCCCGTGCTTGGATAGGCCGGATTGGAGCACATTGGCGAACTCGTGAACCTGAGCGACGGCAACGTTGAAGCGGAGCGCCTCGATCGACTTACCGGCCTGGTCGAGGGCCCTGTGGGCGGCTTTGCGTACCTCAAGTGCTTCCGGGCCGAAAGTCGCCGGTTTCGCTCCAAGTTTAGCCGGGTACTTTTCGGCGATCTCATCGACAATGCGCCAGATGCGCTGGATGAACCGGCCCGCGCCCGCGACGCCCGCTTCCGTCCAGATGACGTCGCGCTCGGGTGGGCTGTCCGACAGCATAAACCAGCGGGCGCAATCGGCACCGTAGTGGGCGATGATGTCGTCCGGGTCGACGAGGTTTTTCTTCGACTTCGACATTTTCTCAATCGAGCCGATTGCAGCCGGACGCCCGCTCGAAATCTCGATGGCTTTGCGCTCGCCGCCTTCGCCTTCGAATTTCACTTCGCTCGGCAGCAGCCAGTAGCCATCTTGCGATTTGTAGGTTTCGTGGGTCACCATGCCTTGTGTAAAGAGCGCGCCAAAGGGTTCCCGTGTATTGCCTTGAAACGCGAGATGGCCAGTGTCGCACATGGCTCGCGCGAAGAACCGCGAATAGAGCAGATGTAAAATGGCGTGCTCGATGCCACCGATATACTGATCGACGGGCAACCAATATTGCGCGGCTTTTTTATCGACCGGCTCGCTCGACTTTGGCGCAGTAAAGCGCACGTAGTACCAGGAGCTATCGACGAACGTGTCCATGGTGTCGGTTTCGCGCGTCGCGGGCTTATTGCACTTCGGACACGCGCAGTTTTTCCACGTCGGATGGCGGTCGAGTGGATTGCCCGGTTTATCGAATGTTGCGTCTTCGGGAAGTTTGATCGGCAGGTCTTGTTCGTTGACGGGGACGACGCCGCAATCCTTGCAGTGCACGATTGGGATCGGACATCCCCAATAGCGTTGGCGCGAGATGCCCCAGTCGCGCAGGCGGAAATTGACTTTGCGCTGCCCTTGAGCCTTGCCGCCGATCTTCTGGGATTCAAGGCGTTTTGCCGCTTCTTTGAAGGCAGCCTCCGTCGAAAGCCCATCGAGAAAGTGCGAATTGATCATGAGACCGTCGTCGGTATAGGCCTTGTTTTTCAGCTCGAACGTCTTGGGGTCTTCGCCTGGCGGCAGGATGACCGGAACGACGGGCAGATCATATCGGCGCGCGAAATCCATGTCGCGCTGATCGCCCGACGGGCAGCCGAAAATAGCGCCGGTGCCGTAATCCATGAGCACGAAATTGGCGACGTAGATGGGCACTTGCCAATCCTTGTCGAAGGGATGGATGGCGCGCAGGCCCGTGTCGAAGCCTAGTTTTTCGGCCGCTTCGATGTCGGCGACCGACGTACCCATGCGGCGGCATTCATCACAGAATGCAGCAAGCGCCGGGTTTTTTTCAGCGGCAGCTTTGGCAATCGGATGATCGGCGGCGACGGCCACAAACGACGCGCCGAACAGAGTATCAGGCCTTGTCGTATAGACTTCGACTTCGCTGAAACCTTTGGGCGCGGCTTTCGCGTCGAGCGCCCAGCGGATCAACATACCTTCTGAGCGGCCGATCCAGTTGGCCTGCATGAGGCGCACCTTTTCCGGCCAGTTGGTCAGCGTTTCGAGATCGTCCAGCAGTTCCTGCGCGTAATCGGTGATCTTGAAGAACCACTGCGTCAGCTCGCGTTGTTCGACGAGCGCGCCCGAGCGCCAGCCGCGCCCGTCGATGACTTGTTCGTTGGCGAGCACCGTGTGATCGACCGGATCCCAATTCACTTTCGAGGACTTGCGGTAAGCGATGCCCTTCTTGAGGAAATCAAGAAACAGCTTCTGCTGGTGCTGGTAATAGTCGGGCGAACAGGTTGCGATTTCTCGGCTCCAGTCGAGGGACAATCCCATCGACTTGAGCTGCCCGCGCATGGTGTCGATATTTTGATAGGTCCATTTGCCGGGGTGGACCTTGCGCTCCATGGCGGCGTTCTCGGCCGGCATGCCGAAGGCGTCCCAACCCATGGGGTGGAGCACGTTGAAGCCCTTCATGCGCTTGTAGCGGGCGAACACGTCGCCCATGGCGTAATTGCGCACATGGCCCATATGGATGCGGCCCGAGGGATAGGGAAACATCTCAAGGACGTAGCACTTGGCGCCTTTTTCATTGGCGCCAGCGCGGAAAATGTCCGCTTTGTCCCAGGCTTGTTGCCAGTGCTTCTCGCGTGCGGGGGCGTTGTAGCGTTCGGATGCCATGAGGAGGTGGGATCTCTTTGTCTGGTTTTGGAAGGCGTTAATGAGCCCGATTGGTTACAGGGGTCAAGGCGGGTGTACGGGCCGAGGGGGCTGGGCCTTGCGGGAAATATGGCGCCGTTTTCTGATTTGGAGGACATATCGGGCTAAACATGTCCTTGGCGGATACATATTTTGGCAGATATGTGCACAAAACGCCGATTTGTGAACATACCTTCGTTAATGTGGCGCGCTTTTTCTACTATCGTACCATTTCATGCACAAAGTGGTGCGGGCGTTACCACGTCCCGACCAATATGTTCAAAAAATAAGTTTTGGTTCCATATTAGTGAGGACATGTCGTTAGCGATGCCATGTTGTGGTTAATATGGCGCTGAAATCTGATTCTTGTTCCTTTGGGGGCTCAAGCGCATGGGACCTGATCCCTCCAAGCCTTACAATACGCTGCCGCTCCTGCCGCCAGCAGGTCGGGACCTGGAGACCAAGCCGGTTCTCAAGCGCTGTGTGACGGCGCGAGCCGCCGTTGCCGAACTCCGGCGCGCTGGCGAGCTGATCCCGGACCAATCGGTGCTGATCAATACGATCCCTCTGCTCGAAGCCAAAGACAGCTCCGAGATCGAGAATATCGTCACGACCAACGACGCGCTATTTCGCGAAGCCAGCCAGCTTGATGACGGCGGCGATCCCGCAGCCAAAGAAGCGCTGCGCTATCGCGCGGCTCTGTTCAGCGGCTATGAAGCATTGAAGACGCGGCCCCTCACGGCGCGCACCGCAATCGAGATCTGCAGCCGCATCAAAGGCGTCGATATGGATGTCCGCAAGACGCCTGGCACGCAGCTGAAAAATAGCTTCACCGGCGAAGTCATCTATACCCCGCCCGACGGCCAGCAAAACTTGCGCGATTTGCTCGGCAATTGGGAGGCGTTCGCCAATGCCGAAGACGACCTCGATCCGCTCGTCCGTATGGCGGTCCTGCACTATCAGTTCGAAGCCATCCATCCGTTTCTCGACGGCAACGGACGTACCGGACGGATCCTCAACATCCTGGTTCTGATACAGGCCGGGCTGCTCGATATTCCAGCACTCTACTTGAGCCGCCATATCGTGCGGACCAAGGGCGATTACTATCGCTTACTGCAGGGGGTAACGCTGCGGGCTGAGTGGGAGCCGTGGATCATCTATATGCTGACGGCCATCGAGACGACCGCAACGTGGACCAATGCCCGCATTCGCGCAATTCGCGATCTCATGCAGCACACCACCGAGTTTATGCGCGCCAACGCGCCGAAAATATACTCTCGTGAGTTGATCGAAACCATCTTCGCGCAACCCTATGTGCGCATCGCTCATCTGATTGAGGCGGATATCGCAGAACGCCACGCCGCCGCGCGCTATCTAAAACAGCTCGTCGAAATTGGTGTTCTGGTCGAAGAAAAACATGGCCGTGACAAGGTTTTCATCCATCGCAAGTATATGGACTTGCTCGGCCGCGATGATCACGAATTCGCAGCCTACGAACGCGTGGCGCCTTTGCCTCTCGGCACGTCAACACCTGGTAAGAAGGCGCGGCGGCAGCGATGACACAGACTTCGATTGATGCGCTTCGTGAGGTTAGAGAAGAAGCTCTCGGCATCTGCGCGCAATCCGCTGAGCGCGACCCCACGACCATTACACTTATCGCGGTCTCCAAGACGTTCGAGGCGGACGACATTCGGCCCGTTCTGGCGGCTGGTCACCGGAACTTCGGGGAAAATCGCGTGCAGGAGGCGCAAGGCAAGTGGCCGTCGCTGAAATCCGAATTCCCCGATGTGCGGCTGCATCTCATTGGGCCGTTGCAATCGAATAAGGCGAAAGAGGCTGTCGCGCTGTTTGACGCCATCCACACAATCGATCGCGAAAAAATCGCGCGCGCCATTGCGGACGAAATGTTGAGACAAAGCCGCAAGCTCCAGCTTTTCGTGCAGGTGAATACGGGCGAGGAACCGCAAAAGGCCGGTGTCAACCCGCGCGATGTGAAAGCCTTCGTCGCGATGTGCCGGAGCGAATTGAAGCTCGAAATCGCCGGCTTGATGTGCATACCGCCGGTCGAAGAAGAGCCGGCGGTCCATTTTGCGTTTCTGCAACAGCTTGCCCGGGAGTTGGGCCTGGCCGGGCTCAGCATGGGAATGAGCGCCGACTTTGAAACGGCTATCGATTTCGGCGCGACGCATGTTCGTGTGGGCTCAGCGATTTTTGGGGCGCGATAATATCCCCTCTCCTCATCGCCCTCTTTCGGGCGGACGGGCAGAGGGTTAGGGCAGCACCACATGACCTACGATGATTTCAATGACTTTTGTCGAGCCCTACCTGCTACGACCTACGTAATGCAGTGGGGTGGCTCGCACGTCTGGAAAGTCGGCGGAAAGGTCTTTGCAATTGGCGGCTGGGAGACAGGCGTTCCGGCAATAACCTTTAAGGTCAGCAAAATTGCCTATGAGGTCTTAAAGGAACAGCCAGGTCTGCGTCCCGCGCCCTACCTCGCCGCGCGTGGCATGACGTGGATCCAGCACTATGCGAAGCCGGGGCTCTCTACGCGCGGGTTAAAAGATCACATCAAGCATTCGCACCAAATTGTTGCGGCGGGATTGCCAAAAAAGACGCGGCGCAAATTGTGCCTGGATGTCAAGTAACACACCGCATTGGGCACTTTCCCACCGCAAATTTCGCGCTCGTCACGCGGCGTCCCGCACCCTCTGCTAGCCTCTCCCTATTGATTCGTTTGATGCGCAACACGCCTTGCGCGGGAGATTGTCATGGCCACAGCCACCCAACGCAAAGATCCGGTTGAAGCAGAAGCCCGCGCAGCCGCTGCGGAAGCAGCCCGTGTCGCGCGTGCTGAAACCTACGAACAGGCCGAGAAGGCAGCGCCCGGTGTCACCAAACTGCAGAAAGCCAAAAAAGAAGCGTCCGATGCCGCCAAGGCCAAATGGCACGAGTTTACGGTCGACGTCTGGATCACACCCTTCAACTCCATCGAATTCGGCTTCTGGAAGCGCGACCGCAACAAAGGCAAGTCGCGCCAGTTTACGACCGACATGGACGTGTTTGCGGAGATCATCGAAAACGGCGAGCGCACGGGCGTTCTGGGTTACCGCAAGGAACTCTGGAACGAGGCGACAGGCATGGACAAACGGCTCGTTTTCAAGCTGTTTTCCGAAGGCCTCAACTGGCGCGCCAGCATGGACTTGATGCTTGCCCGCTCAATTCAGCAAACAATCGGCGCGCGCGGTGTGCCGGTCACGACCTACTCTATCAACACCAACGATGATGATTACATCATCTATCTGGAGCGCTCGGCTAACAAATGGCCGCTCTGCCCGGAGCACTTCTCGTTCTTCATCATGGATGATGGCCAGCCGCGCTTTTATCGCCTGGCGCGGGATATCATCAATATCGGCGGCGACTACACGCTGATCGATCAGCACGGCGAGACGGTCGGCCATCTCGACGGCGCCATAGTGACCATAGGCGGCAAGTGGCACGGCAGCGTGCGCGGCGATCACGCCGACCCGCGCATCATGATGGTCATGAAAATGTTCGCCGGTATGGTCCTGTTCAACAAGCCCGTTCGCCGCCATGTGAAGGCGCTGGCGCATGATATCGCGGCAGGCCGCATTGAGCCCGAACTGCAGCGCCAGGAATCAGACCTCTACATGAACCCGCGCCGCGTGCGCTAACGTCGGCATAAGTATTCTCGCCGCAGTCGATCTGCACTAGTTTTGTGCAGTGCGAGCTTGATCGTTGCTTATTTGTTAGGCAGTTTTGATTGTCGGACGACAATGTCGAAATGCACTATGCAACGGAAATCATTTACACAATGGCGTTCTGGACAGGCTGGCACAATTCTTGATCACTCTGCCCGAAGCTTGGCGGACCGCTCAACATAAGTGCGGCTGCCCGGCAAGTAGCCAAAAATGGCGAAGGGGTGAGGGGAAGAATGGAACAAACACAACAGGGCTCGGACGTCTTTTTCCTGCTGATGGGCGCGATACTCGTGTTCGCGATGCACGGCGGATTTGCGTTTCTTGAGGTCGGCACCGTCCGGCATAAAAATCAGGTCAACGCACTGGTCAAAATCCTCGTCGATTTCGCGATCTCGACGATGATGTACTTCTTGATTGGCTATACGATTTCGTACGGCATCAACTTCTACGCCAATGCTGAAGCCCTTAGCGCAGGCCAAGGGCTCGATCTGGTCAAGTTCTTCTTCCTCGCGACGTTCGCTGCAGCAGTCCCGGCAATTGTCTCAGGCGGTATTGCAGAACGCGCGCGCTTCACGCCGCAATGCGTAGCAACAGCGCTGATGGTCGGTTTTGCATATCCGCTGATTGAAGGCGTCCTCTGGAACAAAAACTTCGGCCTTCAGGAAGGGTTCTTCACGGCCATGCTCGGTGCGCCGGTCAAGGACTTTGCGGGCTCCATTGTCGTCCACGCCTTCGGCGGCTGGGCAGCTCTTGCAGCCGTCCGGCAGCTTGGGCCCCGTATCGGCCGTTATGACCGTGGCCGTCCGATCAGCCCGCCGCCATCGTCCATTCCTTGGCTTGCCATGGGCTCGTGGTTGTTGTGCGTCGGTTGGTTCGGATTCAACGTCATGAGTGCACAAAGCCTCAAGGGTGTCTCGGGCCTTGTGGCCATGAACTCACTGTTGGCGATGTGCGGCGGCATTCTGGCGGCCCTCGTTGCTGGCCGTAATGATCCGGGTTTCGTTCACAACGGCGCGCTCGCGGGTCTCGTGGCGGTCTGCGCTGGGTCAGACATCATGCACCCGCTCGGTGCTTTCGTAACTGGCGCCGTTGCGGGCTGGTTGTTCGTCACCATGTTCCAGGTTTCAACCAACAAGTGGCAAATCGACGACGTGCTTGGTGTTTGGGCGCTGCACGGGCTTTGCGGTCTTTGGGGCGGCATTGCTTGCGGCATCTTTGGCCTCAAGTTCTTTGGCGGGCTCGGTGGCGTGACGTTCGCTTCCCAGCTCGTCGGCTCAATCGGCGGCGCGGCTTTTGGATTCCTCGCTGGCACAATCGTCTATTGGGTCGTCGATAAGGCCTTCGGCTTCCGCATGAGCCCGGACGACGAGCGCCAAGGTGCCGACCTGGCCATCCATAAGATCGGATCCAACCCTGAGGACGATGTCAGGATGGGCCGCAACTGAAGCCGCTTTGAGAGATGTAATTCAAGACGGGCTGGAAATCATCTCCGGCCCGTTTTGTTTGGGCTCTGCGTCCGCGCCGCCATAGCTGACTGGCATTTCTGCCGCTAGAATTCCAAACATAATCTGTCTTGACCGGAGGAATTGGACATGCGGAAAATCATCGCTTTGGCGCTTGTAGCACCGGCTTTTGTTTTAGCGGCCAGCGGATTGAGAGCCGACGATACCGGCATGGCGTCGTCGCATACACTGCGCAAAGAGGGTGGCAAGCTTTGCATGGCCGATCATGCGCATACGGGCTCTGGCACGGCCGCAAGCAAAGAGGCCGCAAAGGCCGCAGCCATCAGAGCTTGGGCCGATTTCACCAACCTGGAATACGGTTCCGATTGGGCCCGCTATGGCCGTGCTGCTGGCCATGTCACGCGCTATACCAAGGAAGAAAAAGGTTGGACCGCAACGGTCGATGCGCGGCCCTGTAAATAAATTCAATAAACCCGCAAATTGGTTGAAGTCTAATTGGGGGATAAAGCCCCAAAAATGAAAAGGCCGGTGGCGCATCCCGCAGCCACCGGTCCATTCATATTCCGCTGGCGCCAGTGCGCCGCCGAACAGCATTCTCAGAGGTGTTCCGCGCCCGAGTGCCCTATCTCAAGAGTACAGAACACAAACCATTGAGAATTAAGCTGCTTTGCGCTTCGCGGTCTTCTTCGCGGCCGGCTTACGGGCTACGGTCTTCTTAGCTGCCTTCTTGGCGGCTGGTTTCTTTCTCTTCGCTGCTGCTTTAGCCATAGGATTTAGTCTCCCTCTAGAGTTCGAATCAGCTCGAACAAATAAAACATGCAGATGTTTGAGGAATTTGTTGACTGCTAAATTGAATTGTGGGTGCAGATTTTTGGAATAAGGAGGGAAACTGTTGCGTGAAAGCCGCAATTTTACGGTTTTTGGAATTGGATATTGCAAAAACATGATCATGAAATTGGGAAAGCCGACTTCAACTGAATTCAAGATATTTGAAAATTTCTAATTTGCCGCCAATCATAATTGGCTATTCGGGACATTTAATTCAGAATCCACTGTCTCTTAATTTGATCTCGTGCCCGGCATTCACGCTGCTTGAGGCAATAGCCGCGCGTAGTGATCGCGAGCAGCAAGATAGAGCACGAAGCGGTCGTCGAGGATTTCCTCTGCAACCGACATATAATCGGCGCTACCTGGTATAATATCGGCCACAACTTCGCCGTGGTCGATTTGAAGATCCTTTGCGTATTTCCGGGCGATTGCTTGCATGGGCGAGTTTTCGGCGAGGCATGAGAGGATCAAATGCCGGACGCCGCGATTGCGCGCAGATCGAATGATCAGGCCCATTAATTCGCTAGCCAAGCCGTGATTTGTATATCCCGACTCGACGGAAAAGGCCGCTTCAGCCGATCGGCCCCAGAATGCACTGGCGCGCTTCAATTCGCCGGCCGCTCTCAAATGGCCATGGTCGAAGTAACCGTAGACGAGGCTGCCGGCGTCTGCGGCCTTCATGGCGTAGGCTGCAATATAGTCGTCAGGTACGGTACTTGCGAAGCGCAGGCGGCGGCTGTCGGCATCGAGCCGTAAAAGGTGGTCGCGGAACACGAGCAATTCAGCCGGCAGAAGCTTGCGGAAGTTGCCGTTCAGGTTTTGATGCGTGGCCAGTTGGGACAGTATCATCAAGTCTCCTTGCCGTTCCGGCGAATGTGAGTTTGGACCACACCCGCGCTTCGATAGATACGCTGTATGATGTAATGAAATACAGAGTGATAATCGCATGACTGGTGTGTGTTCAGTTCGCTCACTATTGAGTGATCCAGGTTCGGCGTTGCCCCGGTTCTTGACGATTTTTTACCCGATGGTGACATTCGGCCGCACAACTGCGAGAGGTGCAGGAGGGCTGTTTGTTTGCCACTACGCCCGCAACGCAGTTAGGCAGGTACGGTGCGGCGCTCATTTCTGAAGCGGGATGGATGACTGGGACGATTCTCAATCACTATGACGAGCGGCTGCGTTTGGCTGAAATCGAGCCGGATGCCGCGCAGCGTGCGCTCGCATTGCGCTTGGATCAGTTGCAGTCAATGCTTGGCAGCGCTGCGCCCCGAAACGGTTTTTTTGACAACCTCTTTCAACGCAAGAAACAGCCAGTCCCGCGCGGGCTCTACATTCACGGAGCTGTCGGCCGCGGCAAAACGATGCTCATGGATTTGTTTTTCGAAGAAACAGCGTTTCAGCCAAAGCGCAGGGCGCATTTCCACGAGTTCATGGCGGACGTGCATGATCGTATAGCTGTGGCGCGCGCGGAAGTTCCCGGCGATCCGATTCCCCATGTCGCAGCGGCTCTGGCGAAAGAGGCGAGGCTTCTCTGTTTTGACGAGTTGCACGTCACCGACATTGCCGACGCTATGATCCTAGGCCGCCTATTTCAGGGTCTATTTGCTGCAGGCACGGTTGTCGTTGCGACGTCGAACGCGCCGCCCAATGGACTCTATAAAGATGGGTTGAATAGGCCGTTATTCTTGCCGTTCATTGATCTCCTTGAACGTCATTTGGATATCGTCGCGCTCAACGCTCGCAAAGATTTCCGGCTCGATAAACTTGCTGGCGCAATGCTCTATTTCACGCCCGCTGATTCTGCCGCCAGAGCCGGGCTCGATGCGCATTGGGAGCGGTTGACGGGCAGACACCCTGGAAAACCCCACGCGCTCGAATTTAAGGGCCGCAAACTAATCGTGCCCATGGCTTCCATGGGTGTCGCGCGGTTTACCTTTCACAATCTCTGCGAGCAGCCGTTGGGGACACTCGACTACCTGCAAATCGCCCATACCTTTCACACGGTCATTCTCGACGGCATACCGGTCCTGGGTCCGATCGCCGCGATTTGGCCCGCCGTTTCATCAATCTCATCGATACGCTCTATGATAATCGGATCTGCCTGATTGCGTCGGCCGAGGCTGAACCGGACAGCTTGTACAGACCCGGCCTTGGTGCCAGCCTTTTCGATCGCACGGCGTCTCGCCTCATGGAAATGCGCAGCGAGGCCTATCTGGCGAAGCATTCCGGGAATCTGTGCTTGAGCCCAGTTGTTATGGGTCCGACTTTGGTTCCAGTGACCCAGCTACGGCTTGACGCAATTGCGAAATGCATTACGCAAGCGCAAACTCAGGTCGCAGTCCGGCTCTCAATGGCGGTTTCGGAACAACACAGGTCTTAACAGGAGACTTCAAGCATGGCGCGCACGAAAATCGCATTGATTGGCTCTGGCCAAATCGGCGGTACACTCGCCCTCCTCGCAGGCCTTAAGGAACTTGGCGACATCGTCATGACCGACATCATCGAGGGTGTCGCGAAAGGCAAAGCGCTTGATCTCGCACAGACCGCCGCTGTCGAAGGCTTCAACGCCAAGCTCTCGGGCGCAGGACCCGATGGGTACGCGGCAATCGCGGGAGCCGATGTTTGCATCGTGACGGCCGGGGTTCCGCGCAAGCCCGGTATGAGCCGCGATGATCTCGTGGCTATCAATTTGAAGGTCATGGAACAGGTCGGCGCAGCCATTAAGCAGCATGCTCCCAAGGCTTTCGTCATCTGCATCACCAACCCGCTCGACGCCATGGTGTGGGCGCTACAGAAATTCTCTGGCCTCCCGGCAAACAAGGTCGTCGGCATGGCGGGCGTGCTCGATAGCGCGCGTTTCTCTTGTTTCCTCGCTGAAGCAGCGGGCGTCTCAATTGAAGACGTGCGCGCCATGACACTCGGCGGTCACGGCGACGATATGGTGCCGATGGTGCGCTATTCGACAATTGGCGGCGTGCCGCTACCCGACTGCGTCAAGCTCGGCATGTTCAGCCAGGAACAGCTCGACGCCATGATCAAGCGCACACGCGGCGGCGGCGGCGAAATCGTCGCTCTGCTTGGCACGGGTTCGGCGTTCTATGCGCCGGCTGCTTCCGCCATTTCGATGGCCGAGAGTTATCTCAAGGACAAAAAGCGCATGCTGCCGTGCGCGGCCTACTGTAATGGTCAGTACGGCTTGAAAGATACCTATGTCGGCGTTCCGGTCGTGATCGGTGCAGGCGGCGTCGAAAAGGTGATCGAGTTGACTTTGGACTCGGGCGAAAAGGACATGTTCGCCAAGTCTATCGCGTCGGTGCAGGGTCTGATCGAAGCGTGCAAGAAGATCCAGCCGAGTTTGGCTTAGTCTCGTAGGTTGGGTTAGGGCGCTGCGCGGTTGCTTTGTGGGCAACCGAAGCGCAAGAAAAGGCGCCCGTAACCCAACGAACCGTTGAGAATTGACGCAGCTGTTGGGTTACGCGCGGAATGACGAGAGCGACTGAAAACTAAAAATCCCAGCCGCGCTAACCCAACCTACAAGTGAAGGTCTTTCATGAACATCCACGAATATCAAGCCAAGCAACTCTATCGCCAATACGGCATCCCGACGCCCGACGGCCATGTCGCGTTTTCGGTCGATGAAGCCGTCGCGGCGGCGAAGAAATTGCCGGGGCCAATTTGGGTGGTCAAAGCGCAGATCCACGCTGGCGGGCGCGGCAAGGGCACGTTCAAAGAAAAGGATGCAGGCGAAAAAGGCGGCGTGCGCCTCGCCAAGTCGATTGATGAAGTCAAGAAATTCGCGGCTGAAATGCTCGGCAAAACGCTTGTCACCATTCAGACAGGCCCCGCAGGGCGCGTCGTCAATCGTCTTTATATCGAGAACGGCTCAGCCATTGAGCGCGAACTCTATCTCTCGGTACTCGTCGATCGCGCCACCTCGCGCGTTTCGTTCATAGCGAGCCAAGATGGCGGCATGAACATTGAGGACGTGGCGCACAACACGCCCGAACGGATTTTCACCATGTCGATTGACCCGGCGACGGGTTATCAGCCGTTCCACGGCCGCAAGATTGCCTACGCGCTCGGCCTCAAAGGCGAACAAGTCAAAGTCTGCGGCAAGCTCATTGAAAGCTTGCTCAGCATGTTCGTCGAAAAAGACATGAGCATGCTCGAAATCAATCCACTGGTCGTGACCAAAGATGGCAGCCTCATTTGCCTCGACGGCAAGATGGACTTCGACAGCAATGCCCTCTTCCATCACCCCGACATTGTCGAAATGCGCGATCTCGCCGAAGAAGACCCGATGGAAATTGAAGCCTCAAAACACGACCTCGCCTTCGTCAAACTTGACGGCTCCATCGGCTGCCTAGTCAACGGCGCGGGTCTCGCCATGGCGACCATGGACATCATCAAGCTCTATGGCGAGGAGCCCGCGAACTTCCTCGACGTCGGCGGCGGCGCGTCCAAGGAAAAAGTTCAAGCCGCGTTCAAGATCATTCTCGCCGATCCGGCCGTCAAAGGCATCTTGGTCAACATTTTCGGCGGTATCATGCGTTGCGATATCATCGCCGAGGGCGTCATCGCGGCCGCGCGCGAAATGGCCATCAAGGTTCCGCTCGTTGTCCGCTTAGAGGGCACCAACGTCGAACTCGGCAAGAAGATCTTGCAAACCTCAGGCCTCAAGATCATCCCCGCCGACGACCTTGCGGATGCTGCGAAGAAGATTACGGATGAGGTGAAGAAGGCGGCTTGAGGGATGAGCTGATGACCCCATACCCGTCATCCCGGATGCGACTGAGCAATACTTCATTGATGCGCCGTTGATCCGGGAACTTGCCCGTTTGTGATCCGCCGTTAGGATCCCGTGTCTGCGGCGCACGGCTGAAGGAGCGCTCCGCGTACGCGAGAAGACGGGATTAGACCTCTCCCACCTTCGCACCCCTTGCTGCACTGCAAAAAAAGGTGTTAAAAGCGCTCCAAATCAGCCGCGCCTGGTCACTGGGGCGGCATAGCCGCGACTTTGAGCAAAAAGGCGGGGCAGCAGACACGCGGGGCTACCCGCCGCAGCGGGGACCGGAAGGCAGCATGGCCATACTCGTCGATAAGCAGACCAAGGTGATTTGCCAGGGCATCACCGGCTCTCAAGGCACGTTTCACTCGAAGCAGGCCCGCGACTACGGGACTAAGATCGTCGGCGGCGTGACCCCCGGCAAGGGCGGTTCCAAACACCCCGACGCCGAACTCGCAGACGTGCCACTGTTCGACACAGTCGAGGAAGCCGTCCGCAAGACCGGCGCCACAGCGACGTCGATTTACGTGCCCCCGCCCTTCGCGGCCGACGCGATCCTCGAAGCTATCGACGCTGAGGTGCCACTCATCGTCTGCATCACTGAAGGCATTCCGGTGCTGGACATGGTCAAAGTCAAACGCGCGTTGGAAGGTTCGCGCTCGCGCCTCTTGGGGCCCAACTGCCCGGGCCTCCTCACTCCCGGCCAATGCAAAATCGGCATCATGCCGGGCAACATTTTCAAGCAGGGCACCGTCGGCATCGTCTCGCGCTCGGGCACGCTCACCTACGAAGCTGTCAAACAAACAACCGACGTCGGCCTCGGCCAGACGACGGCCGTCGGCATCGGCGGCGATCCGGTCAAGGGCACGGAATTCATTGACGTCCTCGACATGTTCCTCTCGGATACCCAGACCCAGTCGATCATCATGATCGGCGAAATCGGCGGCTCGGCCGAAGAAGAAGCCGCTGATTTCCTGCGCCGCGAAGCCGCCAAAGGCCGCAAGAAGCCCATGGCCGGATTTATTGCCGGCGTGACGGCCCCGCCGGGCCGTCGTATGGGACATGCAGGCGCGATTATCTCGGGCGGCAAGGGTAAGGCTGAAGACAAGCTCGCCGCCATGAAATCCGCCGGAATTGCCATTTCGCCAAGCCCGGCCGCACTCGGCAAGACGTCTGTTGGAGGTCTTGCGGGCGTAACGTCACGTAACGACATTAAGGGTTGGCCCGCGTATTCGGCTGTCCCGTCCATTTCCAACTGCCGGACGAAAGTGCTGGAGCTTTGAGAAGGATCACGATCCATGTCACGACAGGCGCTGAACGAGGCCTTTCTGCGCACGTCTTTTTTGAATTCCGCCAACGCGCCCTACATCGAAGAGATGCAAGCGCAGTACGAGCGCAATCCCGGCGCCGTATCCGACGAGTGGCGGCGATTTTTTGAAAGCGTCAAAGAAGCCCCGGCGACACACGGCAACGATTTTGCCGGCCCCACCTGGGCCGCGCCGATTGCCTCGCTGCTCAATGAAACTACAGCCGACCAGGATCTCGTCGGCGCCTTGACAGGCGACTACGGCGGCGTTGGCCGCACTATCCGCGATCGAATTTCGTCGCAGGCGCATTCGGCCGGGTTCGAAATGTCACCCGCCGCATCGTTGCGCGCGACGCAAGATTCAATCCGCGCCCTCATGCTCATTCGCGCCTATCGCGTCATGGGCCACTTGGCCGCCGATCTCGATCCGCTTGGTCTCTCGGACCGGAAAATTCATCGCGAATTGATGCCAGAAACCTATGGATTCACCGAAGCAGATCTCGACCGCCCGATTTTCATCGATCGCGTGCTCGGTCTTGAAACCGCAACCATGCGCCAGATCCTGGCGATCCTGCGGCGCACCTATTGCCGCCACGTCGGCGTGCAGTTTTCTCACATCACGGATCCGGCCCAGAAGGCGTGGATTCAGCAGCGCATCGAAGGCGCCGAAAAGGACATCAACTTCACGAGCGAAGGCCGTAAGGCAATTTTGAATAAGCTCATCGAAGCCGAAACCTTCGAAAAATTCTGCGATATCAAATACACCGGCACCAAGCGCTTTGGCCTCGATGGTGCCGAAGCCATGATCCCGGCGCTCGAACAGATCATCAAGCGCGGCGGACATCTCGGCGTCAAAGAAATCGTGCTCGGCATGGCCCATCGCGGCCGCTTGAACGTTCTCGCCAGCGTGATGTCGAAGCCGCTGCGCGCCATCTTCAAGGAATTCAAAGGCGGCTCGTTCAAGCCCGACGACGTTGAGGGCTCCGGCGACGTAAAATACCATCTCGGCGCGTCTTCCGATCGCACGTTCGATGGCAATAACGTGCATCTGTCTTTGACCGCCAACCCATCGCATCTCGAAATCGTCGATCCCGTTGTGCTCGGCAAGGTTCGCGCCAAGCAAGATCAGCACGGCTGCCAGCCGGGCGAACGCACGCCGATCATGCCGCTGCTCATTCACGGCGACGCGGCCTTTGCCGGCCAAGGCGTGGTGGCGGAATGCTTCGGGCTCTCCGGCCTGCGCGGCCACCGCACGGGCGGCTCTATTCACTTCGTCATCAACAATCAGATCGGCTTCACCACCAGTCCGCACAATTCGCGCTCGTCGCCTTATTGTTCGGACGTCGCCTTGATGATTGAAGCGCCGATCTGCCACGTCAATGGTGATAATCCGGAAGCCGTCGTGCACGTCGCCAAGATCGCGACGGAGTTCCGTCAGCGCTTCCAGAAACCGGTCGTCATCGACATGTTTTGCTACCGCCGCTTCGGCCACAACGAGACGGACGAGCCGCTGTTCACGCAGCCCGCGATGTACAAAAAAATCAAAGGCCACGCTTCGGTTGCGGAAAAATACTAGCAAATATCTCATCAGCGAGGGCGTTCTGAGCGCGGGCGACGTCGATGAGATGCGCGCCAAGGTCCGCGCCAATCTCGATAGCGAATTCGAACAATCGGAAGCCTACAAGCCCAACAAGGCAGATTGGCTGGATGGGCGCTGGTCCGGCATTGCGCGGGCAAATGCAGATGAAAAGCGCGGCGGCAATACCGGCATCGCTCTCGAAACATTGAAGGACGTCGGCCGCCGGCTGACGGTCATTCCCAAAGACCTCAATGTGCACAAGACCATCGGTAAGCTGCTTGAGCGCCGCCGCAGTATGATCGAGAGTGGCCAAGGTATCGACTGGTCAATGGCCGAGCACTTGGCATTCGGGACGCTGATGATGGAAGGCTTTCCGGTTCGCCTCTCAGGCCAGGACAGCGAACGCGGTACCTTCTCGCAGCGCCACGCCGTTCTGATCGATCAAGATACGGAACGCCGCTTTGCGCCTCTGAAGCACATGGCCCCAAATCAGGCGCGCTTCGAAGTCGTCAACTCGATGCTCTCTGAAGAAGCTATCCTCGGCTTTGAGTATGGATATTCGCTGAGCGAACCAAATACGCTCACGCTTTGGGAAGCCCAATTCGGGGATTTCGCTAACGGCGCTCAGGTCATCTTCGATCAATTCCTGTCGTCCGGGGAACGCAAGTGGCTGAGAATGTCCGGCCTCGTTTGCTTGCTTCCGCATGGGTACGAGGGACAGGGCCCAGAGCACTCGTCCGCGCGTCTCGAGCGCTTCCTCCAACTCTCGGCGGAAGACAACTGGCAGGTGGCCAACTGCACGACGCCTGCGAACTATTTCCATATTCTGCGCCGCCAGTTACACCGCGAGTTCCGCAAGCCGCTCATTCTCATGACGCCGAAGTCGCTGTTGCGGCACAAGCGGGTGATTTCGCGGATTGACGAGATGGGACCGGATACAACGTTCCACCGGGTTCTGTGGGACGATGCGCAGCTGCCGGGCTATTCGAAAATTCGACTAAGAGCAGACGCCGCAATCAAGCGCGTGGTGCTGTGCTCAGGCAAAGTCTACTTCGATCTTTTCGAAAAGCGCGAGGAAGAGGGCCGCGACGATGTTTACATCATCCGTCTCGAGCAGCTTTACCCGTTCCCCGCCCGCGCGCTCATTCATGAGCTGTCGCGCTTTCCCAACGCCGACATCGTCTGGTGTCAGGAAGAGCCGAAGAACATGGGTGCATGGACTTTCGCACAACCCAATATCGAGTGGGTACTTGGCCACACGCCGGCCCGCGCGAAAACAGTTCGTTATGCCGGCCGTCCGGCGTCTGCCTCAACAGCGACGGGGCAGTTATCACAGCACATCAAGGAACAAACGGCTCTCGTCACAGACGCGCTTGGACTTTAACAACAGGGCTGTAACGAAAATTTGGGAAGGACGAGACGGCTATGACAATCGATATCCGCGTTCCGGTGCTGGGTGAAAGCGTCACGGAAGCGACTGTTGGTAAGTGGTACAAGAAGCCGGGCGATACGGTCAAAGCCGATGAGCCACTCGTTGAGCTTGAAACCGATAAGGTTGCGATTGAAGTTCCGGCTCCCGCGAATGGGATCATGGGCGAAATACTCGTGCAAATGGGCACGACAGTTGCCGTCGGCACGATTCTCGCGGCGCTGAATGAAGGCGCTGCCGCTCCGGCCGCAAAGGCCGCTCCTGCGCCTGCTGTTGCGAAGGCTCCTGTTGCCGCCGCACCGGTAGCAGCGGCCGCTGCACCACTTCGCGCGCCGGCTCCCGCGCTAGTGCAACCGAAAACGGAAATGCCGCCGAGCCCTGCCGCCCGCAAGGCGCTTGAAGAAGCAGGCCTTGAACCGGGAGATGTCACCGGATCGGGCAAGCGCGGTCAAGTTCTGAAAAGTGATATCCCTGCTGCCTCAAACGGATCGCAGGTCAAGGCGCCAGGTGCTCCGGCCGCGTCAGCCGCGCTGCAGGCAGTTGCCGTCCAGGCGCCATTGCCGGTGCCGATGAAGGATCTCCGGCTTCCGTCCGCCGCCAACAATTCGGCGCGCGAAGAACGCGTTCGCATGTCACGCTTGCGCCAGACCATCGCCCGGCGCTTGAAGGACGCGCAGAATACCGCTGCCATGCTCACGACCTTCAACGACGTCGACATGACGGCCGTGATGGCCATGCGCAACCAATACAAGGAGCTTTTCGAGAAGCGCCACGGCGTGAAGCTCGGCTTCATGGGCTTCTTCGTCAAGGCTTGCATTCAAGCATTGCGCGACATTCCATCGGTCAACGCAGAGATTGATGGCGACGAGATCATCTACAAGAATTACTACCACGTCGGCGTTGCTGTCGGCACCGACAAGGGCCTCGTTGTGCCGGTCGTGCGCGAAGCCGATCGCATGAGCCTCGCTGAAATCGAACAGCGGATAAATGAATTTGGTACCCGCGCACGGGATGGCAAGCTGACAATTGACGAGATGCAGGGCGGTACGTTCACGATTTCGAACGGCGGCGTCTATGGCTCCATGATGTCGACGCCAATCCTCAACGCGCCGCAGTCGGGTATTCTCGGCATGCACCGCATTGAAGAACGCGCCGTTGTGCGTGCAGGCCAAGTTGTCGTCAGGCCAATGATGTATCTGGCGCTATCCTACGATCACCGCATCGTCGACGGCAAAGAAGCCGTTACCTTCCTGGTGCGCGTGAAAGAATGCCTTGAAGACCCGCAGCGGTTTATACTGGAACTCTAAGGTTGGAAGGTGAGCCTGAGAGACTTGCAAAGCTTTTCAGAGTTTGGTGCTGCTCAAAACCGGAGCTGGATCAGCTTTGGCTATTTGTAAGCCGGGCAAAAGGAACGTTTTCGCCAGGCAGCGATATTGATCTCGGCTATGTGATGGTGGGCGCGACGGCAGGCGAGCAGGCGGGAAATTGGTGCGCACTGACTCAAAACTATAAACAAGAGTTAGACGCGATTTCCATAGGTGTTCCTGTGAGCGCCACTCATTGGGATCCAGAGACTTCAGATGGAATAGTCGCGAATGCCATTCGCGAACACGGTATCTTGCTGTTCAATCGGTCCAGAAATTTTAATTCTACGGCACTTCCCCCCTCCCCCTTGCGGGGAGGGGCCGGGGGTGGGGGTAACGCCTCAAGCGGATAGGTCGTAAAGACGTAGGTCGTCAAAGCGAATTCTTCGACAAATTGCATCATTTCTCCTAGACATTCACCCCACCCCTAGCCCCTCCCCGTCGAGGGTAGGGGGATTCCAGCAACGCCCACCTGGCCCGAGCACCCCTCGAAGTCAGACATCTAATTTGCAGGGAAAAAATCAATGGCCGGACCATATGATCTGATCGTCATCGGCACTGGCCCGGGCGGATATGTTGCCGCCATTCGCGCCAGCCAACTGGGCATGAAAGTGGCCGTCGTTGAGAAGCGCTCGACCCATGGCGGAACGTGCCTTAACGTCGGCTGTATTCCCTCCAAGGCGCTTCTTCACGCGTCCGAAGCCTTCGATCATGCCAATCATGGGTTCGCCGCCATGGGCATCAACGTTTCGCCAAAGCTCGATCTTGCCAAGATGCAAGGCTTCAAAGCCGAGGGCGTCAAAGGCAACGTTGACGGCGTCGCCTATTTGCTGAAAAAGAATAAGATCGACAGCTACCACGGCACCGCGAAGATCGCCGGCACGGGTAAAGTCACCGTTACATTCATGAACGGGGAAACCTCGTCGCTGGACGCCAAGTCAATCGTCATCGCCACCGGGTCGGATATCGTCCGCCTGCCCGGAATTGAGATCGATGAAAAGAAGATTGTCTCGTCAACAGGCGCGCTTGAGTTGGCGGAAGTGCCAAAAAAACTCCTTGTCATTGGCGCGGGCGTCATTGGCCTGGAGCTTGGTTCCGTCTGGCGTCGGCTCGGATCGGAAGTCGTCGTCGTCGAATATCTCGATCGCATCCTGCCCGGCATGGACGGCGATGTGGCCAAATCTTTCCAACGCATCCAGGAAAAGCAAGGCATCAAGTTCCGGCTCGCCAGCAAGGTCACGGGGGTTGTCAAGTCGGGGGCGGGTCTCCAGGCGGCGATTGAACCAGCCGCAGGCGGTGCTGCGGCAACAATCGATGCAGATGTCGTGCTCGTGGCCGTTGGGCGTGTACCCTACACCCAAGGGCTCGGGCTGGCAGAAGCCGGCATTGCGCTCGATGCCAAGAAGCGCATCCTGGTCGATGGCCACTATCAAACGAACGTGGCCGGGGTCTATGCCATTGGCGATGTGATTGCCGGGCCCATGCTCGCCCACAAGGCGGAGGACGAAGGCGTAGCCTTGGCCGAGTTGCTTGCTGGGCAAGCCGGGCACGTCAACTACGGCGTTATACCAAACGTGATCTACACTGAACCGGAAGTCGCGTCGGTCGGCCGGTCCGAGGAGGAATTGAAGGTAGACGGTATCGCTTACGTTTCGGGAAAATTCCCCTTCTCGGCAAACGGCCGCGCCAAGGTCAATCGCACCACCGATGGTTTCGTGAAAGTTCTAGCCGATGCCACGACCGACCGGATCCTCGGGGTCCACATTATCGGGCCTCATGCGGGGGAAATCATCGCAGAAGCAGCGGTGATTATGGAATTTGGCGGATCGGCCGAAGATCTGGCCCGCACTTGCCACGCCCATCCCACATTGACGGAGGCCGTCAAGGAAGCGGCTATGGCGGTGGCAAAACGCCAGATTTATATGTAATGGCGGGCGCTGAATTGATCGGAACGACCAACGCCTTCGTAACAGTGGCGGAAGTCTTAGGAGTCTAAGCCATGAAGGCCGCACTGACCTATCTCACGATGCTTGCTGTATTTGTGGCAATCGACATTGTCTGGCTGGGCGTCGTCGCCAAGGATTATTATCGGAGTAGCATCGGCCACTTGATGGGTGACGGGTTCAACATTCCCGCGGCAATCGCCTTCTATCTGATCTACATCGCCGGCGTCATGTTGTTTGCCGTTCTCCCTGCAGCCCAATCCGGCGAGTGGACACGTGCGGCGTTATTTGGAGCGGCCTTCGGGTTCTTCGCCTACGCGACATACGATCTGACCAATTTGGCCACTCTGAAAAACTGGCCGCTGGGATTGGCACTTGCCGATATGGCATGGGGGTCGTTTGTCACGGCACTTGCGGCTGCGGCAGGTGCGGCCGTCTATGCCCGGCTATAACCTATTCGACCGGCGTCACCGTGTATCCGGCTTGGCGCAAGAGCGCTACGAGGCCCGTGTTGCCCGGCAAATGGAGCGCGCCGACTGCCACGAATGCCTGGCCCTTATCGAGAAGGGGCGCCGCCTTCTTGGCCATGCTGGCATTACGATCGACCAACAGGATCTTTTGAAAGCCATCAAAAATTGAAGCCGTTGCTCCCGACTTCTCCGCGAGCGCGATTTGAAATGGCATAGCCGCGCCCATCTGGCGCTTCAAATATAGCTGTAGAAGTGTCTCTAGCATATCGGACGTGCGATCCGCGTATTTCAAAGCAACTTTGAGCATCTGCAGTTGTTCCTCGTCTGGAACGCTCGCAAGAGCCGCAAGCTGCAATTCGATTGTCTCCAAGCCGACGACCGGAATGCCTGCGGCTTTCGCGAGTTCGGCAATGCGCATATCGACGACCGGCAGGCCGGCATCGATCTGGCGGCGCTCACAATCCGATATGGCGAGGAGCGTATTGACGAGCCATGGCTTTAAAAGCTTTGCGACTTCACTGGGAATACCTGCCTTTTCAACGAGTGCTTGCACGCTCTCAAATTCGGCTTTCTGGAGCTTTTGTTCGAGAGATTGTCCATCTGCGTAGACAAGAAGATCGGCGGACGTCGCCATTGCCGCACCAAGTGCGGCGTCCGAGAGATCGGCGACTTCGAGGGCGAGAGTTCTTGGACGAGGATAATGCACCGGTCACTTTTGGAGTTAGTGCCGTCACGCGGCTATCCGAAAGATGGATGGTCCCAAACAAGTGCGATGGCGCCGAGCCTGGTTTTTCGATGCGCCAGAGGAGCGCTTCGCTATTTTCAAATTGAGCCGCCTTTTCAAGAACCCGCTTGTGACTATCGGGATTAGTAGTGGCGAGTTCTGCCAGCATGTCGGTGCCGCGGCATTCGGCAGGTGCCGCTTTCTCCTTTGCAGCTTCCGCCAGCGCTGGCCCTGCCAAGGCGGCGCCCAATAGCGCGATCGCTAGTCTCAAGGAGGCCGCGTTACGCAGAATATTCATCACTCACCTCGGCCTTTTTCATTGTGTCCCATCTTTTCAAGCTAGCCTTCAGGAATGTGCAGCTCTTGGATGGGCTTTATCATAAACCGCCAACAAGCGATCCCGGTCTACTTCCGTATAGATCTGGGTCGTCGACAAAGATGCATGCCCGAGAAGTTCCTGAATTTGCCTGAGATCCGCGCCAGCCGACAACAGGTGCGTGGCGAATGAGTGACGCAACGCGTGTGGCGTCGCCGTATCCGGCAACCCTAAGTCCGTGCGCAGTTTTTCCATGGCCAATTGAATAAGCCGGGGGAGAGCGGACCGCCACGGGCGCCGAGAAACAGGGGGCCGTTGACATCGAGTGTATGCGGGCACAGCGTCATATAACGTTCGATGGCCGCTGATACGATGGGCAATGCCGGGACCATGCGTTCCTTGCCGCCTTTGCCCTTAATCCGCATAACGTCGCGGCCGTTCACCGGGGCATCGCGCGGCGTCAGGCTCAATGCTTCGCTGATGCGCATGCCGCAACCGTAGAGCAATAGCATGACGGCGCGATCGCGCGCGGAGATCCAATCCAATTCCGAGGTCATGTCTGGGGCGACGACCTGAGCGGCTGCTTCGATATGCAAAGGTTTGGGAACTGAATGCGGCACCTTCGGTAAGGCCACTTGCGAGACGGCGCGGTTCTTGAGCGTTTCCTCCGTTTCAAGCCATCGGAAGAACATGCGCAGTGCCGATAGGGTCCGCGATAGTGAACGTGACACAGTGCCGGCTTTGCGCCGGCTCGCCAGAAAAGCGCGCACGGTCTTAGCGTCTAAGCGGGCCAAATCGCCGAGGCACGGTGGATGACCGAGATGCGACTTCAAAAACCTAAGAAATTGGCGGACGTCGCGTTCGTAGGCCTCGGTGGTCTTTTCCGCCGCGCCCCGCTCGTGCGTCAACGCGGCCAGCCAGCCCCGTACCGCGCTTTTAAGGTCGTCGCCAAGCGGAAGCTCGGCATCGCCTTGCAAGATGTCATCAAGTGTTTCAGTCATCGGCTGTGCAAGACCTGTTCGCGTGTAGCGCAGCTTCAATTGTGAAGCGTTAATAACTCCTTAATGCGGCTCATCCGCCTGAGACCCCCAGGGAGTTCTCATTGACATCCTGGCGCCTAAGAATCTTAAGTGCAGCCCCCGGCAATGAGGACGGCAATCGTGGCGCATTTCAAGATGTATTCCTGCATTTGCTTTGACTGCGATAGCACACTCTCGACCATTGAGGGGATCGACGAATTGGCCATGCGCGGCGGGCGTGAGGCCGATATTGCGCCACTGACGGCTGCGGCCATGAATGGCCTCATAGCGATCGAAGAAATTTACGCCCGGCGGCTTGAGATTTTACGCCCGAACCGGGAATCGCTCGACTGGCTCGGGCAGCGTTATATAGAAACGCAAGTCGAAGGCGCGCGCGCTGCGGTGGCGGCTCTGCAGCAGTCTGGCCGCAAAGTGTTTGTCGTGAGTGGTGGCCTGAGAGGGCCTGTTGCGGCGCTTGCCGCAGAACTTGGCATCGCATCAGACTATGTCCGGGCGGTCGATGTTTATCTCGACGAACGCGGTGATTATAGAGAATTCGAACGCGACTCGCCCTTGACGCGCTCGGATGGCAAGGCGCGCGTTGCCGCTGAGTTAGCGGCCGAATTCGGGCCGGTCGTGTTAGTCGGAGATGGCGTCACGGATGTTACCGCGCGAAATGGCGGCGCATTCGTTGTCGGCTTCGGCGGCGTTGTGCGGCGTGAGGCCGTGGTCAAAGGCGCAGACCTGTTTGTCGAGGGTCCGTCACTGCTCGATGTAGCAGAGCGCATCCTCGCATGAAGCCTCTGCGAGCCCGCCGTCACTGCGCCGGATTCAGCATGCGCGCGCGAATGGTGCCCGGCAAATCGCGGATATCCTCGAGAACTTTGTCTGCATTATCAACTGTGCCGTCGGCGTCGAGAACGACGTAGCCGATCGCTGCGTCGGTCTGCAGGAATTGCGTGGCGATATTGACGTTGTGGCGCGCAAACACATCGTTTAGCCGGCGCAACTCACCGGGTACGTTGCGGTGCACTTGAATGAACCTTGTGCCGTTTGGACGAGTTGGAAGCTGCACCTGTGGAAAATTGACCGCACCTTGGGTCGTGCCGACGTCGGAGTACTCAACCAGCTTGCGAGCGACTTCTGCGCCTATGTTTTCCTGCGCCTCTAATGTCGATCCCCCGATATGGGGCGTCAGAATAACGTTTGCGATATTTTGCAGCGGCGAAACGAATGGTTCCTTGTTGGACGCGGGTTCAACAGGAAAAACGTCGATCGCGGCGCCTGCCAAGTGGCCGGATTTTAAATGAGCAGCCAGTGCATCGAGATCAACCACAGTTCCACGCGCGTTGTTGATGAGGTATGAGCCGGGCTTCATGCGGGCCAGCTCGGCAGCCCCAATCATGTTCTGGGTGCCGGCCGTTTCCGGCACATGCAGCGTCACGACGTCGGAGCGGGCCAGCAAATCGCCGAGCGTATCTGCCGGCTCGACGTTGCCATGGCGCAGTTTGTCCCTCAGGTCGTAATAAATGACGCGCATTCCCATCGCTTCAGCAAGATTGGAGAGCTGCGAGCCGATGTTGCCATAGCCGACAATGCCAAGCGTCTTGCCGCGAATTTCGTGCGCTCCGTCGGCCGTTTTGTGCCATTGGCCTTGATGTGCGCCGGTAGATTTCGGGAAAATCCCGCGCATCAGCATGACGATCTCGGCGATCGTCAATTCGGCAACGCTGCGCGTGTTGGAAAACGGCGCGTTGAAAACGGGAATTCCCTTGTGATTGGCGGCTTCAAGCGCAACCTGATTGGTGCCGACTGAAAAACACCCGACCGCAATCAGCCTATTGGTTGCGGCAATTACATCGGGCGTAAGATCTGTGCGCGAGCGAATGCCGAGAATGCGGACGTCCTGCAACGCAGCGATCAACTCAGATTTCTGCAACGCTTTGGGCAAGCGGACGACGTCGCGATAGCCGCTGGCGTCGAACACCGAGGCTGCGGTGTCGGAAATGCCTTCGAGCAAGAGGACTTTGGTTCGGTCCTTTGGCGTAGATGGATTGCGAATTGTTGTCATGAAGGAAATCGTTCCAAAATCATCAAGCATCCAAGGGGAATGCGCGACGTTGCGCTCAAGATCAATTCACCAAAAGAACCATACACTTAAGTCGAACGCGTTTGGCCTAGATGATGACCTTGCCCGGATTTAATATACCCTTGGGATCGAGCGCCTTTTTAATCGCCCGCATCATATCGAGTTCGATTTTTGATTTGAAGATCGTGAGTTCGTCGCGCTTCAATTGACCGATGCCATGTTCGGCGGAGATCGATCCGTCCATATCGGCGACAAGCGTGTGCACAGCGCGCGACATATCTTCCCAATGGCCGAGATAGGCGGCGCGCTCCATGCCGGGCGGCTGCGTCACATTGTAGTGCAAATTGCCATCGCCGAAATGACCGAAGGGAACTGGCCGTGCGCCGGGGCAGACGCGTTCGACCACCGGCCCTGCGCGTTCAAGAAATTCCGGAATGCGTGCAACGGGGACTGAAATATCATGCTTGATGCTGCCGCCCGCGGGCTTTTGCGCTTCCGATAAACTCTCGCGCAGTTTCCAGAAATCTTTGGATTGTTGAAGCGAGCCCGCGATCGCCGCGTCCAGGATGAGCCCGTCTTCGCTGGCCTTGACCAGCATGGCCTCCATTTGGGCTGATGCCCGGCCGCCATGTTCTCCGCTCGAAATCTCAAGCAGCGCATACCAAGGAAGCGCTGCCGCGAAGGGATCGCGTGTGCCGGTCATGTAAGACAAGACAAACTGCATGCCCAGCCGCGACCAGAATTCGAACGCGGTTAAACTGGCGCCCGCGTGCGACTCGGCAAGCCGAAAGAGAGCAAGCGCGGCTACCGGGCCTTCCAAGGCCACCACGGCTGTCGCTTGTTCGACTGGTCTCGGCAGCATTTTGAGCGTCGCGGCCGTGATAACGCCAAGTGTGCCTTCCGAGCCGATGAAAAGATCGCGCAAATCGTAGCCCGTGTTGTCTTTTTTGAGTGCGCGCAGGCCATTCCAAATGTCGCCGTTGGCCAGCACGACTTCAAGACCAAGCGCAAGGTTGCGCGCATTGCCGTAGGCGAGGACGGCCACGCCCCCCGCATTCGCGCCCAATACGCCGCCGATCTGGCAACTGCCTTCGGAGGCTAAACTCAATGGGAACAGGCGCCCGGCTTTTTCAGCAATGGCCTGCGCATCAGCAAGCGTGACCCCGGCTTCGAGTGTCATCGTACCGCCCGCCGCATCGGTATTGCGCACTTTTTTCAGCCGCGAAACCGACAACACGATTTCATTGCCAGCTATCGAGGGGATCTGCCCGCCAACGAGCCCCGTGTTCCCGGCCTGCGGGACAACCCCAACGCCTTCCGCATTTGCCAATGCCAGAATGCGCGAAACCTCTTCCGTTGAACCCGGCCGCAGCACAAGCGGAGTTTTGCCCACAAACAAATCGCGCCACTCGCGCAAGTACGCGGCTTGGTCGTCTGCGCGCACCATCGCGTTCGCCTCGCCGACGATGTCAGCAAAACGCCGAATGAGGTCCAAAGACGGTGCTTTTAGGTTCGCGGACACTAGGGTATCTCACTCATTTCAGGCAGGTAGAGCGGCAGGCAGTTTGTAACACCCTGCTGCCGCCTGACGTACCTGCCATTGGTCCAAAGATGATGTGAGGTCAAGCATGCGTATTCAGAGTTTGATTAAGACAATGGTCGCAGCGGCAGTTTTTGTCGCAGCGAGCCAATTCGCTGGGGTAGCTCAGGCTTTCGAAGCCACAAAATTCGACGACGCGGCCTTCAAGGCTGCCCAGGCAGCGGGTAGCGAGATTCTGGTTCATGTCACGGCGCCCTGGTGCCCGACCTGCGTGTCCCAGCACAAGACGCTGAGTGAGATTGGCAAAAAGCCCGACTATGCCAAGCTCGCGGTGTTCAATATCGATTTCGATACGCAAGCCGATGCGATGAAGTCCTTTAAGGCCAATTCGCAAAGCACGCTCATCGCTTTTAAAGGCGCAACTGAAACCGGCCGCCTGGTTGGCGCGACCAAAGCCGATGCGATTGAAGGCCTTCTCAAATCCACGATGAAGCAATAAGGATCCGGCCATGAGCGGCAGTTTCGTGCTGGCGTTTCTGGCTGGCGTTTTCTCTACTCTCTCGCCGTGCGTGCTGCCGCTGTTGCCGGTCATACTCGGCACGGCGGTAGCTGAGAGCCGTTACGGGCCCGCGGCATTGGCTGCGGGTCTGGCGCTTTCGTTCGTGACCATTGGCTTGTTCTTCGCAGTTGCCGGACAGAGCATCGGCCTCGATCAATCTGCGTTGCGCGTGTTTCGCCGGCGTGCTCCTCGTGTTGATCGGCGCGACGCTGGCCTTGCCCGCGCTCTCCTACAAATTCGCCGAAGTTGCGGCCCCCTTGAGCAACTGGGCGGATACAAGCTTCGGCGGTTTCTCCACCGTTGGTCTCAAAGGCCAGTTTGCACTTGGGCTTTTGCTCGGTGCGGTGTGGAGCCCGTGTGTGGGCCCGACGCTTGGGGCTGCGTCGGTGCTTGCGGCACAGGGCAAGGACTTGGTTCAAGTCGCGCTGACGATGGGTTCCTTCGGCATCGGCGCTGCGCTGCCGTTGCTGTTGCTCGGGCTGCTCTCGCGCGAAGCCATGCTGCAAGCTGGCGCAATAAACTTCTGGGTGCAGGACAGAACGGTAAAGTCGTGCTCGGCGTGATTTTGACCTTGATCGGATTGCTCGTGTTGACGGGCCTCGACAAGCAGATCGAAGCCGCTTTGGTGGCCGCTTCGCCCGAATGGCTGACCGAGCTGACGACGAGGTATTGATCGCTCGAATTGGCGTTGATTGAGCCGGGTCTCGATGGCATACTTTGGCAATCTTTGCCACAGCCGAAGGATTGCCACATGGCCACGATGAACGTTTCCCTTCCTGATGCCATGCGAGAGTGGATCGAAGCGCAGGTCAAAACCGGGCGCTACGCCAACGCGAGCGACTACATGCGCGACCTCGTCCGCCGCGATCAGGAATTGAATGAGACCCTATTGGCAGAATTGGACAAAGGCCTGAAAAGCGGCGTGAGCAAACGGTCCGTCGAAGACATTTGGGCTTCGGCGAAAGCGAAGGCGAATTCGAAATCTCGGGCGAAAAATGCCTGACTACCGGCTTTCAGAACAAGCTGATGCGGACCTGGAAGCGATTACAATTTATTCCATCGAAACATTTGGCTTGGGACAAGCGGAAAAATATAAGCTTGCCTTGGAGTTGGGGTTTGAACGTCTTGCGGGCGATCCACGGCTTGGCCGCCGTTTTGAAACCCGGCTAGGTACGTTTCGCCGCTACTTGTGCGAGAGTCCATGTGATTTTCTTCAAGGAAGATGAGGATGGCATTTTGATCGTCCGCATCTTGCATGCAGCGATGGATTTCGTCAGGCATCTTCCTGAGAAGTGATCGACCTCACACAATCCTCTGCCCCGTCTTCTTCCAGTCGCTCATAAAAATCTCGATGCCCTTGTCGGTCAGCGGGTGCTTGACGAGCTGTTTCAGGATCGCGGGCGGAACGGTTGCGACGTCCGCGCCGATCATGGCGGCGTCTTTCACGTGGTTCACCGTGCGGATCGAAGCCGCGAGAATGTCCGTCGAGAGATCGGGGTAGTTGTCGTAGATCACGCGGATCTCTTTAATGAGGTCCATGCCGTTCAAGCCGATGTCGTCCAGCCGTCCGATGAACGGCGACACGAACGTCGCGCCGGCTTTCGCGGCGAGCAAGGCTTGGGTGGCCGAGAAGCACAGCGTGACATTGACCATCGTGCCTTCACTGGTCAGCACCTTGCACGCCTTCAAGCCTTCGAGCGTCAAGGGCACCTTGATGGTGACGTTCTTGGCGATCTTGGCGAGTTCGCGCCCTTCTTTCAGCATGCCATCTGTGTCGAGCGCTGCAACCTCGGCCGAAACCGGACCCGGCACGATGGCGCAGATCTCGCGAATGATGTCCTTGAAATCGCGGCCTGCTTTGGCGACGAGCGAAGGGTTGGTCGTCACCCCGTCGAGCAGGCCCGTTGCCGCCAATTCCTTGATTTCGGCCACATCTGCCGTGTCGACGAAGAATTTCATGTCTTAACTCCGATTTTGATGCCCTCGGCTCGCCTCAGAGCCAAGCCTAGGGTATCTCCCTGATTCTCTTGGTTCAGCTTCTAATCCGGCAGCGGGCATTTTGGAAAGTTTTCTCGACAAACTGGATGGCCCCCCCGCCAAAGCCCAAAATAGGCCGCTGGTGCCGGTCTTGATGCCGGTCGCCTTGGACCAGACCTACGATTATCTGGTCCCGGACGGCGTCGAAGTGCAGCCTGGAGCCTTTGTTCTGGTGCCCTTTGGCCCGCAAAGCCGGATCGGTATCGTTTGGGACGAGCCGAGGGGAGTCCAAAAGCCCCTAGACCCCAAGAAGCTCAAAGCCATTACCAGCCGCCTCGACGTGCCGCCACTGCCTGTCATTTCGCTGCGCTTCGCCGAATGGATCGCGAAATACACGCTAGCCCCCCTTGGCATGGTCTCGCGCATGATGATGAGCGCGCAAACGGCGTTCGAGCCCGAGAAGCCGCGCTTCGGCGTCAAACTGGTCGAAGGCGCGGCCAATCCTGCCAAAATGACGGCTGCGCGAACCAAAGCGCTGGAGGTCGCGCGCGATGGGTCAATCCGCGCGAAATCGGAACTCGCCCACCTTGCCGGGTGTTCGACCGGCGTCATCGACGGCTTGGTCGCGGCCGGCAGTCTGGTTGAAGTCGCGATTCCCGAAAAGCAATTCCCCCGGCCTAATCCGGCGCATCATCAGACCGAGTTCACTGAAAGTCAGCAACAGGCCGTCGAAACGCTGCGTGCTTCCGTCGAGGCCGCCAACTTTTCCGTCACGCTCCTCGATGGCGTTACAGGGTCTGGCAAAACCGAAGTCTATTTCGAAGCGGTCGCGCGCACGCTGGCTGCCGGGCAGCAAGCCCTCATCATGCTGCCGGAAATCGCGTTGACTTCGCAGTTCCTCGACCGCTTCGCCCGGCGCTTTGGCGCTCAGCCCGTTGAGTGGCATTCGGCGTTATCGCCGCCTGAGCGCGGGCGCATTTGGAAGGGCGTGGCGCGCGGCGACGTGCGATGCGTCGTCGGTGCGCGCTCGGCGCTGTTCCTGCCATACCCGTCTCTCGGTCTCATCGTCATCGATGAAGAGCACGACCAAGGTTACAAGCAGGATGATCGCGTCCACTATCAAGCGCGCGATATGTGTGTGGTTCGCGGCAACATCGGCAAGTTCCCGGTCATTCTGGCGTCCGCGACGCCCTCGATAGAAAGTCACGTCAATGCGTTGACCGGCCGCTACCGGCACGTCGTCTTGCCAGGCCGGTTCTCAGGAACAGAATTGCCCGAGGTCCAGGCCATCGACATGCGGCGCGAAGGCCCCGAACCCGGCAAATGGCTCGCCCCGCGCCTTGTCCAAGCCATGACGGAAACCTTGGCGAAAGGCCAGCAATCGCTTTTGTTTCTCAATCGCCGGGGTTATGCCCCATTGACGCTGTGCCGCAGTTGCGGCCACCGGGTTGAGTGTCCGCAATGCACAGCCTCGCTTGTCGAGCACCGCTTTAAGAAGCGATTGAATTGCCACCACTGCGGGTTCTCGCTCTCAATTCCGGCGAAGTGCCCAAAGTGCGCGGCCGAAGGCAGTCTCACGGCGTGCGGCCCAGGCGTCGAACGCGTGGCCGAAGAAGTAGCTGAAAGGTTTCCCCAAGCGCGCCTCGCTTTGCTCTCGTCGGATCTCATCCCTGGTCTCGCTGAGATGCGCGACATGATCCACAAAATCGAGAAGGGCGAAATCGACATCATCATCGGCACGCAAATCGTCGCCAAGGGTCATCACTTTCCCGATCTCGCCCTCGTTGGTGTGGTGGACGGCGACCTGGGCCTCGCGCATGGCGCCGATCCGCGCGCAGCCGAACGCACGTTCCAGCTCCTGCATCAGGTGACGGGCCGCGCCGGCCGCGCCTTTGCGCTGGGGCGCGGCCTCGTGCAAACGCACATGCCCGATCATCCTGTCATGGAAGCGATTGTCGCCAGCGACCGCGAAGCGTTTCTCAACTACGAAGTCAAATCGCGCCAAGCCGGTTTATTGCCGCCTTACGGCCGGTTGGCGGCACTCATCATCTCGGCGCGCGACAAGGAACTCGCGGAACGCATTGCCCGCGACGTGGTCCGGCGCGCCCCGGAATCGGAAAAAATCACCGTCCTCGGCCCCGCCGAAGCACCCATCGCTGTTGTGCGAGGGCGCCACCGCTGGCGCATCCTTGTCAAAGCGCCGCGCGAAATCGACATGCAGGCGTATTTGAGAGAATGGTCTGCAAGTTTGCCAGCGCTGAAGGGCGATATCCGCATCACATTGGATATCGACCCCTACAGCTTCCTATAGGCTCCGAGCGATTTCCGTTCAGCTGAACTTGGCCAAAGCCTCGGCTCTGCTGGACGTAAAAAGTACGCCCGCCTGATGTCCTGTTTCATGGCGCAATTCGCAGTCGGCCGAGAACAGTTCGCTGGCGATGATGAGCCGGAACGTGGCGGGGAGACCCGGATAAGCGCCGAAATCGATGAGCGCGCCCATTGGTGAGATGTTCTTGACCCTGCAGTTGCGCGCAGTGCCATCGGAGAAGCGTACCGATGCCGCAAAATCGACTTCGCGTCTTTGATGTTGGCGCCGTTCAGCGGGAGCAGCTGAAGCCGTGTTGGTTTTCATATTTGTCCTCGAGAGGATTTGGACCCGCAGCTTGGTCAATACAATGTTCGCAATAAGACCGGGTAATTATGCGGAAGACGGATTAACGCAATTTTTCGCTTAATTCGGTTTGGAAATTCTAAGACGTCCGGCGAATAGGCTTGCAGGAAGCTCGCGTGCTAGCTTTCGGATACGAAGAAACCTGCCGGAGACCGCTATCATGTCCGCGCTGGATCGCGTTTTAAGACGTTCTGTCGAACTCGGCGCGGCCGCAGGCGTCGTAGCGGGAGCCGCGACGCGCGAGGGTATTTTTTATCAAGGCGCATTTGGCAAGCGAAGTGCTGATGCGCCGGCCGTCATGACGGTTGATACAATTTTCCGCATATTTTCGATGACCAAGGCCGTGGGCTCGGTCGCCGCCGCCCAACTCTTAGAGCGCGGTGAGCTTGATCTTGATGCGCCAGTTAAATCGTTTTGCCCCGCTTTTGGCGAACTCCAGGTTCTAGAAGGCTTCGATGGCGATAGCCCGCAACTACGCGCGCCCAAAAGTAAGGCGACCGTACGCCAGCTGATGACGCACACGTCGGGCCTCGTCTATGAGTTCTGGAACGCGGATATTGCCAAGTATTTGGCGCTCACCGGCAATCCCGGCTTCTTGTCAGGTACAAAGCGCGGGATCATGTACCCGCTCGTCTTCGATCCAGGCGATAGATGGGATTATGGAATCGGCATCGATTGGCTGGGGCAAGTTATCGAGGCGGTAAGCGGTAAGCGGCTCGACGCTTATTGCCGCGACGAGATCTTTAGCCCGCTCGGCATGAAGGATACCGATTTTGAGTGTCAAGGCGACAAGCGCAACCGGCTGGTGAGCGTGCATGCCCGCGGCGGAGAATGGATCGTTGAGCGTCATTTCTCTCGATCCGCCTTCGAACCCGGAGGTCTATTCGGCCGGCTTTGGGCTTTATTCCACCGCGCGCGATTATCTGCAATTCTTGCTGATGCTGCTCAATGAAGGCAGCTATAACGGCGCGCAAATCCTGAAGCCCGCGACAGTCAATTACATTCTCGAAAATCACATCGACGATCTTGAGGTCGGAAAGCTGACGTCGGTCGCGCCAGCGGTCACGGGGGACGCCGAGTTCTTCCCCGGCATGTCGAAAAAGCATAGCCTCGCCACCATGATCAACATCGAGCCGGCGCGCGGCATGCGTGCCGCCGGAAGCCATTGCTGGGCGGGGGCGTTGAATACCTACTTCTGGTTCGATCCCTTAAATGGCATAGCGGGCGTCGTCTTGATGCAGTCCCTGCCGTTCGTCGACCCCAAATGCACGGACGTTCTCGTCGAGTTTGAGAAGGCTGTTTACGCACGGGCGTGTGTCGCCGCCTGACATACCGCTGACTTCGGTGCTGCGGACGGGTAGCTGGCACGCCACTTACCGCTTAGAGCCACAGGTTTGTCGTGCCCGCAGCCTTTCTAGCTTGGCCCCGCCGTCTCCGCGATGATATTGCCTTGGCGGGTGGTGTGCTTTCCGCCGCCACCGCCGTTGCATGAGGCCAAGATGTTCCCGCTCTCCCATATGCTGAAGTCGTTCGTGAAGACTGGCTCGCTCGAAGTGATCGATGCCGAGGGCGGGCGCCATCTCTTTGCGGGCGCGCCAGGCCCAAAAGTGACGATGCGGATCAAAGATCCAGCGCTCTACAAGTCGCTGTTCTTCAATCCCGAACTCGCCATGGGTGAAGCCTACATGGACGAGCGGCTGACGTTCGAGAACTCGACGCTTCGGGATTTTCTCACGCTGTTCTCGATCAATCGGCTATCGCTTGGATCGTATCCGCTGCAGAAAGCACTGCGTACGGTATCGCGCGGGCTGAAGCGCTTTCAGCAAGCCAACCCCGTCGGCAAGGCGCAGCAGAACGTTGCGCACCACTACGATCTCGGCAACGATTTTTACAAACTCTTCCTGGACGAAGGCATGCAGTATTCCTGCGCCTACTTTCAGGATGATTCGAACACGCTCGAAGAAGCACAGCGCAACAAGTTGCGGCTGATCGCGTCAAAGCTCAATCTTAAACCGGGCCAGAAGATCTTGGACATCGGCTCCGGCTGGGGCGACATGGCGCTTTATCTCGCAGCCATGGAAAACGTCGACGTGACCGGCGTGACGCTCTCGAAAGAGCAGCACGTCTTGTCGAATGAAAAAGCCAAGAAGGCGGGCCTATCTGACCGCGTTCGCTTTGAACTGCGCGACTATCGCGACGTCACACAGAAGTTCGATCGCATCGTCTCGGTTGGCATGTTCGAACATGTTGGCGTGCAACACTACAATGAGTTCTTCGCCAAGGTGAATGTCATGCTGGCCGACGACGGCGTCATGCTGCTGCATTCGATCGGCCATATGTCGCCACCGGGAACGGCGAGCCCTTGGCTCAGGAAATACATTTTTCCGGGGGCTTATTCGCCGGCGCTTTCGGAGGTCTTCACGCCCGTCGAGCAAAATTCTCTCTGGGTCACCGATCTTGAGTTCTTGCGCGTGCATTACGCCAAGACGCTGAAGCACTGGTGCGACCGCTTCGAAAAAAACCGGCCGCAAATCGCCAAAATGTACGACGAGCGCTTCTGCCGGATGTTCGAGTTCTATTTGATCAGCTGCGAAATGATGTTCCGCACCGGCAGCCAGCTGGTGTTCCACATGCAGTTGTCGAAAAAGCGCGATGCGGCGCCGATTGTCCGGGATTACATCACGGACCTGCAACGCGACTACAAGCAGCACGAAACAATGGCGCTCAAAATTCTGGACGGTTCGCGCGGTTAAGGGTCAAACGCTCGCCTTGGCGCTAGGGCGTTCTGAAACTTCTGCGTACCAGCGCGCGACACCTGTGCATTCAATTGGAACGTCCATGCCGGCGAACTTGGCGAAATCCATGGCGCACAGTGTCGTGATATCGGCCATCGAGAAATTGTCGCCCGCGAGATAGCGGGTCTCGCGCAAGCGCGTGTCATATTTTTTGTAGAAGCGGCGCACCCGGCCCTTACCCCGCTCGATGAGTGCCGGGATCTGCGGTACGGGTTCAAGGCTACCTGGAATGCCCCGGTCATAAAACTCCGTCATGGAATTGCGCACGACTTCGGCGGTGCCAATCATGCACTCGTCATAAGCGCGGCGCTCCCACATCTCGATCGTCGCTTTCTCAAGACCCGTTCGTCCCATGAGCGGCGGGTTTGGATGTTCATCCTCGAGATACCGGCAGATCGCTGCCGCTTCGCCGATTTGCGTGCCGTTATCGAGTTCCAGCATGGGCACCATGGCATGCGGCCACTTGTCGATATATTGCGGGAACATGCGGAAGCCTTCGCCAACCACCTCCTCGATTGCGGGAAGATCGAGGCCTTTTTCGAGAACGAACATGCGCACGCGCCGGCAGTTGGGTGCAAATTGCCAGTTGTAGAGCTTCATGGCGCGCTCCTGCAGGTAAGTTTCACGACGTGCTCGAGCTTAGGCGCTGCAAGAAAGCAAATCCAAGCGGAATTGGCTACGCGGCTTTTTTGTGGGCGTTCGCGGAACTTACTTGGGCGGCGTGACCGTAATCTTGATCGACGCGTAGTATGCCGCGAGGTCGTTGATGTCCTCGGGCGTAAGCTGCGCCGATGATGACGCTCATCATCTCATTTTTGCGCGCGCCGGACTTATAGTCATTGAGCGTTCTGACAAGATAGATCGGGTTTTGACCGGCAAGGTGGGGCGCCTCCGGCAGTTTCGACATGCCGTCCATGCCGTGACAGGTCTGGCATTGCCCGGCTTTCTTCTTGCCCGCTTCGGCATCTCCGGCAGCAGCGGCGGGCAGCGACGCTGCCGCAAAAAACATCGGCGGCGAGTAGGGGAACTTTGCGCGTCATCGGAGACCCAGGATTTTTGAGTTGGGCGGATTGAATTAGAAAACCCCGCACCGGGACTTTATCCGATGCGGGGCTCAGCCGTTCAAGTCTTACTTGCCGTACGAGATGCGGTACACCGCGCCAGCAAGGTCGTCAGACACCAGGAGCGATCCGTCCTGAAGCTGCGCGACATCGAGCGGACGGCCGAGGTATTCACCGTTTTCGCCGATCCAGCCTTCAGCAAAGACTTCGGTTTTGTCGGCTGTTCCGTCCTCTTTCAGCGTTGTGAACTGGAGACGTGCGCCTGAGGGCGTCGTGCGGTTCCAGGATCCGTGCTGAGCGGAGATGATGCCGCCCTGATACTTCTTCGGGAACATCTTACCCGTGTAGAAGATCATGCCCATATCGGCCGAGTGCGCGACGAACTCGATCTGCGGGAACACGGCGTCCTTTGGCGGCTCGGAGTCCTTGTACTCGTTGGTGCGAACCTTGCCGCCGCCGTAATATGGGAAGCCGAAGTTTTCGCCCATTTTCGTGATGCGGTTAAGCTCGCCCGGCGGGATGTCGTCGCCCATTCCATCGACTTGGTTGTCGGTGAACCAAAGCGTCTTATCCTTGGGGTTGAAGTCCATGCCGCCACTGTTGCGAATGCCATTGACATAGGTTTCGCGGTTCTTTCCATCGCGGTCCATGCGGATGATGCCACCGATACCGATCTTATTGTAGAGGTCCATTTTCTCTGGTGCAAATACGTTGGTCGGCTGGCCGAGCGAAATGTAGAGTTTGTTATCCGGTCCGATGCGGCAGATGCGGGCCGTGTGGTTATAGCTTTCTTCGTCCTTCGGAATGAGATCACCCTGCGCCACAACCTGGAAAGCAGCAACGTCGGCGCCTTCGTAGAAGTATTCGGCGGCTGGATAGACGATGACGCGGTTCTGTTCAGCAATGAACAGGAAGCCGTCTTTTGAGAAGCACAGGCCGTGCGGGATGTTCATTTCGAGCGAGGCTGCGAATACCTTCACTTCGTCGGCCACACGGTCCTTGTTGCGGTCGGTGACGGCGTAGACCTTGTCCTTGCGGGTGGAGACGAACGTCACGACACCCTGGGGTCCTACCGAGATTGCGCGCGCATCGGGAACAATGGCGTAGAGATCGATTTTGAAACCATCGGGCAATTTGATTTTTTTCAAGTTTGCTTTGATGGCGTCGGCGTTCGCGCCGCCCTGCTCGATGAAGGGGATCTTCGTCATGCCCGTCGATTTGAAACTCGAAAGCTTTTCAAGCGTTGATTGCGCAAAGGCGCTGGTGCTCGAAAGCAGGGCGGCTATCGAGGCCACGGCTGCTATGGATTTGAACATTCGATCTTCTCCCTGGGGTTTTGATATCGTGTTGTTCGAACTCTCAAGCGTCAGCGAAGGAAAAACCCTCTGACCGGTTGAACCGGTGTGCTAACGGCTTACTCCGGCTACGTCCTCGCCGAAGGAATGGACCGGAGTCGCGGCAGACTGCTGCCGCGGCAATATTTGATACCGTGACGCACTCGCGTATGTGCGTTACCCGGATACTACTAAAGTACTGCCCTGCCGATTTTTCGAAATGAGATTAAGCTGCTAGCGACCACTTCAAGGGGTCAACTTTTGTCCTTGGTGAGGAGATCCGGCCGGCGCAAACGCGTCAGTCTTTCGGATTCGGCCCGGCGCCAGAGTTCAATTTTTTTGTGATCGCCCGACAGCAGAATGTCGGGAGCCGTTCGCCCCTCCCATTCTCTTGGCTTTGTGTATTGTGGGTGTTCAAGCAAGCTGTTCTCGAAACTTTCGTTTTCGAGGCTTGCACTCGCGCCGAGTACACCCGGCAGTAGCCGGACGCAGGCCTCGATGAGGACCATGGCGGCGAACTCGCCGCCGGCCAGCACATAGTCTCCAATTGAGATTTCGCGCAGCTGGCGGCCTTCGATCACGCGCTCGTCAACGCCCTCGAAGCGGCCAGCCAAAATGGTAACGCCAGGACCTGCGGCGAATTCCTTGACGAGAGGCTGCGTCAGGCGTTCGCCGCGCGGTGACATGTAAATCAACGGTGCATCAGGAGATTGGCTGTGTGCGTGATCGAGCGCCGCTCCAAGCACGTCCGCTCGCAGCACCATGCCGGCGCCGCCGCCGGTTGGCGTATCGTCGACTTGGCGGTGCCGTCCAAGGCCGAAGTTGCGGATCTGGATCGTTTCGAGTGACCAGAGCTTGGCCTCCAGCGCTTGACCAGGCAGAGATATACCAAGCGGCCCCGGAAACATTTCCGGGAACAGCGTCAGGACAGTTGCGCGCCAGGCGGGCTTACCGTCGTTGGTTGGGAAGTGGGGCATGGAACCTCAGTTCCCTCGGTTGGGAAGGTTTTCGTTCAAATACCCTCGACAACCGTCATGTCGAGAGTGCCGGCGCCTTGGCGCAATGCTTTTGCGGCCAGGTACTCGGCGCACGTCGCATAGCCGATCGCATTCTCAAAGCTTGGAAACTCGAGCACCACGTTGCGGGCTGCGCCTGTGCCCTCGACAATCTCGCAACGTCCGCCGCGCACGATCGGCTTGCCTTCGTAGCGTTCGAGAACCGGCTTTGAAGCCGCGAGGTATTCGCCCCACTTTTCTGGGTTGGTGACGGTAGCGCGGACGACGATGTATCCCTTGGGCATTGCTTCCTCATAAGGCCGATAACGGAGTTGGCCTGAGCCATAGCGCTTGGGACACGCTCGGGCAACACTTAGGACTGGTTATTGGTTGCGAAACGGGGCCACGCCGTTTGTGCCGCCCGGATTAACGCTGCTCGCATCCTTACGCAACTTGCGGTTCTGCTCGCGCTTTTCGGCGCTATCGACGGCCGCTTTGGCGATTGACGAGTCCCAATTGGCGATATCCTCGATTGAGCGCATCTTTGCGCCGTCTGCGACCAGCGGATCGCCTGTCAGTTTCTTGGCTAGCTTGCGTGAGAGCGGTGCCAAGAGTTTGCCGGCACTTTCCGGACACGCACTTGCCGGATCGCTTTCGGGTTCGTTGGCTGAGGTCCAAACCGGATTGACGACATAGCGTTTGGAACACATCGCAATGCGCGGCGGCAACTGTGTCTTCCAGAAGTCGTTGTAGGCTTCTTTCAGTGGACCCCACGTCGCAGCGGCTTCATGATTTGCATGCCGCTTGAGATTTGCCGCTGTCATGCGGAATGGGAAAACGTGGACGGGAACGCGCTCTTGTCCGCCTTCCAATGCTTCGCGCACGAAGGCGTAAATTTCTTCGATCTTTTCATTGGTCATGGCGAAGCAGCCGACGCTCTTGCAGTCGCCGTGCACCATGATGAAAGCGCCGCTGCGTCCGAGCGCGCGATCAAGGGCATTCGGGTAGCCGATGTTCAAGGCTAAGTGATACGTGCTGTCGGGTTTCATGCCGTCCGGCCCGATGCTGTAGAATCCTTCCGGCGCCATGTGGTCGCCCTGGGCTGTCTTTGGGCCGAGCGTGCCGGACCAGGTGCATATCGGGTAGGTCTTCACGTGCACGAAGCGGCCGCCGGGGCGCGCTTTCCAGACTTCGAGTTCGGATTCCTCCTTGAACACGCGAATGTAGACCGGCGCATCGGCACGCACGTTTTTCAATTCGAGAAATGCAAGCGTGGCACCGGAGAGAGGTTTTTGCGCTGCGTCTTCGCCTGTTAAAGCGGGGCCTGTGAACGCGGGAAGCGCGATAGCGAGGGCAGTGGCGAGCAACGCCATAAAGCGTGCGCAAACTTTCAGAAGCATAATTCGACCCCGCAACGCAGTACCCAAGGGCAGGTGAGCCAACGTATTGCTTTGCCTCGGTTAACAGGGGGTTAACCAGGTATTTAGGGAGAAGCGTGACGCGGTGAAGGCAAGACTGGGGCACAGTCTGGGGCACGAGGCCTCGCCCTGCCCTAAATTTGCCCGCTGGCGGGGTTTCAGACCGCTCGGCTCAAATGCTCCAGGAAGGTTTGAGCGGCCTCTACCGGGTTCCTGGCGGCATTAATCGGACGCCCGACGACGATATGGTTAGCGCCGTTGCTGACCGCGTCTTCGGGAGTGGTGATACGTTTTTGATCACCAGCCTCGCCTCCCGGCAAACGAATGCCGGGCGTGACGATCAAGAAATCGGAGCCGCAAGCGGCGCGGATGGCGGCTGCTTCTTGGCCCGAAGCGATGACGCCATCGACGCCAGCGTCGCGAGCAAGCTTCGCGCGCTTGAGCACGAGGTCGCGCGGTGACAGGGCGATGCCCTGCTCTGCGAGATCGTTTTGATCGAGGCTGGTCAGCACGGTGACGGCCAAGAGTTTCAGTTTTGAATTGCTGCGTCCTTTGACGGCGGCCTTCATGGTCTTTGCTGTCGGTGCCGTGGATCGTGAGAAAATCGAAGCCATGATTTGCGACGCTCGCCACGGCCTTTTCAACCGTATTGCCGATGTCGAGGAATTTCATGTCGAGGAAGATGCGCTTGCCTTCGTGCTTCAGTTCGCTTGCGAGCGACAAGCCCTCCGAGAATAATAGCTCCAATCCGATCTTATAGAACGAGACCGTCTCGCCGAGAGTTTCAACCAGCGCACGCGCGTCGTCATATGTGGGAACGTCAAGGGCAACGATGAGTTTGTCGCGGATGTCGCTGGTCATCTCTTTGGTCCGGTTATCCCCTCGCCCCACTAAGTGCAGAAACGGAGAGAGGCGGAAAGCCCTACCCATGCAGAACGTGCGCTGCACGCGCAAGTTTCTGGATCAGTTTTTTATACGTTTCTTGGGCATCCTTGTTCTTCAAATGTCCGTCCTCGTCAAATGCGTCAACAGCGCGCGGCACCGCAAACTGATCTGGCAGCACGAGCGCGCTCAAGCCAATCTCCAGAACAAGCCGCAGTTGTGATAGCCCGCGCAAGCCGCCCATGCCGCCGGGAGATGCAGACCCTACAGCGAAAACACGCGTCTTGAAAACTTCAAGCGGCTCCTCGCCTTCGTCGCGCGTGTGGCTGACCCAATCCAAGGCATTCTTAAGCAGTGCAGAAAATGAGGCGTTATATTCTGGGCTCGCAATGAATATGCCCGAGTGCACTTTCATAAGTGCTTTGAGTTTGCGCGCGTTCTCAGGCGGCCCATCCAGAGTCTCGATGTCGCCATTGTAAATCGGCATCGGATAATCGCCGAGGTCTGCAAAAGCAGATGCGATGCCGTTCGCGTCTGCGATCTGATGACCGAGGCGCGCCAACTTCTTGTTCCAGGATTTCTCGCGCGCACTGCCCGAGATGAAGAGCAGGCGCGGCTCTGAGGCGTTCGTCTTGGTCATGCAGAACTCTTGGGTGTGTGAAATTTGGGTGTGTGAACTGTGGGTAGGATCAACAATTGGTACGCAGCACTCCGGCGGACGGACCTTGAGAAGCGGTCACCCGCTTTTACCCTCAAAAAAATCCTTCACGCGTGAAAAGAACCCGGCGCTTTCCGGGCTCGTTTCCTTGTGACTCTCTTTTTCGAATTCTTCGAGCAGCTCGCGCTGGCGCCGCGTTAGGTTCTTTGGCGTCTCGACATCCACTTGAATGTACATATCGCCCGTCACTTTGGAGCGTAAAACTGGCATACCCTTGCCCTTCAAGCGGAACTGCTTGCCACTTTCGGTGCCTTCCGGAACCTTGACCCGCGTCGTTGCGCCTTCAAGCGTCGGCACGTCGATCTGGCCGCCGAGTGCTGCCGTCGTCATGGAGATAGGTACCTTGCAAAAGACGTCCGCGCCGTCGCGCTGGAAAAATGCGTGCGGCTTGATCGAGAGGAAAATATAGAGATCGCCCGGCGGCCCGCCGCGCAGGCCCGCCTCGCCTTCGCCGGCTAAGCGAATGCGTGTGCCGTCCTCGACGCCGGATGGGATGTTGACGCTAAGCTTACGCTCTTTGGTGATGCGGCCCGATCCTGAGCAAGAGCCACACGGATCGTCAATCGTTTCGCCGCGTCCATGGCACGCCGGGCATGTGCGCTCGATTGTGAAGAAGCCCTGGCTGGCGCGCACCTTGCCCATGCCGCCGCAGCTGGTACAGGTCTTCGGCTTCGTGCCGGCCTTGGCGCCGGTTCCGGAGCACGTTTCACAGGAAATGCTGGCGGGAACGATGATTTCGGCTGTCTTGCTGGAGAACGCGTCACCTAAAGTGATATCGAGATTGTAACGTAAGTCCGCGCCGCGCTCGCGGCCTGTACTGCGGCGCTGCTGCCCGCCGCCTTGACCCGCGCCTTGACCGGGCCCGCGCCGTCCTCCCATGAACTCGCCGAACAGGTCGTCGAAAATATCGGACATAGACGAGGCGAAATCGGGACCAAAGCCGGCCTGTCCGCCGCGCCCGCCCATACCGCCGTCGAAAGCGGCGTGGCCGAACTGATCGTAGGCCGCACGCTTTTGCGGATCTTTCAGGGCTTCATAAGCTTCGTTGACTTCCTTGAACTTGCGCTCGGCATCTTTGTCGCCAGCGTTCCGGTCGGGATGGAAATCCTTCGCAAGGCGGCGATAAGCTGATTTGAGGTCTTGCTCGCCAGCATTGCGGGCGACGCCTAGAACTTCATAGTAGTCGCGTTTGGCCATCGCTTTATTCGGCTTTCAGATGTTTGGCTGTGAGCCGCCTAGTCGCGGGCTGAACCTCTGCGTCATTGGCGCAGTCTGTTGCGAAGCTGTCAAATTTGTCGAGGAGATCCAAACTTTCATCGTCCATCCAAGGTTCAAAGCGACCCTGCCCGTCGAGCTTGTTGATGGCAAATCCCACGGCAATGAGCAAGTTTGTCAGTGCAACGTCGCAACCGCAGGCGTTGCCGCCGGCCTCGATGTGCTTTTGGGCTTCATCCGAGCGGGCGCGAATACCTTCGTAAACGCCCTTAAGGTCAGCGACGGACTTGCCTTCAATGGCGATTGCGGCCCTGCCTTCAAGCTCCAGAGTAACAGGGAGCAGCAGCCTCGAACGCGCCTGGATTTCGTCCATTTTGCCACCCGCGTCCACCGGTTTTGCGGCCTGCATCCCAATCGTGAAAATGGCTGCAGCGAAAAGCGATCGCTGCAGCCCGGAATTCGATCGCGTACGAAAGAGGCTTTTCGCCATCGTACAACTCAACCGGATTTCTTCTTGTCGTCCTTGACCTCTTCGAAGTCTGCATCGACCACGTCGTCGCCGCTCTCGGACTTTGCATCCGCTGCGTCTTCGCCATCCATGCCGGCAGCTCCGCCCTTGGCCGTGTAGACGGCTTCACCGATTTTCATGGCGACTTGGGTCAACTCGCCGGTCGCGGCTTTGATCGCCTCGGTATCTTCGCCAGCGATCGCTTCTTTGACTTTGGCAACGGCCGCTTCGACATCGCCCTTGACCGATGCGACCGCCGGGATCGACGCGTTCTCAGTCAGCGACTTTTCGGTGCCGTGAACCAGCGCCTCGGCGTGGTTGCGGGCCTCGACAAGTTCACGCTTTTTCTTGTCGTCGGCCGCGTTGGCTTCCGCTTCCTTGACCATCTTGTCGATGTCGGCATCAGACAACCCGCCCGACGCCTGGATGCGGATCGACTGTTCCTTGGCTGTGGCTTTGTCCTTGGCCGAAACGTGCACGATGCCGTTAGCGTCGATATCGAACGTGACTTCGATCTGCGGTACACCGCGCGGCGACGGCGGAATGCCGACGAGATCGAACTGCCCAAGCATCTTGTTGTCCGCCGCCATTTCGCGCTCGCCTTGGCTGACGCGGATGGTAACGGCGCTCTGGCCGTCTTCGGCGGTCGAGAAGGTCTGGCTCTTCTTGGTCGGGATCGTCGTATTCCGGTCAATAAGCCGAGTGAACACGCCGCCCAGGGTTTCGATGCCGAGCGACAGTGGCGTTACGTCGAGCAGGAGAACGTCTTTAACTTCGCCTTTGAGAACGCCGCCTTGGATCGCCGCGCCTATGGCCACGACTTCATCCGGGTTGACGCCCTTGTGCGGCTCTTTGCCGAACAAATCCTTGACCAGCTGCTGGACCTTCGGCATGCGCGTCATGCCGCCGACGAGCACGACTTCGTCGATCTCCGACGCCTTGAGACCCGCGTCTTTCATGGCCTTTTCGCATGGGCCTTTGGTGCGGGTGATGAGATCGTCGACGAGACTCTCGAGCTTGGCGCGCGTGAGCTTCATGGTGAGATGCTTGGGGCCGGACTGATCGGCCGTGATGAACGGCAGATTTATTTCGGTCGCTTGTGCGCTCGACAGTTCGATCTTGGCTTTTTCGGCAGCTTCCTTCAGGCGCTGGAGTGCGAGCTTATCGTTCTTGAGATCGATGCCCTGCTCTTTCTTGAATTCGTCGGCCAGATACGCAACGAGCTTCATGTCGAAGTCTTCGCCGCCCAAATGCGTGTCGCCATTGGTCGACTTCACTTCGAACACGCCGTCGCCGATTTCTAAGATCGACACGTCGAACGTGCCGCCGCCGAGGTCGTAGACCGCAATCGTCTTGGCTTCTTTCTTTTTGTCGAGACCGTAAGCGAGTGCAGCTGCCGTCGGTTCGTTGATGATGCGCAGCACTTCAAGACCAGCGATTTTGCCGGCGTCTTTCGTTGCCTGGCGCTGGGCGTCGTTGAAGTAAGCGGGAACCGTGATGACGGCCTGTGTCACCGGCTCGCCGAGTTTTGCTTCCGCGCTTTCCTTCATCTTCTGGAGAATGAAAGCGGAGATCTGCTGAGGTGAATACTGTTTGCCATGGCTCTCGACCCAAGCGTCGCCGGTCGGGCCCTTGACGATCTTGAAGGGAACGAGCTTCAAATCTTTCTGGACATCCACATCATCGAAGCGGCGGCCGATAAGGCGCTTGATGGCGAAGAAAGTGTTGGTGGGGTTGGTCACGGCCTGGCGCTTGGCGGGCTGGCCAACGAGGCGTTCGTCGTCAGATGAGAACGCAATGATCGATGGGGTTGTATTTGCGCCTTCGGAATTCTCCAGTACCTTTGGCTTGCCGCCCTCCATAACGGAGACGCACGAGTTTGTGGTTCCGAGATCGATTCCAATAACTTTACCCATTTCGATAGTCCTCTTCGTTGTGGCAGACCGGCTTGGTCCAAAAAGCTTGGCCCATTGATTTGGCACCAAGATCGGTACGAAACGCTCATTAATCTGAAGCGTCTCCGGCCGGACCCCTGAGTTTCATGTGTGGCTGAGGCTTATATAGGGAGGGGCTTCACGGCTGCAACGGTTCTGGATCACCGGACTGTGACCTATTTTGGCTGCACCGGCTAAAAACCTCCATCTCCTTGATGGAAAACAAATGCCTAGGGGGCCTGTGGCATGAAGGCCCCCTACGACTGGCTATTGCTGCCCTTTCGCACCGGGAGCCGGAGTGGCGTTCGAAGGGGTCGCGTCTTCTGGCGCCGGATCATCCAGTGAAGCTGGAGCCTCGCCAGGCGCCAAGCCTTTTTCGTGTTCTTTCAGCCAACGTTGCATGAAGCGGATTTCCTTGCGCTGGGCGGCGATGATGCCAAGTGCCAGGCGGCGCAGGCGAAGGTCCTTGGTGTACTTTAGAAACACGTTGGCCTGATCGATGGCGCCTTGATGATGCGGGATCATTCCGCGCACAAAATCGACATCGACATCGTTGGTGTAGGGGATCGTCATGTCCTTGTGCATTTTCATCATGGCTTCTTCGAAGGCCTTCGAGGCTTCGGAGAGTTCGGGCGTGCCTGCCGGTTTCGTCACCGCGTGTTGCGAGTGATCGGGCACTGACCCGCTCTCGTGATGATCTGCCGAAGCGGGCGTGATTGCCATGGCGGCACTGAGCGCGAAGCCTAGGGTCGCCGTGCGCAGATAACGTTTCAAGTTCGAATGCATAACGCAACTCCTCCTTTCAGGTCTGCCTTCAAGTCTCGTGTCAGATATTATTCGCTTATGACGGTGTCTCTGTTTCCGGCGCCTTGGTTTCCGGCGCCTTGGCAGCCTTGGGCCCACCACGCGAGACGACGACCATGGCCGGTCTCAAGCACCTGTCATCGATCAAATAGCCGGTCTGGAAAACTTGTAGCACGGTGCTGTTGGGGACGCTTGGGTCTTCTTTTTCCATGACGGCCTGATGGTGGTGCGGATTAAAGGGTTGTCCGGCCGGATCGATAATGCGCACGCCGTTTTTTTCGAGCGCGGAGCGGAAATCGCGTTCTGCAAGTATGACCCCGTCGAGGAAATTTTTGAGCGCTGGGTCGCTGGCCGCTGCTTCTGGCGGTACGGCCGAAATGGCGCGCTGGAAATTGTCGCCGACTGACAAAATGTCTTTGGTGAACTTGCTGATGGCGTACTTGGCCGTCTCGTCTTTTTCCTTCTCGAGGCGGCGGCGCACATTTTCGGTTTCGGCCACGGCGCGCATGAATGCGTCGTGCTTATCCGCGGCTTCGGCCGTCTTTTTCTCAAGTTCGTCCTGCAGCGCCGTGACGATGGCCTTGAACTGCTCGACACCAATCCCCAGTCCGCCTCCGGGCGGCCCAAACTCCGGTTCGCCTCCCGGCAGCCCAACCTCCGCCGCGCCTCCGGGCGGCAATGGCATGGGCGGCATAAGGTCGTCCGCCGAAAAATCAATGCCCGTTTCCGCCTGGGTCTTTTCGCCGCTCATTGTTGCTCCGCATTTGACGCGCCTTGCTGCGCGCTGGATATCGGCCCGGGCGGCCCAAAAATCAAGGATTTCTGATTAAGTTAGAATGCGGCTGATCAGCCGCGCCGTATAATCCACCATGGGAATGATCCGGGCATAATTGAGCCGTGTCGGTCCAATGACGCCGAGTACGCCGACGATGCGCCGGGTCTCGTCGCGGAACGGGGCGACGACAAGGGAAGATCCCGAGAGCGAGAACAACTTGTTCTCCGAACCTATGAAAATTTTGACGCCCTCGGCGTTTTCAGAATCGCCCAACAGCTGGACGATGTCGCGCTTGGATTCGAGATCGTCGAATAGCTGCCGGATCCGTTCCAGATCTTCAATCGCGGTCAGATCTTTCAACAGATTGCCTTGCCCGCGCACGATCAAGCTCTTGCGGTCGTCCGCAACGCCTGACCACTCAGCGAGACCCGCCTTGATGACTTTTTGAGTTAGGATGTCGAGTTCGGCCTTGGCGTCCGTGAGACTTTTCTCGATTGCGCCTCGCGCCTCGCTGATCGTCATTCCACGAATATGCGTGTTGAGATAGTTGGAGGCTTCCTGCAACGCAGACGGAGGCAGCCCGGCGGGAAGCGAGATGATCCGGTTTTCGACATTTTGTTCTTCGTCGACCAGCACAACCAGACCCTTGCCGGGTTCCAGCGGCACGAACTCGATGTGCTTGAGGCGCGCGACCTGCTTTTCGGCGAGCACGACACCTGCACAATGCGATAAGCCGGACATCATTTCCCCGGCCTCAGCCAAGAGTTGATCAACGGACTTCTCGCGCTGGAAGCCAATCTGGGCTTCGATCTGCTTGCGCTCATCTTGAGAAATATCACCGACTTCGAGTAGGCCATCGACAAACATGCGCAAACCAAGTTGCGTCGGCATCCGCCCGGCGGAAGTGTGTGGCGAGATGATAAGTCCTAAGTGCTCTAGATCCGACATGACGTTGCGGATCGACGCGGGTGAAAGGGCAATAGGGAGCGCGCGCGCCAGATTGCGCGATCCTACGGGTTCCCCCGTGGTGAGATAGGATTCGACGATGCGCCTGAGAATCGTGCGCGAGCGCTCGTTCAACAGTTGCAGCTCGCTCTTGCCGTCAATCATGGGGTCTTAGCATGGGAACTTATAAGTGCCGGTTGCCGTGTCATACGCCCTGAGTGTAGGGAACCCTACCCCCTCCCGTCAAACGGACGCGCTTTTGTCTGCCTTTAAGGTTGAAGCGGGCCGAAGCGTTCATTAGGGTCTCGCCACAAAGTTACCCAAAGGAAGCCCCGGAGCCCCATGCGACCCTCGAAGCGCCAGCCCGACGAATTGCGCCGCGTCTCGATTGAACGCGCCGTCTCGAAACATGCCGAGGGCTCGTGCCTCATCAAGTTTGGCGACACGCATGTGCTTGTGCACCGCCAGTCTCGAGGAACGTCTGCCGCCTTGGCTCAAGGGCCAAGGCCGGGGCTGGGTCACTGCCGAATACGCCATGCTGCCGCGCGCCACCAACGAACGCACGCGCCGCGAAGTGACGAGTGGGCACCCGTCTGGCCGCACGCAGGAAATCCAGCGCCTCATTGGTCGCGCACTGCGCGCCGTGGTCGATTTGCCGAAATTGGGCGAACGCCAGATCACAGTCGACTGCGACGTCATTCAGGCCGATGGCGGCACGCGCACGGCGGCCATTACCGGCGCATGGGTGGCGCTGCACGATTGCATCCAGTGGATGAAAATGCGCGACATGGTGAAGGACGCGGTCTTACGCGATTCCATCGCGGCAATCTCGTGCGGCCTCTACAAGGGCCAGCCAGTGCTTGATCTCGACTACGCGGAAGATTCCAACGCTGATGCGGATGCGAACTTTGTCATGACCGGTACCGGCGGCATCGTCGAAGTGCAAGGCACGGCCGAGACGACGCCATTCACGCAAGAGCGCTTCGACCAGCTCATGGTGCTCGCTAAAAAAGGCATCGGCGAACTCACGCAATTGCAGAAGCTGACGGTTGGATGAACAGCTAAAACGGAGTTTTGCCATGAACTTCGGACCATTCGCTTTGACGGTCGCCGCACTGTTCACGGGAGCAGCGTTCTACATCAATTGGGCGGAACAACCGGCAAGGCTTGGTCTTGATGATCGTGCACTGCTGGCGCAATGGAAACCGAGCTATGCGCGCGGTTTCACAATGCAGGCCGCCCTTGCGGTTATCGGCTTTCTGTTTGGACTTCTGACCTGGTGGTCCACGGGACACTGGGCATGGCTCATCGGTGCAATTGTGCTGGTGGCCAATTGGCCTTTCACAATGTTCGTGATCATGCCAGTCAATCACACGCTGAATGACATCCCGCCCGAACAAGCGGGACCTGCGTCGCGCGCTTTGATCTTGAAGTGGGGCGGGCTCCATGCTGTCCGCACCATGCTCGGCGCGGCCGCGACCATTCTTTTCCTCTGGGCTCTGAATTGACGATGGTAACCCGACCATCTGGAATTCTTGAGACAATCGTCTACGCAGCCGATCTCGACGCGGCGGAGAACTTCTATCGCGATGTTCTTGGGCTTGAGCCGGTCTCGAAGATGGCGGGCCGTCAGGTGTTCTATCGCGTCGGCAATCAGATGCTGCTGATCTTCAATCCAGAGCACACCGTGTTGCCGCCGAAAGACCCAAAGTTGCCTGTTCCGCCGCATGGCGCGGTTGGCGAAGGGCACGTTTGTTTTGCCGCGAGCGCAGACGAGATCACCAAGTGGCGCGCGCATCTGGAATTGAAGGGCATCGGCATCGAAGCCGATTTCGAATGGCCAGGCGGCGGGCGCTCGATTTATTTCCGCGATCCCGCAGGCAACGCCATCGAGTTCGCCGAGCCGCGCATTTGGGGACTAACTTAATGCGAAGACTTGAACGCGGCTCCAAACTGGTGGTCGCCAGCCACAACAAAGGTAAGGTCTGGGAAATCAACCAGCTCATCCAGCCCTATGGGCTCGATGCCGTGTCAGCTGCTGATCTCGGATTAGCTGAACCTGCCGAGACAGAGACGACATTTCGCGGCAATGCGTTGATCAAAGCCAAGGCGTCAGCGGTTGGCTCCGGCCTGCCTGCGCTCGCCGACGATTCCGGATTGGAAATCGACGCACTCGACGGCGCGCCGGGCGTTTATTCCGCCGATTGGGCGGGGCAAACGCGCGACTTCAGCTTGGCGATGTCTCGCGTGAATGACGAGCTGTCGAAACGCGCCGCATGGAAAGCTTTGAACCCGCCGCGCGCGAATTTTATTTCGGTTCTGTGCCTGTGCTGGCCGGACGGTGCGCACGAGTTTTATGAAGGCCGCGTCTTCGGCCATGTCGTTTGGCCGGCGCGCGGCGGTAATGGCTTTGGCTACGATCCGATGTTCGTTCCCGAAGGCGCTACGCGCACCTATGGCGAGATGGAACCGGCCGAAAAATACGCCGGATCGCATCGCACACGGGCGTTCGCGAAATTCAAGGCCGAGTGCCTCGAACACCTCGGCGTGTCGACCGCGCCGGGTCATACGTCTGGCCGCGATCTATCTGCCCTGACGGCGGCGGCGGCAAATATCTCGACACAGGCAGAGTTGGCGTCCTTTATCGCGAACTTGCGCGCCGACCTGCAAAAGAATTCGGGCGCTTGGGAAAGCGCCACGCTTGAGGAATATCTCGAAGCCATGTCCGCATATCTTTCGGACGCAAAGTTCGCCGACGAGCCCAAGTGGCGCACGATGGCCAAGATTCTTTTGGCGGCGAGTAGACATGAGTAACGAAACGCACCAATTGGCAATGCGCAACCCCGGTTTCGGCGTCTACATCCATTGGCCGTTTTGCGCGCAGAAGTGCCCTTACTGCGATTTCAATTCGCACGTCCGTCACAAGGGCTGGGACGAAGCGCGGTTTCTCGCAGCCTACAAACGCGAGTTGGATCATGTGGCTACTTCAATTGCTCCGCTTGATAGTCGGAGTGGCGAGGCACGACTCCCCTCCCCGCAAGGGGGAGGGGGATTCACGGGTATGCCGCAGGCTGTTAGCCGGTTGCCGAAATGCGTCGCAGGCGAAAACCGCACTGTCTCCTCCATTTTCTTCGGGGGCGGCACGCCCTCGCTGATGAAGCCGGAAACGGTCGGTGCCATCCTCGATCACATCGCCAAGCTGTGGCCTGTTGCGGCCAACGCCGAAATCACACTCGAAGCCAATCCCGGCAGCGTCGAAGCCACGCGCTTCCAAGGTTATCGCGCAGCCGGCATCAACCGCGTGTCGATGGGTTTGCAGTCGCTGCGTGATGATGACCTCAAAAAACTCGGCCGCATTCACACGGTTGCTGAATCCAAAGCAGCGCTCAAAATCGCAGCTGACACGTTCGATCGTTTTTCATTCGATCTGATCTATGCCCGTCCCGGTCAACAGCCGGATGCCTGGCGCGCGGAACTCACTGAGGCTCTCGACCTCGCCGGCGATCACATCTCGCTCTATCAGCTGACTATCGAGCCCGATACGCCTTACGCAGCGCTGCACGCGGCGGGCAAGCTGATCGTGCCAGATCAAGATGCGGCACTCGCGCTCTATGAAATCACGCAGGAGATGACATCGGCGCGCGGGTTCGACGCTTACGAGATTTCCAATCACGCGCGTCCAGGCGAAGAGAGCCGGCACAATCTTCTCTATTGGCGCTACGGCGAATATGCGGGCATTGGCCCGGGTGCGCATGGAAGGCTTCTTGCAGGAGGACGGCGCATCGCAACCGTCACCGAGAAAAATCCCGAAGCGTGGTTGGCGCGCGTGGTAGAGTATGGTCACGGCTTCACCGAACAAACCGGAATTACCCGCACTGAGCAGGCCGACGAGATGCTGCTTATGGGCTTGCGGTTGCGCGAGGGTGTGGATCTGGACCGGCTCGCGGCGCTGGGCGGCGTAACGCCATCCACTCAGGCAATCGATGGACTGATTGGCCTTGGACTGCTGGAACGGTTGCCGGGCTCAGCGCCGAACAGCTGGCGCGCGAACGAACTCAACCCGATCCCGATGTGTGTTGGGCCAGGCTTACGGCCGGATCACGGTGGACCTGCCATTTTCGGTATCATCCGCGCCACGCCCCAGGGCCGGTTTGTACTCAATGCCGTCGTCGCTGAGCTCTCAAGGGCATTCGTTCACAATCTGGCTCCGGGATCCCCTATCTCTTGAGTGCGGTTTGGCCAGTGAGGAAATTCGCACTACAAATCGAAATCGCCGCCAGAGAGAACTTTCCGGCCCAAAAGTTCGATTTGGAAGTCTGCACGGCCGTCTCCGTTGACGTCGCCTTCGATAATGGTCTTGCTGCCAACGTGACTGTAATGCAGTTCGCCAGCGACGCCCCGGAAGTCAATTGTTCCGATGAACCTGAAAGCCTGATTGCCGCTACGGGAAGTTGAGGCGTCAATTTGCGATAGGTCGATATCGTCGATCCCGTGAACGAAGTCCGTAATGACGTCGCGTGTGGCTGCGGTTTTACCGGTCTCGTTCCGCGCGTTAAAATCAAAGTTGTCGTAACCTGAGCCTCCCGTCAGCTTGTCCCGGCCCAGGCCGCCAACCAGAATGTCGTTACCGCCACCCGCCGAAAGGATATTGGCGCCGGCATTGCCGCTGATCGTCTGCGCTAGATTGTTTCCAGTGAGTTTGATGGAAGTGGTTGCCACAGCCGAGGTGGTCTCGAGAAATTCGACGTGGTCGGCTGCCTCAAGGGCGAAGCTTACGCTGGATTGAACACGATCACCGGTATCGCCAGCGATTTCAACAATATCGTCACCGCTAGAATTGACGATGTAGAGGTCGTCACCGGTCCCGCCGGTCAGAATATCGTCTCCAAGGCCGCCGTTGAGCGTGTCTCCACCAGCGTCGCCGTTGAGTTCGTCGTGGCCCGCATTGCCGTGCATGTAGTCGGCGTCATTGCCGCCGAATGCGTAATCTGTATTTGGGCCGCCATAGAACGTATCCGCTCCGTCGCCCATATTGATGCTGCCCTGCACAGTTCCGCCGAAACTGCCGTAGTACTCGTCATGTCCGCCGCCCAGGTTCACGTTACCGTCGATCAGAGCATTATTATAAACAATTTCGACTCCCGTCGGGTTGGTAGATTGAATCGCGTCTTGACCCGTGGCAGCTTTGATGGTGCCACTGTTGTTAATGCTATGCGTTCCTGTTCCCGAAAGGCTAATGGCGACGACACTGTCTGAACTAATCCGGCCATTGTTGGTGATTGTGAAGTCGCCGTTGCCGCCATTGTAAATGCCAACGCCAGTAGCCCCGGCGATCGAGCCATTATTGGTGATCGTTGCGAGCCCCACGGAATATATGCCTTGACCATTGCCGTAGACGTGGCCCGTGGTTCCAACGGTGATGGCGGCAGAACTCGTGAGGTCCGAAAGGTAGATACCGGCTCTGGCCGTGGCAAAAGTGGAGACGTCTCCATTTACAGTTACCTCATAGGCTTGCGAAGTCCCGTTCAGCAAAAGCGCATCGTCGACAGTGCTGAGAAGGTATCCATTGGCCGCGATCGTCAATGGGTCGGCAGTTGCCTGACTGTAGGCGGTGCCGGTCGTCGATAGAGTGCTGTTCGTACTGTCGATCGTAACGGGCATAAAAAATCTCCGTTTGCCGCAAGTTGTGCATTTAAAATATGACGATGATGGGCGGCATGCCTTGGCAACAGACGACCCAAGTGGCGAATAAGCAGCATCCGGAATATAGAGGTACGCAGATCCTATGAAGGAACTGTTAACTTCCTTCTGTTGTCGTTTAGGGGCTTCGAAGGCGCACGTCCCAATAGACAATGCGCCCGACGCACTCTAATGAGCGCCCCATGCTTCGATCTCTCTACGACTGGATGATGCGCAAGGCCTCCGACGAGAAGGCACCTTGGGCGCTGGCCGTCGTGTCCTTCATCGAAAGCTCGTTTTTCCCGATCCCGCCCGACGTCATGCTGATCCCGATGATCATGGCCAACCGGAAAAAGGCGTTCTGGTATGCGACCATCGCCACGGTGGCGTCGGTCATCGGCGGCATTCTCGGGTACGCCATCGGCTACTACCTCTATGACGCGGTCGGCCTGCCGATATTGAAATTCTACGGCAAGGAAGGCGCGCTCGACGGCTTCATCAAGTTCGTCCAGGAGTACGGCGTTCCGGCTGTCATCATTAAAGGCGCGACGCCCATTCCATACAAGGTGGTCACGATTGCCGCCGGCGTCGGCAAGATGCCGTTTTTTTCGTTTATCGGCGCCAGCATTGTCGCCCGCGCCATGCGCTTTTATCTCGTTGCAGGCCTCCTATACTACTTCGGTGAGCCGATCCGCGAGTTCATCGAAAAACGTCTGACGCTGGTGACAACAGTCTTTGTTGTGCTGCTTGTTGGCGGGTTTGTCGCTGTGAAGTATCTGTTCTAAGCCGGGAGTGCGCGCGTATGGCTGAGAGATTGGCGATTGATCGTAGCCTCGCCTACCAGTCCGGCAGCACGGCGCTTTTTCTTGCCGCCGCGTCCATTCTCATCGCGCTCGGCTTTCAGTACATCGGCGGTTATTACCCCTGCCCGCTCTGCTTCATGCAACGCTACGCCTACTACTTTGCTATTCCCGTTCTCTTTGCAGCCTTGGCGCTGTCGTCCGGTGGCGAACGCAACTGGGCCATTGCTTTGTTCGCTCTGGCGGCACTTGCATTTGCCGCGAACGCCGGTCTAGGCACGTATCACGCAGGCGCTGAGTGGAAATTCTGGCCCGGGCCCCAATCGTGCGCCGGAGATCAAGCGATTTCGACGGCAGCGGGCAGTTTGATCAAAGAACTGGAAACCACCCGCGTCGTGCGATGTGACGAAGCCGCGATCCGCATTCTCGGTCTGTCTTTCGCAGGCTGGAATGCGATCGCCTCGCTTGTTATCGCGGGACTTTCTGCCCGGGCAGCGACAGCCGCGCGCAACCATTTTTAAAAACCGAACAATTTCAACGGCTGCAACTTTTTCCACAGCTCTCAGAGTCTGAGAAAGCCTGGATTTCCGGCCTGTTGTCTCCTGTCAATCCAAATAACACCGCTCCGACAATATCGCGCCTTGGCGTTGCCCGAATGTGACGGCTATTCTCTCTTCGTTCGCGGGACACAACCGGGCAGCTGAGTTTGGCAACCGGGGCGGACGAGACAAGTAAAAGCGTCATGTAAATGCGTAACGGGGGTGTTCCAGTGTTTGAAGTACTGCGTACCCCGAAATCTGTTCTTGCGTTCAAGTCCTTGGTTCAGCGCCGCGTTGATGGCGCAGACACGTTGAAGCCTGAAGAATTGCGTACCCGCGAGATTGGTTTTTGTAAGCGTAGCGTACCTGTTGCGTTTTGTAGCGTCGAGTTGCGTAAGGTTGCGTTTGTTGCGTCAGCGTTTGATCAGACTCCTAAAAGTGTGCTGACCCGCACTTTCAATAAAATAAGGCGAGCAGCTCGGACAGATAAGTTCATGCGTATGTCTCAGCTGCTCGCCCGCACTCAAGAAAAATCCCGGAATTTCGTCACGAGTTTTGCGTTTGTACCGGCGAGTAACAAGCAAGTTCTATTGCGTCAGCGTGAGGATCAAATGGCTTCCAGTGGCAGTGAGTGGCGTCAGTTAAGTGATGTTGTGTCGAGTGTGTTGCGTAACGTGCGTATTGTGCCGCCAGCTATTCCCTCCCCCGTTAAAGTGGCGCGCAAACTTCAGTAATTCGCCTAAATCAACCGGATTCAGGGATTGGAAACAGTCCCAACAAGTTGGCAGACATATGGAGTGTTCGAGAGTTAGCCCTCAACAGACATCATCTGGCACGGTCTCGCGTAATGATGTCAAAAGCGCTCTGTGTGTCTGCCGCCTGCTTTGAGTAACTTGATTTTGCCGCCGTGCGTTCCAACATTTCAGACACATCCGTTTCCAGTAAGCGTGCCTGCGTTATCCCCCCAAGTTACAACTCAAGTAAATAGGAGCGAGGCCATGTCTCTCCAACTGTCTCATCCCCAAATGTCTCTCACCGTGTCTCAGTTCACCCCCGGACACATCAATCCTATTCAATGGCATCACGCTATTTCCGTCAGCCGCCAAGCCTGCGGCCGCGTCTTTGCGGATGGCGGCACGCCGGTCGACGCCGTCGTCGCATTTGGTTTAAGTGCGGCGGGCGACACAGAGCTCACTTGGGAAAAGGCTGTCGATCACATCGCCGAGGAACTGTGCGCGCATCCCCTGCCGCGCGCGGCTTGAAACCGGCACTACATTTATTCGCAATCCTGTCTGTCGTCTGTTGACTTTGCCCCGCCCCTCAAAAGGCGGGGTATTTTTTTTCAGTTGAAATCAGGCCTACGATTTATTCGAGTTGATCGAGGGTGAAGCTACCCCGCACTTCTCCATCGGCGGCGCGGTCGTCGACCAGCGGTCCTTGGTCACTGTCACGACATAGCGGCGGCAACTGTCCGCAGCACCCGGCACGAAGCGCACTTCGAACTGAGCGAGACTAGGCTTTGGTTTCGCGGGCCAGGTAAAGACTTCCGATTCAGGCGTCTCGGACAGCGCGGTCTTTATTGCGATACCGGCATTGCGAAAGTCGGCCTCGGTCAGACTCTTGAGCGTCGCCCTGGATAGGTCAGGGTTTAGTCCGACCGCTTCCGCCTGCTTTTCGTAGCGGTCTGTTCGCGGGGGAGATGGTTGTTGGGGCACAGGCGCGGCCGGCGTTGCGCCGGCGGTTGCTGTGTCGTCTGATTCTGCAGTTGCGGCGTCCGTCGTCACAGCTGCAACGGCGGTTCCTGCTTCCCATCCGGGAGCGTCGGCGACCTCTGTTTCGGCAACGGCTTGTTCCGGCACGGGCGGCGGCGTGTTTGCCGCCTGCTCAGGCTGAACGGGATGCGAGTTTTTCGGGTTCAACGCGGTCCAAAGAGCGGAGGCATCGGCTGCGACTGTTTCAATCCAAGCCGGCCGGTCTCTCCAAAGCGACCACCCGCCATAGAACGCACCAAGAATGACGAGCCACGACACCAACTTTGTGAGGCTGCTGCGCTGGGGACGCGGTGGGCAAATCCTATCGCCCGTGAAAAACTCTTCGCGCTCGAACTCGCCGTCTTCGTGCTCGACCGAGTGATCGGAGAACTCGGAATAGATTGTGTTTCGCAGAGCGGGCGCTGCCATGACGAAGACCCCCAGTTGACTGTACGCTTTTCTGGACCGGCTCCCGCAGCTGTATATGCAGCCCAAAAGGCATGGCGAAAAAATGGCGCGGCGTCCCTGCTCTACTCAGAGAGCGAATTGGTCACGGGTCGAGCGTTGCGAGATAAGCCGTGATCGCCACGAGATCATCGTTGGTTAATGGCGCAACGACGGGTTTCATGAGCGCGGCACCTGCACCAGTTCTCGCGCCCGATTTGAAGTCATAAAGCTGGCGCGCGAGATATCCCGGAGATCGACCGGCGATGGGGGGCACGTCTTTCAGTCCCTTGAGATCGGCGCCGTGGCAGTCGGCACATTTCCCCGTTTTCACGAGTGCTGCGCCTTTGGCGATACTGCCGGGCGGCACGTAAGCCGTATAGGTGATCCGCCCGTCACGATTTTCAAAGTGTTCCATGTCGTCGGGCAGCTCAACCACGCGATTGCCAATGGGTTCGGTACTTTCGCCTTCCAGTTTCCTGTAGACCCAGCGGTAAATGTCCACTTTTGGGATCGTTTCGGATTCAATGACCTTGTAGACCGCTCGCGGCTTCATGGCGGCGAAGTACGCTGCGGCCTCGGCAAGGCCAGGGTCGTTGGCCGCGGGTCCGGCGAGTTTCAACATGAGCTCTTGCGGGAAATGTTTCGGCAGCGACGACGTGCGCGCACCACTCGCCATGTCTTTGATCTGCTGCACGATGTATGCCGCCGGAAGCCCCGCGATATTGGCGTTTTCCGGCCGGCCATTGCCGGTTGGAAGATGGCAGTAACCGCACGCATAGATGCCTGGGTTGACGCCACGCGCAACGAGCGGGGGCATTGCTGGGTGATCTTCGGGATGCCAATCGGGCGGTGCGTAGAAGTTGCGGATCTGCGGGATGGAATGTTCTACCGGGCTGCCGGGCACGCTTCTGATTTTGCCGTCATCGGGCGGCAGCGCGTTCATCTTTGGCTTTGCAGTATCCGCGAACGCCCATTCGGGTGGGCCTTCGGCTTTGGCTGGAGCAACAAACAATGCGGCGCAAACCGCGAGTACTGGAATGTATGCTTTGATTGCCGGCATTGCATTCTCTCAGGACAGCGCCACGCTGCAGCACGAATAGTGCCAATGCGGCGCGCCTGGAAGCGATCCGATCGTACTGCGAGTAACCTACGGCTCAAGCTCCGTATCCCAATAGAGATAGTCGAGCCAGCTTTGGTGCAGGTAATTTGGCGGGAAGAGGCGCCCGTTGCGGTGCAGTTCGAACACCGTCGGCCGGTAGGGTTCCTGGCGCGGGAACATGCGGGCGACGTTCGGCATCATGCCGCCCTTGCGCAGGTTGCACGGTGCGCACGCGGCCACGACGTTGTCCCAACGGGTCAGGCCACCGCGCGAACGCGGGATCAAATGGTCGAAGGTCAGATCGTGCTTGTCGCCGCAGTATTGGCAGGTGAAGCGGTCGCGCAGGAACACGTTGAAGCGCGTGAAAGCCGGGTAAAGCGCGGGGCGGACATAAGTCTTGAGCGAGACGACGCTCGGCAAGCGCATCTCCATGTTGGGAGAACGCACGAAACGGTCGTACTCGGAGACGATGTTGACCCGATCCAAAAAGACGGCCTTGACCGTTTCCTGCCAGCTCCAGAGCGACAAAGGATAGTAGCTCAAGGGCCGGAAGTCGGCATTCAACACCAGGGCCGGGCAGTTGTCCGGCATTCTAACGTGCGCATTCACCGTCGCGGTTCCTCGCAGTTTAGCTGTTGCGAATCGCGTGTTCTTTGCCACCTGTCGGGCGGGATACTAGCCGCGCATGTCGGATATGTGAAGCGCTAGAGGATTTTGTTCCCTGGAAGCCCGTGAATCCTGAAAAATCAGGCTGTTGGACCGCGTTTTTTTCTGGGCTCCGCCTTTCTCGCGCGTTGAGAGTGCGCATAATCGGCCCATAGAAGCCGTGCCGCCGCCCCGCGCCAGGGCCGCCAGCGTTCGGCGATCTTGAGAAGCTCGACGGGTGACGGCCGTACGGGAAGTTTGAACAGCCTTTCAACCGCGATCTGCAAGGCCAGATCACCAGCCGCAAAGGCGTCCGCGCGGCGCAGAGCGAATAAGAGATAGATATCCGCCGTCCAAGGGCCGATGCCGTGCAGCGCCGTCAAGGTCTCACGTATGGCGTCGTCGTTCGCACGATTGAGCCGGGCAAAATCGAGGCGGCCGCCGGCGATGGCGTCTGCGACCGCGCGCATTGTTTTGATCTTGCCGGTTGAGAGGCCAAACGATTTGAGTCCGGCGTCCGAGCTCAAGAGCAGCCTGCCGGCGTTGAACGGCTTGATACCTGCTTCGACTCTGCCCCAGATTGCGGCGGCGCTCGCAGCCGAGACCTGCTGGCCGGTTACGATCTTGGCAAGTCCTGCAAAGTCTGCTGGAAAATCGCGCAGCGGCGGCAGGCCGGTGCGCCTGTGAATGGCGCGCATGAAGCGGCATTGCTCGCTCAGGGCCGCAATCGCCACAGCGAGATCGCGTTCGGTTTTAAGGTGGGCGGTGTTAGCGAGCGTTTGCTTCTTCGGCGCCATACTGTTTCTCGCGGAAGGACTTTAATGCCGGCTGGGAAAGGATTAAATAGACGTGGCGTGGTTCCTCGGCGGAAGGGTTTCAATGATGCGCACAAAGTTTAGCGGCGCCGTGCTTGGCGCGATAGTGGTACTGGTTTCCCCGGTCGCGGCCAACGCCGCTCCGAGGTTTGACGAATGGGCCACGCTGAAGAACGCCCGGCATGGCTTTGCCATTGCCTATCCGACCGCAGTCTTTGAGCAGAAGTCCGCGCCAACTTCAGAAGATGGCCGTGTTCTGGTCTCGAAGGACGGCAAGGCAAAGTTGCTGGTTGGCGCTTTCGACAACGCCGAACAAAACTCGCTCGAAGACTACCGGCAGTTTTTGCTCAACGACCAGTATTCGGGAGCAGATGTCGATTACGCTCCAGTGCGCCAGAGATGGTTTGTACTGTCGGGCACCCGCAACGGCGAAATTTTTTATCAACGCGTCAGCTTCACGTGCGGCGGCAAACTCATCAATAGCTGGGCCATGCTTTATCCTGAAGCCGAGCGTAAGATCTATGATCGTGTTGTCGAAGCCGTGGCACGCACGTATTCTCCGGGAGCAGGCCGCACAGGTGCCTGCGACTAGACAGAAGATAATCGTAGCTCATGAGCCGCCCAATCTTCCGCTTCGCGCCGTCCCCAAACGGCGCGTTGCATTTGGGACATGCCCTATCGGCCCTGACCGGGTTTGAGTTAGCGCGCCGATTTGGCGGGCGCTTTCTGGTTCGCATTGAAGACATCGATGCCGTCCGCGCCCGGCCGGAATTCGTCCAAGGCATTTTTGACGACCTTGCATGGCTTGGTATCACTTGGGAAGAGCCGGTTCTTATGCAATCCCGGCATTTTCCCGACTACCTCGCGGCGGCCGAAAAACTGCGCGCCCTCGGTGTGCTTTACCCATGCTTTGCAACACGCAATGAGATCGTTGCAGCAGCGGATGTCACTCGGCTCGATCCTGAAGGTGCGCTCGTCTATCCTGGTCTTTGGCGCGGCCGGTCAGCCGAAGATGTGGCGAGTGCATGCGCGCAGGGCAACTCATTTGCACTGCGTATCGATATGATGCGGGCCATCGAAATGGTACGCCATAAACTCGGCGGGGCCGATTTAACGTTCACCGAGTTCGATGAAGCGGGTGCGGTGCGAAAAGTCATTGCCGATCCGGCGCGCTGGGGCGACGTGCTGGTGATCCGAAAAGAAATTCCGGCCAGCTATTTTCTCTCGGTCGTTGTCGACGACGCGCGCCAGGGCATCACGCACGTGACGCGCGGCATGGACCTCTACGCTGCGACGGATGCGCAACGCCTTTTACAGGTCCTGCTCGATTTGCCTGAGCCGGTCTATCACCACCATCGGCTCATTTTGGATGGTACAGGCCGTAAGCTTTCAAAAAGCCGAGGCGATACCAGTATTGCGAGCTTACGCTCCGAGGGAGCATCACCATTGGATGTCCGGCGTTTCTTGGGGCTGTAATCTTGGGGCCGTGAGTTACTTGGGGCTGTGAGTTATTTGGGGCTGTGATCGGGCGTGCCGGGGAAATCTACATGCTTTTGCCATTTGTGCTGTTTAGCGATGTCGTTAAAGGGTAGACTTGTAACGTCTTGAGAACACTCAAGTTCGGTTAGGTAGGTCGCGTGAATGTGGGGCAGGAGTTGAGAGCACCAATTCATCAAGATCGCGGTGCAGGCCGCAGAGCGTCTGCATTACGCGCGACAGACGCGCTGCGACGGCGCCGGGCGGCCCGGCAGCGTCACGATGCGAACGCCCGCCATGTTGGCTCCATGGCTGAGAAGTTCCACGCGCGGGCGCAAATGGCTGACCGGTGGCCACGACCACAGATTTTGCCGCCTCCCGCTTTCGATCATCCAGCAATCGCAGCGCCTACACAGCGTTATGTGGTCTTGTATTTCGCCTTAGCAATTATGTCCGTGCTGGCGGCCGCGCAGGCCCACACCGGCGGGTTACGCGCCCACCCTTGGCTGATCGCCATGACACCTCAAATGATCCCGCGGGCCGTAACAGAGCCACAAAGAACATCTCTGCGTGAGACGTCAGTTCAGGATATTACCGTGCTGGCGGCCGCTCATCCGCCGCCACTCGCTGGTCTTGCTGCACTGCGTGAAACAATTCAATCCCGCCACGTGGACATTTGGCCGGAGCTCGGACCTGGGCCCGCCGAGCAAGCAGACGGGCCGGGCGCCGCGGCGCCGGCGGCAGTCATCGATGATGAATTTGGTTCGGGACTACGTGCACCGGGAATCTGTGAATTGCTCGACGCATCCGGCAACGGACTGCATGGGACACAGGTGCATGGGACACAGGCAATTGCGTCTGAAGCACAGGTCCTTCCGGATCAGGCGTCAAACGCCGGCACGTCTCAGGCCCAGATTTCATCCGAAATGGTTTTGAACATCCCGGCTTCTCAATCCGAATTCGGAGTGGCTCTTGCCGCCGCCGCGCAACGTCAGACAGCCAATTTCACAGTCTACACCGACAAATACCGGCGCATGTCTTACCCTATGGGCGACGTCCCGGCCCTATTTGGCGTGTGCACCGACGTCGTTATTCGCGCCTACCGGGCGCTGGGGGTCGATCTCCAGGCACTCATCCATATTGCCCGCATTGGACCGGCCGATGCCAGTATTGCGCACCGGCGCACGTTCACACTGCGCCGTTATTTCGCTTCGCGCGGCGCGAGCATGCCCATCACTGAGTTTGCGGAAGACTATAGTCCGGGCGACATCGTCACCTATCACCGGCCGCAAAACCGGGGGTCGCGCGATCATATTGCGATCGTCTCTAACCTTATAGCGCCCTCCGGCCGGCCGATGATCGTGCACAATCGCGGCTGGGGTCCGCAGATAGAGGACGCGCTGTTCGTCGACAAGATTACCGGCCACTACCGCTATCGCGGCGCCAGCCTGAATGGATCTGATGGGGCCACAAGTGAATTGGGATCGAGTGCGGGCGCTAAAACCGGAAAACCCCAGCAAAGGCCACGCGCTGCAGAGGTCAGAAGCCAAGCGAAATCAAGAGGCCCAAAGGCCGAGCTTCCGGCCCTGCGGCGGTAATTGCAAGAATTAGCGCTGAATATCAATTTCTGCGATAATGGCATGGGCCGTTTCTGGCGGGCGGCTGGCCATCTATTTTTCCCGTTCAATTCGGGATTGTATTCCAAATTGCCGCGGCCAGCCTGTCCCATGGTCAAGCAATCATTTGCAGTGGTTCTGACTGCCGGTACACATAAGTGTTTCCTGATATTAACGAAATGCCAATGAATTAGGTGAAAATGGACCCTGGTCGCGGCATTACTGCGCCGTGTGATCCGGCCGTTATCAGACCGAAGTCGGATTGTCACAAATTGCACTTGTCCGAATCGGCGAATAAGCGCAATTTCTATTGGCCCGAATTAGCTTTGAATTGGACGCGGAAACAGTGTTTAATTTCGTGGCGGAGCCCGCAAGCATTGGCATCATACGTTCGACCGTGAAGTCGGCGTGCGTCTGGCTATTTAGCCGGCCTGAACCGGAGGCCGCTCGACCTGCGCGTTCTGATCGTCACTTTCGCCCGGAACAGGCAGCGATGGCCTCGAGTGCCCGGCTTAGTATGGCCGAACAGTGGGATCGTCTTGCGAGTGTCTTAGTGGTCTCGAATGGGCAGGCGAGCCATGCCCGTGATCTTCAAGGCCGCGCATCTCAGCAAATCGATCTGGCATCTTATGCCTTTAACAGCATTATTGATGAGCTTGCCTTAGTGATGGCACTTCCGGCGCGCCGGGAACTCGCTGTGGTGCATCTCTTCGAGCCGGCCTTGGCGCGTTCAAAAGAGCGCGGGGCGGTTGCAGCTTACAGGGCGGCTTAGAAGCTTCAGGCCTGATGGCTGGTGAGCCGTCAAACTTCCAAAAGCGATTCAATTTATCGCGGAGCGGCAGCTTCGGTGACGCTCGATACGCGCTCGGGTGAAACCGTGACGACCGGGGCTTGGTCGATGACGACAGAGCGGTATTTCTCGATTTCGAGTACCGCGAGGCCGCGCTCGCTTCTGCCATCGGGTTTCAACCTGATGCTGCCATCGACGCCTGAGAAGCCATGAGCCTGCGTCAGGTTCTCTGGCGCAAATCGTTCCGGACCAGGGTTGCGCGACTGGGCAATGGCGATGCTCACAGCATCGTATGCGAGCGTGGCTAAACGAGGCGGCACTTGGCCAAATGTCTTCTGGAACTTTTCGGAAAATGTGGTCCATCCTGCAGGGTCCGTCGCGGCATACCAGCCGCCAATCAACCGGTCGTCTCGGGCAATGACCGGGACGTCCCAGGCTGACGTTCCAATCAGCTTTATCTTTTGCGTGTCTAGTCCTGAATACCCGATCAGTGGTCCGAGCTGAGCAATTTCATCCTGGCCGGCAGGAACGAAAAGCGCGTCTACAGGATTGCCGGAGTCGCCCGCGTCCTTGATCGCTGCAAAAATACGTTTAGCGGACGCCAATACGCCGCTTGCATCTGGTGTGTACGTTTCGAAGGCTACAATTTCTCCACCCGAAGTCTTCATGGCCTTGCGAAAGGCGGGTTCAATCATTTGGCCATAGGGGCTCGCCGGGATGAGGGCCGCAAATCGCTTTTTACCCTTCGAGACAGCAAACGTGATGACCCGGTCCACTTCTTCGGCGGCCAGGAAACTCATGAGATATACGCCCCGCCCGGCAACGGCCGGATCGTTGGAAAATGCAAGAACTGGAATTCCAGCTTTTTGTGCGATAGGTCCGGCTCCTGTAACGGCTTTACCGAACAGTGGTCCGAGAATGATATCGGCACCTTCCACGACGGCTGCCTCTGCCGCACGCTTTGCGCCTTCTGCCGTGCCGCCGTCATCTTTCGCGATAAGCTGAATTGCAGGATCGTTGGCGTCGAACAGCGCCATTTCAGCCGCTTGCTTCATGCCGCGCGCAATTTGAGCAGGCTCGCCAAATCCTGCGAATGGTAGCAATAAGGCGATCTTGGTGGGCTTGGATTGTGCTTGGGCGGGCTGCGCGGTCTTGGACTGTAATCCGGGTTGCTCGATGGATGCGGTGCTTGCACTTTTAGTTCCGATAGGAGCAGCGCAGCCTGAGAGCGCGAACGCCATTAAAACCGGGAGCGCTAGCGGCGCGCGGGCGCCCGGGGAGAGAACTCGGCGCATTGCAGTCGGCATGAGTGCGGCTCCTGGCAGGGACGTCCCTGTCGCGCTAGTCTCCGTAAGCAGACACAGGCCGGAGCGTAAAGACCTTCAATTGACGTTGCGATGGATACTGAATTGACTAGCGCAGGTTAAGCCGTTTCATGCCACACTCGCCCGCCAATCATCAGATATACCTCTTCATTTCAGGAACAACACTTGTCGCAATCGGCTGAAGATCATCACACCCCCTTAAATGCGGAAACGGCGGATGCACTGGCGCGCCGGGTCAGAGATGAGACCTTGCAGTTGATGCAGCGGCCTTTGGAGCCAGGTCTCTATCTCGTTGCCACGCCAATCGGCAATTTGGGGGACATTACGTTGCGGGCGCTTTCTGTGCTCGCGAGGGCCGATATCATTTACTGCGAGGACACGCGCCACTCGGCAAAGCTACTACAGAATTTTGCGATTCGCGCCGAGACGCGTCCCTTTCACGATCACAATGAAGACGGCATGCGCGGGCGCGTCGTGGAGCAATTGGAACGAGGGTGCCGGATCGCACTCATTTCCGACGCCGGCACCCCGCTTGTCTCGGATCCCGGGTTCAAACTCGTTCGCGAGTGCGCGGCAAAGGGTATTCCAATTTTCAGTCTGCCGGGACCATCCGCACTCGTAACAGCACTGAGCAGCAGCGGACTACCGACGGACGCCTTCTTTTTTGCAGGATTTTTGCCACCTAAGCAGGCAGCACGCAAAGCCCGGCTTGGCAATATCAAAGCCATTCCTGCAACGCTTATCTTCTATGAAGCGCCGCAAAGGCTGGCAGACTTATTGGCGGATATGACTGAGTGTCTGGGCAACCGGCCTGCCGTTGTCGCGCGTGAATTGACGAAAATGCACGAAGAGCTTGTGCGCGGTCCGTTGCGTGAACTCGCATTGGAATACGCAGGAAACGAGCCGAAAGGCGAGATCGTTGTGGTGTGTGGCCCGCCTGAAATCGTCGAAGTGAGCGACGAACTCATTTGTGAAAAATTGGCAGGGGCTCTCCAATCCATGCGGCTCAAGGATGCCGCCGCTGCGGTCTCAGATGCACTCGGCGTGGCAAAGACTCGCGTCTACGACCTAGGCTTGAAAGTGAAAAAAGACGGATAGGTGAGGTGCCGTTAGTGACCGGCCAGCGGAGCAACGGCCAAGATGAGGGGCGCAGCGCCTTGCAGCGCGCGTACCGGCGCGGCCACTATGCGGAATACGTTGCAGCTGCGTATTTGTTGGCAAAGGGACACCGCATCCTGGAGCGCCGCTATAAAACGCGGCTTGGTGAAATCGATCTCATTGCCAAGAGGGGCAGGCGCGTGGTGTTCGTCGAAGTCAAACATCGCGCAACGATCGCGGAGTGCGAAGCTGCAGTGACACCGCTCGCCCGGCGCCGGGTCCATGGCGCTGCCGATCTATGGCTCGCGCGCCATCATCGTTTTCAAGAGTTCAATCTCGGTTTCGATCTTATATTTATTCTGCCGCGCCGCTGGCCCGTTCACTTGATTGATGCGCTTTAGGCTATCGAGAGGCTACCCAGAAGTTTTTTCTGGCACCCTAAATCCTTGAGGTGCGTGAGAAAAACACGAAGTCCACAGCACACAGAAAAATCCCCTTTTGTTCCCGTCTTGTTTGCGCTATAGGAACATGGCGACTGGGTCGCGGGGTGCCACACACTGAAATCGATGTTGGGGTGCCTGCTGCTGCGTAAGTGATGGAGTTTGCAATGAAAAAGTCTGTTACGGGTTTCTGCGCCGTATTGGTTTCACTGGCCGGTGGAGTGGCACTTTCGAGTTCAGGTGCGAGCGCGCTTACCGTTCAAGAATGTAGCACCAAATACAATGCTGCCAAGGCCGCAGGAACGCTCGCTGGGAAGACTTGGAACGATTTCCGGAAGGCTGAATGCGGCGACGCGAGCGAGGCTGCCGCAGCGCCGGCAGCAGGCACCGTTTTCCCAACGGCCGTTTCGCCCAAGTATGCGACTGAAAAGGCCTCCAAGGCGCGCATGCACACGTGCCTCGACCAATACAAGACCAACAAGGTAGCGAATGGCAATGGTGGCCTGAAGTGGATCATGAAGGGCGGCGGCTATTACAGTGAGTGCAACAAGCGGCTGAAGGGCGTGAAGGCCTAGTTTGCCAATTGTGGTTCCAAGCCCAATTGGTTCAATTCTCAAGGCAAGAAAAAACCGGAGCTGGCATTTGTGCCAACTCCGGTATCTTGCCGCTAAACTGATCTTGATGCACCTGACGTTGTGCGCAGAAGTGCCGGGCGCTCAGTCGTTGTCGTAGTAGTCGTGCTGCACTTTTGCGGTCTCGGCCGCGATTGCGAGGCCAAGGATGGCTGCGAATGCGCCGATCGCAAGGTTGCGGCCGGTGTGGTCGCGGTGGCGGCGATAACCGCCGTTATCGTGATTTCCTGCGTTGTTCCAACGATTGTGACGCACATCGCCCCAGCGGTTGACGCGCGGGCCATGGTTGTAAACGTGCGGCGTGCCGTGTCCGGCGCGGGCGCCGCGGCTATTCCAGTCGCGCGCATTCGCGGCGCTGGAGAGCGGTACCAAGCTGCCAGCTGCAATGGCGAGTGCCAAAGCGGGCGAAATGAACTTTTTGAGTGACATGACGATGGACTCCCTGTCCCACTGGATCCAAACCGATTTGGCTGGTCTAGGTATTGAGCGCCGGACATCCGGCCGCTTTCGACGCCGTTTCTAGTGGGATGCCGTTGAATGCAGTTTGAATGGGGAGTGCAGCTACCGTTCATGTTGTTAGATCCGCTTTGACCAGCGTCTGAAATCCCTTGTTTTCAATTGAATTTGCGCCAAGAACCTGAGCGCTGCGGCATTCGATACACGCGCGGCTCACAAATGCGGCATCGCGCCCTGTCTGGGCCGGTTGAAGCGCACAACCACCCATGTTAAGGACACCCCGGCTTGGCTCAAGGGGGTTTTTTGGCGGTTCAAAGCCCCTCACACACCCTTTCTCTTGCCGATGACGACCTTCCCTTAAGCGGGTGACGGCCGGCTTATTGCCGGATCAGCCCCAAACGCGCCCATCAGGGCGAATTGTGAGCGCGCGACGTGGCAGCAGGCGATTTAATCGTTGAAGGTATGGCGGGGCGCTATGCAGCAGCCCTTTTTGATCTTGCAAAAGATGCCAAGCAGGTACCGGAAGTCGAAGCCGGACTGACGAAGTTTCAGTCCCTTCTCAATGAGAGCGACGATCTGCGCCGGATGGTTCGCAGTCCAGTGATCTCGTCGGAAGATCAATCCAAGGCTCTCGGCGTCATTCTTGAGAAGGCCGGAGTTGGCGGGTTGGCGGCAAATTTCTTCAAGTTGATCGCCAGCAATCGGCGGTTGTTTGCTGCTGCAGACATGATCAAGGGCTTCAAGGCCTTGGCAGCGCAGACCCGTGGCGAGGTGACGGCTGAAGTGACGAGCGCCGCCGTGCTCAACGATACACAGGTCGCTGAACTCAAGAAATCTTTGAAAGAATCGGTCGGCAAGGATGTGACGCTGAATACCCGCGTCGATCCCTCATTGCTGGGCGGATTGGTGGTCAAGGTCGGCAGCCGCATGGTCAACTCGTCGCTCAAAACAAAACTGCAGAACCTCAAGACCGTCTTGGGTGGTGCAGGAACCTAAATTGGAGTTTGAGCGCCGCTGGCGATGTCCGGCGGCGTTTTAGCAAATTGAAGTCAACATGGTCTGCGTCTCGCGGATCTAAACCGAAACGACCATAGGGAAGGGTCACACGACACATGGATATCCGGGCCGCAGAGATTTCTTCGATCCTCAAGGATCAGATCAAGAATTTCGGTAAAGAAGCGCAGGTCTCAGAGATCGGCCAGGTGTTGTCGGTCGGTGACGGAATTGCCCGCGTCTACGGCCTCGACAACGTCCAGGCCGGCGAAATGGTCGAGTTCCCGGGCGGAATTCGCGGCATGGCCTTGAACCTTGAAACCGACAACGTCGGCGTCGTTATTTTCGGCGACGACCGCTCGATCAAGGAAGGCGACACCGTCAAGCGGACCGGCGCCATCGTTGAAGTCCCGGTCGGCAAGGGCTTGCTTGGCCGCGTGGTCGATGGTCTCGGCAATCCAATTGACGGCAAAGGCCCGATCAAGTCGGACAAGAAGATGCGCGTCGACGTCAAGGCGCCCGGTATTCTGCCGCGCAAGTCGGTACATGAGCCGATGGCGACAGGCCTCAAGGCGATCAATTCGTTGATCCCGATTGGCCGCGGCCAGCGCGAGCTCGTCATCGGCGATCGCCAGACCGGCAAGACCGCCGTCATTCTCGACACGATCCTCAATCAAAAATCTTTGAATGCCGGCAACGACGAAAGCCAGAAGCTCTATTGCGTTTACGTCGCCATCGGCCAGAAGCGCTCAACCGTTGCTCAGTTCGTCAAAGTTTTGGAAGAACGCGGCGCTCTGGAATACTCGATCATCGTTGCCGCCACAGCTTCCGACCCGGCGCCGATGCAGTACCTCGCACCCTTCACCGGCTGCACCATGGGCGAATATTTCCGCGACAACGGCATGCACGCCGTGATCGCATACGACGACTTGTCGAAGCAGGCCGTCGCCTATCGTCAGATGTCACTTTTGCTTCGCCGTCCGCCGGGCCGCGAAGCCTACCCCGGCGACGTGTTCTATCTCCACTCTCGTTTGCTTGAGCGCGCAGCGAAGCTTGGCGACGCTGCCGGCAAGGGCTCGCTTACCGCGCTCCCCGTCATTGAGACGCAGGGCAACGACGTGTCGGCGTTCATTCCGACGAACGTGATTTCGATTACCGACGGACAGATCTTCTTGGAATCGGATCTGTTCTATCAGGGCATCCGTCCTGCCGTGAACGTCGGTCTCTCGGTGTCGCGCGTCGGCTCATCCGCTCAGACAAAGGCGATGAAAAAGGTTGCAGGCAAGATCAAAGGCGAACTTGCCCAGTATCGTGAAATGGCAGCCTTTGCTCAGTTCGGCTCGGATCTCGACGCCGCGACGCAACGCTTGCTCAATCGCGGTTCGCGCCTCACGGAACTTCTGAAGCAGGCGCAGTTCTCGCCGCTCAAGATGGAAGAACAAGTCTCTGTCATCTATGCCGGCGTGAACGGCTATCTAGACGCTATGGCGGTTGAAAAGGTGAAGCCGTTCGAAGATGCGCTGCTGAACAACCTGCGTAACCAGAACATGGCGATCCTCGACGACATTCGCACCACCAAGGACCTTTCCGACGCGACGGCTGCGAAACTCAAAGCCGTCGTCGAGCAGGTCCAGAAGACGTTCCTATAAGGCGCCGCAAGAGAGATAGGATTACCGCCCCATGGCGTCCTTAAAAGATATGAGAAACCGGATCGCCTCCGTTAAGGCGACGCGGAAAATCACCAAGGCGATGCAGATGGTCGCTGCTGCCAAATTGCGCCGCGCACAAGAAGCAGCAACCGCTGCCCGCCCCTATGCCGAACGCATGGACGGCGTGCTGGCGAACCTTGCCTCGAAAGTCGCTGACAAAGCCGGGGCTTCGCCGCTTCTTGTTGGTAACGGCAAGGATCAAGTTCATCTGCTGATCGTCATGACGGCGGAACGCGGTCTTTGCGGCGGTTTTAACTCGAACATCGCCAAGCTTGCCCGCGCAGATGCTAACCGGCTGATCTCGTCTGGCAAGACGGTGAAGATCTTTACCGTTGGCCGCAAAGGCGCGGATAACCTGCGCCGCGAATTCAGCAAGAACATCGTCGAGCGCACGGACTTCCAGGGTATCAAGCAGTTGAACTTCGGACACGCCGAAGGCGTTGCCAATAAAGTTCTGGGCATGTTTGAGGCTGGCGATTTCGACGTCGCAACGCTTTACTTCTCGGAATTCAAGTCCGTCATCGCGCAAAAGCCAACGGCCCTGCAGCTCATCCCGGCGAAGATTCCAGAAGCTAAAGGCGGCGCGGCAACAGGCGCCAGTGCCATTCACGAGTATGAGCCCAGCGAAGAGGAAGTGCTCGGCTATCTTCTGAAGCGCAACATCTCAACGCAGGTGTTTCGCGGCCTTCTCGAAAACTCAGCAAGCGAACAGGGCGCCCGTATGTCGGCGATGGACAATGCCACACGCAACGCTGGCGACATGATCAACAAGCTCACGATCAAATATAACCGCTTACGTCAGGCCAACATCACCAAAGAACTCATCGAAATCATTTCGGGCGCCGAAGCGCTCTAAACCGAACCGAATGTACGAGGAACCGAAGCAATGGCTACGAATAAAGTTGGCAAGATCCGTCAGGTTACCGGCGCTGTCGTCGACGTGCAGTTCGACGGGCATCTGCCCGAGATTTTGAACGCGCTCGAGACCAAAAACGGCGGCAACCGCCTCGTTCTCGAAGTTGCGCAGCACTTGGGCGAACACACGGTGCGCACCATCGCCATGGACTCGACAGAAGGTCTGGTGCGCGGCCAGGACGTCACCGACACTGGAACGCCGATTGCCGTTCCGGTCGGTGAGGAAACCTTAGGGCGCATCATGAACGTCATCGGCGAGCCGGTCGATGAGGCCGGTCCGATCGGCACGAAGGGCACACGCGCCATTCATCAGCCCTCGCCGAGCTTTGCCGATCAGGCGTCCGAAGCACAAATTCTCGTCACGGGCATCAAGGTCGTTGACCTTCTCGCGCCGTACGCGAAGGGCGGTAAGATCGGCCTGTTCGGCGGCGCCGGCGTCGGCAAGACCGTTCTCATCATGGAATTGATCAACAACGTTGCGAAAGCCCACGGCGGATACTCGGTGTTCGCGGGCGTCGGCGAGCGTACGCGCGAAGGCAACGACCTTTATCACGAAATGATCGAATCGAAGGTCAACGTCGACCCGAAGAAAAACAACGGCTCGACCAAGGGCTCGAAGTGCGCACTCGTTTATGGGCAGATGAACGAACCGCCGGGCGCACGTATGCGCGTCGCGCTTTCGGGTCTGACCGTCGCCGAAGACTTCCGCGACAAGGGCCAGGACGTGCTGTTCTTCGTCGATAACATCTTCCGCTTCACGCAGGCCGGTTCAGAAGTGTCCGCACTGCTGGGACGTATTCCGTCAGCCGTTGGTTATCAGCCGACGCTCGCGACTGACATGGGCGCACTGCAGGAACGCATCACCACGACGCAGAAGGGTTCGATCACCTCGGTGCAGGCCATTTACGTTCCGGCCGACGACTTGACCGACCCCGCGCCCGCAACGTCGTTCGCGCATTTGGATGCCACAACCGTTCTCTCGCGCTCGATTGCTGAAAAAGGCATTTATCCAGCCGTTGACCCGCTCAACTCGACCTCGCGCATGCTTGATCCGCGCATCGTCGGCGAAGAACACTACGCGATTGCGCGCCGCGTTCAGTCGATCCTGCAGAAGTACAAGTCACTCCAGGACATCATCGCCATTCTCGGCATGGACGAGCTTTCCGAGGACGACAAGATGACGGTTGCCCGCGCCCGCAAGATCGAACGCTTCATGTCGCAGCCATTCACGGTCGCCGAAGTGTTCACTGGTTCGCCCGGCAAGCTGGTTGCCCTCGCCGATACGATCAAGGGCTTCAAGGGCCTTTGCGACGGCGACTACGACCACCTCCCCGAGCCTGCCTTCTACATGGTCGGCACCATCGAGGAAGCGATCGCCAAAGCTGAGAAGCTCGCAGAAGCAGCCTAAGTTTAAGCCGGACGCGGTCCGGTCGCAGGAGACAAGACGATGGCCGGATCTGCTGTGAAGTTTGGAAGTTGCTGCGAAGAGCTGAAGGAAGCTCTGGAAGGCGGCGACTTCGAGCCGCTGATTACGGTCGGTCCCGATCAGGTCATCTACATGACCGTCGGGCTCGTCGATCTTGAGGAAGAAGAGCCGGGCCTCGTCGATCATCCGTTGTTCTTCTGCCCGTTCTGCGGGACAAAATTGCAGACGGCGGAAGAAGTACGGGCCAAGACCGGCGGAGAAGGCGAAGAAGAAGCGGTTTAACTTCCTTCTCCCCGTCTTGGCGGAGCCAAGCTTCGCTTGGACGTGGAAAAGGTGCCCCGGTCGATGCGAATTATCGCTTCGCGATAACGGGGCGGATGAGGGGGCGGTCCCCCGCAAACTGAACACTCCCTCACCCCGACCCTCTCCCCAGGGGGAGAGGGAGAAAAACCGAGAGACGGCACAATATGGCAGGCACATTCAAATTCGAACTCGTCTCACCGGAGCGCATCTTGATGTCGGTTGATGCCGATCAGGTGGTGGTGCCGGGCGCCGACGGCGATTTCGCTGTTCTCGCGGGCCACGCGCCGGTCATTGCAACGTTGCGCCCTGGCGTGCTCGACGTAACGTCGGCTGCCGGAAAAAAGCGCCTCTTCGTCAAAGCGGGCTTTGCCGAGGTTGATCCGACCCGTCTCACTGTCCTGGCCCAGAAAGCCTACGACGTGGATGACATGAGCGCGGACATAATCGCGGCTGAACTCAAAACAGCAGAAGCAGAACTGGCCGGCGCGCAAACCGACGACGCCAGGATGATGGCCGATACGCTCGTTTCCGAACTGAAGCGGCTGACGGGCAAGGCAGCCTGACCTGACCGTTGATGCCAATACTCGTTACGCTAGCGAGGCGTAGTCCGGCAGGCGACGGACCATATTGAAATTCAGCGCATTCACCGAGGTTGGCATATATGCCGTTGCGCGATGCATGAATCGCGTTACAGGTTTCGGCAGGCCGTGTGACAGATGGCCTATATAAGCCGACGATCTCACAATGAAACGCACGCGGCCAAGGCGCATACGGGCGTAGGCGTCTGCAATGTGCTCCGGAGGGTGCCGTCGTGCGGCTTCGCGGAGCGCGAGCGCATCCTCGATTGCCTGGCACGCTCCCTGCCCGAGGTTAGGCTGCATCGCATGGGCAGCGTCCCCAGCGACGATGATACGCCCTTCGCCAAGGCTGCGCGGAGCGGGCTTGGCGTGGACGGAAAAAGGGATGAGCCGATCCGGCGCCGTCGCCGCCAAGACCTGTGAAATCTCTCGGGGCCAATGCTGGAATTGCTCCGTAACGCCGGTCAGAGACATTGAACTGCATGCATTGGGCGCGGGCTCGTTGAGGAGACAGTACCAGTAGCGACGCCCTTCACCGGCGTTGCCGATGCCAAAGCGTTCGCCCGGTCCCCAGTACTCGCAGAGCTCCCCAGTTCCAGCCATGCCGCCGCCCTCGACCGCGTCAGTAAGCGCGAGAAATCCGCCGTAGCCGGCATGATACGGCGGTTGGCCCATGCTCTGGGCCGTTGCTGACCAGATTCCATCAGCGGCCACGACGAGATCAAATTTAGATTGCCTCCCGTCATTCTCGTGCACGATCGCTTCGCGACCGTTCTGAGAGACCGCTGCGATCTGACAGTTCAGTTTGACGGCTTCGGGCCCGGCGATTTCCAGCAGCGTCCGCTGCAGCAAGGTACGAGTCGGGAGAAATGCGAGGTTCTGTCCGGCTGAATCGCGGGCGGCCGGCAACGCCTTCAGTATTGTGCGGCCGTGGTCGTCGCGGATGGACACCGACAGAATGGGTGCCGCTTCACGCTCGATGCGTTCTGCTACTCCCAGCTCCCGGAGCGCGAGGATTGCATTCTCCCAAAGCGAGAGCGCAGCGCCAATTGGTGAAATGGAAGGAGCACGCTCTAAGATGCTAACTTTGTATCCGGCTTGACGTAGGCCAATGGCGGCAGACAGGCCTGCAATTCCAGCCCCAATGATGCCAGCCGAGTACTTTTTCGCCATGCGTGCCATCATGCATGGCAGCGCACGTCCTGCAACGGTTTCACGAGAATGGTGTTTTTTGACTTGGTTGAACTGTCGCCAGAATGTTTCAGGCGCGGCGTGCTGATGTGCGCCGTTTTTTGTTTGGGCGTTGTTCCGGGCCGGCCCATGCGCCGGTGATTGCGACGCTGCGCCCCGGCGTGCTCGACGTGACTTCAAGCGCTGGTAAGAAGAGGCTCTTCGTCAAAGCGGGTTTTGCTGAAGTCGATCCCACGCGTCTCACCGTTTTGGCGCAGAAAGCCTACGACGTGGACGACTTGCAGATCGCATTTAACGCCTGCGGACTCAGGCTGCCGTAACCTAAAACTCGAGTCTCTTGAAATTCGAAAGGCCGGACTTCTGTCCGGCCTTTATTTTTTGGAAGCCGACCGGGCTCCTCGTGCGACCGTTAGTGCCCCTGGAGTACTAGGGTTTTAATTGGAAGCAGAAGTGCTTGCACCCGCAAGATCATCGCGTGAACGACACTGACCGTATCGACGATATGGAGATAGATGCGGGTTAAGAAACCCAGATCTTCATTGGCCAGCCTATCATGGTTGCTAGAGTAGGCATTGGCGATACAGCTGCTGCCCGGTGTCACGCCTTCCAGTCCGCCCTCATAAATGGGCTCCAAGGAGACCAAGATCGTTCCCGGCCGCGTGACAGCCTGGGTATCCACCAGCTGGTCGCTGGCGCGAAACTGTCCGGCTGCGATGTAGTCTTGGACGCTGGTAACAACCATCGGAATGATGGTCAGTGGTTTCGAAACACAAGTAACTTCTGCGGTCATGCCGACCTTCATGACTTGGGCTTCGATTTGCCCGAATCCGGCCTGCAACTGTTTTCGTCCGGCATTCGCTGGGATCAAGAGGCCGGCTGGCCGCATGAATGGATTGACGAAGTCGCCGACCTGAAGAACGAACTGCTCCACACGCCCGGTCACGCCGGCGTAGATCACCGTCTTGTCGAGATCGACTTGCGCTTGCTTGAGGGTTGCTTCAGCGCTCGCCTTTTCAGCCGGCAGAAGCGTGGAAATGCGCGTCTCAACGGCCTGCTTGGCGGCTTCCGCCGCTGCGAGGGTGCCCTTGCGTCCTTCGACGGCGTTCTGCAGTTTTTCGATGTCGCGCCCTGCAACCAGGCCAGGACTGCGCCGGTTGAGTTCTTCCTTGGTATTCAACTCATCAATCGCTTGCTGGTAGGAGCTTTTCGCTTGTTGGATCTGGCCATCGGTGGCTGCGATGTCAGATCGCGCCATAACCATCGCGGCATCGACTTCGGCACTGCGCCGCTTGGCCACCTCAAGTGCTGCCTCCTGCTTCGCGCTGTCGAGCCGGAAAATCGGTGCTCCCTTTTCGATCGGATCGCTAAGCTTGACGTAGATTTCGCTGACGCGGCCGCTGGCTTCAGGCACGATGGGGATGGTGCGGAAGTAGGACGTCGCCATGCTGGTCGTTGGATGATTGTAGAAGATGACGGTGATCAGAAGGACGGTCAACATCAGGCACGCCGTGATGCCCCATCTCAGTTCGAACCATACCGAATACAGCGTGATTTCATGGCCGATCCGCTTCCCCTGCTTGTAGTAACGGTAGAGGAAGTCTGGAAGAATAGTGAAAATGGAGCATAGGACGACTTCCAACATGACTTAGCCCTCCTGCACAGGTTGGGGAGCAGCGGCGGCTTTTGGCGATGGTTCCGCTTCCACTGCCTCCGCCATTGGAACTTCGATTCCCGACAATTTCTCGAGCGCGCTGGCCATACGTTTCAGAGGTGTCGTGAAATCGGGGAGGTCGATTAACGCCAGCAAGAGTCCGGCGACCCAAAAGAGATGTATATGTGTGAAGAGCGACAGAAGGCCAAGAACTGCCACGACTTCAAACTGAAGTTTCTTGTGGCCCATTCGCTCGGGCAAAGAGTGCAACCTTAAAAACAGAACCCCAAGACCTAGAACCGTGGCGATCACGACTAAGGTCGAAAAGGCGAACAAGGTGTCGGATTGGCCTGGCGCCGTTATGAACCAGGGCAAGTGCTGAGACGCGACTGGGTGCTGCAATAGGGTCAATTGGAGATCCCCAATAAGCCGGTTGGCGGCCAAATCATGAAAGCAGCAGCTTGTAGGCAATAACTTACGAATATCTTATGAAGCGGCAATGCATTCGCGGAGAAGTTCAGATTTGTCGTATTTTCTAGGCGGATGTGTGCCGTTTTTTGTTTGGGCGTTGTTCCGGCCCGGCCCGCGCGGATTTCAAAGACTGCCAGCCTTCACTGATAAAGTCGGAGCCGATGACTCCGAAAAAGGCCACATGGCCAATGGCGAGCACTTCGTTCAGCCATGCATTGGGATCAGCCATTTTTGCAGCCGTTGCTGCTGCAATAGTAAATGCGATGAAGGCAAAACCGGAAACCATCGTGAGCAGAGCTTTGATCACGCCCTTGTTCATGCCGGCACCAAATGTCCGAACGCGCCGATGACGTCTTCATAGACCTCGCGCTTGAACGGCACGATGAGTTTCGGCACCACGTCAATCGGCGCCCAACGCCAAGATTCGAACTCGGCCTTCTGGCCGTCCTTGGCGCCAATATCGATTTCGCTGTCATGTCCCAGAAAGCGCATTGCGAACCACTTCTGCCGCTGACCGCGATATCGCCCTTTGAGGGCGACGCCCAGCAGCGCTTCGGGCAGTGTGTAGGTGAGCCAGCTGGCATGTTCAGCAATCACTTCAACGCTGGTGACACCGGTTTCTTCGCGAAGTTCCCTGAGTGCCGCAATGCGCGGGGGTTCAAACGGCTCGATGCCGCCCTGGGGCATCTGCCAGATGTGGGCGGCATGATCGCTGGCCCACTTCGGCTTGCGCCGTCCAACCCAGACCTTGCCTTGGGCGTTGAGCAGCATGATGCCGGCGCAGTCCCGAAGGGGTAGCGAATCAGCTTCAAAATTGGTGCAGCGAGTTAAAGGTTTCATATCGAACATGGCCTGTGGATAACTTGAGGATAAAGTGATTCTCAAGACAAGGCATCATGCTGAATCAACATAGGAATTTTGTGACAATGCGGCATGTCGCTGGAATGTGGGTATGCTGGCCCGTTGAGAGACCCATTCAGTCGCGGCGGACCATAGGCGGGAGCGATTTCGCGAGTGACGCGAAATCGGGCAGTACGGCTTCATATACGGCGCGCTTGAATGGCACGATGAGCTCCAGGACATCGCCGATCGGCGCCCATCTCCAGTCGATGAACTCGACATTGTGACCGTCGGGCGGGGTAATATTGATTTCGCTGTCATGGCCTAAAAAACGCGCTGCGAACCATTTTTGTTTTTGGCCGCGATAGCGCCCGCCCCAGGCTTTGCCCACGAGGTCTCGGGGCAGATCGTAGTTGATCCAGCCGTCGCGCTCGGCGATCAACTCGATCGAGCGGATGCCGGTCTCTTCGTAAAGTTCCCGGATAGCGGCGGCACGAGGGTCTTCATTCTCGTCAATACCTCCTTGCGGCATTTGCCACCAGGCACCCCGGCCTTCGGCTTCGTTCTTGGCATCCGCCCGGCAACCGATCCAAACCAAGCCTTTCGCATTCAACACCATGATGCCGACGCAGGGGCGATAGCCTAGGCCCGCTGGATCAACGTACTTCTGGTCACCGCCGGTCATGTGCGTTGCTGCCCCTCAATCATGTGCGTGCAGCGTAGCACCAAACAAAATGGGCGCCAACGTGGCGCCCATTTTCGATAACAATTCTAGTTAGTCCGAAAGCCATCAGTTCGGCGAAGACTTCTTCTCAGTGTCGCTGCCGGCTGCTGGAGCGGGCGTGGTGCCATCAGCCGGTGGAGTTGTTGCTGGAGTGCTGTTGGCAGCAGCGGGTTCCTTTGCTGTACCGCGCAAGAACGACAAAGCGTATTGCAGCTGCGTATCCTTCTCCGGTTCTTTTGGCACGTAGGACGAGGAGCCGGAGACTTCAGGCTTTTCTTTATCCTTCGCGACCTTGTCGTCGCCTTCCTTGGCGTCTTTTTCGTCTTTGGCTTCTTCTTTGACAGTGCCGTCCGGGTTCTTGAGATGGCCTCTGAGACTTGCCTCGCCGCGGGGCTTTTCATTCGCCATCTTGGCCTTGAGTTCTTCCGGCAGCTCTTCTTCGATCAAGATATCGGGGTCAATGCCCTTGGCTTGGATCGAGCGGTTCGACGGCGTGTAGTACCGTGCTGTTGTCAGACGGATCGCGCCGTTCGCGCCGAGCGGGATGATGGTCTGCACCGAACCTTTGCCAAATGAGCGCGTGCCGATAATGGTCGCGCGCTTGTGATCTTGCAGGGCACCTGCGACGATTTCAGAGGCCGATGCTGAACCGCCGTTGATAAGTACAGCGATCTTCTTGCCCTCCGTAATATCGCCGGGACGGGCGTTGGCGCGTTGCGTCTCTTCGTTGTTGCGGCCCTTGGTCAGCACGATAGCGCCGCGATCCAGGAAGTCGTCAGAGACAGCAATCGCTTGGTCGAGAAGTCCGCCAGGATTGTTGCGCAAATCGATGATGTAACCCTTGAGTTTCGATCCGATCTCTTTGTTCAAGGCTTCCAGAGATTTCTGCAGGTTGGCATGGGTCTGTTCGTTGAAGGTTGTTACCTTGATATAGGCAACGTCGCCTTCTACGCGGGATTTGACCGCGTTAATGCGAATGACGTCGCGCGTCACTTTCACATCAAAGGCCTCGTCCTTGCCTTTCCGCATAATCGTCAGTGTGATCGGCGTATTGACCGGACCGCGCATTTTTTCGACGGCCTGCTCTAATGTCAGACCAGAAATCTGCTCGTTGTCGAGATGGGTGATGAGATCGTTGGCCATTAAACCCGCTTTGGATGCCGGCGTGTCGTCGATGGGGGAGACGACTTTGATGACGCCGTTTTCCATCGTCACTTCGATGCCAAGCCCGCCGAACTCGCCGCGCGTCTGCACCTGCATATCGCGGAAACTCTTCGGACTCATGTAAGATGAATGCGGGTCGAGCGACGACAGCATGCCGTTGATGGCGCTTTCGATGAGCGCGGTATCGTCTGGTTTTTCAACATAGTCGGAGCGAACGCGCTCTAGCACGTCACCGAAGAGGTCGAGCTGGCGATAGAGCTCGGAGTTCTGAGGCGTGTTTGCAGAAAAGCTCTGCGTGACATTCAAAAGCGTCGTTGCCCCGGCAAGCCCTGTCATCATCAGGAAAGTCCAGAAGGCGTAATCTGTCTTGCGCATCATCCTTGTACCTTTTGCTGACCGGCAACCCACCAGGGGTTTGGGTCGATGGGCCGTCCGTCCTTGCGAAATTCGACATAGAGAACGGGGGCATTCGTTTGCACCGATGATTGACCGGTTCTCACCGGGCCACTCATTGTGCCAATAGGCTCCGCGGCTAGTACGAACTGTCCTGGCTGCGCATCGATTTGCGACATTCCCGCCAGGAGCACATGATAGCCGTCGCCAGCGTTGATGATCAAGAGCTGGCCGTAACTTCTAAACTCTCCTGCGTAAACAATCCAACCGTCGCACGGTGCCGTGACTTGGCCACCGGATCGCGTTTCGATGACCATGCCCTTTGAGTTGGCACCATACTGCGTGCGCTCGCCAAATGCGAGAACGCGGCGGCCTTGCGCAGGAAGTGGCAACTTGGCGTGGGCTGTTGCAAAAGGAATGGCGGGTTTGATCCGGCCTGGGCTCGCTGAGAGCATGCCAGCTGTGGAGGGTGCCAATTCTACGATCTGTGGCCTGAGACGCGGCGGCGGTGACAAGGCCGCTACTTTGGTCTCGGCTTGAAGGCCGGCGTCTGCCATAGGGGCTGCTTGCTCGACGCTGGCCGTTGCCTGTCCCGTTTCAGGCAGCGTCACTGCCGGTGGCCCTGAAGCGGTCTCAGGCGCTTGCTCAGGTGGGGCTTCTGCGGGAGCGGCCTGCGCGATTTTGCGGCGTTCTTCCTGGTAGCTGCCGAGGCCCGTGCGATCATTGACTGTTTTGTCGAGTTTCCCGATCAGTTCTGACAAATCGCCAACGTTCTTTGAGATTTCCGCGGTGGCGGCTTTGACCGACGCGAGTTCTGCCTGGCGCTCAGCAAGGGTTGATTTCTTGGCTTCCATCAGCCCGGATAGTTTGCCCCGCGCTTCGTTCAGACGCGCCGTTTCGGATTTAAGGCGTTCGCCTTCCGTGCGGATGTCAGCCATGACCCGAACGAGGTCTTCGAGGCGCTCAGAAAGGGAAAGTGCTTGGGTCTTGAGTTCGGGGAAGGCAGATGAAAGAAGCATGGCGCTGCGCACCATTTGCAGGGCGTCTTCGCGTTTGGTTATGAGTACCGGAGGTGGATTGCGGCCCATGCGCTGCAAGGCCGCGAGAAGTTGCGAAATCTGGCCATGCCGCTGCATGAGCGAGCCGCGCACCAGCTTTTCTTGTGATTCGAGCTCGCTCAATCGTCCTTCGATAGAGGTCAACTGGCCTTCGCTCTTTTGAATAAGAGCCGCCGTCTCCAGCAGCTGCGCGTTGAGCTTTTCGCGCTCCGTGTCGATATCGGTAACGTCGTCTAAAAGGACTTTGGCTTTACTCTTGGCCGCATCGAGTTCCAAGCGCTTCTTTTCAAGTGCGCGCGCCGCTTGTTCGGCGCTCTCAACCCCGACGCTTTCAGGCGTTTCTGGCGTCTGTGCCACGACCAACGGCACCGCCGTCACCAAAGCCATCACACTGCACGAGCAGGCGAGCAACACGTTTCGCAGTGATTTCGGTTCGGCAAAACGAATGATCACGTACTCTTGGCCTCTGACCGCGGAACTTGCCGCCCCCCGCAATGACGGAAAAGCGATCCGGCAATTCTAAAGATTGAAAAATAAGGCATTTGTTGCGTCCAGCCTAATTTCATTTGCGTAATACTTCTGTTTTGGCGGCGTCCGTGGGTTAGGGGTGACCGGCAATAGGGTCAATTTTGTGGGCTAGGGCGTTGCGTCCAGGCTTTGCAGGACGTATCACCACTTCTCGAAAGTCGAGGTTTTTCATATGCAAACGCTCCTCTACCACGGGACGACCATCGCGGTTGCCGCTGTTTTCGTCGTGTTGCTCCTTGGACTTTGGACCATGATGAAAGGCACGAGCCCGAATTTGAGCCAAAAATTGATGCGCTGGCGCGTTGGCCTTCAGTTCTGCGCAATTCTTGTAATTATGGCCTATGTGTTCATTGCGCGATGAGGCGTGGTTGAACCGGGCCTGGATTATCTAGAAGGTTCACTACCGATGGTCGTACTCAATCGCATCTACACTAAAACCGGCGATGCCGGAACGACGGCGCTCGGCTCTGGCGAGCGGGTGTCCAAGACGTCCGTGCGCATCGCTGCTTACGGCACGGTCGACGAGACCAACGCCACGATCGGCATGGTACGTATCCACTTGACCGGGTGCGATCCGGCCGTCGATGCCATGCTGTTGCGAATTCAGAACGATCTTTTTGACCTTGGCGCCGACCTTTGCGTGCCCGATCGCGGCGAGAAACTGCCATATGAGCCGCTGCGCATGACGGAAGCTCAAGTAAAGCGCCTGGAAAATGAAATAGATCAGATGAACGCGGAGCTTGCCCCGCTCAAGTCATTCGTATTGCCGGGTGGCACGCCTGCAGCCGCCGCTCTCCACGTGAGCCGCACGGTGTCGCGCCGGGCCGAGCGTTTGATGGTTGAACTCGCTGGCCTACCCAACGAGCCGGTCAGCGCTGCAGCGCTCAAGTATATCAACCGTCTCTCGGACTTTTTATTTGTCGCCGGACGATATGTGAACGATCGCGGTAAGTTGGATGTTTTATGGGTGCCTGGTCAAAACCGTTAGCATAACTCCATCGGGCGGCCCGATCCGGCTGAAACGTCAATAAGGATAGAGTGACCGTGTTCGTACCGCTGGGCGACGACAACCCGCTTAAATCCATTCGATTTCAGTACGTCACGCTGGCGCTGATCATTGCGAATGTGCTGGTTTTTCTCTTTGAAACGGCCGGTGCCCCAGCGGAAGCTTTTGTATCCAGCTTTGCGGTTGTGCCCCAGGAGTTGTTCCAGGTTTATCTGCTGGGGGGCGCCGCTCCAATCTCGGGCGATGCGATAGCAATACCCGAACGCGTGACCCTATTTTCGTACATGTTCTTCCATGGCGATGCCATGCACTTGGCCGGGAATATGCTGTTCCTTTGGGTGTTTGGCGACAATGTCGAAGACGCGATGGGGCACCTTCGATATCTCGTTTTCTATCTCGTTTGCGGCGTCGTCGCGGGGCTGACCCATGCCCTCATACTGCCCGCGAGCCAGGACGCACTTATCGGCGCGAGCGGGGCCGTTTCCGGCGTCATAGCCGCCTATCTGATGCTGCATCCTAACGTCAGTGTCTGGGTCCTGGCGCTCAAATTCATCCCGTTGCGTATCACGGCATTGCTGGCACTTGGACTTTGGATCCTTTTTCAGTTTGTCATGGCTTTTCTGCCTCAAGTGGGCCCGACGGCGTGGTGGGCGCATATTGGCGGCCTCGCAGCCGGGGCACTGCTCATTCTGGTCTTGCGCCGTCCGGGTGTGTCGCTGTTTGGGCGCTAACTCGTTGGGCTAACTTGGGCTCTGGAAAACCGTCTTAACGCTAACGTCCGCGACGCCCTCACCAATTGACTTCCCCGAGTTCGGCTCTTAGCCTTCGCACTTGCGAAAGCGAGGGGTGATCCTCGTGGCGAAACGCCTGATTCCAGAAGCATCCGCCAACCGCCGCGATGCAAAAAGTCATGGATTTAGCGCCGCTGCCTCGCCGCAGATTGAACATCGAACAACTGGGAGAGCCAGTGGTATGAAGATCGTAGTGCCCGTCAAACGTGTCGTCGACTACAACGTCAAGATTCGCGTCAAGCCGGATGGATCGGGCATCGATCTCGCCAACGTCAAAATGTCGATGAATCCCTTTGACGAAATTGCGGTTGAGGAAGCCGTTCGCATCAAAGAAAAAGGCGATGCGGAAATTGTCGTTGTTTCGATAGGTCCGGCGAAGTCGCAGGAGACGATCCGAACCGCGCTCGCAATCGGCGCCGATCGCGGAATTCTAGTTGAGACGGCGGAAGGGGCAACGATCGAGCCGCTGGCCGTCGCCAAACTTCTCAAAGCTATCGTCGATGCCGAGAAGCCAGATCTCGTGATCTTGGGTAAGCAGGCGATTGATGACGATTGCAACCAAACTGGCCAGATGCTTGCCGCGTTACTGGGATGGGGCCAAGGCACTTTCGCCTCGAAGGTCGTGGCTGACGCCGGTTCCGTATCGGTCACGCGCGAAGTCGATGGCGGTCTTGAAACCGTGAAGCTCAAGCTACCCGCGGTCGTCACGACGGATTTGCGTTTGAACGAACCGCGCTATCCTTCGCTGCCAAACATCATGAAGGCGAAGAAGAAGCCGCTGGATATCAAGAAACCCGAAGATTTCGGCGTCGATATCACCCCGCGCTTGAAGGTGTTGAAAACGTCAGAGCCTGCAACGCGCAAGGCCGGTGTCAAAGTTGGCAGCGTCGCGGAGCTTGTGCAAAAGCTGAAGTCTGAAGCGGGGGTTCTGTAATGGCCGTACTACTCTTAGCCGAACATTCGAACGGCAAACTCTCGCCCGCAACCAGCAAGGCCTTGTCTGCAGCAAAAGCGCTGGGTGGCACCGTTGACATTCTGGTCGCGGGCTCTGCTTGCAGGACAGCGGCCGAGGCTGCAGCCAAGCTCGCTGGCGTCTCTAAGGTCCTTATCGCGGATGCGCCACATCTCGCCAATGGTCTTGCCGAAGAAGTGGCCGCTGTAGTCTTGTCGATTGCGGGCGGCTATTCGGCCATCGTTGCTCCGGCAACATCGTCGGGAAAGAACATTCTCCCTCGCGTTGCTGCACACCTCGATGTCATGCAGATTTCTGACATCACGAAAGTCATATCTCCGGATACGTTTGAGCGGCCCGTTTATGCCGGCAATGCACTTCAAATCGTGCAATCGGTCGACGCCAAAAAAGTGATAACCGTCCGGACATCGACATTCCCTGACGCGGTGGAAGGCGGGGCGGCGGCAATCGAGACCATCACTGTGCCGCCCGCGGTCAATCTTTCGGCATTCGAAAGCGCTGAACTTACGAAAAGCGACCGGCCCGAACTGACTTCTGCAAAAATCATCATCTCTGGCGGGCGCGGTATGGCCAACGGCGAGAATTTCAAGAAATACCTTGAGCCTGTAGCGGACCGCCTTGGTGCGGCTATGGGGGCTTCGCGGGCTGCAGTCGATGCGGGGTTCGTGCCGAACGATTGGCAGGTTGGCCAGACAGGAAAAGTCGTTGCTCCCGAGCTTTATGTTGCTGTCGGTATCTCAGGCGCGATCCAACATCTCGCCGGCATGAAAGACTCGAAAGTCATCGTTGCTATCAACAAGGACGGTGACGCGCCGATTTTTCAGGTAGCCGACTATGGCCTCGTAGCGGATCTATTCCAGGCGCTTCCCGAACTTGACGCGGAATTACAGAAACTAGGCCGCTGACAACCGTATTTGTTTGGGGATCCAGCAGATGGCACAGACGCAAAAGACGATGGAAAAAAGTAAGCCGGTTGTGAAGCCGGGGCGAACCATTGATAAAGTTGGAATTGTTGGTGCAGGTCAGATGGGCACCGGCATTGCGCATGTGGTGGCGCTTGGCGGCTATAAAGTTGCCCTCAATGATTTGAAGCGTGAAGCCTTCGACAATGCCGTAGCGATCATCGATAAAAACATGTTGCGTCAAGTGGCGAAGGGCACGATCAAGGACGGCGATCGCGAAAAGGCATTAAACCGGATTACTTATGCTCCTGCGCTCGACGCCTTCGGCGATTGCGATCTTATTATTGAGGCCGCGACCGAGAACGAAGAGCTAAAGCACAAGATTTTCGCGGCGCTCAGCCCGCATTTGAAGCCGACGGCGATGTTGGCCTCGAATACATCTTCGATCTCAATCACGCGGCTTGCCGCCGCGACTGACAGGCCCGAAGATTTTATCGGCATGCACTTCATGAACCCTGTGCCGTTGATGGAGCTTGTCGAACTCATTCGCGGCATCGCAACGGAAGACGAAACTTTTGCGACGGCCAAGGCGTTTGTCGAAAGTCTCGGTAAGAAAACGGCCGTATCGGAAGATTTTCCAGCCTTTATAGTCAATCGCATTCTGCTGCCCATGATCAACGAAGCCGTCTACACGCTCTATGAGGGCGTTGGCACGGTTGAAGCCATCGACAAGGCCATGCGGCTTGGTGCGCACCACCCGATGGGCCCATTGGAATTGGCGGATTTCATCGGACTCGATACCTGTTTGAGCGTGATGCAGGTGCTGTACGAAGGCCTGTCCGATTCCAAGTACCGCCCTTGCCCGCTGTTGGTGAAATATGTTGAGGCAGGCTGGCTCGGCCGCAAGACCAAGCGCGGGTTCTATGATTACCGGGGCGAGATACCTGTTCCCACCCGCTAGATGGCCTATAGCGGGCATTAATTTGCTTCTCTAATCTCAACGGGTGAACGCAGGGTCGCCTGTTTTTCGTTTGGGATGTGATTCATGAGCAAAGCCACCAAAGTTGCAGTGATCACGGGTGCCAGCGCAGGCATCGGCAAGGCAGCCGCGCTGAAACTGCAAGCAGCTGGTTACGATGTCGTGCTGGCAGCACGCCGTTTGCATGAACTTCAAGAAACGGCGGCCGAAGCCAAGGACGGCGGCGGCCGCGTTCTCGTCGTGCCGTGCGATGTAACGAACCCCGGGTCGGTCAAAGCCTTGTTTGCGAAAGCCAAGGAAGAGTTTGGCCAGCTCGACGTGTTGTTCAATAACGCGGGCATTTTTGCAGTGGGCGCCGAAATTGATGACGTCAGTTACGAGACTTGGAAGAAGGTCGTCGATGTCAATATAAACGGCATGTTTCTCTGTGCCCAGGAAGCGTGGCGCACGTTTAAGGCGCAAGACCCGCAAGGCGGGCGCATCATCAACAATGGCTCGCTCTCCGCGCATAACCCGCGCCCCTTATCCGCGCCCTACACCACGACGAAGCACGCGATTACGGGACTGACGCGCTCGCTATCGCTCGACGGGCGGAAGTACAACATTGCCTGCTCCCAGATCGACATCGGCAATGCGGCAACGGATTTCACGACTAGAATGGCGACAGGCATCTTGCAGGCCAATGGTGAGATGATGGTCGAGCCGCGCATGGATGTTACGCACTGCGCCGACGCGATCCTCTACATGGCAAACCTACCGCTCGATGCCAACGTTCAATTCATGTCGTTGCTCGCGACCGGTATGCCCTATATCGGCCGGGGCTAGTCTTGGAAAACGCGATCCGGCCAGGATGGCGAGACTGAACTCGCCAACCCCGGCCGGACCCCGCATATCACTCCGCAACAGACCCATAGGCAGGGGGCATCAGGCTGATGCGGAGGAGCTGAAGCGGATTACTTCGGCAGCATGACGCCGTCGATTACGTGGATCACGCCGTTTGACTGAAACACGTTGGCGATGGTGATCTGGGCCTTGCCGCCCTTTTCATCGACAACCCACCAGCCGCCCTTGTCGTCGCCTTGCAGCCAAAGTTTGCCGCCGGCAACGGTTGTGAGTTCGACTTTGCCACCCATTTCCTTAGCTTTTGCAGCGATGTCATCCGCTGACATTTTACCGGCAACGACGTGATAGGTGAGAATGCCGGTGAGCTGGCCTTTGTTTTCAGGCTTCAACAACGTTGGCACGGTTTCCTTGGGCAGCTTTTCAAAAGCCGCGTTCGTTGGCGCGAACACCGTGAACGGGCCCTTGCCTGACAGCGTGTCGACAAGACCAGCTGCTTTCACGGCCGCAACCAGCGTCGTGTGATCTTTCGATTTTACGGCGTTCTCGATGATGTTCTTTGAAGGGAACATCGGCGCGCCGCCGACCTCGACCGTCTTTTCAGCGAAAGTGGGTGTCGCTGTTAGTGGCGCGAGCGAAATTGTGACGGCAAGTGCGGAAGCGCCGAGCAAAGTGGCGCGGATGAGCTTTATCATGGGGTAACTCCAGTTAAATGTTTCAAACTCCGTCGTGGGAGCTGCTGGAGTTACGCGGCACGGCCGTTCAGGTTTCAGAAACGGTTTCACAAAAAGTTTTGAAAATCTTGTGATCCAATCGGGCTGGCCGGTAATCAGTTGGACGTCTCGATCATTTTGCCGGCGAAGACAACGGGACCCGTCGGTGCGCCGGTTGGCGACCCGCCTTCCGGCTCAAGGCTGACAGCGAGCGTCGCGCCCTGGATCACGTCGCGCTTATAGGCTGCGAGTGTTGGACGCTGCATGGCGCTGGGGTCATCGATTACGCCTAAGGACTTCGGTGCACCAAGACTATCGTGCACGATCCAGAGTTCGTAACTCTTGCCCGCCTCGCGTTTTGCAGCAACCGGCTGTACAGTCATCAGTCTGTCTTCAATGTTGACGGTCACCAGAAACGCGGGTGATGCCGCATCTTTCTGGAGAACGGCAACGAGATTCTTCGGCTTCGGTTGTGGCGTCAGTTCGCGGACGCCGACGGCCAAGATCAATGAGGCAGCAATGGCAGAAGCAGCAATTGCTGACGTGCGCCAGAGGCTCAAGCGGCGCCTGAGGTCAATGACCTCAGCGCTGCCATTTGCGCTACGTGGTGCACTTGTTATCCGCGCTTCAATTTTTTGCCATGTGCCGGGAGCGGCGGCGACCTCTGGAACGGCCTCGTTCAATGGCGCTAAGCGGCGTTCCCACGATGCGATGGCTGCATTGAGCTGCGGCTCCCGCTGACGGCGCGCGGACACAGCGGCGCGTTCACTCGCGTCGAGTGTGCCGAGCACATACTCCGCGGCTAAGCCATCAATGTCATCTGCGCCTGTCATGGACTGAGACAAGTCCTCAATTGTTGCAACGATCTCCGAAGCCACGTCTTAATGGTATTCACAGGTTGGCCGTAACGGGCACCCAGATCTTCCCGGCTCAGCCCCTCACAGTAAGCAAGTACAATCATTTGTGCACGGTCCGGCTCTAGCCGTGACAGGCAATCATAAAGGCGTTTGCCGTCTTCTCCGCGCAGGATGCCATCGATCGCCAGTTCTTCCTGAGAGGCAGTATCGAGAACTTCAGGGTGATCTTCGATAGAATCCGGCTTCTTGCGCCGCACTTCGTCAAGGGCCCGGTTGCGGGCAATGGTTGCCATCCAGGTAATGGGCGAGGCCATCTTTGGATCAAAATCGGCGGCTCGTTCCCAGATTTTCACGTAAACCTCTTGCAGCACCTCGTCGGCTATATCCCGGCGCTTCAAGATACGGAGCACGATCCCGTATAGTTTCGCGGAGGTCGCTTGGTAAACGGCGGCGAACGCAGCGCGGTCCTTGCGCGCCACGCGGGCCAATAGGCTGCTGATCTCCTGCGGCGTCTGCATAGGCGAGGGACGTTCCTAATTGCGCGCGAGGCGTTTCCTATACCACAATTTCTGTTTATCAGGGGCTGGAGTGTGGGCGCTACGTAGAAGCGTGTCCGGTGGACCACACGACCCAAAAGGCGACGAGTACGATTGCTAATGCCATAACGCGCCGTAGCTTTTCAATCTTTGTTTTGTTTTCGAGAAATGGACGTGCAGCGGCCGCGAGCATTGCGATCGCAGCATGAACGAGTGTAGCGACGACGACATAGGCAAAGGTTAATGCCAAGGTTTGCCGGAGAATGGGGCGGTCGGGCGCGACAAACATCGGCAATACGGCGATATAGAAGATGGCCGCCTTCGGATTGAGTAGGTTCGTGATCAGTCCGTTCCGAAAGTATTTCCAGTCATGATTTGAAAACGACTGTGTATCCGATGGGTGACCATCAGTGCCGGTCCACGTTTCATAAGCGAGCCACAACAGGTAAGCGACACCAGCCCAGCGAAGCGCCGCATAGAGCAGGGCTGACTCCGAAATCAATACCGCGAGGCCAAACGCCGCCGCGATGCCGATGATCGCAAGGCCCGTTGCAACGCCGGCAACGGCGCTCAGTCCCGCGCGGCGCCCTTCGGTGGCACTCAGCACCGCCAAATACGTCATGTTTGGTCCGGGCGTAAGTTCGATGATCAGCGACGTCCAAAGGAAAGCCAGCGGCACGCCGAGTATCCTAAAATCGAAAATGCCGTCGAGCATGTGTGTTCCGTCACTTGGCTATGGCTTAATCTCTGGGCAAAATATTTCCGACAATAAAATCCGTGATGTCTTCGGTCATGTGATGGACGTGCTCCGGAAGCTCGCGCCAATCTCGCATTTTGAGTTGTGCTGGATGATCGATGTAATCCGATTTTACGAGCACGGTTGTCATGCCAAGCACGTGCGGAACTTCGAGATTGTGGGGCATATCCTCAAACATTGCAGCGCGTGGGGCATCAACGCCGTGCAAGCGGATCATGCGGTCGAAGGCGTCGCGCTCGGGCTTCGGTACGAATTCGAGTTCTGCGATATCGCAAATACCGTCGAAGAGATGCAGGATGCCGATTTTTTCCGCTACCTTTTCTGCATGCCGCCGCGAACCGTTTGTGAATATGAGCCGTCGGCCTTGCAACCTGCCGATCGCGGCTTCGAGATCGGGAAGCTTCGGCACGACAGAGAGATCGATGTCGTGCACATACTCTAGAAATGGCTCCGGCGCCATTTTGTGCACCTGCATCAGTCCGGCGAGCGTCGTTCCGAACTGGCGGTAATAAGCCTTCTGCAAATGCCGCGCGTGTTCATAGGGAACGCCAAGCGTCTTGGCGATGAATGCGCCCATGCGGTGATCGACTTGGGCAAAGAGATTGCACGACGAAGGGTAGAGCGTATTGTCGAGGTCGAAGATCCAGGTGTCGACATCTTTAAAGCCGCGCACAATTCCCTGGCCAGGTGCTGCGACTTCAGCTTTGTCTGCGACTGTGGTGGCTTTAGGCGCGGCCGCCATTACCCTATAACCTTCTTGCGTTCCGGGCGGCTGACGAGCGTGCCAACGCCGTGTTCGGTGAAAAGTTCAAGCAGCACGCAGTGCGGAACGCGCCCATCGATGATGACGACAGCCTCGACGCCAGCTTCGACCACTTCAATGCAGCCTTCGATTTTCGGGATCATGCCGCCGGAAATCGTACCGTCTTTGATCAGCGCGCGCGCTTCGTCCGTCGTCAGCCGCGACAAGAGTTTTTTGTCTTTGTCGAGAACGCCTGAAACGTCGGTAAGTAGAAGCAGGCGCTTTGCCTGCATACGGGCGGCGAGGGCGGACGCAAAGCTGTCGGCGTTGATGTTCAACGTCTCCCCATCGCGGCTGATGCCGACAGGCGCAATGACCGGAATCAAATCGGATTTCGAGATGACTTCGACGATGTGCGGGTTCACTTCAATCGGATCGCCAACATAGCCGAGATCGACCGCTTCCATCTTGTTGGTCTGCGGGTCAGGCATTTCGGTGATTTTCTTGGCGATCATCAGATTGGCGTCTTTGCCGGAGATGCCAACGGCTTTGCCGCCCTGGCGGTTGATGGCCGAGACGATTTCCTTGTTGATCTTGCCGGAAAGCACCATTTCGACGACTTCGACGGTCGCCTTGTCGGTGACGCGCAGTCCGTGCACGAAATCGGATTTGATGTCGAGTCGTTTGAGCAGGCTGGCGATCTGCGGTCCGCCGCCGTGAACCACGATGGGGTTGATCCCAGATTGCTTCAGATAGACGATATCCTTGGCAAAGGCGTCGGCCAGCGCCTGATCGCCCATGGCGTTGCCGCCGAATTTCACGACCACGGTTTGCTCGTCGTAGCGGATGAGATGCGGAATGGCCTCCGCTAGAATGCGCGCCTGGAGGTGTGCGGTTGGCGCGTCGTCGGCCCCGGGGCATAACTTTTGGGTCGGTGTCTTTCGGCGTTTTCACAGGCGTCCCTCGGTCGAGAAATCAGCTAATCGGCGGCGCTTTGGCAGGGGGAGAAGCAGAACTCCGGCTCTTATATCGGCTGTTGCCGCCGTCTCAACGGATTTCCAGCACAATCGGGCATTAGACCGCCTATTTTGAGGGTTTCACAGCTTTCCGCGCCATGTGGGGTGCCATGCGGTCCGGGATGGTCTAGTTTTGTCCTCCGGGCGGCTTAGGCTTGGGCAGGACTTGGCGGCGTGACGAGCGCGGGGAACGACGGGATGACGGGCCTACCGGCCATGGAGCTGAGCCAAATACCGATGTCGCCGGCCCTTGCCGCGACGTTGTCGCGCGCCTCCGATGGCGCGCGGGCAAACGGTGCGGGCGAGGTTTCGCTTGAGCATCTTCTCGCCGCACTTTGCGACGACCCCGACGCTGCCGACGTGCTCTTTGCCAGTCAAGTCGATGTCGGGCGGTTGAAGTCAGAAGTCTATGGTTATTTGAACCGCGCCATTCCCCAAGGCATGGCGCCGCCTCGCGATCTGATGCTCTCGGCGCAACTCCGGCGGATATTTGGAAGCCGCTGCTGCTGCCGCGCGTGGCGGGCGCCGCCGCGATATCAACGGCGCCATCGTGCTGGCGGCGATTGTCGGCGACGGAAAAAGTGCTGGCCGCGCAGATGCTGCAAGCACGCGGCTTGACATTCGACGAAGCGATCCGCGCTCTACAATCGGCTCTTTCCCAACCGGCGCGCGACCCCAATGCCGGTGCCGCTGCAGACGACGTTCTTGCGCGTGCGCGCGAACGCGTTCAGTCGCGATCCGCGCCAACGTTGCGCGAGATCATGCAAGATATCCCGCGCCCGGCGCCACTGCCTCCACAGCGGACGCCGCAGCCTTTGCCGCCAATGAACGACTTGCCCCAAGAGCTGCAGGCATCAAACGAACCAAGTGCGCCCGAACCTGTAGCGCTTCCTGAAGAAGCCAAAGTAATTATACGGGGCGGGAACGTAGCGCAGTCTTTGCCCTCAGCGCCGGTTGAACAAAAGGCTGCGCCTGAGCCAGCGACACCTGCAACCGTCCGGCCGAATTCGGCTCTGCCGCCGGCAGCTTCCGGATCAGACGTTTTCGCACCTGGGACTCAACCTCGAGAACAACCCAATCCCGTAGCTGCTCCGTCCAACGGATATGCCTACCCTACGGCTCCGCCCGTTCCTCGCGCTTTGGAGCCAACGCTCTCTGCTCCCTCCGCGCCTGAGCGGCCAACTCATTTCGATGCGTCGCCCGCGGGTGCCGGTCAAAGGCCGCAAGCGCCGCCGCCGATCCCGCCTCCAATTCCACGGCCACAACAACAACAAAACCAGCCGCAGCCTTATTTTCCGCAGTCCTACGGCGCGCCGCAAATGCCACCAGGCGGGCAACTATCTGCGCCGCCGATGGGTGGAGCAATGAGCGGCCCAATGGGTGGTCGACCGCCCATGCCTGCGCCGCAACGCGCGCCCGGCCAAGCCGCTCCCCAGTCACGCCCGATTGAGAACAAAGCCGAGGCCGAGATCGGGCAGCTGGCTGAAAACGTTCCGCGCAGTATGCGCGTCGGCAATAGCGAGCGAGTTGAAATCCGCATATCACGCGCACGCGCCAAGGCCATCACGGAAGGTATGGAAGGCGGCGGGCTAGCATGGCGTCACGAAGTCACCGTGACCAAGGCGATGTCGGTCGATTGCGTGCGCCGGAGGGCGGGTTCTTTATCGAGACTGCATCGCCCGAGACGCAGTGGATCGATAGCCAGTTTGGCGACATTGCTGATGATTTTGCCAGCTGGCGCTTTTTAGTGACGCCAAATAAGCGCGGTTGGTCGAACTTACAGATCATCGTTTCTGCGCGCACGGTCGGTGCCGATGGATTAGCCGCCGAGACAGCTTTCCCGGATCAGATTGTCGAAGTTAAAGTGCGCACCAATTACAAGCGGGCAATGCTGCGCTGGACCGGTTGGATTATCGCGGCCGTGGCCGGTGGCGCATTCGCGAAATTCGGCGAAGGTGCTTTTGAAGCGGGATCGGCTTTGGTCGCGAAGTTCTTGAACTAAAGAATTTAAGACTTCTGGTCCGCGAGCAGCTTGGCGATTGTGGCGCGCAAGGTGTCAATGCCTTCATTTTTTTCCGCTGAAGTGGCGATGACTTCCGGAAATGCGGCTGCGTGCTTTTTCAAACCCGCAGCCGTCTCGGCAATGACTTTTTCCAGGGCGTAAGGATTGATTTTATCAGCCTTGGTAAGGACCGCCTGATACGAGACGGCGGCAGTGTCCAATAATTTCAGAATATCGTCATCGACCGACTTCAAGCCGTGGCGCGCATCAATGAGCACGAACACGCGCAACAGCGTGCGCCGTCCGGCAAGATAATCGCGCAGCACAGCATTCCACGCGGCAACTTTGGCCTTGGGCGCTTCGGCGAAGCCGTAGCCCGGCATATCGACGAGAAACAACCGGCTTTGCGATATCGGCGGCGCGAAGAAATTTAGCTCCTGCGTGCGCCCTGGCGTGTTCGAGGCGCGGGCCAAGTGATTTTGGCCGACGAGGGCGTTGATGAGTGTTGATTTTCCGACGTTCGAGCGGCCGGCGAGCGCAATCTCGGGCCGGTCGTCAGGCGGCAAGAATTCGAGCGTCGGCGCGCCGCGCACGAAGTCCCACGCCTGTGTGAACAACATTCGGCCCGCCTCGACCTCTTCGTCTGTCATGGAAGGCCGCATGGTGGAACGAATACCTTTTGAACGAGAAGGCGGCGGCTATTTACTTCCGCTTTTGACGCCGAACAGTTTCAGCAACGGCGCGAACGTGCGCTTGAAATTTTGTACGAGATGCACTTCGGCGCCGTTCTTCGTGTTGATGTACCACTGCTGCGCGATCGACAGCAGGTTGCTCCAGGCCCAGTAAATGACGAGACCGGCCGGGAATGTTGCGAGCAGGAAGGTGAAGATGAGCGGCATCCAGCTGAAGATCTGCTGTTGAATGGGATCGGGTTGCGGCGGGTTCAACTGCATTTGAACCCACATGGTGATGCCCATGATGATCGGCCAAACACCAACGTGCAGGAACTCGGGAACGGCAAACGGAATCAAGCCGAAGAGGTTGAAGAGAGACGTTGGATCGGGTGCCGAGAGATCCTTGATCCAGCCGAAGAACGGCGCGTGACGCATATCGATGGTCACGAACAGAACCTTGTAGAGGGCGAAGAACACGGGGATCTGCAGCAGGATCGGCCAGCAGCCGGCAAGCGGATTGATCTTCTCCCGCTTATAGAGATCGAACATCTCTTTCTGCTGGCGCTGCGCGTCGCTCTTGTGAACTTCTTTGATGCGTGCCATTTCGGGCTGCATTTTCTTCATCCGCGCCATGCTCTCATACTGCTTGTTGGCAAGCGGGAAGAAGGCGGCTTTGACGAAAATGGTCAGGATCAGAATTGTGATGCCGAAATTGGCAACTCCAGAGTTGATCCACTCCATGAGTTTGAACAGAGGTTTGGTAATGAAATAAAACCAACCCCAATCGATCATGCGGTCGAAGAGTTTGATATTGAGATCCGTCTCATATTTGTCGATCAGCGTTGCCTGCTTGGCGCCGGCATAGAGGTGGGCTTCAACTCCCTTGCGCGCGCTCGGTGGAATGACAATAGCGCCACGCAAATAGTCAGCCTGGAAGGCATCCTTTTCTCCAGGTGCCTTGGCCTTAACGGCCGACATCATGGCGCGGAAGGGTTCCTTCTGATCCGGGATCAGGGCTGCCGCCCAATACTTGTCGGTGATGCCAAACCAGCCACCGGTCACATTCTCGTAAATTTCAGGGATACCGGAAGACACGGCGTCAGCGTAGGTGAGCTCCTTGAGGCCTTTTTCGCCGGCAACGCCAATCAATCCTTCATGCAGAATGAAGAAGGGCGTCGCGTTTGGAATGCCGTAACGATGGATGCGTGCATAAGGAAGGAGCGCAACATCCGCGTTTGTCTTGTTCTCAACCTCATCGACGACTTTGAACATGTAAGCGTTGTCGACCGAGAATGTGCGGCGGAAGATGAGGCCCTGCCCATTGTCCCAATTGATGGTGACGGGAGTCGCGGGTGTCAGGGCGTCAACCTTTTCGATCGCCCAGACAGTATCGCGGTCTGGAAGTTTCTGCTGCGATCCGCTTTGCGCGACCCAACCATATTCTGCAAAGTAAGGGTGCTCGGAGCCCGCAGGCGAAAGCAGCGTAACTTTCGGACTATTAGGATCGACCTGCTCGCGGTACTTGGCGAGAATGAGATCATCGAGACGGCCGCTCTTCAGCGCAATCGAGCCTTCTAGTGACTCTGTCTTGATGGCCAAGCGCGGTGACTGCTTCAGCGCTTCGTCGCGCGAGATGGGTGCCGTTGCAGCTTGTCCAGGCGCTGGGGCCGAAGGTCCGGGCTGCGCTACCGGAGCGGTTGCAACACCCGGCGGGCCTTGCACCGCGGCGCCCGACCTCTGTGCTTCGACGTCTTGCGAAAATTCCTTGCGCGCTTGTTCCTCGCGCAGTTTTGGCGCCGCAAAGAAATACTGCCAGCCCATCAATACGAGGAGCGACAGGATGACGGCGAATATCAGGTTGTTCTGGTCTTGCGGTGAGTTTTGCGGGTTCATCAAAGCCTCGGCTCAGGGCCGCTTTTGGTTGGGTGGAATTTGATCAGCAATCGCTTAGCGCAACGCGTTACAAAAGATAGAGGGCACCGGGTCACGGTTTGCCGGATTTTTTCGCTGATATGCGAGGTTCCGATGGCGTTCCTCGCCCTTGTGCTCTGGAAGCGGGCCTTTTGGATGCGTCCGGGTTGTGAACAAGTTCGAGTGCGCGACGCAGATCGCCCATGAGATCGGCAAAAGGCCGGTTGAAGGCCGCTTGGCGGGCGACAACAACATAATCGAAGCCCTCGGCCGCAAATTCGCTTTCCAAGGCTGTCAACGCGGCCTTGAGACGGCGGCGGATGCGGTTGCGCGTTACGGCATTGCCAAGTTTTTTTGTGATGGTGAAGCCGAAGCGGGGCCCATCGAATAATAGGGTGCCGTCTTTGCGTTTGCGGGCCTCTAACAGGCACACGGGCACTGATGCGCGAGCACCACCGCGCACTGCGAGGAATTCATTGCGGGATTTCAGGGTTTGGAGAGCCAAAAGCATCAAGTCCTGCGGTCCAGGAAGGTGCCGCCCGGTCCATTGCCGTTATTTGTGGCTCTGGCTGGCTAGGCGGAAAGGCGCTTGCGGCCCTTGGCACGGCGGCGGGCGATAACCCGAACGCCACCAACGGTTGACATGCGCTTGCGGAAGCCGTGGCGGCGTTTGCGAACGAGGCGGCTCGGCTGATAAGTGCGTTTCACGGACGTCTCCGTCAAGGGTCTAGCCGCCGCCGTGAGACGGCAGGTTTTCGGCAAAATTTATTGATTTTCCGTAGGTTAAGCCACGCCTTTAAGGGGCATTTTCACGCCCTGGAAGTTAGGCCCACCCGGAAGTTCAGGCCTTATAGGGGGCTGGCCTCGCCAAGTCAACGCAGCGGCTGGGTCAAAAGAGCCCAGTTTCGCCGTTTCCTTGACGTCGGCTCTCCTGATACCCCGCTTGCGAGCGGGCACCAAAATCACGGAGCTTTGATGATCCGGACGCTTTGGGAGCGAAACATGCGAAGCCTTTGCTACGAATCTACATGGTCGCGCCAAATAGACTTGGCAGGTTCCAGAAAAAAGGACGTTCAGGATCATGAGGACTTCGTTTTCAAAAAAATTGATCGGGCCGCTGTTCGTCCTTGTTGCCGGACTTTCCACAGCAGCCTCGGCAAAGGACTTTGAGAAATTCAGTGTTCCTGCAAAGGGCTCGATCCAAACGGCCGATCACAGTGCCTGGACGGCTCTCCTTCAAAAGTACGTCGTTTCTGGTGCGGACGGATTAAATCGTGTGCGCTACGCGGCGTTCAAATCGGAAGCGCAACCGGCGCTCAAGGCGTATGTGAAGGCCCTTGAAGCGACGAAGGTCACGGCTCTCGACCGGGCCGAACAGTTTGCCTATTGGGCCAACCTCTACAACGCAACGACGGTCGACATCATCCTCGATGCGTACCCTGTGAAATCGATCAAAGATATTTCACTCGGAGGAGGGGTTGTTGCGACAATTACTGGCGGGCCATGGAAAGCCAAAGTGCTCAACGTTGAAGGTCAAAAACTGAGTCTCGACGATATCGAGCACAAGATTTTGCGCGTGCATTTCAAGGATCCGCGCGTGCACTACGCGGTCAACTGTGCGTCGTTCGGGTGCCCGAACTTGGGGACTGACGCGTTTACAGGTGCGAACCTCGAGTCCCGCCTTGATGCAGGCGCTGCTGCGTATATCAACCATGCGCGTGGTATCGCGGTTTCAAATGGCGACGTAACGGCGTCTTCGATCTACAAATGGTTCGCCGAGGATTTTGGTGGCAATGACAAGGGCGTACTCGCGCATGTCCGCAAGTATGCTTCTGCTGAATTGAAACAAAAGCTGGAAAGTATCACCGGGATCGACGAATACGGTTACGATTGGAACTTGAACGACGCGCCGAAGTAACATCTGAACGCCGGACAAGTGAGGACGACGACATGAGTTCCGATTCTGAAACCGGCTCAGCTGGCAAAGCGGCGCCCGGACTTAAGACGGGGTCGAGCCTTAGCCGTTGGCTTCCGCTCGTCGCGCTGGCGGCGCTCATGGCTCTCGTCTTTGTCATGGGCTGGCATAAGTATCTGTCATTCAAGACAATTGGATTGAACTACGAGGCGCTGAAGTCATTCATTGCAAGCAATACACTCACCGCATTGCTCGCATATATGCTCGTTTACATTGCGGTTGTGGCACTGTCGCTGCCCGGCGGACTGATTATGACGCTGGCCGGCGGGCTGTTGTTTGGATGGCAACTCGGTGCCCCTGCAACCGTAGTCGCGGCAACAATCGGCGCGACGCTATTGTTTCTCGTTGCCAAGACCTCATTTGGCGAAACGCTTGCCGCCAAGGCGGGCCCTTCGCTCGCTACGTTGCGTGAAGGCTTTAAGGAAAACGCCTTGAGTTACTTGTTGTTTTTACGTCTCGTTCCGGCGTTTCCGTTTGTCATCGTCAATCTCGCGCCAGCACTGCTCGGCGTGCCGCTCAGAACCTATGTGCTCGGCACGTTCCTTGGCATTATCCCGGGAACAACTGCGTTTTCCGTTGCGGGCGCGGGTCTTGGCAGTGTAGTCGAAGCGCAGAACGCAAGCTATCAATCTTGCCTTGCTTCGGCGCCTGCAAATCCAGACACAGCCTGCCCCTATTCGATTGATACGAGCGCGCTTGTCACCAAAGAGCTGCTCGCTGCTTTTGCTTTACTTGGAGTTGTTGCTTTGATCCCCATTGCTTTAAAACGTTGGAAGGGTCGTCATGCCAAAGGATAGCGTCGAGCCCGCTGGGGCCACCACAAAACGCGAAACGCTCAATGCCGACATTTGCGTGATCGGCGCTGGGTCGGGCGGCCTTTCGGTTGCCGCTGCTGCGGCCGCGTTCGGCCAGAAAGTGGTGCTCATCGAACGCCACAAGATGGGTGGCGATTGCCTGAACTATGGATGTGTTCCGTCGAAAGCACTGCTAGCAGCGGGCAAGCGCGCGCATCAAATGCGAACGTCGGGTGCTTTTGGTATCGCGCCTGTCAATCCACTGGTCGATCCGCGCGCCGTGCACGATCATGTGCAAAGTGTCATCGCTGCGATTGCACCAAACGATTCCGTTGAGCGTTTCACGGGCCTCGGCGTCAAAGTCATTACGGCCGCTGGCCGGTTTATCGATCGCAATACCGTTGAAGCAGGTGAGTATCACATTACCGCCCGGCGTTTTGTCATTGCGACAGGATCATCGCCCGTCGTCCCGCCAATTCCAAATCTTCAAGACGTGCCCTACTTCACCAATGAGACGATCTTCGAGAATTCGGCGAAAGTTCCGCACTTGATTATTGTTGGCGGTGGACCGATCGGTCTTGAGCTGGCTCAAGCGCACCGGCGCCTCGGATCTCAAGTGACCGTTGTAGAAGGCCTGAAAGCGATGGGTAAGGATGATCCCGAACTCGCGGCCGTCGTGCTCGACCATTTGCGCGGAGAAGGTATCGTCATCCGCGAAGGCACACTCGTCGAACGTGTGGGCAGCAACGGCAACAATGGCGTGACCGTTTTTGTGAAGTCGGCCGAAGGCAGCGATTCAATTGACGGAACGCATCTCTTGATTGCGGCCGGACGCAAGCCCAACACGGCTGATCTCGGCCTTGAAGCGGCAGGAATCAAATTCGATAAGAAGGGCATCACGGTCGATGCCGGTTTGCGCACCTCGAACAAGCGCGTTTCGCCATCGGCGACGTGGCGGGCGGCTTGCAATTCACGCACGTCGCCAACGATCACGCAGGCATCGTCATCCGCCGCGCACTCTTCCGTCTGCCGGCCAAAACGACCGGCCGTCCCGTGCCGTGGGTCACTTTTACGGACCCCGAATTGGCGCACGTTGGTCTGACCGAAGCCGATGCCCGCCAGAAGCACACGAACATTAATGTTCTGCGTTGGCCCTACCACGAGAACGACCGGGCCCAGGCCGAGCGCGAGACTTCAGGTCAAATTAAGGTCATTACCGATAAAAAGGGACGTATTCTCGGGGCCACAATTGTTGGCGCACACGCGGGCGAAATTATACAAATGTGGTCACTGGCACTGTCCCAGGGCTTGAAAATTAAGGCCATGACAGGGTGGATTTCGCCCTATCCGACCTTATCTGAGATCAACAAGCGCGTGGCTTTCCGTTACTATGCAACAGCTGCCAGTAACCCGATGGTGCGTAAGATCATCGCTTGGCTGGCCAAATTCGGCTAGGATTCCGGTTCGCGGAATTGGCTCAAGAGGCGAAGCGCGGAAGTTTTGGACGCCAGAGCACAAAGTCAGGTCGAAAGAGAAGCGGCCGAGCCCGGCAAAGTCGCCTCGGCTTTGCGTGCGCTCAAGAACGCTTGGTCGCGGCTTGGGCTTGCCGCCAAGTTGTTGATGCTGACGGCGGCGTTCGTGCTGATCGCCGAAATGCTGATCTTCCTGCCAAGCGTTGCCAATTATCGCGTGAGCTGGTTGAACGAGCGGCTGACGGCCGCGCAGCTCGCAGCACTCTCGTCCGAAGCTTTTCCGGGCGGCGAAATTCCATCTGCCTTGCGTGCTGATTTGCTGCGCACCGCACAGGTCAAAGCGATTGCCTCGCGGCGCGGCGGAGAGCGCCGGCTAGTGCTTCCCGTGGAACCTGGCGTTAGCATCAATGCCCACTACGATTTGCGCCCCGAGGCGTTCTCGATGTGGGGCGGTGTCGGCGTAAAACTCCGGCAAATCAGAGATGCGATCGGTGTGTATTTTGCGCCTGAAGGACGTCTCGATACGAGTCATTGGCCGCAATAGCGACGATCCGAACGATCTCATTGAAATCGTCATCCCCGAAGCGCCGCTGAAACAGGCGATGTTCGAGTACGGTTGGAATATATTTGGACTATCGGTTATCATCTCGGCATTGACGGCAGCCCTCGTTTATTTCGCGCTGAGCCGCTTGCTCGTCCAGCCGCTAAAAAATCTGGCGCAGAACATGCTGCGTTTTTCCGCCGATCCAGAAGATCAGAGCCGCATTCTCGCGCCGTCCGGCCGCCTTGATGAAATCGGAGTTGCCGAGCGGGAGCTTGCGGGAATGCAACATGAATTGTCGGGGCTGCTGGCGCAGAAAAATAGGTTGGCGCAGCTCGGACTTGCGGTGTCGAAAATCAATCACGATTTGCGCAACATGCTGGCGAATGCCCAGCTCATCTCAGATCGTCTCGTAGATCTTCCCGATCCAACGGTTCAACGCTTCGTGCCCAAACTGATCGCTTCGCTCGATCGCGCCATCAGTTTCTGTAACTCGTCGCTTCAGTTCGGACGCGCGTCTGAAGCCGCACCGCGCCGGGATTTGTTCCGCTTAAAGGCGCTCGTCGAGGAGGTGGCCGACAGCCAAGGGCTGCCGCGCGAAGGGCAAATTGCCTTTGTCGCCGATATGGAAGCGAGCCTCCGGATCGACGCCGACCGCGATCATCTGTTCCGCGTTTTGAGCAATCTGGTGCGCAACGCTGCCCAAGCCATCGAAACGGCAGATGGCAATGCGACCGGTGAAATTCGCGTCAAGGCGCGCCGCGAGGGCCGCAAAGTCATAGTTGATATCGAAGACAATGGCCCCGGGGTGCCGGCTAAGGCGCGCGAGAATTTGTTCAAGGCGTTTCAGGCGTCGACCAAGAAGGGCGGAACTGGTCTTGGCCTCGTCATTGCGTCCGAACTGGTGCAGGCCCATGGAGGCACGCTCGCACTTGTTGAAAGCGCAACCGGGGCGATTTTCCGGATAGAGCTTCCCGACCGTTCGACGCAGTAGCGGCAGTCCTGGGACATGCGCTTTTCCGGCGCGGGCGGGGCTGCTCAAGGGGCCTTGCACTGCGCGCCTCAAGCGACTAGAGAGTAGCCATTCCGGCCTTCCTGCCGGTTCCCCGTGCTCTACTGCGGGTTGAAGTATGCGCCCGTAGCTCAGCTGGATAGAGCATCAGACTACGAATCTGAGGGTCAGAGGTTCGAATCCTTTCGGGCGCGCCAGTCTTTTCAATGGGTTAGATGATTTCTTCGAAATCCGAAAAATCGCGAAGCTAGCCCATAGCTAACCCCATCAAGGCTGTCGGCTGTCACGCGTGCTGAGCCAGCGTAGCTCAGTCGCGCCACCAAGATCGTGCTTCCACACCATCCAGCAATAGTGAGCTGCCCCCGGTCTCGTGGACAGTAACTTAAGCCAACCCATCTTCGCCTCATGGGCAACCTGGCTCACTCACCGCGTTATGCAGAAGACCAGCGCCTGCGGCCAGGGGGCGTAGAGTGATGTGAACCCGATTGCCGCTAGGAATATGCCTGCAGCGGCTTGAACCGGAGCCCGAACACTCAGTGATTTTATGACAGATACTCCATATCCAGCGGCCAGTAACGCTGGAACGGTGCCGAGCCCGAACGCCGTCATAAACGTGACGCCGTGAAAAATAGATCCCGTCAACGACGCCGTGAACACAGCGCCGTAGACCATCGGACAGGCATTCGCGCCCCACATCATACCCATGGCATAGGGTGCGATTCGTGGCCATCGCTGCAACGGCGTGACAATGCGCTCAATCGATTGAGACAGCAGCACTGATCCGCGATCAATGATTGCAAAGCGGGGCACCATCCCCGCCATCGCCAAACCCATCGCCATCATCGCAATGGCGGCGGCCCATTGCAGCGTGCGAAACTTCACTGCGATATCGGGTGTGATCAGCGATGAGCCGACGATAGCTCCGGCCGCGCCCAACGCCGCATAGGTCGTGATGCGTCCCATTTGCAGCATCATGAGATTAAGAACGCGCTGGCGGCCGGTCGTTGGCTCCAACACGAGGAGCGCGGCACCGCAAACGCCAGAACACATCGCGCCACAATGGAGCGCGCTTGCGAGGCCCATCGCCACGCCACCCACGAGTGCGGCCTCAAAGCTCGCCATTGACTTTCCCCGACATTGGTTTCGGCGAACTCCATCACCTGCATCTCGGGCCGGTTTCAACGGCACATTGAGATCGCGTGGACCGCCATCTTCAAGAGCGCGCCATCCCGCGCCTTCCAGATCGTCGAACTGCCCATCGCGCAACGCCCATAGAAACGCGCCAAGTCCCAGCAATCCAAATGCAAGTGCTGCCGGCAGCAACCATGCCAAAGATGTCATGCGTTAGCTCCTGATTGTGTCCCCGTTTGCGTCAATGGCGGCGGCAGCTGTAGCGCCATCGCCCGCAGCCGGACCGCATTCGCAGTCACAAGAATAGACGACGTCGACATCGCGATGGCCGCGACCAGCGGCGTGACAAAACCCGCCATCGCCAACGGCACGAAGCCGATGTTGTACAGGATCGCAATGGCGAAGTTCTGCAGTGCCATGCGGTGCGCGGCACGAGCAACCTTGAGCGTCTCAATAACCGGCGCGAGTTTGTCGCCTTGGAATACCGCATCTGCCGCCGTTTGACTGATATCGACAGCCGACGCAGGCGACATCGAGGCATGTCCCGTCGCCAAGGCAGGAGCGTCATTCAGGCCATCGCCGACCATTAGCGCCAAGTGTCCTTGATCCTTCAATGCTTGCAGCCGTTCGAGTTTTGTGTCGGGTCGCGCTCCCCCTTGCCAACGCGTGAACCCCGCCGCACGCGCCGCCGAGTCAACCGCTTCAGGCCGATCCCCTGACAAGAGCTCCACTGCGTAACCGGCCGCTTTCAATGCACTAATGACGGCGAAAGCGTCTGGCCGCAGTCTATCTTCAAACCGAAAACCAACCGCCTCTCGTCCAGGTCGTGCAAGCCACAACGACGCATGGTGTTGGCGCTCATCCGTAACGCCAGCCCACAGCGCCGAACCAAGCCGCACCTCTCCGGCAGTCGTTGCAACCGCCAGACCCGCACCTGCCATTTCGTGCACACCATCGCGAACGGCGACGGCAAGTCCTTTGTCACGCGCGGCGCTAGCAAGCGCTTGAGCATAGGGATGTCGGCTCGACACAGCGAGGGTCGCGGCGTCAGCGAGATCGTCGTCCGGCACAACCTGATCCGGACTAAGGTGCAAAGCGCCAAGCGTTAGCGTTCCGGTCTTGTCAAACACAATGGTATCGACTTCCGCCAACCGTTCGAGCCCGTCGGCGGCTTTGACAATCGTACCCTGTCCGAACAAGCGGCTGGTGGCCGCCACCTGCACTGCCGGCACCGCCAACGCCAATGCGCATGGGCAGGTGATAATCAGCACAGCGATGGCGTACGTCAGCGCCTGCTCCCAGCCGGCACCTGAAATCATCCAGCCAAAAAAAGTCGTCAGGCCAAGAACGTGAACGGCCGGCGCATACAGCCGCGCTGCGCGATCGGCAAGCCGCACATACCGGCCACGGCTCTGTTCGCCAGCCAGCATCAGCCGCGCGATCTCCGCGAGCAGCGTGTTGTCGTCACTCGACGTCGCCGCGATATGCAACGGACCAGCCCCGTTCACGGTACCGGCGTGAACGCGATCACCAGCCTGCACGAGGCGCGGTAAAGTCTCGCCCGTAATCAAGCTCTCATCGATCTCACTACGGCCTGACGTCACAACTCCATCGGCGGCGATACGTTCTCCAGCAGCGGCGATCATCTGCATTCCCGGCAGTATAGCCCGCGCCTGAATTTGCCGCGCAACGCCGTCCTGACCGATAACGGTCGCCGTAATCGCTTTCAAACTGAGCAAATTCTCAGCGGCTCCCCGGCTCTTAAAACGCATTCTCTCGTCAAGCGTGCGGCCGATCAACAAGAAGAAAACGAGTGTCGCCGCGGCGTCGAAATACACCTGATCGGAGCCGCGCATGGTTTGAAACAGGCTCATTGCCGTCGCCAATATGATGCCGAGCGAGATCGGCACATCCATGTTCAAGCGACGATCACGCAACGCTGCGTACGCTGATACAAAGAACGGCTGACCAGAATACGCGATGGCCGGCAGTGCAATCAGTGCCGAGAGCCAGTGAAAGAGCGTCGCAACCGACTGATCCATGTCGGACGCATGCCCCGACCACACGGACACCGACAGCAACATGATATTTGCAGCCGCAAACCCGGCAACGCCAACGCGCGGCAACAACCCGCTCGACCGCGCACTGCTTGAGGGATCGTCGTCGACAACTTCGGCGGAGGAAAATCCGGCGCCCCTCAGCACATCGATGATATCGTGGCTGCTTGTCTGGGGCGATGTAAATGTCACCATCACGCGGCGTGCGCCGAGGTTGGCACGTGCCGCACCAACACCGGTTGACGCCAGCAGTGTCGTCTCAATTGTCCGTACGCACCCACCGCAGACCATCTGCGGGACAGCCAGCATCACCGTCAACGTCGCGCTGTCAGCTTTGGTCGCAGCGTTTGTCGTGATTGCTGCATTCGACTTTAAGACTATTTCCATATCCGCGCCTTTGATTGATAGACGACGAGGGAATCTGGTCCCCCACGCGTGCGCACAGCAACGTTGACCGTCCACGTACCGTCACCAAAACCGGATAGGCTCACGTCGTGGGCACCCGCACCTTTGTCCGTGAGATCAAGTGTCCGATCATAAACATTCGACGCAGGTCGCCCGACCTTGGCTGTCACCAAAAGCCCTTCAATGCCGCGCCCATCGCGATCTTTAAGTGTCACAGTGAGCGCGCCCGTTGCAGGATCAAGTGCGATAATATCGCTCCAGCCTAATTTCTCTTGGGCGCGGTCGTTGGCGATGCGCTGGTTGTACGCCAACCCCTTGCGGTACGCATCGGGCGTTTCCAATCCCCCAAACGTTGAGATCGCTTGGTAGACCATCACGGCATCAACAGCTGCGATGGTTGCAAAGAACCCGACCATAGCTACCAGCACTATGCGTCCGGTGATTTGAAATTCGGGTCTGTGACGCGAGGTTCATGGCGAGGACTCACTTTTCGGGACCGTGAAAGGATGTGCGGCGCGCGCTTGTCACGCCTGATGCTGTATCGGTAACGGTGATATCGAGTGGCGTCGCCGCCGCTGTGAGATTGTCGAGATGCGCGCGCGGCAACGTCACGAACAGCTTGACGGCCCGCACATCGGCGACGGGTACATCGATGATGGGATCACCGCCGTCGAGGCCGACAAGCGCAGTTGTCGTGTTGTCGATGCCCGATATTTTGATACGGACGTGGCGCAAGACTTCTGTTTTATTGACGATCTTGATTGTGTAGCCGTTGCGCAACCCGCCATCGCTGAGCGTCACAAACTGCGGATTGCGATCCGCAAGCACGCTGATTTCGAGGTCCGCGCGATTCAAAAGCGCCCATACCATTCCAGCACTGATGGCTGTGATGATCGCGCTGTACAGTAGCGTGCGCGGCCGCAGCAATCGAAGTCCGTCGCGCGGTCCAGCCGTCGCGCTCGCAAGGTTGTGCTCGGTTGTGTAAGCGATCAGGCCGCGGGGACGGCCGACCTTGTCCATCACTTCGTCGCACGCATCGATGCACAGCGCGCACTGAATGCACTCTAGTTGAGCGCCTTTGCGAATATCAATGCCCATCGGACAGACGGCGATACACGCTTTACAATCAACGCAATCTCCACGGTTGTCCCACGATTGACCGCGCTTGTGGGCTCCGCGCGGTTCGCCGATCACTTGGCGATAGGACACCAGCAATGAATTGCGATCCAGCATGGCACCCTGAATGCGCGGCCAAGGGCACATATAGATGCACACTTGTTCACGAGCGATGCCGCCCAACAGGTAGGTGGTGAATGAAAAAATACCGAGAAAAATATAGGCAATAGAAGGCGCGGTTCCCTGCAGTAATTCGCTTGCAAGCGTCGGCGCATCTCTGAAATAAAACACGAGCGCCCCGCCCGTCGCCAAGCCGATCAGAAGCCAAGAGAGATGCGTGGCGAACTTCTTCCAGAACTTTTCAAGCGTCCATGGCCCCTTGTCCAAGCGCATGTGTGCGTTGCGATCGCCCTGCCAAAAGCGTTCGACCACCACCATTAAGTCTGTCCACACGGTTTGCGGGCACGCATAGCCGCACCACACGCGGCCTGCAACAGACGTCACAAGGAAAAGCCCAAGCGCTGAAATCACCAGCAACCCTGTGATGTAGTAAAATTCCTGAGCCCAAATTTCGAGTGGCCCAAAATAGAGACGCTGATGTTCGAAATCGAGCAAAAAAGCTTGGGTCGGCAAGCCCGGCCCGCGGTGCCAGCGGATCCACGGAAGCAGATAATAGATGCCAAGCGAAACGCCCATGATGGCCCATTTGGCGTTGCGGAATGTGCCTTTGGAATTCTTTGGATAGACGTGCTGGCGACCTGCAAATTTCACCACGACGCCGGCCGGCGCATTTTTGCGTTCGACGGCATCAACGTCATGACGCGCGACGCCCGGTGCCGCTTCCATGATGAAGTCGTCGGGCGTCATTGGCTTTTGGTCGTGCATGACGTACATCGCTTTTCAGTCCATCATAGGCCATCCTTGGCCGAACGCACACGCGGCTCGCTGCGATTACTTACCGCCGCCCAGCGAATGCACGTAGACCGCCAACATCTTCACCGACACAGCATCGAGCCGTCCTTCCCACGCGGGCATGATGCCGCCGCGACCGGTCGTGATGCTGGTGACAACGGCGTCTTGCGAATTGCCATACAGCCAGATGCTATCGACCAGGTTTGGCGCACCCATTTCCGTGTTGCCCTTACCGTCGGCACCGTGGCAGACGGCACACTGCTCGGCGAAAACAGGCGCGCCGCGCAACGCTGCGTCTTTGTCAGCGTCAAGGCCCGAGAGGGAACGCACGTGGCTGGCGACATCGCCAATCACCGGCTTCTCGAGCGCGCCATCCAAACCGAACCGTGGCATCGCCGTTTCGTTCGTGTTCTTGTGGCCTGAGCGAACGCCAAAGCTGATCGTCTTGTGAATGTTGTCGAGTGCGCCGCCCCAAATCCAATCGTCGTCATTGAGGTTGGGATAGCCGACGCTGCCCTGTGCGCCGCGACCATGGCACCCGGCACAGTTGTCACCGAAGACGGCCGCGCCGCCTGCGAGCGAAAACTGCAGCAAATCGGGCTTTTTCTTAATATCGGCGAGCGCGGTTTGCGATAGCGCTTGGCGATAGGTGTCCTGATTTGCGCGCGCTGCGGCAAGCTCAGCGGCAACTTCCGCCCGCTGGCTGTAACCCAAAGTGCCCTTGGTGTAATCCGTCAATGTTGGCCACGCCGGATACACGATCCAATAGCCTATTGCCCAGACAATGCTGGCGTACAAGACATACAGCCACCACTTCGGCAAGGGGTTGTTCAGCTCACGCAGATCGCCATCCCAAACGTGAGGCGTTGTTTCAACACCCGTGACGTCGTCAATTTTCTTTTCAGTGGCCATGTGGTCACTCTACCGCTTGTTCTTGGGGTTACGATTGTCGAGAGGCAAGCGTGCTGCGCGCTCGAACGCGGCTTTGTTGGATGGCCGGAATGCGTAATACGCTACACAAAGTAAAACGCCGACAAAGAGCACCGATGCGACGAGCTGCGATAGGGCCTGGGCATATTCGTAGGTCATGGGTCCGCCTCCTCAGCGCAAGTTGGGGCCGCTGGCGTCGTACTTAGTGAAGTCGACCAGCGTGCCAAGCATTTGCAGATAGGCGATCATAGCATCGAGCTCTGTAGGCACGGCGCCCGGCGTTGTGTTGCCGTCGAACTTGCGAACCTGCGCCTTCGGATACCGTTCCAGCACCGACTTGGCGCCTTTTGAATCAGGCGCGATCTGCGCTTCGACATCCGCCTTGGCGTTTTCGATCATGGCATCGCTATAGGGCACGCCCGCCAATTGCAGGGCCTTCATGCGGTCGGCAATGTTTGCGTAATCGAGTGCGGCCTCGCTCATGTACGGGTAGCCGGGCATGATGGAGGCCGGAACAACCGCGCGCGGGTTGATCATGTGTTCAACGTGCCAGCTATCGGAGTACTTGCCTCCAACGCGCGCGAGATCGGGGCCTGTGCGCTTAGAGCCCCATTGGAACGGGTGGTCGTACATACTCTCGGCGGCTAACGAGTAGTGCCCGTAGCGTTCCACTTCATCGCGGAGCGACCGGATCATCTGGCTATGACAATTGTAACAACCCTCGCGCAGATAGATGTCGCGTCCGGCCAATTCGAGCGGTGAGTAAGGGCGCATCCCATGCACCTTCTCAATCGTTGACTGAAGCATGAACAAAGGTGCGATTTCGACGATCCCGCCGATCGCAACGACCACAAGAATACCAATCAGCAGGATGAGAGAGTTTTTTTCAAAGATGGCGTGATTCACGTTTTTTGCTCCTCATCTCAGCGGGCGGCGACGGCATAGAAGCCCGGTCGCAACTCAGGAGCTGCGGCTACGGCCGGTTGGTCTTTGATATCGACGGGTACGTCTCCGCGGATCGTGCGCCAGATATTGATGGCCATCACAATGCCGCCCATGAGGAACAGCAAGCCGCCGGTCGCGCGGATGATGTAAGGCCAGTGCTTGGCTTCAACCGTCTCGATGAACGAGTACTTCAGGAAGCCGAGGTTATCGTAAGCGCGCCACATCAATCCTTCGGTAATTCCCGCCACCCACATCGAGGTGATGTAGAGCACCAAGCCGATGGTCGCGAGCCAGAAGTGCCACTCGACCATCCGCATCGAATACAGGCCTTCGCGCTTCCATAGCCACGGCACGAGGCAATAGATCGCGCCGAACGAGACCATACCAACCCAGCCGAGCGCGCCAGAGTGCACGTGACCAACCGTCCATTCCGTATAGTGCGACAGGGAGTTAACGGCCTTGATCGCCATCAGCGGACCTTCGAACGTCGACATACCGTAGAACGCAACAGAGACGACGAGAAAACGCACAACCGCGTCTGTCCTCAAACGATCCCACGCCCCCGACAGCGTCATAAGGCCGTTGATCATCCCGCCCCACGAAGGCATCCACAGCACAATCGACATCGTCATGCCGAGCGTCTGCGCCCAATCGGGCAATGCCGTGTAGTGCAAGTGATGCGGACCGGCCCAGATGTAGAGAAAGATCAGCGACCAGAAGTGCACGATCGACAAGCGGTAGGAGTAAACCGGTCGCTCGACGCGCTTCGGAATGAAATAATACATGATCCCAAGGAAGCCTGCGGTCAGGAAGAACCCAACCGCGTTGTGACCATACCACCATTGAGTCATCGCACCCTGAACGCCAGCAAACAGCGAATAGCTCTGGCTTCCCAACAGCGACACGGGCACCGTCAGGTTGTTGATCAGATGCAACATCGCAACGGTGACGATGAAGGCCAGATAGAACCAGTTGGCGACGTAAATGTGCGGTTCTTCGCGCTTGTATAACGTGCCAAGGAAAACCAGCAAATACGTCACCCACACGATGGTCAGCCAAATGTCGATGTACCATTCCGGTTCGGCGTACTCCTTGGCTTGCGTCACACCCAACACATAGCTCGATGCGGCCAGCACAATGAAAAGTTGATACCCCCAGACGACGAACCACGGTGCCCACTTGCCAGCAAGCCGAGCGCGTGACGTGCGCTGCACCACGTAAAGCGACGTTGCGATCAGCGCATTTCCACCGAACGCAAAAACCACCGCTGATGTGTGTACAGGGCGCAGTCGACCGAAACTGATCCACGGCAAATCGAAGTTCAGCGCAGGAAACGCCAGCTGCCAAGCCAAAATATCGCCAACCAAAAAGCCGACGATGCCCCATGCTACGCATGCAATCGTCGCCACGCGGACGGGGCCATCCATATACCCTTCGGCCAAATCAGCGGCCCGATCTGTTGGATGGTTGAGAAGGTACAGCATGGCCGCCGCGCCAGCGACCGCCAGCATGGCTCCATTGATATTGATCGGCAGATCTGCGCCCGCAAACGTATAGAGCAGGCCAAGCGCTGTGCATAAAGCCGCACTTCCAACCGCTAAAGAATCCCCAATCGCCGACCGTTCAACTGCCGTATCCGACACGACGCCCCCTGATGGAAAAATCCGACTTTCGGGCGGTGACACCCCTCCCCAGCAATTCGATAATCCCGCCAACAGCACCTTGATTTGGATCAAGGCATAAACAACGGGCGCATGGTGACATCGTCGCACCCCATCAGCTGGCCGCGTCCAGCGCTCGACGGTTAGACGGATGAAACGCATGGCAGGACGCCGCCCATCAACCTCCACAGGTGCATCGAGCGCCGGGGGTGAGCGTGCCGGCGCCACGGAGGCTTCCGCGCACACGTGTCAGTTGCCCGATCCGCTTCGTATTGTACGTGAGGAACACGCACTCCAAAACGAACTGTGTGATTTGCTTGAGGCGATTGCTAACGACCTGCCCCATCGATTTGATCGCGCGTTGGCCGAGGTCTCGGTGTCGATACTTGAAACGAGCTTGCCGGGTCATATGCGGCTTGAAGAGGAGGCGCTGTTTCCGCTCCTGCGCGCCCGCGTGGCGGACGATCATCCGCTGCAGCCGGCACTCAACTGCTTGGGAGACGAGCACAACCGGGATGGCGCAATACTTGTCGAGATTATTGACGGGTTACGTTCGGCCATCGCATCGGGCGGTAGCAAAAATCCTGAGATGCTGGGATATATGTTGCGCGGATTTTTTGAAAGTCAGCGCCGCCACATTGCCTGGGAAGACCAAGTTATTCTGCCGGCAGCCGCTACTATTCTGACGATCGACGATCTGAAATCACTGCAAGATTGGGTCATGAGAAGCGGTCATCCGCGCTGTTGTCAGCACTCTATTATGGCGCTTCGCAACGCCCGCGACGGGGCTAACGTCTGCGCTACGTGCACCCATTCGCGTCTTTCAGAGCAGTCGGAAGACGGATAAGGCCCGAGCCGTGGCGCTGCAGGCGCCCGATACGACCGGTATCTAGCTGCGGGTGGCTCTACCCGTCCGTGCGTTCCGACAACGCGCCGAGACGCGCCATGTCATTGACGATGATGGTGCGGCTGCCTTCGAGCGCAATGTATCGGTCAACTTTCAATCGCGTAAATTGGCGGCTGACCGTTTCAATCGTCAAGCCCAGGAAATCGGCGATCTCGGCGCGTGCCAAGGGTAGTTCAAAGCGTGTCGGCCCGCCAACGGCCTTGCACCCCACGGACTGCATGCGGCGCGCCACCATCAGCAGGAAACTAGCAACTTTCTCTTCGGCACTTTTGCGCCCAAGCAGAAGCATCCACTCCTGCGCGGAGTTCGAGCTCATCCAGTGTATGCTCAAACAGCCGATGTTCGAGATCGTGGTACTCCTTGGCGAGTTTTTCAAACTGTGTCTTCTCGAACGTGCACAACTGCACATCCGTAACCGTTTCTGCATGATAGGGACTGTGGTCACGGAATGGACGACCCAGAAAATCTGATGCAAACTGCAACCCGACAATCTGTTGGCGACCATCGCCCAGCGACTTCGTCAGCTTCACAACGCCCGAGATAATATTGGCGAAATATCCGGGCTGCTCATTATCACGCATAATGGTAGAACCCGGCGGCAATGTTTTGCTGTGTGCCATCGCATTCAAACGTTCGATTTCCGGCCGCGTCAGCGCTCCGCACACAGACCTGTGGCGCACTGCGCAGGTGTCACACCTCAAAACGTGTTCGGTCATGTCAGATCTCAGCTTTCTTCGGCGGCAAGTCGCTCGATCCAGTCTGGAATTAACACATCTAACAAACTGCATTCAGCCTGAATAAAATATGCTTGCGGTGATGCATGATGCGGTTCAAAGGCCGGCAGCCCAAAATCGATTGCGACATCTTTGCGAGCCGGCTTTCGAGAAGTCGCCGATCAACGCACCGCCACCAATTATGACAGGGCTTTTGGGATCCTGTCCAGCAAACTCGATAATTAGCTGGAGTACATCGAGCACGCCGCAATATGCCGCCGTTGCTCTGTGAAAAAGCAGCAGAAGAGCCGGTGTGGGCTTCTGTGTACGCTGCCTCGGCTACACATTATCGCTCTAGAATTCTTAAAATTGGCTTCGGCTTAGGGGGCAATAGCACGGGTTGCGAGCATCCCTGCGCGACAGAAGGTGCACCCCAAGCGGCCGAACTGATTGATAATTCCATCAGCTAAGTCCTCAGCTTTCGCCGAAATGCCGCAAGGGTGCCTTTCCAAACTTCGGGCCGTCAGCGGAACTTGTAATTCCGCATTGCCCGGGGCGGACAGGCCCCTGCAGTGACCCTGAATGCGGATATCAGTACGCACGCGTGCCCATTGCCGTGTACCCGAAAGATGTGCTGCGCCAATCATGCGAGTTGAGAATAAGAGGACATTTCCTCCATGCAAAATAACCCGCTCGGCCCAACTGAATCTGAATGTGCCCGAGCGACTCGTGTGCAATGGCCTTCATTCGCGGATGCTTTCGATAGACGATGTCAAAAAGGATCACGAGGCGGTGAAGGCGAGCCACCAACGGCTTAAGGGGCTCCTCGACCCCGACAGCGCTTGGCGGTGGCGATTGAGTACGCGTGCTTGGCCGACTTCGGCCCGAAAGCGGGCACGATGGCGGGAACCACCACGGGTGTTGGGGCCGCCGGAATGTTTTCCACCATCGCGGCCAGCATGGCGGTTTTTCGCGGCGGTTTCGAGCGCTCGCGACAGATCATGATGCAGGGGCGCATCACGCAGGCGGAACTCGTCACCATCGCTGTTGCTTCCATGCTGCGGCGGTCGCGCTGCGGCAAGGGCAACAAGCCGAAGTCGTGCAAAGGGAAAAATAGTCCGGGCAAGAGCAACTCGTTCTCGGGTGACAGGGTTGCTCTAACGCGCACCGGGCTAAAGCCATTGGAACTCATCGAAGTCGGCGAGGAGGTTGCGGCTTGAGATTGGCCCGAAAGCCGAGGCCTAAAATTACAAAGTGCCTTCAATGGAATGCCGGTTCGCAGTTTCATCCTGTCGGGCGCGCCAATCTTCTCAGGCATTCGCGACATGAAAAAAGCGAGGCGTTGCTGCCTCGCTTTCTCATTGCTGTCGTAATTAGAATGGAAGCAGCAAGAAGGCCTCGCGCCGGTTTTGAGCCGGCGCGAGAACTACGAAGCCTAGATTTCGCCCTTCGACATCATGTCGGAGATCGTCTTGGCCTGGCGCAGAGCCAGCGATACGATCGTCAGCGTTGGGTTTTCTGTAGCACCCGTCGTGAACTGGCTGCCGTCCGAGACGAACAAGTTCTTGATGTCGTGAGTCTGGCCGAACTTGTTAACGACGCCGTCCTTCGCGTTCGCACTCATACGGTTGGTGCCGAGGTTGTGCGTTGAAGGATAGGGAGGTGTCGGGAACGTGCGCGTCGCACCGACGGATTCGTATACGGCCGCGCCTTGCTTGTAGGCGTGGTTGCGCATGGCGATATCGTTCGGATGGTCGTCGAAGTGCACGTTCGGGGTTGGCATCCCGAACTTGTCCTTCTTTTCTGCGTTGACTGTGATGCGGTTCTTTTCTTGCGGCATGTCTTCGCCGACGATCCACATACCGGCCATGTTGTTGAAGCCGTCCATGCCAGCGGCAAAGTCACGGCCCCAGCCGCCCGGATCGAGGAAGGCTGCCATGAATGGCAATCCGATCGATAGGGTCTCAAGTTCGTAACCGCCCGCGAAGCCGCGCTTGGTGTCATGACGGGATTCATCCGAGATGATGCCGGCCATGGTCGTGCCGCGCCACATTTTTACAGGCTTTTCGAAGATGCCGTAAACCGAGCCTGTAGTGTGGCGCATATAGTTCTTGCCGACCTGACCTGACGAGTTGGCGAGGCCGTCTTTGAACATACTTGACGCCGAGTTGAGCAACAGACGCGGGCTTTCGATCGAGTTGCCGGCAACGCAGACAGCGCGAGCCTTCTGACGCTGTTCCTTGCCCTCTTTGTCGAAGTAGACGACGCCCGTCACTTTGCCTTTGTCATCGTGCTCGATGCGCGTGACGTGGCAGTTTGGACGAACTTCCAACTTGCCGGTCTTTTCGCCTTTTGGAATTTCGGCGTAGAGCGTCGACCACTTTGCGCCCGATTTGCAGCCCTGGAAGCAGAAACCGATCTGCTGGCAAGCGCCGCGGCCATCGCGCGGAGCCGAGTTAATCGACATGCGGCCCGTGTGACACTGTTTGTAACCGAGCTTGTCAGCGCCAGCTTTCATGACTTTGAAGTTATTGTTGCCGGGCAAGCCTTCGATGCCGTTGGTGCGCGTCGTGCCCATGCGGTCTTCGGCTTTAGCGTACCACGGCTCCATTTCCTTGCCGTCAATAGGCCAGTCGAGCAAATTTGCGCCTGCGATTTCGCCATACGTCGTCTTGGCTTTCCATTCATGGTCCTGGAAGCGCAGCGAAGCGCCTGCCCAGTGAATGGTCGAACCGCCGACCGACTTCACAATCCAGGCTGGCAGCCCGGCGAAGTCTTTGGCAACGCGCCAGTTGCCTGACGTTGAGCGTTCGTCGAGCCAGGCGAGCTGACCAAAGCTTGGCCATTCGTCGTTGACGAAGTCTTCGATCGAGTGACGTGCGCCCGCTTCGAGAATAACGGTATCGACGCCGAGAATAGCAAGTTCAGAGCCGACTGTTCCGCCACCGGCGCCTGAGCCGATAACTACAACAACCGATCCGTCGTCATTTTTATAAGGTGCCGGCATTGGCATTCCTCCAGATATTTTGTGTTCTTGTTTGAGAAGCTCTTAGAGCCAATCGATGTCGTCGAAGCCGCGTTTGATGTAGCCGCCCTTGGAAGCCGACTCGCCTTCGTAACCGAAGACCGGCCAGACTTCTTTTTGGTTGTAGAGCGAGACAACGAGGTCTCCGCGAACGGCCTGGAAGAAGCCGTCTTTTTCAATTCCGCGAAGCAGCGCAACACGCTGGTGTTCCCAACCGACGTCTGCGTATCCGACGCCATGGGCCTTCTTAGCGGCCGCGTCGAGCGCGGCAACGCCGTCCTCAAGCTGTTTCTTTAGCGGAGCGCCTTCAGTTGACTTGTCGTCCATGCCTTTGACGGCTGCGGCGTAGTATTTGTCGGCGAGACGATCATGAGGATAGACATCGCGCGACATCTTGATGAGCGTGCGAACCGTTTCCGGCTTCAGGTTCTTAGCTTCGAGCGCCCACGACTCGGTCGGGCACATAACAGCCGTACTGGTAACGACGAGCGCTGCGGCTCCTGTCGTTTGAAGGAACGACCTGCGGTCGACCTTCGGCGTTTTATCAATCAAGTTCATTGCCGTTTCCTCCTACTTTTTTGTTTTCGTGCAATTGTCCGGCAACTCGTCTGCCAACACTGTCACGTTACGTGCGCGCGAAGCGTCTTAGTCCTGCAGTTATTTTTTTTCCGGGGCAGCTGCACCTCCGGCGAAGCTTTTGAGATATGCGACGATGAGTTTACGTTTGTCTGCGTCCGGCTGTGCATAAGGCATGCTCGAACCAGGAATGAACTCTGCAGCATTCGTGATCCACTTGTCGAGGGACTCTTCATTCCAAACCAACCCACCCGCACCCGCCTTCTTTAGCGCGTCGGTGAAGGCTGGGAAATCCGCAAGCGTGCCAGCGGTACGGCCGAATACTGTCTGAAGGTTTGGGCCCTGCCGGACTTCAGCATTTGGTTCAACTGTGTGACAGACGCCGCAACTATTCATGAACTGTTTGGACGCTGCAGCCATATCAACGGCGTCATCCGCGTGTGCGAAGTTAAATACGGTCATGGAACTCAGCGCTGCGACGGCCAGCGTCGGTCCTAACGTGGCCAAGTGCCTGATCTTCAACGCCCCCTCCATACAAAAAATGCGCCTCAAGTACGCTATGGGGCGTTGTCTCCGGTAGGGTAGTATTTCGGTACTACATCAATGAAATGAGCGCCGTAGCAACGCGCGGCTCTTGCAGAGCGAAAGCCGTTATTCGGCTGCTTCGAGGCCACTAGCTACCAACTTGCGCGGCTTTTCGCGGAGCAGGACCTTTGCATCCGGACGTCCGCGAATTTCGGAAACGTACGTCAGGCAAGCACAGCGCAAAAGCGACGTAAAATTATGGGCGTCTCCGGAGAGGAATAGCACTTCATCGTGCAACTCAGTGAGAAAGCGCCCCAGAGGCGAATTCATTTCGTCCGCGATCTCTTCGAGTATGTTCCAAAAAGCCGCCTCCAGCTTGATGCTGGTCGCGTGGCCGCCTAGTCGCACGGAACGAGTTTGGTAGGCAAATGTTTGAGCCGGTTGACTGGATAGAAGCCGGCACATGTAGACCTCCAAGAAATTAATTGCCTCAACTCTATACGACTGAAACAGGATCGCAATCCGACTTTCTTGCATTTTTGCAGAAGGCCCGGACGCCGTCCGCCGCCAAATTGAAATTCGGGTTTCCGGAGCTTTGAATTATTGCGCTGCAGCAATGTGCGGACTTCCGGCGTGAATTCGACTTCTTGGCCTGCTGGCCGTGTTCGTATTAACTGCAAATAAAGATCGCCCAAACCCCGGGAGTAATTTTGCATTGAGCGGTGCAGAAAAAGCGCGGCCGCGCTTCAGATCGGGCTCTAAGAGCCTGAGGAGCGCGGCCGCGATGGGTGTCCCAGATACGCGAAACTTCATTCCAGGTGTCCTCGGATACTTAAGCCGAAAAAGATTGCCACAAAGCAAACGAAAGAGGCGTAGACATCTTATTTGGGGTCAACCGGAGTGAGTAGCCAGGCCATAATCGGCACAGAAACCGGATGTGGAAGCAATCGAAGCACTGCAAAGGAGAGTCTAAAGAAAAATCCTGGTATTATGACACGTTGGCCGAGAGTGAAGTTCCTGTAGGCTGAATGCGCGACGTACGTAGGCGACAGCGCCGGCAATGCCCAGCGATAGCGGCAATGTTCAGCACCCATGTCGCTATGAAACGACGTGTTTACGGGGCCCGGGACCAAAGCCGCGATGCGCACGCCCTCGCCTGAAACTTCAGCGGCAACGGCTTCCGTCAATGAGATGACATAAGCCTTGCTTGCGTAGTAGGCGGCTTGATAAGGGCCGGGCACGGCTCCGCCGAGCGATGCCACATTAAGAATGCCACCACGGCGACGGGCGCGAAGTGCCGGAAGGACGGCGCGCATAAATCTGGTCAGTGCGTGGACATTGACAGCGATAAGATCATCTAAGTTATTGGCCGAGTTCTGATCGAACGAACCTGAAAGGCCAATTCCGGCGTTGTTTATCAGCACATCGATGTAATAGCCCTGCGCCGCAAGTTTGCTTTCTATCGTTTTTGGGGCGTTGCCGTCCGTGATGTCTTGCAACAGCGTCACAACTTGGCGGTTTGTTTTTTCTGATATTTTCCGGGCGGCTTCAGTAAGGCTCTGTGCGTTGCGCGCGACCAGCACCACATCATGATGCGCTTCGGCAAAGCGCATGGCCAGAGCTGCGCCTATTCCGCGGGAGCCGCCGGTGACAACAACGATCGGCTTGAGATGAGCGACCGCGGCGCGGGCTTGTTCGACCGCTTTCTGGTCAAAGCTTTTGCGGCCGATCCAAAGATCGGTAAGGCGGGTCGCCGCCGGCATGAAGGAACTCGCGAGGTTGCGCCGGTGTCAGGCCGCGTGGCGTGCGTGATACGCGCCGCGTGTAACCGGACCGGCCATTGCTGGTTGCGAAGCATGCCACAGGTCGTACTGCTTCTGAAGAGCCAGCCAATAGTGCGTGCTGAAGTTGAATGCATTGGCGAGTAAATCTGCAAGTTCGATAGTAATGTCGCGCTTTTCCGCCACTAGGTCGTCTACCACTGAACGGCTGACGCCGAGTGCGCGCGCAAGGCTGGCCGTCGAAAGCCTGTAGTGCGGAAGGATATCCTCGCGCAAAATCTCGCCAGGATGAAGGGGCGCACAATTGCCGCGTTCGTCGTTGGTTTTGTATGGGAGCCGCATGGTGGTGTCGATGTTCATCGGTGGGATGGGCTTTAACGGTCCAATTTGCGGTCAAGCCGGACGCTGACCGAGACTCGTTAACAAGACCCTAACGTTCGCGCGATTTCGGGGCGATGCGGAGGTGAAATCGGGGTATTCGGCTGAACTGATGTTCAGGCTGGCGCTGGTTGGCCACACCTTGACTGCCTTAAAGCGAACCCGTGTCTCCACCTGTATCGGCGAATTTCGACTCACGCGATGGCGAAAAAAGTATGGCGTCTCCGTGGGAAAGGCAGCCTACTGGCGAGAATTTGGCCAGGACATTCTGTTGAATTGGGTGGACCTGTCATCCTGGGGATCATGACAATACTGTCATTTATGGACATTGCGTCACCGCCCCCGAAGCCTTGAACGCTGAAAATAACGCTAAAATCTCACGATTAATCAATCAAGTATTTCGTGGCTGAAGCTCGCGCATGATAGCTCTTTTTGACATGATCGGATATATTGCGACACATGAAGCTCATAGTCATCGAAGACGATCGCAAAACAGCGGCCTTAATGAGCAAGGGGCTTACGGCTGAAGGCTTTAGCGTCGACGTCTGTCTCAACGGCGAAGAAGGTCTCGAACTCGCTGCGGCCTCGCCGCCCGACGCCATTATCCTGGACGTGATGTTACCCAAGCTCGATGGGTGGGCGGTACTGACGCGTCTTCGTGAGCGAGGCTTGAATACGCCGGTACTGATGTTGACGGCGCGCGACGCGGTCGAGCATCGCGTCAAGGGTTTGACCCTCGGCGCAGATGACTACATCACCAAGCCTTTTGCATTTTCTGAGCTTCTTGCACGCATCCGGTGCGTACTCCGCCGAACCAGGAATGCCACTACGGAAGAACTCAAGTTTGCCGACTTGGCCCTGGACCAGAAACGGCATCGCGTTACGCGCGCAGGACAACAGGTCGATCTGTCAAGCAAGGAGTTTGCGTTGCTTCAACTTCTGTTGGAGCATCAGGGTGAGGTGCTTACGCGCGCCTTTATTGCCGACCGCATTTGGGGAATGATGTACGAATTCGACAGCAATGTCGTCGACGTCAATATCCGGCGCCTTCGAACGAAGGTGGATGATCCGCATGTGCAAAAGATCATTCAGACTGTTAGAGGTCGAGGCTATGTCATACGCTGATCTGAAGGATCAGGGGGCTCTGGTAGAGTCTGGAAATTTTAAGGCTCTGAGCGCTGAACCCGGCCAATCTTTGGCAAAGCGCTTGATTGCAACTTTTTTCACGACTGCCTTTTTTCTGGTATTGGCTGCAAGCATCATACTCTATTGGGGTACGGTGAGAACGTTACAGTATGCTGACGACCAAGTCGTCGATAAGCGGGCCGGAACGGTCACAGACATCCTGCAGGCACCCGACCTTAACGATGGGCTGTTGGCCCACGAGGTCAATGAGGATAACCAGGGTCCGCGCCAAATATTCATCCGGGTTATTTCAGAGTTCGAACCGATCCATGTCGAGACTACCGGCATGAGTGAGCTGCTTGCACCCGCGCTCTTTCCAGTTGCTGAAAGCGGCAGGGGCCTCGATTCGGCCCGGGACACGATCAGCCTGCCAGATGGCCGAAGTTACCGTGTTGCCAGCTACAAGGTGCCAATAACCGCTAAGCCTGAACTCGCGCAAGCCACCCTTCAAGTCGCAACCGATACCACGCTGGATCAGGGTTCGATAAAAGTCTTCCAAAACATCTTACTCTGGGTCATCGGTGCTGCAATTCCTTTGTGCGCACTTGCCGCGTGGTATGTCGTATCTCAGAGCATGAAGCCTTTGGCGCGCATTACGGCCGCCGCGCAGCGCATTGACGGAAGTACGCTCGACCAGCGCATCGCGTTGATAAACTTGCCCGCCGAACTCCATGAACTGGCTGTGCATTTCAATTCGATGCTTTCGCGGCTTGAGCTCACGTGGTCCGATCTCAAGCACTATGCCGACACAATTGCGCACGAGATGCGCACGCCACTCAATCGAATGAGGTTAGAGTGCGAGCTTGCGCTTAACAATGCCGGGACCATCGGTGATTTCCGCGAGGTCATGGGATCGGCAGTGGGGGAATGCGAGAGGCTCACCCGGCTGCTGCAAGGCTTGCTTTTTCTAGCGCGGGTGGACAGCAATCAGGCCTCGATTGCGCCGAAACAAATTGCACTTGAGCCGCTTCTCAGCTCCATCGGTGACTACTTCGAGGCTGAGACTAGCGAGGCCGGTATCAGTCTGGGCGTGAATTGCGATCCCGATCTCGAAATTGTAGCCGATCGTGACCTCTTGCAGCAAGCCGTTACTAATCTCATTTCTAATGCCATTTCTCACACCCCGCGCGGTGGCAGCATCATTGTGCGGGCAAAAAGCAACGGCAACCAAGCGGCTCTCAGCGTCGAAGACACTGGGGTTGGCATTGAGGCCGAAGATCAATCACGTATCTTCGACCGATTTTGTCGCGCGACAAATCCGGCGCCAATTGACAATTCGGCGACGCGGCTGGGTCTAGGCCTTTCGATCGTGAAAGGTATTGCCGAGTTGCACGGAGGGCGGGTCTCTTTAGAGAGCACCAAAGGAAAAGGGACAAAGGTCACTATGTACTTGCCCGCAATGTCTCACCGGGCAACGCAATTTGAATTGGGCTACGCCCCCGGTGGCAACACCGTTTCGCTACGGAGCACCCAGCATTCATAGGCGCACGGCCGGAGCATGTGTGCTCCGGCCGCTGTTGTTTTTCTACTGCTCAAAAATGAACTGCCCCGTGGTGACAGTGCTGTTCGAGTGGAAGCGCGCCATCAGTGTAAGTTCGGACGCTTGAATTCCGAATTGGGCCCCAGATTCTTGGAATTCCCACACAGTAAAATCGTTTCCGTTTGTGTCGTTGATGACGAGTACTGCGTCTTTATTGTTGTTGCCAGCAATGACGATGAACTCTGCATTAAAGGCATTCGCTACCTGCGTTGCATTTTGCAGGTTGGCATTTGTAACGCCCTGGCCAGCTGAACCATTAAGATAGAGTGCTTCGACCGAATTCAACGAAATCAGTTGTAAAAGTGGCGAGGCGTTTCCACTGGCAAACTGCAGGCTGTTGTTGTTGGAGACATCGTCAAAGTTCGTGTTCAGGCTTGCCGATAAGCTCATCACGTCACGTTGATTGTTGTCGCCGCCGCTACGGAAATCGAAGACTTCGTCGCCGTAGTCGCCTGTTGCGGTTAACCGCACCACGTCCCGATTGATGTCGAGCGGATTGCCAAGGTCGATACGGTCTGCTCCTGCGCCGCCGATAATAACATCCGCTCCAGTGCCGCCGCTGATGTGATCCGCTCCTGCACCTCCAAGCAGCGTATCGCCGCCGCCGCCGCCGTTTATTACGTCATTGCCGCCGCGGCCTTCGATGCGGTTGGCACTTGCCGTTCCAGTGATCGTATTTACACCGTTGCTGCCGATGACGTTTTCGATGCCGCTTAATGTATCCGTGCCCGTATCGGCGCTGCTTGCCGTTCCGTTGACGAGATTGACTGTTGCGTCGGCGCTTGTGCTGGAGAGGTCATAAGTGTCTGTGCCGGCACCGCCGATATAGGTATCATTGCCATCACCGAGCCGTGGCGACAAGGCGGTCGTTGTTGTCGCCGCCATCGACGCGGTCGTTGCCTGCGCCACCGGTGAGGGTGTCGTTCCCATCGAGGCCAAGGAGAATGTCCTTACCATCGGTGCCGGTTCGCGTGTTGTTGCCACCGTTTGCCGTTATGATTGCGGTGTCATCCGATACAACGGTTTTCTGCCCGCCAACGTCCGTATAAACTTGCGTCAACCGGACAGTGGTATTCTGTTGATTTGTGAGCGTCGCGTTCGTTGCACCGGCGATATTGGACCACGTACCTGCTTGCAGGCGCTGCCACTGATAGCCGGCAGGTACGGCTCCGGTGGCATTTGTTGCAGTCACGAGGTCCGGGTCAGATAGCGTCGTCGCGCCAATGAGTGTCGCCCGTTCTCCGCCGTTTGTGTAGGTGTAGTTGGCGATAAATGGCGCACCGGTTGAAGCCTCGTCAACGTTGGCGATATTGAGCGTCACCTGAATTGAGTCGGAGTAGGTTCCGTCGCTGACGGTCGCGGTCAAAACTTGTTGGAGTCTGACCGGCAATCGCCAGCGCTTCATAGTTTGGCGACGAGGCGAGTGTAATATTGCCCGTGCTGTCGATCTGGAAGAGACCGGCTGTACCGCCTGCAAGCGTCCATTGTAGAGTTTGCTGATAGAGCGGATCGAGCGGATCTGTGGCGTTGACGTCCGCCACTGCAAGCTGAAGTACTGAGGTATTCGCAGCAGTATTTTCATTGAGCGCTGCAAGCGTCATATCGGCACCGCCGTTTGTGGTAATCGCTGGCGGCGCATCGAGCACATTGACGCCGCTAACTGTGGTGTCCGCAAACTGGAAGTTCTCAACCCCAGTAACGATGTCAATGCCATCAAGTGCAGTCCGTGCAGTACCGTCGCCATTAAGACCGCCGTTGTCGGCGACTTTGTAAGCCGTGATCGAGTTGTTATTGCCATCGACGAAAACAAGACGTGTAACCGTGTAGTCCTCGCGATTGCCGGTAAATATCGCCGTGTCGCCGGTTCCGTCAGCACCATTATCACCGAGTACGTGATCCTTGAACATCTGCGAGCGCAACATGTCCGTGAAGTGCTTAACAAAATCGTCGGCAGTTCCTGCGATTGTTGCATTAGCAGCGTCGATTAGGCCTGAGCCGTCGAGAAGGCCTGTGGCGCGATTTGAAGCACCAGTGTAGGCATTCTCCGTGTTATCGAGATATCCGGCTTGGCCCGTGTACCTACCGATGAGAGAATCAAGCCTGATCGAGCCGCCGACGATCAAGTCGTTGCCGCCGTTGCCGCGCAGCGTGTCGTTGCCCGAACCGCCGATCAGCCAGTTGTCACCAATGGTGTCGCCTTCATCGCCGCCAATGACGACGTTGTCGCCCGTGAGCGTGTCGTTGTTCAGCGATCCAATGATGCCTTCCATTTGGAAGAAGGCAGGGAACGGCGTGGTGCCATCGATGGCAATCAAAGGATTGGCCTGGACCGCCATGTCGGCAATAACGCCGTCAGCAGCAAGTACGTAGTCGCTGAAGTCGATGAGATCGAAGCCGGAATTGACGTAGCCGTCGTCACCCACAACTTCGTCGGGTCCGCCGCCAATGGCCTGTGATGGATTGCCCGGTCTAATAATGTCGTCGCCGGTGCCACCCAGAATGAGATCTTGGTCGGCACCGCCAAGGATCAAGTCGTCACCTTCGTCGCCATAGAGGTTATCGCCAGAAGCCCCGCCGTCGATGAAGTCGTTGCCGTCGCCGCCGTGGGTGAACGGATCGGTGTTGCCGAACGCGGTTATGAATGGGCTGTCGCCATAGATGATGTCGTCGCCCGAACCGCCCGAAAGCTTGTCGATGCCTTCGCCGCCGTAAATCGTGTCGTTGCCGGACCCCCCTACCAACTGATCGAAGCCGCCAACTTCGGAGCCCGAACCTCGGCCATAGATAGTGTCCTTGCCCGCGCCGCCGTCGGCAAGATCGGGTCCTTCGCCGGTGTCGAGGATATCGTCGCCGTCGCCGCCATAGAGCCGGTCGACGCCGCCATCGGCATAGATGATGTCATCCCCGCCTTCGCCGTAGATGGTATCGTCGCCGCCACGAGCATGAATGTAGTCGTTGTTGTCGGTCGCAACGATGACTTCGTGGGAATCCGCACCAGACGTCGGCGTGCCTTCAACTGTGTGAACTTGAGTGGGGTCGAGTTCTGGCCGGGCGTCACGGATGTAGTCCTGGCCATCGATCGTGATGACTGTGCCGTTGTTGGCGATAGAGCCGACACCATCCGAGAAGATGCCAAGGCCCGTACCTGCGCCTGTCAGCGTTGCGTAGGCATGGTCCGCAAAGTTGTCCTGGATGCCGGCTGTGTTCAAATCGGCATCGCGTGTAAAGTCATAGTACTTGTCGGCATAGGCGAAGATCGAGCCGTTCAAGTGTTCGAGGCCGGTGTTGCGCTCGACGATGTCCTTAAACTGTCCGTTGTTGACCTCTTCGTTGATCTGCGTGCCAAACAGGCGGTACAGATAATAGAAGCGGTCGCCGTCCATCAGGCTCTGGATTGTCGAGACGAACACGGTATCGAACGTTTCGCCTAACAGGCTGCCCGGCACATGCGCTTCCGCCAAGCCGCCGATCCACGAGTCGATCTTGTCGTAGCCCATGCTCGCCGCATTCAAAGCAGCGTTGCCTGTGTCGGCGGCATTCATGAAGGCCAAGGCTTCGCTGGCCGTGAAATTCGGTCCAGGCGAAGTAATGACACCATCTGCGAGATCAAGAATTTCTTGCGCCTTCCCCACATCGCCATCGAAGGAATAGGCGGCGATGAAGTTGACCAGCGATTCCGGATGGATCATGTTGGCGCCGAAATCCGACCAGTTAGCATATTCAGCAAGGCCGATGGCTGCACGGAAATCATTCAAGGTTGGAATGCCGAGATCGCGGCCGCGTGCAATATTGATCGAGGCGAGGTCGAGCGGCATGCCAAGTAGGCCCTGGTTGAGGGCCGGTGTGATGAACTCGTCGATTTCGTTCATCTGCTGGCGGGCAAGGCCAAGTGTGATGGCTGCAACGCCTTGTTCGGCGAAGGTTTCTGGCGCGAGGAAAGCTTTTTCCAGCGCGAACTTGGTAACGGCGCCTTGGAACCAGCCGGTTGGATCGATGGTGTCGATCGTTTCGCGGATGGTGGAGTGGCCAAAGCGGAAGGCCACTTGCGAGAACTCAAGCGAAACCGTCGAATCCACCTGCGAAGAATAGCCGACGAATTCCTGGATGCGCGGGGTAACCGTGCGCGCATATTGGTCGACGGCGGCGTGCTGATATTCCATCTCGACGATGAGCTTCGACGCATTGAACATCTTGTCCGCGTCCCAGGAGATCAAGCCATTGGCATAAACGTAATCTCCATTGGCATTTTCGTAGTGTTGAGCTGTGCCTACCAGGTCATTGACTAACAGCACTCCAACGGCAGGGCTGTCGCCAGCTTGGGTGGCCACGGAATTCTGCCACTCATGCAAACCGGTATTTTCGATCGGAGAGTTTGCTTCGTTGTGCTGGTAGATCCAGCTCTTGAGGTTCTCGACCTGGAAGTTGTGCTCCTCGTGGAAGACGTGGTGGATCGAGGTGAGACCAAAGTTCTCATTCACGCGCCCGTCGCCGGCGACGTAATGGTCGCCAACGGACGCCATGAGGATATTGCCTACCGCGTCATTCACTGGGCCAGCCGGTGCAGTGATGTTGAAGTTGGAGAAATTGACCCAAAGTGCGAGTGAGCTTGCACCTGAGAGTGCTGTGCCAGCGGACAAGGCAGGGCCTGGACCGGTGGACAGATCCGTTCCCAACGTGAGGGTCAGGACGCCATCGGCGTTAAACGCCAGCACATCGGCATCGACAGCTCCAGCGTTGCGCACGCCACTTGCGTTGAGAACAGCGATTGCGTCGTTCACCGATGTGGTGACTGCGTCATCCCAATTCGTTGGCCCGTTGGCATCGTTGTCGTTGGGATTCAATCGGCCGATGTTGAAGCGCGGGTTCATGTCGAGGAGCAAAGCCTGACCAGAATTACCGGCGCCGGGCCCCGTGGCCACGTCGCCGTTGTCATCGCGATTGCGGTAATTCAGAACATCGTCCCAAGTCAGAGCATCGCGGCCCGTATCGAGGACATGGTCGCGTAGTTCATTGAGCGTCGGCAGCGTGTTGTGTACGGCTGTAGGCGTCATCTCCGTCAGGCCGGTTGCCGTATTATAGACGGGGATCTTGCGAACCCATGAATCCGCTAGCGTGGTGCCGTCAAACAATCCCATTCCGGCGCTAAAAGTCACGCCGCCATCTGTCGAAACCCATTCGCGCAAGAGATCTGTAATCTGCGAGTGAGAGCCATAAGTCTGGCTCTGGTCGATGAAAGGCGACGTGTGGTTGACATAGTTGGGATCGCCATTGGCATCCGTGCCGGCCACAGTAGCGCGGCTGATCGTGATCGATGTCACCGGACCATTTGGACCCTCTGCGCCGTAAAGTGGATCGCTAGGATCGAGCGCAACCGTGATCTTGGTGCCTTGACCGCCGGAATTGATCTTGTCGAGGCCGTGATCGAAGAACTGGCCGAAAATAGCGAACCAGCTGTTGACCGGCGCCACGCCTGGATTTTCAGATCCAATGAAGAATTCGCCGGAGTCGGGGTTCTGGAAGTCGATGTGGCCGAGCTGTTCGAGAAGCCCGTAGCCGGAATCGGTCAGCGTGGTAACAATTGCCGTGCCATCGGCAGGCGCCGCAACAGAGAAATCAACATTGGCATCGATCAGTTGCTTATATACGAGCGCGTCTGGTTGGTAGGTCAGGCCAGTATTTACCAAAGGTACACCGGGGGAAGGACGATACCAAATTGCCTCGCCTTCCGTGAGCGTGCCTCCAGCGGAATCCTTCAAACCACCGACCGCAGTTGCCGCGAACACAGCGAGCGTAGTCGTGTAGACGACACTCTGGGTATACAGAGCCGCAGCATAGATCAAAGGCAGGCCATTGGCGTCGAGGACGGCCACTTCGGTATTGACCGGCGCGACAATTTTCGCGCCTTCGACGAGCTTGGTAACATCGACTCCGGAGCCGTTGATCAGCGTGCCATATGCCAGGTCCGTTCCATCGGTACCATTGGTTCCATATTTGGCAGGATCCCAAACGACGTAATGGCCGGTGCCGTCCGGTCCGTCGGTCAGGAGATTGACGCCTGCCGTTGTAATCGTTCGGCTGATGATGCGGGGCATGTAGTCTGTGACGCTGGTGCCGAGGGAGTAATCAACGCCCGGAGACGTCACGTAGTTCGAAAAATCTGCTGGAACGTCGCGGCGGAAGGGTACATCGACCGCGCCCCAGTCTGCTTGCGTGCCAAACAAGTTGTTGTGCAAACCGGAAACGTCGCGAATCCCGATCGGCGCTGAAACGGAGGGGAAACCCTGACCAAGTAGAGCGACATTGGCCGGCGTCAGAGCGACATCCTTGTAAGTACCCGTTTGACTGACATGATCCCAAATCAGATTGCCCTTGGCATCCCACGCGTCCATCGTCGCGGGAGCGAAGTTGACAATGCCGTTGCTATTGGCTGGGCCATCGAACAACGGTACGAAATTCACCTGCGCGAGCAAGTAAACGAGGTCGTTGAGATTGATGACGAAGGGTTTGGGCTGATATTGCGTTGTCATTGGAATACTCCACAAAAATACGAGTTATTAATTTCCGGTGCAGGGGCACCTGCGCTTCCCGCAGGTGCTGGGCGGTTTACGTGTCGAGGTGACTATTTGCTGCCTCTGCTGCCGTTATCCCGGCTGTAAGGATTGCGCTGAGTGCGAGCACGCGCTGGCGATGCCCCATCCAGATGACCTCTTTCGGGGGCTGCCAGGCAGGAGGCGTTTCCTCGACTGCACCGGCAGCAGGCTTAGGGTTGATATTTAAATCTCTCGCAGGAAGAGGTTCGCCTTGCCGCGACGGCGTTTTGTCGTGGGGTGTGCCGACATCAAAATTATTGGGAATTCCGCTTTTGGCGCTACTCAGATACATGCGCGTCCACTCCTTGATTAGCTTGATGAAGCTATGGCGCGCGCGATGACAAAAGGATTACAGTGAGCTGACAAACGCGTAATTAGGAGGCCGATGGACCTTGGTCTGTGGGATCCACAGAAACACATTTGGCTCTGCGCCCATTCATTGCTGCGCTTTTGCAGGCATTTGTACCCGAGCCCCCAGCGTGGGTGGCCGCGCAAGCTAGAAAGGCTCACAATCCAAATGAGATCGTCGATGCGGTCTTAGACAAATCGAGCGCACTGGCTCGTACCGAGCTGGACAATTTACGCGCGAAGCAATTGCAAATCGAATTATGATCTCGGCACTCGTTGCAGGGTGCCGGGCGCTCGCAAGATCATTGCGCTAAAACAATTTCATTTGGGCTATTGCGACAGAGCCGCGCCATGAATGGCCGTTTTGGTGCTTCCCATGTGCTTCCCAGAGAAGCCAAGCCAAACTGGCCGCTCATCGGACCAGAACGTAGCACATTGACTTTAAACATAAAAATGGTGCCGCTTAGGTGACTCGAACACCTGACCCCGTCATTACGAATGACGTGCTCTACCGGCTGAGCTAAAGCGGCTTACCACACCCCGGCATATGGCGGTGCAGTGCCGAGGGATAGCCGTTGCGTCCCACAAATGCAAGTGCGGCGGGCGTGCTTCGCCAGCCCTTAGTTTACAGCTCTAAAAACGCGCTTTGGGAAGGAATCGCTTTCTGTCGTCTCTGCTTCATCGAGGCCCGGGTCGTCGGGCGCGCGGGGGGCAACAAAATGATCTTGGGATCTGGTTTTGAAATGCCTTTAGACACCGTTGCGGCATCCTGGGTCTTTGGAGGTGTAACCGCTGGTTTTTCTTGGGCCGGCTTGACTACGGTGACTTCTGCGATGCGCTGTTCGGGCGCGTTTTGTGGCGCCGGCGGGGATTTAGACAGGGCTTGAGGGCGCACCGTTACAGCTTCGGCGTCTACGACATCGTTCGGCTGTGGGACGGAAACCTGATTTGCCCGGGGCCGAGCTGGTGCGGCGTTCGCACTGGCTTGGGCGAGGGTGGCTTGGGCGGGGGACGGTGGCGCGCTGATCGCAAGCAACTCTTCCAGCCGCTCGCCGAGGACGTTCGCAGCGCTCAACTCAAGTGATTCAACCGGCACGCGCCACTGGAAGGCATCGAGCGCGCCGGTGACGGGTGAAACCGGTTCCCAGCGGTCAGAAATCACGCCGTCAGCCGTCCAGGCCGGATCGCGCGCAGCATTGACGGCACGGGCCAGCCATTCGCGCACCCGGCCCTTGTCGCCGTTTTCGCCGGCTTCGACGCGCGCCATGAGCGTTGCGACGCGCTGTGTGAGCCGATTGTCGAGAAGTGGCTGCAGTACATCGCGCGCTTCATTGTAAAGTCGGGCTTCGATGGCCGTCGTGGCAACGGCAATCGGGCTTTCAATTGAGTGCGGGTTAAGTGCGGCAAGTTGCTTGATCCGGTCGAGGCGATCTCGGGGACTGTCACCAATCCTGGCATAAGCATATGCCATCGCCAGATCAGGGTGGGGCGCGCGCGTCCAAGCCTTCTGCACAATCTTAGCTGCTTTTCCGGTGTTGCCGCGCGCAGCCAGAATCCGCGCTGCAACCGCTGCGGCAGGAACCAGCTCGGGCGCAAGACCGTTGGCTTCGAGCGCGAGGTTGAGGGCTTTGTCCGCATCGCTATCTTCCGCATCTTGCGCCTGGGCGGCAAGCAGCACGGCGCGGCGGCGATCAGCCGGCGTTTTTTCAACAAGTCCATTGCGCCTTGCAAGCGCAAGTGTATCGAGTGCGCCCGCCCAATCCTTCTGCTTGCATTGCAGGTCAAACAGCGCGTCGGATGACCAAGCGAGTTTGGGGTTGGAGCGCAGTGCCTTGTCAGCGAATTGGCGCGCGGCTTCGCTCGCGCCTTCGCGCTCCGCCTCAAGGAATAGGCCGCGCAGACCAAGTTGTTCGGTTTCAGGTGCGGCTAGCATCAATTCAAAAATGCGCCGGGCGGTCGCGCGGTCGCCTGAAAGTTGAGCGGCCTGGGCGCGCAAGAGATGCGTGAGTGGTTCATGCGGCAATGATTTGCGCGCTTGAAGGGCGTAGCGTGTGGCCAGCGATTTATCGCCCGCGCCGACGGCGATCATGCCGCTTGAAAGGGCTTCAAGGCCGCGCTTGCTGCGCTGACGGACAACGCGTTGACCCAGAGCCGCAGGCGTGTTCCACAGCGTTCGCATAACCGACCAAGCAAAAATGGTCGCCGCGACGGCCGCTGCCAGAATGACGGTGGCCCGGAACACACTGGTTTCAATGTCATAGCCCTGCCACACCATGTGTAGCGTGCCCGGCCGGTCTGCGAGCCAAGCTAGCCCTGAGGCGATGAGCGCTATTGTGATGAGATAGACGACAAGACGCATCATGGCGCGCACCTTTGAGCTTCAGTTAGTTCTGGGACTTCGCCGGTTCAGGGGCAGAGCCGCTAAGTGATGACTTTAGTTTCGTTTCGATTTGAGCGACAGAACTGTCGATGCTTGTCCGTGCTGCAACTTTTTCAAGGAAGGGCGCTGCTGCGTCTTTGGCCTTCGGAGAAAGCGCCTTTGCCTCTTCGATAACGTCCGGGAGGCGTCCTTCTTTTAGGGCGATCTCCATCCGGCCAGCGATGGCTTCGGCGCTCTTGTCATCGGCGTTGTGGCTGACTTTGCGCACGCGTACGACCGACTTGGCGCCGGCGATAAGCCGGTCGACGACCGAGCCTTCGGCGGAATCCGCGTCGGCATCGATTAGAGAATTCGCGGTGGCCCGATAATCGCGCGCAAGGTCTGGAAGCGTTGGAACGCCTTGATCCTTGAACTTATCGAGCACAGAAAGATCGAGTTTCCCATTGGACACTTTTTGAACTTCAGCGAGCTCGGGGCCATACTTCTGGCCGCGATCCAGTGCGCGCTTCAGGTTTTGTAATTCGAGTGAGAGGACGATGCGCTCGGCGTTTGAGCGGCGATCTTCTTCGGCCTTGAGCACAGTCTGCAAGTTGGCCTCGAGCGTCACTAGCTTTTGGGTAACCGGCTCGACGGCAGTGGTCACGTCGGATGGTTTGGCAACGCTGGTTCTCAGAGACTCAAGCGCCGCCTTGAGCGTTGCGGATTCCTGTTGTGCCTGTTTTAGGTTCTCCATCGCGCGATCGCCCTCGGCCTTTGAGATTTCGAGCCGTTCGTTGAGGCGCGCAGCGTCTGTTTTCAACCCGGCCAATTCGCGATCGATACGCTGGGTGCCAGATTTGGCCGCTTCGCTTGCTTCCGTTGCTGCGATGATGCGGGCTTCGACGTCACCGGCGACGCTCTTGCGCAAAGCCGTCAATTGCGTTGCCATGCTGGTTTCAAGATCTGCGACTTTGCCGGTCAAAGCGGCAAGCTGCTCAAGCCGTCCGGCCGCGGGGTCGCTCGCGCCCGCGTCGGCTAATGCCCTGAGTTTGTCTTCGACTTTGGTCAGCCGTTCGATTTGATCGGGGGCACCGGCGTCGCTCGCAGCGGATGCGAGCGCCGCCTTGGTTTCGGCAACGAGCCTTGATTGCGATTGTGCAATTTCGGGAATTGATGCCGTTGTTTTTTCAAGGGCCACAAGTCGCGCTTCGGCATTCTTCAACTGCGTGCTGAGATCGCCCGCTGCCAACTGCTTTTCAAGCTTGGCCAAGCGCTCGCCGTCAGCGCCACGTGAAGTGCCATGTTGCGGCAGGTAGTCCTGAAGACCAAGCTGTCCCAACTGCGGGATGGCCCAATCGGCTCCTGCCAATGCAACAACGCCGCCAATAACGCTCGCTGCGAGATGCGAAAAGAATCCGCCGCGCTTTTTGACGACGACAGTTTGTGGTGCTGTCGTGGCTTGCGGCGGCGTTGCAGCGGGTTTTGTTGATTGCGAAGCCGATGTGGTGCTGGTTGTGCTCGAAGATGCAGATGGCGCAGACGACTGTTTCGCGGCGCTGGCGTCCTTCTTTGCACTTCCAGCCGGGGGAAATGCGGACGCTTGGAATGATGCATAAGCCGAAGCCGGCGCGGGCGCCGGAGTTGGTGCCGCCGTGGACGTGCCCGGAGTTGGCTGCAACTTCTCGCCGATCGGCGTGACCTTGATTTCAGTCGCCTTCAAGTCCAAAGTCGCATATGGCCGTTTCGGCTGTGCGGGATCGTTTTTTGCGTCGGTCATGGAGCTGAACGCCTCCGTACTGTGTTTGGACAAACCGGCGGGGGAGATGCCAGTCGCTGTTGCCGGCGTTCTAGCGCCCGAACAAGCCTATGTCCCTTGCATGCTACTGTTGGCCGAATTGTGCCGCCAGTTCACCCATAAGTGCAAGCATTTCTTGCCCATTTGGTTGGACAGCTATTTCGGTACGCCGTTGTGAATTGGGCGGTAACTGTGTTGCCACTGCTTCCGATAAGCAGACATGGATTACTTTGTTTAATTCGGTTTGAACACCATGTTTTGCGGCCAGACCCACCCAAATTTGAGCTGTCCTTGGTGACATTAGCGTGACCGCGTTAATCTGGCCAGATTTGATGGCGCCAACGACCCCCGGGGGCAGCCGGTCAGCGGCCACAGAACGGTAAACAGTCTGCACTGAAACTTTGACGTTTTTCAAGGCAAGTGCGCCGGCAAGGTCGAACGCTAAATAGTCGCCCGCCAGATGGATCAAATGGCCAGGCTTCGTCGCGTGCCTTTCGGCAATAACAGGTACGAGATCAGTGGCCGTGCCACGCCCGGCCGTAATGTTTCTCAGTTTCAGATCTTCCGCGAAAGCGGCAGTCGCTTCGCCGACAGCGTAAACCTGCAGAGGTTGCACCCTGTCGACGAGGCCGGACAGCGCTAACGCTCGAAGGCCATTGGTGCTGGTTGCGATGATACCTGAAGCACCGTCAAAAATTTCTGGTGTTATGTCGTTGAATGCTATCTCAAGCAGCGGAGCACTCGTGACCTTTAGCCCGAGATCTTCAAGCTGAGATTGGGTCTGCCAGGATTCAGGTTCAGGGCGCGTTATAAGTACATGCATTAGCTGTGGATCCGGGCGATAACGGCAGGGTCGGCTTTGGCCAGTATGTCATCGGCCGCACGCGTACCGGTTTCAACGGCATGCTGGGTGGTGCCCGATCCGAGTGCAGTATAGGATATCTTTCCGTCAGGAGAGAGCACCTGGCCGCGGAACGACAACACGCCGTCCCTGACTTCTGCAAGCCCTGCGATGGGCGTACGGCATGATCCCTCAAGACGGGCTAAAAACGCGCGTTCGGCAGCGATTGCAAGTGCGGTTGCGGGGTCGTTCAGCGGGAGAATGGCACTTGCCGCCGCTTCGTCGTCCACGCGTATTTCAATGCCGATAGCCCCCTGCGCGACTGCAGGGAGCATGTGCTCAACAGGAATGACTGCGGTGATGCGGTCTTCGAGACTGAGACGTTTCAAACCGGCAACCGCCAGGATGGTGGCGACAGCAACGCCGTCCTGTAGCTTTTTCAGGCGCGTTTGAACATTGCCGCGAAAGCCTACGACTTTAAGATCGGGCCTGTGGTGTAGAATTTGCGCCTGCCGCCGCAGAGAAGACGTGCCGATAACAGCCCCCTCCGGGACGGCATCTAGTGATGCATAGTCGAGCGAAACGAACGCGTCGCGCACATCTTCGCGTGGCAGAGTGGCGCCCAACATCAGTCCCTCTGGCAATGCAGTCTGCATATCCTTCATCGAATGCACGGCGATGTCGATCTCGTGCGCGAGTAGGGCTTCCTCGATCTCTTTTGTGAACAGCCCCTTGCCGCCGATCTCGGCGAGCGGACGGTCAAGCACCTGATCGCCGGTCGTCTTGATGACGGTAATGGTGATCAATTGGAGCGAGAGCCCATGGGCGTCGGCCAGCCGTCGGCGGACCTCGTGGGCCTGGGCCAACGCCAATGGCGAGCCTCGCGTTCCAATGCGTATCGTCGCAACAGCTTGCAACTGCGTTTCTCCAAGTGGTAGGCCGGTACGGCACGTTATGGCCCCGGAGGGGTACCAATCACCCCTTCTATGCGATATCGCTGCGCCTGGGTAAACCCGAGTTAGACTCAAACTAAACCCTACCGGGATTGACAGTTAAACCGATGGTTTCCGCTTGTCCTGCATCGCAGCGACCCAAAATCGTCCTTGGTATCGAAACCAGCTGCGACGAGACCGCCGCAGCAGTGGTCGTGCGGCATAGCGACGGCACGGGCCACATTCGCGCGAATGTGGTGCGCTCGCAATTCGATGCCCACAAAATCTTTGGCGGTGTCGTTCCCGAAATTGCCGCTCGTGCCCATATTGATTGTCTTGATGACATTATTCGCCAAGCCATGCGCGAATCAGCGATTTCCTTCAGTGAAATTGACGCTGTGGCGGCTGCCTGCGGGCCTGGTCTGATTGGCGGCCTCATTGTTGGAGCGGTCACCGGGAAGGCCGTTGCGCTTGCCATCGGCAGACCGTTTCAGGCGATTAATCACCTGGAAGCGCATGCACTGACGTGCGGGCTGACCGATGGCATCAAACCGCCCTACCTCATGCTGTTGGTATCGGGTGGGCATACGCAACTTCTTTTGGTTGAAGGGGTTGGCTCCTACCGGCGGCTGGCGACGACGATTGATGATGCGTTGGGCGAAGCCTTCGACAAGACGGCGAAGCTCCTCGGTTTGCCCATGCCGGGTGGTCCACATGTCGAGCAGGCGGCTAAGACCGGCGACCCCAAACGCTTCAGGCTGCCACGGCCGATGCTTGGGCGCACAGATCCGCACTTTTCTTTTGCAGGGCTTAAGACGGCGGTGCGCCATGCGGCCAAAGCTGCAGAGCCGATATCGCCGACTGACGTTGCGGATCTCTGTGCCGGCTTCCAGGCGGCCGTGACAGATTGTGTGGCGGACCGCGTTGGCAAAGCCATGGAGTTAGTGCGGGACACGCTGCCCGGTCCCAACCGGCCTTTCATCGTCGCGGGGGGCGTGGCCGCGAATGCAGCGCTGAAGGCGGCCTTGCAAACCGTATCCGCAAAACATGGATTTACTTTTTATGCGCCACCGGCTGCACTCTGCACCGACAATGCGGCGATGATTGCGTGGGCGGGCGCGGAGCGTTTGGCGTTGGGCCTCACGGATTCGCTTGATGCACCCGTCAAGCCGCGCTGGCCGCTTGATCCCGATGCGCCGCCAGCTGCTGGAGCTGGTGTCAAAGCTTGAGGAAAAATCGCCCAAGTTGAATTGTCACCGCTGCCGCGACATACCATGCGTGATATCGTTTCGACTTTGACGCGATGAGGTCTCACTTTGAAGATTGAGAATGTCAGCATTGTTGGCGCTGGGGCATGGGGCACCGCTCTTGCTCAGACGCTGAATCAGAGCGGAAAGTCCGTGACCATTTGGGCCCGCGAACCGGCCGTTGTAGCCGATATCAATGAAAGGCACGTCAACCGGACATTTCTTCCGGGCGTGCCGCTTGACGCCGGAGTCCGAGCTATAGGCGACTTGCGCGAAGCGGCGCAGGCTGATGCCGTACTTTTGGTCGTCCCTGCTCAGCATCTACGATCGGTTGCCGCCGAATTGGGGCGCCAACTATCGATCGACAAGCCGGTGGTTATTTGCGCCAAAGGCATCGAGCAGTCATCCGGAAAGCTGATGGGGGAAGTGGCTGGAGAAGTCATTCCGCAAGTTCTGCTCGCGGTTCTTTCAGGTCCGAGTTTCGCGGCCGATGTGGTTCGAGGGCTTCCGGCGGCGTTGACGCTTGCATGCCGGTCCGAGCCAGCAGGGCGGGCCTTGGCTGCGGCGTTGTCGTCGCGGCAGATGCGACTCTACTGGTCGAGCGATGTCGTCGGCGCCGAACTGGGTGGCGCGGTAAAGAACGTCTTGGCCATTGGCGCAGGTATTGTTGCCGGCCGCGAACTCGGCGCGAGCGCTCATGCCGCGCTGGTGACGCGTGGGTTTTCGGAATTGAGGCGTTTCGCCGAAGCGTACGGCGCGCGTCAAGAAACATTGATGGGCTTAAGTGGGTTGGGTGATCTCATTTTGACTTGCGGCAGTCCGCAATCGCGCAACATGTCCCTGGGCAGGGCGCTTGCGGAAGGGCAATCACTCTCTGAAATTCTGGGAAGCCGGAGCGCCGTCACTGAGGGCGTCTATACGGCGGCGGCTGTCGTGAAGCTTGCCCGCGCGAAAAACATCGATATGCCCATTGCGGAGGCCGTTCACGCAATCATTGAGGGCCAAATCTCGGTAGATGACGCGATTGCGGGTTTGATGCAGCGCCCGCTCAAGGCTGAGGATTGAGCCGATCAACCGGCTGGTGAATTGGACACGTACGTGCTGTACAGAACGGGCCGTTGCCTGAACGAATATGGCCCGGCACTCCGCGCGCGAGGAACAGTTTGGACAGAACAACGATGACTTCCATTGAGTTGAGCTTGCACTTCACGCGGATCGCAAGCGCCTCGTGCGTAAACTCATCGACCACCTTCAACATGCGATATTTCCTCTCCTCGTGCGTGCGATCTTCGAGCCCTGTGCGATGAGCACGTCGGCCTGCCGAAGCTTCGAGACGATCACTTCTGCCTTGTGTTTCATCCTCGGCATCCATGTCCTCCTCAAGGAAAGTATCCAAACTTCGAGTTCGGACCACTTCGGTGGGGTGGATCACGGCCCTGAATACACCAGCGGGCACCCTTCTGAATTGGGCTGGCGATCGTGGCATCAGGGTCCATATCATCCAGCCGGGCAAGCCGCAGCAGCACGCCTATATCGAACGCTACAACCGGACGGCCTGGAACAAATGGCTCGATCAGTACATGTTCGCGACGATCAAGGAGGTGCAGGATTACGCCACACGGATGGCTCTGGACTTACAACAACGACCGCCCCAACATGGGGCTCGGCGGGATTTCACCCGCCCAGAAATTGAAACTGCAAACCGCCGCGTGAATTCTACCAGCGAGCCCCGCTAAAAACGGGGGGATTACCGTCCATCACATCCGCCAGCGCATAGCGGATAAGAATGCCTTTTTACCGGCCATGACGAGGGGATAGCTAATGTGCTGCATTGCCCTTTCTAGAGAGCTGAGCTTAATGCCGAAGTCTTCAGCGAGCCGGGCAAACTGCATCCGCGTATCCCGCAATACACTCGCGGTCATGTTCCCGCCCGTATAGCGGTTGCCAATCAATACCTCGGGCACATGATAGATGGTGCCATGAAGTGCAGCCTTTGCAGAAAGATGCACGTCTCCCACGTAGGTCAAGCCCTCAGGATAGTCGAGCGCGCGATGCGCGTCCGTTCTGTTCAGAAGCGGTATGCCAAACATGTTGCGGTATTTCCGAATGGAATCGCGAAGTGCGGTGTCTGCTGAATACAGTCCTTGACGTCGGAACCGGCGCGTCGCAACCCGGCGCCCCTGGCCGTCGATGAAAGCTAGGTCGCAATAGACGGAGACGATGTTTGGATCTGCCGCGACGATTGCTGCGGCCTTGGACAACGCATCGCCGGAATAGAGAACATCGTCGCTGCACAACAGCATGTAGTGCGGGGCTTCGACCAATTCGCGAAAGCGATTGAGGTTTCCCAGTAGACCAATGTTGCTTGGGTTGCGGTGGATCACGAGGCGCTTGTCTTTGGCAGCCATTGTGTCAAGCCACTCCGACGTACCGTCGGTGCTAGCGTTGTCAGAAACGACTACACGCAGATCGACGCCCGTCTGCGACAACGCCGAATTCAACGCTGCCGGCAGATGGGCGAGATCGTTGTAAACCGGAATAAAGACATCGATCTGGGGCATTCGTGAAATGTTCTCTGCTTCGTCGCCTCAGGTGCTAGTGCAAAACGAGAATATCCGGATGTAAGTCGAGCCGGTCCAGTGCCGCGCGTATCTCCGCCTCGTAATTCAGGATTCATTATGACGATCGTGCGAATGCCGCGGTCGGGGAGTTCATCCGGCGATATGATCGGATGCGCCGTCAACGCTATGTACGCACCGACCTTGCCCGGGTTGCTATCTACTACTGCATCAATGATCTTCGAACTCTGGATCCATCATGAGTGCAAACGTTGCCCCTTTTGCACCAGCCCCCCAAAGTGCAATTGGACCTTCCAGCCGGACAAGCGTCAGGGTTTCGCGCCATTTAACCACAAATTCGTCAGCTCGTGACGCGAATTCCTTAATTGCAGAGCTCTCTGCGGCGGGAGTGGCTTCCACCCACAGATATTGCCCCTGAAAACATGTTTCGATCATCGATGGATGGAAACCCGCGCGATTGAGAACTGTTGTGATCGAGCGGAAATCGAATAGCGAACAGTGTTCGTAGAAGAAATCATAAAAAGCTTCGTGGCGAAGTATCCACGAGTTGTCTGGCGTTTCAAGAACGAGCCTTGCTGGCCGGTCCGATGCGAGTGTCGAACGAATAGCGCGGAGAAATGCCACGGGGTCCGGGACATGTTCGATCGTGTGGCGGGAAACCACGATATCTGGCGCAACGGCAAGCCTCTTTGCGCTTTCGGCCGTAAAATATTCCGCGTGGATTTCGATCCCTTCGGGTGGAGTAGGCCTCTTACGGTATGCTGGGTCAAAACCGACTGCGCAAATCCGGCGATCTTTCGGCAATGCCGCCATGAGCTGGTTTAGAAAATCACCTTGACCGCAGCCGATTTCGACAATTGTTACGTCTCCGTCAGGCGGCAGGGCTGCAAGAACGCGTTTGATGCGCGAAGCTAAATGTATCTGAAAAGCATCAGAATAAATCTGACTATTGTCGTAGCCTTCAGCATACTGGATTTTATCAGCATCGAATGCGCTGTTCCAGATGAAACCACAAGCACGACAAGATTCGAAAGCAAGTTGACCTGCGGCGGCCGAGTGGGATTTTTCGGCCGTGGTGTGAACTGCATTTTGGAACACAGGTGTTCGTAGCCGGCTGACAAGCCGCAAACTAGCGCACTGAGAGCAAACTGGACAATTCATTGTTTAAGTCTTTCGACGCAGATACGCCCTGGGCCAGTACGTTAAATTGTCTGGCGCGTATCCTTCACTGAATGCAGGTTGCGGATATTCAAGAACGAATGATGTATTGGCGGTGGCGAAATCCGCTGCAGCCCTCGTCGGGTTGTCAACTGTCCAGGACTTATCGCCACGCGGTGCGTCGGCTACCTCAGACATTATCCCATCCGTAGCTACAATGTATGAACCGGGAGAGACAAGCGGACCGTAGAGTTCAAGTTCCTTCAACACATGAGCATATGTATGATTGCTGTCTAGAATGACGAGCGTCCGCTCTCCCGGTTTGACCCTTGAACGCACCTGTTCGACGGTCGCAGCTGCTGTCGAACTGCCTTCGATCAGTTCAATGTACGAACTCATGCGATGATCAGCTATGGCCTTGCGATTGTGTGGCCGGATTTCGATGTCGATGCCAATCACGCGCCCTTTACCCATCGCGCAACACAGGCTTGCGTATAGGATGAGTGATCCGCCGTGTGCTACACCCGTCTCGATAATCACATCGGGCTCAACTCTCGTAATCAACTCTTGAATTCGCACAAGATCGTCAGGCAATTGAATGATGGGCCGACCGAGCCAGTTGAACGTATAGGAATACTTCTGGTTCCAATTGACTTTGATGTAGAGCCGCGCAAGCTCTCTAAAGGCTTCGTCAGAATAGAGCGTAAGCTCTTTGATGCCATTTGGTCCTTCGACAATGAGCAGCTGTTTTGCTTCGTCAATGACGAGTTTCATAAACCACTTCTCCGACTGCGTTCAGTTGAATTGAGGCCTTCTTTGTCCCGCCAATCGTTGATAGCACTGGTCAGTGCATCGGCGAGAGCGTAGCGCGGTTCGAAGCCCAAGTCTGCAAGGGCGTTTGGGTCGCCCCACAAGTTCCCAGGTTCTCCTGGCCGGTCTGGCAAGGCGCCGAGCTTAACGAGGTCCGGGCGTTTCAGTAAGTCTCCCACCAGCCGTGCCACCTCGGCGAGCGTCACAGGTTTTCCGGAACTGACGTTGACGGCCCCCGAGCGATCGCTCACAGCAAGCGTTGAGAAGGCCTCACCGGCATCGCGAACGTCTAGCACATCGCGTATCTGACGGCCCGAGCTGCATTGTGCCGGAATTCCAGAGAGGATGCTGCGCGCCATGCTAGGCACGAGGCGCGCTGCAAACTCGCCCGCGCCAGTGACCAGGAAGACGCGGCCCCACGCGAACGTCATGTTGTGCTCACGCGCGTAAGCTTCGAGCACGCGGCGGAACGCATCCTTTGCGACGGCGTACAGGTGCACCGGCGCCAGTGGCGTTACGCCGGGGACACACGGACCATGTTCCGGGGGGGCATATTCGACGCAGGTTCCGGCGGCGACGACGCGCTTACCACCTGCCTCCGCAAACGCTCGGACGAGCCGAACACTCGCTGCCAGCCAATCAAGATTTTCTGGCGCATTCCAGAATTTGCCGTGCTCAGTATACCAAGCCAAGTGAAGCAGTACATCGGGCGCGCCGTTGGCGAAAAGCGTGCGGCATGCATCTGGCATAGTCATATCGGTCGAAATAAAAATTGCGCGCGGGTCGAGATGTTCCGGTCTGATCGAGCGGCCAACAGCCGTCACGCGCCAGCCACGGTTTGCGAGTGCGGCAACGGCATGCCGGCCAATGAGGCCCGTTCCGCCGGTTACCATCACGCTGTGTTGGCTGGAACCAACTGCCCTATTCAAGGCCTGCCTCCATTGCCGTAGGCAACGCCTTGTCACGTTCCGATATGACTGCTGGTGCAATCGGCCATGCTATTGCAAGACTTGGATCATCCCAGCGGAAACCCGCTGCGGCTTCCGCCACGAACGGCTCGGCCATTTGATAAATCAAATCCGTATCGTCGAGAAGGCTGACAAAACCGTGCGCAAATCCTGACGGAATATAGAGAGCGAAGCCATTTTCAGAGCTGAGTTCCATGCCGTACCATCGTCCAAACGATGACGAATTCTTACGGATATCGACTGCTACATCAAACACTGCGCCCTGCGAACAGCGCACGAGTTTGGTTTCGTTGTGTGGTGACTTCTGAAAGTGCATGCCGCGCAGCGTGCCGCGGCGTATATTGTGCGAAAGCGATATCTGCAGGCTGCAATCGGCTAGTCCGGCTTCGCGGAAAGCATCGCGGCAGAATGTACGCGTGAAATATCCGCGCTCATCACAATGTCGCTCCGGATAAACGGCAACTAGTCCATTTAGTGGCAAATGCTCAATTCTCATTATGCTTCTCACTGCCAGAAACTACCACAGTCTGGTGGGCAAGCCGTGTCGGGACGCCAGTCAGGAAATGCAATGGGACAGGAGAGGCATGTTCGTATCGCCAGTCTGGATCCAGTTCAAAAGTCATTCTACCGGTACCAGCTGTCAGGTTCGCAGTAAATACGATGACGTCGCAACTCGGCCGCTCTAAGTCGGCCAAGCGTCCGTCAACGTGTACTGACCGAATGCGCTGTGCCGCGTTCTCGCCAGCAGCAAAGATTCTGTGTGGCTCGCTTTTTTCTGCGGTGAAGGGTATCGTCCAAATTGGTGAAGTAAATGCGGATACCTCAATTACAAGGCGCTCCGTTCCAGCAGGTGCTTTGATCCGGTAGAGCGCACCCCCACCACCCTCCGCTATACTTGACCAACCATAGAGCGGTGCGCGCTTTGCTGCAATTGCAGTCAATTTGCCACTCAGGTCTGCAGCTAGAGATAATCCGTAGACTGGCGCGATATCGCCTGCCGCACCAGGATCGACGAGATGCAGAAGATTTTTGCCGTCGCGAGTCCCGACATTGACCGTGCCGAAAGTGCAAAATCGCTGATCATGATTGTCACGATGTGGAAATTCTGGAAACAAAGAACAAAACAGGTTAAATCTGTCCCTGACAAGGTCGGGCCACAAAATATAACGGGTGTCTGGCAGGAACCCTGGAATATGCGAGTAGCTGAGCAACACACCGCTCCTATCGGCGCCCAGAGAATTTATAACTTTACCGTTCGAATGCTCATATTCGGGTGCGATGAGGAGCCTCGTGCCGGCCTTCCCCTCAGTCTCGTGCCGCATCTCGTTTAGGAACGATACCGTTTCTGCAGCCGGCTCGGCAAGGGAATTTCGGACGTACGTAGTACCCCAAATCTTCTTCGCAATGGGAATTTGCCCGCTAAGCGCAATCAACAACTTTAGGATCGAAATAGAGGTCCAAATTCCGATTAAGATTGCGGTCACGCGAACACTCTTAGGCGCAAAGTTTTGCGTAACTCCCATTCGCACAACAAGAGCAAGCACAATAGAGAGAGGAAAAATAAGGTTGACTGCAAAGCGGTAGGGATGGTTGGTGAAACCAAATAGGTACCCCTGAGACAGAGCCAATGTCGTTCCACAAAACACGAGCAGGAATGGCACAACCTCGGGTGCCGATACCTGCTTCCAAAGCTGGAGGCGGGGCGCAAAAAGAAGAAGCAATGCGATACACATTGGCAAATAGAAGATTGTGATGGCAGCCGGACCGGCCACGGTATTTGCAGTAATATTTAGGCCAGCAAGTCCCTCCCGCATTAAAAAAAGCTGCCACAAGTAACTGCCTGCGATGACTAAGGCGCCCAAGGCTAACGCGACGGAGTTGAGTAGATCGCTTCGCGATCGGATTGCAAACGCCCAGCAAAAGCTCCAAAGGATCAAGAAATCCTTGAGGTCAAAACCTTTCCAAATTCCATGAGCGAGGAGTCCAGCAACCAATGCTGAAAATACATAGGCACGGAACTTAAGGTCTCCCGAATCCGATCGCAGAGCACCAAAATTGTTGGCGACAACTACGTAGACAGACGCGACGGTGGCGGCATCAATAAATGTTAGTGTGTGCGCGCGGAACAGGACTCCGAATAACGCGCCAGAGCACAAAAAAAGCACTGCCGAGCGGCGCATAACAGCCAAATGGAACAGCGACAAACACGGCAAAAATAGCATCCAGCCGAAACACTGGTCAGTGCCCAAACCCATGGCCACAGCGGGCACGTGCATCAAGGTTTTTGTTTGCCAGGGATTGAGCCCAGCAAGTCCATAAAGCCAGTCAATGAACGCTGGGTCGGCACAAGCGGATATGAAAATGGCGGCAAACAAAGCGACAAAGCGGTCGCGGGTGATCGCGACTACCGCAAGGAAATTCAAAATCAACATGCCCACCACGAGAAGCGGCCCCCAAACCGCAGCCTGAAACTGTACCGACGGCATGTCCGAAAAATCAGCTAGTCAATTCATGAGATAAGGCGACAGCGTATTGTAGTAGATTGCAATCTCTCCGCTAAACGCGTCGGTATTGTAGCGCTTCCCTAGCCACTTGCCCGAGGTCGCTAGAGACTGCGGCTCACTTGCTGTTAACCATACGGTGCTCCCGCATTTGTGGCACCATAAATGCGGAGCGAGCCAAGCCCCAACAATGAGGGTGGATGCCACGAAGAGCAGGCCTACGAATGCGAGTTGACTGGTTCGCATGCCGTTCTGCGGTTTGATACAGCCGATCATCCAGGTGACTCCGATTTAGATCGGCTGGTCTCGTAGACGCATGTCTGTGCTGCGAGATTTCGTACGGCTTCTGCCGTCAGCGCAACACAAGAAATCAAACGCCAACTTTCGCGAGCGGGGAATCCGAACCCCTTCAAGCAGTCAATTAGTTCCTCTCGAATTTCTTGGTGGACGAGAAGCAAGAGGCGAGAAGGCGCGGAATTGAGAGCTTGCTCGATCAGGCGGCAATTGAACTTTGCGTCATCAACATGATTGAAAAGCCAAGGCGGACCAAGGGCCTTTAGACCGGTAGCGATGACAGAACCTGGCGAGCGATAAATTGATAAAGCGCGGGTATCCGCCGTTACGTAGCCGCTTTCGCGGACGAGCGCGACTAGCTGCGACATGTGATTGTAGACCTCTGGGGTGACCCTTAAGCCACGCAATTCCACCGGTTCTGTCAATGCAGTCGTTTGAAATGTATGCAACGGGGACTTTACTCGGTACGAGAAGTTTTCCCGCAATCGCAACGCTTGGTAAGTAATGCCAGAAAGCAAAATGAATGCTATTAAAGTTGCGCCGATTTCTTTGCCTTGCGACGATACGCAGTCCTCATTCCGGCCAATATCCCGGCAGAACGGCAGTGCCAGAAGAATGCCGATAGGCGCCAAATTCAATGCAGCAATTTTGATAACGTTATTTGAAGTTCCAGCAGCGCCGGCGAGCGGCAACAGAAGAAGCAACAGCACGACGACAACAGCCACCTGCAGGGAGTCGTTATTTTCTGACCAGCGATCAGCATTCAATATTTTGACCAGAAAGACGGTCGAGGCAGCCAAGCCCGCATAAAGATAGCCACAAGCAATGACGCGCCAGTCCCCGTTGAAGTTTGCAATATGGTTGGCAACAACGATAACCACCGGCAATGCTGCAAGCGTGCTCGCGACAATGTTTTTTTTGCGTTGGATCAGAAAGATTGAAACCGAAGCCGCGATCAACGCAAGCCAATGGCTCGAAGCATAAGACCGCAGACTGTTTTTTGCTTGTACGAAAGTGTCGAAATAAAGCGGCACGCCCCCACCCACCGACAGCATCAGCTTTTGCGTGTGGTAGAGACCGACGGGGTTTCCCAGCCAAAATGCCGTTGCGAAAGCAGTAATTGCACCGGCCGCCAGTCCTGCATAGAGCCACGTCAACGAGTGGTCACGTTCTATGAGCCTAAGATATCGACCGGCTGGAATTGCAAACAGCGCTATGGCCACTACAAGTGCGAGTCCTGTTACACTTCGCGCGTGAAGCACAAAGGTTACGCCAATGGTCAGAGCGACAAAGTGCCAGCGCACACTGTGCAACAATCGGCCGTGACCTAGAACGCTGATGCACGCACCAGCGATTAGCAGTACTCCGTCCATCATCACATCGTTATAGGAGAATGATGGAATCAAGGCTTGATGCAGACTGGAAAGGGCTATCGAGAGGCTTGCAGCCATTGCAAAAGGTAGTTCAAGTTGGAGTCTGGTGTGTAAAACATTCGCGATACACGCAGTGAGATACGTGGCGCAGCTGGCACCGAGGATAAGTCCAAGTATCCGGTAGCCGACAATGTGATGACCGAAGAGTTGGCCAAGCGGGGAAAACAACCAAGAAAAACCAGAAAATGCGACTTCGTTTTTTGGATATTTTAGATTGTAGAGCGCGTAGGATTTATCGGTGAGATCGAAGCCGTATTGAAATGACTGAAGAAGTCCGGTGTAGAGAACGGCAATGACGCTGCCGAAAACGATTGCATGAATTGCCCGGAAATTCTTGGTCATGCAGTCTTACTGCTGTTGGGACTGCTCTCGGACGCGGTGGACTGACGAATGGCCGGGAGCGCAGTCGATTGCCCGCTCCAAATTATCTCAACTGAATCTCGGCCATTTTCGAATTCTGGGCCGCCATATCCGAGGCGACTCTCTACGATCGCGAGTGGCTTTTCCTTGACCTGCGTGTAGATTCGTCCAATGTATTCGCCTTGAATACCTATAAGGAATGCCAATATTGCTAGACTTACGAGTTGAAGCATAACTGTCGTCAGAAATCCAAGCGGCAGGTCCTTACTGAATACAAGCCACGCAGTAAAATAGTACAGGGCAAGCAAGCCGCCAGCAGCTGTTATAATCAATGCCAAGAACGTTGATAACTTGAGCGGCACAACGCTGTGGTTTGTGAAGCCATCCCAAGACAATCGTACAAGATCGGAAAAGCGGAATTTGGAATCTCCTCTCTCGCGTGATGCGCGGTCGTAGGGTACTCCGGTTTGACGCATGCCTAGGCTTGCAAAAAGCCCACGCAGGTATGGATCGTGATCGCGCAGTGCGACGACCACATTGACGAGAGACCTGTCAACTAAGCGGAAATCGCCCGCGTCATGAGGGAGCGGATCGTCGCTGATACGGTCGATCAAACGATAGAACAGGCGTCGCAGCGCTGTAATGATGCGGCCTTCGTTGCGCGTTCGGCGGACGCCATATACGACTTGATTGCCTTCGCGCCATTTCTCAATGAACGTTTCGATTAACTCGGGCGGGTCTTGCAGATCTGCATCAATCTGGACCACGGCGTCGCCTTGGGCCTTTGTGTATCCGACCAGGATTGACTTCTGAAATCCGATATTCTTGCCAAACCGGTATACACGCATCTGAAAATTTGGCGCGGTGGAGGCGGCTTCCTTAAGGCGGGTGAACGTCGCGTCCGTCGAATGATTGTCGGTGATCACGACTTCGAACGCGAGGTCTGCGTGGCGGCTGCGAATATCCGCTGTCACTTGCTGGAGGCGCTTCAATAGCGGGACTACATTGTCCTCTTCATTGAACACTGGAACGATTATCGAGATGAGCTTCGTCATGCCCCGCTCCTCGGAACGCCAATGTCAGTCAGCCAAGCGATAATGCCCGAAGTGGCATCGCGGTCAGCGGTCACATAGGGCGAACGCCTGGCGCTGGCAGCGAAGACTTCTCCAGATTGTGCTTCAACCGCACCAATTTTGAGCAAATGAGTCACGCCAAAATGTTCAAACACATCCGCTGCAAGTGAGCCGATGCGAACCGGCCGCCCGCTATCGAGCGTAATCATGCTGCCATCGGTTGGGCCGCCGCTCAGATAGTGGAGGACATTGTCAGCAACGTCTTCCGCATGATGGTACTCGCGCAGCTGCTGCCCGGCGCTCATTGCAAACGGTGTCTGAGTTCGCAGCGCAGCTTCCATCTGACCGAGAAACATAAACGGTGGAGGCCTCCGCAATCCATAAAGTGTGTGCAGTCTAACATGGGCCCAGCCTGCGCCAGAACTCGCCGCGGATTTACGGCGACTGAAGTTGTTGTAAAGATTAACCTTGCTGCGAATGTAAGGGTTGACGGCTGCGATTCCAGCCCGCTCCTCGAGCACCGATCCAAAGGTCACGAGCCGCAGGCTTTCTGGTTCACGTCCTAGTATGGCTGCGAGACGTGTGAGCAGCTTGTGAAGCAATAAGGGGACTTCAGCATTGACAAAGTTCAACTGTTCGGCACTGGAGCGTGGATCAATGATGCCAGCCGCATAGATCCAGTCTTGCGGACCAGAATGCCCCGCGACGGCGCGCTCAATTTCATCTGTTGTGCCGCCGCGTAACGCGGCCGCCAAGCTATGGCTATTGAGCGTTGTCAGATTCGCGGATGATCTATGGGCGCGGTTCAAAAGCGCGCTACCTAGGAGGCCGCTTTCTCCAAGTATGCATAGATGGCTGGTGCGCGCCAATTCGTGCCCCCTTTTTGTCAATGAGCCTGACGCTAGGCGCACTTGTCACTAGACCGCACTTCGTGCATAATCATGCCGAACTTCCGACTACAGTAGGGTGTTGGCATCGTCAAGCTGCCGCGAGTTGGACCGGACGTGTGCGGCGGGCAAAGGTATGACAATTCCGGTTTTTATTCTCTGCGGCGGACAAGGCACGCGTCTGCGTGAAGAGACAGAATTCCGTCCAAAACCGATGGTTATGATTGGCGACCGGCCGATCCTTTGGCATATAATGAAAATTTACGATCACTTCGGTTACCGCAATTTTGTGTTGTGCCTTGGCTACCGCGCTGATTTGATTCGGGACTATTTTCTCAACTACCGGACGCATGTCGGCAGCTGCCGGGTTGATCTGAAGGCAGGCACATTTTCTGCAGTTGGCAATGCTAGCGAAATCGAAGACTGGCAGATTGATCTCGTAGATACCGGTATCAACACGCTGACGGGGTCGCGCGTGAAGAAAGCGCTGCATTTCGCTCCGGCGGAGCGCTTTTTGCTCACTTATGGCGACGGTGTCGCCAATGTTGATATCAACGCCCTTGTCGAACACCACATAAATTCCAAACGGTTGGCTACAATTACCGCCGTCAGGCCGTCGTCGCGCTTTGGCGAACTCGATCTGCAGGGCGATAGCGTCCGCTCATTCCTCGAAAAGCCGCAAACTGGCGAGGGCTGGATCAACGGCGGATACATGGTTGTTGAAGCCCGTGCGCTCGACCTGCTTGATGACAATGCAAACGAACCACTTGAAACTGCTATTTTGCAAGAACTTTCGAAACTTGGACAGCTGTCTGTTTTTCGCCATGATGGGTTCTGGCAGTGCATGGATACGTATCGCGAGATGCAGCTTTTAAACGAGCTGTGGGCCGGGCCAAATCCAGCATGGCGTGTGTGGGACGGAAAGAAATCCGGTGCGCATCGATAGATCATTTTGGAGCGGCAAACGAGTTCTCCTGACAGGACACACAGGTTTTAAAGGCGCGTGGACGTGTCTCATCTTGAGCCACCTTGGTGCTCGCGTATACGGTCTGGCGCTACCGGAGTTGACACCTAGCCTCTTTGCCGACGTCGGTATTCGCGCCACGCTCGCCGGCGAGCATCTCGGAGATATTGCGGACCGTGATGCGGTTTCGCGCTTCGTTGATGCAGCAAAACCAGAAATCATCATCCATTTTGCAGCGCAAGCACTTGTGCGCGATTGCTACAGGCGTCCGTGTGAGGCATTCGCGGCCAATGTCATGGGAACGGTCAATCTGCTTGAGTCCGTCCGCCGTACAAGCTCAGTCAAGGCTGTTCTGATCGCAACGACCGACAAAGTCTACTTCAACTCTGAACAGGGTCGGCCATTTCGAGAAGGCGATAAACTCGGCGGAACTCGAACCCTATAGTGCTAGCAAAGTCGGCGCCGAAATGGTGGTCGCGGCTTATCGTGCCAGTTATCTGCACAAGCTTGGTATTGCCACACCGGTATGCCGCGCTGGCAATGTCATCGGCGGCGGCGATTGGTCATTCGAACGGCTAATTCCTGATATTGTCCGTTCTGTGCAAGCTGGAACGCCGTTGCATGTGCGCAGCCCTGGTTCGGTCCGCCCTTGGCAGTCGGTGCTTGACGCACTGGGAGGTTATTTGTCTCTTGTCGCGCATTCGGTCGCTGAAATGAGGCGTGGACTTCCTTTCGCAAGTGCAGATCCCGAGGGCAGTGCCTATAATTTTGGCCCCGAGCTCAGCGAAAGAAACGTGACTGTGGCCGGCATATGCGGAATAGTCGAAAAAATTTGGCCCGGTCGCTTCACGTGGACGACGGAGCCCGACGCGGAGCAAATTGCGGAAAGCAAGTTTCTATCGCTCGAGCCGGGCCGCGCCATCTCTACACTCGGCTGGCGGCCGCGTCTCGGGCCCGAGGCCGCAGTGCGGCAGACGCTCAAATGGTACGAAGCTTATCTGGATGGGGAAGATGCAAAAGGTCTCTGTCGCCAGCAGATTGAAGAGCACTTTAACTTCACCGCTTGAAGCTCAAACAAGTGGCCACGTCTGCCGCAGTTGCACGTCGCTACTAACGAGCGAGGTATTGAGCCTCGGCGCACAACCCGTGTCCAACGCTCTTCCGCTTCCCTCTGCAATCGCGTCCGGGGAGACATTCTTTCCACTTAACGTGATGATTTGCGATGCCTGTCATTTGGCGCAACTCGTAGATTGTCCGCCAGCTGACGTGCATTTTCACGCCGACTACGTTTACTTCTCATCATTCTCCACGAGCTGGGTCGAACACGCGGAGCGCTATACTGCGGCAATGATCGAGCGCTTTCAGCTCAAGCCCGGCGCGCGCGTAATCGAGATTGCATCGAATGACGGCTACCTTTTGAAACATTTCGCGGCTGCCGGTTTTGAAGTTGCTGGCATAGAACCCTCTGGCAGCGTCGCTGCTGCGGCAATAGCAGCCGGGGTCCCGACAGAAGTCCGTTTCTTTGGCGAGGAACTTGGACGCGAAATAGCAAATCGGGGACTAGTGCCACCGGTGCTCATCGCCGCAAATAATGTTCTAGCTCACGTGCCCGACCTCAACGGCTTCGTTGCCGGATTTCCGCATATCATGTCAGATAAGACTGTTCTCACTGCCGAAATCCATTATTTTCGCAATCTGATTGAGAAAACTCAGTTCGACAGTTTCTACCATGAGCACTATTCCTATTTTACACTGACCTCGGCCCAGAAGTTATTTGAGCGCCACGGGTTGAGAAGTCTTCGATGCCGAGCAACTCACGACGCACGGCGGTTCATTGAGGCTCTACGTTTGCACAAAGGCATCAATGCACGCGTCATCGCCTCGTCTTGCGGAACTTGAGGCCAGCGAACGGGCATTTTTTGCTTCACTTTCGGACGTCATGGTGGACTTCCAGGAGCGCGTTTTCGGACTCACAGCCGCGTTACGCGCATTTCTCATGCAGAGCCGCAAAGAGGGCAAACGCGTCGTTGGCTTTGGTGCACCCGCCAAGGCATCAACTCTACTCAACATGGCTGGCGTTCGCCGCGGCCTGCTAGCCTATACCGTCGACAACAACCCGGCGAAACAAGGCCGGGTTCTGCCTGGCGTGCATATTCCGATACTCCACCCGAACATTCTCGAACAGGACCGCCCCGACGTCGTTCTTATCTTGCCGTGGAATCTCCGCTCAGAAATTGCCAATCAGTATGAAATGATCCGAGGTTGGGGGGGGCACTTCGCAGTTCCTGTGCCACGCCTTGAGATTTTTTAGAAGACAAACCTAATCCGGAGAAGCCCTTGATGATACTGACCCAACGCACTGCCATTATCATATTCGTCATAGGTCTGGCCTCGATTGCGAGTTCGCAATTGATGGTTAAGTGGCGCTTTGGCGCAATAGGCCCGTCGCTACCGGCAGGTGCGGGTGCCTTCGAAATTGGCCGTGCCGTCATTTCGGACAAATGGCTTTGGTTCGCCGCAGCTCTAATTGGTGCGGGGCTAGTGACATGGTACGCCGCATTAACGCAATTGCCTCTGACGTTTATGTTCCCCGTTGCCGGGATCGTCTCTCCGGTCGTAGCAATGGGTGCACATCTACTGCTCGGAGAACCTCTCAGTCTCGGTCAAATGGGCGCTATTTTAATGATTGCCGTTGGCGTCGCGCTGCTCGGATTCTTGCAATAGCCGCACCGTGCCCGTGCAGCTCATGCCGGCTAGCTCGAAGTTCATGGACGGCAAAGCAACGGCGCGCTTGCTGAGATGTTGATGCGAGATGTCCTCGCGGCTACCGCCAGCCGCGCCTGGAGCGGCTAATTGAAACGCGCAGTGTGAGAGCCGCGTCTGCCGACCAGATACAAATGCCTTTCCGCTTTTCGACATAGGCAACGGCTTTACGCCACTGGGAATGACGCAGCGCCTGCACCACCTTGAAGACCACAGAATTATGCAGCGGCGCAACTGAAGGGACGAGTTTGCGCTCGGACATCACGCGCTTCGCCAGCTGACGTGTATCTAACCCGCCGTCGGCCTTGAGGTGGCGCACGCAGATGTAGGCGATCTCCCCGTTCTTGAAGAACCTATGGCTAGCGATGTACTAGGCCTGCTCCTGTTCGCCGCCTTCGATCAGCCGGATCGCATCTTTAGACGCCTTCCGTAAGCCGCTTTGTGCCTGCTTCAACTGCACGCCAAACATCGGCGCGAACACGGCCGCCGGGCGGCACGCGTTGGCATCGGCAAGCGTCGAACGCTTGGGCGCGGAAACGCCCAGATGGTAGAGCTGCGTTTCATGGCTTGCAATCGTCGCCTCGATCTCACGCATGCTAACGGTGCCTCAGATCTGGGCGTGCAGCAACGCCACAGACTGACATTTGGTCGAAAGCTGCCGCACGCGCCGGTCGGCATCGTGATCGGCCACAAGGCGATCAAAGGCTGCCCAAGGAACGGATTTCACAATCTTGTGCATCATGCTATTCCCGTGCTGGATGGTATTGGTCCCCTTCCGGGTCCGATGATGCCGTCAAGCTCTCGAGGCACAGAAGAATCAGTGCCACGCCCCGTGTCCATAAGATCTCAACCGGACAGGAGTGTGCGATGCTCCGCATCGCCGCCGCGAGAAGTCCAGTGTCTCGCCACGCTGATACGCCCACAAGTCGAGATTGCGCGAGACAAACTCGCTCCCCTGATCCATCCGGATGACCTTTGGCGAGCCATAAGATCCCTTTTCGATTCGGGGGGATTGGTGGGGATGTACGGGGTAGAGAACTACGCGGCCGTTCGGCAATTTGTATACATTGAAGATAAGAGCTGTCGCCAAGTGGAGCGCATTTTCGGTCTGTCTTGGGACACGGTGGCACGGATGTGCCGGTTTTCGGTGCCGCCGGTTTACACTCGAATAAAGCCGCCGCGAAAGCCAAAACTCGGACCGTTGCTGGCGGTCATCGATGCGATATTGGCAACGGATAAGGCAGCGCCGTCGTCGCGGTTTAGGCGCGGCCTAACTGAGTGCCGCGGACGGCGGCAAGCGTCCAAGGCGACATTTTGCCGATGGGCTGGATCGGTGATTCGCGCTCAGGACGCGATGATCCCGAAACAATAGCGGATCTCTTAGGCTGAAAACGACCCGTAGAAATCGAGCAGGTCAACTTAAACCGCCTCGCATTGGTTGACCAATGCAACATCATTTTCATTCCGAGTGACTGTTTGAGGATTCGAAAGTCTTTGATACAGGCCGACGAGGACGGGTTCGTACGTCGACCAATTGTTCGCCGCAATGAATTTTCGGCAGGCCTGACGAGCGTCCGCGAGATGCTCATCCGTCAATGAGCTGACAGAGTCTGCGATGCCTACTGCGCTGAAGTCTCTCGGCATCAGGAATCCGATCTCATGGGTCTTGACGATTTTAGACATTTCAACGAGATCGGTGCACAGAATCGGGACGCCCGCGGCAGGGAACTCCCACAGTTTGTTGGGTGTGCAATAGAGATGGTTGAGACCGGTATTTTCGTATGGAATCGCACCGAGTGAGGCGCCGGCACTCCAAGCTTGCAGCTCCTCTTGAGGCACGGCTGGAATGAACACGACGGCGGGCACGTCGTGAGCACGCCTAAAGGTTTTCGACAAGACCTTGAGCTCCTCCTCGAGGCTGCCCCATCCCATCATGACGAGCGACCACTCGGAGGGCAGAAGATATGCCGCTTCTATCAACTGTTTCAGACCGCGTTTTGGGCCAAAGCCGCCTTGAAACAGGAGAATTTTCTGCGTCCTGGGCAGGTTGCAGGCGTGATGCAAACGCCCGTCATAGGTGGGCTGATTTTGGAATGTCGCCGCATTCATGATGACGGCGGCCTTTGGCAGCTGCGTGTAATTCTGCCGGTAGAAATCCGCGATGCTCTCGTTGATCGTGATAAATCCGTCGGGCACATGTTGGTGTGATGCGATAATCGCGGCGTTCAGCCGCCCGCGCTCGGGATTGTTGGCTGCCAAATCTTCGTAGATTTCGTGCGCATCCCACACGATCTTGCAATTCAGTTTCGATTTCAGCTCCCCGCTGCGTATCAAGCCCACATGGTCGTGGATGTGAACGACGTCGGGCTTCGGTCTGCTCTTGATGCTTTTGTGAAGGGCCTTGACCGTCGCCTCATAGATCCGGCTGTGGATGTTATTGGCCGCTCTCATCGCCAGGATTTTGTTCTTGAATACTTGTGTCGCCCACGTCAAGAATTCCTGGGCGTTGCGCTCCATGGCAACCAGGCGGTCTCGCGCCTGCCACATGGCGCCCGCCAATATGAGCGCGGTCAGACCCGCACATGCTGCCCGTGCCGCACTTTGAAACCCGTCTGCCACGAGCCACACCAAAATGGCCGGAGCAACGATTGCGATGGCCACCGCGGCATTGAATGCCACCCTCGCCCCGATCGAAACGAGGCGCGACATCGACCACATGATCGCCCACGATAACGGTTTGGCGTGCGATTCCCGCGGAACGAGAAAGACGCCGATTTCCGAGTTTGGAAGGCGCGTCTGCACCGGTTCGCCTGTCTTGGAAATCCCATGGATCTCGACTTCGAAGCCAGCGGTGTGCAGCGCCCGTGCCTCCTTTATGACGCGGGCATCCTTCAACACGTCATTGTGTACAATTACAGCGACGCGCATTCACAAATCCCTCCGTTGCTAATGCGTTTTCGCCCCTCCACCAGGTAAATCAGGGTGCGCGAAAGTTCGTTTTTAGGGATGGCACTTCGGAAAAATCGTTGCAACTCTTTTTGTCGGCCAGGATTCTTGTTAAAGGGGATACCTAGCCTAAAAAGCGAAGCGTGTGGCGGCGCCCGCCTAAGCGACAATGTCCGAATGAAAAATCCCGAGTGAAACACGATAGCATGCTGCATCACGTCAGACTCGTCTTTGGTGGACCGTAACTTAGGTGCACCATTGCTGCGGCGCAATTGCCGCACGCAATGCGCCGCACTGGAAGACATGCAACAGAACACAGGTACAAAAGTATGAGCCGGCCCAAGATCATCACCGTCATCGGCGCCCGTCCACAGTTCATCAAAGCCGCAGCGGTCAGTCGCGCCATATTAGCGTCGGCCCGGTTGGAAGAGAAAATACTTCATACCGGTCAGCACTTCGACGAGAACATGTCCGCCATTTTCTTCAAGGAATTGGCGATACCCGAACCCGCGTTCCATTTCGCTATCCACGGCGGCGGGCACGGCGAAATGACAGGCCGTATGCTTGAGGTGGTGGAGAAGATCTGCAAGGACGAAACTCCCGATTTGATGCTCATATATGGAGATACGAATTCAACCCTCGCCGGCGCCCTCGCCGCCGCCAAGCTGCATATTCCTGTGGCCCACGTCGAAGCCGGCCTCAGGTCTTTCAATCGCCGTATGCCGGAAGAGATCAATCGCGTCGTCGCGGATCACCTCAGCACCCTTCTGTTCTGTCCGACGCATGAGTCCGTTCGCAACCTCGCCAGCGAAGGCATCACGCGCGGCGTTCACCACGCCGGCGACGTCATGTATGATGCAACCTTGTTTGCGCGCGCCGAAGCTCTGCAAAAATCGAGGATCCTTGAAACCCTTGGATTGTCAGAAAATAAATATGCAGTTTGCACTCTGCACCGGGCCGAAAACACAGACGATCCCGAACAGCTTGGACGCCTCGTATCGTATCTGGAAACACAGGCGCAGCAACACCCCGTCATCTTTCCCGTACATCCCAGAACGCGAGGCGCCATGGCGAAAGCCGGGATCGCGCCAAAAAGGCTGACACTCGTCGATCCTCTTGGATATATCGATCTCAACCGGCTGCTAGCCTCCGCCGCGGCGGTTTTCACCGATTCCGGCGGGCTGCAAAAAGAAGCCTATTTCCACGGCGTCGCGTGCGTCACGCTGCGCACGGAAACGGAGTGGGTCGAGACCATTGCGCACGGATGGAACAGGCTCTGGAGCGTTGGGAACTATGCTGAGCCGCGACGGCCTATTCCCGAATATGGCACGGGCAAAGCGGCAGAAAACATCGTCGGGATCATCGAAAGGACATTGAGCACCGGACCCTAGCTAGGTAAACGGGGCACAGTGATTTACTTTCCAATGATGAGGTTGAGGACTTCGCTAGCGATCTTTTCCCAGGCAAAATGATTCTCAGCATACGCGCGGGCGCGGTGATTGGGAGTGGTTGGATCAAATGATCCAGAAATACTCTGCTGGATGATCCGGGCGAGATCCTCTGGATCATCAGGATTGTGGACTGACAACCAGCCGTGTTCCGCGAGTTCCTCTACACCTTCAATTCGGGACGCCACAACGGTGCGGCCTGCGGCGGCGTAGTCGCGGATCTTGATGGACGACAACCCAATTTCTTTCGTGTATGCAGCGGTAAAGGGTGCAATGGCGATATCGAAACTGTTAATCACGATATTTGCTCGATCTTGCGGCACATACCCTAGAAAATCGACGCGGCCGGATACGCCTAGTCGTTGTGCAAGTGCCTCTAGTTCTTGCCGCTGAGGGCCATCGCCGGCGATGACAAGCCGCAAACGAACATCATCTTGCAGCAGCCTGAATGCATGTATTGCCGTGCTGACGCCATGCCACGCCGCAAGCCCCCCGATAAATCCCAATCGGATCGGTTCAGGTTGCCAGTTCAATTCTTTCAGTGCTTCCGCGCGATTTATTGGGAAGAATTTCCCCGTGTTGGTTCCGTTGCCGATAACGTGGACCTTGCTCGCGTCGATGCCGTTCGTAACTAGCAGTCGCCTCAGCCCCGAGGTCACTGTTCGGGACGCGTGCGCGACGCGCGCGCACAGTACCTGGCAAATCCGGTCGGCAGATGCCGCGTGCCGGCCGCCGCCTCTAAGGCGGCGTTCGCTCGCCAGCCAGCCGTTATGTTCCATCACAACACGGCAGCCAAACATGCGCGCCGCTGCGGCCGGCGCCCAGCTGAACGTGTCTGCGCGGATATAGACGGCATCAGGCCTCTGCCTTAGGCATCGAGCCACAACCCCCGGAATTTGGCCAAGACTATCGCAGCTTGCGGGTAATCCCAGCCTGTTGAGACTAGGGGTCTCGACGACGTAGTTTGGAATACTGGTGGATTTTGATATTTTAGCGCGCGGAACGAGCATTTCCACCGTTGCGCCGGCTTTGAGAAATTCTGTCGCCAGCGCCGCTTGATGCAATGCTCCGCCTTCCCCCCCGCGATGCGTGTTAAGTTGATCATGAGGATTGCGGGGGTCGGCATGGTGCTCAGACGACTGCGGTGGTTATTTGAGTTGTTTGAGACAGGGTTGTACCTTGAGTTTCGCTAATGGAATACCCTGTCGAATTCATGTGGCTGACCCAGAACGTGGTAATCCCCCCGTTTTTAACGGGGCTCAACGGTAGAACTCACGCAGCGCATGTGTGAAGCCAGCTATGGGGCGCGGTTCCGATGAACCGTCGGGCATTACTTGCACCGAGTAGTTTTCAACTAGCCGAGGCGCGATTTTCGGCCGGTTTATCCCAGTAAGCTGGTGATTTATAGTAATCTAACGATTCTTGAATGGTGCTGTCGAGAACTATCTGGCCCTTTTTGAGGACTATTCCCCGGGTACAGATCGCCTTCAAAATGTTCTCGTTGTGGGATGCCAGCACTAAGATCTTGCTCGCTTCAATTTTGTCCAAGAGCCTCTTCTTGGCCTTTTCAATAAAGGAAATGTCGCCGGCTCCGACCCACTCGTCCATGAGGAGAATATCGGTGCGTACGGTGGTCAGTGTTGCGAACGCGAGACGCAATTTCATTCCAGACGAGTAAATACGGATTGGGTCGTGGATCGCCTGTCCCAGTTCGGAGAATTCTATGATTTCCTCAGCGTGGCCCTTGATTTCTTCCATCGACAATCCGATGGCGAGACCGCACAGAAATATGTTCTCCCATCCCGTAGCATCTTGTTGCATTCCCAATTGCAGATTGAGCAGGGCTTGCCGGCTGCCTTTAACCTCTAGCGTGCCGCTTGTTGGATTGAGAACGCCCGAACAAGTGCGAAGAAAAGTTGTTTTTCCTGCGCCGTTGGCTCCGACAAGGGCGACCCTTTCGCCGTCACGCACCGAAAAGCTTATGCCATTAAGTATTGTCCTGAATTCGCGGGACCGGCCGTGTCCGTAGAATTCCCGGATCGCCTGAATTGGGCTCGATAACAATTCCCGATGCTTCCTGGATAATACCGGGACATCTAGTACCAAGTCGTGGGCCTCGATCAAAACAGTTCCCATAAGATTTTCCCTCGACCTGCGCCTAAATCCAGACGGCAATGTATGCACGCCCGCGCTGGTATACGGCGTGCGTTGCAATGCCAGAAATTACGACCATGAAGATCATGACCGCGATCTCAAGCCACGGAATCCGATCATAGATCAAAGGCGCTCGAACACATTCGATCATATAGTAGAATGGGTTTGCATAGATGAAGGACTGGATGACTCTGTTTTGCCCATGTGCCACCGGCGACCATACAATCGGTGTTGCAAAAAAAGCGACACGGAAAAATGCGCGCACGATCCGGGAAACGTCTCGGAACCTTGAGCCGACCGTGGCCAGAAACACAGACAACAATAATGTTAAAATTAGAACTAGTGGAAGGGTAAGTAAAGCAAACGCCGCTGTCGAAGTGACATGGGACTCTGTCAAAATGAAGATCAATACGATGACGACAACATGATGAGCGGCTAGCATCACGTTTGACGCAGTCATTTGCAGAATATAGTCTGTCAAGCGAGTGCGCCCGCTAAGAATTATATTCCGGTTTGAGACGAAGAGGTCGCTTGCCGACTGAAGGCAGGTAGAAATGAACGTCCACAATACGAGGCCAATAGCGAGATGAGCGAAGTACTGTTCGTCCGACCCTGCTAAAATTTGAGTATACAACAGTCCGAGCAACGGAACATACAGCGCTGTTTCCGCCACGATCCAGAGTGGACCCAAAACAGTAGAACGGTATCGCAGCTGGAGCCCAAGCAGCGCAGAATAATACCAGTAACCGTAGGAGCGGAGGCTCTCGGCAAAATCACGGAAAAGCACGCTCGGTTGGTCCTTCCAAGTTATTCGCTACCGCTCTAATCGATGCGGCCGCTTCATAGGTTTCGATGGTGCGGATGTACCCTTAAGCAATAAAGCTACTCGGGCCGACAAGTTGCATCTCACAATGGCTTTTGAAACTAGACCTTTTTCGCATCAAATGACGTCACAGCGTCGATAATTCGTCGTTGCACGGCTTCGGTTAGGTAGGGATGCATTGGCAAGCTTAGTACCTCTTTCGGCAGCCGTTCGGACACTGGAACTCCTCCCGATGCGACGACGGAATTTGCGTAAGCTGGCTGATGGTGCAAGGGTTTGGGGTAATAGATCTGGGTAGGAACACCCAGATCAGAGAGCCAAATCGAAAGTGCGTCGCGGATTCCACTCGGGAGGCGCAAAGTGTATTGAGCCCAGACCGATTTGCCAGCCGGAGAAACCGCCGGGACTGCAAAGAGGCCGCTGAACGCTTTTGAATAACGGTCAGCAACGATTTGGCGCGCTCTAATCTCATCCGGGAAAATCTTCAGCTTCTCGATTAGAATTGCCGCTTGAATGGTATCCAGCCGGCCATTGATGCCTACCCGCGCGCAATCATACTTGCTGGCGCCCTGTCCATGCAGCCGGATAGAGCGCATGATTTTTGCAAGCTCATCATCGTCAGTGAAGATTGCGCCGCCATCTCCGTAGCAACCGAGCGGTTTTGCCGGAAAGAAACTAGTTGCGGTCGCAAGACCAAACGTTCCGGTCTTGCGACCGTTTAATTCTCCGCCAAAGCCTTGTGCCGAATCCGATAGCACGAACAATCCGTGCGCCTCGGCGAAGGGCAAAATTTTATCGTAGTTGGCGGGATGGCCAAAGAGATCGACGGCGATTACGGCGCGTGGTTTGAGTCCTGCTCTTTTTGCTGCATCGATCGCACCGGGAAGTGATTGCGGATCCAGATTGAATGTGTCTGCGGAAACATCGGCAAACACTGGCGTTGCACCCAGAAGTGCAATGACCTCGGGCGTCGCCGTGTAAGTGAATGCCGGACAGATGACTGCGTCCCCAGGACCTATATTCTTGGCCATGAGAACGATCAGTAGTGCGTCTGTACCGCTCGCGCAGCTGATGGTGTGTTTCGCCCCGCAGAAGCTCGATAGATTCTGTTCGAGTGCCGCCACTTCGGGCCCCATAATGTAACCGCCATGATCGAGAACGCGGGCAATTGCGGTGTCGATCTTGTCTCGGATTAGCGCCTGTTGGGCCATGAGATCGATAAACGAAATGGGCTCGGCAGATGCTGGTTCCTTTTGGCCTTTAAGCGGGCTCAAGACGGCCATCTGAAGTCTCCTTATAGCGGCGACCATCCACGGGACAGATCATGCCGGGTCCAAGCTTGCCGCCAGCTTCGCTCATCCAGCCGATGCGCTTTGCAGGAACACCTGCCATTAAGGCATATGCTGGCACGTCGGCCGTAACGACGGCTCCCGCTGCGATAAAGCAATACTCACCGAGTGTGTGACCGCAGACGATCGTTGCATTAGCGCCGATTGATGCCCCGCGTTTTACTAGAGTCTTGCGAAACTCGTTCTTCCGTTCAATCACTGCTCGCGGATTGTTAACGTTAGTAAAGACGCAGCTGGGGCCGCAAAAAACGCCATCTTCGAGTTCCACGCCTTTGTACAAGCTGACGTTGTTTTGTACCTTGCAGCGGTTGCCAATTTTCACAGAAGGTCCGACCACGACGTTCTGGCCGAATGAACAGTCATTACCGATCTCGCAGCCAGCGAGAATATGTGCAAAGTGCCAGATCTTGGTCCCGGATCCGATGCGGCATGGGGGGTCAACGTACGAGCTTTCGTGTCGCGTGACACCGGGAAACTCAGGATCATGAATGAGTTGGGATTTCGGGTCTAACTTCGGGTCTAACATGGGGCTTACACCGGCCAGCCGTATTGATATCTTGCCTCATCCTTCAGTACGTTTCCTAGGAAGGGATGCTGTTCGCCTTTATTAAGTTCGATTGGAGCGGCGCGTATCTGCGATACCGTTTCGATGGAAGGCCGCACGTCATCGAGCGGGAAGCCTCGACCCGCGAGGATTTCGCGGTAGCTAGCGGTATGTAGATCTGTGAAACCTTCGGAAAATTCGATTTGCTTTCCATCGACCGATATCGAGCGATAAGTGCGCTGCTGATCGGTAAGAGAGCCTGGCACGTCGCGCACGTTGATGGAGAGAAACCAGCGCACGCGTGCGCGGTCATATTCGAGGTACCCGGAGGCGCAGTCCATGCTGCGATGATGTACGATGTTCGACTTCAACTTACCGAATACAAAGCTCAGCATGTCGTAGAAGTGGACGCCGATGTTGGTGGCGATTCCACCTGATTTTGCAGCGTCGCCCTTCCAGGAAACGTAGTACCACCGTCCCCTTGACGCGATGTAAGTGAGATCAACATCATGGACCTTGCCGCTCGTATCAGCGGCGATTTGCTCCCGGAGCGCAATTATTGCTGGATGCAAGCGCAGTTGCAGGATTGTATTTACTTTGCGTCCCGTGTCGCGTTGCGCCTCGGCTAGGCCGTCGATGTTCCATGGATTGAGAACGAGCGGCTTTTCGCAGATTACATCAGCTCCCGAGCGCAGCGCAAAGCGCACATGCGCGTCGTGAAGATAATTCGGAGAGCAGACGCCAATATACTTGATGGGCTCGCCTTGGCGTTTGCATCTATCGACATATCTGTCGAAGCGCTCAAATTCTGTAAAGAAACGCGCTTCTGGAAAGTGGCTGTCCATAATACCGACCGAATCGGCTGGATCGAAAGCTGCGCGCAAGACGCCGCCTACGTCCTTGATGGCACGCATATGGCGTGGCGCAATGTATCCAGCAGCACCGATCAGTCCGAAGAGTTCAGGTTGACTTTTTTTCTGCATGTAATTTTTCTGTTTGAGTTTTTCGCCTCATTGTAGACCAAACTACAATGCTGGACGGTAGCGATCGGAAGTGGTTTTTCGGTTTTATCCTTAGCTTTGTTCCACGCTACCGCCATTCGGGTGAAAACTATTTCACCCGTCGAATTGATCTTGAAGCCACCCCGGACCGAAGAGTGGGTGAATTAGAACGCCGGCGACAGTTGTCGTAGGCTAGTACCAATGCGTACGTCTAGGCTCAAGGCCACAAGGAGTAATTCGACGCGCTGTCGCGGCTTGAGGTCGACAATCGTTGCCACGTGGCCCGAAAGCGGACCAGTTTTAAATCGCATGAGATCACCAATTTTAACGTCCGGTGGTGGAGGCTCCAGAGCTCCTTCCGAGTCCGCTTGTGACTGCAGTTTTTCGCAGAAACCCTCGGGCAACGCTGCAGGTCTGCCGCCATTCATGAGCAACGAGCGCACTCCGAATGTTCCGTTTATGCTCCGCCAAGGCGTAGACTTAAGTTGGAAATTGACGAACAGGTAGCCAGGAAAAACGGCTTCCAGCACAATGCTCGTCCTGCGCGCATGCCGACTCGTCCGCTTCAGGATCGGCAGAAACACGGAGTAGCCCTGCCGGGCCAAATTTTCTGATGCTCGTTGTTCTTGTCGGGGAATGGTGGCGACGACAAACCACTGCGTCATGTGCTTGCGGCCTCCGCGTAAAGAGGGGATGCACAAGGTAATGTCGAAATGCGCAGGAGCGCCGGCGCAACGATAAGTTCGGCGCGGATATGCTGTCGCAAGCCACCATAAGTTTGTTGCGGAGTACGCATCTCTGTAATCACGACAAGGTCGAATGTCCCAGCCTCATCAATGCTTTGGAATATCTTCAGGCCCTGCTGTGATTCAAGATTGCAATGCGGCGCAAGTAAGCCAACCAGAACGATTCCGGTGCCATGTGCCGCGATAACCGCAATTTCCGCCAAATCGCCACTGCCCGCCAAGACGATACGGGTTTGGCCGCGCAATTTGGCCCGGGCAAAAATTACTTCGAGTTCACCACGGGCACGTCTGAATAAATCAAGCGAGGATTCAATATATTCTGCAACGAGGCGCCCCTTCTCGCATGCCCCATTGGGTGTCAAGTAGTATGCCCAGCGTTTTGCTGGCGCACTGGTTGCTTTCACATAACCCTTTCGGATCGCCCTTTTCAGCAGCGTGTTGACGAGACCAACCGACACCCCAACGCGGCGTGACAGTGTTTGCTGGCTGACGATCTCCCCACTTTCGACAGCGGAGAGAAATTCCATTTCCTTCTCAAGCGCGTTTATAGTGGGCACGGCTTCTGCTCCAATGACGCTGAAGAGCCTACTAATTCGTTCACGCCGTGAACGTCAAGTCGTGAATGTTGAAATCCACTGGATTCGATCAAGCCGGGCGGGCAGACACAAAATTGAACCGTCTCACTCAATCCTGCGGCTTTGGATTGCCGTGGCGTTTAGCTATAATCGATTGATATGCATGACTATAACTTGCGACACAAGCATCCATTGAGAAGTGCTCTGTGACTCTCTTTGCCGCCGATGCTGCCATTTTTGAACGTTGTTCTGGATCTGATGCCAACTCAAGGATGGCTTGTCCTAGGGCAGCCGGGCAACGGCTGGGAACCACCAGCCCATCAACCTTGTCGCGGATGGCTTCTGCATTTCCCCCGACGTCCGTAACGATGCTGGGCAAGCCTGCCGCCATGCTCTCGATAACCGCGTTCGAAAATCCTTCTTCGTGCGAACAGAGGATTGCCACGTCTGAAGCCTTTAGGATGGCGGGAATATCCGGCCGGCTTCCCAGAAAACGGATATTCCGGCTAACACCTAATTCTTCTGCGAGCGCTTTGAGCTGAGCCTCGCATCCTTCGTCGCGTCCAGCACACAATATAAAAAAAGGCTGCGGCAGGCGGTTCTTGATCTGCCCAATCGCGCGGACGAGATCTGCATGGCCTTTGTAGGGCAGAAGATTTGCAATGACACAGGCGACGAACCCAGCATCTGACACCTCGAGACGCTCCCGGATTGCGCTTAGTGCTTCGGGATCGCGGAATAGTGGCGCTTCAATGCCATTATAAATCAGTGCAACTTGTTTCGGGTCGCAGCCCTCCTCATCGACAAGTTCAGTCGCTACTCTCTTTGAATTTGCGATTATTGCCGTCATGTGCCGGTGCAGCCAACGCTCGACGCGGGCCGCGAGCGGATGTTTGTCCTGATAGAGATTGAGGCTTCGCCGGCTCATTATCAGGATTGGACGCCGGGTCAAAATCGCCAATGGGGCACCAATGATATATGGCGCCGGTAGAAAAAAGTGCACGATTCCTGGTCTTCGTACCAGGAGGATCCCGGCCAACTTCAGGCCCGAAACAAAAAAACGAAGGGCTCGAACTAGTCCACTCTGCTGGCCCCCACTCTCAAGCGGAGGGGAAATTACTGTTACACCTGCGAGCGCCATCGACGGCGCCAATTCTCCGGAGTTTGCCAAGCAATAAATTGAGACCGGCCAGCCCTCGGCTACGAGCCGTGGCAATAGACCGGCAAGATGGCGTTCGGTGCCGCCTCGTCCTAGGGAAAGGGCCACAAACAGGATGGCCGGCTTGGCGTCTGTCATTGTCATATTCAACCGCCAGAGGTTCGAATCGCTGATACTGAACCGGAATCGACTAACTTGGTCTAATTGAAATGGCTGGCGCAAGTCCGTACCGTCACCACTTGACGTCTTGCATTTTTCTACATAACCGGCGAATTGCCACATCTTGTCACACGTCTGGGTTTCTCTTGGCTTGGAGGACTAAGACGAACCTGCTCCAACACCCTCAGGGTCCGTACAAATGCCAACCCACACGTTCGACGTTTCGAAAGAGCAACGATCACGGCTAAAGGGGCAGAAGCCCTTTTGCCTGTGGTTTACGGGATTTTCCGGTGCTGGAAAGTCGACGACTGCCAATGCACTCGAAAAAAAGCTCTTCGCGCTTGGCCGTCACACCTATATTTTGGATGGCGATAATGTTCGCCATGGACTGAACCGTGATCTTGGCTTTACTGAATCCGATCGCGTTGAAAATATCCGGCGGGTTTCGGAAGTGGCTCGGTTAATGGTCGATGCCGGTCTGATCACACTTGTTTCATTCATTTCGCCTTTCCGCGCTGAGCGTCAGTTTGCTCGCGAAAGATTTGAGAAAGACGAATTCTTGGAACTCTTTATCGATACGCCAATCGATGTCTGCGAGAGCCGCGACCCTAAAGGGCTTTATAAGAAGGCGCGCGCCGGACAGATCGCCAACTTCACAGGAATATCCTCTCCTTATGAGGCGCCCATGTCGCCGGAACTCCGGTTGGAGAGTGGCAAAGAGGGGCCGGAAGTAGTGGTCGAAAAGATCCTCGCCGAACTCGAGCGCCGGGGATTCGTATAAGGACGTTCCAAACATTCATGACGACCTTCCTGGTTCTCCTCACTGGTTATGTTTTGTCCCAGTTCTATCGCTCGTTCCTAGCGGTTATTGCGCCGGAGCTATCTACGGAGCTGAATTTTTCGGCGGCCGACTTGGGTTACATTTCGGCTGCGTGGTTTGCTGCCTTTGCGCTCGTGCAATTTGTTGTCGGCACAGCGCTCGATCGGATCGGCCCAAGGCGAACCGTTTCGTTTCTGATGCTCGCTGGCGTCGCGGGGGCCCTTTTGTTTTCTCGTGCACACTCAAGCAGTGATGCAATCGTGGCGATGGCGTTGATCGGCGTTGGGTGTTCGCCTTCGCTCATGGGCCCACTTTATATATTTGCGCGCAATCATACAGTAGAGCGCTTTGCGATGTTGTCGTCGGCCATGATCGGTCTTGGCAGCATTGGTAATCTTTTGGGCGGGACACCACTGGCTCTGGCACAGCTCAATTTTGGCTGGCGATGGGTGTTCGTGGGGCTCGCGGGTTTCGGTCTCTTATCGGCATTGTTAGTGGCTGCGCTGGTGCGCGATCCGCCCCGCTTGTCGAATGTTGCTCGGCACTCAGGTGGGGCAACCGCCTCCGGTTTGCGCGAGGTTTTGTCAATTCGGGGCCTCTGGCCGATCTGGCCGCTTATGGCAGTCGGCTATGGAGTCTTGATCGCTGAGCGAGGAATATGGGTCGGGCCATACCTTTCCGACATTCATGGTCTTGCGCCCGTCGCGCGAGGGCACGTCATTTTTCTCATGGCATGTGCAATTGCCGCGGGAGCGTTCGCGTATGGACCGCTCGAAGCATGGCTCGGTGCGCGCAAAAAGATCGTCCTTGGGGGAAGTCTCGTTGCAGGCGCGGCGCTCTCGGTGTTGTGGACGTTTCCACAGCCGCATATTGCAGTTGCGACGGCGGCGCTCAGCATTTTCGGGTTCGCAGGCATGACCTATGGTGTGATCATGGCGCACATCCGTCGCTTTATTCCCGAACATTTACTTGGTCGAGGGATGTCATTTGCAAATTTTCTCTGCATGGCGGGCGCAGGAATGTTGCAGTTGTGGTCCGGGAACTATGTTGATCAGCTTCGCAACGCAGGGCTCGTGCCAGAACTAGTCTATGCGCGCCTGCATCTAGCGCTTGCACTCGTGCTCTTCGTGGCGGCAGCGATCTATATCCGCTCATCCGAAAAGCAATAGTTCCAGCGATCGCTACGCCAGTATAGACCCTGTGAAACGGGTGCATTGTGCTTGTTATACTCTGGTCCTTGCGAAAAGAACGAGCATTACTCGGTCGAAATTTTGCCATTTGAAAAGAGATTTGTCGATCACGTGTTTGGTCGCTCCATTGCGCGAACCAAGCACGGGGGTTGTAACTTGAGTTGTCAAATTATAGGGGGCCGCATGTCTAGTTCTCGACTTCGCACCCATCTTGTTATTCGCCAGCGCCATAGCGTTGAGACACCGGAAAAAGCCGCACTAGCCAAAACGGAACGTTCGAGCCGCGATGTTAAGATCCAAGCGGCTATCGGCAACTTCTCAAGGTCCAGCTACTTTGGCGGGGTTCTCCGCTGGCAGTTCGCGCGGGTACGGCTTGGGGAAATCCGGACGCATGCTCGCACCCACTAGCAATCTCCGCGGCTTCAAACCGATCGCACCAAATCGCAGTCACTCGGAACGCAACGGGGCACAGTTCCACAGCGTGGGTCTGGGGCCGGCAATCCCGCTCGCCGGCTCCAGACCAATCTGCTTTTTGCCGCTAGCAGCGAAAGACTATAGCGCCGCCGGTCATTCCAGCGCCTGCAGCAGTCATCAAGAGCGTCTCGCCAGGTACCAGGGGCCGCTCCGCCACGCTCATCGACAAAGTGAATGGTATCGTTGCGGCCGAGCTATTGGCGAATTCCCTCACCGTCGTAAGCATCTTGGCGGGCTCGATGGCCAGTTTGTGTGCGACTTTGTCCATCATGCGGGCGTTGGCCTGGTGTGGAATGAATCGGCTAATGTCCTGCGTTGTCACGCCCGCCTTTGTCAGCGCGGCGCGTGCGGTTGCCGTCATCATATCGATGGCTTCTGAGAACACTGCTTTGCCGTCGTTGATGACCATCAGCGTGCCGGTCGCGTCGGTAAGTGCTGTAAACGGCACGCGGCTTCCGCCGGCTGGAATTTTAATGAGATCATAACGGCTGCCTTTTGCAGCAAGATCGGCGCCAGCAACGCCTGCCTCCGCCCGGTCACTCGGACCAAGCAAGACTGCGCCCGCCGCATCGGCAAATAATACACTGCTCGCCCGGTCATTCGGGTTGATGCGCCGCGAGAGCACATTGGCGGCGATGACGAGAACCGGAGCGTTGTGCAGGCGCACGAAACCATCGGCAAGCGTCAGCGCGTAGATGAACCCGCCGCACGCGCCCGCCATATCAATGCCGCCTGCGTTTGTGAGGCCAAGTTGATGCGCAACCAGCGGCGCAGAGGGTGGCAACAAATGATCGGGTGTTGATGTGGCAAGCAAGACGAGCGCAACGCTTTTACGGTCGAATTTGGCGTTGGCCAGAGCCATGGTACCGGCGGCGGTGGCGATGTCGCTCAACGCCTCGTTGTCAGCCACATACCGGCGGGCTTGGATACCCGTGCGGCGGAAAATCCAGCCTGGCTCAAGCCCGAGCCGCGTTTCGATATCAGCGTTTGGCACGCGGCGCTCTGGCGCGTAATGACCCAGGCCCTTGATTTCGACGCCGCGCATCAGACTTCCTCTCCAGCGATGGCGCGCACGGCGTCATAGACTTGATTTAATTCGTCCAGAGATGTGCAATAGGGTGGCATAACGTAGATCGTGTTGCCAAGGGGTCTCAAAAGTATACCGCGGTCGAGGAACTTTGCCCGCAAGCGCAATGCCGCGCCGGCCAAGTATCCGCTATTCGGCACTTTAAGGTCGAAAGCTGTGATCGTGCCGGCTTGCCGCGGGGCTAAAAATCGCTTGTCCGCGTCAAGCCATTCAAGCTGCTTCGCTTGTGCAGATGCAAGCGCTGCCACGCGCTCCAAAACCGGCTCGCTGGACCAAATGTCGAGATTCGCACGCGCAGCCGCACAGCAAATGGGGTTGGCGGTGTAGGAGCTCGAATGGAAGAATGTCTTTGCTCTATCCTCTGAGTAATGTGCCTCAAAGATGTCGCGGCGGCACAGCGTGGCAGCCAATGGCAGGGAGCCGCCGGTCAGTCCTTTTGCGAGGCATAGGATATCGGGTGAGATGCCGGCTTGCTCACAAGCGAACATCGTGCCCGTGCGGCCAAAACCCGTCATCACTTCGTCGGCGATGAATAGCACGCCATGCTTGGCGCAGATTTGATGCATATCGCGCAGCGCATCCGCGCTGTACATCAGCATTCCACCTGCGCCGAGCACCAAGGGCTCAACAATGAAAGCCGCGATATTGCCGTCGCGGCAGGCGGCTTCGAGGGCGTCGAGAGTTGTTTGGTCTTGGCCCGCGCCGGGGAATGGAATGCGGCCCACATCGAACAGCAGCGGCTCATAAGCCGAATTGAAGACCCCACGCGCGCCCGCCGACATCGTGCCGATGGTATCGCCATGATAGGCGTGTTCGAGTGCCAAAATACGAGTGCGCGCGGGGCCGGTGTTGCGCCAATATCCAAGCGCCATTTTCAGCGCCACCTCAACGGAGGTCGATCCGCTGTCAGAAAAAAATACGTGTTCCAGTCCTGCTGGTACAAACTCCAGGAGCAGACGTGCGGCGTCTTCTGCGGGCTTGTGGGTGAACCCTGCGAAAATGACCTGATCAAGACTGTCAGCCTGATCCTTTATCGCCGCGATAATCTTGGGATGCCGGTGCCCATGGGTAATGACCCACCACGACGAGATCGCGTCCAGGATGCGCCGCCCGCCTGTATCTGTCAGCCACGCGCCGTCTGCGCTCGCCATTTCCGTCATCAAGGGCTCAAGCCCGTGCTGCGTAAAGGGATGCCACAGAGGCGATCTGTTGGTGTCGCTCATGGGCCGCCGCCTGCCAGCCCAAGAACATCGCCCAACTTGAAGTTTGCATTGAACGCGGCCAGAAGGCTTGCGCTGTTCAATGGTTCAAGACGTGGCAAGCAGCCAAGCCGTTTCACGCCGCCGATGGCGCAGATTGTTGTTTCGCTGTCGGAGTTGGCGTCACCAATGAACGCAACGCCAAGAATGGGAATGGCACGACGTTTCAAAGCTTCAATCGAGAGCAGACTATGATTGATCGTGCCAATGCGCGTCGATGCGCACAAGACAACCGGAAACTTCCAACGCGCAAAGAGATCGATCTGCAAAAGATCGCACCGGATTGGCACCGCTAGTCCGCCCGCACCCTCAATAACAAGAGAACGTGCGACGCGCGGCACAATCAGTTGCGTTGCATCGATTTCGATGCCGTCCTGCTCTGCGGCGAAGTGTGGTGAAGCCGGAGTCTTCAAGAGATAGGCTTCAGGCAGAATGCGCTCGGGCCCTAAGCCCGCTAGCCGCCGCACGGTCTGGCTGTCGGTCTCGTCCTCCAAGCCACATTGGATCGGCTTCCAGTAGCATCCATCAAGTGCTGCTGCGAGGGCCGCGCAGAAGACCGTCTTGCCAACGTCCGTATCTGTTCCGGTAATTATAATGGCTTGTGTCATGCCGCGAGCCGTGTGTGCTCTTCTGCCAGCGCGTCGATGAGTGCCGCGACTGTTGCGTCGTCCGTGTTGAAGGTCAGCGTGATGCGCAGCCGTGCGGTTCCCTCCGGCACGGTCGGTGGACGGATGGCCCGGACATCGAAGCCGCGCGCACGAATGGCGCTGGCAAATGCAACTGCACGCGTGTCGGAGCCAACGATAATAGGCTGGATTTGCGATCCCGATGGTTCGATGCCGAGCTTCTGGCGTAATAGCCCTCCGGCAAAGGCAACGCGCTTGTGCAAGGCTTGGCGCCGCGTGGCTTGTGTGGCGCTGATCTCGAGCGCCGCACGCACAGCCGCTGCCACCAGTGGCGACGGTGCGGTGGCATATATGAAAGATCGCGCGCGATTGATGAGAAAGTCGCGCATGACCCGTGGGCCAAGAACGAGCCCACCCATAACCCCGAGCGCCTTACCGCAAGTATGCAGGGAGATGACATTAAGTTGCCCCTCAAGCACCGCGCCAAGGCCGCGTCCATCCGGACCAAAGACGCCGGTAGCGTGCGCTTCATCGATCACGAGCATGGCGTCGTGCCGCGCCGCAACTTCGGCCAGAATTGCGAGCGGCGCACGGTCCCCGTTCATGCTGTAGAGGCTTTCGACCGCGATCCACACGCGTCCCGTGCCACCTGCACCGCGCCACGTCCGGATCTCGTCGTCGAACGCCGCCGCATCGTTGTGACGCGCCGAGACGGTTTCGGCTCTCGAAAGCCGCATCCCCTCGTGCGCGCTTGCATGAATGAGTTCGTCATGGACGATAAGGTCACCGCGCGCGGGAAGCGTCGCGAAGATAGCGGTATTGGCAATGAACCCGCCGCCAAAGAAAAGTGCGCTTTCTGCGCCAAAAAATCGGGCGGCCTCGGCTTCCAGTGCCTCGTGCTCAGCGTGGTTGCCGCGTAGAAGTCTCGAACCGCCGGCACCAATGGGCACGCCCCTCGCGAGTGCTGCCATGACGGCGCGCTGCAGCTCAGCGGATTCCGCGAGGCCCAAATAATCGTTCGACGTGAAGTCGGCGCCGGCAGCAGGCTCTAGCGCGCGCAAGCGTCCGCGGCGGAGAAGCGCTTCCAGCGCGCGCTCATGATTGGCGGACATTCCTTTGTCCCGCTGTATCCGCGGGGTCACGCGAACAGGTTTCCGGACCGTTGAGTGCCAGCGGCTCCAAGCCAAGCTTGGCGAACAGGCGGCTATCTGCGTCTTCGCCGGGGTTTCCAGCAGTCAGCAACGTATCACCGGCAAATATTGAGTTGGCACCGGCAAAGAAACAGAGCGCTTGCGTTTCATCGCTCATCTCGGTGCGGCCTGCGGAAAGCCTGACGAACGATTTCGGCATCATGATACGAGCGAGCGCAATGGTGCGGATGAAGTCGATAGGGTCGAGCCGTTCAACTTTTTCGAGAGGCGTCCCTGGAATAGCAATCAGCATATTGATCGGCACGCTCTCGGGGTGTTCTTCGAGGTTGGCGAGGGTCACAAGCATGTCGACGCGATCTTGCGTTTCTTCGCCCATGCCGACGATGCCGCCGGAACAGACCTTCATGCCGGCGTCGCGCACGCGGGCGAGGGTATCCAGCCGGTCGGCATAGGTGCGCGTGGTGATGACCTTGGAGTAGAAGGTTTCAGACGTATCGACGTTATGATTGTAGTAATCGAGACCTGCGTGCGAGAGCTTGGCGATGTCCTCGTCGGAAAGCATCCCGAGCGTCATGCAGGTTTCCATACCGAGCGCTTTGACACCTTCGACCATAGCGACGACAGTGTCCATGTCGCGTGCTTTTGGACTGCGCCAAGCGGCGCCCATGCAGTAGCGCGTAGCGCCTGACTCTTTAGCTTTTTTGGCTTCTACGATGACGCGCTCGACTTCCATAAGCTTCGATGCTTTGAGGCCCGTGGCGTGATGAGCCGATTGGCTGCAATAGCCGCAATCTTCCGCGCAACCACCGGTCTTAATCGAGAGCAGGCGGCTCTTTTGAATTTTGTTAGGATCAAACGACTGGCGGTGCACCGTTTGCGCGCGGAACAAGAGTTCCATGAACGGCAGCTCGTAAAGCGCCAGCGCCTGTTCCCTGGTCCAATCATGACGCACGCCCGCAGGCGCGCGCGAAGCAGTTCGCTTCGTTGTGTCGAGTTCGGTCACGTTTGTCGTCATCGGCTGAAGCATCTCCGGAAACGGGCAACTATGGCGCCGCCGAAGATATGTTTGCACCGCAAAGAGGCCACCGGGCAACCGTCAATTTGCCTCTACCCTGCCTTCCCACAAGCCGTGAGTAACGAAGGCATGGAACGAGCCCGTTAGACCCCGATTTTTCCGCCCCCTTTGCGGGTAATCGCCACGACGGAGGGCCTTGGCGGCAAACTGGGGTCAAAGTCCGGCCAGCGGGTCAGGGGGGTGTCATAACGGGCTGGCGGCGCGTCCGGGTCGTTCTCATCCGTGTCGCCGGGGTGTTGTACGGCCACGAACAAAGTCTCCAGATCAGGTGTGAAGCAGGGTCCGCACAGTTCTGCACCGACAGGGACGCGATAGAACAGCTTGGAGAGGCCGCGCACACCTCCCTCAGTTTCGACCGCCCAGATGCCGTCGGTCCGGCCGGTATTCCGTGCCGTGTTGCCGTCGGTGGTCACCCAGAGTCGGCCGAGCGCATCAATGGCGCAGTTATCGGGCATGCCAAACCAGCCGTTCGCGCTCGTCAAGGGGTTGAAGGTTGCGCCCACCTCGGCAGTCTCGGGATTTCCGCACCTGAGTAAAATTTCCCAAGTGAAGTGTTCGCTGGCATGATCGCCGTCGCGTGGCATTATTTCGATGATGTGACCGAACGAGTTATCAGCTCTCGGATTGGCGGCATCTGTCTCGCTGGCTTTGCGTTTGTTGTTGTTGGTCAGCATCACGTAGACCTTGTTGGTCTTGGGGTTAACATCGATGTCCTCTGGCCGGTCCATCTTGGTTGCGCCGAGCAGGTCTGCCGCCTGACGCGCAAAGATCACAACGTCGCCTTGATTTTTGAAGCCGAGTTCAGGCTTTAAGGGCCCTGAGCCAAATACAAGCGGAAGCCACCGGCCTGTCCCGTCGGCATCGAAGCGCGCCACGTAAAGCGTGCCTGAATTGAGAATATTCCGGTTGGCGGCTGGATTTTCGAGATCGACTTTTTCGTCCGTGACGAATTTGTAGACATACTCGAAGCGTTCGTCATCGCCCTGATAAACGGCAAATCGGCCGTCTTTATTGACAATGTTGCCGGCGCCCTCGTGTTTGAAGCGGCCGAGTGCGGTTCGTTTGACGGGGGTTGAATTGAGATCGAAAGGATCGATTTCGACCACCCAGCCGAAGCGGTTTGGCTCGTTTGGTTCCTTAGCGATGTCGAACCGGTCGTGAAATTTCGCCCAGCCGTACCATTCGACCGGAATGCCATAGCGTTTGAGGGCGGCGGCGTCGGGATGGGCCGCAACCGCGCTCTTTGGCATGAAATAGCCGTTGATATTTTCTTCGCATGTGAGCCACGTTCCCCACGGCGTGATAGCGCCCGCGCAGTTGTTCAACATGCCAAGAACGCGCCGGCCGTCAGGATCGGCGCTCGTGCGCATTTTTTCGTGGCCGGCCGCCGGACCCGAGATGCGCATGCCAGTCAGGGCCGTAATGCGGCGCGCATACTGACTTCCGTCAACCACGCGCCACTTGCCGTCCACCCGTTCGATTTCTAGCACCGAGCCACCGTGGGCTGCCATTTCTATGGCAACGAGGTCTTCGGTCATGGCGCTGAACCGCGCGCCTTTGTCTTGCCTCTCGATGCCGGGGAACATCAATTCTTCGATCGTGTACTCGTGATTGACCACAAGCAGCCCGCGATCGTTGCGCCCGTCGATCGGCAGGTATCCGAGAAAGTCGTTGTTGTAGCCGAACTGTTGTGTCTGCGCGGCGGACGTCTGATGCAATGGATCGAACGGTGGCGCGCCGCTCAAGACTTTGTCGCCCCAGCGGATAAGCACGTCCGCTTCATATCCGGGTGCGACGTGATGGGTTGCGTCGATCCCTGCCTCGACCTCTTCAAAGGCAAAAGTTCGAGATGGTGCCGTCTCGCCAGCAGCAGTTTTTTGCGCGCCGAACGTAGCAACTGTCGCTGCTGCCGCCAGCGCACCACGGGCGAATTCGCGACGGTTCAATCGCATGGCGATGATGTCGCCCAGACCAGCATTCGTGCTCGTGTTTGAACCGGGGTTTTCAGAGTCTTTCAGTTCTTGAGATGTCGAGATAGTCAGCGGTGGCTCCCGGTTTGGCCGAACAAAGTTCGCGAAAACCATCGCTGTGGTTTGCGACACGCCGATAACACAGAGAGCGAAGTCACCTCAAGCATGCTTAAATAAGCATAATCCTCTGCGCTCGAATTTCACTAAAATATAACTCGCATTTCCTGCAGTATTCGCGTCGATTACGTAACGTATACACTCATTAATATTTGAATTGCCCTCTGCTTTTATTCAAAACAACTGAGAGATGCAGGGGCGTCTGCAACAGTTGCGAAGCTTGAGCGCACGATCGCTTGGTCTTCGCATGGTCGCTTACCGCCCCCATGACATCGGATCACGTTTTGAGGGTTAGCCGGCACCATGGGCGCGAACATTGAAAATACCAAACTCATGCAAACTCTTGAGAAGCATGTAGAGCTGAAACAGCGTGGCTTTACCGCTGCCTGTGGTCCAACGGGTGCCGTTGTCGTTGATCGCTGGCACCATGTGCGCGGCGTCTGGCATTTCCACGAGGGTCATTATTTCTGGACACCTGCAGGATATACGCAGCCGACGTTCCGAACGGAGTCGCTCGATGGCGCCCTGGATTATACGTTTTTGGAGATTTCGAAGACGTGATGTTGAAGTGCGAGCACTTCAATTTTGGTCCTCGGGCACGGGCGGCACCAAGCCAAACGGGACGCCATCATCAATGAGAGAACGCGCATCTTCTAGGGATGCTTCTCCGTGAATCGAACGCTCTTCGGCTTCGCCAAAGTGAATACGCCGGGCTTCTTCGGCGAACCCTTTGCCGACATGCTGGGACTTTGCCAAGATCTCAGTTCTGAGCCGGCGCAGATCGGCCAGTGACGGCTTCGGCATGGCCTCTGATGACGCGGGCTGTGTTTTTGCGCGCCCTGCCTTCAGCAATGCAGGCGACATCGGTGCTTTTTCAATTTCAGTCGAGCCGCAGTCCGGGCAAGCGACGAGCTGGCGGCGCGCTTGACGATCGAAGGCGTCGCCTGAGCGAAACCAAGCTTCAAAACAGTGGCCGTTATTGCACCCAAGTGTGTACTTGATCATCGGGCCATTCTCGTGTGTACAAAGGTCATGTGCGCGGCTTACCGGCCTGGACCACTTCGAAAGGCCGGTCATGGGTCAGTGAGGGCACCCGGCGCCGGGCTTCGCTCAACTCCTTTAAGTCGATTTCGGCGGTAATCACGCCCGGCTCTACGCCCGCTTCTGCAAGCTTTTTGCCCCAAGGCGATATGATCAGGCTGTGACCAAACGTCTCCCGGCCGTTCTCGTGTAAGCCGCCTTGGGCCGCTGCAAACACGAACGACTGAGCTTCAATAGCCCGAGCCCTTAACAAAGTGTGCCAGTGTGCTTCACCCGTGACGCGGGTGAAGGCGGCCGGGACCGCCAGGAACAACGCGCCGCCTTGGGCGAGCGCGCGGTGGAGTGCGGGAAAGCGCAAATCGTAGCAGATGGTGAGACCGAGCGGCCCCCACGGTAAATCGGCAATCACCGCCTGAGTGCCGGGCACATAACTTGCGCTTTCACGGTACACTTCCCCATTGCCCAAATCGACGTCGAACATGTGGATTTTGTCGTAGCGCGCCGCAACGGCGCCATCGGGCGAGAACAGGTACGACCGGTTGGCTATCCGTCCGTCATCCGCCTTGATAGCCATCGAGCCGATGTGCAGCCATCTCTTGAGATCGCGCGCGAGGTCACTGAACGCCTGTAGAGCAGGATTATCGCTCTCGGGCCCGATTGCGGAGAGCAAGCGCGGTTTTTCCAATTCCATCAGTGTCGTGCATTCGGGTGTCTGGATATACCGGGCCCCTTGGGACGCCGCGTCCCGGATTAAATCGGACGCGTCAGCAACGTTTTTTCCAACGTCCCGGCCCGAGCAAAGTTGGACCATTGCTGCCTTGAACTTTATTGAATCAGCGTCTGAGGACATTGGCATCGAACTCGCGGTTTACGACGCGAGCAAGGCGTCCAATCCGCCCGCCCGGTCAAGAGCAAGCAGATCATCGCAGCCGCCGACGTGGTTGTCGCCTATCCATATTTGCGGCACGGTACTGCGGCCGCCGGATCGCTCGCGCAGCGTTTCGCGAATGTCGCTCCGGCCGCTGACATCGATTTCCTCGAAGTCGGCACCCTTTTGGCGCAGGAGCTGCTTGGCCATATGGCAATAGCAGCAGTGGCCTGCAGTATAGACGGTGACCTTCGGCTTAGTCGGTGACATGGTCGTCGCTGTCCTCCGGACGCGCGGAATCAATGCGCTCAAGCCTAATCCTTTCGGCAGCTTGCGCAAGATTTGTGGCGCAAATTGTGGTTCTATGCCGCAAGTGTGCAACGCTGCCATGCGCCCGGCTTGAGGGAATTTTAGGGAATGACGGCGGTATCCCCGGCGAGCGCTAAGGTCAGCACGTCGACTCTGGCGGCTCCTGCCTTCTTCAAAGCCCTCGCGGCTGACGAGGCTGTGGCGCCCGTAGTGACCACATCGTCGATCAACAAAACCGATTTTCCAGCGACCGACCCGATCTGGCCCGGCGGTACCGCAAAAGCACCCGCCACGTTGCGCCGTCGCTCAGTCCGGCTGAGGCCAACCTGATTTTTCGTGGTGCGCACCCGGATGAGAGACAATGGGGCGACCGGCTTGCCTGTCTGCTTTGCGATTTCAGTGGCTAAGATCTGCGATTGATTGTAACGCCGGGTCAGCAGCCTCCAGCGCGCCAGCGGTACGGGAACAATGACGTCGCACTCGGAGATGAGCGCCGCGCCCGCTTCACTCAACCAGCGGCCGAACAGTGCGCGGGCATCGTGGGTATCGCGAAACTTGAAGTCGTGGATGAGGTCGCGCATCAAACCGTCATAGCGCGCAACGGCTCTTGCACGGTCGTAGTTGGGTGGATCGGCAACAGCCGCGGCTGACAACATCCGACCACCTGTATCGTAGGGCATGGGAATGCCGAGGCAGTCGCAGAGCGGCGGGCGGATAAAGTCGATTGTGCGCCAGCAGGCCGGGCAAAGCGCATCGTGCGCGTCGAGCCGCGCTTCACATCCTAAGCACACCGGCGGCAGGAACACGTCGAGGGTATAGCTCGAAAACGTCCGGAGCATCGTCTTGAGCCGGAAAGCGGGCCCAATCCGGGCAGGCGCGGCGTCGCGCGCGTCCGCCGGTGTTTCGTCCTCAATCGTCTCGCCCATACGCATCATGGCACCTTAAACCAGAGTGGATCGTTGCGCGAGGTGCTGATAGGGATCTTGGATGACGTCCGACCACATTATCTTTGACCGGCCCTTGTTGCGCCGCCGCCGCCAGCGTGTAGCGCCTGACGCCGCGCACCATGATTTTCTGTTGCAACGCGTGGCCGACGACTTTGCCGAGCGGCTCGCGCTTGTTAAGCGGAAATTTCCATGCGCGGCCAACATCGGCGCCCATCACGGTGTGCTGACGGAGCGGCTCCTGGTGTTGCCAACAATTGGCAGCATTGCCGAAGTCGATGCCGTGAATCCCCCTCCCCGTCAAGGGGAGGGGAGCAGTGCACGACCGCTGAGTTCGGCACGCGTTTCGCGCATCGTGGCCGATGAGGAAGCCTTGCCCTTCGCGCCGGAGTCGCTCGATCTCGTCGTGTCGGGGCTGGCCCTGCATCACGTCAATGATTTGCCGGGAACGCTCATCCAGATACGGCGCGCGCTAAAGCCGGACGGGCTGTTCTTGGCGGCGCTACTTGGTGGCGAGACGCTTAAAGAGTTGCGCGAAGCCTGGCTCATTGCCGAAGACGAGGTGACAGGTGGCGCCTCTCCGCGTGTCGCGCCGTTTGCCGATGTGCGCGATTTGGGCGGGCTACTGCAACGCGCTGGGTTTGCGCTGCCTGTCGCCGATACCGACGTCGTGCGCGTGACCTACGCCTCGCCGCTCGATCTCATGCGTGAGATCAAGGCCATGGGCGCGAGTAATGTTCTAACGGCGCGCCGCCGCGTTCCCGTCACGCGCAAGCTGCTGTTTCGCGCCGCTGAAGTTTACGCCGAGCGCTTCGCGCTTGCCGATGGCCGAATTCCTGCGACCTTCGAGATCATCACGCTGACCGCCTGGGTCCCGCACGAAAGCCAGCAGAAACCGTTGCAACCGGGATCAGCGAAAGCGAGGCTTGCGGATGCGCTGGGGGTGAAGGAGCAGAGTACGGGGGAGAAGGCGGAAAAGCCATGACAGCGTTTTCTTACCCCAACAAATCCCTCAGCCACGGAACGAGCGGCAAATCGGCGGGCGGCATGGGATATTTCCAAAGCTCGGTGCCCTTGACCCACTTGATCTCTTGGCCTTCGCTCGGGCAGATGTCGCCGTCCCAGGTCCGGCACATGTAGAGCGGCATCAGGAGGTGAAACGTCTCGTAGGCGTGGCTGGCAAAATTGAACGGTGCGAGGCAAGTCAAGCACACCTCGATGCCAAGTTCTTCTTTCAGTTCGCGCACGAGCGCTGCTTCCGGGGTCTCGTTCAATTCGACCTTGCCACCTGGAAACTCCCAGAGGCCTGCCATGGACTTGCCCACTGGGCGCTTGGCGATGAGCACGCGGTTGTCAGCGTCGATTAAGGCGACCGCTGCAACCAGGACAATTTTCGTCATTGTTGATGTCATGGACGCCGCCGCATCAGATAGGCCGCCTCTTCAAGCCGGGTCACGCCCTTCTTGGCGAGATGCTCGCTCTTGGTTAGCCCATCGCGCGCTTCCAGCAGCGTCACGTTGAAGTCGTCTTCGAATAGCGTTTGCACAGCGAGGCGCGGAATTGCGAACGGCGGGCCCTGCATTTCGCTTGTGTTGTAGTCGAGGCCGATAAGGAGAATTTGCGATTGAAAGGGCATCAGTTCGGCAAGTTTTCCGCGTAGTTCGGCTGCATCTCCGGCGGCATGGCGACAAGGGCTGCACGGTCATAAGCGGCTGCGGCATCAACGTGTTCGCGCTTTAATGCGAAAAAATCCCCGCACCAGAGTTCGTAAAGTCCCGATGGACTTGACGGTGAACCCATCAACGATGCGAACAGACGGCGTCAGGCCGCGCTCAGCGAAGAACGCGTCAACCGCAAGCTCTGAAAGCTCCGCGCCGACGACTGCGTAACCTTGCTCTGCCAGCCAAACCATATCGAGGCTCTTGCCGCAGAGCGGCACCAGCACGCGCGCGCCCTTCGCGACGTTCAGCGCGGGCCAATGTTTCTCAAGCGCCGGCTGTACTTCTTTCGAATGAAAGCCGATCTCGCTTTTCTGCCAGCGTTCAAGCCAGAAAGTGGGGTCCATCTTGCTCGCCTATCAGCTGCGATAATCCGCATTAATCGACACATAGTCGTGCGTCAGGTCGCAGGTCCAAACGCGCGCGGATGCCTTGCCGACGCCTGCGTGCACGCGAATGACGATCTCGCGGTTTTTCATGTATGCGGCGACTGTCTTCTCATCGTACTCGGCCGCGCGTTCGCCGTCGCGCGCCACGCAATATGGACCGAACCAAATGGCAAGTTTATCGCGGTCTGCGGCTTCTCCCGACTTGCCAACTGCCATAACCACACGGCCCCAATTCGGGTCCTCGCCCGCAATCGCTGTTTTCAAAATGGGTGAGTTGGCGCAGGACAGCGCGATTTTGCGCGCCGCCGCCCATGATTTCGCGCCTTCGACTTCAAAGGTCACGAACTTTGACAATCCCTCGCCGTCCTTGGCAACTTGAATGGCCAAGTCCTGCATCAAGTCGTGCAGCGCTGTTGAAAAGCCTGCAAGCTTTTTCGATTTAGCCTTGTCGACTTTCTTCTGACCGCGCTTCGCCGCTGTCGCCTGTTGCAAACAGCAAGACACGTGTCGCTGGTCGAGGTATCGCCGTCGATGGTCATGCAATTGAACGTCGTCGAGACGTGTTCCTCGAGCAGATCCTGCAGGACTTTGGCGTCCATCGCCGCATCTGTGAACATGAAGCACAGCATTGTCGCCATGTCGGGCGCGATCATGCCCGCGCCCTTGCAGAAGCCGTTGATGGTCACGCGCGTGTCGCCGATGAAGGCTGAGCGGGTTGCAAGTTTCGGATAGGTATCGGTTGTCATGATGGCCCGCGCTGCCGCTTCGAACTTATCGGCTTCGGCATTGGCTGCGAGGCCGGAAAGGAGATGCGCGAATTTCTGCGCATCCAACGGCTCGCCGATGACGCCGGTCGACGCGACATAAACGTCGTGCGGTTTGCAGGTCACGGCCGTTGCCGCGTGTTCTGCGGTCAGCTCAACCGCTTCCGCGCCCTTCTTGCCGGTGAAGGCGTTGGCGTTACCGGAATTGACGACCAGAATTCGTGCTTTGCCCTTTTTGAGGCTTTTGCGGCACCAGAGCACAGGTGCCGACGCGGTCTTGGATTGGGTTAGCACTCCTGCGGCAGTTGTGCCTTCGTCCATGACGGCAACGAGCAAGTCGGTGCGGCCCTTGTAGCGGATACCGGCCTCGGCCGTTGCAAAGCGAACGCCTTCAACGGCATCGAGTTTGGCAAGAGTTTCGGGCGCAAACGGTGATTTCGATGTGATTTTGCCCATGGGCTGCGTGTCTCCAGTGCGGACGTTTACACCCCAAAAACAGATCGGGCTGCCATAATCAAGCAGCCCGACCAAAATTACCGCGGAGATCAGAGACTTGAAGCCTACTTTTTATCTTCAGGCTTCGCGTCTTCCTTCTTGGGTTCATCCTTTTTGGCGGCGTCCGGCGCGGAGTTGGGCGCCTGTTCGACCGCTTTATTGCGATCGTCAATCGACTTCTTGATGTCGGCATCGACGTATTCGATCTTGGCTTTAGTGCGAAGATCGACTGCGGCCTTCGAGGCCTTCTGCAACAGCAAAGACTGCAGGATGCGGTCTTTGACGACGTCAAACGCCGGCGGTGCTTTGGTTCGCTTGTCTTCAACTTTAATTAAGTGCCAGCCAAACTGAGTCTGAATAGGCGCCGATACATCGCCCTTCTGCATCGTAAAAACGGCTTCTTCGAATTGCGGTACCATCTGTCCGCGGCCGAAATACCCGAGGCTGCCACCATCATCTTTGGAACCAGGGTCCTTGGAATTTTCCTTGGCGAGGTCTTCAAATTTGCCGCCGCTCTTGATCTTTTCGGCGATTTCTTTGGCCTTGTCTTCGCTTTCGACCAGAATGTGGCGGGCCTGGACTTCTTCTTCCGGCTTCAAGAGTTTGACCTGATCGTCATAGAGTTTCTTGGCATCGGCATCGCTTACCGACGCTTTGATGACTTTCTCGAAATAGAGTTCACGCAGCGCCCGGCGTTTCAGGTACGTTAGGCGGCTTTCGAACGCGGGTCCTTCGCCGAGCTTATCGCCTTCGGCAGCGTCGGCGAAGAGCTGGTTGTCAATCAGGAACTCTAACAGCGACATGCGCTTTTGATCGGCCGGCATCGTGCCCATATCCTGGCCGATCTCTCCATCTGCGACCGCGAGATCCGCGTCGGTGATGGCCTTGCCGTTAATTGTGGCGACAACCTTATCTTCGGCCGTTGCGGCTGTGATGAACGGAACCGAAATGGATCCAGCAAGCGCAAAGGCTAAGGCGATGGGTGCAAAACGCGTTTTCAAGGGATCCTCGACTGCTTGCTGTTGAGATTTCTGGATTTGGGCCCATTTTTGGCGAATACAGAAGGGCTCCATTGGGCCTTTCGGCTAGGGCTCGATAACCCCCGGGATAAGCCAAGCCAAGTTAAAAATTGGACAGCGGCCTAAGGCCCCAATTTCAGGCTCGAAACATTGACATTTGGGGGGCTCAGTTCTTATGTCTGGCCACGAGTACAGGGGCCGCCTAGACGGGCAGGCCCGTTAACTCAAAGAATTTGTTCTGGGCGCCAAAAGGTGCGGGCGCGGCAATTGGGCTTGCCGCGCAATTCGCGCTGATCGGGTCCACGGATCTACGTCAACCCGGCCGCTTATGTAAACCGGCCACACGAATTGTGCATTGGGAAAAAATGAACATGCTCTCGCTCGGCGATCTCGCATCCAAGATCTTCGGCTCGTCGAACGAGCGCAGGGTCAAGGTGTTCCGCCCGAAGGTCGCAGCCATCAATGCGCTCGAACCCGAAATCTCGCAATTGTCGGATAGCGACCTCAGGGCGCGCACCGAACAGTTTCGCCAGAGGGTGGCAGATGGTGCCACACTCGACGACCTCTTGGTCGAGGCATTTGCCACCGTTCGTGAAGGTGCCAAGCGCACGCTGGGACAGAGACACTTCGACGTGCAGCTGATCGGCGGCATGGTGCTGCACCAGGGTGACATCGCCGAAATGAAAACCGGTGAAGGTAAGACGCTCGTTGCCACTCTGCCCGTGTATCTCAATGCACTCGCCGGAAACGGCGTCCATGTCGTCACTGTCAACGACTACTTAGCCAAGCGCGATAGCGAGTGGATGGGCCAAGTCTATAAGTTTCTTGGTTTGACGGTCGGCGTTATTGTCCACGACATGAGCGACGAGCAACGCAAATCCGCTTACGCCTGCGACGTTACTTATGGCACCAACAACGAACTCGGCTTCGATTATCTGCGCGACAACATGAAGATGCGAAAAACCGAAATGGTGCAACGCGGGCACTCCTTTGCCATTGTTGACGAAGTCGACTCAATTCTAATCGACGAAGCGCGCACGCCACTTATCATTTCCGGTCCTCTTGAGGATCGTGCCGATCTCTACCAGGCCGTTGACGCTTTGATGCCGGCGCTGGAAGCGGGCGATTTCGATCTCGATGAAAAGCAGCGTCAGGTTTCGCTTTCTGAAGCAGGCAACGAGAAGATGGAAAATCTACTCGGCGCAGCGGGGCACATGAAAGGCTCGCTCTACGACATCGATAACGTAACGATCGTGCATCATGTCAATCAAGCCTTGAAAGCACACAAACTTTTCCAGCGTGACAAGGATTACATTGTTAAAGGCGGGCAAGTCGTCATCATTGACGAGTTTACGGGCCGAATGATGCCCGGCCGGCGCTATTCGGAAGGTTTGCATCAGGCACTTGAGGCGAAAGAACGCGTTGAGATCCAGCCCGAGAACCAAACACTCGCATCAATCACGTTCCAGAATTATTTCCGCCTGTACGAAAAGCTGGCGGGTATGACGGGCACGGCCATGACTGAAGCCAGCGAGTTCATGGACATCTACGGCCTTGAAGTCATCGAAATCCCGACCAACGTTAAAGTTGTACGAATCGACGAAGACGACGAGATCTACCGGACGCAGCGCGAGAAGCTGAACGCCATCGTACTCTCTATTGCCGAAGCAAAAGTGCGCGGCCAACCGATCCTTGTTGGCACGACATCGATCGAGAAATCCGAGCAACTTTCGGAGCATCTTAAAGATCACAAATTCTTCGAAACGCTCGGCCAATCTCTGCTCGATCAAGCAGCGGCATTGAAACCCGGCAAGGAAGAGGAATTTCGCAAGCACTTCACCGAAAGTGGCGAGTTGCTTTTGAAGCTTGCACGCGACGCCAAAGGCAAGGGCGACCCGGTCATTCATAAAGTCTTGAATGCCCGCTATCACGAACAGGAAGCGAGCATCGTCGCGCAGGCCGGTGTTCCGGGCGCTGTTACGATTGCCACCAATATGGCGGGCCGTGGCACCGATATTCAACTTGGCGGCAATGCCGACTACCAGCTGCGCGACTGGCAAAACGAAGAAGCAGCGGCAGGCCGCGAGCCCGACGAAACGCAAATCAAGAAAAAGCGCACTGAACTCTTGGCCGACATTGCCCAAAAGAAACAGGCTTCTCTCGAGGCGGGCGGCCTTTACGTTCTCGCAACAGAGCGTCACGAAAGCCGGCGTATCGACAATCAGCTGCGCGGGCGCTCGGGCCGTCAGGGTGACCCTGGCCGCTCCAAGTTCTTTCTGGCCCTCGATGACGATCTGATGCGTATTTTCGGCTCAGAGCGGATGGACAAGGTTCTGCAAACGCTCGGCCTTAAGGAAGGTGAAGCTATCGTCCATCCGTGGATGAACAAATCGCTTGAGACCGCACAGAAAAAGGTCGAGCAGCGCAACTTCGACATCCGTAAGCAGATCCTGAAATACGATGACGTGATGAATGACCAGCGCAAGGTCATCTTTGAACAGCGCCTCGACATCATGGCGCAGGATAGCGTCACGGAAACCGTAGTCGATTTGCGTCATCAATTGGTGAGCGAACTCGTCACGCGCCACATTCCCGAAAGCGCTTACGCCGAGCAGTGGAATACTCAGGAGCTCAAGGAAGCGGTTAACGGTATCTTCGGATTGGATTTGCCGATTGAACAATGGGCGGCCGAAGAAGGAATTGCTGACCAGGAAATCAAAGAGCGTTTGATCAACGCCGTCGATGCAAAGGCCGCTGAAAAAGCCGAGCAACTTGGACCGGAACTCTACGGCCAGATCGAAAAGATGGTCTTGCTTCAGACGCTAGACATGCTGTGGCGTGAGCATCTTGTGACGCTCGAACATCTTCGTCAGGTGATCGGCTTCCGCGCCTATGGCCAGCGCGACCCGCTGAACGAATACAAGAGCGAAGCCTTCGTTTTGTTTGAAAGCATGCTAGCACGGCTGCGCGAAGCAACGACCGGGCAGTTGATGCACGTTGAACTCGCGCCACCTGAAGATCAGCCTGCTCTTCAGCCGGTCGAATTGCCGCCGATGGAAGCGCACCACATCGATCCCTTCACAGGGCTTGATGAATTGGAAGAAGCGTTGCCACCCGGCCCGCAGCGCGACGTTGCGATGGCGGACGCGGCCATTTCCGGCGCCCGTGCGCGCCGCTTTGTGCCACCCGAAGCCCCGAAGCGCCAGCCGCTGCAAACCCGCAAGGGCGATGGTGGCGTGGACCCTAACGATGCAGCGACCTGGGGCCGGGTTTCACGCAATGCAGAGTGCCCCTGTGGTTCAGGCAAGAAGTACAAACATTGCCACGGTAAGTTGGATTAGCGCCCACTACGGCGGCCGGGCCAGTCGTGTTTGCCCGGCCAATTCGCGTCGAACTATTCGACATGATTGACGGTTAGTGACCGGCTTTTGACGCGTCATATGTTTCAACAGGTGCTTCGGCTTTACCTCCGTGTCCGGCGCCGTGTCCCGCTATTCTATCGGATAGCGCCAACAGCACGCTCGAGACCACAAACACGAAGTGGATGATGACCATCCAATAGAGCACCTTTTCGTTTTCCGGCGTCACCGTCTTGATCGACATGAATTGCTTCAACAATTGGATCGCTGAAATGGCGACGATTGAGGACAGCAGCTTTAGTTTTAATGCCGCAAAATCGATCGTGCCCATCCATTCGGGCCAGTCGGTGTGAGCACTGTGATCAATTTTTGAGACGAAGTTTTCGTAACCAGAAAAAATGACGATGATCAGTAGTGATCCGGTTAGCGCCAGATCCACGAGTGTTAAAACACCAAGGATTACATCGGGCTCGGATAGTGAGAAAGCACCAAGCACAAGGTGCACGAGTTCAGCCATGAACTTGACAAGCAGCACGATGATTGAAATCGCTAGTCCAAGATAGAATGGTGCCAACAGCCATCGCGAGGCGAAGATCAGCCGCTCAAGCAGTGTTTCAGTTTTTTTGGCAAATGTTGGTTCGGCCATGTGCTGAATTCGCTCCGGTTTGCGCCCTTGGGGCGGTCGTAGCCCAGAATGGCGCATGATCACAAGGTGATTGATCCGTGTTGTGCAAGGCGACGCCCATTCACAAGCCGCACAGGTATTCTAATCTTCTAGGGCTTCGCGGCAGTTAATCTAAAGCGCCGGAGCCCGCTGGACAGGAGGGCAGCGCGCTTAGCAGCCATGTAGTTTTGAAGCGTCAAATAGCGTCCGCAGCTGCGCAACGCGAACCGGCATCTGATCGCCCGCGTCTCGGGCTCAGCAGTTGGGACAAGGTCCGCCGGCATGGCATCGGCGTTTGCGTCCGTTACACTCATCATGCCCGGGGTGGCAGGAGCTATTGCCGCTGCTGCGGTGCGCACGGGGATAGGTCCTGGCGAAGGTACGCTATCCAGCCACTCGTCTTGTTCGCGGATCGTCGCCATCATGTTATCGCAGGCGTCGATTGGTCCGGAGCTATTGGCAGACGCTGTAGGCGCGAAATTGTAGCGTCCGTCACAGACGCTCACGCGCGGAGGAAGTTTATTTTTCTCAAACAGATCGTAGCCTTCCTTCAGGTTGACCCAGAAGGCCTTCCAAGGCGACCTGTCGTGAGTTTCCCAGTTTTCCGTAGTCATCCGGAAAGGAAAAACGTGGATTGGTATATGGTCTTGTCCACTCTCGACCGCCGCGATCGATAAGCGGTGGATTTCATCCATAACCGGGTTCGTCATGGCAAAGCATCCAACCGATGTGCAGCCGCCGTGAATGAGAATGAGACCGCCGGTCCGCGCCTGTGATTGGTCAAAAACATTAGGGTAGTTGAGATGCAGGGATTTCGGCCAGCGCCCTACGTGGTGCAACTGCTTGCGGGTGACGGTGTAGAAACCTTCGGGTGCCTGCTTGTCGCCGTCGCGCAGTTTCGGACCAACACTCCCAGACCAGTGGCAGATCGGATAAGTCGCGAAGAGAACATAACTCCCTTTGCTTTCCTTCCAGACCTCAAGTTCGGATTCAGATTTGAAAACCCGAATAAGCATCGGTGCGTTAAGCGAGACGCCCTTCTCACGAAGGCGTTCTTCCAGAATTGCGACATTGGGCGTTCCAGGCAGCGGTAGTGCCCCTTCAGCGGCTGCGCGCTGACGATCAACACGATCTGCGGCGACGTCCTTGAGCTCAATTGAAAGTGCCGTAGCCGGCCGCGCGCTCAGGGCCACGCCGGCGCATGCTCCAGCAATCAGGCTGAGGACCGCGACTGTAAAAGTCCGGACGCGCGCAACCATAGACGTCATATCGTGCCGCCTCGATGAACCCACCCCCCAACGGACCGCCAACATAGAGCGGCTCGCGGCGGAATCGAAGTGTCTTTTTGGACCAACCTGCAACTCAGTTACGCCTCTGTATTAACTCAATTCTTAGCCGATGCAGCCGGGCAACTCTCGGTCAACGTCCCATTGCCGCCTTGGTCCGGGTGGCCGGCCTCGAAAACATAGCGGCCATTGCATACCGATACTCTCGGCGGTTGCAGGGTTTTATCGAACAAGTCATGGCCGCGTTTAAGGTCGCGCCAAAACGGTTGATCTGGGTGCCCGTCGTAGCTTGCCAGCTTTTCCCCGGTCATTCGGAAGGGATAGACCTGCACCTGGAATTGCTTCTGTCCGCCATCGAGCGCGGCGTTCACCAGCCTCCATATTTCGTCCATCTGAGCGTTTGTCATGGCGTAGCATCCAACCGACGCGCATCCGCCGTGTACCATCAGGAACGAGCCCGTGCGGCCGTGGCCGCGGTCGAAGCTATTGGGGAATCCGAGGTTGAAAGACCGGTACCAGCGGCTATTCGGATTGAGCGCTGTTTTGTCGACGGAGTAGAAGCCCTCCGGCGCCTGGCCGTCGCCTTGCACTAGTTTGGGTCCGAGTTTTCCGGACCAGCGGCAAATGGGGTACGTGACAAAGCGATGAAAAACGCCGTCGCGCTGGATCCACAGTTCCAGTTCGAATTCGCGCTTGAAAATGCGCATCAAGATGGGAGCGCCCTGCGTGAGGCCATGCTCTGCCAAGCGGCCGGAGAGATTTGCGAGATCAGGTTCGCCGGGGAGCGCCAGACCCGCTTTCACGCGCAACAAGCGCTGGCTGCGTTCGTAGGCCATGTGGCGCTCATCTGCGTCGCCCTGGACCAGAGGCAGCCAATAGGGTGAGGTGAGCGCTGCAATTACGGCGATTGCAATCAGCGAATACATGGCGAAGCGGCGCAACCGGCGGCGGCCGGGCAACGCCGATGGCGGCAACTGCGGATCAGGTTCTTGAGATTTGTTCATTGCTGTTCCGCCCGCGTCCCGTTCACTTCTGAATTGGATACGGACAGGGCCCGTCCCGCCGTGCCCTATTGGGCGTTGGCGATAGAAGGCGGGGATTGCGGCGAAGTCGCGCCCGTCGGAATGGCAGCGTTCGCGGCGCTCTTTGCGGCGGCGATTTCGGCCGAAGTCGGGTCAACATCGGGATTGACGAGGCCCTTGAGCTTGTTCCCGCTGGCAATCGTTGATCTGAGTCCGTGGGCAAAGGCGTGAAAGCCGCGATCACGGGCCGCTGAAATGGCGGACACGGCCCATCAGCGTCGGGGCGGCTTTGCGGAGGAACGACATTCGGCACATAGCGGCGCTCGCATACGGCGACATGCGGAGGAATGCGGTGCTTTTCGAAGAAGTCATAACCGTCTTTGAGTGTCTTCCAGAAGGCATACCACTTGTGTTTTTTCATTTCTGCCATCTTGGCGTCCGACATGCGGAACGGCAGCGCCTGGACCTGGAAGCTTTCTTGCCCGGCTTTGAGCGCTTCCCGCGTCACGCCATAGATCTCTTCCATCATTGCGTCGGTCATGGCGTAGCAGCCCGCAGAGCGGCATTTGCCATGCACCATCACAGATATCGCCCGTGCGTCCCCACGCCTTGTCGTAGCTGTTGGGATAGCCGAGATTGAACGACAGGTAGAACTTCGAATTCGGGTTCATCAGAACCGGCGTGATCGAATAGAAACCTTCTGGTGCCTGCTTGTCGCCATGCTTAAGCTTCGGCCCAAGTTCGCCCGACCATGTGCAGATCGGGTAGGTTTTGAAATGATAGAAGCGGCCGTCGTCGCGCTGCTTCCAGATTTCGAGTTCCGATTCTTCCTTGAAGATGCGCACGAACACGGCGCGCCCGGCTGCATGCCCTTTTTGCCAAGCAGCATCATCGTGTCTTTGCCGAGCGGAACTTCTGAGGGGGCCGGAATGACGGGCGCACTCGAACAGGCGGCTAAGGCTCATGGCCGCAGCGGCAACTGCGATCCATCCAAGCCGAGCAAACGTGGCTGTCATGCGTTCCGGCAAAATCGGCAGGTCCCTTCAATCCCCGCAGCCTCCCGACGTGAGTAGCGCGTAACGCCCGTCCGGAAATCTAACCCCAAAACCTAACGCCAAACTAAACGCAAGAATCTAATCAGCTTTTTCGGTCGCGCTGAATGCCCTGTCAAGGCGACGCAGATGCCAAGTATGTGAATGATTGCGGCAGCCGGCGCGGCAGCCACGGCCAGAAGCGGATTTAAGCTCGAATTGAGCGTTAGGATTTCGCGGCCACAGGCAGCCTGCCGATCTTCATGAAGCGTTCGTGCCGAGTTTGCGGATCTCTTCAGGCGGCTTGCCGTCGAACTCGGCGAGTGCCTTGAGGATGGCGTTTCCGGTCGTGGTGATAACCTGTTCCCGGTCACGATGTGCGCCGCCTGCCGGCTCGCGCACGATGATGTCGATGACGCCCAGCTGGTCGAGGTCCTGTGCCGTAATTTTCATGTTGGTCGCGGCTTCTTCCTTCTTGTTGCTGTCGCGCCAGATAATGGATGCGGCGCCCTCAGGAGAGATGACCGAATAGATCGCGTGTTCAAGCATGAGGATGCGGTTCGCCGTGGCAATCGCAATGGCGCCGCCCGATCCGCCTTCGCCGACGATGACCGAAATAACCGGAACGCCGATCATCAGCGAGCAATCGGTTGAGCGCGCGATAGCTTCGGCTTGGCCGCGTTCTTCCGCGCCGATGCCGGGATAGGCGCCGGGCGTATCGACAAATGTGATGACGGGCAGACCGAACTTGTCGGCCATTTCCATGAGCCGCACGGCCTTGCGATAGCCTTCCGGTTTCGCCATGCCAAAATTGTGCTTGATGCGGCTTTCGACGTCGGAGCCCTTTTCATTTCCGAGCACCATCACCGATCGGCCGCGAAACCGGCCCATGCCGCCAATGATGGCTTCGTCTTCCGCGAAATAGCGGTCGCCCGCAAGCGGCGTGAAATCTTCGATCAGCGCGTTTACGAACTCTAGGCAATGCGGCCGCTCGGGGTGGCGGGCAACGAGTGTTTTCTGCCAAGGCGTAAGCTTGGAATAGATATCAATGAGAAGTGCGCGTGCCTTCTGCTCCAGCTTCGCAATTTCGTCGCCGATCTGCACTCCCTTGCCCTGCTGCTGCAAGGTCTTCAGTTCGGCAATCTTGGCCTCGAGTTCGAGAATAGGCTTCTCGAATTCGAGATAGGTGCGAATGGGAGTTTGGGCGCTCACGTATAAAGCCTCTTTAGCGAAACGGTGCCGGTCGCGAATTGCGTGTCGGCCAGCCTGGGATTTGGGCGCGACAATCACCCCGCTCGCGTGCCAAGTCAAGGTGACACGGGGGCGAGCCGGGCCTGATGCCGGCCGGGACTGGGGATGATGGCAATTTATTCAAGCCTGAATTGGGGTTAACGCGCGTCGCCCGATAGTCTTTTGACCCACGGCGCGAGGGCAAACAGGACCAGGCGGCGGCCGCAACCCAGAGTGACTTGGGTCAAGAAGAACGAAGCGAGGCCGTCCGTGTTGTCGCTCTCGAACGATCCGCCAAGGACACCGGCCAGCTTGTTGCCGAAGGCGGCTGCCAGGAACCAGACGCCGAGCACAACGCCTGTCATTCGTTCCGGCGCCAATTTGGTCATGGTCGAAAGCCCGACGGGGCTTAGCAGCAGCTCGCCAATCGTCTGAAGGAAAAACAATCCACACAACCACAGCGGCGAGACTTTGCCGTCTGCTGCGAGTTTGGCGGCTGGGATCATCAAAACAAACGACGCCGAAACGAACATGAGCCCAAGTGCGAACTTGAAGGCAGGACTCGGTTGGCGCGACCCGAGCCGCATCCAGATCCAAGCGAATACAGGCGCCAGCATAATAACAAAGATCGGATTGATGGACTGATACCAGGCGGAGGGAAACTCTGCGCCAAAAAGCGTGTTCTCCGTCATCCGGTCTGCGAACAGCGCCATGGACGTGCCCATCTGCTCGAAGATGGCGAAGAAGATCATGGCGGCAATGAACAACACGCCAATGGCCGCGATGCGTTTGCCGTCCTCCGTGCCGCGCAACGCGAAAGAACGCAATGGCCGATAGCGGCAGCACAAGAAACATCCAGCGCAACCACTCAAGGCCTTCCAAGATCGGACGCGAGCGCAAGGATAAGAAGGGCTGGCGGTGCCAAGCACCGTCAAGACTCCGTCGCGCCAAACATTACCTGATCCTAGCAGCCGGTCTTCGTGCGTGACGGGCTCGCGCAGAGTCTTGCGAGCCTCGCGCAAAGAGCAGCATGGCGATGGTCATGCCGATGCCTGCCGCGGCAAAACCCCAATGCCAGCTCGACGCTGGATCAAATCCGGCATTCGCCAGCCACGCTTTGAACCAGGCGCTTTGGGCCAGAAACCCCGTGATCAACGGCGCAATAAACGCGCCGATATTGATGCCCATGTAGAAGAGCGAGAACCCAGCATCGCGGCGTCCGTCGTCTCTCGCGTAAAGTGCACCGACAAGACCCGAAATATTCGGTTTGAAGAGCCCCGTGCCGATCGCGACCAGAACAAGCCCATATAAAACGGTGACTTCTGAGGGGATGGCGAGTGCGTAGTGTCCGAGCGCGATGATCCATCCGCCAAGCAAGACGGACCGGCGCGCGCCGAGCACCCGGTCGGCAATAAATCCGCCGGGAATGGACAGCATGTAAACAGCCATCGTGTAGTTGCCGTAGATCCGCGCCGCATCCTCGGTGCCGATACGCAAGGCCTCCTTCGGCAATCGGCGCCACCATGAAAAGTGTCAGCAGAGCCCGCATGCCGTAATACGAGAACCGCTCCCACAGTTCCGTGAGGAACAGCGTGGAAAGCCCACGAGGGTGGCCGGTCAGGAAGTTTTTCCCGGATGAAGAGGTTGTGGCGGAGTGTGTAGATGTATCCATGGGCAAAGTGTGGCTGGGACAGCGAGAAGAGTCAAAGGATGCGCGCGACGTGCCATCGCGATTCCGGATAACCTGATCGGCTAATACAAACTTCCGTGAAAAACGCTATAAGCAGCGCCATGTACCGGAAAAAAGTCATGGCCATACGCCATGGCTTGTCACAAGTTGCCCGTGTCTGCAATTCCCCTCGAGGAGACAAATAATGAAATCGTTGACAAAGGCAGTCAGCATTGGCCGCTGTGTGCTCCTCCATCTCATGCCGATATTCAGTGAGTCGGCCATTGCAGAACCGTTTGCCTATGCGGCCAATGAAAAATCAGGCACGATTTCCATTATCGACACAGCCACAAATGCCGTTGTCGGCGATATCGCTGCTGGCAAGAAGCCGCGCGGCATGGCGGCATCGAAAGACGGCAAAGACACTGTACGTCAGCGATCAGCCCGAAAAGGCATTGCAGGTCATCGACATCGCGTCGCGCAAGATCACTGGCAAGATTATTTGGGCGAGTCGCCTGAAGGCGTTTACCGCTCTCCCGATGGGAAATGGGTTGTTGTTGCGGTCGAAGAAGACAATTCCGTTCACTTCGTCGATATGGCGAGCGGAAGGATGAGTTCACGTCAAGACCGAAGGCAAGAATCCGGAGCACTCGGTCTTCAGTCCCGACAGCAAGCTGGTCTACGTGAGTGCTGAAGAGGCCGACACCATCGATGTGATCGATGTTGCTGCGAGGAAGCAAGTTGCCAGCATCAAGGTCGGTAAGCGCCCGCGCGGCATCGGCTTTACGCCCGATGGCAAGTTTGCCTACACGGCTTGCGAACTGGCGGACAAGGTTTATGCCATCGAAGTTGCGACGAACAAAGTCGTTGCTGAAATTCCGGCTGGCCTGCGCGTCAACGGCGTCACCGTTCATCCCGACGGCAAGACCGTATTCGTAACCAACGGCGGCGACGGCAACGTCATGGTCGATCGACGTTGCAACCAACAAAGTCACCAAGACCATTCCGGTTGGTAAGCGTCCGTGGAACATGGCCATCACGGCAGATGGCGGAAAACTCTATGTAGCCAACGGCCGATCCAACAGCGTGACGGCTATCGACACGGTGAAACTTGAACCCGTTGCCGAGATCGCTGTCGGCGAATTCCCTTGGGGTGTTTTATTCCATAATCCGCGCAGGGGCTCTGCGGCATTCGTTTCGCAGGGCCCCGCTTTTTATTTCGGATTTACTTTGTCTATTTTTTCGCCGTCTGGCCAAGCGCCCGGTAGACGGTATTGCGGGAAATGCCAAGACGTCGCGCCGTCTCGCTGACGTTGCCGTTCGTTTCGCTGTAGGCCGCGAGAACCCGAGCGCGCTGCATATCCCACAACGGAGACTCCCCCTCGTCGGCCGCGACTCGGGTGTGCGCTCGGAGCGGTGCCCGCGATTTCAATGTGATCGTTGATGGCAGATAAGCTCAACCGCGCCAGCATATTGCGTAATTCTCGAATGTTACCTGGCCAGCGCTGGGCCGCCAGGTGCTTGATAGCTTCGTCCGAAATTGTGAGGTTCGGATCGATTGCGGTCAGCAAGTGACGAATGATTTTTTCCATGTCCGAACGCTCGGCCAGTGCGGGCAGAGACACATCGACCGTATTCAGCCTGTAGAGCAGATCGGAGCGGAAACGGCCTACCGAAATCGCCTGGTCCAACTTGGCGTTGGTCGCCGAAATCAGCAAAATATCCATGACTTGGCTGCTGCCGCCGATAGGGCGTGCCGTCCAGTCATCGAGAAATCTGAGCAAAACCGGTTGCAACGAAATGGGCATATCGCCGATTTCGTCGAGAAACAGCGTGCCTTTGTCGGCCTGTTTGACGAGCCCTGGAGAGCCGCCGCGCCGCGCGCCGGTAAACGCGCCGTCGACATAGCCGAAGAGCTCGGCTTCAATCAGAGTTTCCGGCATTGCCGCGCAGTTTAACGCGACGAACTCGCCTTTCCGGCCACTGGCGGCATGAGCGTGACGCGCGAGTTCTTCCTTGCCGGTTCCGGTTGCACCGCGAATGAGGATCGGCATGCGTCTTGGTGCGGCCAATTCCACTTGTTTGACAATGGCCGCGACCGCAGGATCGGCGGCGACGAATTTCGACTGGCTCTCATGGCAGCGGATTTCGATTTCACTTGCTTGAGACGACTGCGCCGCGCTGCTCTTCCCATGCTTGGAGTTGATCTGCCGTTGCGAGCGTAAAACGACCAACGCACCCAGTTCGCTGTCGCCTGTCGAGACGATATCGGTGCTCGCTCCGGGCAAAATCTCTTTGAGCCGCCCTTGCCATTGATCGAAGGGCAGGTGTTTGAGAATAGGCAATGATTTGTCCTGATGCAAACCGCCCTTTGAGGAATTTGCGAGCTTGATGGCATTGCCTGTCGCGTGCACGATGATGCCGCGGCGGTCCAGCACCAGCACTTCGTCATTCAACCAGTTCGATTTTTTTGAACGGTAATATTCCAGCAGCCGCTCGCGATCGATATTACAGGATCCTTCAATGAGCGACTTGATGTATTCGCTCATGATCATCGCCAGCGCCAAGCTTTGCGAACTGAACGTTTGCGCGGGCCCGGATATATCAATGACGCCGACAAGTTCTCCGTCGCTCGGGTGATGGATGGGCGCCGCCGCGCAGGTCCAGCGTTGCACGTTCGAGCAAAAATGCTCCGCGCCATTGATTTGGACGGGCGTTGCCATCGCAACAGCTGTGCCGATCGCGTTGGTGCCAATGTCGGCTTCGCTCCAGCGCCCGCCGTGCTCCAGATGAATTTCGCGGCCCTGCTCGATGGTGCGCTCGTCACCGCGTGTTTCCATGATGAGGCCCGTGGCATCGGTCAGGATCATCATCGAAATGGATTCGTTCATGAACTTTCCCGCCCGGTCTAAAACGGGTTGCGCGCTTCGCGCTAGCAGGGTTTGTGCCGCGCGGTACCTGAACGCTTCGGGTTCGGTCACCAGCGGGGCGGCATTGCTATTGGCAGGTACCTGGAACTCGTTGCATCGTTTCCAGGAGTCGGCGATGTCCGTTCTCAGCCCGTCGGCAACGACGCCACGCTCGACAAATCTCTCCCAAGCCTTGCGCACGCCACGCTGGTCGATGTCTTGTCCCATATGGCGCAGACCCTGTTTGAAACCTTGTGTGCCTGTTGAATGATACCACGGCGCAGACGCACCGAGCGTAAAGGCCAGTCGCGGCGTTCGTTCGATTGCATCCGTATCCGCATTCGCGCGGAAAGTGTCCGTGAACCAGAGGCCCCAACGGAAAAACGGCGGGCCACATTGGCATAACAGGCTTTATGTTGGCGGCGCCCATCAGCCTTGTAAAGCGCAATTGGCCCGCGCCTCGCCCAACAATGCGAACTTACTAAATGATGTCGACTTAGGTGCCATTTGCTCAGCTCCGAGTTCGCAGCTGCAGCAAAAAAACAACCGCACCGCACCATGCTTCGTTCCGTCACACCCGTGCAACAGTTTCTGTTGATCAGAGCAACAGTTCCGGGAGCCGTTAACTATTTAAAATATAGCGTTTACATAGCGTTAACGACTTGGCATGGGTCTTGCTACCCTACTTCGTCCAGAACGTGCCGGATAAACGGCGCGCGGACGTTTGGGTGGGGCTGGAAACTATGAAGGCAGCGGTACTGCATCGCTACGACGAGAAGCTCACGTCTCCGGAGTTTGTCAGTTACGAAGATGTAGCGGATCCCAAAATCGTCAACCCGACGGACGTGATTGTCCGCATAGGTGGCGCTGGGGTGTGTCGGACCGACCTCCACATCGTCGAAGGCATTTGGCGCGAGAAGGTGTCGATCGCGCTGCCCTACATCATGGGCCACGAGAACGCAGGCTGGGTCGAAGAAGTTGGCAAAGGAGTCACCGGCGTTAAACCGGGCGATTCCGTCATTTGCCATCCGCTTGTGACGAGCGGCCATTGTCTCGCATGCCGTCGCGGTAACGACATGCACGCCCTCGACAGCTCGTTTCCCGGCATCAATGCCAACGGCGGCTATGCTCAGTACCTGCTTACAGGCGAGCGCTCTCTCATCAAGCTGCCGAAGTCTTTAACGCCCAAGGAGGTCGCGCCCTACACCGACGCCGGCCTCACCGCTTACCGCGCCGCTAAAAAGGCTTCGCGCCACCTCTTGCCCGGCCAATACGTCGTTGTGCTCGGCGTCGGCGGCCTCGGGCACATCGGGCTGCAGGTTCTGAAAGCGCTTTGCGCGGCTGAAATTATTGCCGTCGATAGGGCGCAAGGTTCGCTCGCGCTCGCTAAAGAGTGCGGAGCAGATCACCTTATCCAAGCGGACGGATCCGAGGTTGAGGCGGTTCTTCAATTGACCAAGGGACGCGGCGCCGAAGCCGTGATTGATTTCGTCGGAGAAGGAGACGCCATCGCCAAGGGTTTGGCGATGACCTGCAACGACGGCTACTACTACATCGTCGGATATGGCGGGCGCATCGATCTGCCAACGATCGATATGATCACTTCAGAGAAAACAATTGTCGGAAATCTGGTTGGCACCTACGCCGAACTGGTCGAGCTCATGTCGCTGGCCGACCGCGGGCGCGTCCATCTCAAAACCAAGGAATACAAACTGAGCGCTGCAAACGACGCGCTGCACGATCTTCACAATGGCAAAATTCATGGCCGGGCGGTGCTCATCCCATGATGGCAGCGCCGGACAAAAAGCCCGTTTCAATCGCGGCGCGTGAGGCGATCCGCCGGACCTTTGCTGGGCCGGCCTGGAGTATTTGGACGGAGTTGGCGAGGGGCGACGCGATGGCAGACTCGGCTGACAGAACGCAGATGATGGAGCGTCACAAAATTGTGGTGGCGCTGATTGAGGTCAATTCGCAGCAGTTGCGTTGCGATAGCGCATCCGCCGGTCTCGATATCGAACGTCTCAATGCGCGGCGTGACGTCGAGAAATCAGGCGGCACACCTGAGGCTGAAAAGGCTCTCGCGGATGTCGAGCGGCGCGCAAGCGAGGTTGAGGACAAGAAGCGCAAGCTCGCACAAGAGCGCGACTGGCTCGAGACTTCGCTCACGGAATTCGATGGCCGCATGGCGGCAAACGCGCAGCAACCCAAGAGTCACAATTAGAGGACAATGAAGCGTATGGCAGTGCACCCCCAAATGTCAGCCAACGACAAATCTGGCGGTCCAGAGTTGTCGGACGAGGACCGTTCGAAAGAGAAATTCTACGAAGAAGTCGCAGCGCTCGGCAATGCGATGATTGCGGCTCATGGCCGGGATTTCGCGATGGGTGTGCTCGTTCTCGCTGCGCGCTTCATCGCCGAAAACAAGCCTCTCACGAACCCTGCAGACGCTTCCGCCAGTTGCGGCAGCGGATGCAAAGATCACGACCATCACCACAAGAACTGAAACCTTAGACGAAACGGCCGGTGCCGCGTAGCACCCAACAAACATCAACAAGCACTCAAGAAAACGAAAATTGACTTAGGAATTGAGGAGAGAAAAATGGCAGCAAACCTGACATTGAATAAGATAACCGGTCAGAAAGGCATGAGCATCGCAGATGCCACGGCCCGTATCGCCGACCTTGGCTGGACGCCAACGTTCGTCCAAGAAGCGCAGACCTTCCCGACGGACTACAAGATCTCGAAGGTTCCGCGTGATCCGATGAAGCAAGTCCTGCGCTCGTACTTCCCGATGCAGGAAGAAAAAGACAACCGTGTCTACGGCGCGCTTGATGCGGCTCTACGCGGCGACATGTTCCGCAACGTGGAACCGCGCTGGGTCGAGTGGATGAAGCTCTTCCTTGCCATCATCCCGTTCCCGGAAATCTCGGCTGCACGTTCGATGGCCATGGTCGCCCGTTTGGCACCTGGCGAAGAGCTGCGCACCGGCTTCACCATGCAGATGGTCGACGAATTCCGTCACTCCACGATTCAGATGAACCTGAAGAAGTGGTACATGGAAAACTATATCGATCCAGCTGGCTTTGACATTACGGAAGCGGCGTTTGGTAAGTGCTACGCCTGCACCATCGGACGTCAGTTTGCAGAAGGCTTCCTGACCGGAGACGCCATTACCGCTGCGAACGTCTATCTGACAGTTGTAGCCGAAACAGCTTTCACCAACACGCTGTTCGTCGCCATGCCGTCGGAAGCCGCTCGTAACGGCGACTACGCTTTGCCAACCGTGTTCCTCTCGGTGCAGTCGGACGAATCGCGCCACATCGGTAACGGCCATTCGTTGCTGATGGCGATGATCAACGATCCGTCGAACCACCAGCTGCTCGAGCGGGATCTCAAGTACGCGTTCTGGCAGAACCACGCCATCGTCGATGCCGCAATCGGTACCTTCATCGAGTACGGCACCACGAACCGCGACAAGAACAAGGAATCCTACGTCGAACTCTGGCACCGCTGGATCTATGAGGATTACTATCGCACCTATATGCTGCCGCTCGAAAAGTACGGCATCAAGATCCATCACGATGACGTCGGCGCAGCATGGGATCGTCTGGTCAAGAAGAACTACGTGCACAAGACCGCACAATTCTTCTCGGTTGGCTGGCCGGTCAACTTCTGGCGCATCGAAGCCCAGACGGAAAAAGACTTCGAGTGGTTCGAGAAGAAGTATCCGGGTTGGTACGCCGAGTTCGGCGACTACTGGAAATGGTACGAGAAGAAGAGCGTGCCGGGCCAGAAGAACATGCTGTTCGATGCCGAGAACGGCTACGCCTACCCGCATCGCTGCTGGAGCTGCATGGTTCCCGCGTTGATCCGTGAAGACTTCTGCATCGGTGAAGTTGACGGTCAAATCTACACGTACTGCTCCGAGCAATGTAAGTGGACCCACATGGTTGCGTTCCAGGCCGAATACGAAGGCCGCGCAACGCCTGCCATGGGCCGCTTCAAGGGACGGCGCATTTGGGAAGAATGCTACCACGGCTGGAACTCTTGCCGACTGCATCAAGGATCTCGGCTTTGTCCGCGGCGATGGCAAGACGATCGTGGCGCAGCCTCACCTCCGGTTCGAAGCGAAGGATCAATGGACGTTGGATGACGTCAAGGGCGACGTCATTCAGAGCCCGTTGACACTCATTCGGCAGATGAGTCCGGCTGATCGCGAGACGCACGTGGCCGAGTATCGCAAGGGCTTCAAGATCAAGCCGTTCGCCGGTTAAGTCGACACACGACGGAGGCCGCACCCGCGGCCTCCGTTCTCTCCACACGCGTTAGCGCCCGTCCGGGCGGCAAATATCGAGGAAATTGAATGTCAGGTGCCGCCGTACATACCGTTCGTCTTGAACCCGTTGGTATCGACATGGACGTCGAAGAAGGAGAGACGGTTCTCGACGCCGCGTTCCGCCAAGGCATTGCCTTGATGCACGGCTGCAAGGAAGGGCAGTGCTCGGCATGCAAGAGCAAACTCCTCGACGGTGACATCGAGCTGCTAAAATATTCGACCTTCGCGCTCCCCGACTATGAGAGCGAGACCGGCCACATTCTGCTGTGCCGCACACACGCTTACAGCGACCTCACAATCGAGCTGCTGAATTTCGACGAAGAGCTCTTGAGCCGTTCTATCCCTGTAAAATCGTACGCGGGCACCGTCACAAGCGTGACGCTGTTAACCCACGATATCCGATTGCTCGAAATCGAACTCGAAAGCCCGATGAAGTTTTGGGCCGGTCAATACGTCGATCTGACCATCCCCGGCCACGGCGTGACGCGCGCCTATTCGATGGCCAACACACCAAGTGAGCCGCGCAAGTTCCAGTTCATCATCAAGAAATATGCCGATGGTGCCTTCTCGGCCCTGCTCGATGGCGGGCTTCCAACCGGAACACCGATTTCGGCCAAGGGCCCTTATGGCGGATGCTTAAGACGCGAAGGCCGATCTGGCGCCATGATCCTGGTCGGCGGGGGATCGGGGATGTCACCGCTTTGGTCAATTTTGAACGACCACCTGCAAAGCGGCGAAAATCGCCCTGTACGCTTTTTCTACGGGGCGAGAACGCGCGCGGATCTCTTCCATCTCGCGGAGATCGAAGCTGTTGGCGCGAAGCTCGCGGATTTTAAATTCATTCCCGCCCTGTCGCACGCCGCGCCTGGCGACGAATGGACCGGCGAAACAGGGTTCGTGCATGAGGTGGTTGCCAAAACGCTGCGCGCCGAAGGGCTGAGCGGCGACATGGATGCCTATTCGTGCGGACCCCCGCCTATGATCGACGCCGTCCTGCCCGTCCTGCAAGCCGCGGGCGTCGAGCCGTCGCGCATCTACTTCGACAAATTCACTCAGCCGATTAAGTGAGACAAAAAGCCGGACCCAAATCATTCGCTCAGTAACAATCAAAAAACGAAGTACCCAGGAGGAAACAATGGCAGCTGAAACATCAACCCCCGTGAAATCCGGTGCCGCCGGTTCCGCAACGTTCCCAGGCTCGGATAGCAGAAAATACAACTACTACGATCCCAAGGGCCGTAAGGCCACGCACTACGAAGACATGACCGTTGACGTTCAGCCCGATCCCGAGCGCTACTTGCTGCAAGACTGGATCATTCATTTCCCGAATGGTGACACGACCTACACCAAGGACTGGACCAAGTGCAAAAGTAGCAACTGGCACGCCTTCCGCGCTGTCGATCAGGAATGGGAGAAGACCCACTATCAGCGCCAATCAACGATCTGCGGCACGGTGCAGAGCGTCATTGAAAACGGCCGCCGCTCGGGCGCCGTTGGCCGCTTCGATCCGGCGTGGGTGAAGGTGCTGCAAGATCATCTCGGCGCTTACAAGCACGCCGAATTTGGGCTTGGTACGTCAACCATGCAGGCGCAGCGCTACGGCTACACGCAGATGATCAACAGCGCGATCCTGACGAACTCGTCCTACAAGCTGCGCTTTGCTCAGGACCTAACGCTGTACCTGGGCGAAATTGGTCTTGATCTTACCAACTTCGACGCCAATGCTGGCAAAAAACATTGGATGGAAGATCCAATCTGGCAGGGCACGCGCAGGGCCATCGAAGAGATCATGGGCTCGACCGACTATGCCGAACAATACATGGCGACGAATTTGGCTTTCGAGCCGCTCGTCGGGGAATTGTTCCGCAGCGGCTTTATCATGCAGATGGCGGCCGCCCAAGGCGACTTCATTACGCCGAGCGTCGTCTCAGCGGCAGAAGCCGATTATGAGCGCAACCTCGCAAATACGGTCGAATACGTCCACATGCTGACGCACGACAAGGAGCACGCGGCTCACAATCAGGCCGTTATGAATGTCTGGTTTGAAAAGCATGTCAATCTTGCTCTGGCTGCTGCCAACCAGTTGCAGCCGATCTGGTCGCAGCCGCGCGTCAAGGTGGCAACGTTCACAGAGGCCATCGCCAAGGCGAAAAACAGACTGCAGGCAATTGCCAACGAAACCGGTTTGAAAGTGCCGGCTTCGATCAGCGCTTAGTATCTCCCTAATTGAACCAGAAAATCTGGAACAGGAATTCAGTCATGAGCCATGAACACTCCGCCAATATCTTCAAAACCATGAAGGACATCCGCTTCGAAAGCACGATTTCGCATCAGTGCGGTGTCACCATGAACGACAGTGTCGAAGCCCGCGCAATCGCCGAGGTTATGGAAGCTAAACCCGGTGTAACTGTTACGTACATGCCGGCAATGATCCGGATCGACGGCGATGGCAAGCTTGAGTTCAAGATGGATGAAATCAGCGAAGCGCTTGGACGGCCGATTTCAGCCCAGACATTTGAGATTTCGACATCAACCCACTACGGCCGAATGGTAACGATCGACGAAAATGTCGTCATCCTGTTTGGCGACATGGACGAAATGATGAAGTACATCGTCTAGTCTGACATGCCGGAATGCGGGTGGTGTCCAAGCGGCGCCGCCTCAAGAAAATTGCAATGCAAACAAAAAGCAATCGAGGAAGCGACCCATGTACAAAACGGCAAGCGGCGAGGAAATCTTCGTTATCGACGGCCACACGCACTTCTGGGATGGCAGTCCTGCGAACCACAAGAATATTCACGGCAAGCAGTTCATCGATTGCTTTTACGCCTATCACAGCGGATTGAGCCCGAAAGATCAGGTTTGGCCCAAGGAAAAGTTCGAGAAGTACGACGCGCAGACCATGTACGATGACTTGTTCGTCACCGGCTATGACGACATGGCTATTCTGCAGTCAACCTTTCTCGGGGACTTCTACAAGAACGGCTTCAATACCACCGAGCGCAACTACGCGATGAAGAAGAGCCATCCGGATCGCTTCATCCTCAATGGCGCCTTCGATCCGCGCGATGGAAACAAAGGCATTGAGAGCCTTCACGAGCAGCGCGAAAAGTATGGGATTACCGGCATTAAACTCTACACCGCCGAGTGGAAGGGCGACTCGAAGGGCTACAAACTTTCCGACAAGGAGAGCTATCGCTTCCTCGAAGAATGCCAGAAACTGGGCATTAAGAACATCCACGTCCACAAGGGCCCCACCATCATCCCCTTGAACCGCGACGCCTTCGACGTGGCTGACATCGACGATTGTGCGACCTCGTTCCAAGGCTTGAACTTCATCATCGAACATTGCGGTCTGCCGCGCCTCGACGATTTCTGCTGGATCGCGACCCAGGAAACCAACGTGTTACGGCGGACTGGCTGTCGCGCATGCCCTTCATTCACAGCCGCCCTGGGTACTTCGCGCACGTCATCTCGGAGCTTGCTGTTCTGGCTCGGCGAAGACAAGCTGCTCTTCGCCAGCGACTACGGCATCTGGACGCCAAAGTGGATCATCGACAAGTTCATGGCGTTCGAACTTCCAGATGACATTCAGAAAGAAACCGGCGTCAACCTGAACCTACAGGCTAAGAAAAAGATCTTGGGTCTCAACGCAGCCCGCCTCTACGGCATCGACGTTGAAGCTCAGAAGAAGAAACTATGGACCGGCGCGGCTGCAAAGGCAGCTTAATCGCTGACCCAGTAACCGGAACGGAGTGTGAAGGTCGTGGACGCGGAGCAGCTGGTGGATAAGAGTACAGAAGTCTGGCGTCAGCTTGCGACCGTCGTCGATCCGGAACTCGACGAGTCCGTTACGGAAATGAACTTCATCTCACGTGCCGACGTGGACGCAAGCGATTGCGTCCACGTCGATTTTCGCTTGCCCACCTATTGGTGCGCGGCGAACTTTGCATTTCTTATGGCCGACGACATGCGCACAGCGCTCCGCGCATTGCCATGGGTGAAAGACACCAAGATCGTGCTCGGCGAACATATGTATGCCGATCAGATCAATCACGGCGTTTCCAATGGGCTCTCGTTCCAGGAGACGTTTGCGGACGAGGCGAACGGCAATCTCGACGAGGTGCGGCGTACGTTCTTGGTCAAGGCGTTTCAGCGCCGGCAAGAGGCATTGATCAAGCACTTGATGAGCAATGGTGCCTCACCTGAGGACATTGCCAACCTCACGATGGGCGAACTTGAGACCCACAAAGCCGCCGCAGATAATGAAGGCCAAAAGCTCGTCGCGCGCTATCGGGAGCGCCGCGCTGTGATTGGGTCATATTTGAATTCGTCGCCAGCGTTCGTTTCGACTGAGGGGCATCCTTTAGATGCCGGGGGGCTGCCGGCCTACATGTCGGCGCTGCGGCGCGTGCGCGCCAACGCCGAATTCAATGGCGCGTTGTGCCGCGGGCTGCTCGAAGCCCGCTTTGACACGACAACGCCGCTGACAAAAAAGAACGGCCAGGTGTGCTATCCGCGCCCCGTGGCAGTCCAATCATAAGAATGCCCGCATAACAACAGCAAGAAACGGAAAGCACCTGACATGCCCAAAATGATGATTCATGACGAAGCCGCGCGCGAAGCGCTTGGCCGCGGAGTCGCGAAGCTTGCGCGCGCAGTTGGCGGCACGCTCGGCCCACGTGGCATGAACGCCATCATGGACCGCCCGACCGGTTCGCCAATGGTCTCGCGCGACGGGGTCAGCATCGCAGAAGAAATCGAACTTGAGTGTCCGTTTGAAAACATGGGTGCTCAGATCTTGCGCGAAGTCGCGCGCCAAACCAATGAAGTCGCGGGCGACGGCACGACGACGGCAACCGTGCTTGCGGACGCTCTCGTGCAGGACGGTCTGAGATGCCTCGCAAAGGGCGCCAACGCGGTCGAGCTCGTCAACGGCATGGAACTCGCCGTCACTGAGACGATTGAATATCTCAAGAAATCAGCGCGTCCCCTTCAGGGCAGCGCCGGGCGGCTCGCCATTGCCAGTATCGCGGCGAACGACCCAATACTGGGTGCCATGGTCGCGGAAGCCTTCGATCGGGCAGGCCCGCAAGGCATCGTCGATGTTCAATACGGAATCAGCGTTGAGACGATCCTCGATGTCGTGGAAGGCATGTCATTTGATCGCGGCTACCTTTCGCACCACATGGTGACCGACGTAGAGAACATGCACGTCGTCTTGGACAATCCGCAGATTCTGTTGACGGATCTCAAAATCCAAACGCCGGATCAATTGGCGGCGGTCTACAAACTCACTGAAAAGAGCGGGCGGCCGCTGCTCATCCTTGCTGAAGAACTATCGCCCGCTTGCATTGTCGATCTTCTGACGCGCCGGGAAAAAAACAAGCAACTCATCGCCGCCGTCTACCCGCCGGACTACGGCCACTGGCGCAAGGCCATGATGGACGACATTGCCATCATGACGGGCGGAAAAGTCATTGCGCGCGATCTTGGCGGAAGGCTTGAGGACGTGCAGCTCAGCGACCTCGGCGGTGCCGATCAGATCCGCATTTCGTCAGACGCTACCGTAATAACGAAGGGCCACGGCAAACCGGACAAAATCACGGCACGGCGCGAACAAGTGCAAACCCAATACGCTGCTGCACCAGAAAACGTCGAACGCGATAAATTTGCCGAGCGCATGGCAAAGCTTTCGGGCGGCAAAGCCATCATATTGGCGGGTGGCGCAACCCCGGTCGAACAACGCCGCCGGGCGCAGCTGATCGAAGACTCGATCAACGCCACTCGCGCTGCGATCGAAGAGGGTGTCGTTCCGGGCGGCGGTGTCGCACTACTTCGCGCCGCGCCTGCACTCGACAAGTTGATCAAGAGCCTGGAGGACAGCACGCGCCAGGGCGCAAAGCTGGTGCAACGCGCCTTGACGCGGCCATTGGCTAAGATTGCCGCTAACCGGGGACTAGACGGCGATAAGCAGGTCGAGAAAATTTCCAAGGCCAAGAACGGTATCGGCCTTGATGCCCGCACCGGGAAAGAGGTTGACCTCGTGGAAGCCGGCGTCATTGATCCAGTGAAAGTCACCTATTCAGCACTGCGCAATGCAGCGTCCGTCGCCGGGTTGATATTAACCACGCAAACGCTGGTGGCGAAAAAGCCGGACGACTACGATCCAACCGCCGGACCCGCGCTCGGCGGCGGGGCGGAACGCCTAGGTCTCGACTGAGGCAGACTGCAAAATTGTTGGGCATTCGAGGGGAAATCGACTTCCTTTCGAAATTTGCCGCGAGCGTTTGATCGGTGTCCAGGGCCTCGATCTTGTCCGCCAATTTTCTTACGCGTTGCCCATCTCAGTTCAATGTGCACATTAAGGCCTCAGGGTAAGAACGCTGGGATGACCACTTGAATGACAAAGAGAATACAACGCATCCTCGTCGCCAACCGGTCTGAGATTGCCATCCGAGTGTTTCGTGCGGCAACGGAACTCGGCATTCGCACAGTCGCGATCTATGCCGAACAAGACCGCCTGTCACTTCATCGCTTCAAGGCCGACGAAGCGTTCATCGTCGGCAAGGGCAAGGGACCACTCGAAGCCTATCTTTCGATCGATGAGGTTCTGCGCGTCGCCAAAAACTCCAAGGCCGATGCCATTCATCCCGGTTACGGCTTTCTGTCTGAGAGCCCCGAATTCGCCGAAGCTTGCAAGAAGGCCGGCATCATCTTCATCGGCCCGTCGCCGGATACCATGCGCACGCTCGGCAATAAGGTCGATGCACGCAACCTCGCCGTCTCTTGCGGGGCACCCGTCATGCCAGCCAGTCCACCTTTGCCCAACGATCCAGCTCAAATAAAAAAGCTCGCCGCAGCAGTTGGTTATCCGGTTATGCTCAAAGCCTCCTGGGGCGGCGGCGGGCGCGGCATGCGCGTCATCGAGCGCGAAAGTGAATTGCTTGATTCCGTCATGATCGGCCGGCGCGAGGCCAAAGCCGCATTCGGAAAGGACGAAGTTTACCTCGAAAAACTTATTCGCAATGCACGTCACGTCGAGGTGCAAATCCTGGGTGACCAACACGGCAACATCGTGCACCTGTTCGAGCGCGATTGTTCTATTCAGCGCCGCAATCAAAAACTCGTCGAACGCGCGCCCGCGCCCTATCTTGACGACAAAGCACGCCTTGGTCTTTGCGAAGCAGCGATGAAAATCGGCCGCGCGACGAAGTACGTCGGTGCCGGCACGGTCGAATTTCTGATGGATAACGACACGAAGCAATTTTACTTCATAGAGGTCAATCCGCGCATTCAGGTCGAGCACACGGTCACAGAAGTTGTCACCGGACTGGATATCGTCAAAGCGCAGATCAAAATCTTGGAAGGCGGGGAGATCGGCGCTAGAGGGCCGGATGGACATTGGCAAACCGGCATTCCGGGACAAGACGCAATCCGCCTCAACGGGCATGCCATCCAATGCCGCATCACGACCGAAAACCCAGAGAACAATTTCATTCCTGATTTTGGCCGCATCAGCGCCTATCGCGGCGCCATGGGTTTCGGCATCCGCATCGACGGTGGCACAGCGTTTTCGGGTGCTGTCGTGACGCGCTTCTACGATCCACTTCTGGAAAAGCTGACCGCCTGGGCGCCGACGCCCGACGAAGTCATCGACCGCATGAACCGCGCCTTGACCGAATACCGCATTCGCGGTGTCGCCACCAACCTCGCGTTCCTTCACAACGTCGTCGCCCATCCGCGCTTCCGCGCCAACGACTACACCACGCGCTTCATCGACGAAACGCCGGCGCTCTTTGATTTTCCCAAACGCCAGGACCGGGCGTCGAAACTTCTCACTTGGATGGCTGACGTCACTGTCAACGGCCATCCCGAGACCAAGGATCGCGTGAAGCCGGCGGCCACTGTCCGCGCGCATGACGCGCCTGTGTTCGGCAATGTGCCGCCCCCCGGCACGCGGCAAATCCTCCAAGAGCGCGGTCCAGCGGGTTTCGCGAAGTGGATGACGGCGCAGGATCGCATCCTCATCACCGATACCACCATGCGCGATGCGCACCAGTCACTGCTGGCAACCCGTATGCGCACGCGCGATATCGTGGCGGTGGCCGACAGCTACGCGCGCGGCCTGCCGCAACTCCTATCGCTCGAATGCTGGGGCGGGGCCACGTTCGACGTCGCCATGCGTTTTCTGCGTGAAGATCCTTGGGAACGCCTAGCCCTCATCCGCGAGAAAGTGCCGAATATTCTAACCCAAATGCTGCTGCGCGGATCGAACGGCGTCGGCTACACAAACTATCCCGACAATGTCGTGCGCTATTTCGTCAAGCAGGCCGCCGCGTCGGGAATGGACCTGTTTCGCGTCTTCGATTGTTTCAACTGGGTCGAGAACATGCGCGTATCGATCGACGCGGTATGCGAAAGCGGAAAACTCGCCGAAGGCGCCATCTGCTACACCGGCGATATCTTAGACCCTGACCGCACAAAGTACTCGCTCAAATACTATGTCGATCTCGCCAAGGAGCTGGAGAAGGCCGGCGTCCATATACTTGGCATCAAGGATATGGCCGGTTTGTTGAAGCCCGCCGCCGCGCGCGTTCTTGTCAAAGCGCTAAAGGAAGAAACCAGTCTTCCAGTGCATCTCCACACGCACGACACAACCGGCATTTCCGCCGCCACAATCCTAGCTGCCGTCGACGCCGGTATCGACGCGATTGATGCTGCGATGGACTCAATGAGTGGCGGCACGTCTCAGCCGTGCCTTGGCTCGATCGTCGAAGCGCTCGCCCGCACCAAGCGCGAGTCCGGACTCGATTCCACCGCCATCCGCCGCATTAATACATACTGGGACGGTGTTCGTGCGCAGTACGCAGGCTTTGAAAGCGGTCAAACGTCGGGCGCATCCGAAGTCTACCTGCACGAAATGCCGGGCGGCCAGTTCACGAACTTGAAGGAGCAAGCTCGCTCGCTCGGCTTCGACTCGCGTTGGAGCGAAGTGGCTGAAGCTTATCGCGCGGCGAACGATCTATTCGGCGACATCATCAAGGTGACGCCGTCATCGAAGGTGGTCGGTGACATGGCCCTGATGATGGTGGCTCAGGATTTCACGGCCGCCGAAGTCTTAGACCCCAACGTTGACGTCAATTTTCCGACCTCGGTGATCGAGATGCTGCGCGGCGATTTGGGTCAGCCTCCAGGTGGGTGGCCGGAAGTCTTGTTGAAAAAAGTCCTCAAGGACGAAAAACCGATAACTGTCCGGCCTGGCGCACTGCTCGCTGAAACGGATCTTGCAGCCGAGCGTGGCGAAGCTGAAACCAAGTGCGGACGCGCGCTCGACGATGTCGAATTCGCCGCTTACCTGATGTATCCGAAAGTTTTTACCGAGTTTGCCGCGGTCAACGCCAAGTACGGCCCCATCTCCGCGCTGCCAACGCCAGTCTTCTTCTACGGCATGAAGCCCGGAAGCGAACTCACCATTGAAATCGAACGCGGCAAGGCCATCGTTGTGCAATTGACCGCTGTTGGCGAAACACGCGCTGACGGACAGGTTGAAGTCTTCTTCGAGTTGAACGGCCAGCCGCGCGTCATCAAAGTACCGGACCGGTCAGCGGCCGCTTCAACTGAAACCCGCCGCGTCGCGGAAGATGGCAACGAGGATCACGTGCCAGCTCCCATGCCGGGCGCTGTGTCGTCCATCGCCGTCGAAGTTGGGCAAACCGTCAGCGACGGCGACGTACTGCTCACCATCGAAGCCATGAAAATGGAAACCACCATTCACGCGCAGCGCGACGGCAAGGTGTCAGAAATCCTCGTCGCTGTCGGCAATCAGATCAGCGCTAAGGATCTGTTGATGGTGGTGAAGGCAAGTGCCACGGCATAGCCGCCGGGCATTTTGAAACATTCATTCGCCTAAAATTTCAAGCGCCCAAATTATCAGGCGCCCAAATTATCAAGCGCCCTTGTCGCCGGAGATGACTTTGCCGATCCAGTCGTCGATCGTAACCGTGCCGATCTCTTGAACCTTGGCCGCTTCCTTTGGGCGGATGGCGTCCTGCACAATGTCAATGCGCTTCCATTCGCAGAACGGCGTTTCAGCTTCGACACCCGGCGCGTATTTCGAGCGTTCAAGTTTTTGATAACGATGGATGTAGCGCGGGCAATTCATCCAAGTCTCGTCTACGGAGACCTTAATCACGAGTTCGGCCTCTTTGAAAATGCTCATCAAAGGGCCGCTGCGCACGATCTCGGCGCGGCCCTGCAAACGTGTGCGGAACGGGCGCTCGAAATCGATGAACAGGCAGCCGATGTTGGCATTGCCTGCGATGTTGCCCATGGAAAGATACATGCCGTTGCCGTCATAGCTTGGGAATACGATCGTGGTCGGGTCGACTACTTTGACGAAGCCCGGCGTGCCACCCTTGTAGGATACAGTCGGGCGGCCGTTGTGGTCGACACTCGACAAGAAAAACATGTCGCGGCTTTCGATGAAGGCCTTGCCCATGTCGTCAATCTCGGGACGCACGACGATTTCTTCGACGCGGTCCGCAAGTTTGCGGGAGTCGAAACTGTCCTGCATTACGCGATGAGTCTCACCATACAGCCGGCTCATGCAAAGTCTCCTTGGGCTTGTGATTGCGTTTGCCGCACTATAGTCAAGCGCGTGCCGTCTTGCATCAGCTTTCCACTAAGGCTTTCGGGCTGGATTGCTGGCCAGGGGATGGTGCTCGTTGACCAGTTTTTTCAAGCGCTCCTCCAGGACGTGCGTATATATCTCGGTGGTCGAGATATCGGCGTGTCCCAAAAGCTGTTGCACCGCACGCAAATCAGCACCACGGTCGAGCAGGTGGCTGGCAAAGGCGTGCCGCAAGACGTGCGGCGACACGCGTTCTGGATCGAGTCCGGCTTGTCCAGCGGCGGTTTTCAAGTCCTGAGCAAAGCCCTGGCGCGTAACATGACCTTCGGCGGACTTTGCGGCGAACAGCCATTGCGAATTATCGAAGCGGCCGGAAACAGCGAGATACTTGTCTAGTGCCGCGCGCGCCTCGGGGTTGAGCGGCACGAGCCGTTCGCGTCCGCCCTTGCCCTTGATGGTCAAGACGCGCGGATCGCCGCGCAATACAGATCGCGGCAGCGAGACCAATTCGGTGACGCGCATGCCCGTCGCGTACAAGACCTCCAAGAGACAATGAAAGCGCAGTGCGCGAAACAGTGTCCTGCCTTCGAGGCCGCCACAGCTAGCCTTGGCGGTTTCGATGAGGTGGTCGACCTCGGCGACGCTCAGTGTTTTCGGCAAGGGCCGCTCGCGTTTGGGTCCACTCAATCCGGCCGCTGGGTCGGCTTCGACAAGGCCTTCGGCGGCGAGAAACTTGTAGAGTTGGCGGATTGCGGACAAGCGGCGCGCGCGCGAGGCTGCGGCCAGTCCCTCTGCCGAGATGCGATGCAGGTAGGCCTGAATATCTTTGGAGTCTGCCGCCTCGGCTTGTTTGCCGCGCTCGCTCAAAAATTCAAGGTATGCGCCAAGGTCGCGCTCATAGGCCTGCAGCGTGTTTTGCGCCGCGCCGCGTTCGGCGGACAGCATTTCGAGAAAGGAACGGAGGGTATGTATGTTCCCGTCCACCACAGCCCCCCTTTCAGTTGAGCGCCGTGCGCGGCCACGATCCAAGCAACGCCTCGAGGCCCAACCGGCGCGCGTCGGCGTCGAGTCCTGCGCGTTTCAAGGCTCTAATCGCGTCGCCAAGTGCGATCATGTGCGCGCTCTCCGCGCCGTTCGGCCCGATTGCTTTCATGGCGAGCAACACCGTGCGGCCAAACTCTTTTTTCTTGGCGGCATCCTGCAAGGTCGTCAGTACGCCGGTTTCGGGTAGGTATCCGGCGTTCGGTTGCGGTGTGCGGCTCGCCGCTTCCCACAGCGGTATTGGCACATTGTATCCAAGCGCGTCGAGCACGGTTGCAAGGCGGTGCAAAGAGTTGGGTGCAAATCGCCCATGAACGGCTGTTGCCTCAAGGTCGGCCAAATGTTCGCCGCGCTTGGGGTCCGCTGGATCGGCGATGTCTGTGAGCGCCAGCCAATGACCAAGCCCTTGAACCGGTTGTGCCGGCGCGCTTTGAGAAACGGGACTGGCGAGCGCGATCCACTTGCGCGTCAAGGCATAATCACCAGAAGCTAGCCCGATCTCGGCAGCTGTCTCTGCAAACCAGCCGATTTCGGGCTGCGGAATTAGTGCGGCCGTTGCGCGGGCCAGCATCTGCATGGTTTGAAAAGCCAGTCCACTGCGCTTGGCGTCGTCAATGAGCGCGCGGATGAGGCGCGTTTTTTTCATCGGCGTCTTCTCGGCTTCGGCCGCCTTGAAGAGTTCGGCGCGGCGCCGAGTGCTGGACGTTTGACCGCCCGCCAGCAAAGCGTCGGCGTTTTGCGGCACAGGTCCGCTTGCATAAAGCGCGGCCAGATGATCGGGCGGCAAAGCGTTCAGGCGGGCTGCGGCTTCGGCTGCGGCGAGGCGCACGGGCAGTTTGGCGTTGGCATCGTTGGCAATGGCAACGAGAAGTGCCGGCTCGGCCTTGTCCGCTAGGAGTTCGCCGCCAACGCCAGCCATAACCATCAAGTTATAGTCGATCACCGAATATGTCTCAGCCGCGGTGAGTTTGGGTTTGGCTTTGATCGACAGGGCGTCAAGCGATTCGAGTCCAGGAGAAACCAGCACGCCCTCTTCGCGCGCAAGTTCGGCGGCAAGGCCCGCACCCGGCAAATCACCCGCTGCCGCCGCGCAGTATCCTGAAATCAGGATCGCTTCGCCCTTGATGCGCTTGGGCACGTCGCCTTTGAGGCCAACCGCTTTGACCGCAATGGCACAACCGCTGGCTGGATCGGCATTGGCAAAAGCATTGCGCGAGGCGAGTGCGGCAGTAACCGGATCGGCCGCAGCATCCTGCTTCCCAAGCTCGCGCGCCGCGTCCGCAGCAAGGCCCGAGCGATAGAGCGCCTCAAGCCTGAGCGCGGAAAACTTCTTGTTTTCCGTGTCTCCAGCAGGCGGGGTCACGTCAGAGGTAATCAGCCGCTTCCAAAGATTGTGAAGCGCCGGGGAGCGCGGGGGAATCTGAATTTCGCTAATGAGTGCTTCGATCCCCGCAATATCCAAGCCGCGCCACAACTCGAACGGAAGTCCGGAGCCGTCGCTCGACATGACCGGCGCCAAATCACCCTTCTCGACGGGGGCTGGGACGGCGTCGCGCATCACTGTTTCGGCGCCCGCCGCAGGGCGCTGTGGTCTAGCCGCTGGTTTCGGATTTTCAGCATGATTTTCGGTGGAACCCGCAGGAGTTCCCCCTGGAGATCGCCAAGTTTGTTCTGCCTTGGCCGCCCACATGTGGGGGGCGAACAACATGATTAGCGCCGCAGCATATAGCGTTTTGGATTTCGGGATCATGGTCCTATCGGGCTTAGCGGCGGATCTTAACGCCAGTCACCGGCTTGCTGATGAGCTGCTGCTCGGGCTCGTAGCGCGTGGCAAGGACGTAGAGCCCGCCGAACGCGATGGCGCCCAAAGACCCTACGATGAAGATAAACCGGAAGAGGCTTGGCATAAACTGATCCCGTTGCGGGCGATGTTTCCGGGCCTAACTTGGCGCGATTATGACTGTAGCTTGGCTTTCACACTGAAATCGATTCTTTTACTATGCTGGCGGGCCCCCGAATGTCCAGGCAGGCGGCTGATTTGCGGAACTTTTCGGTTCGTGGCAAGAGCAAGGGATGAACCGCAGGGATGCGGTGCCGGCGTATCGCGGATCGAAACAAGCAGAAGCTCGAGTTTTCAGCATGTCAGAAACTGACCCTGTCGAGGTGATCAAGTCCCAGTTGGGACGGCGATCGATCGTTCTCGTCGGGCTCATGGGCTGCGGTAAGTCGTCGGTCGGCAAACGGCTGGCAGCTAAATTGGGGTTGGCATTTATCGATGCCGATGACGAGATTGAAAAAGTAGCCGCAAAAACCATCAGCGAGATTTTTACCGACCAGGGCGAAGAATTCTTCCGCGATCGGGAACGCAAGGTGATTGGACGACTTCTAGCCAACGGCCCCCAAGTGCTGGCAACGGGCGGTGGGGCGTATATGCACGAAGAAACCCGGCGCGCGATTAGGGAGGCCGCCATTTCGATTTGGCTCAAGGCCGAACTTTCCGTACTCATGCGCCGCGTTGGCAAACGGGATACACGGCCCTTGCTCAAGACCGGAAATCCAGAAGCGACCATGCGAAAGTTGATGGACGCGCGCTATCCTATCTACGCGGAGGCCGATATTACGGTTGAAAGCCGCGATGAGCCGCACGATACGATTGTGATGGAGATAGCAAACCGTTTGGCCGGTGTTCTAAAGTGCCCGGAACGTGCACCGCCCGAAGTCTACGACGACGTCAATGCAGCCCACAAAAAATCGGCCTCTATAATGACCTCAACCGCTGTTGAACCAAGCTCTGGCCAAATCGTCACCAGCCATCGCAAAGTGGGCGTGGCGCTAGGAGAACGCTCTTATGATGTGCTGATAGGGCCCGGATTACTGGGACAAGCAGGCACGCTCATTTCTGAACGGTTGGGCAAGGTCAAATGCGGCATCGTCACGGACGAGAATGTTGCGCGCCATCACTTGGCTGCGCTTGAATCAAGCCTCAGGTCGGCGGGTTTGACATCAAGTTCGATTGTACTGAAGCCGGGCGAAGCGACCAAGAGTTTCCGCGAACTCGGCCCGCTGTGTGAAAGGCTTCTTGAGTTGGGCCTCGAGCGGGGCGATATCGTTGTGCCATTCGGCGGTGGTGTTATCGGCGATTTGGCAGGATTTGCGGCCGGTATTCTGCGGCGCGGTGTACGTTTTGTTCAGGTGCCGACGTCCCTCCTGGCGCAAGTCGACTCGTCCGTCGGTGGCAAGACCGGCATTAACACTCTTCAAGGCAAGAACCTCATTGGCGTGTTCCATCAGCCAAGTCTTGTGATTGCCGATACCAATGTTCTGACGACACTCCCTCCTCGCGAGATGCGTGCAGGATACGCCGAAGTCGCCAAGTACGGACTTCTGGGTGATGCGTCATTTTTTGGTTGGCTGGAAAAGAATTGGCAGGGCGTGTTTGCCAATGGCGGTCCTCCCCTTGCGCATGCCATTGAAACCAGCGTCAAAGCCAAAGCCGTCATTGTTGCGCGTGATGAAACCGAAACCGGCGACCGGGCTTTGCTCAATCTCGGCCACACTTTCGGGCATGCGCTGGAAGCCTGGACTGGATATTCGGATCGTCTGCTGCACGGCGAGGGCGTGGCGATCGGCATGGCGCAAGCGTTCCGGTTTTCGGAACAGCTTGGCTTATGTCCTATTGGCAACGCGGACCGTGTCAGCCGCCATTTGAAGTCCGTTGGACTGCCAACGCGAATTGGCGACATTCCAGGCGGCAATGCTGATCCAGACGAATTGCTCCGTCTCATGGGGCAGGATAAAAAAGTCAGGGCCGGAAAATTGACTTTCATCTTAGTCAACGAAATCGGCCAAGCCTTTGTTTCACGTGATATTCCGCCCGAAAAAGTGCGCGACTTCCTTGCCCGGGAGATTAACCCGTGAATACGCGCAGCGGTGAATGTGCTATGTTAATAAGAGTACGTCATACTGATCGGACACTCTACGTCTCATGACCTTGGCTATCGCTTTCAATCTCCTCGCGATCGTAGTTCTTATCGCGCTCTCGGCCTTTTTCAACGGCAGCGAAACGGCACTGACGGCAGCCTCCCGGGCGCGCATGCACGCACTTGAAGAGGACGGCAATCAAAAGGCCAAGGTCGTCAACGGCGTCTTGTCCAGGCCTGAGAAGATGATAGGGACGGTTCTGCTCGGCAACACCTTGGTTGACGTTTTGGCGGCTGCTCTTGCATCCCAATTGGCTGTCCAGATCTATGGGGAAGTGGGGGTTGCTTACGCCACCGCCCTTATGACTCTCCTCATCGTTATTTTTGCGGCTGTTTTGCCCAAAACCTATGCACTCGCGTACTCTGACCGCGTGGCGCTTGTCGTGGCACCTATTATGCGCGGCATCATTTACGTGCTCACGCCCTTCACTAAAGCGATCGAGTTCGTGGTGCGCCAGCTCTTGAAGTTTACGACGACCACGGTCGATGACGCGGCCAATATTCTTGCGGCCCACGAGGAAATCCGCGGCACCATCGACCTCCAGGCCAAGGGAGGCTCTGTCACCAAGGAAGCCGCCGACATGCTCGGCGGCGTGCTCGATCTGCGCGATCTCCAGGTTGCCGATATTATGGTCCATCGTACCAAGATGGACATGGTTTGTGGCGATGATGACCCGTCCAAGATCGTCGATGAAATTCTGAAACATCAGAATTCGCGTGTGCCTATTTGGAAAGACGAGCCTGAAAACATCGTTGGTGTGTTGCACACTAAGGACTTATTCGCAGCGCTGGGCCGATCGGGTTGGGCGCCGGAAAAGCTCGACATCATGAGCTTTGCAACCGAGCCTTGGTTCGTTCCTGACACGACGAGCGTCAAGGAACAGCTCAATCAATTCCTCAAGAAAAAAGCGCAGATGGCGCTCGTCGTTGACGAGTACGGCGAGGTGCAAGGCCTTATCACGCTCGAAGACATCCTCGAGGAAATCGTCGGTCAGATAGCCGACGAGCACGATACGCAGGAAACGCACGTGCGCCCGCAGGCCGACGGTACCGTCAACGTAGATGGCACCGTTGCTATCCGCGATCTCAACCGGCAGATGGATTGGGATTTGCCGGACGAGGAGGCAACTACAATCGCCGGTCTGGTCATTCACGAAGCGCAGACCATTCCAGAGCCAGGTCAGGTCTTCAAGTTTCACGGCTACCGCTTCGAAGTCTTGCGCAAGAGCCGCAACAAGATCACCGCGCTGCGAATTACGCCTTTGCCGAAATCGGAAACCGCTAACGGCGCTTCAAATGAAGGCGATTTGGCGAACTCGGGTTAGGTGCGCGGGGCCACTACCCAACCTTCTCCCCCGGCGCGTAGGTGGCAAGCGCAAGCGCATGTATCGCGCCGCCGACGTCGCCTTTCAAAACTTCGTTGACCATCCGGTGGCGCTCAACGCGGGATTTGCCCGAAAATGCGTTCGATACGATAAGCACGCGGAAGTGGCTCTCGCCGGTGCCAGGCGACGAACGGTGGCCGGCATGCATCTCGGACTCATTGATGACATCCAGCCGTGTTGGCCGGAGTGCCACAATCAATTTTTCTTTTATGCGCGCTTCAGCCGACATGGGAGGCCCTCAGTGTTTCTCGATTTGCTGCATAAGTGCAAATGGTTGGCCGGCGTGAACGCGGCATTAAGTCCTGACGGTCACAGTGTGTAGCCTTATCAGGTACTGGCACCGCAGTTCCGCCGCACGGCGGACTTGTGCAAGCCATCGGCAAAGACCATACTGCGCTCCCCATGAAACTCGACTCAAAAATCTTCGATAGCATCCGCGTCTCGGGCAAACGTAACAGCCCCAAGCGCGCCGATAGCGTGTCTCCGTGCCAGTGGAAGGGATGCGAAAAGCCCGGGCCGCACAAGGCACCTGCCGGGCGTGGAAAGGACGGACAATACTATAATTTCTGCCTCGATCACGTCCGCCACTACAATGCCGGATACAACTATTTCGACGGAATGAACGACGCGGAGGTCGATGAATTCCGCAAGGATGCGCTGACCGGCCATCGCCCGACGTGGAAAGTGGGCGCCAACGCCTGGGCACACGGCGTGCGCGATCCCGAGCGTTCGGCTGAGGCGGCCGCCCATATCCGCACCAGCTCGCGACAATCCGCCCCCAAGAGATCCTCGCGCTCCAAAACGGGTCCGGAGTACCACCGTGAACTGAAACCGCTTGAGCGTAAGTCCCTCCGGACGCTAGATTTGCCCGATACGGCCTCGCGCGAGGACATCAAGGCCCGGTTTAAGGCACTTGTGAAGGTTCACCACCCCGACGCCAATGGCGGAGACAGCCGCTCCGAGGAGAAGTTGCGCGAGATCATCCAAGCCTATAATTATCTCAAGCAGGCGGGGATGGTCTAAACGGCCGTCCCGGGTCACCGCGCGTTGCGCTGAAACCGGCATCCCGCCCAAGCTTCTTCGCGAGCAAGTCTCATTTCGAGCCGGGAACGTATCCACCATATGCGAACGCCAACGAGCGCCGGGGCCGCTGCCCCAACGGCAGGCATGCCCGACATGAAATTGTCGGTGCGTCAGGTTTTCGGGATCGACAGCGATCTCGAAGTGCCGGCTTATTCCAAGCCTGACGATCATGTGCCCGATTTCGATCCCGACTATCTCTTCAACCGGGATGTGACGCTGGCCATCCTCGCGGGCTTCAAGCACAACCGCCGCGTCATGATCCAGGGCTATCACGGCACCGGCAAGTCAACGCACATTGAGCAGGTGGCCGCGCGTCTCAATTGGCCATGCGTGCGCGTCAACCTCGACAGCCACGTTTCGCGAATTGACCTCGTCGGCAAGGACGCCATCGTCGTCAAGGACGGCAAGCAGGTGACCGAGTTCAAGGAAGGCATCCTTCCCTGGGCGCTGCAAAGCAACGTTGCGCTTTGCTTCGACGAATACGACGCAGGCCGGCCCGACGTCATGTTTGTCATTCAGCGCGTGCTTGAAGTCTCGGGTAAGCTGACGTTGCTCGACCAATCCAAAGTCATCCGCCCGCATCCGGCGTTCCGTCTGTTCTCGACCACGAACACAATTGGCTTGGGCGATACGTCCGGCCTCTATCACGGCACGCAGCAGATCAACCAAGGCCAGATGGACCGGTGGCAGATCGTGGCGACACTCAACTATTTGGCACATGATGACGAAGCCAAGATTGTGTTGTCGAAGGTCAAGGCCTTCGCCAAGACAGAGGCTAAACGCAAGCAGGTGTCCAGCATGGTGCGCGTCGCCGATTTGACGCGCTCCGCTTTCATCAACGGCGATCTCTCGACCGTCATGAGCCCGCGCACGGTCATGACCTGGGCGGAAAACGCCGAGATCTTTGGCGATATCGGATTCGCTTTCCGGGTCACTTTCATCAACAAGTGCGATGAACTCGAAAAGCCGCTCGTTGCCGAGTTCTACCAGCGCTGCTTCGGCGAGGAGTTGCCCGAAAGCACGGCGAATGTTGCACTAAGTTAAACGGCGCAACAAGTTCACGCCGTGGAACAAAGATTATGGCCACACCTCCGAGTAAACGCAAAGACGCCCCGAGTGAGCCCTTAAAGCGCGTGCTCGGCCCTGCCGTGCGCGCGATCGCAGGCAACGCAGAACTCGAAGTCGGGTTTGGACCGGGCAAGGCTGAAGTTGCCGCCAACTCCGTGCAACTTCCGGAGCCGCCGCGCGCGCCCTCGCCCAAGGACGTCGCAATCGTGCGCGGATGGGCCGACAGCATCGCCCTGAACATCGGCTGCCACAACAACAAAATCCATAAACGCATCGTGCCGCCGCCGGGTCCCGCACGAACTGTGTTCGAGGCCGCTGAAAAAGCGCGGGTCGAAGCGCTGGGTTCGACGCGCATGGCCGGTATGGCAAAGAACCTGACGGCGCGTTTGGAAGATCAATACAGTCATGGCCGTTTCAAAAATTCGATGGAACGCGCGGAAGCACCGCTCGAAGATGCGCTCGCACTCATCATTCGTGAGCGCTTGACGGGGCAAGCCCCGCCGAAGTCGACGCATGGCGTGGTTGAGGCCTGGCGCCCCATTATCGAAGGTAAAGGCGGCAAAGTTCTCGAACGGCTTGAGAAAAGTTTTGAAAGCCAGGAGCAGTTCGGCCGGCAAATTCGCGATTTGCTGAAAGTCCTCGAAATGGTCGAGGATGCCGATGCAAACGAGCCCGACGATAGCGAAGACCAGGACGAAGAGAATGTCCAGGAAGGGGGCGCGGAAAACTCCGAGCAAACACAGGATCAGGGCGCGGAGGGCCAAGACCAAGCCAGCGACGACGAAAATTCGGACGGAAAGATCTCTGAAACCGAAGACATGGCCGACGCCTCTGATGCCGATCAGCAGGATAGTGATGACGAGTCGTTCGACGAGGAAGAGGCGCCAGCACCGTGGCGGCCGAACGCCAACGTACTCGATAATCCTGAGGCGTTTGGTTATAAGGTATTCACGCGAGCATATGATGAAGAGATTAGTGCGGATGAACTCTCAAGCCCGGAAGAGCTTGAGCGGCTCCGGTCATTCCTCGACAAGGAATTGAAGACACTTGCTGCCGCCGTCGCCCGCCTCGCCAATAAGTTGCAGCGCCGGTTGCTTGCCCAACAGAACCGTGGCTGGGATTTCGATCTCGACGAAGGTGTACTGGACGCTGCGAGATTGACCCGCATCATAACCGATCCCATGCACGCTCTCTCTTTCAAACGCGAGCGCGATACGGATTTCCGCGACACCGTTGTGACCCTACTGTTGGACAATTCCGGCTCCATGCGCGGCCGGCCCATCATGGTGGCGGCCTGTTGCGCCGATATCCTGGCGCGCACGCTCGAACGCTGCGGCGTCAAGGTCGAGATTTTGGGCTTCACAACACGGGCCTGGAAGGGCGGGCAGGCGCGTGAAGAGTGGTTGTCAGCTGGCAAACCGTCGTCACCAGGCCGCCTCAATGATTTGCGGCATATCATCTACAAGACGGCGGACGCGCCGTGGCGCCGGTCCAAGAATGCCCTTGCCTTGATGATGCGCGAAGGGTTGCTCAAAGAGAATATCGACGGCGAAGCGTTAGCGTGGGCGCATGCAAGACTGCTCGCGCGGACTGAACAACGCCGCATTCTTATGATGATATCGGACGGAGCGCCGGTCGACGACTCGACGCTCTCGGTCAACTCTGGCAACTACCTTGAGCAGCATTTGAGACAAGTCATTCACGAGATTGAAACACGCTCATCGGTTGAGCTAATAGCGATCGGCATCGGCCACGATGTAACACGCTACTATTCGCGCGCAGTGACGATCACTGATCCCTCCGAACTTGCTGGCGCCATGACGGAAAAGCTGGTTGAGCTTTTTGAAGAAAAGGCTAAAGACAGCGGTAAGCGTGGCAGCGCTCAAAGCCGCCGTGTGCATTAGGCAGGGAATAAGGTTTTGCCTTCGCAAGCTTCGAGAAATTGCGGACTATCTTGGCTTCGCGCAAACATTGGGCGTAAGCGGCGGATGGCCGCTCTTGGCGCCGTGACGCTTTTGACTGCTGGTCTTGCCGCAGCGGAGCCAAAACCAGACACAAAAGATCTCGCTGTCGCAGCACTAGAACTTACAGCGGTGCGAATCGAGAATTTTTCACGCACGGGCAGCGGCGCCAAGTTCGGCCATCTCGAGTGGCGGGGTGGCTTGCAACTCTCATCTCCGCACCCGAATTTCGGCGGATGGTCGGGTTTGGCCCTTGAGGCCGATGGCCGGCGCTTCGTGGCCGTATCGGATGCTGGTGCCTGGATGACAGGCGAGATCGGCTATGATGGAACGAGACCCTCAGGCATCAAGAATACGCGCATAGGGCCGTTGCTGACGACAGAAGGCCGGCCGCTGAAGCGCAACCGCGACCGGGATGCGGAAGCTGTAACCTTGGTGGACGGCAGCCTCTCAAGTGGGTCGTTGCTTGTATCGTTTGAGCAAAACGCCCGGGTTGCGCGGTACGATATTTCGGCATCTGGATTGTCGCCCACGCGCGGGTTCGTGCCACTGTCCGCCGACAGCCGGAAAATGCGCCGTAACGGCGGTCTTGAGGCCATGACGGTTTTGAAAGGCGGCCCGAATAAAGGTTCCGTCATTGCCATGGCAGAACGCCTGATTGGCGATGCGCAGAACCATACGGGATGGATCTGGATTAAAGGGAAGGCACAGCGATTTAATCTCACGAATATCGGTGATTTTGATGTCACTGACGTCGCCAGTCTTGATGACGGCAGCATCATCGTTTTGGAGCGGCGCTTTCGCTGGCTTGAAGGCATGCACATGCGGTTGCGCAAAATTCCTGCGGCCGCGCTTAAAGCTGGTGCGACAATCGCAGGCGAAGTTCTGGTCGAAGCAACCCTGGAACAGGAAATCGACAACATGGAAGGCTTGGCAGTTAGCCGGGGCCAGGACGGCGAAACGCTTTTGACTTTGATCTCAGACAACAACTTCAACACCATGCTACAGCGTACAGTACTTCTGCAGTTTGCGTTGGCCGGACCCAAAACGGCAAAAGCCCGGCCCTGAGCAAAGCTCGGCCGGGCTTTTGATGAAATCTCGATTTAGGCAGCTGTTGCGGCTTGGCTTAAGCGGCGGCCTTGGCTTTAGCTGCGGCCTTCTGCAGCTCGCGCTTCAACTTCAAGCAATCGGGTGACAGCTGCTCGTTCTTGGCCTTCAACAGATAAGCATCCAAGCCGCCGCGGTGCTCAACTGTTTTCAGCGCACGGGCCGAAACGCGCAAGCGCAATTTCTTGCCCAGCGATTCACTCATCAAGGTCACGTTGCACAGGTTCGGACGGAATTTGCGCTTCGTCTTGTTTTCTGCGTGGCTCTTGCGTTGCCCGGATAGCGGCAACGTTCCCATCAGCTCACAGCGCCTAGTCATGCTACTCTCTCCTTGATCCGCTGCCCGTTTCGCACCCGCAGATGCGGGCCACGGCGGCGCGGAGTGATCGCCGGTCTCAGTCACCCGAAAGGGGCCGCCGGTTTGGGCCAAAAAACTTCGCCCCGCAGGCTGGAGCCGGCGGGGAGGATGGGGGTGTATAAGGGACGTTTGACGCAGCCGTCAAGCCGGACTGCCGCTAAAGTGTGCCGAGGTTGATAAATATGCTCGTCCGCCGTGAAAAGCAGCCCCATATTCGACGCATTGGAAGCCTAACCGGCCAAGGGAACGAGACATCCGTTAGGGGCTCTTATCGCTATGAAAAGTCTGACCAGCCCGGCATTAGTCTGGGGGAAATGTGCCGTATGTTTTGTCGCAGCCGCGCTGCCATTGCAGGCTCAAGCTGGCGCGGGCGAGTCCAAATGGCCGTCGAGCGTTTCGAGCCGATATAAGTTGTCCTTCAACGGATTTGACGTTGGGGCCTATTCGTTTGAAATCGACCACAAACGGGAAAACCTACTCTGCGACGAGTACGGCGAATGTCTCGGCGCTGTTCGGGGCCTTCAAGTGGAAGGGCACTATTACCGCTAACGGGGCGATAGCGCCGGAAAATCCACGGCCTGTCAGTTATCAGATGAACTACCGCACTAAGTCGAAGGCCGGTCTGATAAGGCTCGGGTTCGATACCTCAGGCGTAAAAACGTTGGCGATTGAGCCTAAAAAATATCCATCGCCAGAAGCTGTGCCGGTAAAGCCAGAGCACATGAAAAGCGTGTTCGATCCGATGAGTGCCATCATGGCGCTCACGCATGCGGGTGCTGGCAACCCATGCAGCAAAAAACTTGCCGTGTTTGACGGCAAAGTTCGCTTCAATCTTACTCTGTCGCCCAAAGGCCACGAACGCCTCTCAGAGGCGAAGCCATCTGGCCAACCCAAAGAACTGCATATTTGCAAAGTTAAGTATGATCCGGTTGCAGGGCACAAGCCCAAAGATTTTGTAAATCCGTGGGTCGACTATGGCGCAATTGAAATTGCTTTGAGACCTGTGCCAAGCGCAGGAGTTTATGTGCCTTACAGAATAACTGTGCCAACGACACTCGGCGCGGCGGTTATGGTGGCAGATCGCATCGACATCACAGCTCCTAACAATACAGTGATTGCTCTGACACAATGAGCGCGGCACGGCATTCTAGATCGTCTGCGCAGGTGTTATACGCGCGCGATTCCTCAATAAACCCTTGATCTCGTCAGCCCACTCTGCAATGCACGGGGCCAAGATCCGGTCAGGAGGCCAGTGTTCATGGGCAGCGAGCTGGAAGCCCGCATTCGCAATGTTACGGCCGTCCTCGGGCCGACGAATACTGGCAAGACGCATCTCGCGATTGAGCGGATGCTGGGTCACGAGAGCGGTATGATCGGGCTGCCGCTGCGCCTGCTTGCGCGCGAGGTCTACGATAAGATCAAAAATCGGGTTGGGGCCGACAAGGTCGCGCTTATTACGGGGGAAGAGAAGATAAAGCCGGAAAAGGCGCGATATTGGGTTTCGACCGTCGAAGCCATGCCGCGCGATGTCGCTGTCGACTTTCTCGCGATCGATGAAGTGCAACTCGCCGGCGATCCCGAACGCGGCCACGTTTTTACCGATAGGCTCTTGCACGCGCGAGGACGGTCGGAAACGCTTCTTCTTGGTGCGCAAACGATGCGCGAAGCCATCAGTGAACTCATTCCGGGCGCAAATTTTATATCCAGGCCCCGGCTTTCAAAATTGTCCTATGCCGGCGAGAAGAAGATTACGAGATTACCAGCGCGTACGGCCATCGTGGCGTTCTCGACGCAGGACGTCTATTCGATTGCGGAACTCATCCGGCGCCAACGCGGCGGGGCGGCGGTTGTTCTCGGCGCACTCTCGCCGCGCACCCGTAACGCACAAGTTGCGCTCTATCAGTCAGGGGATGTTGAGTTTCTGGTTGCGACTGACGCAATCGGCATGGGTCTCAATCTTGATGTCGATCATGTCGCCTTCTCAGCGGTACGTAAATTTGACGGCCACAGCCACCGCAATTTAACGGCGAGTGAGATTGGTCAGATTGCTGGGCGTGCCGGCCGGCACATGAATGACGGTACTTTCGGAGTGACCGGCGGTGCCGACGGATTAGTTAGCGATCTCGTAGAGCGGCTTGAAACGCATACATTTGACAGCGTGCGGGTTCTCCAGTGGCGCAATCGCAAACTGGATTTCCGGACACTAGAACGCCTGCACGAGTTGCTTCGCGAGTTGCCTCGGGAGGCTCGCTTAACGCGCGCTCGAACGGCAGATGACGTTGCCGCGCTTGAAGCGCTGAGCGCTGACCGCGAGCTTGTGGCGCTGTGCACGACGCCGGCTGCGGTCGAAAAACTATGGGATGTCTGTCAGATTCCGGATTATCGCAAGATTTCTGGACAAAACCACGCTGAAATGGCTGGAATTCTCTATAAGTTCCTGCAAACGGGGACTGGGCGCATCCCAGAAGACTGGTTTGCCAAACAAGTAGCTTTTGCAGATCGCACCGATGGGGATATAGATACCCTCGCCAACCGCATCGCTCACATTCGGACTTGGACGTTTGTGTCGAACCGTCCAGACTGGCTCAAGGATCCTGTTCATTGGCAGGAACGGACCCGGGCAATTGAAGACAGGCTTTCCGACGCGCTGCATGAGTGTTTGACTAACGCTTCGTGGACCGCCGGACCAGTGCATTGATGAAGGGCATGAGAGACAAAGACGAATTGAACGCCGAGATCGCCGACGATGGATCGATCACAGTAGAGAACCATTTCGTAGGCCGCCTCAAAGGATTTCGCTTCACACTTGATTTATCAACCGATGGCATCCAAGAGAAAGCGACGCGAGCCGCGGCTACTCACGTGCTCGCGCGCGAGCTCGGGATGCGCGTGCGCCGTGTGACCGCTGCCCAGAACGATGCGTTCAAGCTTACGCGCAACGGCCGGATCATGTGGCGCGATGACGAGATCGCCAGGCTTGAAGCGGCTGATGATCCATTGCAGCCGTCCTTGTCTCTTTTGACGGACGAACACATTGCAGAAGCCGACAAAGAGAAGGTATTGCAGCGCCTTCAAACCTGGATCAAGGAACTGATCGCCGACAAGTTGAAGCCCCTTGTTGAGCTGTCTAATGCCAGCGATCTGCAGGGGCTCGCGCGAGGCATTGCATTCCGTCTCAAAGAAAACTTGGGCGTGCTGAAGCGCGAAGCGGTGGCGGACGAGATCAGTGCGCTTGATCAGCCAGCGCGCGCAAGCCTGCGTAAGCACGGCCTGCGCTTTGGGGCGTTCAACATTTATTTCCCAGTCATGATGAAGCCGGCAGCGGCTGAGCTGACCGTGACACTGTTTGCGCTAAAATATGCGCAAGCAAATGGGCTGGACCTAGATAAGTTGCCTGAATTGCCGCGTCCTGGACTGACGTCGGCTGCAGCAGACGCGACCGTTCCGGAAGCATATTACCGCGCATATGGTTTCCATTTGTGCGGCCCTCGCGCTGTTCGTCTCGATATCTTGGAGCGGCTGGCTGACATCATCCGGCCGCTTCTGGCGTGGCGTCAAAAAGCCGGCGCTACCGATGCGCCGCCAAAAGGCGCGACGGGCGATGGCGGGTTCAGGGCCACTGAAGAGATGATGTCGATCCTCGGTACATCATCTGAGGAACTGGGGAACGTTCTAAAGGCCCTGGGTTTCAGGTTGGAGCGGCGCGCGATACCAGCGGCATCACCTGCTCAAGCAGTTATGCCTTTGGCGGTTTCGAGTTCTGGAGACGTGCCGACTGCTGAAGCCTCGCCGCCGGCTGATGAGACGCCCGCAGCGGTTGTTGCACTGGCAGTTGAGACAAAGACGGTGCCAACAGAGTCCTCTGGAGAAACACAATCTGCGGCCGAGGCCCCGGCGGCTGTTGAAGAACAGAAATTTGAAGATATTTGGCGCCCGAGACGGCACCAACGCGCCGAGAAGTCCGAGAAGACAGAGCCACGTCGTGACCATCATCGCCGCTCGTCTCACAAACATTCGGGAACGCGGCCGGACGTGCGTCATTCCAGTCAATCGGCGATTGTACCCGAGGGCGGGGCGGCTGCATCTGCTGCGATTCCGGCGGATGGGCTTTCATCAGATCTGGCATCAGATCTGGCAAAACCACAATCCGGTGATCAACGCTCCGACGCTAATAAGCATGGGGCCGATCGAGGAGCGCGGCGTGAGCGCCATAGCGAAGGAGATCGCGACCGGCGGCCGAAGCCTCAAGGGGGCGACCGCCCAAGAGTTCAAAAAGGCGGTGGCGACAATCGCGATCGGCCAGGCGGGGGCGCGCGTTTCGACAAGGGTCCGCGATTTGACAAAGGCCGTCGTGAAGAGGTGCGCCGGCAGCCGGAGGTTATAACAGCCTCACCGCCCAAGCGGTCTGGAGTAGATCCAGATAGTCCATTTGCAGCACTCGCAGCACTCAAGGCATCGTTGAACAAGCGGGGTGAGGGAGCTGGCTCTTGATGACGGCGTCCGGTGGGAGTGATTCTGGGCAACGACTTGACGTTTGGCTTTGGTATGCGCGGATTACGAAATCACGAACGCTGGCAAAGGCTTTGATTGAAAAGGGCAAGGTGCGGGTTAATCGTGAGCGCACTGTCAAGTCCGCTCAAATTCTAAGGCTTGGCGATGCGGTGACGATCTCGCTCGGGCCGAGGGTGAGAATTCTTAAAGTCGAAGGTTTTGGCACGCGAAGGGGCCCTTCGACTGAGGCGGCAACCCTATACCGCGATTTGACTCCTGAACCAGAGCGAACCGCAGCAAATACCGCAAACAAGCCCGGTTCGATCGCGCCGGATCTAATAAATATGCCTCAAGCCATCCGTGAACAGGGGGCGGGCCGCCCGACAAAACGCGAGCGGCGCGATCTTGTGCGACTGAAAGGCCGGTTGATTTGATTGCGATGCTGCCTCTTGGTACTTGCGTCCGGTCCAGGGTCATGGTTCACGGTCTTGGAGTACAACGTAACGACGCTCGTTATTGGGCGATGACCACTACCGACCGGAAACAAGCATGACTTACATCGTCAACGAGAATTGCATAAAGTGTAAGTACACCGATTGTGTCGAAGTCTGTCCCGTCGATTGTTTCTATGAGGGCGAGAACATGCTCGTCATTCATCCGGACGAGTGCATCGACTGCGGTGTCTGCGAGCCTGAGTGCCCGGTTGACGCAATCAAGCCCGATACCGAGCCTGGAACTGAGAAGTGGCTGGAAATAAACAGGAAATTCGCCGAAACCTGGCCGAATATTACGGCAAAGAAGGCTGCGCCAGGCGACGCCGACGCTTTCAAAGATGAAAAAGCAAAGTTTGAAAAATATTTTTCTCCCGAACCTGGTTCTGGCGACTAGTTTAGAAAAATCTCCGAAAAAACTCGATTTTTCGTGACTTATTTTGCGTGGACCAAGCGCTATGCCCACGCAACTTAAGGCTAACAGTTAAGGCCGATGGTTGTGTCCCACCGTCCAGCCCTTCATTTGCCGTGAAGATTGTGTTAGTGTGCACTGCGTGATGGCAAGAAGTGAGCACAGATCCTGAACGGCCGAGAACAAAAGAGCGCAAACCCTCCTATAGGGCTTGTGCTCAATAAGACGACTAGGGGCGTCAACTGGGCCGAATCAGAGTCGGGCAGGGTTTGCAGTACTAGGCCAAAAACGAGCACATGCGGCACGGCCTCTGGATAAAGGAGGGCGGGCGACTGTGTGTGTAGAGCACGACGATGTGGCGACCCCCGGCACATCGTTTAATCAGCCGGCCTTCTCAAGTAAGAGTGGCCGCGGTCCTTTTGGGCAAGTTGCCTGGTCGGATTTTGTACGTCAGAGTGAGATGAACGAAATGGCTCAGAAGAAGAAGGTTCAGGTTGTTGCCAAGTCTGCGGCAAAGCCTGTGGCACGCAAAACCGCTCCCTCCAAGGCAGCGCCCGCCCTGGTAAAAGTCGCAAAGGTTAAAGCCGAGGTAGCCCAAAAGGCTCCGGTCAGCAAGTCAAAACCTGCGCCAGTTATTATTGTTGCCAAACCGGTCACGGTTGCAAAGCCCGTTAAAAAGGTGCCGGTCGCCGCCAAAGCCGAAGTGAAGTCTGTCTCACAACCAATTACGCTAAAGAAGCCAGCTGTTGGTATGCTCAAAGCGGCTATCCACGCTGCGGCTAAGCCCGTCGCAGCGCCAGCCGCTGTGCGTGCGTTGCCGGCGTCTGTGCAGAAAGTTGCCGGCCAAAAAATTACAGCACCGGTTGCCGCTGCTGTGGCGACACCTAAAGCCATCGCGGAAAAGACCGCTGCTGCGCGGCAGGTTCTGTCTGCGCAGAAAAAGCCTGTAAGCCAGCGTCACGGTTTCAAGGCCAATGAGTTTATCGTTTACCCCGCTCACGGCGTCGGCCGAATTGTCGGCATCGAAGAGCAGGAAATTGCCGGAATGGCCCTCGAGTTGTTCGTAATCAACTTCGAGAAAGAAAAACTTACGTTGCGCGTTCCGACAGGCAAGCTCGCCAGCGTTGGCATGCGTAAACTTGCCGACGACGGTATCGTAAAAAGGGCCATGGAAATCCTCAAAGGGCGCGCGCGCATCAAGCGAACGATGTGGAGCCGCCGCGCGCAGGAGTACGTTGCGAAGATCAACTCTGGCGATCTCGTGTCAATCGCAGAAGTGGTGCGTGACCTGTATCGTTCAGAGGCCCAGCCGGAACAGTCTTACTCCGAACGTCAGCTATATGAAGATGCGCTTGATCGTATGGCCCGTGAAATAGCGGCGGTTGAGAAGCTCGATGACCGTGGTGCGGTTCAACGCATTACGGAAGTGTTGTCGAAGAGCGCAAAAAGCCGCCGCCTGGCAGCGGACGGCGAAGCGGTAGGCGAAGCAGCCTAGAGCGCGTCAAGGATAGATCGCTGCACGTTCTCAAAGATCGAAAGCGCCTGGAGCCGCCGGCTCCGGGCGCTCTTCTTTTTGTGCTGGCGGTTCGTTCGCATCTGGAGCCTCTTCTTGCGGTGTGCGAATGTCCTTTGCCCGGGTCCGTGGCTTTAGAAAGGCTCGCGCCGCCATGCCCTCTGGAATAATCTCGATCTGGGCGGGATGGGAGAGCGTGATCATTGGGCCATTACGCCTTTCGATCCAGCCGCGCACTTCAATGTTCTTGCCTTTGAGAGAGTCGAGTGTTGTTTCCCAATCGCGGTTCTCCGACGCGACATCTTTGGGTATGTGGATTGTGAAATCGTCGCGCCAGTTGGTGCCGAAATTCAGATATATGCCAGATTTGGTGCGTGAAACATTTGCGGCGCGGCCAGCCACGATCTGGAACGAGCTTCTCAAATACATCAAAAGAGCGGTTCGATCAGCGGGCTTCGGGCGATAAAGTCCTACGCTCCACAGCCCGAGACGGCTATTTCGCGCGATTTTCTCATGAGCCAAGAGTTCTGGCAGGCAGTCTCTGCCTCCAGGGATGGCATAAGCTCTTGCAAATCCACTGGAGAGGAGCGCGCCTTGGACCCAAATGCGGTCTCGGCCTCGACCCACAAAAAGGTGAGCAACGTGCCGTCCATAACGGTCGGTTCGCGTAGCGCCGAACGCGAGTTCAACTTTTTGCCCAAGAATGATCGCGGACAAGGCAGAGATAGCGCCCGTCTCAACCGGCCATTTGCCTGAGGCCGCGTTGCCGTCGGACGCTCGCGGCGCCAATGTGCCAGCTAGTTTAACTTCGCTTCCGTCCTCCAGCGTGATGCTGTCCGCATCGTTGATGCGCGTGACGGTTTTTATGGGCCCTTTTTTCAATGCGCATGCCTGTTCGCCAGCATGGGCAGTGCCAAGCCAAAGAACCGAGAATATCGCGGCTATGCTCAAGCCCTGGCTGAAAAGCATCAGGCGTTTTCGATGGCGATACTGCAAGGCGCCGTGCTCCACCAATACAGGTTCTAGTTTCAGCGTACACGTGTTCCCTGTGATCGTCCGTCTATCCTAGAACGCAATGATCAAAGTAGGAAATTGTCGAATGATAGATGCCATGGCGCGGTATTTTTTAATGTGATGTTGCTGTCCTGGCTCAAGGTAATGACGGTGTTAGTGCCAACTTGGTGAAGACTTTCGATAAGTTCCAAGTAGCTATTTATGCCTGTTGCTCGCAGGTCGATTTTATCGCCGCCATGGCCAATAAAACCGGACTGGAAGTCGAGGACCACATCGTGGCCATGCCCGGACTTGAACCTGAAAGTGTCTTGGCCGGCGCCACCAACGAATGTGTCGTTTCCTTTTGAGCCAAGAATGGTGTCATTTCCTGCTCCAAGTTTGATCCGCTCGATCCCGGTTATAGCGATGCGCGAGAAGTCGAGTTTATCATTTTTCCCTGTTGCAATTATAGTGTCGTAGCGACTTCCGCCGCCATCAATTCTTTCAATGCTATTCAAGTTCGATTGGTTTGAGGTGACGCGTAGTATGTCCACACCAGCACCACCTCTTATTGTATCGTAGCCCGCGCCGCCCTTGTAGATGTCTAGTCCTGCCTGTCCCCTAATCTCGAAAATGTCATTGCCGCCTTGGCCGTCCAGTACGTCGTTGCCTCTCTTGCCAATAAAGACATCGGCCTCGTCTGTTCCAGTGAGTTTGTCATTGCGATTTGTACCAACAAATAAATGCTGATTGATCGCCGTATTCTCGACGATCGTCAGCGAAGCAGATGCTTGAGCGGTGCCGCCGTGGCTGTCTGATATTGTGTAAGTAAAGGAACCGGTTCCTACGTAGCCGCTGGCGGCGGCGAAGCGGATTTCACCATTCTCCGAAAGGCTAACTATTCCGCCAACGGCACCTAAGACCGAGCTCACATTCAATTGGTCTCCGTCGATGTCGCTATCGTTGCCGAGAAGGGCCGATGAGGCGATCGTTTTTGTGCTGCCGCCTTGGACAACGCCCAGTAGGTCTGCTCGCGCAATAGGATTGTCATTGCGAGCGGCAATGGCGGGATTGAACGTGTATTCGGCCATTCCTGTGAGCGCATCAGTGACCTCAATCGTGAAGGCGTCGGCGCCATTGGCATTCTCGTTTGGCCGATAAATAAAGTTTCCATTCTCTCCAAATATCACGGTGCCGCGTTGAGGTCCGGATCCAGACTTGATGCGATAGACGAGGCTATCTCCGTCCGGATCTGAAGCAAATACGCGCCCGGCTGAGTCCAAGTCTTCGATCGCCGGGGCTAATTCGGCTGAAGTAATCAGTGGCGGTTGATTCGGAAAAAGCGTGATCTCTGCCAACGCCGAGCTCGTTCCACCATGCCCGTCTGAGACCCAATATCTAAAGTTGACAGTGGATGCGCTCCCGAGGGATGACACGAAGATGTTGCCGCCAGTATCGACTGTGACATTGCCCTGGCTGATATCGGTGATGGAGACAATTGCCAGCGCGTCGCCATCGTTGTCACTGTCATTTTCGAGAAGTGCTGCACGGTCTATCGTGAAGTCGCCAATGCCGGCATAAATATAGCTGTCAGGCCGGGCGTCAGGAATGTCATTGTCGGATATAGTTGCGGCAGAAGCGCGGACTTGAACGTCGGCTGAATTCCAGACTGTCCCCGACGAAAACTCGACCGTGTCAATTGTGGATCCATTGAAGTGATCACGGACGGTAATACTTCCCCCGCCTGCGAGGCGCAGGATTAAGTCGTCCATGGCGGCCGGATCACGGAAGAAACGAACGTCTTCTGGACGGTAGTCCCCCGCGAATACGATGACATCCTCGTCCTCAGCTCCAGGTGCATCGATGATGATGTCGTTGCCATCGCCGCTTTCGTAGACATAGCCGTCGCTACCTTCGCCGCCGAATAGCTCATCGTTACCCTGGTTTCCGGCGAGAGTGTCATCACCGGCACCGCCAACTAGGACGTTGTCGAATTCGTTGCCGGCAATTGTATTGCGCAGCTCATTGCCCTGAGCAGAGTGGGCGTTGCCGGTGAGCGTGACGTGTTCGACGTTGATGCCCAACGTGTAGTCGATAGAACTGTAAACTCGATCAAATCCTTCGCGGTAGGCCTCCACAACTTGGTCGCCGGCAGAATCCACGTAGTAGGTGTCGTTGCCCTTTCCGCCGGCCATGACGTCGTCGCCGGTTCCGCCGTTTAGGCGATCCCCGCCAGAGCTACCCGTTAAATCATCATTGCCGCCCAGACCCGCGATTTCATCTGAATTCCAGATTGACTTTGAAATGACGTCGTCGCCGTCTGTTGCAATTGGATCAGAGAGCGCAAATGTGCGGGCAGAAACGGCTGCTTGGGCCAACTCGGGCGGAAGGTATGCGTCTGGTCTATCGTCCAAAGCGTTGATGAATCGCGATGCGCTGGTCGCAGCATGGACTGCACTCAGCCAGCCTGGGTAATCTTCAGGAGCGCCGCCGGTGTCGATGATTGTCTGGAAATCTAGTGTTAAAGGAAAAGTGATGCCGAGATCGCCTTCGCTCCAGTCGACGACACGGATGAGGGCCCGCGTTTCGGATTCGAGCGCCGCTGACGTCATCGGTGGCCCGGGCGGTTCACCGGGCCCATAATCGATGGACGTCGTTTCGGCATGCCCTTGGACAAGCCTTATCAGAAGGTCGGCATCGTCCATTTCAAACGTTATGCGACCGGCAAATTCGATAAAGCCGTCGATGGTGTTGTCATCCGGAATGCCCCAATCAAAAAAAGTAACTGTATTGAAGTCGTCAATTTTGAAGGGGCCGCCGGTAATTTGGAACAGCTCGGAGCCTTCGTAGTCACCACGGGCTGTCTTAAAAAAATCGTGGGGCACATAAAGTCGATCTTCCGGTGTAGCGTCAAGAATGACAAGTTTCGGCCTGCCGCTGCCGGTTCCCATGGCTGAGAGAATAAACTGGTCGCTACCGTCACCGCCGTGAGCACCGGTCGAACCCGCCCCGCTGACAAGGGTGTCGTTGCCCTCGTTACCGTACAAGTCGATGTCGTAACCGAGTGGGCTACCTTCCGAAAACGCAACGGCAAGGCGGCCATCAACGATATCGTCTCCGCGACCGCCGTCGGCAACGGTAACGTCTTCACCAGCGTAAATGAGATCGTCGGCGGCTGAGCCGACAATCGTTTCTACAGATTGAGCCCAAATGCCGGCGTCTTGCCCTGAATTTGCGATCGTTTGGACGGAAATCATCGATCCTGCGACAGCATTGATGATCAGCGGCGTCTGGCTTTCGGTAAATATAAGTTCGTCGCCTACGCCGCCCTCAGAGGAGTCGTCAAGATTGAATTCGATTGGAACTTCGAGAATGTCGATGCCTTCGCGCACGTTGACAACGTCGCGTCCTCTAAGCCATGTGACTTTTTCGATTGAGAAAAGCTGGTCGGAGCCGGTTTCAAAGACCGTATAAAAATTTGGGATTTTATGTTCGACAGGGTGGCGCGCGCTGTAGAAGGTTACTTCACCTACGCCCGAGTAATCAATTGTGTCGAGGCCGTCCAAACCGTAACTGAGGTGCGGTTCACCTCCGTGAATGATGTTTTCACCGGCAGACCAGTGAATTGTGTCGTCGTCGTTTCCGCCATAGAACTTTTCGACGCCGGACGTTGATGACGAGCCGCGCAGAATGTCCTCCCCAAAGCCGCCCACAACCTGTGTGAAGTTGCCTTCGAGTACGATCTCATCGGCCTGCGTTGTTCCGAGCAGTGTCGTCGTACCTGGGGAAAATCTTATGGTGAATGGCATCACGAGATTAACATCGATGCCGATGCTCCAAAGCATCGAGGCGACGGCAGAGGACGAGTTGATTGTCGGCGATGCGCTGCCCGGCAATGAAAAGCCCGTATAGGGATGCTCTTGCAATTCCAATTCTGTTCCGTAATTCGACATCGCATCCCACAGGGAGAGCGCCTGGGGACCGACAATGATGGGCCGGCTGCCGCGGCTTTCGGGCGTTCCAATTTTATCGATCAGCGCGTCGCCGCTTGCGCCGTTGGCTGCTGACAGGGGGGTATAAAATTCCTCGCCCTGGATTCCGAGCGTGCTGCCGAGCAGGCCGCCATCTTGGATCCCTTCCAAAACATACCAATGATCTTGCCGGTCAACGAAGCTGGTTTCGTCCTGATAGACGAGTTGGATATGGTCAATGCCAAGAAGTCCAAGATTGTATTTCTGAACTGGTATGAACTCGACGCGGATCGTGCCCATTGAAGATTAACTCCACACATTATCGGATCAAATCCGCTACACCTTTTGATTGCGCACGCATAGGTTTTGCAGCCAAAAGAACATTCAATCTTGTGGAGAGTTCGCCGTCTATGTCAGAATCATGGCGAGTGTTTCTCCGTTTATCAGGGTAATAGGCAGAGTTGGTCAGGCCTCGCCTCAGGTTCCGGAGGGCTTTGCAGAGGCAATGCTGGAGACGCACGCGTGAACAACACGCCAAGATTGTGGTCTCTATAATTTCAAGTGCTACTTTGGGATAGAACGTGCAGTGTTGCCAACTCCGTTAAGGCTTAGCCGCCAGGGCGGTTTCGACGAGCATTCCAGCCATCGCTGCAAAAGGCGGTGAGGCCGGGATCAGTCTCACCGGACATGGATAGGGGCTCTGGTGCCCATTGCTTGACGGCTGAGAGGTGCCGTCCCATAGCTCTAGATATGCAGGACGCGGTTGCGGCGTCGCATACCGTGGCCCCGTAGCTCAGCTGGATAGAGCAACGGTTTCCTAAACCGTAGGTCGCAGGTTCAAATCCTGCCGGGGTCGCCAATCGATATAGCGATTTAGCGAGTTGACCTGCTCCAGACTTTTCGGACCAGCAATTTCTTGAGACACGGTCCGCCGTCAATTTGCGACAGCGATCTCATTTGCTTGCGTTCTCAGTTATACGATGTTCCGCTGGCGTTTAGCAAAATACACAGATGCGTGCCCCGCACCTATTTCAAGATTTTGAGCACGTCATCATGTCCGAGGGCGATCGCCATATCGCGCGCCTGTTCGCGCTTCTTGTTGCGTAGACTTTGATCGGCGCCTGCTTCGATGAGCAGCTTTACGATTGCGGCATGGCCCTCAAGCGCAGCAATCATCAGCGCGGTATTGCCGTTGCTATTCCGGGTATCCAAAGTGGCCTTTGCTGCGATCAATTGAGACGCCGCGGCAGCCATGTTCGACTTCGCAGCGAACATGAGCGGCGAGTTTCCGCTCGCGTTCTGCTGGTCGGGTTCATCGATCTTCGCCAATAGGAGCGCTGCAGCGGGTTCTGCGTGCCTTGCTAACGCCCGCATCAATGGTGTGTCGCCGCTCTCGTTTGGGCTTTGGCTGTCTGCACCTTTGTCAAGCAGCAGACGCAGGGCTGCTGTATTGCCGTGGTCGGCGGCAATCCAAGTCGCCGACTGTCCGCGCGCATTCTTTGCGTTGATATCCCCGTTGCCCTGCAGAAGGGCAGAAATAACCGGGGCTTCACAATTTTCCGAAGCCTGCATCAAGACCGTCTCGCGGCTTTCCGATTGCGTCTGCACGGCACCGGCCTTGATCAAGCGCTCGACAAGGGACGATGAGCAACGTTGAACAGCCATGTCGAGTGCCGACCGGCCAGACTTGTTTCTGGCGTTAGCATCTGCCTTGCCGCCAATAAGGCGGGCAGCAACGTCGTCCTTGCTTTTGGTGGTTGCCAAAATGAGCGGGGTATCACCTTTCAAATTTGGCGAGTTGACGTTTGCTCCGGCTTCAATAAGGGCCTCGGCAACGGCGATGTGTCCGCCAGTGGCTGCGAGGGCGAGCGCTGTGTTGCCCTCCCTGTCTTTTTGTTCGAGGTCGACATTTGCCACGAGGAAGCGCTTTAGCAGTTCGAGTTTGCCGCGCCATGCAGCTTCGACGAATGGGGGCATAGTACCAGCCGGACTTGAAGCGTCCGCTTTGAGCAGAGCCTGGGCTATCGGTTCTGGTTTCTTATTCACTCCAGTTCCGCCGGGAATAGGCGGAACCTTCTTAGCGGACACGTCTGGGACCGGTGTGTTTCGGGTATCGCTGAGTTCCGCCAAGAGCCGGAGTGCCTGGTCGTGTCCTTGTGCGGCTGCTTTCTGCAGCCACGACCGCGCGCCGGCGGCATCGACTCGCGTGCCACGGCCCGCGAGGTACATGGTGCCGAGGCTGTATTGCGCTTTGATATGTCCATGTTCGGCGGCAAGTTTCATCCAGCTGAAAGCCATCGGCGTCGCTTTGCTCGACGCCCTTGCCGGAGCGATAAAGTGAGGCAAGCTGGTATTGCGCTTCGGTGTCACCGGATTTGGCACGCTCCTTTAGAAGGGCCGCAGCGTCTTTAAATGAACCCGCGCGCATGGCGGCGGCAACCGCCGGGTCGGTCGGCGACCGTGAGCGATCTGCGGCAATTGCTTCGGCCGTTGCTGCGCCCAAGATGAGCGTCAAGACAGGCACCGCAATGCTTCGTGTCTTAAGCCGTTCCATATTTCGTCTCGATTCTGATGCCCGCGCTCTTCAGAAAATCAGTTGGAAGGATGCCACCAGCACACACGATCACGGCGTCGTTGCGGATTACGATCGGCCGCTTTCGATGCATGAGTTCCACCCGATCGGGTAATATCCGCGTCACAGTAGAGGATAGCATAACCTCAAGCCGGCCTGACATTTCAGCATCCTCGACGCGTTTTCGGTTCTTGGTTTTGGCTCGCGCGAAGGCGTCACTGCGATATGAAAGTGCGACGGTCGTGCCGGGTTCTTCTGCGAGGCTTGCTGCGGCTTCGAGCGCACTGTCGCCGCCGCCGACCACGAGTACATGTTTGCCGCGGTACTGTTCCGGGTCGACGAGGCGGTAGACCACTTTCGACAACTCCTCTCCCGGGACGTCGAGACGCCGCGGCGTTCCGCGCCGGCCGATGGCCAGGAGGACACTACGCGAATGGTAGACGTTGCGGGTCGACTTGACCGCAAATCCGCCGTTAACAGACGTAATTGCTTCAACGCGCTCTTGTTCGTTGATCTTGAGGCCCGTCTTGCGGACGGCATTTTGAAGGAAGCCGAGCAGTTTTTCCTTGCTGACTTCTTTGAACTTCATTTCTCCCACAATCGGCAGTTTTGCCGGTGCCGTCATGACCACCTTGCCGCGTGGAAAATGCGCGACCGTTCCACCGAGCGTGTCTTGCTCCAGCGTCACGAACTTGAGTTTTTTCTCTATCGCGCCAAGGCTCGCGGAAATTCCGGCGGGCCCGCTGCCGACAATTACGACGTCCAATAGGTTCGATTGAGGTGATCGCTTCATCGCACCAATTGAATCGATGGCTTGCCGTCCTTGTTCGACCGCGTTGCGAATAAGGCCCATGCCGCCGAGTTCGCCGGCAATAAAAATTCCGGGGACATTGGTTTCGAAATCTGGTCCAACGAGTGGTAGGTCGACGCCGCGCTTTTCGGTCCCGAACACCAGGGAGATTGCGCCGCGGGGACATGCCGTTTTGCAGGCTCCGTGCCCGATACAGTTGGAAGGCTCTACGAGTTCGGCCTTGCCGTTGATCAATCCGAGGATATCCCCTTCGGGACAGGCGTTGAGGCAAGCCTTGCAGCCGACACACAACGTCGGGTCGATCACGGGATGCAAGGATACCGGTTCGGAAAGTCCGGCGGCGTGCGCTTCCTCTCGCGCGCTCAGACTGCGCACCTCCATGCGGCGGCGCGATATGAGATACAGGCTCCAAATCGCGAAAAGTGGAGCGCCGTAAAAGGCGAGAATTGGATCAAGTGTCATTCGCAATACTCTCGTATCTATCTAAGGGCTAGTTGCTTTCGACGCCAAGTTCACGGGCGGAGGCGGTGAGCCGGTCTTTGACAGCCGTGTCGCTGGCGAATGTCTCGCGCGCCTTTGCCAACGCCGCCTTGGCGGCATCCAGTTCTCCCAGCACCATACGGGCGCGCATGAGGCGGACCCATCCGTCTTCGTCGTTCGGCGACGATTCAAGGCGTGTCGCCAAGCGGTTCACCATGCCGCGGATCATATCGTTGCGCTGGTCGCCAGCGAGGCCTTCAGCCGCTTTGATATCTTCCGCCGTTGGACCGGGCGCAGCTGTTGCTGCGGGCTCGATTGCACTTTCTGGTTTCGCGGACTTTGCGGCTTTAAGACTGTCTTTGATTTCCTCATCATCCGGGGTTAGCGCCAATGCTGTTTCATAGGCTTTGATGGCATCGGCGGTTTTGCCGGTGTTAAGGTATGACCAACCAAGCATTTTCCAGCCTTTCGCGTCGCCCGGTTCCTTTGTCAAGGCGGGCGGCGAGCAGCGAGATCATTGTGTCAACATCGGCCAGTGCATCGGCGCCGGCACGGGCGTTTTGTTTTCACCCATCGAAATATTGTTGTTGGCTTGCCGCTTTGCCGCAATGCGGGCAGCATAGGTACGAAGCGATTCAATAGCGCGTTCTCGCGCTTCTGTGCCGCCGGTTACACGAATATCTTCTGTCCTTTTTTGACGGGGCGGTTGCCAGCAGGGCCGAGATCCAGGCATCGTTTGTTCCGGCGGCATCGCCAGTATCCGGATTTGCAAAGCATAGTGCAGAGATCGCGGTCAGCGGCACAATGGCGAGCGTCGTGGCATGCCACTTGAGTGTGGTCCACTTTCGAGCAAGCGCTAGCATCGGACGCTGAAGTCGTGTCGTGCGAAGAAATAGAAGTATCGCCGCCAAAGTTGCCGCTGCCGTACCCGCAACGACCATCGCGAATGATTGCGTCATGACCTGTCCTCACGAAGTGCGTTGTTTCGAGGACTATAGCGTGCGGTCAGATATTCTGGGGCCGCTGCCATAATCCATCCGCGAAACGCGGCACAATGAATCAATAACTGCCCCCCACGGCGAATATTCGCCAGTGTGGAGGACAGTTCATCAGACAGCTCGATGCATACCCAAATTGAAAACGATGCCTGCCAGTGTTTATTCCAATTGCGGCCGGAAGCGGTCCAATTCGTCGCAAAAAACACCGTCGCCGCTAAGCGAGATGACAGTCGTGTCATTTGTTTTCATTTGACTTTTTCGCTTGTCGTCACGCTGTCGCCACGATTGAAGTGCTGTCAGTTATTGATCGGGCTCGATGCATACCCAAAACAGAGCGGGTCCGATGGCCAATGGCTATCGGCATCCGCCACGTGAGCGTTTGTCGAGGATTTTGAATTGCCCAATACAACGACATTCAAATTGGGAACTACGGCCGGCGAAGCCATGAGTCCGCAACGGCGCGGCAACCGCCGCCGCTGAGGCGGGCGCGACCCTCAGGCGAGGCGCCGGGCGCGGCACAGCATTGGCGCAATCGATTTGCGCATTATCTTGCGCGTCCGCTGCTTCGGGCTGGGCCAATCGTCTTCGGCGCTAGCGTGCTTGCCGTTATCGTCTATGCCTGGTCAGTCAGGGATGAAGGGCATTGGACGGCAGAGACAGGATTTGGCTACTGGCTTGGTATTGCTGGTAGCGTCACAATGCTGCTGCTCATTCTTTATCCGCTCCGCAAGCGCTTCCGGATTCTCCATGGGCTGGGCCGCGTGGCGTCATGGTTTCGCATCCATATGGTGCTCGGCATCATTGGACCCGCGCTCATCATCTTGCACTGCAACTTTAAGATCGGCTCCCTCAACAGCCGCTTAGCGCTGTTCACGATGCTGACCGTTGTCGCGAGCGGGATCGCCGGGCGCTACCTTTATTCGCAGGTCCATAAAGGTCTCTACGGCTCGCGAGCTGAAATGCGCGATATCTTGGGAGACGTCGAGACCTTGAAGCAGCAGCTCGGGCTGGATCTGGCGGGAAACTCGGCGAATTACGCTAGCCTCGAAGAGTTCAACGCGCGCGTTTCAGTTACGCCGAAGTCAATCACTGGTGGGCTATGGGCCGCGTTGACGATCGGTGGGCGCGTGAGGCGCGCTCGCCGGAAATTGGTGAGTGCGGCGGATGTTGCGCTGAGAGATCAGGCCCGCCAGCAGAGTTGGACGAAGCGGCAAAGAATAGAGCGTTTGGCGCTCTTTCGCGAACATCTCACCACCTATTTTGCAGCAGTCAAGAAAGCCCAAAGCTTTTCGTTGTTCGAGCGGCTCTTGGCACTTTGGCACGTGCTGCACATGCCGTTGTTCGTGCTCCTTGTTTTAACCGTCGTTATCCATATCGTTGCCGTACATCTCTATTGAAGCGGCAAGGAGCTATTGAGCTTGATGCGGGCCGCCTTTCGAGTTCTGGTTGCGGTTGCTGCCATTGCCTTGCTTCCGGCGATGGCGGTTCAGGGAGAAAGCTTGTTCGAGAAACTTGTCATGCCAGGTGAGGTGATCGAAGGTCACGCCAAGTACGAGACGAAATGCGAGAGCTGCCACGAGCCATTCTCAAAGGAGAGCCAAAAGAGGCTTTGTCTTGAGTGTCACAAGGATGTCGCCAAGGACATCGAAGGAAAGAAGGGCATGCACGGCAAGCGCCCGGATATCGCGAAGACCGAATGCAAACACTGCCATACCGATCACAAGGGACGAACAGTCGACATCGTTCAGTTTGATCCTGGCACATTCAATCACAATTTTGCAGATTTCGAGCTAAAGGGCGGACACGCACAGGCGCAGTGCGAGGGCTGCCACACGGCGAAGAAGAAGTATCGCGATGCGCCTTCCGCGTGTATCGGGTGCCACAAAAAGGAAGATCCGCACAAAGGGGAGCTCGGTGAGGACTGCGCGAAGTGTCACAATGTGGATGGATGGACCAAGCAGAAAGTATTTGACCATTCAAAGACGAAATTTCCTCTCGAAGGCGCACATAAGGACGTGCAGTGCGCGGTTTGCCACGTCGGCGAACGTTACAAAGATCTACCTCGTGCCTGCATCGATTGCCACAAGACACAGGATCCGCACGGCGGACGCTACGGAGCCAAGTGCGAGACATGTCATGCTTCGAAGAAATGGACGACCGTCAGTTTCGATCACTCGAAAACCAAATTCCCTTTGAGAGGCGAGCATCAGAAGGTCAAATGTGATGCTTGCCACAAGGGCGATCTCTACAAGGATAAGCTCGCCACGACTTGCATCTCTTGCCACAAGAAAAGCGATCCCCATAAGGGCCAGTTAGGGGAACGATGTGAAAGCTGTCACGCCGAAACAGGATGGCGAAAGAAGGTGGAGTTCGATCACGATCTCACGCGCTTTCCATTGATCGGTTTGCACGCCGCCGTTCCTTGCGAAGAATGTCATCGCACCGCAGCATACAAGGATACGCCGCGCGCGTGCGAAAGCTGCCACAAGGACAAGTATCACGAAGGCCGTCTGGGACTGGCGTGTGCGCGGTGTCATAATCCGAATGGCTTTACGCTCTGGCGCTTTAATCACGACAAGGAAACGAAGTTTGGGCTGTCCGGCGCGCATAAGGGGCTGCAATGCCATGCGTGCCACACCGGGAAAAGTGCTCCGCGCGTGCCAGCTCCAACGACTTGTTACGGATGTCATAGCAGCGACGACGTACATCGTGGATCGTTCGGGCGTGCTTGCGAGACGTGTCACGTGACCGAAACATTCCGTCAGCGCCGGGGGCAATGAGGACAGCCAAAGGCTTTTCCAATTGTAGTCATGATGAGCCTTGCGAGCATATTCGGGCCCTGGTTTGGAATAAATTCGCCGCCCCGGCGTTGTCTACCTAAGATATTGGAAAAATTGGAAAAAATAGAAACTATTATTGCAGCTTTGTCATCTTCGCCGCGGACGGAATTGCTTCCGGCAATTGGTCCGAAAGGGAGCGCGAAGACCCCGAAATCGGGACGGGGGCGTAGCTTGGTATAGGGGGATTGTATGAAGGCTGCGAGAGTCATCGCCGCGTTTATCTTCATGCATCTCTGCATACTGAATCCGTTATTCTCAGGTGCTGCGAATGCCCAACAGTCGGCCGTAACGGGATTTGATCACGGGCAAACGGGATTTCCGCTGTTTGGTGCGCACGCAAGCACTGAATGTGCGTCGTGCCATATTGGTGGGCGGTTCAAAGGCACACCACAGAATTGCAGCGCCTGCCACAATGGCTCGCGAGCTTCAGGCAAGCCAAATGGGCATCCTCCGACGAGCGACACCTGCGAATCCTGCCATGCGTCCGCGGGATGGGACCAAGTCCGATACGATCATAAAGAGGCAAACGCCCCTTGCGCGACTTGCCATAACGGCAGTCAAGCACGCGGTAAATCGTCATCGCATATCGCGACAAACGCGCCGTGCGAGTCCTGCCATAAGAACACGCTTACGTTTACTTCAGCCGCGTTTGACCATGCCGGCATTACCTCGGGGTGTGTGAGTTGTCACAACGGCAGTACGGCACGCGGGAAATCTCCGACACACGTGCAGACCACAGCATCGTGTGAGACATGCCACAAGAGCACGGTGACGTTCGCGGGCGCTGCATTCAACCACACCGGCATTACATCCGGTTGCGCCACCTGCCACAACGGCACGACGGCGACAGGCCAGTCCACGAACCACATCAAGACAAATGCCGCTTGCGAGACCTGCCACACGTCAACGACATCGTTCTCGGGTGCCGCGTTCAATCACACCGGCATCACTTCCGGTTGCGCGAGCTGCCACAACGGCACGACGGCCAAGGGCAAGAACACCGGCCACGTGCAAACGACGGCGGCGTGCGAGACCTGCCACAAGTCGACGACGTCGTTCACTGGTGCCGCGTTCAACCACACCGGCATCACGTCGGGTTGCGCGAGCTGCCACAACGGCACGACGGCCAAGGGCAAGAACACCGGCCACGTGCAAACGACGGCGGCGTGCGAGACCTGCCATAAATCGACGGTGACGTTCGCGGGCGCCAGCGTTCAATCACACCGGCATCACGTCGGGTTGCGCCACGCTGCCACAACGGCACGACGGCCAAGGGCAAGAACACCGGCCACGTGCAAACGACGGCGGCGTGCGAGACCTGCCATAAATCGACAACGACGTTTACTGGTGCCGCGTTCAATCACACCGGCATCACGTCGGGTTGCGCGAGCTGCCACAACGGCACGGCGGCCAAGGGCAAGAACACTGGCCACATCCAAACGACGGCGGCGTGCGAGACCTGCCATAAATCGACGGTGACGTTCGCGGGCGCCACGTTCAATCACACCGGCATCACGTCGGGTTGCGCGAGCTGCCACAACGGCACGACGGCCAAGGGCAAGAACACCGGCCACGTGCAAACGACGGCGGCGTGCGAGACCTGCCATAAATCGACGACGACGTTTACTGGTGCCGCGTTCAATCACACCGGCATCACGTCGGGTTGCGCGAGCTGCCACAACGGCACGACGGCCAAGGGCAAGAACACCGGCCACATGCAAACGACGGCGGCGTGCGAGACCTGCCATAAATCGACGGTGACGTTCTCGGGCGCCAGCTTCAATCACACCGGCATCACGTCGGGTTGCGCCACGCTGCCACAACGGCACGACGGCTCCAGGCAAGAACACCGGCCACGTCGCAAACGACGGCGGCGTGCGAGACCTGCCATAAATCGACGGTGACGTTCGCGGGCGCCACTTTCAATCACACCGGCATCACGTCGGGTTGCGCGAGCTGCCACAACGGCACGACGGCTCCAGGCAAGAACACTGGCCACATCCAAACGACGGCGGCGTGCGAGACCTGCCATAAATCGACGGTGACGTTCTCGGGCGCCAGTTTCAGTCACACCGGCATCACCTCGGGTTGTGCCACGTGCCACAACGGCTCGACGGCTCCAGGCAAGAACACTGGCCACATCCAAACGACGGCGGCGTGCGAGACCTGCCATAAATCGACGGTGACGTTCTCGGGCGCCAGTTTCAATCACACCGGCATCACGTCGGGTTGTGCCACGTGCCACAACGGCACGACGGCTCCAGGCAAGAACACTGGCCACATCCAAACGACGGCGGCGTGCGAGACCTGCCATAAATCGACGGTGACGTTCTCGGGCGCCAGTTTCAATCACACCGGCATCACGTCGGGTTGTGCCACGTGCCACAACGGCACAACGGCTCCAGGCAAGAACACTGGCCACATCCAAACGACGGCGGCGTGCGAGACCTGCCATAAATCGACGGTGACGTTCTCGGGTGCCACGTTCAATCACACCGGCATCACGTCGGGTTGTGCCACGTGCCACAACGGCACAACGGCTCCAGGCAAGAACACTGGCCACGTGCAAACGACGGCGGCGTGCGAGACCTGCCATAAATCGACGGTGACGTTCTCGGGCGCCAGTTTCAATCACACCGGCATCACCTCGGGTTGTGCCACGTGCCACAACGGCTCGACGGCTCCAGGCAAGAACACTGGCCACATCCAAACGACGGCGGCGTGCGAGACCTGCCATAAATCGACGGTGACGTTCTCGGGCGCCAAGTTCAGTCACACTGGCATTACGTCGGGTTGCGCCACGTGCCACAACGGCTCGACGGCTCCAGGCAAGAACACGGGCCACGTGCAAACGACTGCGGCGTGCGAGACTTGCCATAAATCGACGGTGACGTTCTCGGGTGCCGCGTTCAATCACACCGGCATCACCTCGGGCTGCGCCAGCTGCCACAACGGCTCGACGGCTCCAGGCAAGAACACCGGCCACGTTCCAACAACGCAGCCGTGCGAATCCTGCCATCGCAGCACTACGACATTCTCGGGCGCCAAGTTCAGTCACGCTGGAATTACGACGGGTTGTGCCACGTGCCACAACGGCGTGATCGCCGAAGGCAAACCGAACGATCATCCGCGGACAACAGCGCCGTGTGAAACCTGTCACAAAAAAGCGGGGAGCTGGGACGAGTGAGAGCGTTATTCCACAATCACGCACAACAATTCGCGCGCTGGCTTAACGGGGAGAGCCGATTTGCGACCGCACGAGTCTGGTTCGGTGCGGCTCTGGCTGCCGTCCTGATGTTGCCGCATGAGGTGTTTGCCGAACCGGCACTCGATCGCGTGCTGTCGGGCGTTCAAGTTTCAAGCGCCAAAGGCTGCACACAGCTAAGTATTGGCTTCAATCTTCGTGTTGGATACGTCAGCCATTTTCCGGCCGGATCGGGTCAAGAATTGCGCATCATGCTGCGCGCGCTTGATGGCCCGCAGGCCGCGGCCGAGATCTTGTCGCGCAGGGAAGCCGTTCGTGCGCCGGAAATCAAGAACGCCGACATTGTCGCCATTGATTTTGAAGCAGGCAACGCCGCCGGGCCCGTTCTCATCATTCAATTCGCGTCGCCGGTTCACTATCAAGTTGGCCAGGGGGGCGACTACCAGAGTCTCGTTGTTGCAATCTCCGGCGCCAAGCCTTCCGCCGCCTGCCGTCCTTTGACAACATCACGTGGGCCCGTCGGCGCTTGGTCGACAACAATCTCGCGCGATCATAGCGCTCCGGTTGAGGTTGCTTCGAAGCGCGCACGCAATAAGTCGAACGGCACGGCGTCGCAAGTCCAGATCCGCGAGGCTGCCGCAGCCATGGACGAAGGCCGGAGCGCCCTCAAAAAGCAAAACACCGACGATGCCATCAAGCACTTCTCCAAGGTGCTTAAGATGCCGGAAACGCCATCGAGTGCAGATGCCCAGGAATACTTAGGCCTTGCCTACAAGCGTGCGGGTCGAGCTCCGGAAGCCCGTGCGGAGTTCGAAGATTATCTCCGGCGCTATCCTGCCGGTGAGGGTACGGATCGCGTACGTCAGCGTCTGGCTGGCGTTGTCACCGCCAATGGCGAAGGGATTCCGGCACTGCGCGGAACTGAAGCGGGTGGCGACCGGACGCCAGGCTCCGAGACGTGGACCGTTTCCGGCAGCGCATCGCAATTCTACATCCGTGACGACAGCTTTCGCACCATCCGGGATCCGTCGTTGCCTGCTGCCGCCAACGAAGATTTCGACGCTCACCGCGTCCACCAAAATCAGGTCCTATCGAGCCTCGATGCCATCGCCACATGGAACAATGGGGCCGGCTTCAAGTCAAAGTTGCGGTTCTCTGGAACAGAAGAACACGGCTTCGACGAAGATGGCGATGATATATTCGGCGTGGCCGCGCTTTTCATGGAAGCGTCGAAGCGTGACTTGGGATTGGAAGGCCGGATTGGCCGGCAGACCCGCAATACGGGCGGCGTGCTCGGCCGCTTCGACGGCGCTGTTTTGAGTTACCAGCCAGATCCACTTGTTCGGCTGAATGCCGTTGCAGGTTCGCCCGTTCAACGCCGTCGCGACACGCCGTTCGAGGATGAAAAACTATTCTATGGCGCCAGCGTCGATATCGGCCCGATGTTCGGCGGGCTCGACGCCAGTCTGTTTGCCATCGAGCAGCGGGATCGCTCGATTCTGGACCGGCGCGCGGTCGGTGCCGAAGTCCGCTATTTCGACGCCAACAAGTCGGCCTTCGCAACGGTTGACTACGATATTCACTTTGCCGAACTCAATGCCGCCGTTCTGACCGGCTCGTGGACGTTCGCGGATAAATCGACGGTATTCGGCTCCTTCGATTACCGGAAGGCTCCTTACCTGTCTTCCTGGACCGCATTGCAAGGGCAAAACTACCCGACGCTTTACGAGATGCTGCGGGACAAGACGCTGGCCGAAATCGAGCAGCTGGCAGTGGATCGCTCGGCGTCGTTCACGTCGGCGTCGCTCGGGTTCTCGCACCCGATCAATCAGATGTTGCAGGCTAGCGCCGATGTGACGGTAACCAACCTTGAAGGCACTGTGGCGTCGGGCGGAGTCGAGGCGTCCCCCGGCACCGGAAACGAGTATTTCTATTCGGCCCAGCTTATCGGCAATAGCGTCTTCACGGAGCAAGATCTATTCATTGCCGGTGTTCGGTTTGCTGATCTCTCAACGTCCGACCACTACGTACTCGATCTCAGCGCCCGCTATCCACTCCTTGATAACTTAAAGATCAACCCCAGGCTGAGGCTCGGCTACCGGACCGGTGATGAGACGGATCTTGTAGAATATTCGGTCCTGCCTTCGGTACTTTTCAATTACTACGTCACCCGCGACATGAGCCTCGAACTTGAGGTTGGTGCAGAATGGACGAATAGTAAGTTGAATGGGGTCGAGGAAAACTCAACCGATCTGTTTTTCACCGTCGGCTACCGTTACGACTTCTATGCCGATGGCCAATTCCCGGGCCAGGCCCGCGCGGCACCATATGGGGTGGGTGTTGCAGGGGTAAAACCGTAAGCCTGCCTATGCCGGTCGCGGATCTATGGCCCGGCATCGCGGGCATAACAGACCGCCCCAACTCATAAGTGCACTTGGCCCAAGGCTGGAATGCCGCTGCAGCAGTTTTCCTTCGGAAGGCGAGGGCCGAACAGCTGGGAATTGCAATTGCATCAGGTGATTTTTGCGGGATTGGATCCCGCGCGGGGCTGAATTGATGGGCGCGCCCCCCATCGGAGGCCAATGTAACTTGTTGACATAGCTTTATTTAGTTACGATAGGCCGGCTTTGCAAACCAAACGTCTCAGATTGTGATCCTTCAGGCGTCGAAAAGCCAAGTGCACCGGTCTCATAACATTGCCAGATATAGCCAGCGCCTATTTGTCCCTGGCGCTCGCGCTAATTTTTGGCCACTTGTGGTTTTGACGCTGTTCTATGAAACGGACCGACGCAACCATGCCGGGCAAGATCGATATAGCGATTGCAGACAAGAACCCTGTCGTGCGCGTGGGGCTTGAAAATATGATTTCGAAGGATAGCCGGTTCAGCGTGGTTGGCCTGTATTCGACCGGTGCGGCATTCTTGGCGGCGAGCGACAAAGCGCTATTTCAAGTTGCTGTCGTTGGCTGGTCACTTCCCGACACGGATGGTGGCTATATTCTAAGCCAAATCAAGCAACGCCAATGGCCTTTCCGGGTGATAATTTACACCGGTGAGACCGGAACCGATGTCTTGCGGCGAGCAATTAAGGGCGGGGCTTGGGGCTTCGTTTCAAAGGCCGAAGAGCCATCGGTCCTCCTGGATACCATCAGCACAGTTGCACGCGGCCGCTTGTCGCTCCCATACATCGATATCGACCAGCTCAACTACGATCCACTTGGCATGTTAACGACGCGCGAACGCGAGCTCCTCGCCGCGCTGGCTAATGGATGGACCAATTTGCAGATCGCCGCGCGCACAGGTATCACGCGCAACACCGTGAAATACCACTTAAAAAACCTTTACGATAAACTTGGCGTGTCCAACCGGGCCATGGCCGTGGCGCTGTACATGTCGGCGCCGCGAGACCTTCAATAACTCGCCATTTTGCGTGCTGTCTGTTGGGTGGGTAGTTTCTCCTACCCCTATGCGGACAAAGGCCCTCCCCATCAGGGTGTTGCAGGCGCTTTCCCCCTCCCACAGTGTCTGGCCGTGTCTTAATCTAAAGTCGGAAGCCGCAGCCCAGCGGCGCCCCAGAGAATTCACACCGCTGGCAGTCCCGATCCACTGTGTTCGGCGCTTCAGTGGCTCAACGAAAACATGCGCGGAGGAAACACAATGCAGGTCGTAACACCCCATCTCTTTATTCCCGGCCCAACGACAATTCCCGACCGCGTTCGCATGGCGATGAACTTGACCATGGAAGACATGCGCAATCCAGAATTCCCGAAGTTCACGCTGCCAATTTTCGAAGACTTGAAGAAAATCTTCAAAATGAAGGACGGCCGGGTTTTTATTTTCCCGTCGTCGGGTACGGGCGCTTGGGAATCCGCGATCACCAACACGCTTGCAGTGGGCGATAAAGTTTTGATGTCGCGCTTCGGTCAGTTCTCGCTGCTCTGGGTCGATATGGCCGAGCGCATGGGCCTCAAGGTCGTGCTGTGCGATGAAGAGTGGGGCACAGGCGTGCCGCTCGAAAAGTATGCCGACATCCTTGCCAAGGACACGGCGCACGAAATCAAAGCCGTGTTCGCAACGCACAACGAAACCGCAACCGGCGTGTCGTCTGACATTGCAGGCGTTCGCAAGGCACTCGACGCCGCTAAGCATCCGGCACTGCTGATGGTGGATGGTGTGTCGTCGGTCGGTTCGCTCGATATGCGGATGGGAGAATGGAAAGTCGATTGCTGCGTCTCCGGTTCGCAGAAGGGCTTCATGCTCCCGACCGGCCTCGGCATCCTTGCCGTCAGCCAGAAAGCGCTCGACGCCAACAAATCGCTCAACGGCCGTATGAACCGTTGCTTCTTCTCGTTCGAAGACATGATCAAGACCAACGATCTTGGATACTTCCCGTACACGCCGGCGACGCAGTTGATCCGCGGCCTGCGCACGTCAATCGACCTGATCAACGAAGAAGGCATCGAAAACATTTTTGCCCGCCACAAGCGCTTGGCAACAGGCGTTCGCGCGGCCGTCGATGCTTGGGGTCTCAAGCTCTGCGCCAAGGAAGCCAAGTGGCACTCGGATACGGTGTCGGCAATACAAGTTCCGGATGGCTTCGACGCCAACAACGTCTTGAAGACCGCGTTCTACCGCTACAACACATCGCTCGGAACCGGTTTGAACAAGCTCAACGGTAAGGTGTTCCGCATCGGACATCTAGGCGCGCTCGACGAATTCATGGTGGGCGGCGTTCTGTTCGCGGTTGAAATGACGCTCAAGGACGTCGGCGTTAACATCAAGCTCGGATCGGGCACGGGCGCTGCGGCGGAATACTTCTGCAAGACGGCAACGCGCTCGGCAACGAGCATCACGCCTGCCAAAGCTGCCTAATATTCTTCGCCCGGCCGGGAACGGCCGGGCGTTCTCTGCTTCGCGGCAAATTACTGAGGCACCGGCGCATTTTTGCGCTCGTGCATGCGCTTATCTCAAACAACAAGCCGACTAGGGAAGGTCACGTCACATGAGCTATACACTCTACCCCACGCGCAAGCAGCGCCTGCAGCGTTCTTATCTCGCGGTTCCGGGTTCTAACCCAACCATGATTGATCGCGCATTGAAGAGCGCCGCTGACTATGTCTTTCTAGATTGCGAAGATGCTGTCGCGCCGCCGGAAAAAGAACAAGCCCGCAAGAATATCATCCAGGCTTTGAACGATCTTGACTGGGCCGGCGCCGGCAAGAGCGTATCGGTTCGCATCAACGGTCTAGACACGCACTACATGTACCGTGATGTCATCGACATCTGCGAGCAGGCCGGTTCCAAGCTCGACACCATCCTCATCCCGAAGGTTGGCGTTCCCGCTGACGTCTATACTGTTGAATGCATCGTCAGCCAGATCGAGGTGGCCAAAAAGCTTCCGCACAAGATTGGTACAGAAGCTCTGATCGAAACGCCGCTCGGCATGGCCAACGTAGAAGCTATTGCTTCGGCTAATAGCCGTCTTGAGTCGATGCACTTCGGCGTTGCCGACTACTCGGCATTCAACAAGGCGCGCACGGTCGTCATCGGCGGATTGAACCCTGACTACCCGGGCGATCAGTGGCACTTCCCGCTATCGCGCATGACGGTGGCCTGCCGCGCATTTGGCCTTCGTCCGATCGACGGCCCGTTTGGCGGCATCGACGATCCGGAAGGCTACAAGGCGGCCGCTCGACGTGGCGCCGCGCTCGGCATGGAAGGCAAGTGGGCAATCCATCCGTCTCAGATCGAACTCGCTAACGAAATTTACTCACCGACAGCGGCTGAAGTGACCCGCGCCGAGCGCATCCTCGTTGCGCTCAAGGAAGCCGAAGCCCAAGGGAAGGGTGCCGCTTCTCTCGACGGCAAGATGATCGACGCGGCGTCTGAAAAGATGGCCAACAATCTTCTCGCGACCGCAGCTGCCATCAAGAAGGGTGAAGCAGCCCGCAAAGGCTAGTCCCAACTTAAACAATCATTTTTAGCGTTTCCAGGAGGTCCGAACATGGACATTCACGAGTATCAAGCCAAAGAACTTCTCTCGAAGTTCGGTGTACCTATCCCGCGCGGCGGTCTCGCCTACAGCCCCGAGCAAGCAACCTATCGCGCAAGCGAATTGGGCGGGACGGTCGTCGTCAAAGCGCAAATCCATTCAGGTGCGCGCGGCAAAGCCGGCGGCATCAAAATCTGCAAGACCGAACAGGAGATCGAAGACGCAGCCGAAGCGTTGCTCGGCCGCAAGCTCGTCACGCATCAGACAGGCCCATCCGGCAAGCTGGTATCGCGCCTCTACATCGAAGAAGCGACGAACATCGACAAGGAAATCTATCTTGGCTTCGTGCTGGATCGCGCTTCCGAGCGCGTTATGGTCGTAGCCTCGGCCGCTGGCGGCATGGATATCGAAGAAATTTCGGCCAAGAAGCCGGATACAATCATCCGCGTCAGTGTCGATCCGGCTGTCGGTATGCAGCAGTTCCAAGCGCGCGAGATCGCATTTGGTCTCGGCGTCGATCCTGAGATCGTGAACAAGCTGGTGTCGGCCGTTATGGGCTGCTACCGCGCATTCCGCGATCTTGATGCTACGATGGTTGAAATCAACCCGCTGGTCATCACCAAGGAAAAGACGGTCCTGGCGCTCGACGCCAAGATGTCGTTTGACGAAAACGCGCTCTTCCGCCGCCCTTCCATCGCTGAACTTCGCGACAAGAGTCAGGAAGATCCGCGCGAAACCTACGCCAACGATCGCGGTCTGTCCTACGTCGGTCTCGATGGCGATATCGGATGCGTCGTCAATGGGGCCGGACTTGCGATGGCAACGCTCGATATGATCAAGTTGGCTGGCGGAGAACCGGCGAACTTCCTCGATATCGGCGGCGGCGCGTCGCCGGAACGCGTGACCAAGTCGTTCCGCGCCGTGCTGCGCGACAAGAACGTCAAAGTCATCCTGGTCAACGTCTTCGCCGGAATCAACCGCTGCGATTGGGTTGCCAAGGGAGTTGTCGACTCGATCAAGGAACTGAACATCACCATGCCGGTGATCGTGCGGCTAGCTGGCACGAACGTCGAGGAAGGACGCAAGATCATCGATCAAAGCGGACTTGCCGTCATTAGTGCCGAAACGCTCGCCGACGCCGCCAAGAAAGCCGTCACTGCCGCCAAAAAAGCCGCGTAATCCGGGAGATCCTCAGTCATGGCTATCTTTATCAACGAGAATACCCCGATCCTGATCCAGGGCTTTACCGGACGCATCGGCACGTTTCACGCTCAGGAAATGATCGACTACGGCACCAATGTTATCGGCGGGGTGACGCCCGGCAAAGGCGGCACGACCCATCTCGGCCGTCCGGTCTTCAACACCGTCAAAGGCGCGGTTGAAGAAGCAGGTGCCGAAGCGTCGATCGTGTTCGTGCCGCCGCCGTTCGCGGCTGATGCGATCATGGAAGCGGCAGACGCCGGCATCAAATATTGCGTTTGCATCACGGACGGCATTCCGGCCCAGGATATGATCCGCGTGAAGCGTTACATGCGCCGTTACAAAAAAGAAAACCGCATGATTCTTACGGGCCCAAACTGCGCGGGAACGATCTCTCCTGGCAAGGCCATGCTCGGAATTATGCCGGGCCACATCTATCTTCCTGGCCGGGTCGGCATTGTGGGGCGCTCCGGCACGCTTGGCTATGAAGCCGCCGAGCAGTTGAAGAATCTCGGGATCGGCGTTTCAACGTCGGTTGGCATTGGTGGAGATCCGATTAACGGATCTTCGCACCGTGACGTGATCGAGCATTTCGAAAACGATCCCGACACCGATGCGATATTGATGATCGGCGAAATCGGTGGGCCGCAGGAAGCCGAAGCTGGTTTTTGGTCGAAAGAGCACGGTAAGAAGCCGCTCGTCGCCTACATCGCAGGTCTCTCGGCGCCCAAGGGCCGCCGCATGGGGCACGCCGGCGCGATCGTATCGGCGTTCGGTGAGTCGGCGGCTGAGAAGGTCGATATCCTCAAAGGCTGCGGCGTGACGATTGCGCGCGACGCCTTCCGAAATGGGCTCGACGATTGCTTCGGTGTCTCGGCAAGTCCAAGAAGGTTGCCTAAGTCCACATAAGCATCCGGCCTCAGCGAGGCCGGATGCTTGTTCGACCGGATGGTTGAATAGGCGGTTGTTCGAGGCGATGCCTATTCGCATAGGTTGTTGAAAATCTGAAAGGATCTGAGCATGCAGGGTAAGGCAAATCAGGCTCAGCCGCAGAAGCTTGACGAATTCGCATTGCGCGACGAGCTGAAGCGCTTACGAGCGCAGATCCCTGATAATCCCTCGCTCAATCCAATTCTCAACGTTGCCTTTGATCTTTCGCGCCGGCTCGAGACCGGCACCATTGCATATGAGGAATTGAAATCGCTCGCAGGGCGCATCATGGACCGCGCTTGCGTTCACCGCGCACGCCGCCTGAGAGAGCGCATCGGCTACGTGGATCAAGCGGCGACACTCAAGGATTTCACGAGTTATGTAGAGCGTATCGCTGACCAATCGGGCTCGCTTGAAGCCTTTGCTAGCCGTTGGCAGCGCGCACGCACCGGAATCGTTTTGACGGCTCATCCAACCTTTGGCCTGTCGGACGCTCTCTATAAGCGCATGGTGGAAATAGCTGTTGCTGATCCGTCGAGCAAGGACGTGACGATTGGCATGCCGCACCGTCCAGCGCCGGGCATTTCCCTGGTGCACGAGCACAAGTGTGCCCAGGACGCGATCAATAACCTGCGCAACGCCTACGAAGATCTTCTGCATGGGTTCTATAGCGTCGCGGCACAGAAATTCGGCGCCAAGGCCTATGCCTTGCGTCCCAAAGCTGACGACTTTTGCCTCGTGGGTCGGTTACGATCTCGACGGACGCACCGATATCGCTTGGACGTTTTCGTTCAAGGTTCGCCTGCAAGAGAAGCGTTCGGCACTTGTCGATATCCGCGAGCGATTTCTTACTTTGAAGCACAAGCTTGGAGACGGCGACGCCGCTCAGCGCATTGCGCGCCAACTGACAGCCAAACTCGATCTCGCAATAGCCGCTGTCGATGAGCAAGCGAAAGCACTTGAATCGGTTGGGTCGGACTCCAAGGCACTGGCAAAAGCAGCCAATCTCATCACGAAAACGGACGGCTATAATCTGACGTCAGTGGAACCGCTTGTGGCCTTGCTCACATCCCTCATGGACGCGACCGAAGCTCCGCAAATGAAGACGGGCGGTTGCGTCTCTGACGGGGCTTGTCGAAGCGACCGGACTTGGCTCGTCGCATATCCACCTGCGTATCAATGCGCTCCAGCTGAACAACGCATTTCGCGCTTATGTGCACGAGCCGTGGACGCGCGATCTCACCGAACGTCAGGCACTCGCGCGCATCGTTGAGATGATCAGAACGTGCCAGAAGGAAAGCGTGAACTTCGCAACGCTGGATCTTGAGACGGCGACGGCCATTCGCCAGTTCGCTCTTGCCGCTCAAATTCATAAGCATGTCGATCGTGAGACTCCGATCCGATTTCTTGATCGCGGAATGTGAATCGCCCGCGACGGTGCTGATCGCCGTGTTTTTCGCCAAGCTGTTCGGCGTCGACGGCATTACGGATATTTCGCCGCTGTTTGAAACGCCGTCCGGCCTAGAGAACGGCGCGCGCATTATGGAGCGGTTGATCGAGCTTGAAGCCTATCGCGACTACGTGCGCGGCCGTGGGCGGCTTTCAGTCCAAACCGGCTTCTCCGATGCTGGCCGGTTCATCGGCCAAATTCCGGCGACATTGGCGATCGAGCGTTACTATCACGGGCTTGCGGATATCGTCGCCAAGGCCAAGCTCGACGGCGTCGAGACGGTGATTTTCTCGACCCACGGCGAGTCCATGGGGCGCGGCGCTCACCCGGATGATCTGGCGACCCGCCTGCACTATGTGTTCTCGGACGAAGCCCGCCGCCGTTTTGCCAACGCCAATTTGCCAGTGAAGCACGAGACAAGCTTTCAGGGCGGTGACGGTTATATGTTCTTTGGTCACCGGGCGCTGACGACGCGCGCGTTGGCGACAATCGTAATGGACGGGGAGACACCTGCGGCCGAAGCGGATCCATTCTATACGGATCAAAACTTGAGCCTCGACTTCTTTTTGCGTCTCAGAGGATTCCAGCAGGGGCTTTTTGCGCACGACGGATATCGTGCGGTGCTCGGCGCTTTTGGCCCCAATATGCTCTTCAAGACTGGTTCGCGTCCGGTCAAACGCCAAGGCGAACACACGTCAGACCGTGGCAACCCTGCGCGCATGCGTGCAATCCCGAACAACGCCATCCTGCAACAGTTCGGCTATATCGCCAACGTCGTCGCGGGGCTTGGCACTGGCGTTGGCGCAGATCGAGACAGGTTTTCGGCGTTGGCGAAGTCATCGCCGCGCTTACAGACCCTCCTTAAAATGATCGCGCACGGAAAAAAGTTGTCGAGCCTCAATGCTATGGGCGCGAATGCGACGGTGTTTGATGCTGGGTTCTGGGCAAGCCGCGCGTCCTGGGGCAAGGAAGAGCATCTTGAAGCAGCGTTTCGCTCTTTGGCAACGTATCTCCTGACCGACGAGCGGTGTGGCGCGATCAATCAGCTGGTACACCACTTGCGATTGGATGCCATCGATCTGCACGCCATTCTTGAAGATCAAAATCTCGAGGGCGGCAAGGTGCCCGACGAACATCGTCTGGAACTCGATTTGCTTCAGGCCATCCGGTTGGCGCTGATCATGCGCATCTTTATCCTTGCCGCTCAGCTTCCACGCTTTACGCCTCAGGACGGCCTATCGCACGACCAGGTTCTAGCGATGGCACTTGGCCTTGAAATTCCTGAAGTCATCTCGATCATGCGTCAGGCTTTTCCTCACGGTCAAAAGGCCCTGGCTGCCGGCGGTGAGGCGGTGTTCGACGAGCAAGCGAGTTATCGTCCGCGCGGCATTGACGATTACGGGCGCCTGGAGACGGAAATCTTCGCGCCGATGGAACAAGCCTACGAGTTCGTGCGCGAAATCGGCACCGGTATATCGCATCACTTTGGCGCGTTCGGCTGAGGTAAAAGCAGGTTAGGGCTTGCCCCTTCGTGCGGGCTTTTTGGGAGCTTGGGGCTTTGTGCTCGTCGCGAGGTCTGCTGCGGTCAAACTGAAGACCTCGCCTTGGCTGGTTTCGGTATCGAGCCACAGAAACGGCAAGTTTGGATAAGCGGCCTCAAGGGCCTCACGTGCTTCGCCGACTTCGGCCACAAGAGATCCGCCTGGTGTCAGGTGGCGTGGTGCGTCATCGATGATGCGTTTGACGAGATCGAGGCCGTCATGCCCGCCAAGATGCGCGAGTTCGGGTTCGGCCTGGTATTCGGGCGGGAAGGCTGCGACGGCGCCGGACGTTACGTAAGGAGGGTTCGCCAAAATGAGATCGAAGCGGCGCTCGCCGATATGTTCGTAAAGGTCTGATTGTTTTAGCGTCTACCCTGCTGCCAAGTTCGTAGTCCGCAACATTGCGCTTGGCCACTTCAAGGGCATCACCGGAAATATCGATTGCCGTGACGTGCGCCCTGGGAAACGCGAGGGCGGCGAGTATGGCCAGACATCCCGATCCTGTGCAAAGTTCCAGAACCGATGTCACGCCCTCGGCGTCTGCCACTGCCGTTGAGAGGCCGTCATTGCAGAGTAGTTCGCCGATATATGAGCGTGGAACGATGACACGTTCGTCGACGTAAAATTTGTATCCTTGAATCCAAGCGCTGTGCGTCAGATAGGAGGCAGGCTTCCTGGTGGCAACGCGCGCGCCGATGATTTGGTGGAGCCGTTGGCGCTCGGGGAGTGTCAGTCTGCAATCGAGCCATGGTTCGAGATTGTCGATGGGTAAGTTGAGTGTGGATAGGATTAGAAATGCCGCCTCATCGACAGCGTTCGCCGTACCATGGCCATAGACGAGTTTTGCCTTGGTAAATGAACTGACGGCATAACGCAGCCAGTCTTTTAGCGTCAAAAGTTCGTCGAAAGGGCCGGGTTCATTGGAGGGCATGGACATTGGCCTTGTTGGCGATGTTTGGTTTCGCCGTTTTGCTGCCATTGGGCCCATATAGCAAGCACTCGAGACGAATGTGCTTACGGTCTTTTGAGCCTCTAGTTGCAGCGAAGGCGCCTTTCGGGCAGTTTTAATTCAAGCACGACGGATGTGGACGCAACGATGACGGAATTGAAGGGCTGGATTTATCTTACTGTCGCGTCCTTGTTTCTGTTTGCCGCGACCTGGCCCTACCGCGACTATCCATGGCGCTTTGTTGCCGCCCAGAAATCTGCCGGTCCGCTGAGTGCCGCTACATCATGGCACTATCAACTCGATAACATCGACGTCGATCAGTTGGCAGCAACGCCCGGTGATCTTCTCGTGATCGACTACGCGAAGTTCCAAGGCAAGAATCAACTGACGAAAGAAGAAGTCGCTCGCATTAAAGCGGGCCCTGACGGCCGTGGACGATATGTCGTCGCCTATCTTTCTGTCGGGGAGTTCTGAGGAGTACCGGTTCTACTGGGAAGCCGCATGGAAAACGGCGCCGCCCGAATGGCTGGGAGAAGAGAATTGCGCGTGGCCGCAAGCGCATCGTGTGCGATTTTGGTTGCCTGGATGGAAGAACATCAACTTCCGGGGCCCAGAGTCTTATTTGCGGCGAATTATCGATGCGGGGTTCGATGGCGTTTATCTGGACCGGGTCGATATCTACGAAACATACGAGAAGGAGCGGCCAGGCGCCCGCGCGGAAATGATTTCATTCGTACGGGAATTGGCAGAAACCGCATGGCGGCAGAAGCCGGGCTTTCTTATCATTCCGCAGAACGCGGAGGCGCTTTTGGACTATCAAGAGTATCGTTCGTTCGTGGATGGACTCGGCAAGGAAAGCCTGCTTCACGGCGTCACTGGAACGGCCAAACGCAATTCGCGCACCGACATAAGCTGGTCCATGGGGCTGATCAAGAAACTGCAAGGCGATGGCAAGCCCGTATTTGCTGTTGAGTATCTGATTGATCACCAGCACATCGATATTACAGCACGGGAGCTGCGTGGCCGCAGGATAGTGCCGACATTTCAAACTCGTGCGCTCGACGGCAAGGATCCTACGGCACCGGTGGTGCTTAAGACTGAAGTTGGAACCCCCGAGCGGACAGCGTCAGAATGCCCGCCCGGCTCATCTTGGTAAACGCCATTCTGAAGCCAAACAAGCGTAAACCCTAAGAGCAAGTGGGGACCTCATTTTTCTCCATCATCGGGCTTAGTCTGATAAACTGGGAACGAATTGGGACGGGGAAAATTCAATTCCACCCGGCGGGTTGCGATACCGCTGGCCGACAGGGAACAAAGGGAAGTACAGCGTATGAAGCCTATCAGTTCAATTCTTGCTTTCGTTTTTCTATTCGGCTTGGCGACGAACGCCAACGCAAATAGCGATGAGCGCAGTAAACTTCTCGATTCGGTGAAATCCTGGGCCTATCAGCTCAAAGACGTTAGCCAAGAGAAGATCGATAAGATCATCGCTTCGCCTTACGACATGATCATCATGGACAGCTCGATGTTTCCCGACGGCAAGGAAATCCGGCTTACACGCGAGCAAGTCGAGAGCATGAAGAAGAAGCCGGACGGCGGGCGGCGTTTGATTGTTTCATACTTCAGTGCAGGTGAAGCGGAGGACTTCCGCTATTACTGGAAGCCGGAATGGAACAAGAAAAAGCCCTCATGGGTCTACAAAGCCGACAAGGACTGGAAGGGCGATTATATCGTTCGCTACTGGTATCCCGAGTGGCAGAAATTCATGTTTGGCTCGCAGGACGCATTGATTGATCGGATCTTGGACGCGGGTTTCGATGGGCTGATGATCGATCGCGTCGATGCCTACTATTACTTCGGCGACACCGACGAACGGCGCCAGCAGATGATCGAGTTTGTGAAAAGAATGTCGGACTATATCCGCTCGAAAAGCCCCAACACGATTCTGATCGGCCAGAATGCCGAAGAACTACTCCCGAATCAGGTTTATCTGGACTCCATAGATGCCATTACCAAAGAAGACTTGGTTTTCGGCATCAAGCACAATTCGACGCGCAACGGCGAAGACGAGATTGCTTATTCTACCAAGCTGCTCGATGGGGCGAAAGCAAAGGGCAAGCATGTCTTTGTGGTCGAATACCTGACCAACAAGAAGGACATTGCAACTGTCCGTGAGTTTCACCAGAAGCATAACTTCGTGACTTACGTCGGCCGCCAGCGCGATCTCTATGAATTGTCCGGCGCTGTAAACGAATAGTCCGGCGAATCAATACACCGCCGGCCCGGACCAACGCTCCGAGCCGGTGCTATACGTTTCGCTAGCCCTGTATCTGGCGCCTGTGTCTGGCGAAATTCCTAAAAACCATTATGCTGCGATAACTACGATGCATAAGGTTTGAGGTGCGCCATGGAATACGCCGGCTGGATTATTCTGGGACTGCTTGGTCTTCTCGTGCTTTGGCTGATTGGGACCTATAATGGTCTCGTTAGTTTGCGCCAGCGCTGCAAACAGGCGTTTTCGGACATTGATGTGCAGCTGAAGCAGCGGCAAGATCTCGTGCCGAACTTGGTCGAAACCGTGAAAGGCTACGCAAAGCACGAGAAAGAGACGCTCGAAAACGTCATCAAATGGCGCAATGCCGCTCAAGGCGCGTCGGGCCCCGCGGCTCAGGCCGCTGCCGAAGGGCAACTCACCCAGGCGCTCCGGCAATTGATGATCGTTGCGGAAGCCTATCCGGACCTCAAGGCCAATGCCAATTTCCAGCAGCTGCAGGGCGAACTGGGCGATCTAGAAAACAAGATCGCGGCAGCGCGGCGCTTTTTCAATAATGCGGCCGCCGAATACAATGCCACCCGCGAGAGCTTCCCGGCCGTTCTTTTTTCAGGTGCCTTAGGCTTTTCGGTTCAGGACTTTTTCAATCTCGATGAAGGCGAGCGAAAAGCGGCCTCGACGGCGCCGAAAGTGCAATTCTGATCGCGCTGGTCATCTAGTTCCCGGCTGGAATGCCGGACGGGGGAGTGTGGCCGCATGTTTCAAGCTTACGGACTTTACGGTCACATTCGGGCGAACAGGATAAGGTCTATCATCCTGTTGTTTGGCTTTGTCGCGCTACTTCATGCGCTTCAGTTTTCGATTTTGCTAATTCTCAACGCTTTGCAGGGCGGGACGTTTGAGCAAATTGTCAGCATTGCAGCTGAACAGTTCTGGAGTACGTGGCCGTTTGCAGCGCTCGCCGCACTGGTGTGGTTTGGTATTGCCTACGCGTTTCAAGATGCGATTATCCGGCGCGCGACGGGGGCTAAAAGCGTGAGCCGCCAGGAAGCGCCGAAACTCTACAACGCGCTTGAGAACCTCTGTGTATCGCGGGGCATTGTCATGCCCCGGCTCGAGATCATTGAGACGCCCGCCTTGAACGCCTATGCGGCAGGGCTTCGAGACGGCGACTACGTCGTGGCTGTCACGCGTGGGCTTCTTGAAACATTGGACGATCATGAAATCGAAGCGGTCTTGGCGCACGAGCTGACGCATATTCGCAATCGCGATACACAGATGATGGTCGTTGCCGTTATCTTCGCAGGGATATTCGCGTTCTTCGGCGATATGAGCATCCGGCGCTGGGATTTCCCATATGGATGGTCGCCACGCGACAAACATTCCGGAGATGGCGACCGGCTTGGAGGTTCATCGCCGCGCCGCGATCATGATGGCGGCGGCGGCGCTGTTCTGGCCATTATCTTGGCCATCGCGATTATCGTCATTACGTGGGGCGTCTCGACTCTTATACGTTTTGCGTTGTCTCGGTCTCGGGAATATCTGGCGGACGCTGGCTCTGTAGAATTGACAAAGAATCCAGACGCTATGATTTCCGCGCTACGCAAGATCGAGAAGAATGCCTCATTCGACGTGATGTCGCGCATGGAGGCGTTCTTTATCGAGAACCCGGTTCGCCAGCGCGTCTCCGGTTTTCTTGCGACGCATCCTACAATGGACGAAAGAATTGCAGCTATAAAGACCTATGCAGCGGGCAAGTAAAATAGCTCAGCCCTTGATAAAAGTCCGCTGCAGGCAACGCTCAGGCTGCCACCTCAATCTCGTCAAAGCCAATCAATCTTTTGCGGCGGTCATCCCAAAGCTTCAGGCGTGCGCATTTGAAGCTTTCCCAGAGACTTCAGCCGGTTGATCTCTTTCAGTTCAGGGCTTGCATTGAGGCAATCCTGAAGGCGGTAATTCGGGATCATGCTGTTCAGGTGGTGGATATGATGCAGGCCGATATTGCCCGTGAACCAGTTTAAAACTTTGGGCAGATCATAGAACGACGATCCAAGCAGTGCAGCAACCTGGAAATCCCAACCTTCCGCCTTATCCCAGTGCGTTTCTTCGAATTGGTGTTGAACAAAGAACAGCCAGCCACCGGCAGCGGATGCAACGTGGACAATTGGGAGGACAACCCAAAACACGCTGGCAAATCCAAAGGCGTAGATCATCGGGGCATAAAACAGGGCGAGGCCCAAATTTAATCCCATGACGCTCTTCCAGGCTTCGCTTGCCGGGTATGCATGCAGCCAAGGCGTGCGCTGCACCAGCATGAAATAAGCGGGCGTGCCTAGGCCAAAAAGAAAAATTGGATTGCGATAGAGGCGGTATCTCAGCTTGCCGAGGGTCGAGAGCGCCTGGTATTCGGCGATTGTTTTAGTGTCGATATCGCCTGCGCCGCGCCGGTCGAGGTTACCGGACGTCGCGTGATGTTGTGCATGCTCGCGGCGCCACAGACCGTAGGGCGCCATCGTCAGCACGCTCATGGCACGTCCAACGAAATCGTTGACAGTTCGCGAAGAAAAGAACGAGCCATGTCCGCAATCGTGCTGGATGATAAACACGCGCACCAGAAGACCGGCAGCCGGAATCGCGAGGAGTAAGGTTGCCCAATAGTGTGAATTCACGGTGGCAAACATGCAGCCAATTAGGAACGCTAGTGGAATGAGCGTGTTGGCGAGCTGAAGATAGGCCTTGCGCGGAACAGCACCACGATAGGCTTGGCAATGAATTGCGAGCCGGCGCACCTTCTGTTTGGCGCTTTCCTCAAGCGTCAGGTGGCGGTCTGTCATGCCATTTACGGAAAGTTCCGCGCTTTCGCGCGCATCAGCATAGAGCGGTACAGTCAAGTTCACAGGCGGCATCCCCCAAGCAGTTCGGCCCGGGCGGAATACGCCCAAAGACCGCGTTCGGTTAGCATATTCGGCGCATCGACGCGAACTAAGAATGACTAGATGCGGCAATAACTTCTGTTGATGACAAGCGAGGCTTTTTTGCGTTGCGGCATAAGCCGATTTTGGACATTTAGAAGCGGCAAAAAAGCGGGGCCGCAATTGCTCGCGGCCCCGCCCTGATTAAGTTCTAGGACGTTGAGTCACATCAATGTGCGCCCCAAATTTCAACGATTGCCGTGCCCTTGCCCTTGGCCGAACTATCGAAGAAGCGCGAGCGGTACTTGGCTTCGATGCGGTCAATGGCGATCTGTTTCACACCCTTGAGATCAATCGGCCCGTACGTCCCGCCCGCATCAACGCGTGTGCGAACCGGTATCGTTTCGTCCGTTCCATCGGTGTACATCACCTTGACTTCATTCAGGGTGATTGCGCGGTCCTTGACGGTGACACGAAGTTTCTTGAAGCCACCTTCGTTCTTTCCGACAGGGATGATGTCTTTGTCGAAACCAACGAACCCTGCCGTCTGTGCGCCAAGCAATACCCAGCCTTGGTTGAACTTACGGCCTTCGCCATTGGGTCCAAGCCAGCCTTGAGCATATTGTCCGAACACTTCGACGCGTGCCTGGCCCTTGAAGCTCGGCTTAGACTTGTAGACCATCTGGATTTCTTTGATGAACCTGTCGCCCTTCAGATCGATCCAGTTCGTGCGCGAATTTTTCGGTACGTTAGCGTTGACGGCCAGCGTATCCGTTTCGCCGTTTGAGTAGACCACCTTCAATTCATTGATGAAGATGTCGTTTTCGAGTACGCGCAAACGGATACGTTCGAATTTGCCGATTTCGTTGCCAACCCGGACAACGTCACGGTCTACGCCAAAGCCAACGTATTGGGCGCCAAACAGAACATCGCCGCCTTCGCTTGCACGGCCAACAGGGGCTGTCGTCTCGACAGGAGCTGTGGGCCGCGATTCAACAGGAGCAACTGGGTCGGCACTTGGCGTAGGTGCGGCCGGCGCTGGTGTAACACGGTCATCGCCACCCGACGTCGATGGACGAGCTGAACCCGAGTATCCGCCATCGCCGCGCGACATGTCGCGGCCATCGCGATTTTGGATGCCGAGGATCTGCAGACGTCCGCGGCCGCGGCCGGGAACTTGGGTGATATTCACCTGATCTATGTAGCGGTGATCGCCGGTGGGATTGATCTGCCGGCTGCGCTCGCCTGGATTCATGTCGATCTGGCGTACTTCGTCATGCTTCGAGCCATCTGCATAAATGACCTGCACGCTCGAGAGATCGAAGTAACCTTCCTTCGCCTTGACGCGAATGCCTTTATAGCCGCCCTTGGCCTTGCTGATATCAATCGAGTAGCGATCGGTGGCTAAATCGATATCGTGTTCGGCGATCACAACAAGGTTTTCCCCGCCACCTCTGCTGCGCAATCTATGGGCCTCGGCGCTTAACAGCGCGCCAGCAGCCATGATGGCGCATAACGCCACTACCAGCCTTCGAAACATGAATTAACTCCCCTGGTTTCTATGCACGTCGCCCCGTGCCCACAGACGTCGCTCAGTCTAACGGCAACCCAAAAAAAGTGCAGCGGGAACGGCTTAGAACAATTGTTCCCACAGGATGGTGATGTGAATTTGCAACACGGGGAACTGATAGATGCGTCCGTGGGTTGGGGCGTTTGTCTTGGCGCTGACTAAGGAACTCTGGGACTTAGAGGGATCTTGAAGGGGTCTGGCCGTAAAGCGCCAGAATGTGGCAGGGTGCCCCCGCCCAGTGAACAATAAAAGGCAAGGCATATGTCACCTTCTCTGCAGGATCGAACGCAGTCCATTGCGGAGCTGCTCGCTCAAATTGAACGTCGTTTTTCTGGCCGCCTTTCGACGGGAGAAGCCATTCGCCGTCAACATGCCAACGCGCTGACGTCTTTGCCCGCAGAGTTGCCAGACGCCGTCTTTTGGCCTGAAACAACTGCGGAAGTCGCTGAAATTGTTCAACTTGCGGTCGCTGCGCGGGTACCGCTCATCGCATTTGGTGCCGGCACTTCGTTGGAAGGGCATATCAATGCGCCGTTGGGTGGGCTTAGCCTGGATTTTTCTCGAATGAACCGCGTGCTTGCGGTGCGGCCGGAAGATCTCGATTGCACCGTAGAGGCAGGAGTTACGCGTCAGCGGCTCAACCAAGAGCTCCGCGACTGCGGACTGTTTTTTCCGGTTGATCCAGGGGCCGAAGACGCGACCCTCGGCGGTATGGCGGCCACCCGGGCTTCAGGCACGACAACTGTCCGTTACGGGTCGATGCGCGAAAATGTCGTCAATCTGACAGTCGTACTCGCGTCTGGACAAGTCATTAAGACGGCGGGGCGGGCTCGCAAATCGTCGGCTGGCTATGATTTGACTCGCTTGCTGGTTGGCTCGGAAGGGACGCTCGGGCTCATTACGGAGCTAACGCTCAAGCTTTACGGCGTTCCCGAGACGGTATTATCTGCTGTCGCGGTGTTCGACGGACTTGAAGGGGCGTGCCGGGCCGCCATTTGCGCCATTCAGTCAGGACTGGGACTCGCCCGCATCGAACTTCTCGACGCCGCGCAGATCCGCGCCGTCAACGTCTATTCGAAATTGAATCTTGCTGAAACTCCAACCCTGTTTCTCGAGTTTCACGGAGCCGGAGCTGCTTGTCTTAACGATTTGGAAACGTTTCGAGGACTGGCAGCTGACGAAGGCTTGGTAGATCTCAAATCGGCCAGCGATGAAGCAGGGCGCCGCACTTTGTGGAAAGCCCGGCATGACGCGCTTTGGGCGGTCAAGTATCTCGGCGCCGGGCGCGACGTTGTCGTCACGGATGTTGCCGTCCCACTGTCTAATCTCGCAGCCGCAGTACGCGAAACCGCCGAAGATGTCGTCCGCTCAGGGCTTTTAGCTCCTATCGTCGGACACGTGGGAGACGGAAATTTTCACGCCATCGTCGTGTTTGATTCGGCCGATGCAACCGAGCGAGCCAGCGTCGAAGCCTTTCTTGATCGCCTCGTTTCCCGGGCGTTGGCCTACGATGGCACTGCAACTGGAGAACACGGCATTGGCCAGGGCAAGCGCCGGCATATGAAAAAGGAGCACGGAGCAGGGCTCGATGTGATGCGCGCTATCAAGCACGCGCTCGACCCATTGAACATTCTCAATCCGATGAAAATAATATAGCTATTTCAGATTGATAACGTTTTCCCCTTCAGCCATCCTGGAGGAGCATACGTGCCTCCACGGGCGCAGCCGTAGGAAGGCCTTCTTAACCCAATCGTGACACAACAAATGCAGAGCGTGCCAGGAGTTTCCCGGCGCGCAGGTAATGCGTTGGTGAGTTCACACGGCCATGGCGGTCAAGATCAAGCGGGAGCGGCCAGATCAGCGGCGGCACCACCGGGTCACAGCCCCACTCTTCGTCAGAGTGGACGGCCACAATTTGCGCGCGACCGACTGGTCGCTCGGCGGGCTCCGGGTCGACGACTTTCCGGGCGATTTGCCCGCTGCCGGTAGCGAACATTCATTCCACTTGACGCTGCCCTTCCAAGGCTTCGACGTTTCGTTCGACATCAAGGCGGAGGTGGTCCGGACAGACCCGTCCGCAAAAATGTTCGCTGTCCGCTACACCGAAATTGGTGAGCGCGAACGCGAATTGATGCAGCACTTCATTGAAGAGCTGGTGCGCGGCTCGATGTCCGAAGTTGAGGACACGATTCAGCGCATCGACGTCCCCGTGACGCCTGCCAAACTCGAGCCCGATACCAAAAAAATTCCCGGCGATATGCCGGTGCGCCGCTGGCCAGTGAAGACAGTCGTCATGACTGCGTTCTACGGCGTCGCCGGTTTTGCGATCTTCGGGTACGCGGGGTTGCTCGGCTACTCGAATTTCTATCGCATGGAAATTCAGACGGCCGTCATCTCGGCTCCGGTCGAAACTGTGAAGGCCCAAGCAGATGGACAAGTCCTCCTAACAGGACTGAAACCCGGCGATGAAGTCAAGGCTGGTGAGGTTGTCGTGAACCTCGTTGACAATCAACTTGAGCGCGAAATCGAGCTTGCCGACATTGTTGTTAAAGAGCGCATGGCCCAGCTCAATTACCTCAAGCAACGCCATTCTGACGAGCTTGAAAAGTTGCGCGGTTTTGCAACCGTTGAAATGAAGAACGTGCGCCAGAGCAAGGTTGATCTCGAGGGGCTGGAGCAACAATTGCGCCTCGCAGAACTTCAGCTTGGGCGCACCCAATCTCTTTTCGATAAGGGTTACGCCACTGAAACGAAACTCGACGAGGCCCAAAAGCAGGTCATTACTCTTAAGGGGCAACTTGAGAGCCGGCGTATTGAACTTGAATCACGCGTAGAGCTTGCCCAGCAGAACATAGGCAAACGGCTCTATACGGGCGAGAACCTTGTTGGTCAGTCAGTTGATGTCGAGGCCCAGGTGCGCCTTGCCGAACATGAAATCCGCCTCGCCGAAGAGCGCAAGAAATCCTACGTCAACCAGCGTGAACGCTCGGCAGTTATCGCGCCGTTCGATGGCACCGTACTTGAGATGCCGCGCTACGATCGAGCGAGCGTGCGCAAAGGCGACACGATTGCGATTATCGAACAGCGCCGCGACCGTAGTGTTACGGCGTTTCTAAACCAGGAAGAAGTGATGAAGGTGGGCCTTGGCGATGAAGCCTTGATCTACATCCCGGCCATTGGCGAAACCGTAAAAGGCCGCGTTAGCAAGATCGACCGCACAAGCGGCTTCCTCAAGGAACAAGACGTGCGGCATGGCCCAGGTTACAGCTGGCGCGGCCCGGTCGATCGTTCAGCAAAAATAGAAATCGAGTTTTCTGATCCCAAGCAGGTTGCGGACTACGATTTGTATCGATCCGGACTGCCGGTTGTTGTGGTGTTCGAGCAGAGGTCAACAAACTCGCTGCTGACAACGATCAAGAAAAAATTCGCGGTGTCATTGTAAGCGGGGACGCGGGTGCAAAGCCTCAGTGACATCGACCTGATCGACCCTTCGGTGCCGCTGCCGCGCTCGGTCAAGTGGTCGCCCATGGTTCAGCTGAAAATTGCGGCCTATTTCGCGGTTTGTTTGATTGCGTTGACGGTCGTGCCGAACCAGATCTGGGATGGGCAAAACAACGAGATAATCTTCGTTGTCGGCATTCTCGGTATTTGGCGCTATTTATGGTGGGCCAATCACTTTGCTCGCGCCAAGATATTCGAGAAAGTCACCTATCCGAAAATGCGTGACAGGGCTTCGGCTCTCTGGGATTCCGGTTGGCGCCCACGCCATATCCATGTGCAGATGACGACGTTTCGCGAACACCGCGAAATCAGCGAGGCGGTCATTCGCGCGCTCGTCACCGAAATACGAAATGCAGGTGTTCCAGCCACGATCTGGCTTGGCTCCAGCGAATTAAACGATGAATTAAAAATCGCGCGCCACCTCGAGCTCGTTGGCAACGACTGCGATATTACGCTCCGGATTATCCGCCAGAACCAGCCTGGCAAACGCGTTGCCATTGCCCTCATTTTGCGGGCCATGTCGCGTGCGGGCCTTGGCAAAGACGACCTTGTCTTCTTTATGGATGGCGACTTTGTGCTCCACCCGGGCGTCGTCCGCAAGTGTACGCCGCTGTTTGCGCTCGATGACGAGTTGCATGCGCTAACGACCGACGAGCACGTCATGGTGCGTGGGCCCTGGTGGATGCAGTCGTGGTTGAATATGCGGTTCGCCCAGCGGCGCATGGCCATGCAGAGCCATGCTCTTTCCAACCGGGTCATCACGCTGACGGGCCGTTGTTCGCTTTTCCGCGCAACCCACATTGTCTCAGAAGAATTCATTAGGCTTCAGGAGGCCGACTTCCTAAACCACTGGCTTTGGGGCACGTTCCGCTTCCTGTCCGGCGACGATAAAAGCACCTGGTACACGCTCTTAAAGCGCGGCGTTAAAATGACCTACGTCCCGGATGCCGTAGGGACCACGATTGAGGTCGTTGAGGGTTCCGGCTATTTGCGCATGGTCGAAAACCTCCGGCGTTGGTCGGGCAATATGCTGCGAAACGGGTACCGGGCCATCATGCTCGGACCGCGCAAGATGCCGTTTTTCATCTGGTGGTGCTGCGTCGATCAGCGCCTCGCCATGTGGACCATGCTGTTCAGCCCGCTGATGGCGATAGCCGGAATGATGAAATTCGGCGGATCGTTCTTCTTGGCCTATGTGGTTTACATCGCCGTTTCGCGCATGATGCTGTCGATGGTGCTCTTTAGCTATGCGCGCCAAGTCGATCTCAATTTTGTTTGGACTCTTTACGCCAATCAACTTTTGAATGCGTTAGTGAAAGTTTACATGCAGTGGCGTCTCGCCAAGCAAAAGTGGACCAACCGCGGCAATCAAAAAGCCGGCTTTTCTGGTGGAGGGTGGCTGACGACGTTTAGAGAAGGCATGGCCGCCTATCTGACCGCCCTATCGTTTGTTGCACTATTTCTTATCGTTATGATTTACACAAAGTTACTGTCGTTGCCGACGTCAGGATTTGTTTCGGCCGAATTTTTTGGTTGAGATCGGTAAAATTGTACTGGTCCGTTTCAGCGGTTTACGACCTTTCTCCTGCATCCTTCATAACACGCGCGACTTGGGCGCCCGCTTCCTTGGCAGGGGGACGGGAGTCATCGGATTGCAGTGCCACTCAGTCACGAGCGGCCGTTTCTGGTGTTGAAGTTCGAGCGTGTTGGGTGAGTTGAGTGCGGAAAAATACCGCGTGTGGGAGCGTTAAGTAATGAATATCCAAGCATCCGTCGTTGAGCGGACGAAAGATCTTGTGGTCAGCCGCGCGCCAACTGTCGCCGGGCAGGTCAAGCCAGCAATTAGCGTTATTGGGCTTGGATATGTTGGCGCTGTATCTATGGCGTGCTTATCGCATCTCGGATTTCGCATGGTTGGTGTCGACGTTAGCCGCGAAAAAGTAGAGTCTATTAAAGAGGGCCGTTCGCCAATCGTTGAAGAGCGTTTGGGCGATCTCCTCAATGAGGGCGTTAAGGCCGGCCTCATCGACGCGACCCAAAATCTCATCGCGGCCGTCCTCGACACCGATGTGACGTTCCTTTCCGTCGGCACGCCGACGTCTAAAGACGGCGGTTGCGACTTCACCTTCGTGCGCCAGGCGAGCCGGGCAATTGGTCAGGCCATCGCAATGAAGTCCAGCTACCACGTTGTTGTCCTGCGCTGCTCTGTGCCGCCGGGCACGACCCTCGATGTCGTCGTTCCGGAAATCGAAACCGCCTCAGGCAAGACGCTCGGCGAGGACTTTGGTATCTGCTTTAACCCTGAATTTCTGCGCGAAGGCGTTGCGGTAGCGGACTTCTTTGCTCCTCCGAAGACAGTTGTTGGCGCTTCCGACAAGCGGGCGGAACAGACTGTTACCGCCATCTACGGCGCGGTGGATAAGAACGTCATTTTCACGTCGATTGAATCGGCGGAAATGGTCAAATATGTCGATAACGTTTGGCATGCGACGAAGGTTGCGTTTGGTAACGAAGTCGGCCGCCTTTGCAAGAAGCTTAACATCGACAGTCATGATGTGATGAACATCTTTGTAAAAGACTTGAAGCTCAACTTGTCTCCATACTATCTGAAGCCGGGTTTTGCTTTCGGCGGCTCTTGCTTGCCAAAGGAAGTTCGCGCGGTCAGCCACATCGCGCACGAACTGGGCGTCAAAGTTCCGCTAATGGACAGCCTTATGGTGACGAACAAGGCTCATATTGGCGAAGCAATTGAACTGCTGAAGCCCTTCTCGGGCAAGCGGATCGGCTTCCTCGGCGTGACGTTCAAGCCGGGAACGGACGACTTGCGCGAAAGCCCGACACTTGACGTCATGTCTGCAATGTTGTCGTGCGGTGAGACGATCCGCGCTTACGACTCAAACTTGAATTTTGGTCCGCTGCTGCAGGGCCAGATCGACTACGTGCGCCACGCGGTTCCCGCTCAAGCCAAATTGATGGACGAACTCGAAGCCTTGACGGTCGCGAACGCGGACGAATTGGTCGCTCAGTCTGATGTGGTCGTTGTGTCGCATGCAACCGACGAATTCCGCGCGGCGATCAGAGCCCGTGATCCGAAGATCCACGTTCTGGATCTCGCGCGGCTCTTCAAAGAAATCCCTGCCGAAGCAACGTATCAAGGCATTGCCTGGTAACGGGCAAAGTCCAGCAGACGCGAGTTCACAGACTATCTTGGCGCCGGATGGAGGAACACTCCATCCGGCGTTTTGCGTTCTTGGATTGCGGCCCCGAAAGATAAAATTCGAGAAAAATTTGAAGCAATTTTGGTCTGCACGCTGCACTTAATGTTTGAACCTCATCGGTATGGTCGATTGTTGAAATCGTGTGTCCAGGACGAGATGGGTCTGTTCATGCGTGTTTGTTTGGCCTGCCTTTGGGCGGCTGCGAGTTTGGGAATTGAGACGGGTACCGTCTCCGAATGTGGGAGTTGAGTTATGAGCGACGGCAATAAAAAGTCGGGCAAGAGCGGCGGCGATCAGCACGACGACGATCTTGTGGGCGCAAACGCTCATGACCACGTTCACGATGGCAATGGTCATGGTGACGGCGATCATAATGACGATGGGCATTCCGACAATGGCAAGAGCGACGTGAAGGCCAAGGACAAGGCTGAGAAAGAAGCCACGAAGGCCGCCGAAAAAGCTGAGAAAGAAGCCCAGAAGGCTGCTGAGAAAGCCGAAAAGGCAGCTAAGGAAGCACAGAAAGCGGTCGAAAAGGCAGAGAAAGACGCTAAGGAAGCTGCAGAAAAAGCAGAGAAAGCGGCCAAAGAGGCAGCTGACAAAGAAGCAAAGAAAGCCGCTGCCGAAAAGGCTGCCGCTGAGAAGGCCGCTGCCGAAAAGGCAGCCGCTGAGAAGGCCGCTGCTGAAAAGGCAGCCGCTGAGAAGGTTGCTGCCGAAAAGGCTGCCGCTGAGAAAGCTGCTGCCGAAAAGGCTGCCGCTGAGAAGGCCGCTGCTGAAGAAGCCGCACACGACGACGACCACGCTCATAGTGACATCCACATCGGTGACGGCACCAAGAACGTTCTCACCGGCGACGATCACGACAGCATCATATTCGGCGAAGGCGGCAAGGATGTTTTGGCCGGCAATGGCGGCGACGACCGCATGCACGGCGGCGGCGGTGACGACACAATGTCTGGCGATGCCGGCAACGACACTATGTTCGGCTCTTCCACCATTGGCGGCAAAGTCGATATGACGAATTTCAAGGTCACGGAAGCCGCAACGGCAAAAGTGACGTTCAACTATGAAAGCGCCGGTTATAAGAACGCACTTGGCGTCTACAAGATAGCAGCAGACGGCTCGATCAGCGGCGTGCAGATCTTGTTTGCAAACGCGTCCCTGCAGGGTTCGGGCGGAGATCTTGTTTCGGGCGTGAGCTCGGTCGATGTCGGCGTCGAGGCTGGCGAGCGTCTCGGGTTCTTTGTGGTACCCAACGGCTTCAGCCAGTACGGTATGTCGCAACTTTTGTCGGACAAATCGGCGTCCTTCAAATTCGTCGGCGCTAACGGAAAAACCGGAAGCGTTGATGGCGGAACGGAATTAAAGCTCGTGCATGTTGGCGCCAATGGTGCGGAAACGGTAGTTAAGTCTGCGTATGGCACGTCTATCTTCCACAGCGTCGATAACGGCAAGTCGGGCCTCAATGGTGACGGCATCAATCACGTCACCGGCACGGTCGACAACTTGAACGGTACCGTCAAAATCGGCTTTGAAGACTTGAAGGGCGGCGGCGATAAAGATTTCGACGACAGCATCTTCACGGTCACGCTCGGCAGCACGAATACGGCGCTCCTCGCCAAAGAAGCGATCAAAGCAGTGCGTGCTAGCGACAAAGACGTCATGACCGGCGGCACTGGCGATGACAAAATGTTCGGCATGGCCGACGACGACAAGATGGCCGGCAGCGCTGGCGACGACCAAATGTGGGGCAACTCCGGCAACGACGCAATGGACGGCGGAGAGGGCAACGACCAGATTTCAGGCGGCAAAGGCGACGACGTCATTGCTGGTGGCTCTGGCAACGACACGATCCTCGGAAACTCCGGCAATGATTACTTCGTCGCAGGCGAAGGCAACGATAGCTACAACGGCGGCTCGGGTTTTGACACGATTGACTATTCGGGTGCGAAGAACGGTTTGTCTATCAATCTCAACGCCCACGTCGCGTCGGGCTTTGGGTCCGACACCACCAAAGGTATCGAAAAGGTCATCGGTTCGAACTTCAGCGACACGATCTCCGGCAGCAAGGAAGCCGACGTTCTGTTCGGCGGCCTCGGTGACGATAACTTACGCGGACGCGGCGGCGCCGATACGCTCACGGGCGGCAAAGGCAACGACGTCTTCGTTTGGGCTAAAAAGGATGTGCTCACGGGCGTCGATCATATTACGGACTTCGCCAAAGGTGACAGCTTGAACTTCAAGGATCTCCTCAAGAGTCAGAAGTACTCCAACATCGCCGACGTGGTGAAAATCACGGATACAAGTGCTGGATCGAAAGTGGCCGTCAAGGTCGGTGCCAGCTTTGTGGATGTTGTCGTTCTTGATGGCATTCACAACACGAGCGCCATCGAGCTTCAAAAGGCCGGTATGATTCTCGTCTAGTTGCCAGGAATAGATCGCAATACGTAGACGGCCCCATTTCGGGGCCGTCCTTTTTTTGTTTCAATTGGTTGGTGTTTATATTTCGATCTGAAATAAGGAAATGATATTCAAAGTCAAATAAAAGAAAACAAATAAAGTGAATTGTATCGGAGTTGGGTCAATTGTTCGAAAGAGTGCGGAAGAGACGTATTTATCGACCATTTTTGCCTAAAATTGTAATGTCCGAGCGCACGATATCTTCAATGGAGATTGATAGCATCATAATCGAAAGCGAATAACTGCTTTAAAATCCTCAGGGGCTTTTAAGTGGGTATCGCGACTGCATATAACGCTCAATATAAGAGGCTCGGGGAAAATGGCATTGATAACCGGAACGGCAGTTGCAGATTCTTTGGTTGGCACTACTCTCCAGGATCTTATGCTCGGACTAGAGGGCAACGACTCGATCGCGGGCGGCGAGGGTGATGATGAGATTCGCGGCGGCGAGGGAAATGATCGCATAAGCGGCGACGGGGGTAATGACAAGTTGTTCGGTGGCTTCGAAGCCGACACATTGGATGGTGGTTTAGGCGACGATACCCTTGAGGGTTCGGAAGGCAACGACCGGCTAAGCGGTGGCGAAGGTAATGATAGTCTGTCTGGTGGTTCGGACAACGACGTGCTGAATGGTGGCGCCGGAGACGATGTCATCAACGGCGATGCCGGAGACGATCTGATCCAATGGAGCCTCGGCAGCGACGTTATTACCGGAGGCTCGGGCTTCGATACGATCGACTACACCGTGGCTCTGCAGGGCGTTAGCGTAAACCTCAGCACTCATGCGTTCGTAACTGGCGGCGTGACGTCTGTGGCGGACGGCATCGAGAAAGTGATCGGATCTAAATTTGCCGATAACTTCTCAGGCAACTCTGGCGACAACGTGTTTATTGGCGGTGCCGGAAGCGATACTTTCCGCAGCAAAGGCGGTACCGATATTCTGACCGGCGGAGCCGGACAAGACAAATACATCTATTTCAAGAAGGATGCCGTTGTTGGCGGTGTTCAGCAAGGCGTCGATTACATCACCGATTTCGGTTCGAACGATCAAATCGACATCAGCGACTTTTTCAAATCGGATCCGGACGCGGATCTCAACGTAGCTATCCAGCTAAACTTTGACGGTGTTAATACAACTCTTGCTGTCGATGTTGGCGGGACCTTCGTGAACGTTGTCGCTTTCAGCGGCGAATGGAGTGCAACGCCCTCGCAGTTGGCAGAGGATTTCATTCTGGCGGTCTAAGTCGCTGTGTTGGTTTGACAAGGACGGGCGATTGCACAGGATGAAGCGGTATGAGAGCGGCGGCCGGATGGCTGCCGCTTTATCTTTTGTAAACGATATCTTTAGACGGTCTCACTATCGTCTCGGCCTATCCGGACGTTGCGTCTGGTTAGGGTCCGTCTTGTCCTGATGGCGCATCGCAAATGAAGAGTTTGCGCTGTTTTGCGTTGTAGGTCGTGAGGGGCTTGATGGATCTCCCCAGATCCTGAGAGGCAGTCGAGATGCGAACATCCAGGCGAATGCTGAAAGACGTGCGCCGCGCTGTGTTCGTGGCATTCCTGTTCAGCGCCTTCGTCAACATTCTCATGTTGTCGACGCCACTTTACACGTTGCAAATATTCGACACCGTCGTGCCGCTGGGAAGCATTGAGACGCTCGTTATCATTACGGTGATTGCGGCGGTGGCGATTGTTGCCCTCGCTCTACTCGAAATTTCGCGTGATCTCATTCTGCTTCGCGCTAGTGTCTGGCTGGACCACGAACTTGGCCGCCATATCTTGGCGAACCGCTTGAAGCTTGGCGCACCAGCCCAGGACATTCGCGATGACGCACGTGCTCTTGAGCAGTTTCATACGTTTCTCGCCAGTCCCGCCGCCGGAATTGTCCTCGACGCGCCTTTCGTGCCCCTGTTCATGGTCGCACTGTTTGCCCTCAATCCCGTGATTGGCTCTGTCGCACTTGCTGCAGCCGGCTGTTTGATTGTCGCCGCCGCAATGCAAACATTGCTCACCAGCCGGTTGCAGAAGGAAAGTGCGCGCGCGCATGAGCGTTCGGAAAAGTGGTGGCGGACGGTGGCAAGCAACGGCCAGCTCGCCGGCGCCTTCGGATTGGTCAACGGTGTATCGGCTCAGTGGGAGCACTACAATAGGTCGCACATTGGCGCGGCCTATTCGCAAGGCAAGCGCAGCAGTATCATCAAGTCTTTCGCGCGCAGCGTGCGCATTGGATCGCAAATAGCGCTTTATGGTTTTGGTGCCTGGCTCGTGGTTGATAACGCCATGGCGCCTGGCGCACTCGTAGCGTCCGCTATTTTGCTTGGGCGTGCGTTGGCGCCGCTTGAGGGTTTAGTTGGCGCCGTGAAATCAATCCAGAGCGTCGTTGCAGCGTATAGCCGGCTCAAGTCACTCCCTGAGGATGCTGATGTGCCTGCCCTATCCGAGGGCGGAACGGCAGTTCGAGGTGAAATCTCGCTCCAGGATGTAACGTATTATTATCCCACTCGGAAGACACCAGCGTTACGTGTGCCCGCGCTCCACCTTCAGCCCGGTGAATCGCTCGGCATCGTTGGTCCAAACGGTTCAGGCAAGTCGACGCTCGCGGCGCTTTTGGCTGGCGCCATGAGCCCTACGACCGGTAGCGCAGCACTTGACGGATTGCCGATCACGAAATGGCAGCGTGGCGATTGCGATGCGCCAGTTGGCTATTTCGCCGACGAGCCGTTGCTTCTCGAAGGTTCTGTTCACGAGAATATTGCCCGTTTTGGCGACTTGAGTTCTGATGTCGGTGGCTAGGGCCGCCATGCGTGCAGGGGTACATGAAACGCTACAGGCCCTCCAGGCTGGATACGATACGCCAGTCGGACATGCCGGTTCACTTCTGTCACTTAGGGAGCGGCGCGCGGTGGCGTTTGCCCGGGCAGTTTCGGGAAAACCGAAAATCATTGTTCTCGATGAGCCAGAAATTGGTCTCGACGGCGCCAGTTTGAAGCGCTTGATGCGCGTTCTTGAAAGCATCAAGTCTGAGGGGGTCAGCTTGATTATCGCCACACAAGATCCAAAGCTTCTGAGCCTCGTCGACAAAATCGTGCTCCTGGCGGGTGGCAACGTCCAGTCAATGAGCAGCGCCAGAGATTTTGTCCGCGGCGCACCGCTGAAGCCTGCCGAGGCTCAAATTGATACCTCGGCCGTAGCACACGAGAGCAATTATGCCGGCAGTTGAGGGATCCGCAATGTACCGGGGCCATTTGTCTGGACGGAAGGTCTATCCCCGTCTTGACGTCCGCACGCCGGTTGGTCTCGGGTTGGTTGTGATTGTTCTTTTTTTCGGCTTTGGACTCGGTGCGGCGGCATTAGCTCCAATCGACAAGGGCGTTAGCTTGCCCGGCACAATCATTGTTGAATCCAAGGTCAAACCTGTTGCGCATCCTCGTGGCGGTGTGGTCGATAAGATTCATGTCATTGAGGGCCAAGTGGTTAAGGAAGGCCAGCTGCTTGTCAGTCTGGAAACGTCGACACTTGACGAACAGGTGACGTCGCTCAAAGCCCAGTCCGACGCCGCGCTCAAGCAGTTGCTTCTGGCGCGGCAAGAGGCGGCAACTATTACCGATCTGCAAATGCGCAGTCTTGCCTCCAAATCCAAAGTTTTGGCCCTTGATAGGCTTGTCGCAGAAATTGAAAAAGACGTTGCCAATTTCAAGGCGAGGGTTGTAGCGGCTGAAAGTGAGCGCGCCAAAACAGATATCCGTGCTCCTGTTGCCGGCAGAGTGCTTTCACTGCAAGCTCATGCCTCAGGCGCCGTGATGCAGCCGGGTGCGACGGTTGTCGAGATCGTACCCGAAGCCGACAGGCTGGTGGTTGAGGGCCGCCTGCAGCCCCATCAACTCGAGAACGTCAAGGCCGGAATGACGGCTAAGGTTTGGTTGACAGCGCTGAGTTGGCGCGAGCAGCGCCCCCTCGTTGCAAAGCTGTCGTGGATCTCCGCCGATAGCGTCGAGGATAAGCGCAACGGAAACGCATATTTCGTTGCCCGGCTGGAATTTGATGAAGTGCGCGGTGAGATCACGAAACGTATGGCGTTGCAGCCCGGTATGCGTGCGGAAATCCTGCTGATGACCGGTCAACGCACGTTGCTCGATCAGCTTATCGATCCATTAATGCGAAACGTGCAAAAAGCCTTTCATGGCTAAGGGTACACGACGATGAAACGCCTCAATCTTCAATCTGTCCTCTTTAACGGTGCCGGTGTCGCAGTCTTTTTGACGGTGGCCGGCTACATGGCGAATTCGTTTTTTACCACCGAAACAATCGCGCGGTGTTCACTGCGGTATGCCCCAGGACAGCAGTTTTCAATGCAAAATTCTTCGGGCGGTGTCATGAGTCCGATTGAGTTGCAGGCGAGCTTGCCGTCGCGTGAATGGGGTATGTTGCGCAACGCCCGGGTCGTTGCAGCAAAGGATGAGAGTTCTCATTTCCTGCAAGTTGCCCTAGCGGCAACCGACGACGAGGATGGCACCCGCACCAACGGTGTTGGCTTTGTGTGGAAGCCGGAGAAGCTCGCAGGAGCGACCTCTGCGTGCCTGTCCTACAAGATCTTCCTGTCCAAGGATTTCAAGTTTGAAGGTGATGGGTACTTGCCTGGCCTTTTTGCAGCACCAGATCTCGCTGCACTTGATCAACAACAGCCGTCTGGTGGATTCATCGCTCGGATGGGTTGGCAGAAGGAAGGCGCACTCGGGATTGCTTTGAACGCCGCGCCCGCCACATCTGGACGATGGATTGTGTCTAGCACGCGGGCGGTTTGGCCACTTGGTAAGTGGGTGGACGTGGAACAGGAAGTTAGACTCAACGAAAAAGGCAAGACAAACGGCTTGCTGCGGGTTTGGCTCGATGGGGAGCTGCAACTGGAGAATGGCAAGCTCGATTTGGGCGCAAATGATCAAGTTTCCTTGTCAGGTATCGTCTCCGATATCCATTATTTGCGCGGGCCGGTTGCGGCTTCACGGCTGACGGTCTCACCGTTTATCGTTCAGTGGCAATAGGTTAATGACGCCGTGCCAAGTGGGCGTATTGGGATTGACTTTTGGGCGCATATGATTTTTCCGGGCAACACTTGATTCGAAAAATGACTTGTCCACCGGCGAATTGTTGCCAAGGCGCGGCTCGTACTATCTAGTTGACCGCAGAATTGCGCGCCGTCCCGCTTACCCCAAGTGGCGCCAGTTCTGTTGGCCCGCGGTCTCCCCCGACCGCGGGCATTTTTCTTTGTGAATCCAGAACCTTGCCCCTATAAACGGGATGCTGCCTTGAAACCGGCCGCACGCGCCTCATCTTCGCTGCAAAACCAGCGTTCGCCCTTCACCGTTCGTATATTGCGCTGTCCGTAGTTTACCGACCACGGCATTGTGTAAATCCGCCCGCGGGATTGAATAAAACCCTTTATGGGGCAGCCGTCCGGCGCCGTTCGCTTGGCATCAGCCCATACCCGCGCTCGCCAGACTTCGGGGCGCTCGTTTTGCCCCTGCCAGAGCCCCAGTTTTGCAGCTCGGGCCGCCTCTTCTTCAGTGCCGTACGTCCGGAAATAGCCTTCGCTAGCGAAGACGTGCCCATTTTTGACGAGTTCAGCAGCAATGTCGATGCCATCGGCCCGGCAATGTGCGAGCGGGGCGGATACCTTGTCCGGGTTGGAGAGTTCGCAGGCCACAGTACGGCGCCCTGCAAGGCGGCCGAGTGCCTGCCGTGCGGCTTCTGCGCATGGCCAGCGTTTGCCGTTTGACTTGAAGCAGGGCTGTGCAGGATCGGGCGCCTCAATGCCAACCAACCGGACTTCGATCCTATTGATTCGCAGAATGTTGCCCGCCACGGTGGTGGCGCGGCCGCGAAGTTCGCTGTTGCTATCGGTTTCGGCCTTCGTAGTCGCTTCGGTCTTAATGCTGCCGGTCGTGATTTTGGCTGTCTGAACCGAACCGGGTACTCCGGGTATTGGGGTCAGAACTGCGCCAAATGCCCAAACCGCAAAGGCGGCTGCTGCCGTTGCAGGCAGGTATTTCTTCGCTATCCGCCACCGGCGCGGCAAGTCGGCCAAGTACATGGCCGCTACGGCGCCGCTTGATTTCACACGTGGTGGAAAGCTCAGTTCAGGAATTGGGATTTTGGCTGCCGCGTCACGCGCTGCGGAACCAAGATCGTGTGCGAAGCCGGCCGCAGCATAGGCCCCGCGCTTGGCGGCATGACCAGCAACATGGCCGGCGTTGCGTGCGGCGGCGGCAACCCCTTGCTGGACGGCTTGGACTTGTTCCTTGCCCGCTTCAATTCCGCGATCAGCCGTGTCTTTGACTTTGGCAAGGGCGGCAAGCCTTGCGTCATCGAGACGTTTCTGGCGATCAGCCCGCCTGACAAGAATGGTGGTGCGGACGTACTCCTGCCACTCAAAGCCTTCGCTCCTTTTGCGCCATCCGAACATATGCTCTCCCCGCGCCTATTATTGCTGGCGATGCGTTAGACGCATGTGACTATTTTCAGGAGAAATGATGGCAGAGCCAGGGTCAAACCCATGCCATCCCCAGAGTTATCTCTTGATGTGCTCGGATCAATGATAGCCTTCGCCAGCGCGCACCTTGCCGCGGAAGGTCCAATAGACGAAGGCCGTGTAGCCGAGAATAACAGGCAACATCAGCAAGGTGCCGACCAGCATGAACATCTGAGAACTCGGTGCAGCAGCAGCCTGCCAGACCGTCATGGTATCGGGTACCAAATACGGCACGTTTGAAATCACTAGGCCGATGAAACCGAGCAAAAAGAGCGCGATCGCCGCTGCGAAAGGTTGCACGTCGCGGCGTGCTGAAATCCCGTGGAAGCAAGAATAGGCCGCATAGGCACTGAGTAGCGGCACCGGCGACAAGAAGAGGATGTTTGGCCAAGCGAACCAGCGTTCTGCAATGCGCGGAACGGCAAAGGGGGTCCACAAGCTAACAATGGTCAAGGCCAGCAAGGTCAGGACCAGTGCGCTCGCAGCTTTCTCACGCGCCCATTCGCGCAAGGGCCCATCGGTTTTCATGACCAGCCACGTTGCACCAAGAAGCGCGTAACCCGCAACTAGTGAAAATCCGCAAAGCAGCGGGAACGGCGAGAGCCAATCGAGCGCTCCGCCTGCGAATTGCCCGTTCTTGACCGTAATCCCTTGCAGCAGACCGCCGAGCACAACGCCTTGGGCGAAGGCGGCAATGATCGACCCCCAGCTGAACGCCAGATCCCACAGCTCATGTTTGGGCTTGGCGACCCAACGGAATTCAAAGGCCACACCGCGGAATACCAGCGCTAGAAGCATGATTGTGATTGGCAGATATAGTCCCGACATGATGACGCCGTAAGCCTTGGGGAAGGCCACAAACAATCCGCCGCCGCCGAGTACGAGCCACGTTTCGTTGCCATCCCAGAAGGGCGCGACGGTATTCATCATGACGTCGCGGCGCTCTTCTTCGGGTGCAAACGGAAAGAGGATGCCAAGTCCCAGATCGAAGCCGTCGAGTATGACGTAGAGCACCACAGCGACGGCAATGATCGCGGCCCACACGAGCGGCAGCCAGTAGGCGATATCGACCATGACCTACTCTCCTGATTGCATGGCGGCGCGGGTGCTCTTGTCGGCAGCCGAAAGAGGCCTCGATGGCATACCGTCGTCCGGTTCGATGGCGGCACCCTGCGGACCCTTTTCGATCAATTTGTTGATGTAGAGTATGCCCATCGAGAATACGCT
>CAVXTJ010000017.1:0-149858 GCA_963764605.1 uncultured Alphaproteobacteria bacterium
AGGCGCTACCTGGCGTGATCGCTGTTTTAACCCATGCGGACATTCCCAAGAATAAGTTCACACGCTCAACGATGGCGGAAGCCTTGCCTGAGTTCGCCTACTCAGGCGAGCGCAATGATCAGTACATTCTGTCGGAAAAAGCGCGCTTCATTGGCGATTGGGTGGCGGCGGTAGCTGCAGAAGATATCTACACGGCCGAGAAAGCGCTCTCGCTCATCGAGGTGCATTATGAGCTGTTGCCCTTGGTCGTCGACCCATTTTCCGCGCTCGATCCAAAGTCGCCGCAGATCCACGACGACGCGCCGGGCAATCTCGCGTTTGAAATGGATCATCCCTTTAACTGCGGTGATGCCGCTGCAGCCTTTTCAGATCCCGATGCTGCTGTTGTCGAGTTCTCAGGCGTTACGTCGCGCCAGAAGCACATTCATCTTGAAACCGACGTTGCCATCGCGTGGTGGGATGCCAACAATCGCTTGAACATCATTTCTCCGTCGCAAGGCCCACACCTCGCCAAAAAGCACCTGACGAAGCGCATTTTTACCGATCTCCAAGATGGCGATATCAAATGGATTTCACCAGCCATCGGCGGCGGATTCGGCGCCCGTTTAGCGCTCGGCGTCGAACCAGTTGCGATCGTTCTTGCCAAGGCATCGAACCGGCCGGTGCGCGTTACCACTACACGCGAAGAAGATTTCTCGGGCTATTCCTCGCGCACAGACCAGCATCAGACGATCAGAATGGCCGCGAACCGAGACGGCACAATCACCGCAGTCACTCAAGATATCGTCTCGGATAGTGGCGCCTATCTCTCACACTCGGCAACGACGACGATCGTCAATATGCAGATGACGCTTGGGCTATTCCGTTGCCCCAACGTCTACGGCCACATGAAAGTCGCTTACACGAATACGCCGACGACCAGCGGTTTTCGCGGCTACGGAAATCCCGAAGGCGCGTTCATTCTGCAGCAGGCCACCGACATGATGGCCGAGAAGCTGGGGCTCGATCCGATCGAGTTCCGCCTGAGGAACATCCGTAAGGTTGGCGAGCAGAGCTTCTTCATCCCTTGCAAGCTCGAGCACACCAAGCTGGAGGACTGCATCCGGATCGCGGCAGAACGTTTCAACTGGAAGGAAAAGTGGAAGGGCTGGGGTGCCCCAAAGACCGGCCGTCATCGTCGCGGGGTCGGCATGTCCATTCTCAATCATGCGTCAGGCGCCGGTGGCTTTCTGCTTGAACATTCAAGCGCCATTATGAAAGTCCTCTCCGACGGTTCGATGAACCTCATCGTTTCTCCGTGTGAAATGGGACAAGGCATACTCGGGGCTTTGCAGCAGGTCGCAGCGGAATCGTCTGGTCTCAGATACGAACACATCCGCGTCGTGACCGGTGATACCGACGTCACGTTGTTTGATATCGGCTCGCACGCCAGCCGTTCGATGCTTGTCATAGGTAACGCCGTTGCCAACGCGGGCGCAAAGATAAAGGCGCAAATCCAGGCGGCGGCGGTCGGCAAATTCGCCGAGCGGCAGCGGACCGTCGCAGCCAATGAAATCGAAGTTCGCGCGGGCGAAGTGTATCTCAAGGCTAATCCGAACTTGCGGTTCGACGTTTCTGAAGTCACTTACGCCGCGATTTACAATTTCGGCGGCGAAGGTGCGCAGATTTCAGCGACTGGATCTTATCTCTCAACCTCCCATCATCCCAACCATCAGGCAGCATTTGCCGAGGTCGAAGTCGATACCGAGACCGGTCTCGTTAGCGTCGTGAAGTATGTGGTCGCGCACGACATTGGGCGCGCTATCAATCCGCAACTCGTCGAAGCCCAGATGGAGGGCGGCGCCGTGCAGGGCATCGGTTTCGCATTGACTGAAGACTTTACCATCGATCCGAACACAGGGCGCGTTCTGTCAGACAGCCTGCTCACCTACCGTGTACCCGATGTCATGGACGTGCCGGATATGGACAATATCCTCGTCGAAGATGATTTTGCCGCCGGACCCTACGGCGCAAAGGGCGTCGGCGAAGCAGGAATCGTTAATCCCGCTGCCGCGATAGCCAATGCTGTTTACGATGCCATCGGCGTGCGCATCCACTCGCTCCCCATTGCTCCTGATAAGGTCTTGTATTCGCTACGTCACAAGGGCGAACGCAATTGGCCGGGGGTTAATCGCGTCTCTGGACAATTTGCATGATATTTCATAAGCGTATCACAGTCTGTTGCCTGCCGGACAAGCGAGAGGAACCTCGGACGTGACTCGGATCAACCTGCATGATGTGGCCTATACCGCGTATCAGGTGCCGGACCTCGATCTCATGGAGCGCTTCCTGATCGATTTCGGCATGATGCGCGCGGCGCGAACCGGCGGCGCACTTTATATGCGCGGCACGGGGGCAAATCATCATATTCACGTTTCGCGTCTCGGCGCGGAGCCCAAATTTCTCGGGGGCGCATTCAAAGTTGCGAGCCGGGATGAATTGGAAAAGGCAGCGCGCATTCCGGGCGCAACTCTGATCCAGTCAATCACGGATCCAGGCGGCGGCGAGCGCGTAACCCTGACAACACCTAACGGGCACACGATCTGGTTGGAGCATGGCGCGGCATCTGTCGTTGAGATGCCCGTGCGGCGTTCATACCGTATGAATTTTGCTTCCGAACATCTGCGCTTTAACGGTGCCGTGCGTCAGCGCGCGCAGGCGACACCCGTCCTGCGCATCGGGCATTTCGTTTTGCGTGTCAAAGACGCCCCATCCGAAATCAAGTGGTTCAACGATCACTTCGCACTCGTAGACAGTGACTACATCTGTGCACCTGGCGAACCAGATCCTATCGTCAAAGGCACATTCCTGCGCTATGCGCGCGGCATGGAATTTGTCGAGCACCACTGTATTCTGATTACCGAATCCATACATTCCGGCTGTCATCATTCCTCGTTCGAAGTCCTTGACCTCGACGCCGTTACCGCTGGACATGACTTTCTTGTCCAAAAGGGCTGGAATCTCGATGCGGGCGTTGGCCGCCATTACCTCGGCAGCCTCATTTACGATTATTGGCTCGATCCGTTCGGCAATCGCATTGAGCACTATACCGATACCGATCTCGTCAACGACGAATACAAGCCGGTCTATTTCGTTGGCGGTGCACACGAGACGACACAATGGGGCATGGCCCCACCGCCCTCATTTTTTGATTGAGGGGCGTGGATAATGGACGCAAGAATGATCACAAAAATGCGGTGGGGCCGATGACGCTTGAGGTCTTGATCGATACGCTGAACCTCGATCCGGCGAAGTGGCTGGATTTTCCGGACTACAAGTTCCGCCAATACTTTCTTTGGCGGAATGAGGCAACCGGAGCCAGCATTGCGCTGCTCGACTATCAACCGGGCGGCGGCGTTCCAGTCAAGCATTTCCACGCCTCGAACCAATTCATGTTCTGCCTAGACGGCGAGTACGAGTATACCGACAGCAAGCTGATCCTCAAAAAAGGGGCTTTCTATATGAACCCGAAGGATCACCCTCATGGCCCAACGGTTGCGCGCACCCGCTGTCTGCTCCTCGAGATCTATGACGGACCGCATTATTACGAGAAGCCGTCATTCCACACGGACGAGACGATCAATGGGTTTCTCGTGAAGGACGGCCAGGACGCCAAACTCTAAGCGCGGCGTTTCTGCGGAAACTTCACCCTTTTCAAATTCTTCTCACGGAAAGCGACCAGCCATGAACACCCAAAATCGCACCACGTCTGCTGATATATTACGCGATATTGGGCTCGAAGAGTTGAACTCCGGTGCTTGCGCGGGGCCTGCCGGCTGGGCACCACTCAATGCGTCGTCATCCTTTCCAACAATCAACCCTTCGACCGAAGAGATCATCGCGCGCATCAGTGCCGCAACCGAGGCAGATTGCGACCGCATCATCGCAACGGCGCACAATGCGTTTCTGAAGTGGCGGATGGTGCCAGCACCTAAGCGCGGCGAGCTGGTCGGGCGTATAGGCGAACTCCTGAAGGAAAATCAGGCACAACTAGGTGCCCTCATATCGCTTGAAACCGGAAAATCGTTGACTGAAGGCAAGGGTGAAGTTGGCGAAATGGTCGATATGGCTCGCTTTTGCGTTGGCCTGTCGCGTCAGCTCTATGGCTTCACCATGCAGTCGCAGCGCAATCGCCACCGCATGTACGATCAGTGGCTGCCGCTCGGCGTGACGGGCATTATCACAGCCTACAACTTCCCCGTTGCGCCATGGTCGTGGAATGCGTTTGTTGCGGCCACTTGCGGCAATACGGTCATTTGGAAACCAAGTCCGAAGGTGCCGCTACCTGCCGTCGCACTCCAGCACCTTTGCAACGAGGCAATGAAGGAACTCGGTCACGAGGGCATCTTCTCGTTTCTCATTCCGGCCGACGAGCGTATATCCGAGAAAATCGTCCGCGATCCCCGCGTGCGCCTTGTGTCATTTACCGGTTCGACGCGTGTCGGCCGGATGGTTGCACAAACGGTTGCAGGAGATCTCGGCCGTCGCTCGCTGTTGGAATGTTCCGGCAATAACGGTCTGATCGTCGATGAGACGGCCGATCTTGATCTCTCCATCCCAACGATCACGTTTGGAGCGCTTGGCACAACCGGACAGCGCTGCACGTCCACACGCCGCCTCATCGTTCACAAAAGCATGGCGTCAACGGTGGTCGAGCGTCTGAAGCAAGCCTACGCCAAAATCAAAATTGGCGATCCGTTCCAGCCGGGAAATCTCATCGGGCCGCTGATCGATAAGGCCGCTGTCACAGACTTCAAAATGACCATCGAAACGGCCAAGTCGCTCGGTGGCGAAGTCCTTATTGGCGGAAACGTCATTCCAGGTCCGGGCTACTACGTCGAGCCGACGCTCATCCGCGCAAAGAATGACTGGCCTTGCGTTCAGCACGAGACATTCGCACCAATTCTATTCCTCATTGAATACGGCACATTCGACGAGGCGCTCGCGCTTCATAACGGCGTGCCGCAAGGATTGGCGTCCGGTATCGAGAGTACGAGCCTTAGGAATATCGAAAGGTTCATGTCCGCTGAAGGTAGCGACTGCGGCATCGCCAAGGCCAACATGGGAACGACGGGTGCAGACATCGGCGCTGCGTTCGGTGGTGAAAAAGAAACGGGTGGCGGCCGGGCGTCGGGATCAGAATCCTGGAAGTCGTACATGCGCCGGCAAAGCGTTTGCATCAATTGGGGTGACGAGACGCCCTGGCGTCAGCTCATCAATTCCTGATCTCGTGGTCGAAAGAGGTTTACCGTGCCAATCCGCCGTGTGACGAGCCCGAAAGCTCCAGAGCCGCAGCCGGGGCTGTGGTCGAATTGCGTTGTTGTCGATGGCGTCGCCTATGTCTCAGGCCTAACCGCTAGAGCCAAGGATTTCACGACCATCGAAGGCAACGACGAATATGCCCAGTCGAGGGTCATCTTCGAGAAAATGAAGGGGCTGATCGAAGCCGCTGGTGGAACCATGTCCGACGTAGTGAAGTTGACGATCTTCGTCACGAATATCGCCAATCGCGAGAAAGTTTGGGCCGCGCGCCGCGAAGTCTTTACGGGAGATTTCCCGGCCGCCTCGCTCGTTCAGGTGGCGGCTTTGGCCACGCCCGAAATACTTGTTGAGATCGAGGCCGTTGCGCACCTCGGCGCGGGGCGCTAAACCCGACCGGAGAAACGGCCGTAACGCATTGAATATATATACGTTTCTTTGTTTGTTCTGATCCCGAGACGGCAGAGCCTCACTGTTGCGCGTCAAACACTGGCGCAGAAGCTTGAACATTTGATATATCATAAGTTGGTCGCAGGATGATCAAGTGATTCGATCGAAGGTAGAGCCATGGGCGGTCCAAACAGAGCAAAAAAAAGCGAAATGCCTCCCGCGAAGAAGCGCGCTGCCGTCAGCGGCAAACCGCTTGCCGATCGCGCCTATGAGCAACTGAAAGAACGCATCATCTCTGCGCGCTATTTGCCGGGCCAATTCCTGCAAGAAGGTAAAATCTGCGCGGACCTGAAGATTGGCCGCACGCCGGTGCACCAAGCCTTGCATCGCCTGCACCAAGAGGGCCTGGTTGAAATTATTCCGCGCAAGGGCATTCTTATCAATGCGGATTCCCTCTCTGAAATTCTGACAGCACTCGAAGCGCGGCTGTTGGTGGAACCCTATTGTGCCCAGCAATGTGCTGAAAAAGCATCGCTTGCCGACATCCGCACCATCGAAGGTCTTCACGACGAGTACCGCCGTCTCAAGGGCGAGGCAGATAAGCACAAGCTGATGGAACTAGACCGGCGTCTGCATTCGCACATCGGAATGATTGCGGGCAACTGGATGCTTTCGGATTTCCTGCGGCCCATCCATGAGCGCATGTCGCGTATCTGGTTCCTGCCGCATTGGCAGAGCCATGACTTCGGTACGACCGGCGACGAGCACGACGCGCTTCTTCGCGCCATCAAGCACCGCGACGGAAAAGCAGCCAGCGCCGCGATGAAGACGCATCTTAAATCTCTGAGGAAGCGCATTCTTTCCAGTAACGTCCAAATGCTGGAACGGGGTGTGCCCTCGCGTCGAGCCTAGCAAGCCGGATATTCAAGCCCTTCCTTGAATTCGGCATCCTCAGACCCCGCTCCCACAATAGTTCTCGACGAAGCAATTGATTGTCAAAGCGATGCACTGGCCGCTTGCGAAATGCGGCGTCATCGATTATTGATATATCATACGCATATCAAAAGAGTTTCACCGAAGGCTGGATCGTTGCAGACTCCCATTCGAGTTCGACGACTTTCATCTGCTGGCCGAAAGAGCCGTGGGGCCCTTCACGCGCCAGCTACAATGGCTGATCAGGCACACGCCATTTTGAAAGAACAGATCATTGCCGCCAGGTATCTGCCTGGCCAGTTTTTGCAGGAGGCACGCATCTGCGCCGATCTCGGATTGGGTCGCACGCCCGTCCGTCAGGCACTGCATCGCTTGCATCAAGAGGGGCTGCTCGATGTTATCCATCGCAAAGGCGTCATCGTTCGCGCGGAACTTCTGCCGGAGCTATTGATTGCCTTGGAAGCACGAATACTTGTGGAGCCGTACTGCGCAGCAAGATGCGCTGAACGGATTGAAGCGGGCGATATAGAGCGTTTGACATCATTGCATCGTGAGTATCTTCAGATGCGCGAGAATGGAGACCGGCACCGGTTGATGGAAATCGATCGCAAGGTGCATCAACTCATCGGTGTCGTCGCCGGAAATAAGCTGCTCTTGGAACTCCTCCGGCCAATACAGGAACGAATGTCACGCCTTTGGTTTCTGCCCCATTGGCACATCACCGATTTTGGCGAAACGGCGAATGAGCACGATGCACTCATCGATGCCATTCGAGCCAGGTGGCCGGAAGCAGCGAGCTCAGCCATGAAGGTGCATCTGGAATCACTGCGAAATCGTATTGTGACGGTTCATGGCTCAGATCCAAAATTTGGACCGAGCTCACACTAACGCAACGCATTGAAAGCCCATACAATCTAGAAAAATGGAACAGTCCCAATGATCGATAATAGCACAGCGCCCTTCGGAGCATTCCTGCTTCGGTTAAGTCTTGGCATGCTTTTCTTGGCGCATGGTCTGCTGAAAGTCATGGTCTTCACTCCGGCCGGAACCGTGCAGTTCTTCGAAAGTCTTGGTTATCCGGGCTGGCTCGCGTACGTGGTCATGGGAGGCGAAATCGCCGGCGGTTTGATGCTGATTGCCGGTGTCATGACGCGATGGGTGGCACTCGCGCTCGTGCCAATCTTAATCGGTGCAACCCTCACGCACTTGCCGAACGGCTGGCTCTTTTCGAGCGCCAATGGCGGCTGGGAGTTCCCGGCGCTTTGGACTGTGCTCCTCGGCGTGCAGGCGCTCCTCGGGGACGGGGCCTATACACTATACGGATCAGACCGGAACAAGCGCGAGTAATGCCGTGGGGTGATTGGTACCTGTTAGTCGCGCATATGGACTATCGGTACTGAGGACGACGGCTCTTCCCAATTTTGCAGACCTCGCTTGTATTTCTGGTATTGTCTCTCGTTGGCCCATCTCTGCCGGACTCTCCTTATTGGTGACGCCTGTCGAGATAGACGAACATGCGGACGTCGGCCTGGAATTCACTCACCCCTCCAGCCACCTGACCGCATTAACCGGCGGCAGGCGGGCGCTCGCGGCTGCCCCTCACCCGGATCAAGTCGGGGCCAACCCTCTCCCCCTCGAAGGTGAGGGGGAGAGGGAGACGCGCTCAATCGCGTCTCCAATGCGCACCTCGCCGCTTTCGATGATGCGGGCGGTGATGCCTCCATGGCCGCGTACGGCGTTGTAGCCGCCGGGGCCGAGGTTCGCTTCCATTCGGCTGCAGGGCGCGCACTCGCCTGAGTATTCGAGGAGTGCCGCGCCGATGCGAAACTGCTGGCCCTTGAGGGCTGCGAGGTTGAGGCCTTGCGTGACGAAATTGCGCCTGAGAAGTTCGGGTGGGACTGAATCGCGGCCGAGGTAGGAGGCGATGGCGTCGAGCGATTCAATGGAGATGAGTGTTGCTTGGCGCGCGCCGTCGCGGCTTGTCTGGTAGCGGTCGTCTTCGATGCCCTTGTGCGCGATGAGGCGTGCGGAGCTTGGCGTGACCATCGCCACGTCGCGCGCGGGTCTGAGGCCGATCCAGTGAAGCGTGCCGGGACACATAGGTGCTGAGAGCAAATCTGCGAGAAGCGATTGGGGCGATAGGGGCATCGTCAAAACCACATATCTGCGACGCAGCGCTTGTCGCGCGGCAGGTCGTCGAAGGTGTCGAGGCCGTCGAAGTGATCGATGGGGAGATGCGCGACCGGCCCGGGTTCGGTCAGCCTCAAGTTGACCGCGATGCGGCGGCGGACTTCAAAGTCGGCGCCAAGGGCCCGCCAGGCGGAAACGCAGCCGCACTTCGGGCAGAAGTGGATCTCGAGGGCGGGGTTGGGGGTGTCGGCGCGCGTGTATGTCGAGCTAGGTCCTGAGAGTTTGATTTTCTCGTTCTCGTAGTCGTAGATCCACAGCACGCCGTAACGTCTGCAGAGCGTGCAGTTGCAGGCCGTGACGGACTCCGGCATGCCGTCGAAGGTCCAGGAGAGTGCGCCGCAGTGGCAGGAGCCTGTGAGCATGTGGAGCCTCGTGAAATTTCTGCGATACGCGTTTCGTGGGTCCCGGCTCTTCGGCGCTGAACGCGCCTTCGGCCGGGATGACAGCGCGTGTTGTCATCCCGGCCGGAACGGCATCGCGAAGCGATGTCGCGCAGAGCCGGGACCCAGGATCACCCCTCCAACCACCTGACCGCATAAACCGGCGGCAGGCGGGCGTTGGCGGCGGACCAGCTATCGCCTTGATCTTCGGTGACCCAGAGGCCGCCGGTGGTGGAGCCAATGACGAGTGAATTGCCATCCGCGCTGATGTCCATGCCGTGGCGGTAGACGATGTCGTAGCTCGGCTCCTTCGGCAGGCCCTTGCGCAGGATGTCGAATGTCTTGCCGCCGTCGCGCGTGCGCGTGACAACGAATTGGCCGTCAGAGGGAATGCGCTTCTCGTCTTTAATCTCGGGCACGAACCATGCCGTGTCGCCGTCCTTGGGGTGCACGGCAACGGCAAAGCCGAACGAGGACGGCTTCACGTTTTCGATTTCTTTCCAAGTTTTGCCGCTGTCGTCAGAGCGGAAGATGCCGTTGTGATGCTGGATCCACATGCGATCCGGTTGACCGGGGCACTGCGTCAGGCGATGCGCGTCCTGGCCGTTGGGGTTGAACTTGTGTTCTTCGGGCGCGTGGTCCTGCCACATGCCGCTATTGTCGTTGGTCCAGGTTTTGCCGGCGTCCTTCGTTTGCCACACACCGCCCGAGGACACGCCGCAACGAACGGTTTTCGGATTGCGCGGATCGACGCAAATGGAATGCAAGCCCGGCAGATCGGCGCCGCCGCCCATCCATTCGGGGCGTTTGGGATGGCGCCAAAGCGAGTCGATGATTGACCAGCTTGCGCCGTGATCGTCGGAGCGAAAGAGGCCGCCCGGCAGCGTGCCGCACCACAAGACGCCTGTTTCTTTGGGGCCGCCTGTTTCCAAGCCCCAGACGCGCACCGTGCTCCAAGGAATAGGGTTGCCCCACATATCCTTTTCGTCGTTGCCCTCGGGCTTCTCGGGGTAGGCGGGCGTTGGCATTTCGGTCCACGGGCTGCCTGGTCCATCGGCGCGATGCATCTTGACGCCGAAGTGGCCAAGGTCGAGCGCGGCGTAGAGTTTGCCGCTGCTCTTGTCATGCAAAACCATCGACACATTGTCGGCGAGGAAATCGGTGCGTTCGATTTGCCAGGGCGCGGATTTGGTGCCGGTCTTGGCGAGCGTGAAAAGGCCTTTGCGCGTGGCGGCGAGAACTTTGAGGGTCATGAGCGTATCTCCGCGAATCCCCCTCCCCCTTGCGGGGAGGGGTTAGGGGTGGGGGTAACGCCGGAAGCGTTGGAGCGAATGCGCGCACTAATCAGTCAAATTATGCTGCAGGCAAATTTGGGCTTCAACAAGATTGTCAACGCCAAGCTCTTCACCCCACCCCCAACCCCTCCCCGTCGAAGGGGAGGGGAGTAGAGCGGCGAGGCCCTACCCGCCCGATAGCGCCGGGACAATCAGGATTTCGCTTGTGCTCGAGAGTTTGTCTGTGAGCGTCTTGCGGTCGCGCAGCGCCGTGCCGTCAACGAAAATGGAAATGTGTTTGCGGACGTGCGCTTGATCGTCGAGGACGTAACTGCGGGCGGCTGGATTGATTGCGAACGCGGCATCGAGCGCCGCGCGTGCCATTGCACCGGCGACATCGAACGGCGGGCAATCGATGTGCCGCTTCATGGCGTGGGAGAAAACGACGCGTGGCATGAGCATCCTTCATCCTGGCCCTCGCCGGCAGTCGAAGACATGCTCCGCATGGTGGGGAAAGGGGATCGAGTTCAAATCGTGAAGCTCGTGCCGCAGCCGCACGACGCGGTGGCGACCGGGTTCTTGATCTTGAAGGCCGCGCCCATGAGGTCATCGACGAAATCGATTTCCGAGCCCTTCATGTATTCGACCGAGACAGGATCGATGAGGACGGTTGCGCCGGCTCTTTCGAGCACGAGATCGTCGTCGGCCTTGTTACCGGAACGAGATCGAATTTGTACTGGAAGCCCGAGCAGCCGCCGCCCTCGACGGAGACGCGCAAGCTGCGGCGTTGCCGGATCGCCCGCCGCAATCTCGGAAATGCGCTTGGCGGCGCGTTCGGTCACAGTCACAGATTGGGGCACGGATTGAGTGACAGATTGGGCGGCAATTTGGGTCATCTGGTCTATGTGTCTCTTGAAAAGCGTCTTGCGCGACGCATGAAGCGCACACTAGGAAGATAGGGACGAAGCTGGGGTTGTCAAACCCCGCTATGGGTTCATGATGACAATACGCCTAAAATCGCTCCCCGACGCTGCCGATTACGGGCAAAATCTCGCGCCCGGAGAGCGCAGGTCCGCTTCTTACGCCGCAAGTGCGGTGCCGTCGCGCGGGCGGCTCTTTGACGAGCCAGAGTGTCCGACGAGGAGCCCCTTTCAGCGTGATCGTGACCGTATTCTGCATTCGACCGCGTTTCGCCGTCTCACATACAAGACGCAGGTGTTCCTGTTTCACGAGGGCGATCACTTCCGCACCCGCCTGACCCACACCCTTGAAGTGGCGCAGATCGCCCGCACGGTTGCCCGGCAGTTGCGCTTGGACGAAGATTTGGCGGAGGCTTTGGCACTAGCGCACGATCTTGGACATTCGCCGTTTGGGCATGCGGGCGAGCGCGCGCTCGACACAGCCATGCATGCGCATGGCGGCTACGATCATAATGCGCAATCGCTGCGCGTCGTGACGGTGTTAGAGCGGAAGTATCCAGGCTTCGATGGGCTGAACCTCACCTGGGAAATGCTGGAAGGCTTGGCGAAACATAACGGGCCGGTGCGCGACGCGTCGAGCCCGGTCGTTAAATCTGTGCGCGGCGTTGAAGCGTGGCAGAGTCTGGATTTTGCGCGCCGTGCCTCGGCCGAAGCGCAGGTTGCGAGCTTGGCGGACGATATCGCCTATCTGGCCCACGATGTGGATGATGGTTTGCGCGCGGGGTTGTTGACTTTGGATATGCTGGCGTCCGTGCCGGTCGCCGGGTCAATTGCAGGGGAGTGAGCGAGCTCGCGGTCGAGCGCGCCGATGGCCGGGCTATTTACGAAGTCACGCGGCGCATGATTACAATAATGATTGCCGATCTGATCGCGCAATCGCGGGAGCACCTTGCCCGGCTTGCGCCTCAGTCGCCCGATGCCATCCGCGGCGCGGGAACGGACGTGATAGCTTTCACGCCGGTAATGGCCGCAGACCTGAACCAGCTGAAGGCGTTTCTATTTGCCAATGTGTACCGCCATCCGCGCGTGATGGGTGTGATGGAGAGCGCGGAAACGGTTTTGCGCGATCTCTTTCAGCATTACTTTGCCGATGGCACGGCCTTGCCGGAAGCATGGCAGCGGGCGGCCCAAGGCCTCAACGAACGGCGCCGGGCCCGGCTGATTGCGGATTTCGTGTCGGGTCAGACCGACCGCTATGCCATTGCCGAACACCGCCGCCTGTTTGCCGTTACGCCGGATATGGGTTAGAGCGCCACGCGTCTCCTCCCCCCTTGTGGGGGAGGCCGGGAGGGGGGTAACCACAGGCGATTGGTTTTGTCCCGCTTGTTACTCCCGGGTCACCCCCACCCCTAACCCCTCCCCACAAGGTGGAGGGGAACAGAGAAGAACATGAACATTTTTGCTGACGTCGAGAAAAGAGTGATCGCAGCGCTCGAAGCGTTGAAGGCGGAGGGCAAACTTGCCGCTGATCTCGCGATCCCCGAAATTGTGGCGGAAGCCCCGCGCGATCCCACGCATGGCGACGTGTCCGTCAATGCTGCGATGGTGCTGGCGAAGCCCGCGAAAATGAAACCGCGCGATATTGCGGATGCGCTCAAAGCCAAGCTAGAGACGGCCAAAGATATCGCCAAGATCGACGTTGCGGGGCCGGGCTTTTTGAATATCTCGTTTAACCAGAGGTCTGGCAGAACCTCGTGCGCACGATTTTAAAGGATGCAGACAAGTTCGGCGCGGAGAGCGCGAGCAAGGGCGAGAAGGTCAACGTCGAATACGTGTCGGCCAACCCGACCGGGCCGATGCACGTCGGCCATTGCCGCGGCGCGGTGTTTGGTGACGCGTTGGCGAATTTGCTGGCGTTCGCGGGTTTCGACGTGACGCGCGAGTACTACATCAATGACGCGGGCGGGCAGGTCGACGTGCTCGGAAAAAGCGCGTTTCTGCGTTATCGCGAGGCACTCGGCGAAGATATCGGGGCAATTCCCGAAGGATACTATCCGGGCGATTATTTGAAGCCTGTGGGTGAAGCGCTGGCCAAGGAACACGGCAAGAAATTGCTTGCGATGAAAGAGGTCGAGTGGTTGCCGCTGGTGCGTTCGTTTGCAATCGACCGCATGATGGACATGATCCGCGACGACCTCGCGGCCTTGAACATCAAACACGACGTATTCTTCTCGGAAGCGTCGTTGACGCGGGCGGGCGAGGACAAAATCAAGGCGGCGATTGGCGTACTGCAAACGAAGGGCCTGATCTACGAAGGTAAACTCGAAAAGCCCAAAGGTCATGATGATGGCGAGTGGGAAGACCGCACGCAGATACTGTTCAAATCGACGGAATTCGGTGACGATGAAGATCGCGCGATTCAAAAGTCGAACGGCGGTTACACGTATTTCGCTGGCGACGTCGCGTATCACTACGACAAACTGAGCCGCGGCTTCTTGCATCTCATCAACGTCTTTGGTGCCGACCACGTTGGCTACATCAGCCGCATGAAGTCAGCGGTCGCGGCGCTGTCGGGCGGCAAGGCGGGCCTCGACGTCAAGGTTGTCCAACTCGTCAAGCTCTACAAGAACGGCGAGCCGTTCAAGATGTCGAAACGAGCGGGGACCTTCGTCACGCTGCGCGACGTCGTGGACGAGGTTGGTAAAGATCCGGTCCGCTACATGATGCTCTACCGGAAGAACCAGGAGTCGCTCGACTTCGACTTCGCCAAGGTGACCGAGCAGTCAAAAGACAATCCCGTGTTCTACGTGCAGTACGCGCACGCCCGGGCGGCAAGCATTTTCCGCAATACGGCCGAGCAGATGCCGGACCTCGATATCTCCCTGGAATCACTGAAAAAAGTGGATTTGTCAGGTTTGAACGACCAAGGCGAGATTGATCTCATCAAGCGTCTCGGTGCCTTCCCGCGTCTCATCGAAGGCGCGGCAAAGGCGCACGAGCCGCACCGCCTGGCCTTCTACTTGTACGAATTGGCGAGTGCCTTCCATGCCCAGTGGAGCCGGGGCAACGATTCGCCACATTTGAGATTTATCCAATCAAATGACGGGGTTGCGACTCAAGCGCGTTTGGCGCTCGTGGCCGCAACAAAGCAGGTGATAACTTCAGGCCTCAAGGTTCTCGGCGTCGAGGCGCCCGATGCGATGAGATAGAGTCGCGATTCGAAGGACCTTGCGGGATAGTCACACGGGTCCAGTTCGAGGGGTGAGAAGATGTCTCTGGTGAACGGTTCGCAAGGCCCGCACACGGTCAGGCCAAACGCGCAATCAGTTGCACAGCCGCAAACGCAATGGGGACACCCATCTGCGCCGCAGGCCGCCGCGCCAACGGCAGGTTATCCGCAGCAGGGACAGGGTTATGCGCCCCAGTACGGCGGACAGCCGCAGCAGGCAGCCGTTCCCGGATATGGCCAGGCACCCGTTTACGGCCAACAGCAAGATTATCATTTTCCGCAGCAGGCTCCGCAGCAAGCGGCGTCCCAAGATGCGCACTACGGTGGATTGCAATCGAACACGTATGCTCCGCAGTTCGAGCCCTATACCGCCGCGCCTCAAGCCGCGCCGCGCGCAGGTCAACCGGTTTATCAGCAGCAGGCAGCAGCGCCCGCCTATGCACAACAGCCACAAGCGCATCAGGGATATGGCGCAGCGCCTCAAGCGGCGCATCAGGCATCGTCCGCGCAGCAGTGGCCAAGCCAGCAGCAGGACGGGCGCGGATTTGATCTTGGTTCATACCTGCCGCATCAGCAGCCGGCTTTGAATGGGTATCGCGGCGATGCGGCGCATCAAGAACCGCAGACGCAGGATTGGAATCACCAAGCCGGTTATCAGGCCGGTTATCAGGGAGAGGCCGAACACGGCCATGGTGACTTGGGTTTTGCGCAAGCAGCCGGCGGGGAACTCGATCAGGGTTATGCCGAAGAAGAAGAGGGCCAAGAGTTCGACACCGAGCCCGCACCGCGCGGCCGCCGTCCGCTGATGATGGTTGCCGCACTGGCGGGCGCCATTTTCGTCGGTGGTGGTCTGGCTTACGGATACAAGACGTTTCTCGGCGGATCGTCGACAGGTGAACCGCCCATCATCAAGAGTGCGAATGAGCCAGCTAAGATTAAGCCGGCTGATGGCGGCGGCAAGCAATTCGCTCACACCGATAGCAAGATCATGGGCCGTCTCGGCGATGGTTCGGGTGCTGCCGCTGGTGCATCGGTGGCCGCAAATTCGGCCAGCGCAGGAGAGGTTGATGCCAGCGGTACACGTAAGGTATCGACGCTCGTGGTTGGCCGCGACGGCAGTATTCAAGCGCCTGCTGCCGCACCGGCTGAGGAAGCCGTCGCTGATAACTCAGTTACGGTTCCAGGGATGACTGTTGTCGATGGACTTGGGCCAACGCGCGCGCCCGCTGCAGCTGCCGCGATGGCGGCTGTGACACCTTCCGCACCGGCAGCAGCAAAGGCTGCGCCGCCTGCGCCTGCCGCACCGCAGAAGTTGGTTGTCGCGCCGCCGGCAGCGCCCGCGAAACCGATCACGATTGCGAAGGCAACACCAGCCGCAGTCGCTGCCGCGACTGGCAGCATCGAGCCTGAAGTTGGAACTCCCGCAACTGCCGCGAAGCCTGCGAAAAAAGTTGTTGCCGCAAAGCCTGCGGCCGTACCCGCGGCTGCGCCGCCGGTTTCCAATTCCGTTGCAACGACCGGCAGCGGTTCAAACGGCTTTGTCGCCGTCTTGGCTTCCGTGCCGCGTTCAGACTCGAGCCGGATCGACGCATTGAAGCGCTTCGCCGACATGCAGCAGAAGTACGGCAGCGTCCTCGGCGGCAAGACACCTGACGTGGCCGAAGCCAATCTCGGGGCCAAGGGCGCGTATCATCGGCTCGTTGTTGGCCCGCCCGGTTCGCGTGAACAAGCGGGTGCTGTGTGCTCGCAGCTCAAAACGCAGGGTTACGGCGATTGCTGGGTGACCTCGTATTGAGACGGCATCTTAGAATGCTGAAAATGCGTACGGCCGGCATCAAGTGCCGGCCGCTTGCGTTTGTGAGCGTTGGGCAACGCTGAAGAGAGAAGCAGCATGACAGCAGCGTTGATCATTGGTGTGAGCGGCACGTCGTTGACGCCACAGGAGCGCGATTTTCTCAAAGACGTAAAGCCTGCGGGGCTCATTCTATTCAGCCGGAATTGCGCGTCGCGCGAACAGATTGTGGCACTTGTTGCCGAGGCGCGCATGGCGGTGGGCAACATAGAATTCCTGGTGCTCATCGATCAGGAGGGAGGCCGGGTCCAGCGTCTGCGCCCGCCCTTGGGTCGCACACTGCCGCCGGGCCAGGCTTATGCGGAGCTCTTTTTAAATGACCCCGAAGCCGCAAAGAGTGCGGCATTTCAAGTGGCCCGGCTAGTTGCAGCCGAACTCAAGGACTACGGCATCGATACCAATTGTGCGCCCGTTCTCGATGTGCCGGTGCCCGGCGCGCACGATATCATTGGTGACCGCGCCTATGGGGCGACGCCTGAAGGCATTGCCGTCCTGGCGCGCGAGGTGGCGCGCGGCTACATGAGCGGCGGCGTGCTGCCGGTTATCAAGCATATTCCCGGACATGGCCGCGCGACAGCCGACAGTCATCTGGAACTCCCCGTCGTCTCCGAACCACGCGACGTTCTTTCGAGCAGCGATTTTGCGCCGTTCCGCGTGTTGAATACGATGCCCGCCGCGATGACTGCGCATGTTGTTTTTACGGCCGTTGATCCAAACGAACCTGCGAGCACCTCTGAAGCCGTGACGCGCGACGTCATCCGCGGCGAAATTGGCTTTGACGGTTTGCTTATGAGCGACGATCTCAGCATGAAGGCTCTCTCCGGGACGATCAGGTCGCGTGCCGAATCGGTCATTCGCGCCGGCTCAGATTTAGCGCTGCATTGCAATGGCGATTTGGCCGAGATGCGTGCTGCCGCCGAGAGCGTTCCGCAACTTGCGGGGAAAGCTCAGGCGCGCTTTAAGCGGGCATTTGCTGTGACAACGCGTTCGGAAGACTTCGACGAATCTGAAGCGATATGGTTACTTGAAGAGATGCTGCGGCCACAGGCGCGGCCCGCTGAAATCAGTGTAACCTTGACACAGAACGGCCACTGCAAATTCTTGATCGAGACAATGATAGTCGAAACGGCAAACGAAATGAGCGATGACGCCGGGGCTTGGGAAGCTCCGGACGGCGATGGTTTGCCGGGTGAGGCGAGTGCCTTTGTTGTTGATGTTGAGGGCTTCGAAGGTCCGCTCGATTTGCTGCTGGCGCTTGCGCGCACACAAAAAGTCGATCTGGCCAAAATTGCCATCCTGCCGCTCGTCGAGCAGTATCTTGAATTCATCGCCGAAGCGCAGAAGTTGAAGCTCGAGATTGCAGCCGACTATCTGGTGATGGCGGCGTGGCTCGCCTATCTCAAGTCGAAACTACTTCTGCCGCGCGAAAAAGAAGAAGCAGGTACGCAGAGCGCCGAAGAGCTGGCGCAGCGATTGGCCTTCCGCTTGATGCGCCTCGACGCCATGCGCAATGCGGCGGCAAGGTTGATGACGCGTAAGCGCCTCGGGCGCGACGTGTTTGTGCGCGGAGAGCCCGAGTCGGTCATGACGGTGCGTGACACGACCTATACGGCTGAGATTTACGATCTGCTGAAGGCCTACGCCGAGCAACGCCGGCGCACAGTCCGCGTTGCGCATGTTGTGAAGGCGCGCAAGGTTTGGTCAGTCAAGGACGCGCGCGTGCGCCTTGAGAAGCTGATTGGGGCGAGTGCCGGAGATTGGACGCAGCTCGATCTTTTTCTACAGCACTATATGCCGCATGGTGAAGAAGAGCGCACGGCGCTCGCGAGTTCATTTGGCGCGACCCTGGAAATGGCGCGCGAAGGGTTGGTTGAAATTCGCCAGGATGAGCCGTTTGCGCCGATTTATATGCGCAAACGCCAGGCCGGCGCCGTGTGGGAAAAAGTCGGTTAAGCGTACAAGAAGGGTAAACGGTAGCGCGGCGTAAAATGAGTTAGAGATGAGGGGGCTCAGATACGCCAATGGTTCCGCCGAGATTGACACTGGTGTCGGATAATTCACGCGATATGGACGAGAGCGCGTCCGAGGACGAAACGACCGCGGGGCGAGGCGCTTCTGCGCGCGCCCAATCGTATCAGGATCCCGAAGCTGTGGTTGATGGTCTTGCACAACAGGCGCGGCGCGAGAAATTGCGCAAGCTCGAGGCGATGCTGTTTGCGTCCGCGCAGCCGCTTGACGCTAAGTCGCTAAAGCGCGCGCTTGAGGCCGGCGACGATGCCGAAGAGTTGCTCTTGGAATTGCAAAAACAGTATCAGCCGCGCGGTGTGAACCTTGTGAAGGTGGCGGGTAAGTGGTTGTTTCGCACGGCCGACGATCTATCGTTTCTGCTCGAGAAGCAAACGAGCGAAGAGCGCAAGCTTTCTAAGGCTGCGCTCGAGACACTCGCCATCATTGCCTATCACCAGCCTGTGACGCGGGCCGAGATCGAAGAGATCCGCGGCGTCTCGATTTCACCCGGCACGCTTGACCTGTTGATGGAGACGGTATGGATCCGTCCGCGCGGACGCCGGCGTGCGCCCGGCCGCCCGATCACGTATGGGACGACAGAGTTGTTTTTGACGCAGTTCGGACTCGACAATATCAAGGATCTTCCCGGTATCGCCGAACTTAAGGCAGCCGGGCTGTTGGACGCGAACCTGCCGCCGGGATTTGCCGTTCCCGAGCCGACAGACGTGGCAGCGCTCATGCCGGACGAACTTCCGCTTGAAGATGACGGCGAAGAGACGCAAGACGACCTGCCGTTGGAAGATGACACCGGCGACGACGATGCAAGCGAAGACGGCTTGCACGGCGAACCTGAGGCCGCTAAGTCCGAAGACGGCAATGAGGAGCCGGACGCTAAGGCGTGACTTAGCGTGACTTGGATCTATCGGCTCGGCCGTAACTCGGCCTTAAGGTGTGTGCGTGGCATTTAAAGGCATTTTCTCTAATCCCTCCGGCCCGGTGACGTCACCGGAGGGTGCACCGCTTGCCGCGCGTGGACGAGCGGCTGCGACCTTTGCCGCACGTCTGACGATTGAAGGCGTCACAAAGTTATATGAGTCGGGCGCTGCGCTCGCTGGCATCGATCTCGACATCAATCCGGGCGAGATCATTTGTCTGCTCGGCCCATCGGGCTGCGGTAAGACGACGTTGCTGCGCATTATCTCTGGTATCGAGCATCCGACGTCAGGGCGCGTTCTCATCAATGCGCGCGAAGTTGCCGGCCCCAATCGATTTGAAGCGCCCGAAAAGCGCGGCGTCGGATTGATGTTTCAGGATTTCGCACTCTTTCCGCATTTGACGATCCTGGAAAATGTCTCGTTCGGTCTGAAGGATCTTACCGCGCACTGAAGCGGCCCAGGCGGCGCGCGCCATTCTTGATCGCGTCGGCCTTGCCAATATGGCGAACGCTTACCCGTCCGTGTCTCTCCGGCGGCCAGCAGCAGCGCGTGGCCCTTGCTCGCGCGATTGTTCCGAGACCAGCCGTCATGCTGATGGACGAACCGTTCTCGGGACTCGACGTGCAGTTGCGCGACAGCATGTTGGAAGAGACGCTCGGGCTTTTGCGCGAAACGCGTGCGACGTCGCTGATCGTCACGCATAATCCGGAAGAAGCCATGCGCATGGGCGATAGAATTGTGGTCATGCGCGATGGCCGGATCGTGCAAACCGGTACGGCCGAACAGCTGTATCGCGAGCCAAAGAGTTTATTCGTGGCCCGGCTCTTTTCCGAGATTAACGAAATCCCGGCGCGGGTGCGTGACGGCAAGATTGAGACGGCGGCGGGATCGTTTGCGGCACCGGGTCTCGAAAATGGCGTTGCGGCGGTTTTATGTATCCGCGAGCGCGGGCTGTCTGTGCAACCCAACGGCAATGGTGCGGGCTCCAGCACAGGTTTGGGCCTTCCCGGGCGGGTGCTGGACCAGAAGTTCCTTGGCGACATCGCAAGGCTTGATGTGGCGGTTCAGGGGTTCGAACAGCCGTTGAAGATCAGGGTTGCGGAAAAAGATGCTCTGCCGCGCGGAACCGAAGTCCGGGTGGTGGTCGATCCTAACGGTGTTCTCGTGTTCGGAGCCGAAAACGGCGGCTAAAGTAAGAGGTTAAGGCCGCTCCCCGCACCCAACGGAAGTCGCGCAGAACTTGCCCGGGGGTGGCAGTTCTGCGATAGTCACCCCAGATAAGAAACTCTCGCGCGGGATCGGCTACGCGCAAATTTTGTCGAAAGGCGTTCCGCTATGGGTCTCAGTGCTCAACACGTGCTTCTTCTCTTGATCGTTGCGCTTCTTTTGTTCGGGCGCGGCAAAATATCGGAATTGATGGGTGATGTCGCCAAAGGCATCAAGAGCTTCAAGAAAGGTATGGCCGACGACGAAGACGTCGCAAAGACCGGCCCCGCCAAAACCATCGACAACGAGACACGCGAAAAGACCGGCTGAGAAAGCCCAAGGCTTTCTTCGCCCCGATAGGGCCGGACGGTTTTCATGTTCGAGATCAGCTGGAGCGAGCTCCTCATCCTCGCCGTCGTAACCCTGCTGTTCGTGGGGCCGAAAGAGCTGCCTGTATTCCTGCGCACCATCGGGCGCTATGCGGGGACCGTGCGCCGCCACGCCACCGAATTCCGCGCGCAGTTTGATGCGGCGATGCGCGAAGCCGAACTCGACACAATGAAGAAAGAAATGGAAAGCATGCAGGCGTCGGTCAATGCCGAGGTCATGAGTGCGACGAAGTCTTTTGAAGAAGCGGGCGCGGCGGCCAAGTTCGATCCCTCGTCGATCACGACACCCCAATCCGCGCAAGTGAATCCGCTGGCAAATCCGATGTCGGGTACGGCCATCGTGCCGCCCGCCGAAGCGGCCAGCGTTTCCCAGGCAGCAAGCGTTGCAGAGTCGGCGCTGCCTTCAGTCGAGAGCGTGCCCATGCCGGCAACGCCAGGTGCTTAACCGGTGCTGAAGAAACTCAAAAACGTGATGGTAAAGCCGCTGGGCCCGAACGCGAGCGGGGGCAGCCAGGACGACATCGACGCCAGCAAGGCGCCGCTGATGGACCACCTGATCGAATTGCGCACGCGGCTCATCTGGGCGCTGTCGGCGTTTCTCGTGGCGTTTCTGGTGTGCTTTGCCGCCGCCCGGCATATCTATGCCGTTCTGGTTTGGCCGTATGCCTGGGCGTCCGGCAACGATCATGTGCGTTTGATTGCCACGCACTTTCTCGAGCAGATCATGACGCATGTGAAGCTTGCGATGTTCGGCGCGGGCTTTATCGCGTTTCCGATCATTGCCGCGCAGATCTACAAGTTCGTTGCGCCGGGGCTCTACAAGAATGAGCGCAAGGCGTTTCTGCCTTATCTCATTGCGACGCCTATTTTGTTCTGCATCGGCGCGGCGGTCGTCTATTTCATCGCCATGCCGGTGTTGATCAAGTTCTCGATCGGTCTGGCTGCGACGACCGGCGACGGACCAGCCGACAATCGAGCTGATGCCCAAAGTGTCGGAATATCTCTCGCTGATCATGACCTTGATTTTTGGCTTTGGCCTTGTGTTTCAGTTGCCGGTTATTCTGACGCTGCTGGCGCGCGGCGGGATTCGTGACGGCGGAAGGTCTTGTCGATTCGCGGCGCTACGCGATCGTCGGGATTTTTGCGGCGTCTGCCTTGCTGACGCCCCCCGACGCGCTGAGCATGATCATCATGGCCCTGCCGACCGTGCTGCTCTACGAGGCTTCGATCTATACCGTGCGGTACGTCGAGAAGCGCGCGAAGCCGGTGGAGTGATGTCTCCTCTCCCCGTCCTTCGAACGGGCGGACGCAGGGCTAGGGCTGAGGGGCGGCAACAAAACGAACAAGCGGCCGCCCCTCACCCCGACCCTCTCCCCATCAAAGTGCAGGGATGGGGAGAGGGGGATCACGCCGCCTGGACCATGCACGCCGACCGGCCTATTAGGCTCGCCAAGAGACAGATTTAGTGAGGCCCGCCCCGTGTTCGACATCAAATGGATCAGAGATAACGCAGACGCTTTTGACGCCGCCTTGAAGCGGCGCGGGCTGGAGCCTCTGTCGGCGGGTTTGATCAAGCAGGATGAAGCACTGCGCGCGGTGAAAACGCGGCTGCAGGAGGCGCTGGCAAAGCGCAACGCGGTTTCCAAGGATATCGGCAAAGCCAAGGGCGCGAAGGACGGCGCGCTGGCCGAAATCCTGATGGGCGAAGTGGCCACGCTGAAAGACGTGATTGCCAAAGGCGAGGACGAAGAGCGCGTCAAGCAGGCGGAACTCGATGCGGCGTTGGCCGTTATTCCAAACCTGCCGCGCGAAGATGTGCCCGTCGGGCAAGGACGAGCACGACAACGTGGAAGTGCGCAAGGTTGGTACGCCGCCAAAGTTGGACTTCGCGCCGAAGCAGCATTTCGAAATCGGCGAAGCGCTGGGCATGATGGACTTCGACGCGGCGGCGAAAATTTCAGGCGCCCGCTTTGTCGTGACCAAGGGACCGCTTGCAAGGCTTGAGCGCGCGCTTGGGCAGCTTCATGCTCGATCTGCACACGAGCGCGGCGAATGGAAATCTCGGCGGTTACACCGAACACAACCCGCCGCTGCTGGTCAAAGATCATGCGGCGTATGGCACGGGCAATTTGCCGAAGTTCGCGGAAGACCTTTTCAGAACTACGAAATGTCGACTTAGACGTATGCAAAAAGCGATCAGATGCAACTTGCAGGCAAAATTCGAATCGCAGGCAGGTGCAGTCGAAAGTTCGCTGATGCGATCGAAAATTGAGCAGATCCAATCCGATGCAGCACGGACAGTTCTGGCTCATCCCGACCGCCGAAGTGTCGCTGACCAACCTCGTGCGCGAACAAATCCTCGACGAAGCGCAACTCCCCATGCGCATGACGGCATGGACGCCGTGTTTCCGCTCGGAAGCGGGGGCGGCCGGCAAAGATACGCGCGGCATGATCCGCCAGCACCAGTTCTCGAAAGTCGAACTCGTCTCGATCACGACGCCCGAGGACAAGTCTCGCCGAGCACGAGCGCATGACGGCGTGCGCCGAAGAAGTCTTGAAGCGGCTTGGGCCTCGCCTTCCGCACGATACTGCTTTGCACCGGCGATATGGGCTTTGCGTCGCAGAAGACCTACGACATCGAGGTCTGGCTGCCGGGGCAGAACGCTTATCGCGAGATCTCATCGTGCTCGGTGTGCGGCGATTTCCAGGCCCGGCGCATGGATGCGCGTTATCGCCCGAAGGACGGCGGCAAACCCGCTTTCGTGCACACACTCAATGGCTCGGGCCTTGCGGTCGGGCGCACGCTTGTGGCCGTATTGGAGAATTATCAACAGGCGGACGGCAGTGTCGTGATCCCAGAAGCCTTGCTGCCGTATATGGGTGGTGTGAAGAAGATAGAAAAAATATAAAAGTGATGTCATCCCGGCCAGAGAAATCGCGCGTGCGCGATTTTGAAGAGCCGGGACCCAGACTGGACTTTCGAACACTGCATCCCTGGGTCCCGGCTCTCGCAAGGTGGCTCGGCCGGGATGACAACCGGGCGTAAGGCCAAAAATGCGCATCCTCATCACCAACGACGACGGCATCAACGCCAAGGGGCTCGAAGTCCTAAAGGCAATCGCGCTTGGGTTGTCGCCGGACGTGTGGACGGTGGCACCGGAAACTAATCAATCCGGCACCTCGCATTCGATGACGCTGCATGAGCCGTTGCGCTTGCGTCAGGTTGATGCGCGCACGTTCGCGGTTGCCGGCACGCCGACCGATTGCGTCATCATGGCCGTGCGCCACATCTTGATGGAGCAGCCGCCCGATCTCGTGTTGTCAGGCGTCAATCACGGCTCGAACTTAGCTGAAGATACCACCTATTCCGGCACGGTCGCGGCTGCGATGGAAGGCACGCTGCTTGGCATCCGCTCGATCGCGCTGTCGCTGATGATGGGATTTGAAGATGGCGAGCGCCGCGCGATTTGGGATACGCCGCTCGCGCACGCGCCGCAGCTCATCACGCGGCTGCTCGATACGGAGTGGCAAGCGGGCACGCTCATCAACATCAACTTTCCCGATGTCGTGCCAGCTGACGTCGCGGGCATCGCAGTGACGAGCCAAGGCATTCGCGATCAGGCGTTGCTCAATATCGATAGCCGCTCTGACCCATGGGGTACACCGTACTTCTGGTTTGGATTTGAACGCCGCAAATCGACACTTGTTGCGGGCACCGACCTCGCGGCAGTGGCTACCAAAAAAATATCCGTCACACCACTGAGTGTCGATCTGACGGACGCAAAGGCTGTTGCAACTCTGGCCGCTCACCTCGATGCAACGGCGAAAAAACCGAAAGCGTGAGCGCCAAAAGCGGCTTTGAAAAGCCGCCGGTTTGCCGAAATCCCTCCGTCAATAAAGCGCAATCGATCATTACGAGGAAAGCTCAAGCCATTCCGGCTGAAACGGGTTTTGCCACTTTCGTTTTTGATCGATGTACGGCTGCCAGACAGGCGGGCGCGCAAAGTGACCGGATCGGTTGGGAGGGCTGAAACAGAATTCGCATAGGGGCATTAACCCCGCATTAACCGAAGGAAGGTTAATGATTGGTGCGAGTAGAGGTGCGTACCATGATGTATTTAACTGACTTCGGTCAGCGCGGCTGTTTTGGCCTCAGACCTGCGCTGTGTGCCGTAATGTTATTCTCCGCAGCGGCCGCTGGCTGCAGTGCGGACGTGACCCGTTTCGACAGTTCGTCGTTCAATCTCAATGATCCGCCGCAAGAAACGGCCGCCGCTCCTGCGCCGGTTGAGCCTGCGCGCAGCAATTCGGATTATCCAAACTCCGTTCCCCGCAGCCAGCCGCGCGGGCCTTATGGCGCTGGCGCTGGCCGGATGCCGCCGCCCGCTGCTTCGGGCGTCGAAATGGCGAATTTGCCCGATGCAACGCCTCCGGCGGTTGCAGCACCTCCTCCCCGTCAACCTGCATATCGCCCAGCGACACCTGCCGCAGCGGCTCCAGCCGTTCGTCAGCCGATCGCCAAGGGTGAGACGTTCGACGTTCAGCCGGGCGACACGCTCTATGGGCTCTCGAAGCGCCATCAAGTGTCGCTCGCCGAACTCATGGCCGTGAACGAATTGACGACGCCGGACCTGAAGCCCGGTCAGAAACTCTTTTTGCCAGCCGGCAAGGCCGTGATGGCACGCCCAGCGGCACCTGCTCAGCCGATGACGACAGCGGCTGTGACGCCACCGCCTGCCGCTGCGGCTCCGGTTGAGATGGCAGCGCCGCCTATGGCGCCGCCGTCTGCAGAAGTTGCCGCCAAGTATAGCAGCACTTACGTCGTGAAGCCGGGTGACTCTCTCTACGTCATCGCCCGCGCCAACAAAGTGCCGTTCATGGAATTGCAGCAAGTCAATGGCATCGCTGATCCGAAGAAGGTCAAGCCAGGCACGACGCTCAAGGTTCCAGCTGGCAACGTTGCGGTTGCTGAAGTTCAACCATCTGCCGGTGAGCTTGCGCCAACCGCAGCGGCGCCCGTTGTTGCGGCACCTGTTGCGCCGCGGGCCGCGCCGCAGCCGGCTCAGCCGACCATTATCAACGGCAGCGTACCGCCCGCCGCGGCGGCAGGTACGGCGGTGAAGGGCGATAAAATCGCCGCAGCGGCGCCTCAAGCAGCGCCTCAAGCGGCGGTTCAAGCAGCCAGCAGCACGAAACTGCGCTGGCCGGCGAACGGCAAGATTATCGCTGGCTTTGGCGGCCGCCCGGATGGCACGCACAACGACGGTATCAACTTGTCGGTTCCGCTTGGAACGGATGTGCACTCCGCCGAAAATGGTGTCGTCGCGTATGCCGGTAGCGAACTCAAAGGCTACGGCAATCTTGTGCTCGTGCGTCACGACAACGGCTGGGTCACGGCCTACGCCCACAACGACGAAATGCTCGTTAAACGGGGCGACAAGGTGAAGCGCGGCCAGGTCATCGGCAAGGCCGGCAAGACCGGTACCGTTGATCAGCCGCAAGTCCACTTCGAATTGCGTCAGGGATCAAAGCCTGTCGATCCGACGCCGTTCATGGAGAAGCTATAAGGTTCCGTTCGCCACGCGGCGAAGCATGAGGGAAGCTTGAGGCCGGGTCAGCAATGATCCGGCCTTATTTTCATATGCAAACGGTACGGACGCGTGTCCAAATTCACCGGATCTTTACTAGATCTTTAAACTTGAGCTTAAGCGGCGCCCTCTAACTTAATTCCAAATGCGTAAATTCTTTCGAATAAGCGGTAACCGCGTCATGCTCCAAGAACGAGTTCGGAATTTTGCCGGAAACCAGAGCGGTTCGGTCATGACGCTCGCGGCTTTCATGCTGGTCGCCATTTTATCGGGCATAGGGCTGGCAGTGACCGTCTCCGTCGCCGATCACCAAAGGGTCGTATACCAAGGCGCGCTCGATTCCGCCGTACTGGCAGGGGCGAGTATGGCTGAAGGGAGCGATGCAGACCGGATTGCCCGGGCGCAAGCAACTTTCACGGCCAATCTAAATGCAAATGGCATGTCCAGCGGCGCGTCAACTGCGTTTGAAGCCACTGGCGTGACGCCTAATTTTCTAATTCTAGATACGACGGTGTCCGGCCGCGCCAATCTGAATGTGAAGAATTTCTTCGCGGGCATCATCGGCGAAAAGACCTTGCCGGCTACAGTGACTGCGGCTGCACGAGTTACTGGGTCGCACCCTGTTTGTGTCTTGTCATTGGATGACACTAGTCCGCAAGGGATAGAAATTTACGGCACCTCACAATTCACGGCGCGAAACTGTGCCGCTCAGGCAAACTCTGCCGATGGCGAGGGAATGAAGCAATATGGGAATGCGGTAGGACGTGCCAAGCAATTTGGGGTCAAAGGCGGCTACAGCGGCACCGGTTTCAGCCCGCGGCCGATAACCGGCGTACCGGTGATCGATGATCCATACGCTTCCATCCCGGTCCCTGCGGCGGTCCCTGCGTCGATATCGCGTCGAAACTCTTGCACACGCCCGCGATACTCGAACCCGGAACGTACTGCGGCGGAATTCGAATAGGCGCCAACAGTACGATCATCATGCAGCCGGGTGTTTACCTGATGCAGGATGGACCGTTCCGTATCGACTTCGAACTCAACGGTTGATGGCAGTGAAGTCGTCATCGCATTCACCGGTACTGATAGTTCACTGTATCTCGGTTCTGGCGCGATCGTGAATCTGACATCGCCAATTTCGGGGATCTACAAGAATATTCAGTTCTTTCAGGATAAGAATTCGAGCGCGGACGAGTGGGTCAAGATCATGGGAGATATCAGGCTGACGTTCGATGGCGTCATGTATTTCCCAACGCAGGACGTTTGGATTGGTGGAGGATCAACCATTCAGGCAAATCGCCGATCATATATTTCGTTGTCAGAGAAATGTGGTTTCAGGACAATAGTATCATCGATGTTTGGCAGGAGAATGCTCGCAATCTGGATATCGAACATCCGTCAGCGAGCATAGAGAGTTCACCCGTTCTCGTGTATTAGGCCGTTGGCCAGTTTAAAAGAATTGTTTGAGGCCGGGTCAGCAGTGATCCGGCCCTTTTCATTCTTCCACTGCAATGTGTCGAGTTGAGGCAAGGCTGACTGTGCGCTATCAGACAAGTCAGCAACCGGGGGAGCGCCGATGACGAAAGCCGAAATTCAATCCGGTCCATCCGGCGCGCAAGGCCACTTCGGCCCCCACTCGGCTCTCATCTCGGTCCGATGATCACCATCGGCGTGCTGTTTTTTATCTTCGGTTTTGTGACCTGGCTCAACGGCCCGCTCATCACATTCGTCAAGCTGGCATTTGATCTGGATGATGTGAATGCGTTCCTCGTGCCGATGGCGTTTTATCTCTCGTATTTTTTCCTGGCGCTGCCGGCGTCGTGGATCTTGCGCCGCACAGGTATGAAGCGCGGCATGGCGCTTGGGCTGCTCGTCATGGCGCTCGGCGCGGTTGTGTTCGGCCACTTCACGACCATGCGGTTTTATCCCGGAACGTTGAGCGGGCTGTTCACGATTGGCGCCGGATTGTCGCTGCTGCAGACGGCGTCGAACCCTTACATTTCCATTGTCGGGCCGATCGAGAGCGGGGCGCAGCGCATCGCCTTCATGGGCATTTGCAACAAATTTGCGGGGCTGTTGGCGCCGATTGTATTCGGTGCGCTGGTGCTCTCGGGTCTCGATAATTTCGACGCGCGTGTGAAAGCAGCGCCAACGCCCGACGCGCGGAACGCGTTGCTTGATACTTTTGCCGGCCAAGTCTATTGGCCGTATATGGTCATGGCGGCGCTGCTTGCGCTGTTGGCGCTATGGATCACGCGCTCGAAGTTGCCGGATGTGCAGCCGGAAACGGTGAATGAGAGTGCGGATGGGAATGGGAAATCAATTGGAGCGTTTCCGCATCTCCGGCTAGGCGTCGTTTGCCTGTTCCTTTACGTTGGTGTTGAGGTCATGGCGGGTGATGCGATAGGCATTTACGGCGCGGGCTTCGGATTGCCGCTCGATGCGACGCGGCTGTTCACATCTTTCACACTCGCGGCCATGCTGATTGGCTATGTGGCGGGCTTGTTGCTCATCCCGCGTTTTGTCTCGCAGGAGCGATACCTCGCGTTTTCGGCGGCGCTTGGTGTGCTGTTGAGTATCGGCGCCTACCTGACGACAGGGTATATTTCGGTTGGGTTTATTGCGGCGCTCGGATTTGCCAATGCCATGATGTGGCCGGCCATCTTCCCGCTCGCGATCCGGGGGCTTGGGCGGCACACGGAGACGGGCTCCGCACTCTTGATTATGGCTATCGCGGGTGGTGCGCTCATGCCGTATGCGTTTGCGCTTTTGAAGCAGTTTGTTGATTTTCAGTTCGCCTACTTGGCGCTCGCTGTGCCAGCGTACCTGTACATTTTGTATTACGGGATGCGCGGGTACCGGGCGGGGTGAAAGGCCAGGTAATGGCTGGCGCACTCGTGGCGATAGGGTTATGATCGGTGCGTTACAGCATGATCGTAATCGGCCCCATTTAAGGAGGCATGCTCATGGCAACACGCCGTTTCAATAGAATTTCTCTGATCATGGCGGCTGCGGCCTGTATCTCGCTGGTTGGAACGCTTTCGGCTGCGGCTAACTTTGGCGCGCCGGCAAACCCTTGCAAGCAATTCAAGAAAAACTCCAAGGCTTGGAAAGAGTGCATGGGGCAGGTCAAGCCCGGTGACACGTCGAGCGCGGACGAGCAGTTCGCCAAAGGCTATTGGCTGGCGAAGACGGGCGACTATCAAAACGCGCTCGACGTCTTGAAGGCTTTGCCCAATCAGGACAAAGCTGACGTGCTGACCATGATTGGCTACGCAACGCGGCACCTGGGCCGTGTTGACGAGGCGCTGGGATATTATGGCAAGGCGCTGGCGCTTAATCCGAACATGACCAATACGCGCCAGTATCTGGGCGAAGCGTATTTGCAGAAGAATGATGTGGCGAAGGCGAAGATTGAACTCGCTGAAATCGGCCGGATCTGCGGCGGTGATGCTTGTCAGGATTACCGCGACCTCGCCAAAGAGATCGCGGCTCATGAGGTGCGCGGCTAAGTAGAATCACGGTTTGGGTATTTGGATGCCGGGCTCAGCGCCCGGCATTTCTGTTGATGTGAGGCTCCTCAGAAAAGCGACGAGGGATTTCTGTTCGTCATTGGAAAGCCCGAGCGGCTTGATGCGCGCGTCCTTCTCGGGATCGGTCGAGCCGCCTGCGTTATAGTAGGCAACTACGTCTTCAAGTGTCTTGATTGAGCCGTCGTGCATGTATGGGGCCGTGAGTTCCACATTTAGCAGTGTCGGCGTGCGGAATTTGTAGCGGTCATCGCGCTCGTGCGTGACCTCTTCGCGGCCGCGGTCGGTGGGGGCCTCGGGTGTTTCAGCCGCGCGGCGGGCTTCGCTCTGAAATCCGATGCCGGTGTTGAGGAAGTCGTGTGCCGTAAACTGGGGGGGCGTGTGGCATTCGCCACAACCGGCTTTGCCTGTAAAGAGTGCGAAACCGGATTTGGCGGCGGCAGATAGGGCGTCCTCCTGGTTGCTGTTGCGCCAGAGGTCGAAGATAGTCGCGCCGGAAATGAGTGAGCGTTCGTAAGCGGCGAGTGCTGCGCCTAAGCCTTCAATCGTGGGCCGCTCGCCAAAAACGGTTTGAAATGCATCTCTGTATTCCGGGACTGCTGCAAGGCGTTGGGTTAGATCATCGAACGTCGTGTTCGCCATTTCTGAGGCGTTGAACAGCGGCGCGAGTATCTGGACTTCGAGCGACGGTTCGCGCCCATCGTGATGCAGCGGCGACGCAAACGCGACATTCAAAAGCGAGGGCACGTCGCGGCGCAGGCGCGTGCCGGTGACGCCAGGACGCGAGGGAGGACTTGGGTTTGTGAAGGCCTGCTTTGGATTGTGGCACGACGCGCACGACATCGTGCCGTCCTTGGATAAGCGGGAATCAGAAAAAAGCGCCGCGCCGAGCGCTATGAGTTCTGGACCGTCAGATCTGACAGCCGAAGGCGAAAACAGGATTGCAGCACTCGCGGCGAAGATTGCACATCCGATTGCCGCCTGTTGCGCCACCTTAGGTATCCAGTCTCTCGCCCATCCGCCCCGCAAGGTCTTGAATGAACTGCCAGGCGACGCGGCCTGATCTGGCGCCACGCGTCGTTGACCATTCAAGTGCGTCGCGCACGAGTTCGGCGTCGTTCACTTTGAGGCCGAAGTGGGCAACGTAAGCGCGCACCATGGCGAGGTAGTCGTCCTGGCTGGCGTTGTGAAATCCGAGCCAGAGCCCGAAACGATCCGAGAGTGAGACTTTTTCTTCAACCGCTTCGGCTGGGTTGATTGCGGTTGAGCGTTCGTTCTCCATCATTTCGCGCGGCATAAGGTGGCGCCGGTTTGAAGTCGCGTAGAAGAGCACGTTCTCTGGGCGGCCCTCGATGCCGCCTTCGAGTACGGCCTTCAAGGATTTGTAACTCGTGTCGTCCTTGTCGAAGGAGAGGTCGTCGCAGAAGACAATGAAGCGGTGTTGGCTGGCTTTGAGATGCGCGAGGCAAGAGGGGAGCGAGGAAATCTCCTCGCGGTGGATCTCGACGAGCTTTAGTGCGGGGGCGTTTGCACGCGCCTCGATTTCCACCTCGGCATGCACGGCCTTAACGAGGCTCGACTTACCCATGCCGCGCGCGCCCCAGAGCAGCGCGTTGTTGGCGGGCAGCCCCTTGGCGAAACGGCGGGTGTTTTCAAGCAATGTCGCGGCGGTGCGGTCGATGCCTTTGAGAAGTCCAAGGGGAACGCGGTTGACGTGTCGAACGGGCACGAACTTGCCGCCGTCTGCCGACCAAACGAAGGCCTGGGCGTCCCCGAAATCGGGTTTGGCGACGGCGGCAGGACTGAGGCGTTCAAGTGCCGCAGCAATGCGCTCAAGCAAGGGAGAGTGATCAACGGGTGTGGTCATGAAGCGTTCCAAGGGGCCAGAAACGCTTGTGTAATGGGGTCGCCGGGGGAAGCCAACGGCCGAATGCGCTGGATCTGGCTAAGTTGGCTGTTTGGCCACCCTCTTAATGTTGCAATCGGGGTGCCGGACACTATAGTCGCGCCGAATTCGGCTGTTGCCCCCCGGACCACTGGTTCCGGGCGAGCGCCGCTGTTTGGCATCCGCAACTTTGGCAAACCCTTTCAAGGACCTGACACCCCATGTTCATCACCCCGGCTTTGGCCCAGACGGGCAACCCGGCTGCCGACTTGAGCTTCCCGCTCATGATGCTTCTGCTGCTTGGCATCTTCTATTTTCTCGTACTGCGCCCGCAATCGAAGCGCGCCGAGGAGCAACGCGCGAGGCTCAACGCTGTGCGCCGGGGCGATACGGTCGTCACGTCCGGCGGAATGGTCGGGCGCGTGACCAAAGTCACCGATACGAGCGACGAGATCGAAGTCGAACTCGCTGACAATCTCAAAGTTCGCGTTATCAAAAGCACGTTGCTTGATGTGCGTGTTAAAGGCGAACCAGTCAAAGAATCCTGAAGGGCAAAGCCCGGCGCAGCTTTACGTCCAGAATTCCACGAACTCTGTTGAACGAGAAGAACACAAGACATGCTATATTTCTCGCGTTGGAAGATCATTGCCATCATTGCGACCGTGCTCGCGGGCTTGATTTTTTCGCTTCCCAATTTTGTTTCCAAAGAGTCGCTGGCGTCTTGGCCGTCGTTCATGCCGAAGAAGCAGCTGCCGCTTGGGCTTGATCTCAGAGGCGGCGCGCATCTTCTGCTGGCGATGGACCCCGAAGAGATCAAGAAAGACTGGCTGTCGAATTTGCGCGATGCGTCGCGAAAAAGTTTGCGCGATGCAAAGATAGGCTACGCGGGCCTCGGTGTTCAGGGCCCCGCTCTGCAGATCAAACTGTCAAAACCTGAGGATAAGGACACAGCGCTCAAGGAACTGCGCAAACTCATTCAGCCGATCGGAAACGCCATTCTCGGGACCGGCTCCAACGATATTGATGTCACGGAAGGCACGGAAGCCGGGACGATACTCATCAAGCCGACGGACCAGGGCGTGCTCGAACGCATATCGCAGGCGTCTGCTTCCTCGATCGAGACCATCAACCGCCGCGTCAACAACCTCGGTACGTCGGAATCGACCATCGTGCGCCAGGGCGCCAATCGCATTCTCATCCAGTTCCCAGGATTGCAGGATACCAAGGAACTGAAGCGCCTGATCGGCGAAACGGCCAAGTTGACGTTCCACGAAGTTCACCCTTCGACCACAGCTGAGGATGCGAAGCTCACGTCTGCTCCGGCGGGGTTCAAAGTGTTTCCGGGTGACGTGTCGGAAGGTGGAGATTATCTGCTGCGCGACAGTCCGGTGGTGCAAGGCGAAGATCTCGCCGACGCGCAAGCGGGCTTCGATCAGCAAAACGGCCAGCCCGTCATCAACTTCCGCTTCAATCAGTCTGGCGCTCGCAAGTTTGGCGCCTTCACGAAGGAAAACGTCGGCCGCCCATTCGCTATCGTACTTGACGGAAAGGTGCTCTCAGCGCCGATTATTCGCGAAGCCATTCTCAGCGGCTCGGGACAGATTTCAGGAAGCTATACGGTTGAGAGTGCCAGCACGCTCGCTGTTCAGCTGAAGTCGGGCGCGCTGCCGACCAAGCTGACGATTGTCGAAGAACGAACGGTTGGTCCGTCACTCGGCGCCGATAGTATCGATGCGGGACGCCGCGCCGGCTTGATTGGTCTTGCGGCAACGGCGATCCTGACGACGCTCGCCTATGGCACGTTCGGCATTTATGCGGTGGTCGGCCTGCTCGTTCACGGACTGCTTATTCTCGCGCTGATGACGGCCATTGGCACGACGTTGACGCTGCCGGGTATCGCGGGCTTCGTGTTGACAATAGGTATGGCGGTTGACGCGAACGTCTTGATTTACGAGCGCATCCGCGAAGAGTTGCGCGCCGGAAAGGGCACGATCGCAGCGATTGATGCAGGCTTCACGCGCGCATTCGTGACGATTGCGGACAGCCAGCTGACGACCTTGGCTGCGGCGGTCATCATGTTCTGGCTCGGCTCGGGTCCGATCCGCGGCTTCGCCGTCACGCTGTCGCTCGGTATTTTGACCTCGATCTTTGCGGCCGTAACGATTACGCGGTTGCTGGTATCGCTCTGGCTGAAAAATGCCAAGGGCAATACCAAATCGCTTGAAGTCCCCATCTAAGGCAGGCTGAAAACACATGTTTCTTGTTCCCGACTTCAAAGGCTTCGACTTTTTCCCGCATGGCACGCGCATCGACTTTATGCGCTTCAAAGGCCTGTGCTTTGCCTTGTCGATTTTGGCTATGGCGGTCTCGCTTGGTCTCTTTTTCATCAAGGGTCTGAACTACGGCGTCGATTTCAAAGGCGGGTCACTGATCGAAGTGCAGTCGACGTCGGGTCCCGCAGACCTTGGCGCGATCCGCGAAAAGCTTGGCGGGCTTGGTCTTGGTGACGTGCAGATTCAGAGCTTTGGCGCGCCAACCGACGTTTTGATCCGCGTCGAAGAACAGCCGGGCGGCGACGCGGCGCAACAAGTTGGCTTGAAGAAGGTGACGGATGCGCTCGGCGACGGGTACACGCAGCGGCGCGTCGAAGTGGTCGGGCCTGCGGTTTCCAGTGAATTGCGCCGGACGGGTATCATCGCGGTTCTGGCCTCGATCCTAGCCATTATCACCTACGTCTGGTTCCGCTTTGAATGGCAGTTTGCCGTCGGCACGGTCGTTGCGCTGTTGCACGACGTTCTCGTGACGGTCGGCATCTTCTCGTTTTTTAATATGGAATTCGATCTCTCGATTGTTGCGGCGTTGCTGACCATTCTTGGATATTCGGTCAACGATACGGTTGTTGTTTCGGACCGCATCAGAGAAAATCTGCGCAAGTTCAAAAAGATGGAAATCAACGATCTTCTCAATTTGTCGATCAACGAAACGCTTTCACGTACGATCCTGACCGGCGTAACCACAATCGCTGTTTTGATTGCGCTCTACATTTTTGGCGGCGAAGTCATTCGCAACTTCACGTTCGCGATGCTGTTCGGGGTCATTATCGGCACGTATTCGTCGATCTTCATTGCAGCGCCCATCCTCGATTATCTCGGCATCAAGCGTGAAACAGTTGTCGGCGTCGAGAAGGACGGTAAGACGGCGAAGGTCTAACGTACAAGATCATGTGACCCACGCATTGGAACGACCATGAGCGAGGCTGCCGCCCGCTATCCGTATGAAGCGCCGGTGACCGCCTACGGCAATGGCGGGTTCCGCTTCGCGGATATGAGCCACAAAGGCTCGATCCTGTGTTTGCCGAGCGGCGTGTATGCTTGGGAACCCGCATCCGTCGCCGGGCTCATGGCGGAGCATTTCGCGCGCTGTCTCGTTGAGCTGAAGAAGCCGGCTGTGTTGTTGCTCGGATCGGGCCCCAGGCAAGAGTATCCGCCGGTCGAAGTTATCGCGGCCTTCATCGATACGCGTATCAGTCTTGAAGTGATGTCGACAGGTGCGGCCGTGCGCACCTACAACATCATGCTCGGCGAAAAGCGCGTCGTCGCCGCCGCGCTGGTTGCTGTCGCCTAGACGTTGCGCGTTCTCGTGGAGGATGGCCGAGTGTGATGCCACGACGTGGTGAATTCGAGGTGCCGGACGTGGTGCGCGCCGCGGCCAAGGCCGGGGAAGCGGACCGGTATTTGGCGGCGCTTTTGTCGCCGCGCCAGGTTCGTGGCGATTTGATTGCGCTCGCCGCCTACGTTGCTGAAATTCGCCGCATCGGTGATGAGGTGCGCGAAGCGCCGCTCGCGGAAGTCAAACTGCAGTGGTGGCGCGACGCGCTTGTGCGTTTTGAGGCAGGTGAAAAATCTGGCAATCCAATAGCCGATGACTTTGCGCGTGTTGTTGTCACGCACGACTTGCCGCGCGCCAGACTGGAAGATTGGTTCGATGCACGCGTGCATACCTTTTATGCAGATCTGTCAGAGAATGAGGCAGCGCTCGTCCTTGAGCTGACATTGCTGGATGGTATTCCTTTTGAGTTTGCCGCGCAGATTCTCGGTGCGCCCGTTGCGGCAGATGGTGAGATGCTGTTCGCCGATGCAGCCGTTGCGTATGGCTTGGCGCGGCTCGGGCTCAACTATCCCTATGCGCTTGCGCGCGGGCGCGCGCCGCTTCCGGTTTCTGGGACGTCAACGGACGCCAAAAGTTACATCTGTCGTGAGGCGCGCGGGCATCTTGCGCGTGTCAAGCCCGCATTCGCGCATGCAACGCAGCCACAAAAGCTGGCACTTTTGCCGCTTGCCCTGGTAGAGCCCTATTTGCAGGCTTTGGAGAGGGATGATCACGATTTGTCGCGTCACATTGGTGATGTCGTGCCGCTGTCGCGTGTTTGGCGCATTTGGCGGGCTCGCATGATGGGCCGGCTTTGACGGGATCACATGAAAGGCACGAGGCCGAATAGCATGATGGCAAGCGTACTCGCAGTTCGTATCCAATTCTTAGTTGCGGTCTACGCTCTGCTTGCAACCGGCGGCGCGCTTTCGCCGGCGCAAGCAACGCCCGTCATAAAATGGCGCGTCGAAAATCCCTTCCGCCTGTTTACCGATTCCGCCGACAGCGAAGTGCACCGGGCAACTTACCGCGCGCTCGGTCCGGAAGAAAAAATGTCGCCCATTCTGTCCGCCGAGCAAGCGCTGCAGCGTCGCCACGAAGAGGGTTGGTCCGCCTCGATGTTTGGCAAGTTGTGCTGGAACGGAGCCGAGAACCGTTATCGCTGCGCCAAGTACACTGATTACATGAACCCGGAAAGCCACGGCGTCATCGCCGAAATCGCCGGGCTCGACGAAGCATCCGAGCTGACGTGCCGGTGGTTGACGGCCCCGCGCGGCGGCAAGGAAGCGCGCGGCAAAGTGATTGAGCAGCCGTGCAGCGAACCAATCTCTTTCGAGGTCTCTTATCCCGCAGGTCTCGGCGTCAAAGTCGAAATCGGCGGGCGCGAAGTTCTTCAAGCCGACATCAAGGTGCGCGATGTTTTGATCGTCGCGCTTGGCGACAGTTTCGGGTCGGGAGAAGGCAACCCGGATGTGCCGGTGCGCTTTTCGCGCGACCGCGCCGCCGACTATGGCAAGTCCGGAGCTAACGAGGATCTGACCGGCTATCCCGCTCGCGTTGGCGACTGGCAACAGATAGGCGACAAAGCCTTCATCAAGGAAAACGCGCGTTGGCAAGATCAAGCCTGCCATCGCTCGCTCTATTCGCATCAGATGCGGGCAGCACTCCAGCTTGCCATCGAGGATCCTCATCGCTCGGTGACGTTCGTGGGCCTTTCGTGCTCGGGCGCCGAAGTGACGTTCGGGCTCTTTCTCCGCTACAAAGGCAACGAGTGGGTGCCGAACCCGCCGCTTCTGAGCCAAGTTTCGGCGGCAGCGGAAGCGCAATGCGGGAACAAGCAAACCGAAGCCCACGATCTGCCCGAGGCCTACCACATCAACGGCAAGATCCCGGAGTTGAAGGGTGGGTTAGTGCTGCGCAAGTGCCCCAAGGATTACGCGCGAAGAATCGATCTCGTTTTTGTTTCGATTGGCGGTAACGACGTCGGGTTTTCGCGGCTTGTTGCCAATGCCGTTCTGGCCGATCAATCGTACCTGAAGAAGCTCGGCGGTTGGATTGGTGAAGTGCACGGGCAGGCGCAGGCGTCGAGCCAGCTAGCAAGATTGGATGCGCGCTATAAATCCTTGAACCGCGCGTTGCACAGCTTGCTTTATATTCCGTGGGAGGAAAGCGACCGCATTTTGCTCGCCGGTTATCCCGGCATGGCGCTGACGGGCGATGGCAGCGAGACCTGCAAGGACGGCCGCGCGGGTCTGGAAGTGGTTCCCGATTTTAGGTTGAGCGAGCAAAAGCTGCGCGAAGGCGCGTGGATCGGCGACAAGTTGCACCGCTTGATGCGTGAAAGCTCTTACACTTATGGCTGGACGTTTGTTGAAACGCACCGGCGCGCATTTATCGATCGCGGCATCTGTTCGGGCATCTTCGGCGACGGTAAAAACTTGGCCGAGGAACTGCGCATGCCGCGTAAGGCGGATGGCAACTGGTATCCTTATAACCCGGCAGACTTCAGAGCTTACGTGCCGCGCAAGCGCTGGTTCCGCACGCCGAACGACGCGTTCATGACCGGGAATTTTCATGTTGCGGCGTCGCTCATGCTCAAGGTGATGAAGCTTGAGACGTTTCAGTGGTTTCAACTGCTGCTGGCGTCCACCTATTCGGGCGCGTTTCATCCGACCGCAGAAGGGCACGCGGCCATTGCGGATTCTGTGGCCGAGAAAGCGCGCACTGTTTTGCAGAAGTACGGGCAGGGGCCCGACCCCGAACCGCAGATGGATGACTACACGCCGCCAGCGCTACCCGTTGATGAGCCGGGCGCGGTGTTGCCGGATTTGCAGACCCAAGGTTTGCAGGCCCCAGGTTTGCAGGCGGTGCCTCCGGGTGGCGTTGTGCCGGGCAGGGAAGCAGTGCCGGGTGCAATGAGCGTTTCACCGCCGTCGCAGAGTGCGGCACCCGCATTTGCCGCGCCGGCGAGCGCGCCAACTGCCAAGCCGCAGCCTGAGCCAACATCTCCATCACAAGCACAATCTCCATCGGGGCGGGACGTTACAGTGGCACCCGATTGGGCGCCGGTCGATGCCGTGCCGCCGCCTGAGCAGAGCGGCGCGGATACTGCGCGTGGTACGTCGGTTGGCGATCCTGATCCAGGTGTCGGCGCGCCGGGCGCCGATGAACCACAGGCGCCTGCGTCACGCGAGTAGCACTTTGGTTTCATGCGAGATTACCACGCAGCTTTGCTCCGGCCACGCTGGGTGCGCGCCGTTGGTGAAAACAGAAGTCAGGAGCGGACCGGCCGCGAGGCCGCGCTTGGGTCGTGAAGAGACGTAAGTAGCAACCGTCTTGTCGATCAACGTCGTGGCACCTAAATACAGACGAAGGCTGCTCTCCCTGGAAGACTCTGCACAAAGCTGTCCATGAAAGGAACGACGATGCTTCTCAAGAAAGTACTTTGTCCACTGGCCGCCGTACTCTGTCTCGCCGCTGGCGCGCCGTCCGCAACCCTAGCCGGGGACGCTGCACCCGCAAAAGAACAAGTGAACGAAGCTCTGGCGGCAATTCTTGCGGCGCAGCCGGCCGATGTCAAAGACCGCTACGCTGCGCGCCATCCGGCAGAGACTTTGGGCTTTTTCGAGGTGCGCAAAGGTGACGTCGTCGTTGAAACGCTGCCGAGCGGCGGATGGTATTCGCGAATTCTGCATCCCTACCTCGGCGAGAGTGGAAAACTGATCGGCGCCAACTATCCGCTCGCCGTGTATCAGCGTTTCGGCTGGGACAAGGAACGGCTGCAAAGCGTGCTTGAGAAGAATGTGAATTGGCCGAAGCTCGTCACCACGGATCCGGTGGCGAAGGGCGGCGAAGTCGTCAGCGCTGCTATGACGGAATTGCCGGATCAACTCAACGGCACTGTCGATAAGATCCTTTTCATCCGGTCGCTCCACAATCTCAGCCGCTTCAACAAGGATGGCGGCTATCTCGACAACGCGATCAAAGAGGCGTTTCGCGTTCTCAAGCCCGGCGGCATCGCCGGCGTTGTTCAACATCGCGCGCAAGAGTCGGCGTCCGACGCATGGGCGGACGGCAGCAACGGCTACTTAAAGCAAACGAAAGTGGTCGCGGCGTTCGAAGCGGCCGGGTTCAAGTTCGTGGAAGCCAAAGAGATCAACGCCAATCCCAAGGATCGTCCCAAGGAAAGCGACAACGTCTGGCGTCTGCCGCCGTCGCTGAGAGGTCTTGAGAAAGACTCGGAAGCCTGGCGGGCGAACAAGGAGATCGGCGAGTTGGACCGCATGACTTTGAAGTTCGTCAAGCCCGCGAAATGAGTTCGCGAGGTGTGTGAAGAGGAAGCGTGGCGCGTAACATGGAACAATCAAAACAAAGAAACGTAGGGTGCATAAGACGAGGCCTTTGCACACTTTATTTTGTTTCGCATCGTCGGCAGCAGGCCTCGGCGTCATGCACCGCACTGGCACCATGATCTTGCACCGGTGTCTGTTGCCATGCGGCGCATGACGGCCCGGCGAAGAAAGACGCCGTGCCTTATGCGCCCTACGCCAACTCACTCCGCCGCTTGAGCTTTTGTGTTTCCAAGCCACGTTGCGAGATCGGCAAGGGCGCGGCGCGACATCACCAGCTTTTTAGCGCGGCCCTTGTCGGGGCCTTTAAGTTTTTTGCCGTCAGCGTCGTGGGTAGGCGCGGCGGGGAGATCGGGGAGGAGGCCGTAGTTGATGTTCATGGGCTGGAAGGAGCGTGCGCCACCACGCGCGTCGTCATCCACTACGAGATGCCCGCCGGTGATGTGATTGATGAGGGCGCCGAGTGCGGTCGTCGCGGGCGGGAGTGTCAGGGCGCGGCCAAGCGCTTCAGCGGCGGCGAAACGGCCGGCAAGCAAACCGATCGCCGCGCTTTCAATGTAGCCTTCGACACCGGTGATTTGTCCTGCGAAGCGCAGGCGCGGCATGGCTTTCAAGCGCAGCGTGGCGTCGAGAAGTTTGGGCGAGTTGAGATAGGTGTTGCGATGCAGCCCGCCGAGACGCGCGAACTCGGCATTCTCAAGTCCTGGGATCATGCGGAAGATGCGCACCTGCTCGGCATGCTTCAGTTTGGTTTGGAAGCCGACCATGTTCCAAAGCGTGCCGAGCGCGTTATCCTGGCGCAGCTGCACGACGGCATAGGGCCAGCGCCCGGTGCGTGGATCATCAAGTCCGACGGGTTTCATCGGGCCAAAGCGCAAAGTTTCGCGGCCGCGTTCGGCCATGACTTCGACAGGCAGGCAGCCGTCGAAGTAGGGCGTGTTGGATTCCCACTCTTTGAAGACGGTTTTGTCGCCAGCCAGCAGTGCGTCGATGAACGCTTCGTATTCGGGTTTGTTCATCGGACAATTGAGATAGTCGGCGCCGGTTCCAGCGGGGCCGGTCTTGCCGTAGCGCGACATGAACCAGGCGACGTCCGTGTTGATGGAGTTGCGGTGGATGACGGGGGCGATGGCATCGAAAAAGGCGAGAGAGCCTTCGCCGGTGAGTTTGGCGACGGCTTCGCTCAAGGCGGGCGATGTGAGCGGTCCGGTGGCGATGATGACGCTTTGCCAGTTTTCGGGAGGCAATCCTGCAACTTCGCTGCGTCGAAGCGTGATAAGCGGATTGGCTTCGAGACGTTGTGTGACCTCTGCGGAAAACGCGTCACGGTCCACGGCGAGCGCACCGCCAGCTGGAAGTTTGTGTTGATCGCCAGCGCTCATGATGAGCGAGCCGCAGCGGCGCATTTCTTCGTGCAACAGGCCGACGGCGTTGTTCTCCCAATCGTCCGAGCGGAACGAATTGGAGCACACGAGTTCGGCGCAGCCATCCGTTTTATGCGCGTCGGTCATGCGATTGGGACGCATTTCGTGGAGCACGACGGGGACACCGGCGGCCGCAATTTGGTGCGCGGCTTCGGAGCCAGCTAAGCCTGCGCCGATGACGTGAATGGGAGAGGGTTGTTTCATTGGGGCGTTGTATCGCTTTGTACGCTTCAAGCGCAATCAAAGTTCGCGCGGCATGAGACGGCAAGGCGCATGCGATTTCTCTCGATACGGGAGTCCCCCTCCCATCAGGGGAGGGGTTAGGGGTGGGGTGAAGAGCTTGGCGTGATCCCGACGAGTTAGCGAGAACGGTCGTCTGATTTAGCGACACTAGCGCGGAGATTTTGTAAACCCGTCCAGCGGCTTCTCCCCACCCCCAACCCCTCCCCGCTGGGGAGGGGGGAAACTGCCGCCGCAGCTACCGTTTGACGCTGAAAGCAATTAATGCCCGCCGCCGGTGAGGCCACCTGTTGCAAAATCGAAGATAAGCTTGAGATTGAGGGCAATAATGAGGGCCGCGATCAGAACGGCGAAGGCGGTCAGCCAGCGTGGCGCCACGAGGGCACCGAGTTTTGAGCGCTGTGCGGTGAAGAGCACCAGCGGTACGACTGCGAACGGCAATTGCAGACTGAGGATCACCTGACTGAAGATGAGCAGTTTTCCGGTTTCCTGTTCGCCGTACCAGATCGTGACCGCCGCGGCCGGAATGATTGCGATCATGCGTGTGACGAGGCGGCGCAGCCAAGGTGCGAGGCGGATGTTGATGAAGCCTTCCATAACGGCTTGTCCGGCGAGCGTGGCTGTTACCGTCGAATTTAAGCCGCAAGCGAGAAGCGCGATGCCGAACAGGGTTGGCGCGATGGCAGAGCCAAGCAGCGGCGCTAGGAGATCGTTGGCGCGCGTTAAATCTGCGACATCGGAGTAGCCGGTGCGATGGAACGCAGCTGCCGCGAGGATCAGAATCGAGGCGTTGATCAGAAGCGCCAGCATGAGGGCAACGGTTGAATCGATGGTGGCGAACTTCAGGGCTTCGCGCTTGGCCGGCAGCGTCACGCCGAAGTCGCGCGTGCCGACGATAGCCGAATGCAGATAGAGATTATGCGGCATGACGGTAGCGCCGATGATGCCAAGCGCCAGGTAGAGCATTTGCGGATTGGTGACGATTTCGGTTGTCGGCACGAAGCCGGCAAACACGGCATTCCATTCCGGGTCGGCAAGAGCAATCTGGACCGCAAAACAAACGGCGATGACAGCGAGCCCGGCGATGACAAAGGCTTCGAGATAGCGGAATCCTAAGCGCTGCAAGTATAGGATGATGAACACGTCGAGCGCGGTGATGACGACGCCGACCGCCATGGGAATGCCAAACAGCAGCTTGAGGCCAATGGCTGTGCCGATGACTTCAGCGACGTCGGTAGCAACAATCGCGAGTTCGGCAAGAACCCAAAGAGGGTAAGCAGCCCACTTGGGAAAGCCGTCGCGGCAGGCTTGTGCGAGATCGCGGCCCGAGCCGATTGCCAAACGCGCGGCAAGCGATTGAAGCACGATCGCCATGATGTTGGAGAGTAGTGCGACAGCGAGCAGCGTATAGCCGAACTGTGCGCCTCCCGCGAGTGAGGTCGCCCAGTTGCCGGGGTCCATGTAGCCGACGGCAACGAGGTAGCCCGGACCTAAGAAGCCGAGTAGGCGGCGCCACGGAGGACCCGTGCGTTCGACACGCACCGTGCGGTACATATCAGTCAGGGGTGCGTCGCCGCGCTCGCGCAGCCAAGACGTTTTCGGGGTGGTTGCGGCTTCAAGGCCAGCGTCTAGCGGTGACATGCCGTCTCCAGTTTGGGGCGCATTGGCTTGCTTGGCAGCGTTGGGCGCTATTTGCAAATGACAATCATTCCTAACTGTAGCGGAAGTGCGGCGCCCGCGCTAGTGCAAATTGGCACCGTTGTGGATAGCGTGGACGGGTTTGAAACGGGCCGCCAATTTTTTGGGCCAGCGGATTGCGGGCGGATTGCCGTTTTGCCTAAGTCGAGGTTTAGCTCAGCCGGTGATACGCACTGGGGCGCGCCTAATGGTACAGATGGCGATCTCGAAGGTGGGATATAGGTTTGATGTGGAATTACCGGCGCAATCTTGAACGCGATCTCGAGCGCTGGACGCGCGCTGGGTGGGTGACGCCCAGCGGGGCGGCAGAAATTCGAAAGGACTTAGCGAGGGCGCCGGGCATCGGTTTAGCGGGCGTGCTTGGTATTCTGGCAAGCGTGCTGCTGGCTTTTGCCGTGTTCTCGTTCGTTGGGGCGAATTGGGACGAGATCCCGCGGCTGGCGCGGATGGTGCTGCTTTTCGGATTGATGGGGCTCGGCTATTTCATCGCGGGCGTTTTGGAGACGTGGGGGAAGCCTGCGCTCGGCGACGCGGCGCTGTTGTTTGCTGTCAGCGTTTTCGGCGCGTCGATCGCGCTCATCTCGCAGATGTATCATATTGATGGGCACGCGCCCGACGGCGTGATGCTGTGGTGGCTTGGTGCGTTACTCGCGGGCGTGGTGCTGCGGTCTAATCCTGTGCTGGCTTTGGCAATGGTGCTCGTTTGCGTCTGGTCGGGCATGGAAATGGCCGCGCGCAATCGTGTCTTCTGGCCGTTCCTCATCGGCTGGACCGCGGTGACGGCAGCGTTTTCATGGCAACGCTGGCGGCCGGGCGCGCATCTGGCCGCATTGGCGTTGACGTACTTTGCGATCTGTCTTGGATTTTTTCTCGACAACGGGCACGCGCATCACATCGTTGCCGGGCTTGGGCTTGCGGGCGTGGCGCTTGCGCTCGCGCATGAGCGCTCGGGTTTTGACAGCGCCGCACTTGCGCCACCCGCGCTCACCTATGCGGCGGGGATTGCATTTGCCGGGCTCTTTGCATTGCAGTTTGTTGAGAATCCAACGCGCGGCACGCTCATGATGCTGGCGGGGCTGACGCTGGTGCTTCTCTTGGCCGCGATCTGGTACGCGCTACAGACGCGAAACCGCGGGTTGTTGTGGTTTGCTTACGTCGCGTTCTCGATTGAGACGTTCGCGATTTACTACAATCTCGCTGGCACGATGCTTTCGACCTCGCTGTTTTTCTTGGTGGCAGGGCTGATCGTGGCGGCCTTGGCGTTTATGGCGTGGCTGCTGCACGAGCGCGGGCGGAGACTGGAGGCGGCGGCATGAGAGAGATACGCAAGTTTTTCTGGCCGTCGCTTTTAGGCGTTGCACTGGTACAGATGGCGGTGCTGGGCAAGATCGTGTGGGACCGGCACACGCTGATCCAACACGGGCGTGAGATCGTCATGCAGGTTACGCCCGTTGATCCGCGCGACATCTTTCGCGGCGATTATGTCGTCCTCGGGTACCCGATGTCGCGGATGGCGTACACGGGCGAAAAGTTCGGCGCACTTTCAGCAGGGTTGGCACGGGGCGGCGAGGTTTACGTCACGATGACGCCGGGAAGCGACGACGTGTGGTCGGTGGCCAAGGTGTCGGAAAGCTATCCGAAGGAAACGGCCGCGAATGACGCCGTGCTCAAGGGGCGGGTCGAATGGGTCGATGAGAATGCGTCACCTAATAACGCCTGGGTCACAGCTCGCTTCGGCATCGAGAGCTATTTCGTGCCGGAAGGCGAAGGCAAGGTGTTGGAGGACAAGGTGCGCGTTGGGGTCATAAAGGCGGTCATCGCGCTCGGGCCTGACGGCACGCCGGCCTTGAAGGGCCTGGTCGTTGGCGGCGAACGGCGCATCGATCCGCCGCTGTTTTAGGGGCTTTCGCACGAAGCCTTCTCCTTGCTAAGAGGACGCGAGCCAATCGAGCCAAAGCAGGGAGAATGTCATGCCTATCGCGCGTCACGAATCCACAGCCGTTTATTCGAAAGTTACTGAGGCGGTTGGCCTCGTCTTTACAGCGGGTGTGATCCCGGCGGACCTTTCAAAGGATTGCGAGGGACAGACGGCGGAAGTGCTGGCCGAGATCGACCGGCTCTTGAAACTATGTGGCACCGACAAGTCAAAGGTCGTGCAAGCAACAGTATGGCTCAACGACATCCGCCATCGCGACGCGATGAACAAATCCTGGACCGCTTGGCTTGGCGGCAAAGATGCCCCGGCGCGTGCCTGCGTTGAAGCCAAGTTGATCGATCCGCGTATGCTGGTTGAGATTTCGGTCGTGGCGGCGAAGTCTTGAACGGTTCTAAGGAGTTTGATCTGCTGGAGAGCCTGTAGCCACGGTCCATTGCGAATCACGTGTGACGTCTTTGCAGCGCCCGGAATATTTTGCTGAACTGATTGCGCAATCCGTTCGTTCAAGCTTCTTGAATCTGCGAGACTCTGATCTGCAAATTGCAGGGTCGTCCGTTTTAGTTTTTCAGGATTGTGAACATGCCAATATCGAAGACACTGATTGCCGCGGTTGCAGTTTTTGCCATGCTTGCAGCGGTGAGCACGGCTGAAGCTGCGAAAAAAAGGAAGCGGCTTGTGCGAGTTGCGCCGAGCGCAGGTTTAGCGGCAGCCATTGCCGACGCGCCCCACGCGGCACGTCTCGAAGGCGGCAGAATTTGCTACATCGAGCACGCCCATTATGGCTCTGGCAGTGGCAATAGCCGGCAGGCGGCAGAGCGCTCGGCCATCGGTTCGTGGGCAGGATTCACGAGCTTCGAATACGGCTCGGCTTGGGCTAATTTCGGCAAGGCGGCGGGCAAGCGCATGTCGTGCTCGCAGTCGGGTGGTAGCTGGGATTGCTCGCTGGAAGCGCGTCCCTGCCGCTAAGAAGGCGCAGCGCAAGACGCAAACAATAGAGAGCTGGCCCCGGTGGCCGGCTCTTTTGTTTTAGCGGCCGGTCAGCATGCGCCGGACAATTCGCATGACAAATCCCAGGAACCATTTTGACAAGAGAAGATTGATAATCCAGCTCATGATGCCGCCGTTCTTGAACCCAAGCAGATTGCCGAGGATCGAACGAATGATGCCTTCGAGTGAGCCGCCGCTGGGACCCGGCACTTGCGTGCCGCCGCGGCGGATGACGTCGGGCAGCTGAGGAAAACGGCTTGGCGCGCTCTGGCCATCGTTGATGCCAGGGATTTCGTCACCGGGGATGGGAAGCGGACTACCGCTGCCGGCGGTTGCCCCGCCCATGCCGCCACCAGAGCCGCCCGATGCTCTCGGAAGATCAAAATCGAAATCACCAGTGGGAGAATTGGGAAGACTGAGTGGGCTTTCGCCTGGCAGCGGCAGAGGTCTGCGTGCTGAAACGGCAGCAAGGCCGCCAAATTTCTTACCGATTTCGCTTTGGGCCTTGTTTTGTAACGCGCCGATCAACAGACTGGCCGCGACCGGCAGCATTCTTTTTGCAACGTCCTCATCAAGGCCAGTTTGCGATGCGGCTCGGGCTGCGATGCCACGGCTAATGTGTTTGCTGCCAAACAAAACTTCGAGCACGTAGTTGCCGGCATTTGCGACTTGGGGCGAGGCGAGGCCTTGCGGGTCGCTCAGTGCGCGGCCGAGGACGGGTTTGCCGAGAAGATCTACGACATCAGCAACACCTCCGCGCGAGAGTGTATTGCGCTCAATCCGGTCAGTCAGGGCCTGAAACATGATTTCAATGGCGGGCGTCGCCCGGTCTGGATCGACGCCAAAAGCGGTCGCGAGGTTTTTGACGACGGCAGAGCTCGCGGCGTCGTTCAAGATTCGGTCAATCTGCAAGTTGGTCTCCAGCACTCAATGTTCGTTCAGGTGGGTGTATAGAGGGCTAGCACGCGCCGGACTAGACCAAGGAAAGTTGCATGCGCGATGAGAGGCTGGGCACCAGTGCATCTTGAACGCCAGAGCCTGGAAACCGGTTTTTTGGTCAGGATGCCGCACCCATATGGGGGATCAGCAAGTTGCGGGTGTGCCTCGCAGGCACCGGGTCCTTTCGTTCTGCACTAAAAGAGGGCTGTGCCCATGTTGCAACGCGGGGTCAGTTTTGGCATGGTCCGCCGCGACTCTCGCCTTTTTGCAACGAAAAGGCGGGCGGGACGGGGGGCAAGGGGAAGCCAGTCTGCCTGTCTGTATCCGGAAAACACTCGGGCCAAAAGGGACCTCGTAATGACCAATATTCTTTGGGGGATTATCGCCTGCGGGGCGCTATCCATCCTGTACGCATATGTGACGTCAAATGCCGTCATGAAGTCCGACGCGGGCAACGCCCGTATGCAGGAAATTGCCGGCGCCATTCGTGAAGGCGCGCAAGCTTATCTCAACCGGCAGTACCGCACGATCGCCATGGTTGGCGCGGTCATTTTCCTGTTGGCCTGGGCGTTGCTTGGACCGCTACAAGCGATAGGCTTCGCTATCGGTGCCGTGTTGTCGGGTCTTGCAGGCTACATCGGCATGAACGTGTCTGTGCGCGCCAACGTACGCACGGCCCAAGCGGCGACGGTTTCGCTGGCAAAGGGTCTCGACATCGCTTTCAAAGCGGGGGCCATCACCGGCATGCTGGTTGCGGGTCTCGCGCTGCTCGGCGTTGCTGTTTATTACATGGTGCTGACCGAGTACCTCGGACACGCGCCGGGTAGCCGCACGGTCGTCGATGCACTCGTATCACTCGGCTTTGGTGCGTCTCTCATTTCGATCTTCGCTCGTCTCGGCGGCGGCATCTTTACGAAAGGCGCGGACGTCGGCGCCGACCTCGTCGGAAAAGTCGAAGCTGGCATCCCGGAAGACGATCCGCGCAACCCGGCAACGATTGCCGATAACGTTGGCGATAACGTCGGCGATTGCGCCGGTATGGCGGCCGACTTGTTCGAAACCTATGCCGTGACGGTTGTTGCGACGATGGTTCTGGCGGCTATTTTCTTTGCAGCCGCACCGAACCTCGCGGCTTTGATGGTCTATCCGCTCGCCATCTGCGCGGCGTGCATCGTAACCTCGATCATCGGCACGTACTTCGTGAAGCTTGGCTCGAACGGCTCGATCATGGGCGCGCTCTATCGCGGCGTGATCGCATCCGGCGTGTTGTCGATTGCCGGCCTCTACGCCGCCACCAACTATGTCATCGGCTTCGGTGAAGTCGGCAAAGTGGGCGATCTCGTCATCACCGGCTGGAACTTGTTCCTGTCGGGTCTCGTCGGCCTCGCGCTGACGGGCCTCATCGTCTGGATCACCGAGTACTATACGGGCATCGGTTATCGCCCGGTGCGCTCGATCAGCCAGGCCTCCGTCACCGGTCACGGCACCAACGTCATTCAGGGTCTCGCGGTTTCACTTGAAGCTTGCGCTCTGCCGACGCTTGCCATCGTGGCTGGCATCTTGATGACCTACAACTTGGCCGGCCTGTTTGGCACCGCGATCGCAACGACCACCATGCTCGGCCTTGCCGGCATGATCGTCGCGCTCGATGCCTTCGGTCCCGTGACAGACAACGCCGGCGGCATTGCCGAAATGGCGGGCCTGCCCAAGGAAGTGCGCCGTTCGACCGACGCACTCGACGCGGTTGGCAACACGACCAAAGCTGTGACCAAGGGCTATGCCATCGGTTCGGCTGGTCTTGGTGCACTCGTGCTGTTTGCGGCCTATAGCTCCGACCTTGCGCACTTCATCTCGGAAGCGGACAAGGCAGGCTCGACCAGCTTCCAGTACTTCAAGGGCGTGACGATCGACTTCTCGCTGGCTAATCCCTACGTCGTGGTTGGTCTGCTGCTTGGCGGCCTGATCCCGTTCCTGTTCGGCGGTATGGCAATGACGGCTGTTGGCCGTGCAGCCGGTTCCGTCGTTGAGGAAGTTCGCCGTCAGTTCAAGTCGAAGCCGGGCATCATGAAGGGCACGGAAAAGCCCGATTATGCGCGAGCCGTCGACTTGCTGACACAGGCTGCGATCAAGGAAATGGTGGTTCCGTCATTGCTGCCTGTGTTGTCGCCGATCGTACTATTTTTCGCAATTAGTGCGGTTGCCGGAAAAGGTGCTGCGTTCTCGGCGGTCGGTGCGATGCTCTTGGGCGTTATCGTCACCGGCATTTTCGTTGCCATCTCGATGACCTCTGGCGGCGGCGCTTGGGACAACGCCAAGAAGTCGTTTGAAGACGGTTTCGTCGACAAGGATGGCGTCAAGCACTTGAAGGGTTCGGAAGCGCACAAAGCCTCCGTCACCGGCGACACCGTCGGCGATCCCTACAAGGATACAGCCGGCCCCGCCGTCAACCCGGCGATCAAGATCACCAACATCGTCGCGCTTTTGATGCTGGCCGTTCTCGCACGTCAGTAAACGCACCTGCATCCTGTAAGATTGAAGGCCCTGGGGAGCGATCCCTGGGGCCTTTATGTTTGGGGGCAACTCAAGTAAGTCCGCGTGATGGGATATTCGCTTTACATCGTCGCCTGCGCGGATGGCTCGCTCTATACGGGCATCGCGACGGACGTGGAGCGCCGGGTGGCCGAACATAACGGGTTTGGTGCGAACGGCGAACTAGCGGGCGGCAAGAGCAAGGGCGCGCGCTATACGTCGGCGCGCCGTCCCGTGAGGCTCGTTTATGAGGCGGCTTTTGAAACCCGCTCGCAAGCCTCGAAGGAAGAGTTTCGCATCAAGCAGCTGACGCGATCTGAGAAACAAGAGCTGATCGCGAGCACTTCCAAATCGCGCGCAGCAAAGCGATGACGGGAAGACCCGAAAACTTCGATGCGATCGTTCTGGGCGCGGGCGCTGCGGGCCTGATGTGCGCCTTGACGGCGGGACAGCGGGGGCGGCGCGTCCTGTTGCTCGAGCACACTGATAAAGTTGGTGCGAAAATTCTGATCTCAGGCGGCGGGCGCTGCAACTTCACCAATCTGGAGACGGGCCCGAAGCGCTTCATTTCGGACAATCCGCATTTCTGCACGTCCGCACTCGCCCGTTACACGCAGAAGGATTTCATCGCCTCGTCGCAGCGGCATGGCATCGCCTATCACGAGAAGACACTGGGTCAGCTTTTCTGCGATGGGTCTGCGCGGCAGATCGTTGCGATGCTTTTGAAGGAATGCGCTGGAGGCCGGGGTTGATGTCAGAACTGGGCAAACAGTTTCAAGCGTGACACGGGGCGATATATTTCGCGTTGAGACAGGCTTGGGAGCGTTCACGGCGCCAGCGCTTGTTTTGGCGACGGGCGGATTCTCGATCCCGAAAATGGGTGCGACGGGATTGAGTTATGATCTCGCGCAGCAGTTTGGTTTGCGCGTGACCGAGCGAAGGCCTGGGCTCGTGCCGTTCAGGCTGGACGCTGGAACCGAAGGGTTTGATCCCGCTCTGACGGGCGTGGCTCTTGAGGCGATTGTATCGATTGGCAAACGCAGCTTCCGCGAAGCCGTGCTGTTCACGCATCGCGGCCTTTCCGGTCCAGCGATTTTGCAGATTTCATCCTATTGGCAGCGGGGCGAAGCTATCGCCATCGACTTCATGCCGGATCAAGACGCCGCATCACTGCTGTATGGAGCGCAAACGGACACGTGCGAAATCTGCGCCACAAACTATTTTAGCGGAGCTCTTGCCTGCGCGGCTCGCGCAACACTTGGCGGCCGCTCATTTGCCGGCGAGCGAGATGGCAAACATCCCGGATCGCACGCTCGCGGCGTTTGGTCAGCGATTGAAGCGCTGGGAGCTTTTACCGACTGAAACGGAAGGGTACGCCAAAGCTGAAGTGACCGTTGGCGGTATCGATACGCGTGATCTCTCGTCAAAGACGATGGAGGCGCGCAGCTGTCCGGGGCTCTATGCCATCGGCGAAGCGGTCGATGTCACGGGTTGGCTCGGCGGCTACAATTTTCAGTGGGCGTGGTCGAGCGGTTGGGTCGCAGGGCAGGCGATTTAGGCGCCTCAACCATCGCCGAAGGTTTTTTTACCGAGGTTGCGGAACATCGATTTTAAGACGCCTTCGTCCTTGGCGCCGGGTGCGGGTGTCGAGCGCGAGATGAAGTCGAACACTTTGCCGTCTTTGAGGCCGTAGTTGGCAACGCTCTCTACAGTTTGCCCTTCGTTGAAATAGACGGCGACGACCTTGCGGTCCTTTTCTTTTGGCAACATGAAAGACGACTGCCCCATGGTGCTTGAGATGTAATAGAACGCATTGCCGTTGCCGACGACGGCTGTTGTGGCGGGCGAACCGAGCGTTGTGCGGACCTGCTCCTGACTCATGCCAGGCTGGATCGCCTGCAAGTCGGTTTCATGAAATTGATGGCCGTGCTTGGTGATCGTTTCGCTGCACCCCGTCAAGGCCATCGCTATTCCAAGCGCCAATGCGCCTAACAGGGGGCGAACCTGCGGGAGTGGCAAAACGTAACGGCGTGTTGTCTGTGTCATTGGGTAAGAATCATTTCTGAACGGGTGCATAAACCGATTAGACTGCCAGTCGGCCAGTTGCAAAGCCGGCGGGGGCGGTTCTTGGTACTCTTTGTCGAGCCATCCCCAATAATTTGGCCCATTATTCTGGTCCAATTGTGTGGCGTGATCATTTGGAGCCGGCCGGCGATTGGACAAGGAATTTTCCGTGATGTTGCAGTGGCTAAGGGGCCGGTCCCATATCCGGCGTAAAGCAGGGGAAATTTATGGCGCGGTCGTGGCCGCGGCCCGTCAGTCTGTATTCTACCGGCAATACCGTGTCCCAGATACCCCGGAGGGACGGTTTGAAATGGTTGCGCTGATGCTATTTCTCGTCTTGGAACGTGTAAAACGGCTGGAGCCGGACGGCGAAGCGCTGACTCAAGCGACCATCGAAGCCTTTGTGACCGACATGGACGATTGCATGCGCGAAATGGGGGTAGGGGATCTAACGGTACCCAAAAAGGTCAAACGGGCGGCGGCGGCGTTTTATGAGAGGGCCGGACATTACCGTCCGCATCTCATGGGCCCGAACGCAAGCAACGCGGCGGCCGGCGCCGGATTGGCCGGGGAATTAGCGCGCTTCGTATTTGCCGGGACAACAGGCACTCACGTTGACGCGTTGGCTCGATATGTTGAGCGGGTTTCGGCACGGCTCACAAACGCGAGTCATGCGGATCTGGACGGGGGAGTATTGGGGCAATACTTATGTGAAGGCGAAATGAGACGAGCAACATGACGCAACTTTCGAATTGGTCACATGTGACGACGGATATTCCGGACCGGGGGCTCTCGCGCGAGCGTGCGGCATCGGACGCGGAGCGCGGAGAAATTGCGCGTGCGCTGAAATTGGTGTCGCTCGATAAGCTCGTTGCGAACTACCGCATCACCAGCATATCAGGCGGGGCCTGGCGGCTTGCCGGACAAATAGCGGCGGACGTCGCACAATCCTGTATAGTGTCTCTGGATACAGTCTCCGCGCACTTGGAAGAATCCTTCGATGTCGAATTCTGGCAGGAAGCGCGCGCGGACGAATCAGGGGGCGATTTGAGCGTGCTGCAGGGGCCTGATGTCGAGCCACTGGATGGGAACGAGATTCCCACAGGGCGTATTGTCTTTGAGACGCTCGCCGCAGCGCTTAACCCCTATCCGCGCAAGGACAATGCCTCCTTTAATTGGACGGAACCTGACGTTTCGGACGAGAAAAAGACCAGTCCATTCGCCGTCTTGGCTAAGCTCAAGGGCAAGGACTAACCGCCCAAGTTGCCCAAGTGCGGCAACCGGCCGTAGAGCGGCGAATTCGGGTTGTCTCATGACCTAAAACGGCTATGGTCCACCCGTTTTGGTCACCTTTTTTCCCGGGCGCGGCCGGAATAGCAAGTCTGCCGCAATGGCGCGGCAAAACCACTTAGGTCATCAAGGGCCAGCATAAAAACATGGCGAGCCCCAAGACAATCGCACTCGACGCCATGGGCGGGGATCACGGACCTGAAGTCGTTGTTCCGGGCGCCGCTTTGTCGCTTGAGCGCCATCCTAATTTGAGCTTCATTTTCTACGGCGACGAAGTGCGCATACGCGCTGCCCTCGCACCGCACAAGAACCTGCAAGCCAAATCACGTGTCGTACATACGTTGCACGTCATCAGCATGGAAGAAAAGCCGAGTCAGGCGCTGCGCCGCGGTAAGGGGTCGAGCATGTGGCTGGCGCTTGAAGCGGTCAAAACCGGCGACGCACATGCGGCCGTATCGGCCGGAAATACGGGCGCGCTGATGGCGATGGCCAAGGTGATCCTACGCACGATATCGGGCATCGACCGTCCGGCTCTCGCGGCGCTGTGGCCGACGGTGCGTTCAGAGTGCATCGTTCTCGACGTTGGCGCAAACATAGGCGCGACGGCGCGCAAATTATCCGAATTCGCCCTGATGGGCGCCGCCATGGCCCGGGCGATTTTTCATATCGAGAGGCCGACCGTCGGTCTGCTCAATGTGGGCGTCGAAGATATTAAGGGCGTTGAAGAAGTGCGCGACGCGCATGCCTGGCTCAGAAGCACGGCCGACCTGCCAATCGATTACAAGGGATTTGTCGAAGGCGATCAAATTGGCCACGGCGCCGTCGATGTCGTGGTTGTCGAGGGGTTCGCCGGCAACATCGCCTTGAAGACGGCTGAAGGAACCGCGCGTCAGATTGGCGTGTACCTTAAAGGGGCCATGACAAGTTCATTAGTGACGAAACTTGGGGCCATGCTTGCTCGCGGCGGTTTTAAGGTCCTGAAAGCCAAGATGGATCCGCGCCGTTTAAACGGCGGCACATTCCTCGGCCTCAAGGGCATCGCAGTGAAGAGTCACGGCGGCACAGACGCGTTCGGATTTGCGAGTGCCGTTGACCTCGCCTACGAGATGGCCGAGTCCGGACTTATCGCGCGCCTTACGGCAGATCTCGATGCGTTTCATCACAAGCTCGAAGCGGCGGGTCACGAGACGGTTCGCTCAATAAGTGCGGCGGGCTGAAGGCAGGAAAGGACGCAAGCGTGGCAGTCATTCGTTCAGTCATTCGTGGCGTCGGAGCCCACCTTCCGAAGCGCATCATGACAAACGACGATATCTCGAAAATCGTCGACACGACGGATGAGTGGATTCGCGACCGCTCCGGTATTCGCCAACGTCACATCGCCAGCGACGACGAACTAACCAGCGATCTTGGAGCCGCTGCCGCGAAGCAGGCGCTCATTCGTGCTGGTATTGATCCCGTCGACATTGATCTTATCGTGTGCGCAACGGCGACGCCGGATCGCACGTTTCCGGCAACCGCTGTTCGAATTCAGCAAATGCTTGGCGTCACGAAAGGCGCGGCGTTCGACGTGCAGGCGGTGTGCTCGGGTTTCGTGTTTGCGTTGACGATCGCCGACAATTTCTTGAAGACCGGGCAGTTCCGCCGGGCCATTGTCATTGGTGCGGAGACGTTTTCGCGCATTCTCGATTGGACCGATAGAAGTACTTGCGTTCTGTTCGGAGACGGCGCCGGGGCGGTCGTGCTTGAAGCGCAGCCACAGCATAGTGGCCGCGACGATCGCGGTATTCTATCGACCCGCATTCGTTCAGACGGACGTTTCGAGGATCTTTTGTACGTCGATGGTGGACCGGGTTCGACCAAGACGGTTGGTCTCTTGCGAATGAACGGACGCGAAGTCTTCCGTCATGCCGTGCAAAAAATATCGGGCGTGATCGAAGAAACGCTGGTTGCGACAGGCTATGCCGCCGATGAAATCGATCTTTATGTGCCGCATCAGGCAAACCAGCGCATTCTCGACGGCATTGCCAAGAAACTAGGCGTCGATCCTGCAAAAATTGTCATGACCCTGGATAAGCACGGCAATACGTCGGCGGCATCCATTCCCCTCGCACTAAACCAAGCCTTCGAAGATCATCGCATCAAAGAAGGCAGCCTAGTCCTCATGGAGGCTATGGGCGGCGGTTTCACCTGGGGCGCGGTATTGGTGCGCTGGTAAATTGGCGGCCAGCAAGGTGACGACGCCGTGCGGCCTAAATCGCCTGCATAGGCCAGCAAACACAAATTGTGCGCTGCGGCATTGGAATTCCGTGAGATTTCAGGTGCTTGATTGCGCTTTACGTTGACCGCGGCAATTTAGCCCGTTAGCATCCCCATCAAAAATCGGCGGCTATCGGGGAAAAATTCATGGGAGGCCAGACATGGGAGGCAAGACACTGACGCGTGCCGATCTCGCTGAGGCGGTGGTCGAAAAGGTGGGCTTACCGCGCAATGAGAGTCAAGGATCTCGTCGAGCGGGTTCTTGAGGAAATTTCGGGAAGTTTAGCGCTGGGCGATACTGTCAAACTGTCATCGTTTGGTTCGTTCGGAATTCGCCAAAAGGGGCAGCGCATCGGGCGTAATCCAAAAACCGGAAAAGAAGTTCCGATAACCCCGCGCCGCGTTCTAGTGTTCCGGCCGTCAAATATCATGAAAGACCGGATCAACCAGGGTCAAGGCAAGCGCCGCGGCTAAGCCGGTCGATTGGATACGGCCGGGCGCTCAAAAAGTCCTTAATGTTCGACGGGGGCTTGAGACGCGCAGGCGCTTTTCTGGTATTGTCCGCGTTGCATGTGTTTGTGTGTGAGCCGCATGGTCCCAGTCATGGCATCAGTCATGGCATCAGTCATGGCATCAGACATGTTCCCAGAGTTATTGGGACTGCAACGGTATCGCCGTTTTATCGTGTCATTCAAGTCGTGGTGCCTCCCATTGTGAGAGGCAATTGATGGCCTCAATTCATAGAGGGCGAGGTCTTTGCGATGAACAAATCAGCCGATGCATTCCGCACCATAGGTGAGGTCGCGGAAGAGCTTGATGTTCCCAAGCATGTTCTGCGATTTTGGGAAGGAAAGTTTCCTCAAATTAAGCCGATGAAACGCGGCGGCGGGCGGCGTTATTACCGCCCGGAGGATATGGAGCTGCTGCGCGGCATCCGCCACCTGCTGCATGCCGAAGGCTATACGATCAAAGGCGTTCAAAAAATCTTGCGCGAGCAAGGCGTCGATCAGGTCAAAACAATTTCGCGCGTGGCGATTGAAGCTGCTGGAACGCGCAGCGCGGCCAAGAAGGAGAGCCGCCTCAAGGCAGGTGCCGGACCAGTGCTCGTGCAAGGCCATCGTGGCGGCGCTGAAAACGCGCGTGAAGCTAAGCCCGCGGCCGTCAAGCTGAAGGATGGAACACAGGGAGCAAAAAGTCCGGCGGCTCAGCCTTCAAAATTAGAGGTGCTGAAACTGGCCATCCGCGAACTTGAAGCCTGCCGCTCTCTCTTGAAGGGTACGAGCGAACCTCGTTTGGCGACGCCAGCAAAACAAGCGCGGGCGGGCAGCCGCACGTGACCGGCGGACTTTGGGCATTGGCCAAGCTGGGGGCATCGACCAATCTGGGGGCATCTACCAATGGGGGCATTTGCAAGCATGCCCGCTGAAGCCGGCTTCGAAGTGTGGTTTGCCGATTTGGGCCAGTGCTTGGCTGAGATCGAAACCGAAGAGCACCGTTATGCCCGGTTGTCGGCGGACGAATTAATCCGCGTCGAGCGGGTGAGCGATCTAGACCAGCGCCGCCTTTGGCGCGCCGCGCATATCGCTCTTCGCGACATCTTGGAACGCATCTGTGGCCCAGAAATGCGCGGCGTGCCGTTCGTCTCGCAGGCTGGTGGCCGGCCCGAACTTGCGCAAGGGTTTGCCGCGAGATCGGATGGTGCCCTTGTATCGTTCAGCTTGTCGCATACGGCAGACGTGGCCTTGATTGGCATTTCCCGTGCTGGGGCGATTGGCGTCGATATCGAAAAACTCCATTCCCGCAATTTTTCAGCCGATAGACGGCAACGGCTTGAGACCATTGCGGTCAAGATCGCGGGCGGCCGGCCGTTGCCTGTTGATCCGGACCGGCGCTTCTTGCAGGCGTGGACACGCATCGAGGCGCTGTCAAAAGCCGATGGCCGCGGAGTTTTGCATACGCTTACGCATGTGGGTGGTCTGGCGGGCGCGATGGCGGCGGAGAACGCACCGCAAGCGCCGCCAGCGTTTGAGGTGCGAGATCTGGAAGCCGGTGCCTTTTACTGTGCCAGTATCGCCGGCAGGGCATTGCCGCAGGTGTTGGCCGTTAAGGCCTATGTTCCTCTAGCAAATTAAGCCTCTGTGAGTGCCAGTTGTCACGCCGGTACGATGGTCGTTGACCTTGGGGCCCAGGGCAGGCAAAAGAGGCGGATCGGAGCGTAGCGCAGCCTGGTTAGCGCACCAGTCTGGGGGACTGGGGGTCGGAGGTTCAAATCCTCTCGCTCCGACCAATCTTTTCAAAGCAAAATCGATAAACTATCGAGCGGTAAAATTGGCGTCATCATAATCGTTGCGCTGGGGACGGCTTTGAAAAGCCGGTCGCCCGGCATGTCTGCGCAATTGAGCCCTGAAATACCGGAACCTATTGATCGCAATGCGCCCCGTTCAGCTTGTCACTTGAGCAATTACGCTCATGGCGGCAATTCGAATCAGAACGCCACGCTCAAAGCGGCGCCGAGGAGAAGCGTTACAAAATCAGTACGGCCAAAGCAGCGGTCATTGCAGTCAATACCGTGCCCCAAGCCATGTCGATCATCGTGAGCCGCCATGACCAAAACTTCAATGTCGCCATGTTGGTCAGGTCGTAGGTGCCATAGGCGACCAGTCCCAAGAATGCTCCCTTTCCGGCAGCGGTTATCCAGCCGCCATCAGTGAGCGAGGGCAAGACTGCGAAAAAGACGATCCCCAAGACGTAAAGCACATAAAACAGCACTGCAGGGCCGATCAGGAACGGCTCGGCCACTTGTTCACCCATCATACGTCTATACGTGCCGACCATGGAGGTGAGCCACAGCGCGTCGAAGCACAAGAATATCAGGCCCGAAACGACGAAAGACTTGATCGCTAACAACATAAACTGCTCCCGCGTACGCCCCCTGCAATGAGGTGAACGTCCAACGCATTGGATTGGATTTGTCCGTCTTAGGGAGTAGGCATGTGTTAATGACTGAAACGCGCGACGCCAGTCGCGTTTGGCGGCAGCCACGGGCGGCACCTGTCAAAAAATCGCGATTCATCGCGCTCCGAAATGGCCGGCATGGACATCACTTCACGGAGGCAATGGCCCGCAAGGCCTCACTGTCCAAGAGCCGGAACTGGCCACGTTTGCCCGTCGCGATGATCATACTTCTTTTCAGTTTTGTGAGGATCCTGCACACGGTTTCCACCTTGAGACCGAGGTAATCGCCAATATCGCGTTGCCCGAAAGCGATAGTGAATGCGTCGGCATCGAGACTGGATGCGGTCCGGGCGGACGGGATGGAGAGCGAGGGCAAAGACAGCAAGAACGATGCAATCCGTTCGAGAGCTGATTTCCGGCCGAGCAGAAGGGCATGATCCTGCAAAGCCTCGACCCGGCGTAACGCATGGCTGGCTAGGCGTTCTTTCAGGTGCGGCGAACCTTGAATTGCGCAAGATCCGTGATGGCGCACGCTTGTCCTCGTGAGCGTCTTGGCCGAGCACGAATAAACGGCGCTAGCTGGAGATCCGAGCAACGCGCCGGGGCCTGCAACCTCGGTAATCTGGCGGCGGCCATCGGCGAGTGTCTTGAACAGTATGACCGAGCCTTCAATCACCTCCCAAATGCCGTTCGCGGTTTCGCCTTCGCTGTAGAGCTTTGTTCTCTTTTCAAGTGTCAGCGGACCAGCGCCATGAGTTCCGCACGCGCGTCCGGCGCCGGGGCGCCGGCCGGCCGCTGACTTTAGACTCGCAAACATCATGGGACATGTCGAACACTCGGCAACGAGACCATTGAGAGAGACGATGAAATGGTGGCAATGCCGATGACTATGGCCAAGCCGCCTCGTCAAAGACCGCCTCTACGGATAGGCGGCCGGTGCCAAACCGTGCTTGATGCCCCAATCGTACCAGTTGTCGACCGCCGTGCCTGAAAGCAGGATGCCAATGCCACCCGTGAGGGGACAAAGGATCGCAAACCACCACGCCCAGCGGTGTACCGATTCCATGGTCGCGTTGAAGCCCATGGTCCAGCGCCAGAACAGTGCAGCACGCTCGGCAGCCGTGCCGCGATCCGTCGCCTGCTCAATTTCGCGCTCGCCGCCGTACCGCGTGACCGCCAGGATGGTGGCTCCATGCATGGCGAACAGCAAGGCTGAACCATAGAGAAACGCAATGGAAAGCATATGGAAGGGATTGTAGAAAAGATTGCCGTGATTGAGGGAGAAATTGTTGGTCCAATCAAGGTGCGGGAAGATGCCGAAGGGCACCGCCTCGCTCCAATTGCCCATCAAGATGGGGCGGATAAAACCGAGAACCAGATAAAGCCAGATGGCGGAGGCAAACGCCCAAGCGATGTGCGTGCCCATATTCAAGGCCTTGGCCCGGCGATACATCCGCACCCACCATAGCAGAATAGAAGTGGTGAGGAAAAATCCGGCCATCAGCCACCAGCCGCCCTCATTCAGGGGAGGGATAGATGAGGCCGTACTTTGCTGCTGGCGGCTCAAGCGCGAGAAACGGTAATTCGCGCACAAACCGCACGGGATCCCAACCCACCGAGGCCCACATGTTGAGGCCGATTATCTCAATGGCGATGATGCCGCAGACAAGCGAAAGGAAGCCGATGGTGCCGAGATAGATGGGACCGATCTGCGCATCACCAATCTTGCCGAGCCAGTAACTAAAGCGGCTTTCTCCGTACCTTGCCGAGTCGCCGGGCGGCAGGTGTACGCCGGGTTCAAAGGGGCCGCGGACTTGGATCTGCGTGAAGATGTTTTGATATTGTGTCATCGGATGCTCCTCACTTGCCGCCAATGTTGAAGTTGAAAGCGCTATTCCATGCTTGTTGCCAGCGGCCGAGATCCCACCAGTCGGCCCATGCATTGCCTTCCAGCCAAAGCGGTCCGCTAATGACGATACAAACCGCGCTGAAAAACACCGCTGACAGAGCCAGAAAGAGGCCAAGCCGGTGAATGCCTAATGTGCCAATCGAATAACCGATGGTATCACGGAAGAATGTATTTTCATGTTCGGGCGTTTTTACCACCTCGCCCTTTTTAGGATTGATGGCCGAGAGAATGAGACTCCCGTGCAGCGCCAGCGCCAGACACGTCGTGAAGAAGAACGTGATCGCAATCATGTGCGCGGGATTGTAGTGGAAGTTGCCGTACTTGTAGCCGGTATTCGACACCCAATCGAGATGGCTGATGATGCCGTATGGAAACGCGTGCGACCACGAGCCCATGAGAACGGGCCGGATCACGACCAGCGTGAAGTAAGCGAATATGGCAAAACCGAAAGCGACCGGAACGTGATATCCGATCCCGAGCTTTCGACAAATCTCCACTTCGCGAAGCGCCCACGAAACGAACGCTCCCAATGCGCACACTGTCACTGCCTGCCAGATACCGCCTTGCATGAGCGGCGCCAGCGCCAGGCCAAAAGACTCAGCCGGGGGATTGATACTAATTTTCCACGGGTTCCATGTTGGACCCATGGCCGCTCCATAAAGAATCATACCTATGCCCACGAACATGAAAAAGATGGTCGTGATGCCAAAAAATCCAACGTAGAAGGGCCCGATCCAGAAATCGAAAAGATCTCCCCCGATCAACGTGCCCCCGCGAACACGATATTTCCGCTCGAAATTGAGCATAGCCATGGCCCGTTCCTCCAATGTGCCGGTTAGCACCGGCTACACAAATTCGGTGTTGATCACGAAGTGGACGGGACCGCCGAAGCCGTCCCGCCCATTTCGCATGGCGGCCTTTTAAGCCGCCTTCTTCTCTATCGTCCAAGGCGCCGTTACCGGTGCTTCGAGCGATGCGGCTTTTGCCGCGCGCGGTCCTTCGATCCAGTTGAACCGGTTCGTGCTGAGCAAGATGAAGTGGATCAGCACGGCCAGTGCAAACAGGAACGTGAAAAGCGCGATCAGCGTACGCCGCGGATCGAAGAGTAGCCAAAGTCTCCACATGTTGAGTTCTCCCATTTCCCTATGCTGACAGCGAAGTCAGGCAGTTCATCGCGTAATTCACGCCGTCCGTGAGGGAGGCGTAGCCATTTGCCCCTGGGAGCCATGGACGCCAATTCCACACCAGGAAATGCGCGATAATTGCGATGACAGTGAATATGATGAAGCTCGTCATGAAGATGCTATGGAACTCTTTAGCCTCCTGCTCGGTCAATCCCGACAAAGAGCCGCCACGATTATCAGCAGCCATGTTGGTACTCTCCGTTGTTGGCCTTTCGGCCGTTACCGCGCATCCCCCGCGCGGCTGGGACGACCATGACACCGGATGGAACACCGTTGCCCCGGTCGACTTCCGCCCGGTTGCCCGAGCGAATGTTTCGTAAATCAGCCCATGAACGCATATTTGACGCAGGTTTCTGCGCCGAACTTCGCCCGCTGGTATATTCCTTCATTGCCATCTGCCCGCCGTTGGTCCCGCAAGCAGAAAGAAATCACCGTCTCGACGATCGCTGCCACGACAAAGACCACAAAGGTCAAAGCGAACAGGAGCCGATATTCGATTGTCTGGCGCCGGCACGATGAGGCTCCGGCGACTGACGTGCGAAACTGGCTGGCGCGTTGGCGCGCAGCATCCTGGTTTCGCTCTCCATGGCCGCGCTCAGCGCCACTAAGTGTATCGCTTGTCAAAATGTTCATGCCGCCCTTCCTCCCTTCAGTGCATCGTTGGAAATAGTTACATGCGCAGCGGTCACCCGCACTTCCCCGGTCCGGCGCGCGTTGCGTTCGGCGGCGTCGCGCAAACGTTTGGCAGCGGAAATGCGAACCAGAACAGGTTCGGCATCGACGAGGTCGTCGAAAGCGGATTTTGCCTCTTCTTCCCACGGGAGTTCGGCGACGGCTCGTGCGGGCGTCGCTTCGACCTTGTCGAGATCGGTGCCTAACGGGAGAATGTGGAAGAGCGCATCGAACAAGGCATTGCACACTTCCTGAACGAGGTACGTTGCGCCCGAGTAACCCATAAAGGGCGTTCCGATGTGGCGGCGAATGATGGCGCCGGGGAACGACGCGGGAATGTAAGCTGATCGTGCTCCGCATTCGGCGAGATACATGCGCTCGTTGTAACTGCCGAAGACGACCAGCGGAGGCTTTTCGTGAATAGCTTTTCGCACCGCGTCGTTGTCAGGCTTTACGCCCGCACGGCGCGAGACTGAAAACGAACAGGGGAGACCAAGTTCCGTCTCAAGGAAGTTTCTGATGCCGCGTGCATAAGTCTCGTTAGCTACAACCCCGAAGCTTGCCGTTGCAAAAAAGTCCTGCGTCACCGATCGCCACAAATCCCACAGCGGCTTGATGGTGGTATGCTTCTCGCGTTCGATGAAAGGTTCGGGATCGAGACCGAGGATCGCGCCGAGACTGCGAAGGAATGCCGTGGTCGAATGTAGCCCGATCGGCGCCTGTAGATAGGGGCGGTTCAGGGCCTCGCAAAGCATTCGCCCGAATTCCCGGTACATGCAGATATTGGCGTCGGCGTCGACCAGCTTGGCGACGTCGGCGACGTGGCTGCCGAGCGGGAAGACCAGGTTCACCTCGGCGCCGATACCTTCGGCAATCCTGCGGATTTCAGCGAGATCGGACGGAGTATTGAAGGTTCCGTAGATCGGTCCGATAATATTGACGCGTGGTTTTTCTCCGTCCTTGCGCGCGGCCCGTTCGGGTATCTTCTTGCGCCCGTATTGGGTCCACAGCCAGTTTATGGCGCGGTCTGCGCTTTGCCACTGATCTTCATCGATGGTGCGTGGCAGGAACCTTTGGATGTTTGTGCCTTCCGGCGTTACTCCGCCGCCGATCATTTCTGCGATCGAACCCGTGACCACAACCGCAGGCAGCGACGGATCGAGAGTCGCATGCGCGCGCTTCATCGCCTGCTCGGTGCCCTTTTGACCGAGTTCTTCCTCTCCAAGACCGGTCACGACGATCGGCAGCTCATGTGGCGGGAGCGCGTCGGTATAATGGAGGACCGACGTGACAGGCAGGTTTTCGCAGCCGACCGGTCCGTCGATGATGACCTGCAGCCCCTTGATGGCAGTGAAGGCGTAGACCGAACCCCAGTACCCGCCGGCGCGATCGTGATCCAGCACAAGCATCAGATCATCTCCTCCGCCTTGCGCTTCTTGGCTTCCTTTTCGATCCGGCGTTTATATTCGGCGCGGAACTGCAGGTTGTCGGTTGGAATGTTTTCCCAAACGCCTGCCGCGTGCCCAGTGCCGACACCCTCGAAGAAGGTCTGCATGGTTTCGAACCGGCTCTTGTTCGCGAGCGCGGCATTGACGACTTGCGCCAGGGAGCCTGCACCCGCGGGCCCCATGAGCGGTCGCGCCGAAATAAGGTTGGTGAAATAGAGAGCCGGCGTCGCCGATTCCTTGGCCTTCTGCACGACCGGCGTCGTTCCGATTGCGAGATCCGGCTTGAATTCGGCCAGTGCTGCGAGATCGTGCTCCAGCGACGCGCGATAGACGACTTCAACGCCCTTGCTTTGGAGCCAATCGCAATCGGCTGCCGACCAGGGCGTCTTGGGACATGCTGTTCCGACATAGTGAACGCGCGCGCCGCTCTCGACAAGCAGACGAGCGACCAGCAGCTCCGATCCTTCATAGCCGGAGAGCGTAATGCGTCCGTTGATCGGCATCTTGGCGATGGCTGCGCGGATGACCGGGAGAATTTTGGCCTTGGCCGCATCGATTTTTTCTTCGGCGACGTTGCAGACACGCCCGATATTCTCGAGCCATGCAGCGGTGCCGTCCAGACCGACGGGAGCAGAGCCGACAATCGCACGCCCCGCTGTTTCGAATTCGCGGATGGACGCCTTGTAGAACGGGTGAATTGCCGCCACCGCCGCACAATCGAGCGCGCTGTAGAGTTCCCGCCATTCGCGCGTCGGAACTACCGGCCCAGCCGCAAGTCCCAAAGGCTCCAGCATCATGCCAATGCCGACGGGGTCCGCCGGGAACATTTCGCCAAGCAGTGTGATCGTGGGCTTGCCGCTTAGGCCGCCGCGGGGTGCCATCACCGGCCCACACTCGGCTTCCTGGCGGGCGTATTTTAACATCGCGCCAGCCAGGACGTCTTTGGCTTCCGCGTGTGTCGGCACCCCGAAACCAGGAACGTCGATGCCAATGATGCGAACGCCGTTGATCTCGGACGGCAATAGCTGCAACGGCACGCCGGAGGCCGTCGGTACACACAAGTTGGTCACGATGATGGCGTCGTAAAGATCCGGATCGGCGAGCTTGAAGACGGCCTCCCGGATATCTTCAAACAGCTTGCCCGTTACGAGTGTCTCGGAGTTAAACGGCACATAACCGACGGTGCGGCGTGCGCCGTAGAAATGCGAGGTGAAAGTCAGGCCATAGACGCAGCATGCGGAGCCCGACAAGACGGTCGCTGTGCGCCGCATGCGCAGTCCGACGCGGAGCGATCCGAAGGCGGGGCACATGCTTTGCGGCTGGTCATGCGGCCCAACGGGATAATCGCGGGCATAGCGTTCGAGCGTTTCGCTCTTTCCGGCCGCGGCAGCGGCCCGGCGCATCTCGTCTTTGCCACCGTGGCAGCCGGAGGTCTCAGTGCTTTGGGGAGCACTCGAAAGTTGCGCATGTGTTTGCGTTGGCTTGGCCCCGGCCGCAACCGGATCAGCCGGCTGGTCGTAGACGACCTCGACCGTCCCGCCGGCCTCTTCGCTGCCTCTTGTGCCGAACGCCTGCATTGTGCGTCCACTCCGTAAATTGACTAGACCGCGTCGTAGACGACTTCGAGCGACGCACGTTCCACGATGGTGCCGCCGCGCATGTCTTCCTGAGAGGCCGGCTGCAGCACGACGCCGCGGCCAACTGCTTCGCCTTTGAACAAGGCCAGCAGACCATCCTGATCGAGCGGCTTGGGCCGGACGGGCGGGGCTTTGGCGACATTTTCTGCCAGACCCGCAAATAGCGGGCCCCACTCGCTTTCGTGCGTACCAATGATTTGGTAGTTGGCGCTCTTGCGCCGGATGTCTTCATTCGCTGGAATGGCTGCGAGCACCGGGATGCCTGCGGCTTCGGCGAATGCCTTCGCCTCACCCGTCCCGTCGTCCTTGTTGATAACCATTCCGGCTACACCGACGTTACCGCCGAGCTTGCGGAAATATTCGACAGCCGAACAAACATTGTTGGCGACGTAGAGCGATTGCAAATCGTTGGACCCGACGACGATAACTTTCTGGCACATATCGCGTGCGATCGGCAGGCCGAAGCCGCCACAGACGACGTCGCCCAAGAAATCAAGCAGAACGTAGTCGAAGCCCCACTCGTGGAAGCCGAGTTTTTCGAGCAGCTCGAAACCATGGATGATGCCTCGCCCGCCGCACCCGCGTCCAACTTCCGGACCGCCGAGCTCCATCGCGAACACGCCGTCACGTTTGAAACAGACGTCAGAAATTTTCACATCTTCGCCAGCGAGTTTCTTTTTCGCCGATGTCTCTATAATCGTCGGCGTGGCCCGCCCGCCGAACAGCAGCGAAGTGGTGTCGCTTTTAGGATCGCAACCGATGAGCAAGACGCGCTTGCCCTGCTCCGCCATCATGTAGGAGAGGTTGGCGAGCGCGAAACTTTTGCCGCTGCCCCCTTTGCCGTAAATGGCAATGATTTGCGTTTCTTTGGTTTCCGCACCTTGCTCTGGCACGGCATCGGGTTCTATCGATGCTTCGGCGCGCAGATAATCTGCCATGGTAGGCTTGCGGACGGCCGGGATTGACGCTCCACTGCAGACGCTCATGAGGAGGTTCTCCAATCCAGGATCATTTTTAGGCAGGCCGGGTCTTCAAATGCGGTCTCGTAGGCAGAGCCCGGGTTCGAAGCGGCGCAACGATGCGAAATGAGCCCGTCAAGCGACAATCGTCCGCTCGACACCAACTCTCGAACAGCGATCAGGTCGCTTTCAACCCACTCCGCGGCGACGCGAATGCGTGCCTCTTTCATGAAGGCTGGCGGAAATGCGAAGGACAGCGGCGCACTGTAGAACCCCGCCAGCGTCACCTCACCGCCGCGGCCGAGCCGGCCGATCAGCGTATTGAGAAGCGCGGCATCGCCACTGACGTCGTAGATGGATTTGTAATCGCGGCGTGCGTCGCACTCGGGATCGACGGCATCATATCCGAGGGCCCCGGCGCGACGCTCAGCCTTGGTTTCCCACACGACCGGCGCGGGTCCGTCTACGGTGCAGGCGATACGCGCTATTAGCCGGCCAAGGACGCCGTGGCCGACAATCAACTCGGGTAGGCGCGCGCCTTCGGCGAATATGGCATGGTAAGCAGTAGCGGCGAGCGCGAACAAGACGCCGCGCTCTTCCAGAGCCGTGTCTATTTCGATAACGCGCTCTGCTGGAACGACTAGACGCGATGCGGCGCCGCCAAAGAGCCCGCGAATGTCACCAAAGCACCGAGCGCCGGGAACGAAAACTTGCGTACCTGCTTTGAGTGGCGAACTGGCTGGCGCTTCAGTGATTTTACCAACCGTCTCATAGCCGGGAACCAAGGGGTAACCCATGCCGGGAAACGGCGGCATTTCACCAGACCACAGCAGCCGCTCGGTACCCGTGCTGATGCCGCTCCACTCGACGTCTACAATGACATCGCCTAGCTCGGGTTCGGGTAATTGCAGCCGGCGCATCGAGAACCTTTTTGGCTCCTCGAGCACCACGGCAACCGTTTCCCTATCCGCGCGCCCCATTTGCAGGCTTTCTCTCGCTTTTGACGGGGCATTGGCCCCACATGCGTCACCTTATTTGGACGCGGCAATATGTCAAGTGATCTTGACATTAAATTCGTCAATGCTGTGCAACAAGAAGCCGGAGCTGCATCGGCATGTGAGTGGGAATTTCTCTGACGGACGTGAAGCCTGCTTCCAGAACTAGCGTGCGCATTTCGCCAAACGTCCGTGGCCGGCCGCTGCCCATGGCCATGAAATAAAGGGCAAAATAGGCATCCCCCACGGCTTCCGAACCCGGCGTTCCGGCTAAAGGCTCGCCAATTAGTAGAACGCCGCCTGGCGCAAGTGCACGGTGCGCGGCTTGCAGGATCGGTCCTACGTGCCGGTCGTCGTGATCGTGCAAAATACGGATCAAGGTCGCGACATCTGCTCCGTCCGGGAGGTTGCTGGAAAGAAAGCTCCCGCCCTGCGATACGGCACGCTCAAGGCCGGCGGCGCGAAAGCGTTCGGCTGCTCGGGAGCTCACCGCCGGCAAATCGAAATTGATGAATGACATCTTGGGATATCGCGCAGCGGCACGGATAATAAATTCGCCATCGCCGCCGCCAATATCGAGAAGTGTCTTATGCCGGATCAGAGGATACGCGTCGAGCATCTGGTCGGCGACAAGCGACTGGGATTGCGACATCAGCAGCGAGTATTGCGCCACGTCGGCATCGATAAGTCCGCGGCCGTTGCCGCGGGCGTAGGCCCAGAATTCATTCAGCTGTGAGTTGCTTTTTTCCCCTTTCAGCAAGGCGACGGGGTCGGATAGGTCGTCGTAGAACATGCGATGGTGCTTGATCATCGCGATCAACCCGGGATTGCCCGCGATGGCTGCACCCAGCAACCCAAGTCCGTAGCGTCCGCGGCTTCTTCGCGAAAGCAGCCGCAATGAGGTTGCCGCATCGAGCAGTTGCCTGGCTGTGTTCTCAGTAAGGCCCGTACGGAATGCGATAGCGCCGATCGTTTGTGGCTCATCCCGGACGGCGGCGAAGACACCAAGCTCCGTGCAGGCGAGAAGGATCTGAGAATATACGAATCCGGCGCAGAGATCGAAGGCTTGCTGTGCTTGGTTCCTGGCGATCAACTTTGCGAAGGGAAGGGCCGCGACACGGCGCTGAAACTCCAGACTAGATACTAGGCGGTCCCGCAGCGACAGGACCCAATCTCGCAATGTCTGCATCTAGGTCTCTGCATCTGGCGGCCCCGGCGAAGGCGAGGAACGAGCGGAGAGTTTCGCCCTGATTCAAGCGGCCCTTGTGCCCAATCCCACGGGCATAAAGCGTTTTGACTCCGCAAGAATTACCGCCCGAAGTTCGGCTGCCCCATCGCAGGGCGGGATTGAATTGATCGCGGCCGACAAGAGTTCTCTCAAGCGCTCGACGGCACCCTTCAATCCGAGTTCCCGCAGTGCATTCGGCCTGCCGAGGGCCGCATCTTGTCCGGACGGCTTGCCCGATACAGCTGGATCAGCAACGAGATCCTGAATGTCGTCGGCCACTTGAAAGGCTTCGCCGATGCGCTCGCCAAGCAGCCGCCAGGGATCAGCATTGGCACCTGCGGCCAATGCTCCGGCGGCTGTGGCGGCAGCAAACAGAGACCCTGTTTTCGCCCTATGATAGTCGGCAAGATTAATGCTCTTCTCATTTTCCCAGGCTTGTCCGGCGATGATGCCGTGCGGCACGCCAGAGGCTTGCGCAAGATTGACGAGCAGGCCAGGTACGCGGCTCGGAACCAGCGCCACCGTGCGCGCCAGGGTCTCGAATGCCATAACGATCAGGGCATCGCCAACCAGGACCGCTTGGCTCTCGCCGTAAGCCATGTGCACGGATGGCTTGCCGCGCCGTGTGGCTGCATTGTCGAAGCAAGGCAGGTCGTCATGAACCAGTGACCCACAGTGCATGAACTCTATGGCCGCAGCGGCGGCATCGGTTACGTTGGGCTCGTCGTCGCCGCAGGCGCGTGCCACCGCAAGACAAAGGCGAGGCCGGACGCGGGCTCCTCCCGGAAAAACGGAATACCTTATTGCGGCTGCCAGTAACGGCGGCGACTTTGGGGTTTCGAGCCGCTGGACAGCCGCTTCGAGGGCTCGCTCAATTCGCTTTTGGGCATCCATGGAGTGCCTCTCGGGCGTTAGAAAGCATGTTCTAAATTACAGAAATAAATGTCACTATGATTAGACACTATTGTCAAGTAAATTGCGGCAGGCAGGGAGGGTTTGCCCATGCGCAGCAAGCGCGCCGCCATCGTCGGGGCAGGCATAGGTGGACTAGCCGCCGCTATTGATCTCGCGCGCGCAGGCATGCAGGTCACGGTTTTTGAGCGCGGCTCGGCTCCCGGCGGCAAGATCAGGCAGGCCAGCGTTCAAGGGATGCTGATCGACGCCGGCCCAACCGTCCTCACCATGAAATGGGTATTTGAGGAACTTTTCAGCGATGCCTTGCAATCGTTTGCAGAGGCCGTCCAACTCCAACCGCTTGATGTCTTGGCCCGTCACGCTTTTGATGACGGCAGCCGGCTCGACCTTTATGCGGACCCAGCCAGAACAGCAGACGCCATAGGCGAATTTGCAGGTCGCCGCGAGGCCCAAGGGTTTCGCGACTTTGCCAAGAGGGCCCACGATACGTACAGCACGCTTGAGGGCCCATTCATTAAGTCGGATCAGCCAAATCCGGCCAGCCTTGCAATGGGCGCAGGATTACGGGGCCTTGGCGACCTTTGGCGCATCTCGCCATTCAACACTTTGTGGAAAGCGCTTGGAACGCATTTCAACGACCCGAGACTGAGGCAGCTCTTTGCGCGTTACGCCACGTATTGCGGCTCGTCTCCGTTCGAGTTGCCGGCAACACTGATGCTTGTCGCCGATGTTGAACAGCAGGGTGTTTGGGTCATCGATGGGGGGATGCAGCGGCTCGCAAGTGCCTGCCATGAACTTGCCGTATCGTGCGGTGTCGCGTTCCGCTTCGAAAGCGAGGTTTCGAAAATTGACGTCGAGTTAGGCCGCGTTGCAGGACTTACGCTCGCGAGCGGCGATAGGCTTGCGGCGGATATTGTGGTCGTAAACGCCGATCCGGCGGCGATTTCCTGCGGTTTCTTTGGCGAGGGCGTTTCGGCGGCCGTCGCGCCCTTGCCAAGCCGGTCGCGCTCATTGTCTGCCGTAACATTTGCAGCTCGGGCGCAAACTGAAGGTTTTCCCTTGCTTCACCACAACGTTTTCTTTTGTCAGGACTACGCCCAGGAATTCAACGACATCTTCCGCCACGCTCGCGTGCCCACCGCGCCGACTGTGTATATCTGCGCCCAGGATCGCGGACCAGGCCGCCGCGAGCCGGGCCAAGGTCCCGAAAGACTTTTTTTCCTTATCAATGCACCCGCAGTTGGCGACACTCAACCATTCACCACGAAGGAAATAGAACAATGCCGGGAGAAACTGAGTGGTCGTCTGAACCGTGCTGGGCTCAAGATCGACACTTTGGAGAACGCAATCGTGACAACACCGTCGGATTTCAACCGGCTGTACCCGGCGACGGGAGGGGCGCTGTACGGTCAATCGTCCCACGGGTGGACGGCGTCGTTCGCGCGGCCGGCAGCCCGTACTCGATGTCCGGGGTTGTACCTCGCCGGCGGAGCCGTGCATCCGGGGCCGGGCGTTCCGATGGCGGCATTATCGGGCCGGATCGCGGCACGCGCAGTACTGATGGACCGGACTTTGCGCTGAATGTGGCCCGCAATGGTTATGCATGGTGGTACATCGACGCCTTGAGCGACGACGGGCGTTACGGGCTGACGATCATCGCGTTCATCGGTAGCGTTTTCTCGCCCTACTACGCCCTGGCGCGCCGCCGGGGCATTGCAGACCCCGAGTGCCACGTTGCAGTTAATGTTGCACTCTACGGCAAAGGCGTGCGGCGGTGGACAATGACGGAACGGAGCCGCTCTGCGTTGGACCGGAGTGAACATACGTTGTCGATCGGTTCGAGTAGGCTGCATTGGGATGGCAATGCGCTCGTCATTTCTATCGACGAAATAGCCGTGCCGTTTCCGCGCAGGGTCAAGGGCCGCGTGAGGTTGATACCTGCATGCTTGCCCGGTTTTGGCTATGATATCGACGCGCACGGCCGCCATCGATGGCAACCGATTGCTCCGATCGCACGCGTCGAAGCGCAGTTCGCGCATCCGGCCCTGGAATGGAGCGGCGACGCTTACTTCGATCATAATCACGGCCAAGAGCCGCTCGAATCGGGTTTCGTCCGGTGGGATTGGTCGCGCCAGAGTACGAAGACGCGCGCCCGGCTACTGTACGATCTAAGCCCACGAGCCGGCCCCGCCGAATCGCTGGCAATTGAGATTTCCGGCAGTGGCGCTATTTCGCATTTCGAAGGCCCGCCGCAAGTCAGTTTGCCTCGCTCGAACTGGCGTGTTGCTCGCGCCACGCGATGCGACAGCAATAGCAACGCATCTATCCGGTCAAGCCTGGAAGATGCCCCGTTTTATGCTCGGTCCGTCATCGAGACGTCCATCAACGGTGATACCACGCAGTCGCTCCACGAAAGCCTCGATCTCGACCGGTTTCGCGCGCCTGTCATACAGGCCATGCTACCCTTCCGGATGCCGAGGCGTTCGCTCTGAACCGTCCTGTTCATGAGGCTTGCCGGCTGATGGCGATGCATGAGACTCGTTGGCACGCTGCTTTTCACGCTTTCGATCCAGCCGGCGTCCATTCAGTTCGAGGATGAGCCATCCCAATGCAAATGCCAGCACGACAAAGAGTTCAAAGAATGCGTTGATCCATCGGATCGCATCCGTTTCCATCGCCAATCAATTCCGATTGTGGGGCGAGTCATTTTTCCCGTTCGTCTGATCGCGGTTCGAGACTGCGACGCATCTCACGCCGCGTTTTGAAGAGATCGTAGCCAGCCAGGATCAGCACCAAACCGAAAAACAGCCCGGCCTCAATAAGCCCGAACGGCATCACGCCCATCCCGCGTCTGCATTGCGCCTTCACCGCACACTCGACCCATCAGAACCGGGTCTGCCTTGCTTTCGATGCCAAAAGCATGCAAAGCGGCGCTCACGATGCCGGCGGCGTTCAATCCCGCCCTCGCGTACATCGCATCTAGATTATCTTGATCGATGAATATATCGGGCAGCGTCAGTGTTCTAATTTTGAGCCCCCTGTCGAGTAGGCCGGCGGAGGCGAGATAGTGCAGAACGTGGCTTCCAAATCCGCCGATGGAGCCTTCTTCGATGGTCAACAGCACTTCGTGCTCGCGGGCAAGCCGCTTGATGAGATCGGTATCGAGCGGCTTCATGAATCGCGCATCGGCTATGGTGGCGGAAAGCCCCATGGTGGCAAGTTGTTGAGCCGCCAAACGCACTTCCTGCAAACGCGTTCCGAGCGACAGGATAGCCACTTTTGAGCCTTCTTCGATGATGCGGCCGCGACCGATTTCCAAGGGCACACCGCGCTCGGGTATGACAACGCCGGTGCCCTCTCCACGCGGATACCTAAACGCCGATGGGCGGTCGTCGATCGCAACCGCGGTCGCAACCATGTGTTTGAGTTCTGCTTCGTCGGACGCCGCCATGACGACGAATCCCGGTAAGCATCCGAGATAGGCGAGATCGAAGGAACCCGCATGCGTTGGTCCGTCGGCGCCGACGAGGCCGGCTCGGTCAATGGCCAGGCGCACGGGTAATTTCTGAATGGCGACGTCGTGCACGACTTGATCGAAGGCGCGCTGCAGGAACGTCGAATAGATGGCCGCAAACGGTTTGATGCCTTCGGTCGCAAGTCCGGCGGCGAACGTCACTGCGTGCTGTTCGGCAATGCCGACATCGAACATCCGGTTCGGGAACGCCTTTGCGAACAGATCGAGTCCGGTTCCTTCGGGCATCGCCGCAGTCACCGCAACGATGCTCTCGTCCCGGTGCGCTTCTTCGATCAAGCTGTCGGCGAAAACACGGGTGTAAGCCGGAGCTTTTCCCTTAGGCTTTGATTGGGCACCGGTGATCACATTGAATTTCGCAACACCATGATATTTGTCAGGCGACGCTTCGGCCGGACCGTAGCCTTTGCCTTTCTGAGTCACGACATGAACCAGTACCGGCGCCTGATCGGCGTCGCGCACGTTCTTCAACACCGGCAGCAGCTGATCGAGATCGTGGCCGTCTACCGGACCGACGTAATAGAAGCCGAGTTCCTCAAACCAGATTCCGCCCGACCAGTAGGTGCGCGACATTTCTTCGGCGCGAGCCGCCCGGCGCTCCCATTTCTTTGGCAGTTTCTTGGCAAGCTGCTTGGCAATATCGCGGATATGGAGGTAGGGAGCGCTCGTCGTCATCCTGGTCAGGGCTTTCGAAAGCGCGCCAGAAGGAGGAGCGATCGACATGTCGTTGTCATTGAGGATGACGATCAGCCGCTCGTCGCGGGCGCCCGCGTTGTTGAGCGCTTCATAGGCCATTCCTGCGCTCATTGCGCCGTCGCCGATGACCGCGATGACGTTGTTCTTTCCGCCCTTCAGATCTCTTGCGACCGCCATTCCAAGACCGGCCGAGATCGACGTCGACGAATGGGCGGCACCGAAGCAATCGTATTCGCTTTCGCTGCGTTTGGTGAATCCCGACAACCCGCCGCCCATGCGCAAGGTCCGGATTCGATCGCGGCGGCCGGTCAAAATCTTATGCGGATAGGCCTGATGACCGACATCCCAGATGAGCCGGTCGCGCGGCGTATCGAAGACCCAGTGCAAGGCCACCGTGAGTTCGACCACGCCGAGGCCGGCGCCGAGGTGCCCTCCAGTCACGGATACGGCTTCGATGGTTTCGGCACGCAATTCGCTGGCCAGCTGGTGCAGGTCGCTTTCCTTCAAGCGCCTCAAATCTTCCGGCGTGTTGACTAAGTCTAATAGGGGCTTTGCCGGGGGCGCTTGCAAGCGAGTCTCAGCGTTCATGATCGTCCACTCCACGACAAAGGTTCATCATCAAGCAGTTGCAGGCTCCCGTGTGCCGGGCATGTTCGTAGGCAGCGCATTTTGCAGGTAGGCGCGCTCGCGGCGCTCGAGCCGTTCGAAGAGATCCAGGACAAAGAGGGCGCGGCCGCGCACATCCCACCAGGCCAATTCAGAAACGGGTTCGAGTATTGCCGCCGGATGGATTGCCGCTACTTCAACTAGAAAGCGCGAGGCTTCAGCAGGATCCAGCGCATGCGAAGCCGGTTTGTTCGTCAAGGATCGCAGTGCGCCTGCAAGCAATTCTACCTTGCGTCGCCCGGGCACCACCGCGCGCCGGTCGATCGAATTCCAACCCTGCTGTGCGACTGCTTGGCCGATTTCGGCATAAAGTAAACGGGCAGCCGTGATGCCGGGCCTGCAGTCGGCTGGCAGGCGGCTGATTCCGGCATCGGCTTGTTGATAGAGACGATCTGCCTCTCCGAGAACGCGGCGCGTCACGTCTGCGATTTCTTTGCAGAAAACTGGCTCGCTCAGCCATGCATCGGGGGCAAGTCCCGCCTCGCGCATCCAAGCACGGGGTAGGTAGAGCCTGCCGGCAAGCGCATCCTCGCCAACATCGCGCGCGATGTTGGTCAATTGCATGGCCATGCCGAGATCGCAGGCGCGCGCCACAATTGCCGCTTCACGCCGGCCCATGAGGAGGGACATCATGGCGCCAACGGTGCCTGCGACCCGGGCGGCGTAAGCGAGCAAATCGTCAATCGACTCATACGTCCGGCCGGCCTTGTCCCAGGCAAAGCCGTCGATCAGGGCTTCAAATAGTTCCTTCGGAATTGCGTAGCGCTTCACGACATTGGCGAGGGCGCGATCCACCGAACCTGGCTCAGGTGCGCCCGCATAGGCCAACTCAAGACGGCGCAGGAGAGTTGTGATCGTGTCTGTGCCGCCCGAACCGGTATCAACGGCATCATCGGCAACCCGGCAAAAGGCATAGAGTGCGGTGGCGGGGTCGCGGACGCGCCGCGGGAGCAAGAAAGAAGCGGCGTAGAAAGATTTCGAGCCGCCGTGGAGCAGATCACGGCAAGCCCGGATATCTGCAGCACGGTGCGCAGCGCTATGAACGTAAAGTTGAGGCATCTGGTACCACTCGATCTAAGACGCGCGCTGAGGAGAGTACGCCCGGGACTCCGGCGCCCGGATGCGTGCCAGCCCCGACGAGATAAAGTCCCTCGATATCCTCGCTGCGATTATGCGGTCTGAAGTATGCGCTTTGCGAGAGCACGGGCTCGAACCCGAAAGCAGCGCCGTTGACCGAGAGGAAGCGGTCGCGGAAATCCTGCGGCGTCACGATTTTCGAAGTCACGATGTGATTTGAGAGACCGGGCAGTATCCGCGCTTGCAGATGCTCTTCGATTTTCCGGCGATAGCATTCTTTGGCCTCGTTCCAGTCTATGCCACCTTCGAGATGGGGCACCGGCGAGAGCACATAGAATGTGTCGCAGCCCGGCGGGGCAAGTGAAGGGTCCGTCGCCGTTGGCCGGTGCAAATATAAACTGAAATCGTCGGCTAAAGTTTTGCGCTCGAAAATATCGTCGAGCAGTTCTCTGTAGCGCGGTCCGAGAAGGATGCTGTGATGCGGGACATGCTCGTAGCGGCGATCGGTGCCGAAATACCAAACGAAAAGTCCCATCGAATAGCGGGCGCGGTCGATGCGGCGGTTGGTCCAATGCCGCCGCACGCTTTCGGGAACGAGATGTTTGTACGTCCAGGCTGCGTCGGCATTTGAAACCACGATATCGGCCGGGATCATCTCACCAGACGTCAGCTCGATGCCGGTGGCGCGATTGCCTTCAAGGGTGATGCGCTTGACGTCGGCATTGTAGCGAAGCGTGCCGCCGAGACTTTCGACGAGGCCAGCGAGGCCCGAGATCAGCCGGCCGGTTCCGCCCATGACGAAGTGCACGCCCGACTTCTGTTCGAGGTGCGGAATTAATCCGTAAATCGATGTGACGTTGAACGGATTTCCCCCGACGAACAGCGGGTGAAAACTCAATACGAAGCGCAAGCGCTCGTCGCGGACATACCGGGCAGCAAGTCCGTATATGGATCGATAGCTTTCGAGGCGCACAAGTTCGGGCAGGAGGCGCGCCATATCCGTCCAGCGCTCGAAGGGAACGCTTCCCAGCTGCTCGAACCCGACCCGGTAAATCTTTGCCGCGAGTTCCATGAACTGCTCGTATCCGGCGACATCTCCGGGCGAGAGACGGGCCACTTCCGCGCGCATCCGGCTCTTGTCCGCGGAGCTTTTGAAAACCGCCCCGTCGTTGAAAAAGATCGAGTATGCGGGTTCGAGTGGGCGCACGTCCACGCTGTCGGAGAGGCGCTGTCCCGCGAGTTCCCAGAGTTCTTCAAGAAGAAAAGGCGCTGTGATGATGGTGGGACCAGCGTCGAAAGTGTAGCCGTCTTGCCGGTATACCGAAGCGCGCCCGCCTGGCGTATCGAGCCGCTCGAGGACCGTAACGCGATAGCCGCGCGCGCTCAGCCGAACGGCGGCCGCAAGCCCGCCGAAGCCACTGCCGATCACGACCGCATGCGGCGAACTTGCCGAAAGCGAGCTGTGGCCGGGTTTTTGTGGTGCGACTGTCAACATAACTGGACAGTAAATATCGTTTTTTGACTTGACGCAAGTGCTTTGCGGCGCGTCATCGGGCTATTCCGGTGCGTGCGCTTTGGGTTGCCACGCGCCAACATCGGAAGCGGCGCGCACGATGGCGCCGGCCGCCAGATCTGGCCGTTCTTCGTGCGCCAAATGACCAAGCCCTGGTAAGGAAATCACTTGCCCGCGTTGCACAATCTTTGCGGCCCGCTCAGCGTCGGCGGGCGGGATCGCCTTATCGTTATCCCCGGTTATCAGAAAAAGCGGCACCGCCAGATCGCGCATGTCACGTGCCAAGGGCTCAAGATTCCAATTGGCCATCATGGTCAACGTAGCCGCCACGTGGTCTCTGTCTTGAAAGAGCCGCGCGTAAATGTCGATGTCCTCCTCAGCAAGCCGGGAGCCCGTATCGCGGAGCAGCTGCGCGACTGCGTTCCGGCTCCCTGCGCGCCACGTCATCAAGCGCGGTACCCAAGGTTGCGTTACTAGCAATTTCGCCAACGGCGAAAAAATCCGTCCCGCGACCCCGGTAAACGGCAAGAGTGCGCCGTTGAAGCTTACGATAGCTCGAGGTGATAGCTCGCGGTTGAGAACTGCCCGGACTGCAATCGCCGCACCGGCCGAATGACCAGCGACTAACATAGGTTCCACGGCTAGCTCTTTCATTAGGGCCGAGAGCGCCGAAGCCATGCCGGGCAGTGTCAGGTTCTCCGCTCCTGGGTTCTGCGTTTGCGCGTGTCCGGGTAGATCTGGGATAATTATCGTAAACTGGTTCTGCAACAGCGGCACGAGGCGCCGCCAAGTCTGGGCCGATGATCCTGTTCCGTGCACCAGGAGGAGAGGCGGCCCCTGCCCAAACGTGCGAACGTGCCAGCGGAGCCCGCCGGCCCTGACAATCAGGTCCGTTTCACGCTTTGGTTCGGTCCCTTCATGCTTGTCGCTTTTAAACACGCCGGTCGTGCCTGCTGCTTTTTTCAGTTGGGACAGTACGCTTGCGCGCAAAAGCCATTACTTAGCCTGTTTCACTGCCGCAGAAAGCTCATAGGCGCCCGCGTAGGGCAGCGCTAGATACTTAGCACCCATTCCGGCCGCGAATTGGTTCGAGGCCGTGCCCGGCCGCGGCGACGTGTCGATCACGATGGCCCGGAAACGAGCCGCCTTAATGGCCCTTGCGGCGCACAGAGCATCCGCCATTGCACTGGATCGCGACGCCGTTCCCTTACGATCGATGTTGGCCTTTCCATCGGTCAGAATGACGACCGATGGTGTTCTCCCCCTGCGATATTCACCGGCCGCCAGCGCCGCGGCGCAGTCCGTTGCTGCAGCGAGCGGTGTGCCGCCGCCTCCCGGCAATGCAGCAACCTGACGTTTGACCCGGGTGAGCGAACGTGTCGGAGGCAGCAGGACGTTTGCGCTCTTGCCGCGAAACGAGACGAGCGCCACGCTATCGCGCCGCGCATAGCAGCCCGCGAGCAGAAGCTCTATGGCGCCCTTGGCTTCCGCTAAGCGATGAAGCGCAGCAGACCCCGACGCATCGACGACAAATATGGTCGACGTCTCGCGTTTGTTTTTGAAAGTGCGCACGCGAAAGTCTCCGGCGCGGACTTCGATCCGCCGGGCTTCGATCGTGGTTCCCAGCTGCGAGCCGTACCCTGCGATCTCTTTCCGGCGCAACGTCTGCCAGGGTGCTGCTGCGCGCATCGTCTCGATAATGTCGAGCGGGCTGCCGCGGCGGGGATCTCCGCGCCTTGCACCGAGCCGCCGCCCATGCGTTCGCGATTTTTGTTTGCTTCCCGAACGGCCGGATCCGCTTTGGCGGCGATTGCTTTTATGTTCCAGCCGCAATGCATCCACGACCCGCGCCGGCAATGCAGATGCGACTGCTGCAACAAGCATATCTTCGAGAGGTTTTTGGTCCGGATTGGATGTCTCGGCGTCTGCTTCCTGTTCGTCGTCGAGCGGGTCGCGTTCCGGTGCATCGAGTTCAGCCTCTTCTTCGGCTGGCAACCTGGTGGCGCGGGGCGCTAGCACCACACGGACCGCGAAGGCGAGATCGTCGCAATCGACCTGCTGCCGCGCGTCAAGGGCTGCAGAAATTTTCGCAACCTTGAGCGCATGGCAAGCTGCTCTCATGGAGGCGATGCCAAAAATCTGGCACGTCGAAACGATCGCTTCGATGGATTGATCAGGCACATGCACGTCGGGGAATGCCGTATCGAGCCTGCGTGAGGCCAGCCTGATCGAGTACGGGGAAGCCGCCGGATGGCGTTCGAACATCGCCGAAATCGAGCACAATGGCCAACCGGTCTTGAAGTGTAAGTGAAGGCCCGTCGCCGCCTTCTTCCAAAGCAATAACGCCGGGACGCGAATGTACGTATCCTGAAACGCCGTCGCGCTCGATGGCCAGCATGCCATTGTCAAGCACCGAAGCCAAAGCGGCAATCGTTGTAGCCCTCGCACACTCCGAATTCGGCAGAATGACGATGTTGCCGTCTGCTTCAGCCAGCAAGCCTCTGTCAAAAACCGGACGACCGGCCCCGAGCGTGCCGGCAAGATCTAGTCCGCCGAGCAGACGGGCATCATCCGCGTTCAATGGAATGCGCCGGAACTCTTTTGGATTTCCGGTGCAGGCCCATGCGAGTTTGAGCCAATGCTCGAAGGCGCCGCCGGACCAAGAGCGAACCCATATGCCGCCAATTGCGTGGGGCGCAACGGCCAGAACCTGCGCGGCCCTAGCGGCATCGCTCCAGAAATCATGTCCGGCGGACATGCGCTCACTCATATCACGTGCCGTTCGCCCGAATTTCCGAAGACTTCCAGGATCGCGCGATCAACGCGCGCGCTCTCCGCAGTCTCGTCAAGCGGATCCCGGCGTAAACGATGGCGTAAAACCAACGGCGCCACATGCCTCAAATGAAGATCGGATACCGTCAAGTCGCCTTCAAGCGCCGCAAGCGCTCGAGCTGCCCGAACCAAGGTCAATTCGCCGCGAAGACCGTCAGCGCCGGCTTCCTGGCAGATCTTCGCAGCCCTCTCCAGTCCATGATCCGGCACCGTTATTGTATCGACGCGCGCGCGGGCATCGGCGATTTGCTGGCGCGTCTCGTGTTCTTTGGCCGACCAGTTCGAGATGAAAGCAGCAGGATCGCGATCGAAGGCATCCCGGCGCTTCACGATCTCTACACGCGTTTTAATGTCTTGCGGCGTCGTAATGTTCAGAGAGAGACCAAAGCGATCAAGCAATTGCGGCCGTAACTCGCCCTCTTCGGGGTTGCCGCTTCCGACGAGAACAAACTTGGCCGGATGGCGCACGCTCATGCCGTCGCGTTCCACGACATTTTCGCCCGACGCAGACACATCGAGCAGCAAGTCGACGAGGTGATCTTCGAGAAGGTTAACTTCATCGATATATAGAAAACCGCGGTGTGCGCGAGCCAGAAGGCCAGGCTCGAATTCCTTCACGCCGCTGATCAGCGCTTTCTCAAGATTGAGGGCGCCGACGACGCGGTCTTCAGTGGCACCTAGCGGCAGGTCGACAACCGGCACCGGCACGAACCGTGCGGCGCGGTTCTTCGCTTCACCGCACACACTGCAATTCAATCCCGCACCGCAGCCTGTCGCAGGGTCGCCGTTGAAATGACAACCATCGACCACCGGCATCGGCGGCAGCAGAGCCGCCAAGGCCCGCACCGCCGTCGACTTGCCGGTTCCGCGGTCGCCGAGGACCAGGACGCCACCGACGGCGGGATTGACTGCCGCAACGAGCAGCGCCAGCTTCATTTCATCTTGCGCAACGATGGCCGTGAACGGGAATGCGTAGTGCATGCTGCATGCTCTTAGGTTGATCACTCTACAGGATTAGCTGATGCCCCGGTATGTCTTGCGGGCGGCATCAAGCGGTCGGGAAGCCGGAAATGAACATGCTCTTTCTTGCCGGGCAGGTGTTCAACCGTTATCGGCATGAGTGTTCGAATATGATCGATGAGGCCATTCACAACGGATTCGGGTGTCGATGCACCCGACGTGATCCCGATCGCAGAGCGTCCGCATACCCACGCCGGGTCGAGCTTGTCTGCGCCGTCAACGAGGTGGGACTCAACGCCCGCTCCCGCTGCGATTTCAACCAACCGGGAAGCATTCGAACTGCTCGGCGACCCAACGACCAGAACGACATCAGCAACCTTGGCTAGTTCGAGTGCAGCCATCTGTCTGTTCTGCGTGGCGTAGCAGATGTCCTTGGTATTCGGGCCTATGATGGCTGGAAACCGCCGGCGTAGCTCGCCGACAATGTGTTCCGTGTCGAAAACGCTGAGCGTTGTCTGAGTGACGAAGGCAACGCGCTCCGGGTCCCGAACTACTATTTTCGCGACATCGCCGGCCGTCTCGATGACTTGGACCGGGATATCGACCTGCCCCTGCGTGCCCTCGACCTCTGCGTGTCCGTTATGTCCGATAAGAATCACGTCGTAACCGCGATCGGCATAAGTCTGCGCCTCGCGGTGAACCCGGCGAACCAGTGGGCACGTCGCATCGATGACGTCGAGATTCCGGTCCGCCGCGTCTTCCTCGACCTTGCGCGAAACACCATGAGCGCTGAAGAGCGTCAGCGCACCGACCGGCACTTCGCCGACTTCCTTGACGAAGACCGCGCCGAGCCGCTTTAGCCGTTCGACCACATGGCGATTATGAACGATCTCATGACGCACGTAGACTGGAGGCCCGTAAATTTGCAGCGCACGCTCGACCATATCGACGGCGCGCACGACGCCTGCGCAAAAACCCTGCGGTCTGGCCAAAATGACTCGGCATTGTGGTCTATCGCCATTCATGGGCTGACCATTATCACGGACATAATAATGTGTCACGTAAACTTTACAGATGAAGCGGGACCATTAACAGAAATGGGCCTCCTGCCCCGGGTGAAACGCAATGCCGAGCCTGTTCACTTGAGGGCTATCGTGTAATCGCGCAGGACATCGACCTCGAGTTGCACTTCTTCTAGTCTGCGGCTGAGAACATCGCCGATACTTATGAGGCCGACCAGTTGGCCCCTCTCGGAAACCGGCACATGCCTAATGCGGCGGTTGGTCATGACTTTCGCCACGCCATAGATGCTGTCGGCAGGAGAGCAGGTAATGACGGAGCGCGTCATGATGTTTGAGACAGACATCGCCAGTAACTCGCATCCGTGGCTCGCCAAACCGCGCACGATGTCTCTTTCTGATACGATTCCTTCCAGAGCTCCGGCAGGCGATAATACGACGAGTGCGCCGACCTTTTCCTCCGCAAGTCGCTTTGCAACGAAATCGACGCAGTCCGACGGATGGACAGACTTGATATCCGCGCCTTTGTCTTTGAGAATGTGGTGAACTTGCATGGCATTACTCCCGGTTCTGAGGGGCCGTCCTTTCGCGTGTAATTCCTTCAAGACCTGAAGCAATGTTGCTCCAGAAGCTTTCTCACCGTCCGCTAGGCGTCTCGCGGCCAGTTGCGGTAAATCATCGACGATGGAGCGTGCGCCATAGAGCCCCCCATTCAGCGCTGAAGCCCCAATTACGGCAACTGCAGGAATTCCTGTGTATTCCGCCGCTGCAAGACCGAACGAACTCGATTGAAGGGCCAGGCAATTCGCCGGCGCCTGTTGCAAGCCTTTGAGCGCGCACATGAGTGCGTTTTGCGCCCGCTCTACTGCAGTTCCGGTCCAATCATTCTTCATGCCCGAGGGGGCAAACACCGGCACGTCTCCAAGTGCCGAGGACATCAATTGACGCGCGACATCGATGTTGATGGATGTGACGACGCCGCATTGGAGGCCCGCGCTGGAACATGCGGATACCAGCTCGCGCACGCCATCACAAAGAGCCGGGGGATTGGTCAATAGCGACCGCTCTGCCGATACAACGATGCGGCGATAGACGACTTCGAGCAGCGTTTGCAAATCTTCCGATTGCCGGCGGCGGCGGAGAAACTGCGCGGCATAACTCAAAAACCGGTCTTTGCAGACGTATGATCCGAACTCTTGCGCAAAGGAGTCGCGGTTGATTTTGTGATCGAAGCCCGCGTCCTCAAGCACTTCATTTGCGGCAGAATGAAAAATCTCTCCGGTCGGGAGAATAACGCCTTCGAGGCGCAAGATGATCGCGCCAAGTGTCATTTTAGAAAGCCGCCCATGACAACAGATGTGTCGATCATCCGGTTCGCAAATCCCCACTCGTTGTCATACCAGGCGAGAACCCGCACGAGCGTGTGGTCGACGACGGAGGTTCCTCCAAGGTCGACGATGGCGCTTGCCGGATTGTGATTAAAATCTGACGACGCGAGGGGGATCTTGTTAACCCGGAAGACGCCCTTGAAAGCCTGTTGCGCCGCAGCACGCTCAAAGGCCCGATTGATTTCCTCAACTGTCGTCTTGCTGCTGGTGTTGACCTTGAGATCGATCAAGGAGACGTTTGTGGTAGGAACCCGAATGGCCGCGCCTTCAAGCCGCCCCATGAGCCGGGTGAGCACAAGTCCGACAGCCTTCGCTGCGCCGGTTGTAGTGGGTATGAGATTTGCGGTGGCTGCGCGTGCAAGCAGAAAGTCCTGATGAAACGCGTCAAGCGGGCGCTGATCGCTGGTAATCGCGTGGATAGTCGTCATAAACCCGCGCTCGACGCCGACAACGTCGTCCAGGACTTTGACGACGGGCGCTAAGCAATTGGTCGTGCACGAAGCGTTAGATACGATCACGTCGTCGGCGGCCAGTTCGTGATCGTTCACGCCGTAAACGACGGTGTTGTCGGCACCGCGGGACGGCGCGGAAATCAATACGCGCTTGGCGCCGGACTCAAGATGTCCTGATGCATCGGCGCGGCAAGTTAAACGGCCGGTGCACTCCATCACCAAATCAACATCCAGCTCTTTCCATGGCAGCTTTCTAGGTAGCGCTTCCGAAAAAACGGCCATGTCGTAGCCGTTAGCTAAAATACGCCCGTCCTCAGCGCGGATGTCCGATTTTAATTCGCCGTGCACCGTGTCGTATTTGAGCAAGTGCGCATTCATCTGTGCCGTGCCGAAATCGTTGATCGCAACGAATTCTATATCCTTGCGGCCGCTTTCGATGGCGGCACGAAGCACGAGCCGTCCGATCCGCCCGAACCCGTTAATCGCAACTCTGATCGGCATTCGGGATTTGCCTTCTTCGCTGTTTTGCACCGTGGCGGCTGAATTGCGGCGCGGCTGCCCTCTTCGACTGTCTGTCATCGGGAGCACCACCGCAAAAACTGGATCGACATAATGCTGCCTCTGGCGCTTTCAATAAATTTTATTTATCTTTGGTGTCATGAAAGAAAAACTAAATGCTCGATTGATGCGAAACGTCACTTTCAAGCAGATCAACGCCGTGGCCGCGATTGCCGAATGCGGAACAATCACGAGTGCCGCCAATAGGTTGGGAGTTACTCCGCCGGCGGTAACGCTGCAGTTGAAGGTGCTCGAGAGAGCGCTTGGCCTCTCTCTCTTTGAACGGACGCCGCGCGGTCTGCGACCGACCGACGCTGGCCGTTACTTCGTTGCCGTTCACGCGCGATCTGACATCGCTTCTCGACGAAGCGAATGAGGCCGTCATCGAAATGAAGGGCATCGGGCGGGGGCGGTTGCGTATCGGTGCCGTTTCGGCAGCTCAGTATTTCGTGCCACGCATCGTCGCGGCCTTCGGTAAAATCCACCCGCGTATTGAGATCGACTTGCAGATTTCCAACCGGGCGGAAACGCTCGCTGAGCTTGCCCACTTGAAACTCGATATCGCCGTCATGGGCAGGCCGCCCGAGCCGGCCGAGTATGAGCATCAGATCATTGGCGAACATCCCCATGTCATTATCGCCGCGGGAACGCATAGGCTTGCCGCACGTCGCCGGATTGCAATGGAATCGCTCAAGGACGAAGATTTCATCGTGCGCGAGCCTGGCTCCGGCACACGGCTTTTGATGGAGAGAACCTTCTCGATGGCGGGATTGGCGATGCGCACCAAAATGCAATTCAACAGCACTGAAACCATCAAGCAGGCAGTTATGGCGGGGCTCGGCATTGCGTTTGTATCCGCGCATACGGTGTCGGCTGAGATTGAAAACGGGGACCTTGTCATCCTCGCCGCGCAGGGCTTTCCGGTGATGCGTAATTGGTACGCAGTTCGGCCTATCGAGCGCCAGCTTACCCCTGCTGGTGCTGCCATGTGGCGATTTCTGCTCGACGAGGGGGTGTCTTTCTTGCCGCCGGCCTAGCCGTGCTTCCAAGTTGCGACGCTCGTGCATCATGGCCGATGCTCCTTTTACCGCCATCGCGCCACAAGATCTGCTACGTGCGCAACCAGGGCTCCGGCAAGCCAGAGGGCGGTTGTTTCCGGACTTCCGCCTATCAGCGCCGTCTTGAGTGCAAGAATAAGACATCCGCCGGCCAGCAGATTCGCGACCAAGCCCGAGATCGCAATTCCTCGCCCCGTAGTAATCCTCACTCCGGCAAGTGCCACGGCCTCGAGGCCCATGAGCATCAGTATTACATTGGCGATATCACCCGACGCGAACCAGTTTGCGATCATGTCCAGGGCAGTTCTCCGTCTTGTCGAAACTGTTCTCAGAATGGCGCATTCAGTCTTACGATCTCGAAGTTAAGCGCCCACGCGATCGTGATCCAGATGAGATACGGCGCGAAGAAAGATGCCGGTCTTGGCGCGCGCACGATAAGAAACGCGATGCAAGCCGCTATTGAAATCCAGAGGAAAGCCATGGCGACCAGCGCGATATCCGGGCGGCGCAGCAGATAAAAGACCGGCGACCAAGCCAAATTAAAAATTGCGTTGAAGCCAAGGAGGACAAGAAAGGACTTCCTGTCTCGTTCAGTCGCAAGTTCGGTCCAACTCGCGGCGGACCCTAAGGCCACGCAAAGAAGGACGATCGACCAGGCCGGCCCGAAGATCCAAGTGGGCGGGTGCCAGACAGGTCTGATGAGAGCAGCACTCCACGCGTCTGGAAGAGTGAAAAGTCCGCCGGCCAAGCCGATAGCCGTTACGGCCGTGCCGAATATCGCGAGAGGAGGTACGCTTGCTGCTGCCGTGCGCGGAGTCATGGCGGTACGATCCCGGCTAGATGAGCGAGGTCCTTCAAGAAAATCTTGACGTGGGCGACAGGATTGCGCCGGACAAGTTCCTTGTTCATGTAGGACTGCCACGTCAAACGCTGCACATCCTTGTCTGCACACATGCTGACGAAGCGTTCGCGCCGGGCATCGTTGCGGTACCAGAAGTATTGCATGACATTGAGCACGAAGAAGACACGGCGATGCGCCTTCATAAAACGCTTGCGCGCCAATGCCAGACAGCGGCGATCGCCGGTTTTGATGGCCCCTGCAACGGCATCGGCCGCGAGCCGTCCGCTCGCCATCGCGTAATAGATGCCTTCACCCGACGCTGGCGCGACGACGCCAGCGGCGTCACCGGCCACGAGGCAGTCCCGGCCATTGTCCCAACGCTTCAATGGACGCATAGGGATCGGTGCGCCCTCCCGCCGGAGGGTTGCACAGTCGTGGAGACCCGCCGCGCGGCGGACGTCACCCACTGCGCCGCGCAATGAAAAGCCCTTGTTCGCGCTGCCCGTCCCAACGCTGGTCGTTTCTCCGTGCGGAAAGACCCAGGCGTAAAAGTCAGGCGACACGCGACCGTCGTAATAGATGTCGCAACGCCCAGCGTTGAATCCGGCCGGCTCGACGCTTTGGACTTGCTCGTCCGCGCCGGGGTGACTGGATGATCTCGTGATAAGCGAAAACGTAGGGCATTCTTTCTGCCCCGCGCAGTTCCTGTCGCGCGACTTCCGATAAGGCGCCGTCAGCGCCTATGACAAATCTTGCGCGGAGGCTGTGGATTTCAGGCGTGTCAGCTCGCGGGCCGGACCTAAACTGAACGATGGCATGATCGCAGCCATCACGGACGATGCTAACGAACGTGCCTTTGATGCGCATGACGCCAGCCGATGCCGCGCGTGACCGCAGCCACTCGTCGAATTGTTCCCGGTCGACCATGGCGACGTAGCCATCGCTATCGATAGGCATATCGACGGACCGGGCCGAGGGTGCCACGATCCTTGCCGATTTCACGCGCGCAACCAAAAGGCTTTCGGGTATTTCGAAATCTCTTATGAGACAGGGCGGAATGGCCCCACCGCACGGTTTTATTCGGCCAGCCTTGTCGATCAGTGCGACTTTGAAGCCTTGGCGCGCCAAATCATGCGCAGCCGTTGCTCCGCAAGGTCCGCCTCCGACGATCGCCACATCGTAATTAACCTCGCCGGAACGCGAGTCATTCGGGTTCATGTTCTTACCCGCTGGTTGCTTGCAATGGACGGAGCTTTGGAGCATTGCCGGTCGAGCGCGTCAGCGCCGCCCTATCTTCAATGGCCTTGAATGCAAGCCAAGCGGCCACAACGAACAGCGCAGCCTCGAACGCGAATACGAGGGCGTATGCCGATGCCGGTTCTTGCAACGTCCGGCGTAGCACATCCACGGCGGCGGTTCCGATAAACCCACCAAGGCCAAACGAGAGCGCCTGCGAAGCGCCCCAAATGCCCATCCGCATGCCCTCGCGATTGCCGCTTCCAGACGAAGCGAGTGCCATCATCGAGCTGATCGCGGCAATAGCATATGCGCCGTTCGTGAAACCAAGCGCAAAAACTGCGGCTTTCAAATTGTAAATGTCGTGCGTGTTCGCGGACCAGACGATTGCGAACAACGCTGCTGCAGAGGCAATGCAGCCGCCGATGGTCCATAATTTCAGATTACCAAAGCCGAAACGCGGATTGGCGGCCAAAGCAATCAAAAGCATCCCGGAAAAAACGCCGCCGTTCTGGAGTCCACTGAGCTTCGTCGTCTCTCCTGGCGTTAGCCCGAACACCACACCAGCGAATGGTTCGAGAATCAGGTCCTGCATGCTGTAGGCCAGCATCGACACGAAAATGAAAATCGAGAACCTGCGTGCCTGCGGTTCCCCCCATACTTCGCGGAGAGAAGCCTTGAAGTCCGGCTTTTCCTTTGTGCAATTTAAGTTTTCATGGCCATCGGAAAGGGCCGGGCCGGTTTCGACGCCAGTTATTGCGACGACTGCAACCAAAAAGGCGATAACAGAAACGGTGCACGTTACAGCCACCAAGCGTGCCGGCGAAAAAGGATCTAGGAACGAACCGGCGGCAACCGTCGTGACGACGAACCCTGCTATCATCATAAGCCAAACAATGGTTGCGGCCGGAGCGCGCCGCTCCGGGGCAACGCTGGTTGCGAGAAGTGCCAGCAGTGAAGTGCCGGTAGCCCCGACGCCGACTCCAATCAGCGTGAAGGCGGCGATAGCGAGGACAATGCCCGCCACCAGATGGTCGGCCATCAACGCAGTCGCCGCAGCGGCTCCGGCGCCACCGATGGCAAGCATGGCCATTCCTGCGATGATCCACGGTGTACGCCTGCCGCCGGCATCCGAACCGTGGCCCCACCTCGGCCTGAGGATTTGAAGGGCGTGGTGCAGTGTCACGAGTGCGCCGGGCAGAATTGCCGGCAGCGCAAGCTCGACGACCATGACGCGGTTGATCGTTGATGTCGTCAACACGACGATGGCGCCGAGCGCTGTTTGCACTAAGCCAAGACGGAAGATCCCGATCCATCCGAGTTGACCGCTTTTCATACCGTGCCCTCGATCAGGGTGCGAATAGCAAACGCACTTGCCAGCATGCCGAACACATAAAGCGTAACACCGGTGGCATTGTACCAAGGCGCGAGTTCCCGCGGTTGCGTGAGCCAACGGCGCATGAGCATGACTTGACATAAAATGAACAGTGCGATGAGCGCGCCATGCAGGGGGCGATCCCACACGAAAAGTAGCGCCACGACCACGACCTGGGGGACCGTCATCACTATGCATGCCAGGCGCGCAGCCCTGTCGACCCCGAGCTGTACCGGGAGCGATCGCACACCCATTTGGCTGTCGCCTTCGACGGATTTGAAGTCGTTAAGCGTCATGATGCCGTGCGCCCCTATGCTGTAGAGTGTGGCGAGCATCATGATTTTCGCATCGGGCAAGGCCTTCGACGCTACCAGCGCTCCGGTAAACCACGGCAGGCCTTCGTAGCAGGCCCCGACCGCCGCATTTCCAAACCAGCCGTTCTGCTTGAGACGAATAGGAGGCGCGCTATAGGCCCAGGCGAGCAACAGGCCGACACAGGCCGCGATCAATCCCCAGAACCCAAGCAGAAGTGAGACAAGAAGAGAAATCAGCGTCCAAGCTACGGCGATGTAGAGCCCCCATAGTCCCGGCACGCGCCCCGACGGTATCGGCCGGTCCGGCTCGTTGATGCTGTCAACGTGCCGGTCAAACCAATCGTTCACGGCCTGAACTCGTGCCCGTGACCAGTGGGCCGGTGAGCAAAATTCCTGCGACTACGATAGTGGGGTCGAGAGATGAAAGCCCGACGCCGGAAGACACCAAGCCGCAACCAAACGCCCACATGGGCGCAAACCAAGTGATCGGCTTAAGGAGCCGGAGTGCTGCCGCCGGATCGGGCCATCTCAATGGTAATGCCGGATTTGACATGCCAGGAGCTTCGCTCTCCGGCGATCGAGTGTCAAATAAATATTACACTATTCTAAGGGCAACAGATGGACGATCTTATTCCAGCGCAGGCGATGCTTGACACATATCTGGCACAGGTTGACGCGATTTGTGTAAAGGCGGTCAACGCATTCTTCGCGACACAAAGTGGCGCAAAGGCGTGATGCCTGCATAGACACACGCTTATGGTGCAAAAAACCGGGTCAGTTTGAATAATCGGCATCGAGATCGCCGAGCCCATGGCGCCGTAGTTTTGAATACAGACTCTGGCGGCTCAAACCCAGCATATCGGCAGCCGACGCGCGATTGTCGCCAGTCAGCTCAAGCGCGGCCTCAATACAAAGCCTCTCGATAACGTCGGTCAATTCTCTCACGAGCTCCTTGAGCGCAACTCGACCCACCAATTGGGTCAACTGCTCCACCGATCTCGGCGTTTCGCGACGGGCATTGACAAGGAAGTCCGGGCGGCGCGCGACGCTTCTTACGGTGAATCCATAACAAGGCTGTTCGCCGCCGGTTACCGCCACGGCCGAAACTTCGACATCCTCGGATGTATCGAATTCGCCGCGAGCCAATGTGAAAAAATGCCGGACAGAGCCGTGATCTCTCAGATTGGAAACGAGGAAGTTTAATTCCATCGCGTGGCGGCCGAGCCATTTGTCGAGGGGGCGGCCGAGTACTTGCTGCTCGGAACTCGCTTGAATGAGTTCCAGAAATGCGGCGTTCGACGAGAGTATACGGCAGTCCGTGTCGGTAACCACGAAGCCGTCTGGCAGCCGGTCAACAACCTCTAGCAACCTCGCCCGCGAACCGGTGGAAATCTCCGAATTCGCGCTGGTGAGGCGAACCAGAAAATGAACGACGCCATCTTGACGGAAGGCCGATGCGGAAACTGAAACTTCCTGTTTCCCTTCGGCGAATTTTACTGACACGTCGTCCGAACGGCCGGCAGCGCGCACGCCTGACAAGCAATTGTTGACCGCTTTGACACCCTCAGCGTCAAAGAGATCGGGGAAGGATCGGCCTGCAAGCCGGCGCGGGGCCTTGCCGAGCACACGGCCGGCCGCAGCGTTGGCTTCAATCACAAGCATGCTCGTGCCATCAACCACGAGCACGGGTTCTGACGAAATCTGGAACAGCAACCGGTAGCGTGTTTCAGAATTGCGCGTGCGCGCATAATCGCGCTCTACCGACTGTTGCACGTCCACGAGACGGCGCTGAAGCGAAGCGACTTGACGCAAATCGCGGCCGACGGCAACGATTTTGCCGCCATTTGCAACCGCTACCGCTGTGTATTGAACCGGCACATCGGGCCCGCCGCGCAGCACCGGGTGATTGACTTGCCGGCCGCGGGAGCGTGCGGTGTTTCCAGCATCGCGCAACAATTCTTCAATTTTGGGTTTGCTCTCGACCGTGACGGTATCGACCCACCGCTCTCCGAGCCACGCTTCGAAACCGTCTTTTGCGTATTCGGGATCGGCAAAGGCAAAATCCCTGACCACGCCCTTGTCATCGATGACAAGCGCAATGTCTCCAGCTGCAGCCAACACTTTGGCCGCTACGTCCGCATCCAGTGACCCGAGGGTCTTCTTTGGGGTTCTAAATTGTGTCACGGCTATCCGATCAAAACCAGGTCTATTTTCATTCGGCACTATTGCGTCTCATTGGCAGCGAGGCCATTGATGCGTACTGCGGTCCGCGATGAGTTCAAACCGGCTCACAGCATTGCTTCCATCCCTATCAGTAGCGTCGGCACCGATCTTAGCTACCATGGAGGGCTCATCGTTGAAAATCCTGCCACCAACCATCACCACGATACCCCAATTCCGCGAAGCGGCTTTGATTGATTTAATCAGGACTGCCATGCGTTCTTTCTGCAATTCACATGTTACAGAAATACCAACCATGTCAAAGCGTTCTTGCTTTACAGCGTTGACGAGCTGATCGTCAGAAAAGTCATTTGGTGACCATACGCTCCAACCCGCCCGGCGAAAATACTCTTCGACGAGCATGATTCCAAGCCCATGGTGTTCACCCGGGCATGGCACGAGCAGGGCGGAAGTCGTCCCGAGTGGGCGTTCGCTCTCGGCTTGGAAAAACGGACTAAACTCATGAATTAATTGCTGTATTCTGGAAAGCCCTATAGTTACGTCCGTGAACGAGCAGCGATCTAGCTCCCACAGTTCGCCAAGGTGGCGCGCAGCAGGGGCGAAAAGCTTGGTAAAGATCACCTCCATCGTCACGCCCTGTTCGTTCAAGCTATCGACGAACGTTGCTGCGACGGTTACATCGTGATTGACGCATATTCTTGCAAATTCGATGATTTCTTCTGCAGTTGGTGCTCGCGGTTTTAGCCGCCTGATCGACCGCAACGGTGCCAGCCGGCGATGTGACAACATCAGGCGCGGGATGACTTCAGACTCTATTGCGCGGGTCAAAATCGCTTTAGGATTGATACTGGAAGGCCATGCCGAAGGTTGCTCTTGCGAAATGGACGGCGCCGAAGCCGCTTCGGCGAGTACTTCGCAGCCACTCGAAAAACTCCTGAGAACGTCTGAAAATCGACGTGAGCCCGACATGGGAATTCCTCCTCCCCTCAGCCACTGACCCAACTGCGATGTTCTACGGATTGCGAGAGCGCCGAAGTGTCAGATGCCCTATTTCCTCTACGTTTATTCTTATTTTGCCGTGTTTAGCGTCAATTAAGCACACCCCAAAATCAAACGCTAGAGTGGACAGCGACATTAAAATGCAATGCCAACCGAATGTAAACATTTTTTTACGTCAAGTTTAATTGACATTCTTTTGGAGTTCGCCATAGTTCCTCAACGATGCCGCCCGGTCAAGGGCAGCCGAGATCGATTGGGGAGATCGGGCGCAATGCACGGGTACGGTTCTCAAGTCCCGGAAAAATCGCTCTACACCGCCGAGCAGCGCCGCCGCCGCGACAGCTCGAAATGGACGCTCGTTCAGGGCGTACTTGCTCCCGTACAGTTCGCTGTGTTCCTCATTTCGCTTTTTCTCGTCTTGCGCTTCTTGCTCACGGGCGAAGGAGAAACGGCGGCTACGGCATCTGTCGTCGTCAAGACCGTGGTTCTTTACGCCATCATGATCACCGGCTCCATTTGGGAGAAGGTTGTCTTCGGAAAATATCTGTTTGCCGAGGCATTCTATTGGGAAGATGTGGTGAGCATGCTCGTGCTTGCGCTACATACGGCCTACCTTGTTTGCGTGCTGGCCGGCTACCTAAGCGTCAGCGGTCAGATGTTGTTGGCGCTCGCAGCTTATGCGGCCTACGTCATCAATGCCGCTCAGTTTCTGTTGAAACTCCGCGCTGCACGTATTGAGGCGCCTCGCGGGCTGGCGGGGGCGGCGTCATGACCGAACTCTTCTCTGCAGCCAACCTCCGTACCGAACCCTGCACCACGGCTCCCGTGCTGAGTGAGCGTGGCCAGCGCGAAGTTTTCTGCGGATTGACAGGTATCATCTGGCTACACAGAAAGATTCAGGACGCTTTTTTCCTGGTCGTCGGTTCGCGCACGTGCGCCCATCTCATTCAATCTGCAGCCGGCGTTATGATCTTCGCTGAACCGCGCTTTGGCACCGCCATCATCGATGAACGTGACCTCGCGGGTTTGGCCGACGCTAACGAGGAACTCGATCGCGTCGTGGCGCGGCTTTTGGAGCGGCGGCCCGACATCAAGCTTCTCTTTCTTGTCGGCTCTTGCCCGTCGGAAGTGATCAAGCTCGATCTTTCACGTGCGGCCGCGCGGTTATCGCAGACGTATACACCGCGCGTGCGCATTCTGAACTATTCCGGTAGCGGCATTGAAACGACGTTTACGCAAGGTGAGGATGCCTGCCTTGCCTCTCTCGTGCCAGCGCTGCCCGATAGCGCTGAAGACGCGCCAATGTCGCTACTTGTGATCGGCGCGTTGGCGGATGTCGTGGAAGATCAATTCTGCCGCCTCTTCGATGAACTCGGAATTGGCCCAGTCTCGTTCCTGCCGCCCCGCTCCGCAACGAAGCTGCCAGCCGTCGGCCCGAACACACGCATTCTACTTGCGCAACCGTTTCTCACAGAAACCGTGCGCGCTCTCGAAGCCCGCGGCGCGACGCGCATTCCGGCACCGTTTCCCCTTGGCGAGGGCGGCACGACCGCGTGGCTTGCCGCAGCTGCCCGGCTCTGGTCCGTCGAGCCGCACACATTCGAGAAAGCTGTTGCAGCGCCGCGGGCTCGTGCCCGCAGTGCCCTAGAACCGCATCTGCTCCGTCTGAGCGGCAAGCGCGTCTTCTTCTTCCCCGACAGTCAGCTTGAAATTCCGCTGGCTCGCTTTCTTGCGTCCGAACTGAACGTACATCCGATTGAGGTGGGCACGCCTTACCTCAATAGGACTCTGATGGCCGAGGAGATGACACAAATTCCCGCCGGGACCACGGTGAGCGAAGGCCAAGACGTCGACCGGCAACTCGACCGGTGCCGGGCAGCGAAGCCCGACATCGTCGTGTGTGGTCTGGGTCTCGCAAATCCGCTGGAGGCCGAGGGCTTTGTCACCAAGTGGTCGATTGAGCTGCTGTTCACGCCCATCCAGGGCTACGAGCAGGCCGGCGACCTTGCTGAGCTTTTCTCAAGGCCGCTCGTGCGCCGTACCAGGCTGGAGGTCTAGAGATGCAACTCACTCTCTGGACATACGAAGGACCGCCCCATATCGGGGCCATGCGGATCGCCACGGCGATGGAAGGTCTGCATTACGTTTTGCACGCGCCTCAAGGCGATACCTATGCAGATCTGCTATTCACAATGATCGAGCGTCGCAGCAAGCGCCCGCCCGTGACCTACACGACATTCCAAGCCCGCGATCTCGGCAGTGACACGGCGGAACTCTTCAAGTCGACGGCTCGTGCCGCCTATGACCGCTTCAAACCCGAAGCGTTACTCGTTGGCGCATCCTGCACGGCCGAGCTTATCCAGGATGATCCAGGTGGATTGGCCCGCGCACTCGGACTTCCGGTGCCTGTCATACCGCTTGAATTGCCTGCCTATCAGAAGAAAGAGAACTGGGGCGCAGCTGAGACGTTTTATCAGCTCGTGCGCACGCTTTGTGGGTCTCCGGCGGCAGCAAGGGTGCCTGCAACTCCAGAGCCAGGCGCGAGACCGCTCTGCAACATTCTTGGCCCCACGGCACTTGGTTTCCGTCACCGCGACGACGTCGAAGAAATTCGCAGCCTGCTGAACCGCCTCGGCGTTGACGTCAACGTCGTCGCCCCTCTTGGCGCTAGGCCTAGCGATATCGCCCTCCTTCCCCGCGCCGCTTTCAACGTCGTCCTTTATCCCGAAGTGGCGGGGACCGCGGCGCAATGGCTGCAGCGAACATACGGTCAGCCGATGACCAAGACTGTGCCCATCGGGGTTGGCGCCACCAGGGCTTTCATTCAAGAGGTCGCCACGCTGACCTCAACTGACGCGAGTGCAGTTCTCATGGACACGCGCTCGCGTCTTCCTTGGTACTCGCGGTCTGTCAATTCGACGTATCTCACCGGCAAGCGCGTCTTCATTTTCGCGGACGCAACGCATGCCCTGGCCGCAGCCGACATTGCCCAGAAGGAATTAGGCTTCAGCGTCGTCGGCCTTGGAACCTACAGCCGCGAGTTCGCGCGCGAAGTCCGGCAGAAGGCGGAAACGCTTGGCATCGAGCCTCTGATCACGGACAACTATCTCGACGTCGAAGACGCAATTCAAAAATTGCAGCCGGAGCTGGTACTCGGCACTCAAATGGAGCGCCATATCGCCAAGCGTCTCGGCATTCCATGTGCCGTGATTTCGGCGCCGGTTCACGTCCAGGATTTTCCAGCCCGCTATTCCCCGCAAATGGGCTTCGAGGGTGCCAATGTCATCTTCGATACTTGGGTCCACCCGCTCATGATGGGTCTCGAAGAGCACTTGCTTGGCATGTTCCGCGAAGATTTCGAGTTTCACGATCAAGCCAAGCCTTCGCATCTGGCAACCGGAAACGCCGTCGTTCAGGCGCCGGTGACAGAAGTTGAACTGACGACTATCGCCGCAAAGGAAGCAGTGGCCGGCGCCGCCGCGTGGTCGCCGGAAGCGGAAATCGAACTCAAGAAAATTCCATTTTTCGTTCGTGGCAAAGCACGGCGGAATACCGATCGCTTCGCGTTGGAGCGTGGCCTAGAGACCGTTTCAATAGAGACATTATACGATGCAAAGGCGCACTACAGCCGCTGATGCGACCCCGATCCGGGTCGTGATCGTGACGCTCGACAGCCACTTGGCGGAAGCCTCCGAGCGCGCGCGTCCGGTACTTGAACAGGCGATCCCCGGGCTCACGATCGGGCTTCACGCAGCAGCCGAATGGTCAAACGACCCGCAGGCTCTTGAGGATTGCCGTAACGACATTGCGAGCGGCGACATCATCATCGCCAGCATGCTGTTCATGGAGGATCACATCCAGGCTGTCCTGCCGTGGCTCAAGGCCCGGCGCGACAATTGCGATGCAATGATCGGATGCATGTCGGCAGGCGAAGTCATAAGGCTCACGCGACTTGGCCAATTCACCATGGAGGGCAAAGAGAACGGTGCGATGGCGCTGCTCAAGCGTCTGCGCGGATCGAGCAACAAGCGAGAGGCGTCCTCCGGTGCCGGCCAGATGGCGATGCTTCGCCGCATGCCGAAGCTTTTGCGCTTCATTCCCGGCACCGCACAGGATTTGCGCGCCTATTTCCTCACGCTCCAATACTGGCTTGCGGGCTCGGAAGATAACATTGTCAATATGGTGCGCTTTCTCGTCGACAGGTATGCTGGCGGCGAGCGAGGCAGCTTGCGCGGCTCCCTTAAGTCTGCGCTCCCCGTCGAATATCCCGAAGTCGGCGTGTATCATCCTCGTCTGGCCGGCCGCATCGGCGTTAGTCTCGGAGATCTTCCGGAAGCACCGGGCGCGACGCATGGCACGGTCGGACTGCTGCTGATGCGTTCCTATCTACTCGCAAACAACACCGCTCATTACGACCGTGTAATCGAAAGGTTCGAAGAGCTCGGACTCCGCGTCATACCCGTGTTCGCATGTGGGCTAGATTCGCGCCCGGCGATTGACAAGTTTTTCAAGAGCGATGGACGCACGACCGTCGATACTGTGGTTTCGCTCACGGGATTTTCGCTCGTCGGTGGACCCGCATACAATGATTCAAAGGCGGCAGAAGAGGCGTTATCCTCTCTCGACGTTCCTTATATTTCGGCACACGCACTTGAGTTTCAAACGATCGAGCAATGGTCGCGTTCCGACAACGGATTGATGCCGGTCGAAGCGACGATGATGGTTGCCATACCGGAACTCGACGGTGCGACCGGCCCCATTATCTTCGGTGGAAGGTCCGAAACGGCGGCGAACAGCCGTACGATGCAGCCGCACTTTGAGCGCATAGATATGCTTTGCGCGCGTGTGGAACGGTTGGTGCGGCTGAAGAGATCGGAACGAGCTGATCGCAAACTTTCCATCGTAATTTTCAATTTTCCGCCGAATTCGGGCGCGACTGGAACCGCCGCGTTCCTCTCGGTCTTCGAGTCACTCTACAACACGCTGAAAGCCCTCAAGAGAGCTGGCTACAGCGTCGAGCTTCCTGAGAGCGTGAGCGCACTCCGTGATGCGATCCTTGCCGGCAACGCCGAGCGCTACGGAACCAACGCTAACGTGCACGCGCGTATTCCGCTGGACCGGCACGTCCGCCGCCAGCGCTGGCTTTCCGAGATTGAAGCCCAGTGGGGCCCGGCTCCCGGCCGTCACAACACCGATGGCCGATCGATTTTCGTGCTCGGACAGGCATTCGGCAATGTTCTCGTGGCTGTTCAGCCAGCCTTTGGCTACGAGGGTGATCCGATGCGGTTGCTGTTCGAAAAGGGCTTCGCACCGACGCACGCGTTCGCTGCGTTCTATCGTTATCTATCGGAAGACTTCGCCACAGACGCCGTGTTGCACTTCGGAACGCACGGCGCCCTGGAATTCATGCCGGGAAAAAGGGCGGGTCTATCAGGCGCCTGCTGGCCCGACCGGTTGATCGGGGACCTACCGAACTTCTATATTTACGCTGCCAACAATCCATCCGAAGGCACGCTCGCAAAGCGGAGATCGGCCGCGACGCTGGTGAGCTATCTCACTCCGCCCGTTGTGCAAGCCGGGCTGTATCGCGGCCTTATCGATTTGAAGGCTTCGATCGAACGCTGGCGCGGGCTCGACCCGGAAGACAATTCAGAGCGCACGGATCTTGCTGCGCTCGTCCAGGCCCAGGCCGCCGGACTGGATCTCGTCGCAGCAGAGCCGCAATGGGATGCCGAGATCTTTGTTGATGCTATTCAGTGTCTCGGCCAAAAGATTCTCGAACTCGAATACGCCCTCATTCCTCACGGCTTGCATGTTCTTGGCGAGACTGCGACGCCAGCCGAGCGGGCGGAACTTCTGATGGCCTCCGCCGAAGCCGCACACGGGCTTAAACTAGATCCCCGGATTGCCGCAGCACTAGCGGAAGGTGTTCCGGCAGAAGTTGCCATCATGGAAGCAGGACAGGGTGGCGACGCGGCCCTTCTCGCCGCGGCGATGTCGTTGGCAAACACAAACAAGTTGCTCAGCGAGGATCACGAACTGGCGGCTCTCGTGCGCGCACTCGACGGAACGTTCGTCAAGCCGGCACCAGGTGGCGATCTCATTCGTGCTCCGCAAATCCTGCCGACCGGCCGCAACGTTCATGGCTTCGACCCGTACCGCATCCCGAGCGCCTTCGCCACTGCCGACGGCGCGAAACAAGCCGCACGGCTGCTCGCGCGTCATCAAGCCGACGGCCACAAATTGCCAGAGTCGGTAGCACTCGTTCTTTGGGGTACTGACAACCTCAAGTCGGAAGGGGCACCCATCGCTCAGGCGCTGGCACTACTCGGAGCCAAGCCGCGCTTCGACAGCTACGGCCGCCTCTGCGGCGCAAGTTTGATACCTCTCGAAGAGCTTGGCCGGCCGCGGATCGACGTTGTGATTACGCTTTCAGGCATTTTCCGCGATCTGCTGCCCTTGCAGACGAAACTTCTTGCGGAGGCGGCCCTTTTGGCGGCTCAAGCCGACGAGCCGGTAGAGCAGAATTTCGTGCGTCAGCATGCGTTGGCCTACGTGGCAGCGACGGGGGTGACGATCGAAACTGCGGCGCTGCGTGTCTTTTCGAATGCCGACGGGGCCTATGGCGCTAACGTGAACCAGTTGATCGATGCCGGCAGTTGGAATGACGAAGACGAATTGGCCGAAGTCTATTCGCGCCGCAAGAGCTTTGCCTACGGTTGCAACGGCGCGCCAGTGCAGCAATCCAAATTGCTGAACTCCATCCTGGCGGATGTCAAACTCACCTATCAGAACCTCGAATCCGTCGAACTGGGCATCACGACGGTCGACCATTATTTCGACACGCTCGGGGGTATCAGCAGTGCGGTCAAGCGTGCCAGCGGATCGGACGTGCCGGTTTACATCGGCGATCAGACGCGCGGCGAAGGCCTGGTGCGCACACTCCCAGAGCAAGTCGCACTCGAAACCCGCACGCGCATGCTCAATCCGAAATGGTACGAGGGCATGCTTAAGCATGGCTATGAGGGCGTCCGCCAGATAGAATCGAGTGTAACCAATACGCTCGGCTGGTCCGCAACCACAGGCGCCGTGCAGCCATGGGTTTATCAGCAAATCACGCAGACATTCGTGCTCGATCCCGAAATGCGCGAGCGTCTCGCGACCCTCAATCCCGTTGCATCCGCCAAAGTTGCAAACCGCCTGCTCGAAGCCCACGAGCGCAACTATTGGACGCCGGACGCATCGATCCTCGACGCTTTGAAACAAGCCGGAGCAGAACTCGAGGATCGTCTCGAGGGCATCGGTGTGGAGGTTGCCGCATGACCACAACTCTAATTTCGCGCCCCCCTGGCAATACTGCCCGCGCGCAAGGCACCGATGGCGAGGGCAGCGTGCAGGTCCATTCCGACGGCCGGATCGAGGCTGGTAACGCCAAGATCTTCGCCGTTTACGGCAAGGGGGGAATTGGCAAGAGTACGACATCATCGAACCTCTCGGCGGCCTTCTCGAAACTCGGCAAGAAAGTCTTGCAGATAGGCTGCGACCCGAAGCACAATTCAACTTTCACGCTCACCAAAAAGCTTGATCCCGACCGTTATAGACGTGCTCGAGCAGGTCAACTTCCATACCGAAGAGCTTCGTGCCGAAGACTTTGTCTACGAAGGATTCAACGGCGTCTTGTGCGTCGAAGCCGGGGGACCGCCAGCCGGCACAGGTTGCGGCGGCTATGTTGTTGGCCAAACCGTCAAACTGCTCAAGGAGCACCATCTGCTCGAAGAAACCGACGTCGTCATCTTCGATGTCCTGGGCGACGTGGTTTGCGGCGGCTTTGCCTCCCCGCTGCAACATGCCGAGCGCGGTATCATCGTCACGGCCAACGACTTCGACAGCATCTTCGCCATGAATAGGATCGTGGCTGCCATCACCGCGAAGTCGAAGAACTATGGCGTGCGGATCGGCGGTGTCATCGCAAACCGCAGCGCGGCAACCGACCAAATCGACCGATTCAACGAAACGGTCGGGCTGAAACGCCTCGCACATTTTCCGGACCTCGATGTAATTCGCCGCAGCCGTCTCAAGAAGTCGACCCTCTTCGAGATGGAGCCGTCGGCGGAGCTTGAGGCGGTCCAGAACGAATACCTACGCCTTGCCGCCACGCTTTGGGCCGGCACGGAACCTCTCAATGCCCGTTCGATGAAGGATCGCGAGATCTTCGATTTTCTGGGGTACGACTGATGACAACGACAACGGCATATGAGCGGCGGCGGGGCCAGATCGAACACTATTTCGACCGCACGGCTGTTGATGCCTGGAAGCGGCTGACGTCCGATGCGCCGGTTGGGCGTATTAGGGCAACGGTTCGTGCAGGCCGCGACGAGATGCGTGCAACGCTGCTCGATTGGCTGCCGGCGGATCTCACGTCCAGGCGGATTCTCGACGCGGGCTGCGGGACGGGAGCGTTCGCTATCGAAGCTGCGCGTCGCGGCGCCCATGTGGTGGCCGTTGATTTGTCGCCGGCCCTGATTGCTTTCGCCAAGGACCGTGCCAGGGAGGCACTCGAGACGCCGGAGCAAATTTCCGGCTCCGGCAAGATCGAATTTCATGCCGGCGATATGCTCGACCAAGAATTCGGAGAGTTCGATCACGTGGTCGCCATGGATTCGATGATCCACTATGCGCCCGCGGATTCGATCCGCATCCTTGCGCAACTCGCGAACCGTACCCGGGAAAGCATGTTGTTCACCTTTGCTCCCCGGACGCCGGCTCTGACGATGATGCACGCCATCGGCCGATTCTTCCCCAGGTCCGACCGTGCACCGGCCATCGAGCCGGTCGATGACGGCGCTTTGCGCCGGCACGTCGCGGCAGAGCCGGCACTTGCTCATTGGCAAACCGCCCGCACTTATCGCGTAACAAGCGGGTTCTACATTTCGCAGGCCATGGAGCTCGTGGCAGGATGAAGAACTGGAACGACAAGCTGGCGGCGCAATGGCTTCGGGTGTCCCCGCGCTTGCTGCCGTTTGCCGATGCGGCCTCGCCGGAGTTGCCGTTGCCGAGACTGCTGAGGCTCTCGTTGTTCCAGGTTTCCGTGGCTATGGCCATTGTACTGCTCAATGGCACACTGAACAGAGTGATGATCGTCGAATTGGGAGTGCCGAGCGCGATCGTCGCGGCCATGGTCTCTCTTCCGCTCCTATTTGCACCGTTGCGTGCTTTTATCGGGTTCCGTTCGGACACGCATCGCTCGGCACTTGGGTGGCGGCGTGCGCCGTTCATTTGGATGGGGTCGCTGTCTGCAATTCGGCGGTCTCGCCATCATGCCGTTTGCGCTGATACTGCTCTCGGGAGATAGCAATGGCCCGGCCTGGATTGGCGTTGCGGGAGCGGCTCTTGCATTCCTGCTCGTCGGCATCGGACTGCACACGACGCAGACGGCGGGATTGGCGCTAGCAACCGACCTCGCGAGCGACGGCAAACGGCCGCGCGTGGTCGCCTTCCTCTATGTCATGCTGCTCTTCGGGACCGTCGCAAGCTCGTTCGTCTTTGCGGGCCTGCTGGAGAACTTCAGCCAGTTGCGGCTGATCCAGGTCATCCAAGGTGCCGCTGTCGTCACCATGGTGCTCAATGTTGTTGCGCTCTGGAAACAAGAACCGCGCAGGCCTTCACGCGCCGGGGATGCGGCAAATGACAAAGATTTCTGGATTATCTGGCAGGAATTCATCTGGCTCCCGCGTGCGCGGCGCACACTGGTCGCAGTGGCTCTCGGCACGGCGGCCTTCGGCATGCAAGACATTTTGCTCGAGCCGTATGGCGGCGAGGTCTTGCATCTCAGCGTCGGCAAAACGACGGCGCTGACGGGCTGGCTGGCCGCAGGAACATTGGCGGGATTTATTTTGGCAGCGCATCAACTGTCGCGCGGAGCCAATGCCTACCGCCTCGCGTCGATGGGTGCGCTTGTGGGGCTGGTGGCCTTTCCCTGTGTAATTTTGTCGGCGCCATTCGGTTCGACACTGCTCTTCCAGGAGGGCGCGGCTCTCATCGGCCTCGGCGCCGGACTTTTCTCGGTTGGCACGCTGACGGCGGCGATGAATATCGCAAGTTCAGCCAACTCCGGTGTTGCGCTCGGAGCCTGGGGTGCGGTGCAGGCCACCGCTGCCGGCCTTGCAATTGCAGCGAGCGGCGGCATTCGGGATCTTCTCGCCCGGCTTGGCGCGGACGGCACACTTGGCCCGGCCTTCGCGGAGCCAGCCGCCGCTTACAACGCCGTCTATCACATCGAGATCGTGTTGCTCTTCGCGACGTTGGCCGCGCTTGGACCAATGACTGGGAGGGTTTCGGCAAAGCCAGGCGGCGGTGCGGCTTTCGGATTAGCGGAATTTCCGGGATGAAAAATGCGAACTGGGAGGACAACAAATGAAACTTGGTCAGATCACGAGTTATATCGATGTCGCGCAGGTGACGTTGTACTTGTTCTGGATTTTCTTCGCAGGGCTGATCTTCTATCTGCGTAGGGAAGACAGGCGCGAAGGCTATCCGCTCTATTCCGAGCCTTCCAATACTCTGAAAGACCAGGGCTTCCTGTTCATTCCCCCGCCCAAGGTGTTCAGACTGCCGCACGGCGGAACGGTTTCCGCACCAAACGGCAAGGCGGATATGCGACCCCTCAAAGCGCAAAAGATCGCAGTCTGGCCGGGCGCACCACTTGATCCATCGGGCGATCCGATGCTTGCAAACGTGGGCCCTGGTTCTTACGCGGAACGCGCCGATAAGCCAGATCTTACGTTCGAGGGACATGGCTAAGATCGTGCCGTTACGCGTTGCGTCCAACTTCGCTTGTGAAGCGCGCGATGGTGACCCGAGGGGCTACGAGGTCATCGGCGCCGATAAGAAATCCGCTGGCACCATCACGGACGTGTGGGTCGACCGTTCCGAGACCACCATCCGGTATCTGGAAGCGAATATCGCTGGCGGGCGGAGCGTAATCATTCCGGTGACATTCGCACGTATCGATAAACGCCGGAAGCAGGTCAGTGTTCATGCGCTCCTGTCGCGGCAATTCGCCAATATTCCAGCGCTCGCCAACCAGGACCAAATTACCCTGCTCGAAGAAGACAAAGTCTGCGCCTACTTCGGCGCCGGTACCCTTTATGCAACGCCAGCAAGAACGGAGTCGTGGCTGTGAGCGAATACGAAACCGAACCCATCCGCGGCTTGCCGTCTCTGCCGCCAGATGACGAACGACTGTTGTGGCAAGGCTCGCCCGACGGCGCCTCGATCGCCCGCTGGACGCTTCATGGCGGGTTGATCGCGCTGTACTTCGTGGGGCTGACGGCATTTATTGCGGTTCCAGCCCTTCTCACAGGCGCGACGCCGGGTGAGGCGATCACAAGTTCTCTGCACCTCGTCGTTATTGGCGGCGTGGCCTTGGCGCTTATCAAGATCATCGGAAGGCTCATTGATAAGACGACGGTATACACAATAACGAGCAAGCGGATTGTCATGCGCATCGGCGTTGCCCTGCCGGTCACTGTCAACATTCCGTTCTCGAAAATAGCCTCTGCTGATGTAAAGCTGCATCCGAATGGGACCGGCGATATCGCACTCGTTGCCGCAGAGGCGATGCCGCTTACTTATTTCCACCTGTGGCCGCATGTTCGCGGTTTGCGGCTTCGCCATCCGCAGCCGGTGTTGCGCTGCATTCCTGACGCAACCGCTGTTTCCTCACTGCTGGTTGAGGCAATCCTCAACGCTGGGGTGAAGGGCGAGGTGCGAAATCTGAAGGCTACCGACACCTCAACATCGCCAATGCCGGCAACCGGCATCCCGGCTGCCGCATGACGTTAAGGGAGGACTGAAATGAGCGAAGCGATCGATGCACAGCCCTTCCCTCGCGGCATACTTGTCGCGGCAGGATGTCTTATCAGTTTGGCGCTCACGGCTGCGGCCACGGCCCGGCTGACAGGCATCGGCGCAACTCGACTTGCCGTTGAAGAGCCGGTTCAATCCATGCTGCTTCGTTTTGAGCCTGGCGCCGGCGGCGGAACAAAGGTGCTTTCGGCGCTGACGGGCGTCGAAGTCGCGAACTTGCCGCCCCACAAATTCGGCTTCGTCGGTGTCGTGCTTCAGGGCTTCGGGCGCGACCGTACGCTTGCTGGAATTGACCTGACCGCACCTTATCGCCTCAACCGGTTTGCAAGCGGGGGAGCTGGCCTATTTGATCCCGAAACGGGCCGATCCGTGATGCTCAATGGCTTCGGGCCAGACAATTTCCAAGCCTTCAATCAGCTCTTTTCCATGGAAAGGAACACGCCTTGATTTCAACGTTCTTGCGCGGACCCGCCCGTGAAGTCGTGCCCTGCACGATCGAGATTGAAAATACGTTCGAAAGCCTCCACGCCCACGTGGACTTGCACGGGACGGCGCCGGTCGAAGCCGGCGACGAAGTGTTGGTGCACGGCAGCGAAATCCGGGTTCCTTATGGGCAAAAAATAGTTCTGACGAGAAATGCCACCGTCACCCGGGCAAATGCGCTGCGGCGTGCCATGACCAAGCTCGCCGCCCGCTTTGAGCTCACAGAACTCTATGAAGTCAGTTTTTCTTCCGGGAGGAAGCTATGACTATTGAGAGCATCAGTCTGGCGCCGAATGAAGCCACGCGCAGGGCGGCGGACGACGCCGTTCTAAGTCCTAGATTTTACACGACGGACTTTGCTGAAATCGACAAGATCGATGTCAGTAGCGTACGCGCGGAGTGGGACGCACTCATAGACGAAATGCGGAGCGATCCCAATAAGGGCCACTTTAAAAGGACAGATGCCTGGGACGCTTTCGATCTAAACGCTCTGCCTGAAGGGCTGCGCAAGGAATTCGTCGATTTTCTCGTCTCGTCTCTGACAGCGGAATTCTCGGGCTGCGTTCTATATGCCGAAATGCGCAAGCGCGGCACCAACCCCGATATCTGCGAGCTCTTCAAGTACATGAGCAGAGATGAGGCACGCCACGCCGGCTTCATCAACGACAGCCTGAAGGACCTCGGCATTGGCATTGATCTCGGCTTTCTAACGAAGGCCAAGAAGTACACTTTCTTCAGGCCGAAGTTCATTTTCTACGCGACGTACCTTTCGGAGAAGATTGGCTACGCCCGCTATATAACTATTTTCCGGCACCTCGAACGCAATCCAGATAAGCGCTTCCACCCCATCTTCAAATGGTTCGAAAAGTGGTGCAACGACGAGTTTCGCCACGGAGAGGCCTTTGCGCTTTTGATGCGGTCCAACCCGCACCTGCTTACAGGCGTGAACAGGTACTGGGTCCGCTTTTTTGTACTCGCAGTCTACGCCACCATGTATGTGCGCGATCATGCGAGGCCGGAATTCCACAAGGCACTCGGCATCGACCCGACCGAATACGACATGAAGGTCTTCAACCTGACGTCGGAAATCTCGCGGCAAGTGTTTCCCGTCACGCTGAATGTTAGCGACCCGCGCTTTCTTGCGGGCCTCGAGAAATTTCGCTCTCTCAACACCGCCGCGGAGGAGCTTGGCGGCAGGCGTGACTTCAGTGCGCGCTTCAAACGGGCCGGTCTCGCCGCTGGCGCGCTCTTTACGTTCCTCCGGCTCTATACACTTCCGGCGACAACGAATGAACTGCCGCGCGAGATACGACTGCAGCCAGTTTGGTAGGGGATTGACTTGGACCGCTTCGTTTACCCAGCTTTGTATGGAATTCTGCTCTGGTGGATATCGACCGGCGTCATGCTTTACGTGGTAAACCGGCCGCGATCCACCTACGCAGTCAGCTTGGCAGCAGCCACGGCGCTCTTTGTGATCGGCTGCACCGGTTTGTACGCAAGCGCATCCGAACCCGGCCTCGGGGGTGTTTACATTGGTTTTCTCTCAGCGCTTGCCGTTTGGAGTTGGCACGAGATGAGCTTTTTGACCGGTTTGGTCACAGGGCCAAATACGCGCGCCTCGACCCACAGCAGTGGCCGGGCGCCGCTCGGGGATGCGATTGCAACGGTCATTTATCACGAATTTGCAATCGCGCTGACCGCAGCTCTTGTCGTCGTTCTGACATGGGGCGAGGAAAATCAGACCGGCACCTGGACGTTCCTGATCTTATGGATTTTGCGCTTAAGCGCGAAGATCAACGTCTATCTCGGCGTGCCCAACATTACCGAAGAGTTCTTACCAGCGCACCTCCGCTACCTCAAATCCTATTTCTGCCGCCGGCCGATGAACATGTTTTTCCCATTGTCCGTCACTGCGACAACCGTTGCAGCCGTGCTGACGATCTGGGCGGCGATTGATCCAGCTGCGAGCGACGGCGAAGCGGCCGCGTGCACCCTTCTTGCGACGCTTCTTGGGCTGGCGCTGATTGAGCACTGGTTTCTCGTTCTTCCTTTTGACTCCGCGCGACTGTGGTCGTGGGCGGAGCACGACGCCGCCGCCACGCAAATGATCGAAGTTACGCCACGCGTTCAACAGTTGCCTATAACCGGGGGAGCCCCATGACACATCTTTTGCCGCTTTGCGAAACGGCTGCTGTTTCCTCGATGCCGCACGATGACGTGTTTGCCAGGCATATCGAGGCGCTCCGCAAGGAAGGGCGCTACCGCGTCTTTGCCGATGTCCGGCGTCAGCGAGGCGGTTTTCCGAACGCGCTTCGCTACACGGGTGATGGGACACAACCGATTAAGGTGTGGTGCTCCAACGACTATCTCGGCATGGGACAGCATCCTTCGGTGTTGGCGGCTATGCATGAAGCTATAGATGCTGCGGGTGCTGGGTCCGGCGGCACGCGAAACATTTCCGGCACGACGCATTACCATGTGGAACTCGAGGCTGAGATTGCCGACCTGCACGGTAAGGAAAATGCCCTGCTGTTCACCTCAGCGTACGTTGCGAACGACGCCACATTGTCGACCCTCGTCAAGCTACTTCCCGGCGCGGTCATTCTGTCCGACGAAAAAAATCACGCGTCCATGATCGAAGGAATTCGCCATGGCGGGGGCCCAAAGGAAATATTTAGGCACAATGATATCGAAGACCTAGAGGCGAAACTGCGGGCGATTCCGGCGGGCACGCCGAAGATCATCGCCTTTGAGAGTGTATATTCGATGGACGGCGACATGTCGCCCATCGGAGCTATTTGCGATCTCGCCAAGAAATACGGTGCCATTACTTATTTGGATGAGGTGCATGCCGTCGGCCTGTATGGCCCGCGCGGCGGCGGCATCGCGGAACGCGACGGCGTCATGCACCGGGTCGACGTGATCAATGGCACGTTGGCAAAAGGCTTTGGCGTGATGGGTGGCTATATAGCCTCGACGCGGAACCTTTGCGACGCCATCCGGTCATTTGCTCCGGGCTTCATCTTCACCACGTCACTGGCACCCGCTATTACAGCCGGTGCGTTGGCAAGTGTCCGGCACTTGAAGGCGAGCGCGGTCGAACGTACCGCGCACCAGGAACGGGCCCGCACGTTAAAGGCAAAACTCAAGGATGCACGCATTCCGGTGCTCGCAAACGTGAGCCACATCGTGCCCATACTGGTCAGAAATCCTATTCACTGCAAAGCGGTTACGGATTCGCTGATGGCGCGACACGGGATCTACATACAGCCGATCAACTATCCGACTGTTCCCAAAGGCACGGAACGGATGCGGCTCACTCCGAGCCCCTTCCATAGCGATGCGCAGATGGACGTGCTGGTCGGCGCGCTCGCTGAACTCTGGGCAGCGTGCCCGATGTCGGACGGACAATTTGTCAAACTTGCCGCCGCATAAGCGCGGCGTTTGCGGTAATGACAGCCCGCAAACAGTTCGCGCGACCGAAGTCGTGGGAAAATGGGGTGATTACTAGCGCATTAATAACTAGCGCATTGATAAATAGCCCGAAATTCTCTTGATTTGCGCAAGCCTGCCTGATCGGGAGTTGCGCTTTGTCTCGACGCAGTCGAATTCACATACTATGATGAACCTCAAGCACGCGAAGCGTGCGGTAAGAGGCCAGAAAATTCGAGTGCAAATCAAGCCGAGAGAGTAAAGCGGAGGATAGCATGACGCCGATTGCGACCCCTAACGGTCTGGCCGTTGCAGGTGGGCTTTTCCTACTGAGTGGGCTTGCCATTTTGGGTGCCGCATTGTTGAACCGCACCGGCCTGGCCAGAATTTCTCAATCCAGACTCTTGAGCGCCGAAAAACTGCACGTATCGGCGTGGTTCGCCTTGCCCATGATTGCAGCGGGTTTTTTCTTGCAGGCCGCAGGCAACATGGTCACGGTCGCCCTGGGGTCAGGGATCTCTTGCCTGCTGCTGGCACTCGCATTTTTGCTGCTAATGTATTTGTTGTTGGACGAAACGATTGCCGACGCTCTGGGTCAGGGTGAAGCCGTTTACGCAACACCGAGGCAATCGCAATTTGCACTGCCGCCACCGGCAGCCGAAGAGCCTGGCTCAGCACTTTTCCAACCAAGCTGCGAACAGAATGGTATTGGCCACGCAATTTAGTGCGCTGCCGGCCGGGTGCGTGAAGTTCGCACTTCTCGCACTTAATGTCATATGACGGCCGGGCGCGGCCCAATAATCGATTGGGTGGTGCCTATATCTTCGCTTTCGCGGTTCGCGCCGCCGATCACACTCTGCTTCGGTGGTGCGGGCTGGCCAGCTGGAAGCTCGATTCTCACGCCAAGCCCCCCTTCGGCGGCTTCGAAGAGCGAGATCGTTCCGTCATAGGCATCCACAATGTCCTTGGCGATGGTTAATCCAAGGCCGGTTCCCGGTATGCTTTCGTCAAGCCGGATGCCGCGTTTCAAGATACGGGCGTGATCAGACTTTGGTGCGCCGGGGCCATCGTCGGCAATTTCAATTGAGACAAGACTTGCCGAACGGTGGACGCGAATAGTAACGGCCGTACGGGCCCATTTTCTGGCGTTATCTAAAACATTCCCCAACAGCTCGATCGCGTCTGCGTCCTCGATCATCGTCGTCGTATCACCCACGGTATCAATGACCCAATCGAGATCGTCTCCGCGCGGCAACCGTTCCATCGTATGCACGACGCGGCCGATTATGGAGTTCAAATCTGTTTTGAATGTTAAGTGGGCATCCGCCGCAATGCGGGACTTCGTCAACTCACGATGGATGTGTCGGTTCATGACGTCGATCTGTTTGACAATTTCGCCGGCGGCTTCCATCTCGCCTGAATCGCGCAATTGCGATACCAGCATCGAGACAGCGTGCAGGGGCGTTTTCAAACCGTGGGCCAAATCCCCCGCGCGCATCCGTGCCCGTTCTACTGCTAATTCTTGCGCTTCAAGTAAATTGTTGGTCTCGTCGATAAGCGGCTTCAGTTCATCGGGGAAACCGGCGGAGATGCGCCGGTCGTGGCCGAGGCGAATGCGCTCAATGGCATTTCTCAATTGCTCTGCCGGACGTAAGCCGACGTTGACCTGGATCCAGGCCGATGTCAGCAACAATGCGGCGAGGCCGCCGAGTGCCAAGACGACATAATTGCGGAATTGACTAATAAGCTCTGCAAGTTCCTCGTTGTTCATCGCCGTCAAAATCGTGACGTTCGGGCTTGTGTTGGATGTCTTGGCTATGGCGAAGAGAGTTTGTCCAGCAGGGCCTTTAAGGTCACGGATTGGCGTGCCGCTGACATCAAAGCCAACGCCCGCGATGTCGATAAATGTGCTGCCGAGAGAGATGGACCTCAATTGCGGTTTGCCAAAATAAGCGATTTGCCAGTAGCGCCCGGAAAGTGGTTGGGCAAAGCGCGGATCGGAAATGGTCACGACAGGCTCCTCGCCGGCCGAATCGGAGGGCCGGAAAGACTGGGCAAGCTGGGCGGCGGCCGCCTCCAGTTCCCGAGAGGCCTGTTGGTGAATTAGACGGTCAAACGTGTGTATCAACAGTAGCCCGGCCGCCAAGATCACAACCTGTTTGACCAGGATGTTTGCCGCCATGAGGCGGAAGCGAATGGACGAAGAGGCGCTCACGAGCTGGTCCTTATGACGTAACCCTGTCCTCGCTGGGTCTCAATGACATCCGGTCCAATCTTCTTCCGGAGCCTAACCATGAGGCGCTCAAGCGCGTTGATGTCCTTGGCGTCGGTGCTCCCATAAACATGGTCAAGAAGTTCAGGAGCCGACATGATTTCCCCGGCGCGGTTTGCGAGTTCGGAAAAGAGCCGGAATTCTAGAGGTGTTAAGGCGATCTTGGTGCCGTCCCTGGTGAATTCGCGCCGTGTGACGTCCGCGATGAAGCCGCCAAACCGCAAGATATTTGAGCCCGGGGGCGTGGCATGGCGTGAAGCGCGCCGCAAAACTGCGCCAATGCGTGCGACGAGCTCCTCGACGGCAAAGGGCTTGGGGAGATAATCGTCGGCTCCGGAATCGATGCCGTTGACGCGTTCTGGCCAGCTGGCGCGGGCCGTCACGACAATGACCGGCATGGTACGGCCGTTTTTTCTCCAGCGTTTCAGCACGGTGAGGCCATCGAGATAGGGGAGGCCAAGGTCGAGAACGATTGCCGCATAGTCTTCGGTCTCGCCAAGACGGCAAGCCGCGTCGCCGTCGTGAACGACGTCTGTGACGTAGCCCGACTTGCGCAAGTATCTCTGCATATTTTTCGCCACGCCCTGTTCGTCTTCGACAACCAGTATGCGCAGGGGTTTTGCGTCCATTTGAGGTGCCGTCCGCATGGGCTCAGGGTCAAGGGCTCAAGGTTAGCAATCGTCCAGCCAGGCCTGGCTCTGTTGTGGCCGATCAGCGCTGACATCCCGCTGACGTACCGATCACTTTTTGACCAATCACTTGGCAAATAACTCGGCTTGGTTTGCGCACGCCGTTCAGGAGCCCTGATTGAGGGGGCCGGGTTCCCAGGTGCGATGGTGGCTCCGCAAGGTTTCCGGACGGGGATGGCGATCCTCTGCGCACAGGCATGTGGCATCCTCCGGTCTGTCATCCGGCAGTCATTTTTCAGACCTTAGTCTGATGAGTTTCAGACTTTAAGTTATCACTAGTTAGGTGCAAAAGTGTCTTGTTTTCGTTCTACCGTAAGGTAACGATGCATCCGCTGATTAAGCAATCTGCTCACTCGTTTCCAGGCAGGTTCAAGTTGCCGAATTACGTGACCTGACTTTTCAAGCGTCGCAGGCGTGACCGTGAATATTCGGTTTGATCATATGTTGGGAGTTGCTGCACCAGAATCCGGTGCAACATTGGTGCTGGATTTAGCGCCGCTCGTACGCCACGAACGACTTGCGGACGGGAGTCTATCGCATGGCGAATGACTTCACAGGTCCTGGAGATTTCACGGCCGCTGGTGTTGATGCGCCAGGGACAGGCATATCCGGTACCCAGTCTTCCGGTACACAGTCTTCCGCTACTCAGTCGTCCGCTACCCAGTCTCATGATGGCTCAGACAAAGCGAAGGCATGGATTGCGGCTGACAAGGACGCGCCGCCTGGATGTGGGCGCGTCATGTTGACTCGTCCAGGTGGTGCGGCAGACGAACCCGATCCGGTTGCGGCCGTCCCTGCAGGATTTTCGTTCCTCATGAAAATGTTTGGCGTTTTGGCGCCGGATAGTCCAACGGTCGCGGGAAACATTGCGATAAAATCAAAGTCAGCTGCCAACGACAATTCGTACTGGGTAGGCGACGAAAACGGAGATGGCGGCGGCGTTTACGGTAGCGACGTCGATGTGGCAACGCTTGCGGACGGAAGTTCGGTTGTCGCTTGGATCGGCGCAGACCGTATTGTTCACGCGAAGTGCTATGCTTCGGACGCAGATGCGCAAGGTGCCGGAGCGGAAGAGTCGGCGGCGCGCACAGATCATTCCGGTCAAATCAATTCGCTGCTTGCAGATCTCGGCGGCGCCGGGCAGCGCGCAGGTAACGCCGAAGGACGCGTCAAAGTTTCCGCATACGGGCAAGGCGGTTTCGCTGCGCTGTGGATCGCGGATTTCGGATTCACGGCTGCCCTTATGGGCAAGCTTTATATGTTGCAGCAGGACCCAGCTGGTGATGCGGGCACTGGCCTGCCGGGCACCCAAGCCACAGGGTGGACGGTCAAAGACGTTTCACCGGTTGCGGTGCCAAGGTTTGCATCGAATATCTCCATCGAAGTGTCTGACGACGGCCGGGTCTCGGTCGGTTACCAGTCGGAACCGGGCGACGGTGGGTCGATGTTTGCGGTCACCGTTGTAAACGGCGACTCGGGCGAAGGCCAATTGCTGGGCTCTGACGGCGATGATTTGCTCACGCCCGAGGGTGAGATTGCTGATCTTCAAGTACCACACGGCAGTTCTGCGCCCGTGACCTTGCAGAATGTCAGCGCAGATAGTTCGGCATCAGGCGGCGATGGCGGAACTAGGGACACGGGAAGCGCCGCCGGCGAGGCAGCGGAGGGCAACGCCGCTGGTCCAATTCTGGGATCCTCTTTGCCGGACCTTTTGGGCGACATTGAACTCACCGGAACGCCGATTGTGGTTGCCGGTGGGGCCAACAATTCTATCGCGCAAATGGCGCCACAAGTCGTTGTGACCGAAAACGGCAATATAGCAATTCTGCATGTTTCGGCGGGTGAAAAGCCAGGGACGTCAGTCATCGAGGTCGGGCTCTTTGAAAGTGACGGAACCCCTGTCGTTGGCTCTAGCGGTGCACCGGCGACTGCCGTAGTTGCGAGAGATGCAATCATCGAGGTGGCTGAGCGGCCCAATCTCCAACTCGGTCCATCGATTTCAACCGCCGGTGACAACGTGGTTGTCGCGTTTGTATCGAATTTAGGTGATGGAGATCACAAGAATTACCAGCTGAACCTGCAATTAATCAACAGTGATGGTGAGCTGGCGAGCGATGCGCCGGTCGCGGTGGCGCTGACCGCCGAGCCGGAGACAACGTACTCAGATTTTGCGACAGCCGGATACTGCAGTCACAGCAATAAAGACCAGAGTCCGGATAGCACTATCGCGACGCAAGGCATAACGGATGAAGCCGGTAACCTGCCTGCTCCGGAAACAGTCAGTGCCGCCGAGGCGCCCGTCACGGAAACGGCTCAAGTCGCTATAGTCTGGGTCGAGAATGCCGATGCGAGCGGCTACGGCAGCATTATGGGCCAGCGCTTCAGCGTTGTGTCAACTGATGATGACAGCCAGGGCAACGGTAGTAGCGGCGATAACAGTGGACCCGGAAACTCCGGCGATAACGAGGGAGACGGGGACGGCGGTCTGGTTCTTGTAGCGCTAGGACGAGATGGCTCTGCAAGTTCAAGTGACGGCGAAAGCGATGCGCCATTCCACCTGCAATTCGATTCTACCGGGGACGTCGTTGGCCGCGCGCCCCAAGTTGCCGGATATGGCGACGATGGCATCGCAGTGGCCTGGGTGCAGGAAACGAGCCCCGGCAGCGGCGTCGAAGTGGTGGCTGGCGAAGTTCTACAATTGCACGGCGGCACCTCAATGCTTGCCATCAACCTCACCGGGTTGATCAGCAATGGCATCGTGCACGGAACTGAACCATCCCTGCTCTCCGACGATCAAGGCGATATCGTTATAGGGTGGGTGCAGAACAACGCTAACGGACAATACGAGGCGGCGGCCGCAGTTTATCGCGCCCTGGCGACTGGCGGTTGGGCCGTGCCGGACGCAGTTCTTGTGCTGCAGACTTTCAATTCCGCCCCAACGAATCTCGACTTCGGTCTTCAAGGCGGCGACGATCCAACAATACTTCTGAGCTGGAGCAGCAGCGGTTCGCGGGTGAGCGGTGCGCGCTTCGATCTCGACGGCAACCAGGAAGGCAGCGTTTTCCGCATTAGTGGCGACGACAATGACACTGGCAACGAAGGCGATTTGAGCGTTGCCGGGCTAGCCGACGGCCGTATCGTCGTCGTCTACACACAAGCTGACGGCGACGACACCGATATCAGTGCCATGATCGTGCAGACGGCGCCGAGTTCCGTACCAGGCAATTCGGGCGATGATAGCAGCGTAAGCGATAACAGTGGGTCGGGCGGCTCGGGAAGTGAATTGAGAGACCAAAGTCAAGATAGCGCGTCGCAGGCGGTTGCTGTCATTGTCACAACACCATCGGATACCAGCTCCACCGCCAATAACGTCAGTGGTTACACCGGAACTACGACGAGTCTTGTTGTGGTTGATTTCGATAACGACTCGATTCGGGTGATCGACGTCGCTGCTGGCAACGTGGCCGGGGCTGCCGCCAGCAGTGCAAATGGTTCCGGTAGTAGTGGTTCCGGTAGTGAGAGCAGCGATAGCGGCTCTGGTTCGTCAAATTCTGGGTCCGGCAACGGCCATGACGACGTCGATTACGACAACCTCGCGTTTGGCGCGGGCTTCGGAAACGATATCGCCGACTATCACGAAGATGAACACGTCTTCGACGTTGAAGAGCCCGTTGCAGACATGTTCGACGCGCTACAGTTCGCAAATGCGCTGGGCGAGAATGGCAACGGCGAAGTCCTTGTTTTTGAGGCTTCAAACCTTGTCGTCATCCGGGACTTTGAAACACTTTAAGAATAGCGGGGCGTTTGGAAATGAGACGGCACGGAAAATGCAGTTGGGACCAGGGATCCCCGTTAATATTAAGGGTACGCCACCGGGAATTTTGAACGTTGCTACGTTAAGTCGAGGCCATTGCGAAACTGAGTATGTAATAGTTATAAGGCGGTCGTTATGGCGGTAAAAGGTAAAATTGGGGAAGTCAGGGCGGCAATGGGATCGCTCGGTCCCCTGATCCCGACGGTCGGATTAATTTCGTGCGTCGTTAACGTGCTGGCATTAACTGGCTCGTTTTATATGCTTCAGGTCTATGACCGGGTGCTCTCAAGCCGCAGTATTCCGACACTGGTTGCGCTCTCGGCGCTGGCGATTGGCCTCTACATTTTCCAGGGTGCACTTGAAGTCATTCGCGGACAGATTTTTGTCCGCCTTGCCAGCCGCGTGGACAGGCAGCTGTCTGCAAAAGCTCACGATGCCGCGCTGCGTCTGCCGCTCTTTGGCGGGTCGCGCGCTGAGGCCCTTCAGCCGATGCGTGATGTCGATACCGTCAGGTCATTCATGGCGGGAGCGGGGCCGGTTGCTCTCTTCGACGTGCCGTGGATGCCGCTCTATATCGGATTTGTGTTCCTGCTTCATCCTATGCTGGGTGTGGTGACGTGCGCCGGCGCCGTTTTCATGCTGGCGTTGACCTTGGTCAGCGAGCGTATGGTGAAAAAGCCAGCCGCCGACGCGACCAGCGCGGCGTCGGAGCGGCTTGGTCTTGCGCAGGCTTGCGAGCGCAATGCCGAAGTCGTGCGTGCCATGGGATTTGGCGGCCGGTTGCAGCGCCGCTATCTGGATGCCAATGAGCGCCACCTCACTGCAAACGAAAGACTGAGCGACGTGGGCGGCGGGCTGTCGGTGGTGTCCAAAGTGTTCCGGATGCTCTTGCAATCCGCCCTGCTCGGCATCGGCGCTTACTATACCATCCAAGGTGATATGTCGGCTGGCGCTATCATCGCCGTGTCAATTGCCGCTTCGCGCGCGCTGGCTCCTATCGAGACGGCGATTGCAAACTGGAAAGGCTTTGTGGCGTCGCGGCAAGCTGCCGAGCGCTTGAATAAAGTGTTTGCCGCGCTTCCGGCGGAGCAAGAGCCAATTGACTTGCCCAAGCCGCACAAGTCGCTCAACATCGAAGGGCTTGCGGTACTCATTCCGGGCAGTCAGCGCTTTGTATTGAATTCGATATCGATGGACGTAGCCGCAGGACAGGCGCTGGCGATCATTGGACCAAGTGCTGCGGGCAAATCGTCATTGGCGCGAGCCATGGTTGGCATTTGGCCGGCGGCGCGGGGCTCAATCCGGCTGGATGGCGCCGCACTCGAACGCTGGTCCAACGAAAGTCTCGGAAATCACATCGGTTACATGCCGCAAGAAGTTGATCTGTTCGAAGGGACCATCACCGAAAACATCTCTCGATTTGAGGCGAACGCCGATAGCGCGGCTATTCTCGATGCCGCGCGGGCGGCAGATGTGCATGAAATGATCCTGAGACTTCCAAATGGATATGAAACGCGTATGGGCGATCGTGGCACCTCGCTTTCAGCTGGGCAGCGTCAGCGGATTGGCTTGGCGCGCGCGCTTTATCGCAATCCGTTTCTTGTCATTCTTGATGAGCCGAACTCTAACCTCGATGCCGACGGAGATGCTGCGCTGATGAAAGCCATCGTGTCCGTCAAGCAGCGCGGCGGTATCGCCGTAGTGGTATCGCACCGGCCGACGGTTCTGCAGGCGGTCGATCTTGTGGCCGTTGTCGGCAACGGGCAGTTGACCGCATTTGGTCCTCGCGACGAAATCATTCGCAAAGCAACGAAACAAGCGCCTAATGTGCAGGCAATAGGCAATCAGGGTGGCGGCAAAGTTGGTTGATGGCCGGGGCCTGACACAACTAGGACCGCCTGAACGACCACCCGAACGTCAAATCGAACCCGACCTGCTAGGAACGCAATGAAGGCCGAACTGCCAAAACTTGAGAACTCAAATGCGGCGCCGTCTGCTGATGGGGCTTTTGCTGACGGTACTGCTTGTTGGCGGCTTGGGCGGCTGGGGCGCCGTTGCGTCGATATCAAGTGCGGTGATCGCGCCTGGCCTCATTGTCGTCGATGGTCACGGCAAGAAAGTGCAGCATCCGACCGGCGGCGTTATCGGCGCAATTTTGGTCAAAGGCGGCTCCGTGGTCGAGGCAGGGGAGGTGGTTATCCGGCTCGACCCAACCCAGACCCGCGCGGCACTCGGCGTGGTTACTTCGCAACAGGTACAACTCGAAGGCCGCAGAGCCCGGCTAGCGGCCGAGCGCGACCAAGCGACCAAGGTGACCTTCCCCCAGGGCTATCTTGAGAGTTCGCCCGAAGCCACCGAAATTGCGCAGAGCGAACAACGACTCTACACCGCCCGGTTGTCTGCAAAGGACGGGCAGAAATCGCAGCTGTCCGAAAGGATCGGGCAATTTCGTCAGGAAATCGAAGGTCTGCAGGCACAGCTCGTTGCCAAGGAAACCGAAGTCAAACTGGTGACCGAGGAATTCGAGCGTGTCAGCGACATGTATAAGAAGAATTTGACGCCGGTAACGCGGGTTTTGTCGGCCGAGCGTGATGTGACGCGCTTGCAGGGCGAGCGCGGGGCCCTTGTCTCGAATATCGCTCGAGCTAAAGGCCAGATCAGTGAAATAGAAGTTCAAATCATTTCACTCGATCAAACGATGCAATCTGAATCCATGAAGGAATTGCGCGACGTCGAGGCACGTTTGGCGGAATTGGCCGAGCGCCGCAACGCGGCCCAGGACCAGCTTGACCGTATCGATATCAAAGCGCCGCGTTCGGGCATTGTTCATGAATTGCAGGTTCACACCGTTGGTGGCGTCATACAGCCGGCCGAGACACTGATGACGATTATCCCGAGCGACGACAAGCTGGCCGTCGAAGTAAGGATCGCACCAACCGATATCGATCAGATTACTATTGGGCAGAAAGCGACGCTCAGGTTTTCAGCATTCAATCAGCGCACGACGCCTGAATTTATTGGCTCGATACAGCAGATTGCCGGTGATTTGACGAAAGAGCCGCAAACGGGTGTGTCGTATTATGTGGCCCGTATCGCCATATCGGATGAACACCAGGACGATGTTCGCGCCCTTAAGCTTGTGCCCGGAATGCCTGTCGAGACGTTTGTCGAAACGGGCAGCCGGACGGCTATATCTTATCTCTTCAAGCCATTTAGCGATCAGATATCGCGGGCTTTCCGTGAGGAATGATTTTGCCTCCGCCGTCAGTACGGGCTGAACGGCGAAGCTCAATCAATACGGCCCATTTGGTGATTTGAAAGAAAATATTTTCTTGCCAGCGTCCTTAAAAACAAGGGCAAATTGAATTGAATTGCCGAATGCCCCGGATTATAGTGCACCCATATATTTCAATGTGTTGTCTTCGTGGCGGGCTGAAGTGATGGCGTATTCAGCGGTTCAAGTACCGATTACAGCAACCAATTCCGGAACAGCTGCGGAACAGGTTGGCTCGAAGCAATCAGACAATTTATCCGCGGCCAACAGGGCCAACAGTGCGGACGATGCACAGAACGCCCAGATCGAACGCAGTCAGAACAGTACTTGGCAAGCGCCCGCAAAATACTTCGAACGGCGGATGTTTACTGACGGCGAGCTGCAGATGCCGGACGGCGCTGTGGTGCCTTTCTGGGGCTTTGAGGATCCCATTGCGGCACCCGGACAGAAGTTGTTTCCTTCGCCAGCTATTCGTATGCGCGAAGGCGAAGTTGCACACGTAAAATTGGAAACTCTGAGTGCGGTGCCAGCTGCTCCGGCGTGGCCGCACACAGTCGCGCATTCATTCGCGCGTTCTGGCAGGCTACTGGCGGTGCAAAAGTGCGAAAGCCTTATCTACCAGTGGCAGCCTAAGAAGGCTGGTACGTGGCTTTATCAAAGCCATCTGAGTTCGGTCCGGGATTTTGAACTTGGGCTGTTTGGTTTGTTGATTGTCGATCCTCAGCCAGATGACGACGGTTTGACACGGGCCTATCGTGGCGGGCCGGCCTACGACGTCGAACGCTGTTGGGTACTCGACGATGTTGATCCAGATTGGCATACCGCTGCCGGGCTGCTTTCGGGTGCGCCCGCAACTGAGCGCGAGCGGATGTTCGTTCCTCAATATTTTCTCATTAACGGCGTGCCCAACACCCAGGCCATGCACGATGAGCGTGTGGCGATCGACGCCAAGGCCGGTGACAAGGTACTCATCCGGTTGCTCAATGCCAGCTTCTCGCTGGTGCGTGTCAAGATCGAAGGCCTGCAAGGTCAGATCATTTCGGTCGATGGTAATGCGCTAGCGAGTGCGGAGCATCCTTGGTCAAAATGGTGCCCCGTGAAACCCAATCACCCCGTCTATCTGGCGACGGGCGCGCGAAATGATATCCTCATCGATCTCGATCCTGAGAAGAGCGGAATTATTGCCAAGGGCGATTATCTCGTGACGTTTGAATTCCTGGATTGGGAAAAGCGGGCGATACGTAACGCTCAAGCAACCAGTCCCCTCAATGTCGGGCGGGCGGTAACAAGGATTCGCGTGACTTGAGTGAATGACGTATGTCTGCTTTGCATGAGCACGCTTTTCCCCCTTTACGCTCACAAGTGGCGCCGCCGGTCCGTACCATGGTAAGCGAGACTTCAGGGGCGGTTTCGCGCTGGTGGCGGAATCTTGCGTTGGCTTCGCAGTTCGCACTTGCTGCCGCACTCGTGATCGGCACGAGTATGGCCGTTCTCGGATCCTGGGTTGCAGGCCGCATCGAGAAGGGAGTCGTCGAGCACGCGGCGATAAACGCCACGCTGCACCTCGATAGTTTTGTCGAACCGCACCTGCAGACACTGGTTGACAGTGACCAGCTCAACGAGGAAGCAGAGCGGCGTCTTTCTGCGTTGGCTATAGGCGGCGCGCCCAATGGGCATTCGATGCTGTCCATCACCATTTGGGGTGCTGATGGCCGTGTTATTTTTTCAACCATTCCGCGGCTTGAGGGGCAGCGCAGGCTGATGCCAGCTAAAGTCTCAAGGGCTTGGCTAGGCCAGGTTGAAGACAAATTCGAGATGGTTAAGCCCGAAGACGGGACAGCAGGAGCGGCGGCAGAGCCGGTCTTGAAGATTTTTACACCGATGCATCAAAGCGGCACCGCGCGCATCATCGCGGTGGCCGAGGTGCATGAATCGGCAGGCCAGTTGCATAAAGATATAACCCGCGCGCGATGGCAGACCGGTGGTGTTCTAGCATTACTTTCTCTCGCCATGCTGACGTCGCTTTCGGGCATCGTCAGGCGAGGCGGAAATACCATCGCTTTGCAGCAGAAGGTTTTGAGTGAGCGCGTCGGAGAACTGTCGTCAGCATTGTCTCAGAATGAAGATTTGCAGATCCGTGTCTTGGAGGCAAATCGCCGGTCGACGGATATCAACGACAAGTTTTTGAGGCGCATAGGTGCTGAATTGCATGACGGACCTGTTCAGCTGATTGCTCTTGCGTTGTTGCGCCTGGATTCACTGAAGTCAGCGGCGCAAGCACCCGCAACGGCGGCGAGCGAGACGGAAGATTTCGCCGAGGTCGAATCCGCCCTCCGCGATGCATTGAAGGAAATCAGGGGCATGTCGTCCGGGCTGTCGTTGCCAAAAATGGAAGGCTCGACGATTGCTCAGGTCATCGAATATGCCGTGCGCAACCATGAGCGCCGGTCGCGAACAAGGGTCAAACTCGAACTTGTTCCGGAACTACCCAAGCTCGCCTCCCCGCTGCTATTAACCTGCCTCTACCGGACTGTGCAGGAGGCGCTGAACAATGCTACACGGCACGCGGGCGGCAAGGACCAAGTGGTTCGGGCGGGCCTTGAAGGTAACCAACTTGTGCTGGAGATTGCGGATGGCGGCCCCGGTATGCCCGAACAGCCGGCGGCAGCGGCCGACGATACAAAAGGATTGGGACTTAAGGGACTTATGGATAGAGTTGAATCTCTGCGACGGTACTTTTGAGATAGTCTCGGCACCAGGATCTGGGACTAAGCTAAGAGTGAGATTTGACGAAGTCTCGCTTGAAAGATTTGATGGGCGGGACGGCTGAGCGATAATTGCAGTTTCATATTCGTTAGCAGGATTACAGCTTTGAACGTGCCAGCGCCGGACAAATTGCGAATTGCGATTGTTGATGACCACCCGCTATTCCGTGAGGGGGTGGCAGCAACATTGAATGGCGTGCCTGACTTGGAAGTCATCGGCCAAGGTGGCAATGCAGAACAGGCAGTTCAACTTGCTCTCGATCTGTTGCCGGATGTTCTGTTACTCGACATCAGCTTGCCGGGAGGGGGCATCGAAGCGACGCGAGAAATCGTAAGGCTTTGTCCCTACGTCAAAGTCATCATGTTGACGGCGTCTGAGAACGAGCAGCATGTGTCGTCAGCCCTCGAAGCGGGCGCACGCGGTTATATTCTCAAAGGAATAGGTGTGGCAGAACTCGTCAGGACGATCCATGCCGTTCACGGCGGCGAGCACTACGTGACGCCTCAGCTTGCTGCGCGCCTTCTGTCGATCATGAAAAGCACTCCATCGGCGCCACAGTCTGCCGGTGCACTTCCCGATCTTACCAAGCGCGAGGAGCAAATTCTCGACGGTGTCGCAGAGGGTAAGACGAACAAGGAAATCGCCCGGGTTCTTAATATCAGCGAGAAAACGGTCAAGCATTATATGACCAACATCATGCACAAGCTGCAGGTTCGCAACCGTGTTGAAGCAGCGCTTGTAGTCAGAAAAAAGAACGGTGTTTGAACTAGTGCCACCGGACGGGGCTGCCACTCAATGTTCTTTTAGCACTTCGTCGGCCACTGTTTGAGCGTGCAATTTCATCAAGATATTCGTGACGAATGCCGCGACGGAAATTTCGCTTAATCCGATGCTTTCCCCGATCTCAGTGTAGGTTAAGCCTTGTGACAAGCGGCGCAGGATCTGTTCTTCGCGTTCCACCAGTTCGATCGGTCCATCAGGCGGCGAATCCCATGGTGCCGCGTAACCAGAAGAACCGAGAAGTTGAGCTGCTAGCGATGGAGCGAGGAACGAACGGCCGGCGTCGGCTTCGCGTACGGCACTGGCAATAACCGATGCTGGTACGCCTTTGACAATATAACCTCGTGCGCCTGCCGTAATGGCGGCATCAATGTGATACGTATCGTCGGCCGATGTCAGCATCACAATTTTGACTGAAGGGCATGAGCGAAAGATACGGCGCGCAGCGTTGATGCCATTGCCCGGCATGTTGATATCTAGCAGCATGACGTCAGGTAAAAAAGTCTCGGCGATCTCCAGGGCCTCATCGCTCGAGGCGCCCGTTGCAACCAACACGAAATCGCCGTCACGCGCCAGCACATCCGCGAGGGCATCACGCACGCGCACGTGGTCATCGACGATCGCGATGCGGATGCCTTCTTTCGCTGGGCGCGTCTGAAACACGATCTGGTTGCTCAGAAAGTTCAGGGTAGGGCTCCTCAACGCAGTCTACGATATTGATAGTCGAAGGTAACGAGACACCAAACTTGCATGAGATCACTGACAAAAGACTGACAGCCCACCACCAGAGCCAAGGCCAAACGAGACCTGATTTCGTGCCGGGGGTGACCTGCGGAAACCCTTCCGATGCCGTTTACCTATACCGATTTGCGTGATTCCCACCAGTTGCCGGCGTCGGTGGCCTGTTTGCAGGTCTGGTCGGGCGCCGAAACTCAGACCAACGTCTGAGTGCATTCCAGCCCTCAGTCTTGTCCCGTCGATAAGGCCTTGGTTCCTTGTTGAAACGCTAAATTACATAGAGATTACAGTTTGTGACGAGAATTGTCAGAATTCCGCGTGAATTTTTATACCGGATTCTAGCTCAAGCGGTTCACGGACTTTGAGTTTTATTGCGAATGTATTTTTTGAGTAGACCGACATGGCCACCAGCTTCAACGTCAACGACCTCCAGTTCATCCCGAAGCAAATTAAGATCGCGGACACAAGCTCGGCCGCTTACAGCGCCGCTCCCGCGACAATCCTGCAAGCCATCATGGACGCCTATGGCGTGACCGCGGTCAATGCCGCCCAGCTGCCGGCCGGCCTGAAGCCAACGCCTACATCGTTCGAGGCCGGCACACGGCCACCTAGCGATCCGCCGTAACTGAAGCCGGCCCGCACCCAAGGGGCGGACGGCTAAACACGACACTTTTTTATCAGTTGAGCACAAAATGTGGAGTTCAATGTCATGGTAACTTATATTCGCAGCGATCTCGATTTCATCCTCGAACAAATCAAAATTGCAGAAGCTCATGCTGCTGGCCAGCCCCTCTACGGACCGGACGGCCTTGTTCCATCCTATACGTTGAGCCTGGGGCTCCGCACCGTCGATGGCACATTCAACAACCTGCTGCCCGGTCAAGAAACCTGGGGCGCGGCTGATACGCCATTTCCAGAAAATCTGCCGCTGGAATTCCGTCCAGCCGATGGCACGCCATTTGACCCAGATGGACCTGGTCCAGCTCAAGCCATTCCAACCGCAGCGGACTACTCACCTTCGAACAATCCAGGTTCTCTCGTCTTTGACTCCAGTCTTCGCACAATTTCGAATTTGATTGTTGACCAGTCACTGGGCAATCCTGCGGCCGTGTTGAAGGCCCTTGCATCGGGCGGCGTTGTTGCCGCTGACCTGACACAGCTTGGACTTGTTCTGGCTATTCACAATACCTTCCAACCATTTGCCGACAATGCTTACCAGACGGGTGTTGCCGCAGCGAGCGCTCAACGTGCAGCCGCTGCTAACACCGATCCATTGTTGCAACCTGGGCTCGATGCGGCCGCGTTGGCTGCTGCGGCACTAGCCGCAACGGCTGCAGCGGACCTCATAACGGCGCGAGACGCGCGTGATGCACAGCTCCCGGCCTTTGGCATCACAATGGATGGTGACAACGTTAGCATTCCAAACGTGGCAACAGACGGCGGATTGTCAGCGTCATTCAACTCTTGGTTTACATTGTTCGGCCAGTTCTTCGATCATGGTCTCGATCTCGTCAACAAAGGCGGCAGTGGCACGGTCTTTGTTCCGCTACAGCCGGACGATCCGCTCTATGTCGTGGGCAGCAATACCAATTTCATGGTGTTGACACGTGCCACGGTTTCGGCAGGCGCTGATAGCGTCATGGGAACTGAGGACGATATTCGTCCTGTCAACACCACCACGTCCTTTGTTGATCAAAACCAGACCTATACCTCTCATTCATCGCATCAGGTGTTCTTGCGCCAATATGTGTTGAACGACGCTGGCCGGCCTGTTGCGACCGGTCACCTTATTGAAGGCGGCGGCGCTGCTGCAGGTGGCATGGCCACCTGGGGAGAAGTCAAAGCTCAAGCCTTGTTGCTTGGTATCGAATTGACGGACTTTGATGTTGGTAATGTACCGCTGCTGCGCACTGACGCGTACGGCAACTTCATTCCAAACGCCGCGGGCTTTGCACAAATTATCACAGGTGTTGGCGATGATGGCATTCCTAACACTGCCGATGACATTGTTGTTTCTGGAACAAATTCGGTTCCTGTAAATCCAACAACAGTCCTGGCCATCCGGACAGGCCATGCGTTCCTTGCTGATATTGCCCACGACGCAGTGCCGGTTGGTAAAATTGCAGACGGCGACATTGAGATTGGCTTGGCCAATCCGAACAATGGTTCAACTGAATACGACAACGAATTGCTCGACGCGCACTTCATCGCCGGCGACGGCCGTGTGAACGAAAACATCGGCTTGACCGCAGTGCATCACGTTTTCCATTCGGAGCACAACCGGCTTGCAGAACAGACCAAGAGTGTAGTCTTGGCTGATGCTGCCACGATGCTTGCAAATGGTTCGACTCAGGCTGAAGCAGTGGCGTTTTTGAACGAGTGGTTGGCAACCGATGTGGCGGCTGTTCCAGTTGGCGCTCTTGCAATTGATGCGCTTGTTTGGGATGGCAATCGCTTGTTCCAAGCTGCCAAGTTCGGCACAGAAATGCAGTATCAGCATCTGGTGTTCGAAGATTTCGCTCGCAAAATTCAGCCAAACATCGACTTCTTTGTGGTGCCCGATGGTTACCATGCCGATATCAATGCCAGCATCGTTGCTGAATTTGCGCACGTTGTTTATCGCTTCGGCCACTCGATGTTGACTGAAACCATCGATCGCGTCGACGCACAATTCAACCCGGACAACATTGGCCTGATCCAGGCCTTCCTCAACCCTGTTGAATTTGACAGCGGCCATACAATCGCCGACGGCATTGCCGCGGGCGACATCATTCGTGGCATGACCAGACAGGTTGGCAATGAAATCGACGAATTCGTTACGGGTGCTCTGCGCAACAACCTGCTTGGCTTGCCGCTTGACTTGGCGACAATCAACCTGGCACGCGGTCGCGATACCGGTGTTCCATCCTTGAACGCGGCGCGTCGTGAATTCTACGATGTCAGCAATCAAGCGCCAGAATTGAAGCCTTATGAAAGTTGGATTGATTTTGCAGCCAACCTTAAGAATGAAGCCTCGGTTATCAATTTTATTGCCGCCTATGGAACTCACATTTCGATTACAAGTGAAACCACCATTGACGGCAAGCGTGATGCCGCAATGGCACTTGTTTTCAACCAGCCGTTCGGTACGCATACCGTCCCAGAGGATCGGGATGCCTTCCTAAACAGCACTGGTATCTATGCAAACAACGCCGACGGTTCAACGGTAACAGGCGTTGATGTCATCGATCTTTGGATCGGCGGCCTTGCAGAAAAGACCATGGTTGGCGGCGGCATGCTCGGTGCCACTTTCAACTTCGTGTTCGAAGTGCAAATGGAAAAATTGCAGGATGGCGATCGCTTCTATTACCTGCAACGCCTTGATGGTCTGCATCTCTTGGCAGAAATGGAAAACAATACGTTTGCCAAGCTGATCTTGAAGAACGCCGATGCTGGCCATCTGCCATCAGACGTATTCTCTACACCTGGCTTCATTTTGGAAGTTGATCGTACCAAGCAGTTCAACCCCGGTTTGGGTGAAGAAGCTGGTGCTGATGGTTTCATTGAGGACCAAGTTGGAACTCCTCTGGTGGACGAAACAGTTGATAACCTCGGCATTGACCCAACCGGCGGCTCAATTCTCACGCCACTTGTCATCCGGAATGACCCGGGAACGGTTGGACCTGATACCAACTACTTGCGCTACACTGGTGACCAGCACGTTCTGCTCGGCGGTACAGATGCCGATGATCATCTGATCTCCAGTGAAGGTGACGACACCCTGTACGGCGATGGGGGCAATGACAGGCTCGAAGGCGGCCAGGGCAATGACTCATACATCGGCGGCGATGGCGATGATATTATTACCGATCTCTTCGGTGACGACATCATCCGCTCCGGCGCGGGTAACGATGCCATTAACGCCGGTGTAGGTACAGACTTGGTTATCGCCGACGAAGGTAATGACTTCGTTGTTCTGGGCGCTGACTTGCTTGACGAAACCTTCTTAGGTCTTGGCAACGACTATGTACTCGGCAGCAAAACAACCGAACAATCCATGGGTGGCGAAGGCGACGACTGGATTGAAATTGGTGCTTGGACGGGTGCCGTTGGCGACAACTTCGACGACCAATTTGCGGCCGACGCAGTCAAAGGTCACGACGTGTTCAAAGGCGACGGCGGCTTCGACGAGTTTATCGGCGAAGGCGGCGACGACATCTGGATTGGCACGCTTGGACGCGGCAAATTTGATGGCATGTCCGGCTTCGACTGGGCGACTTACAAAGACTATCAGTTCGGCGCAAATGCCGACTTGACTAGGCAGCATTTCGATGCCCTGCCACTTCCGCCACCTAACTCCGCGCTCGACGAATATTCCTTCGTTGAAGGCGTATCGGGTTCGGCCTTCAATGACCAAATCCTCGGCAGCGACGCCGTAGACCTATCGACTACGTCGGAAGGTGGTGCCCGCGGCAGCGTTCTGACAGCTGAAGGCATTGCACTGATCGCAGGTCTGCAAGACGTTGTTGGCGCAGGCGTTACATCGTTCAGCTCTGGCAACATTCTCTTAGGCGGTGCCGGCAGCGACGAAATCACAGGTCGTGGCGGTGATGACATCATCGACGGCGACAAGTGGTTGAACGTGCGTGTCGGTGTATTCGAGAACGTTGGTGTAGATGGCGGCACGGGTGCCGAAATCGACAGCGCCAACAGCCTGACCGAACTGGTCACGGAAATTTTCGACGGAACCTACAATCCGGGCCAACTTCGTATCGTCCGCGAAATCATCACGGAAACCGCGAACAGCGATGTTGACGTGGCAATCTTCTCGGATGTGCGTGCGAACTATACCGTCACCAACAATGTCAATGGAACGGTTACAGTCGCACACACCGGCGGTACGCAGGCTAGACGGCACAGATACGCTCCGCAATATCGAGCGGTTGCGGTTCTCCGATATTGAAATCGGCCTGAACGTGCTACCAACAGGTGCTGCCACAATCAACGACCTGACACCAACAGAAGGCTTTGTTCTTTCAGTTGATACGTCATCGATTGAAGACACCAATGGCTTGGGTGCGTTTGCACGCCAATGGCAATCTTCAACCAACGGCGTCACGTGGACAAACATTGCAGGTGCTACGGGTGTAACCTTCACGCCGCAAGACCTGGCAGGCATTGTGCCAGGCGCACAGGCTGGTCTCATGCTTGCGTGTGCAAGTCACCTTCACGGATGGCGGCGGAACTTTGGAAACTCTGGTCTCGGCACCAACGTCTCCTGTTGGCCTGAATTGGGCAAGGTACCGAAACATTGCTACACACGTTTACCGGCAATGCTGGTGACGATATCGCCAACGGCGGCACCGCAGCCGACACATTGAACGGCAATGCCGGCAACGACAACCTCGATGGTAACGGCGGAAACGACGTCATCACCGGCGGCGCTGGCAATGATATTGTCGATGGTGATACCGGTACAGGCGACGTTGCCAACTATGTCGGAGCTGCAACCAACTTTGGCTTCAGTACTGGCGCAACGATTGGTACCATTACCGTCACTGATGGTACCGGAGCCGAAGGCACCGACACCGTTATTGGCGTCGAAACCCTACGCTTCAACGGCCAGAACTATACAGTTGTGAATGGTACAAATGGTGGCAACGGTTCAGCATTGTTGCCTTTGAATGTGTTTGAACTTATTTAATGGGACAGCAGGCGATATTCGGCTATGACGGCAACGACACTCATCAATGGCGGACTGGTGGAAATGACATCATTGATGGCGGCATGGCACAGACGGTATCATGCAGACCGGTGCCACAAGTGGACGTGATATCGTCAACGGCGGTGCTGGAAACGATACCTACACTCTCAATGGCATAGCGGGTGCTGAGACTCTTCAACATCTACACGCTTGCCGCGTACAATGCGCTTCCTGCAGCAGACGTCTTGAACACCAACACCGAAATCGTTATTACCCGAAACGGCGCTATTATTGCCGAACTCGACAACATCGAGGAAATTACCGTCAACGCGCTCAACGTCTCGGCCAATGATGGTAACGGCGTTCCGAACGGTGGCCTAACTGGTGGCGATACAGTCGCTGTCTTCGGTGACTTCACGACGACAAGCCTGAACTTCAGCACTATCACCGTCAACGGTGGTCAAGGCAACGACACTGTCGATATCACTGGCCTAACATCCAGCCATCGCGTCGTCTTGAATTCTGGCGGCGGAACCGACGCTATCGTTGGAGGAACACGACCGCAGGATGTCGTGAACGTCAACGATACGATCATGGGCACAGCGGGCAACGATCGCATGAACGGCGGCATCGGTTCCGACCGGGTTTGGGGCCGGGACGGAAACGATTACTTCAAGGCGACGCTGAGAGATGGGGATGACAGCTACCACGGCGGAGCAGGCACCGATACTTACGATGCGTCCGGGCTTGCAAACGGTGTAGCGGTCAATCTTCTTAAAGGCCGCGCCAGCAGTGGGGGAATTGGCAGTGACGAACTGTCGTCAATCGAAAATGCAGCTGGCGGCTCTGGCAACAATTCCCTCACAGGGAATAAGGGTAACAACGCACTGCGCGGCAATGCTGGTAACGACACGCTCAATGGTTACACTGGAAACGACAACCTTAACGGCGGTGCTGGCAACGACACGATCAAGGGTGGCGCTGGTAACGATCGCATGACGGGCGGCACTGGCAACGACAAGTTCGTGTTCGCAAAAGGCTTCGGCAACGACGTCATCACCGACTTCGATGCACGCGCCGCTGGAGGTCAGGATGTGCTTGATCTATCGGCGATGGGTATCGGGGTTGCGGACTTCATCAGCAGAGTCGATATCATCGACCAAGGGAACGACGTTCTCGTTCGCGTCGATGACAGTAATACAATCAGGTTGAAGGGCGTCGGCAATGTCAGCGACGTGACATTCAGCGACTTCGTCTTGTTTGGCGGCTAAATGTCTGGAGATCGCGGCGCGCGAGGAATTGCAGAGTTTCAGCGCGCCGCGAGCTAATCGTGTTGGATACGTACGGCGTCATGAGCCCGGACGTGTCAGCGTCCTGCGAATAGCGTCCTGCCATCCAGCATACTTGCGCGCGCGTTCTAACTCATCAAGGGTCGGTATAAACCGGCGATCCAGCGACCAGAGTTTGGCAAACTCGGTGGGCTTCGGATAGAAGTCCGAGTAGAGGCCGGCGAGATACGCGGCTCCAAGTGCCGTCGTCTCGAGAACTTTGGGCCGGTCGACAGGAGCCGCCAGAACGTCGGCGAGACATTGCATAGTCCAATCAGACGCAACCATGCCGCCATCCACTCTCAGAACCGTTTCACGCGATGCGCCCCAATCGGCACGCATGGCGTCGACAAGGTCCCGGGTTTGATAGCAAACAGATTCGAGCGCAGCGCGGATGATCTCTTTTGAAGTGGTGCCGCGTGATAATCCATAGATGGCACCACGGCATTCAGCATCCCAATAGGGGGCACCAAGGCCGACGAATGCGGGCACAAGATAGACGTCTTGTTCCGGGTCGGCCTGTGCCGCGAGGGTGCCTGATTCACCCGCTGATTTTATCAGGCCCAACCCGTCGCGCAGCCACTGGACTGCGGCACCTGCAATAAAGATCGATCCTTCGAGTGCGTAATGCACCTCGTTATTGAGGCTGTAGGCGACCGTCGTGAGTAGGCGGTTCTTCGAATAGACGGGCGTGACGCCGGTATTGAGAAGCGCGAAGCAGCCGGTGCCGTATGTGGATTTGACCATGCCAGGCGTGAAGCAGGCTTGGCCGATAGCCGCTGCCTGCTGGTCACCGGCGATACCTGTTATGGGGATGGCTGTGCCGAAGAGTGCCGGATCCGTAGCACCATAATCGGCGGCGCAATCCTTGATGACAGGCAGCATGTTTTCCGGCACGCGCAAGAGATCGAGGAGGTACAGCGACCAGCGCTTCTTGTTGATGTCATAGAGCAGAGTCCGGCTGGCGTTGGTTGCGTCCGTCGCGTGCACCTTGCCGCCTGTCAGTCGCCACAGAATAAAACTATCAACCGTGCCGAATGCCAGCCGCCCCGCGTTGGCAGCATCGCGCGCGCCCGGGACGTTATCGAGAATCCAGGCGACTTTCGTTCCAGAGAAATAGGGATCGAGTAGCAGGCCGGTGCGCTTTGTGACCGTATCTTCAAGCCCAGCACTCTTCAGCCCCGAGCAGATTTCGGCGGTGCGCCGGTCTTGCCAGACGATGGCGCGGTGGATGGCTTTGCCTGTCTTGCGGTCCCAAACAACGGTCGTCTCGCGTTGATTGGTGATGCCGATCGAAACGATATCTGCCGCACTGATGCCGGCTTTCGCGATCACCGCCTTGCAGGTTGAGATGGTGGTTTCCCACAGATCTTCAGCGTCATGTTCGACCCAGCCGGAATGAGGATAATGTTGTGCGAATTCCTGTTGAGCGACCGCTTTAATGCGGCAGTCTTTGTCAAAGAGAATGGCCCGGCTCGATGTCGTGCCCTGGTCGATCGCTAGGACGAACTTTTCCATGACGTTTCCTGTTCGTGCCTTTGATTGCGTGTTCCCGTGATGGCCGGCCGACTATGCCACGGCCGCTGCGTTTTTCGAGAGCCAAGCGTCAAGCTTTGACTTGGACTCGGCGTCGAACCGCAGTCCAAGCTTCGTACGGCGCCACAAAATGTCGTCCGAAGTAACCGCCCATTCATTGGCTACGAGATAACGGACTTCCCGTTCACTCAAGCCGGCACCAAAGTCCTGGCCCAAGTCTTCGGCTTTTTTTGAACCGGCAATAATTGCGCGTGCGCGTGTCCCGTAGTTGCGTACAAGCCGTCGCGCGCCAGCATCCTTCAGTCCTGGGCAAGACGCCGCGACCTCCCGGACTAGATTTTCATAACCATCGACGGGAAAGTCGCCGCCAGGAAGGGTCGAACCCGCCGTCCACGCCGAGCCAACATCCAAACTCCCAGAAAGTTTGGCAATCGCTTCTTCGGCAAGGCGGCGATAGGTGGTGATCTTGCCGCCAAAGATATTGAGGAGCGGCGCTTCGCCGTTAGCGGCATCGAGTTCAAGCACATAATCGCGCGTAGCTTCCTGCGCCGAGCCGCCGCCTTCGTCCATGAGCGGCCGCACCCCGGAATAGGTCCACACGACTTCCTCAGGACGCGTTGTTCTTTTAAAGTATGTGTTTGCCGAACTGCAAAGGTAAGCGACTTCGTCGTCAGTTATGGTGACGGCACTTGGATCGCCTTTGTAATCGACGTCGGTCGTGCCAATGAGTGTGTAGTCGGTTTCATAGGGAATGGCGAAGACAATGCGGCGGTCGGAATTCTGGAAGATGTAGGCGCGGTCGTGATCAAAGAGTTTTGGAACAACGATATGACTGCCTTTAACGAGCCGAATGCGCGGCTTGCCGTTTTTCCCGACACGCCGCGTCAGCACATCATCGACCCAGGGTCCCGCTGCATTGATCAGGGTGCGCGCTTCGATGAGTTGTTGTTGACCCGTCCGCTTATTCACTAACTCGACGCTCCAGTGCCCATTCGTGCGGCGTGCTGAGACGACTTCGGTTTGAGTTCTGATATCGGCGTTTCGAGCTTTGGCGTCCATCGCGTTGAGCACGACAAGGCGCGCATCATCCACCCAGCAATCTGAATACTCAAAGGCGCGCGTGAATTCGCTTTTCAGCGGAGTGCCTGGCACCGAGCGCGACAGATTGATTTGGTGTGATGATGGTAAAATCTTGCGGCCGCCCAGATGGTCGTAAAGAAACAGCCCTATTCTGATCAGCCAGGCTGGCCGAAGCGCGGAGTGATGCGGCAGAACGAAACGCAAAGGCCAAATAATGTGCGGCGCCATTGAAAGGAGAACTTCGCGCTCTTTCAAAGCTTCGCGTACCATGCGGAATTCGTAGTGCTCGAGATAGCGCAAGCCGCCGTGCACGAGTTTGGTTGAGGCAGAAGATGTGCCAGACGCCAGATCACCTTTTTCGGCCAACACGACCTTGAGGCCGCGGCCTGCAGCATCGCGCGCGATCCCGCACCCATTCACGCCGCCGCCGATGATCGCGATATCGTACACGTGCCCTGCTCGATATGGATGCAATACGGGCCCTGCGGCACCGGATTTGTTTCGCTTTTTGAGCCAGACAGCATCGGAACCCAGGAAGCCGCCTACAATCGAAGATTATCGCACTAAAACGAAAATTCAAGACGCATTGGCGATGGCGATCTCGACTTTGTGTTCCCGGCAGATGGCGGAGATGGAATTTGGCGGTGCAATATCAGTCACGAGTGTGTCTATTTCGGAGATGTGACCGATGCGAACAGGAGCCGTTCGCTCATACTTCATGCTGTCGGCGACAAGAATGGTGTGGCGCGCGCAGTCCATGATGGCTTTTGCGACTTTCACCTCGCGATAGTCGTAGTCAAGAAGTGATCCATCTTCATCAATTGCCGATGTGCCGATGACGGCATAGTCAACCTTGAATTGGCGGATGAAATCAACGGCTGCCTCTCCTACAACGCCGCCGTCCGCATGCCGCAAGACGCCGCCAGCGACGATCACTTCAATGCCGGCGCATCCTAGTAGAATATTGATAACATTGGTATTATTCGTAATAACCAGTAGGCCGTGGCGGTTTCTAAGCGCTGTTGCGACTTGTTCAGTCGTGGTTCCAATGTTGATCAGAATAGAGGAATTGTCCGGAATGAGTGAGGCGGCTTTGGCGCCGATCAGCCGCTTGCCGTCGGTCGCAAGTTGGCGCCGCGCTTCGTAACCGAAATTTGCCACTCCCGAGGATATGACGGCACCGCCGTGATAGCGTTGCAAGATACCACGCTCACAGAGGTCGTTGAGATCTTTTCGAATGGTCTGGGGCGTAACGTTGAAGCGCTCGGCCAAACCTTCAACATTGACTCGTCCGGTATCCCGGGCGAGCCGAACAATTTCTTGTTGGCGTGGTGAGACGGCGAGCATTGAATTCTCCAAGAACGAACAATGCTAGCGCGGAACATTCGAATTTTCAAGCGTTACGGCGCTATTCGAAACTCGAATGATCATCACGTTTATTGGCGATTGTTGGGAATGGCTCCGGAAAAACCGGGCAAACGCGCATTGATTGCATGTTGCGCTGCATTCGCTCGCGCTCTGTGGCTTTCCAATTGACACTCGTTTTAGTTCGATTGATAGTTGAGGCCTCTTTACGCACTGGACGCAACTGTCGCTCTTAAGACTCGTCTTGCTACGCACTGGGAGGAAAAAAACAAATGAGAAAACGTATATCTGCCGTGGCTATGTTTGCTGCGGCCGTCACGATGTCCGGCACAAGTTTCGCCGGCATGGACGAAGCCAAGAAATGGGTTGAAAAGGAATTTCAACCCTCTGCTCTCTCGAAAGAAGAGCAAATTAAGGAAATGGAATGGTTCATCAAAGCCGCTGAGCCATTGAAGGGTCTTGAAATCAACGTGCTGTCGGAAACCATTCCGACACATACCTATGAGTTTGAAACGCTGACCAAGGCGTTCCAGGAAATTACCGGCATTAAGGTCAACCATCAGCTGCTCGGCGAAGGCGAAGTCGTCCAGGCCGTACAGACGCAGATGCAAACCAACCGCAATCTTTACGACGCCTACATCAACGACAGCGATCTCATTGGCACGCACTCGCGCTTGCAAAGCGCCGTGAACCTCACCGATTGGATGGCTGGCGAAGGCAAAGACGTCACCAATCCTGGCCTCGATACCAAAGACTTCATCGGCGCTCCGTTCACCACCGGTCCCGATGGCAAGCTCTGGCAATTGCCCGACCAGCAGTTCGCGAACCTCTATTGGTTCCGCAAAGACTGGTTCGACCGCAAGGATCTGCAGGACAAGTTCAAAGCTAAGTACGGCTACGATCTTGGCGTGCCGGTCAACTGGTCGGCTTATGAAGACATCGCCGAATTCTTCACCAACGACGTGAAGGAAATTGACGGCGTCAAAGTCTATGGCCACATGGACTACGGCAAACGCGCTCCCGATCTCGGTTGGCGTATGACCGACGCTTGGCTCTCGATGGCCGGATCGACGTCTCCTGGTCTTCCGAACGGCCGCCCGATCGACGAATGGGGCATCCGCATGGAAGCCGGTTCCTGCAACCCGGCTGGCGCATCCATCACGCGCGGCGGCGGCACGAATGCTCCGGCATCCGTCTACGCTATCGCCAAGTGGGATGAGTGGCTGCGCAAGTATGCGCCTCCCGGCGCTGCCGACTACGACTTCTATCAGTCGCTACCGTCGTTAAGCCAAGGCAACGTGGCCCAGCAGATATTCTGGTACACAGCGTTTACGGCTTCGATGGTTGCCGACAAGAAGTCAGGCAACAACACGGTTGACGACAAGGGTAATGCGCTATGGCGTATGGCACCCTCGCCGCATGGACCGTATTGGAAAGACGGCATGAAGCTCGGTTATCAGGACGCCGGCTCGTGGACCATGTTCAAATCGACGCCCGTCGATCGCCGCAAGGCCGCATGGCTCTACGCGCAGTTCGTCGTCTCCAAAACGGTCGACGTCAAGAAGAGCCATGTCGGCTTGACGTTTATCCGCGATACGACTGTGAAGCACGCGTCGTTCACCGAACGCGCGCCGAAACTTGGTGGCTTGGTCGAGTTCTACCGCTCACCAGACCGCGTGAACTGGACACCGACAGGCGTCAACGTTCCTGACTATCCCAAGCTGGCTCAGCTTTGGTGGCAGCAGATCGGTGACGTGAACTCGGGTGCGTTTACGCCTCAGCAAGCCATGGACCGTCTCGCTGGCGAAATGGACCTGATTATGTCTCGCATGGAAGCAGCCGACAAAGCCAACAAGGCTTATGGCGGATGCGGTCCGCGCCTCAATCCTGAAAAGAAGGCCGAGGAATGGTTAGGCAAGGCCGATGGTCCTGCCGCCAAGCTCGCCAACGAAAAGGAAAAAGGCCAGACCATTGCTTACGACGAGTTGATCAAGCGCTGGACTGCAAAGTAACTGCAGCCGATTGTGACTTGATTCTGACGATCCGGGGCGCGCTACACGCTGGCGCGCCCCGGACCAAGTTTGGACTTATACTGCCATTTCCGATCTCTATTGAATCTGCTCCTCAGGGAGGCGCGTTGGCTATTCCATGACGCTTGAACTCAGGAACGTCACTAAGCGCGTTGGCGCGGAAACTTTTATTCACGAGACCAGCCTCACGCTTGAGGAAGGCAATCTCAATGTTCTGCTTGGACCGACGCTCGCCGGCAAAACAACTCTCATGCAGCTCATGGCTGGTCTCGAACGACCAACGAGCGGCGAGATTTGGTTTCGCGGCAAGAACGTCACGGGCGTTGCAGTTCAAAAGCGCAACGTCTCGATGGTCTATCAGCAGTTCATCAACTACGCCAATCTGAGTGTCGAAGACAACATTGCTACGCCTTTACGTGTCGCCGGTATGGATCGTGCCGAAATCGGCCGGCGAGTTGGCAAGGCGGCCGAGTTGTTACGCCTGACGCCGATGCTGAAGCGCCGCCCTTCCGAGCTTTCAGGCGGCCAGCAGCAGCGCACCGCCATCGCACGTGCCATTGTCAAGGACAGCGATGTCATTCTGTTTGATGAGCCCCTGGCCAATCTCGATTACAAGTTGCGCGAAGAATTGCGCGACGAACTTCCCAAACTTTTTGCAGATCGCAAGTGCGTGGTCGTTTATGCAACGACCGAACCCGGCGAAGCGCTGCTCTTTGGCGGCAATACCGCGACCATGCATGAGGGCCGCATCACGCAATTCGCACCGACCTTGCAAGGATATCGCCGGCCAAAGGATCTTTTGACGGCAACCGTTTTCTCCGACCCGCCGATAAACACGCACGCCGCAACAAAGCGGGCGGGCCAAATCGTGTTGAGCGGTGGCTTGTCCTGGCCGGCAGGAAAAGCTGCATCATCCATTCCCGATGGTGATTACACGATTGCCGTTCGCCCGCACCACGTCACAACCGCAGTCCCAGCTACAGCGTCCGGCCCGATCGACGGGCGCGTCTTGATCACGGAAATCAGCGGTTCGGAAAGCGTCATTCATTTCGCACTCGGCGATAAGACCTGGGTGTCGCAATCGCACGGCATCCACCGGCTTGCGGTCGGATCGCAAACTCGGCTCTATGTCGATGTCGATCAACTCCTTTACTTCGGTGCGAATGGGGAGCTTGTCGGCTGATGGCAAAAATCACGCTCTACAATCTCGGTCATAGCTACGTTGCCAACCCGCAACGCGATGCGGATTGGGCCCTGAAACCGCTCAATTTGGACTTTGAGGACGGCGGCGCCTATGCGCTGCTTGGTCCTTCCGGTTGCGGAAAGACCACGTTGCTCAATTTGGTTTCGGGATTGTTGGCGCCCTCCAAGGGCCGCATTCACTTCAATAATCTGGACGTTACGCACAAGTCGCCAGAAGAGCGCAACATCGCCCAGGTGTTCCAGTTCCCGGTCATCTACGACACGATGACGGTTTACAATAATCTCGCCTTTCCGCTTCGCAACAGGGGTGTCGCAGAGGCGACAATCGACGCCCGCGTGCAGGAAGTGGCGGCAATGCTCGATCTGAAGCCGACGCTGCAAAAACGCGCGTCGGGACTGACGGCAGACGGCAAGCAAAAGATTTCCCTTGGCCGGGGCCTCGTGCGCTCCGACGTCAATGTGATCATGTTCGACGAGCCGCTGACCGTCATCGATCCGCACTTGAAATGGGAATTGCGCTCCAAGCTCAAAGAACTGCACCAGCGCACCAAGCGCACGATGATTTACGTTACGCACGATCAGACGGAGGCCTTGACCTTTGCCGATCAGGTGGTGGTCATGAACGAAGGGCAAATCGTACAGATCGGAACGCCGGTTGATCTCTTTGAGAGGCCCCGCCACACGTTCGTTGGGCATTTCATCGGTTCACCGGGCATGAATCTTTTGCCCTGTGATGTCAAAGACGGGCAGGCCATGTTTGCGGGTCAGGCAATCGCGACCGCGAACGCATCATCGTATAAAGGTGGCGCCAAGGCTGTGCAGCTCGGCGTTAGGCCTGAATTCGTGACTTTCAGCGACGAGGGTGTGCCGGTGCAGGTGACCAAAGTTGCCGACGCCGGCCGTTTTCGTATCGTCACCGCACGTTCTGGCGAGCATTCGCTAAAACTCCTGGTACCGGAAGGCGCCAGCGTGCCGGCAGGCAACGGGCACTTGAAATTCGATGCCAGCCGGACGCGCGTCTATGCCGATGGGTGGCTGGTGGGCGCGGAGGGCGGCGTGTCATGAAAAAGACGGTCAACCAGAAGGCTTGGTTCTTCGTCCTGCCGGTTTTTCTGCTGGTGGCGTTCAACGCCATCATCCCGCTGATGACGGTCGTCAACTTCGCATTCCAGGAAACATTCGGCGATAATGTCTTTACCTGGTCCGGTACGCTTTGGTTCGAACAGGTCCTGCATTCTCCACGCTTTCATGAAGCCTTGATGCGGCAGATCCTGTTTACCGCCATCATCCTGATTATAGAAATTCCGCTCGGCCTCGCGATTGCCCTTGCCATGCCAAAGCAGGGGCCGTGGGTGTCCGTATGCCTGGTTCTCATGGCATTGCCGCTGCTGATACCGTGGAACGTCGTTGGCGCCATGTGGAACATCTTCGCGCTGCCCGACATTGGACTACTGGGTCGCGCGATCAACGGTCTTGGTATCGACTACAACTACACGCGCCAGCCAGGATCGGCTTGGTTCACGATGGTGCTCATGGACGTTTGGCACTGGACGTCGCTCGTCGTGCTGTTGTGCTATGCGGGCCTCGTTTCAATTCCTGATGCTTATTATCAGGCAGCCAAGGTCGATGGCGCTGGGCGCTGGGCCGTGTTCCGTTACATCCAATTGCCCAAACTCAAGCATGTTCTGACGATCGCTATTCTGCTGCGCTTCATGGACAGCTTCATGATCTACACGGAAGCCGTTGTGTTGACGGGCGGAGGTCCGGGGAACGCGACTACGTTCCTTTCGATCGATCTTGTTAAAATGGCGCTTGGCCAATTCGACCTCGGACCGGCAGCGGCCATGTCGATCATCTACTTCCTGATCATCCTGTCCCTCAGCTGGTTGTTCTACACGCTGATGATGCGTAACGAGGAGAATTGAGATGCGCCTCAAATCTCTGGTTCCGGCCATATACATCTTGTTCCTGCTGTTGCCGATCTATTGGCTCGTCAACATGTCGTTCAAGTCGACGAATGAGATTCTCGGCTCATTCACGCTCTGGCCGCGCACCTTCACCTTCGACAACTATATAAAAATCTTTACCGATCCGACCTGGTACAACGGCTATATCAATTCACTGAAGTACGTCATCGCCAACACAATTCTTTCCGTGTCGGTTGCCTTGCCGGCGGCCTATGCCTTCTCACGCTATCGCTTTATCGGCGACAAGCATCTGTTCTTTTGGCTCCTGTCGAACCGCATGGCGCCGGCCGCCGTGTTCGCGCTGCCCTTCTTCCAGCTCTATTCGGCCGTCGGCTTATTCGATACGCCCTGGGCCGTCGCCCTCGCACACGCGCTCTTCAATGTGCCGTTGGCGGTGTGGATCTTGGAGGGGTTCATGTCGGGTGTGCCGAAGGAACTCGATGAAACGGCCTATGTCGACGGCTATTCGTTCCCCGGCTTCTTCTTCAAGATCTTCGTGCCGACGATTGCGGCGGGAATTGGCGTCGCTTGTTTCTTCTGCTTCATGTTCTCATGGGTTGAGCTTCTGCTTGCCAAAACGCTGACATCCGTTGCGGCCAAGCCCATCGCGGCAACGATGACCAAGACGGCCAGCAGCTCGGGTTACGAACTGGGTCTGCTCGCGGCCGCCGGGACACTCACCATCATCCCGGGTGCCTTCGTCATATATTTCGTCAGAAACTACATCGCCAAGGGCTTCGCCCTCGGTCGCGTTTAAATGGGTCGCGTTTAATTAAGCCGCGTATGGAGGAGGCTGCGATATGGAAGAAGTGCAGGGAACGTCGCTCTTCTCTTGGATGGCGTGGACAACAGAAACCGCATTGTTTTTTGGTTTTATCGCCCTATGCCTCGTCGCGATGACGATTTGGGAAATTGCGTCTCCGGGTGGAGACCCGCGCCATGGCGTCTTGGGTCTCGATACGACGCGGGGTGACCGTTTGTTTATCTCGCTGCTTGGAAGCGCCTTTATTCACCTCGCCTGGCTTGGGCTTATTGGCTCAAATCTCTGGCCGGCGCTGGTAGTGTCGCTGGTCTTCGCGTTTTTGGTGTTTAGGTTTGTTTAACCATAACACCCGCGAGTTGATCGCGATGCGGCAGATGGCAGGCAGCTTGCATTAACTACGGCTGTATCAGAGGGAGCCACTTGCAATGAAGACTTATGATTTCAAGTCCTACATATCGAATCTCAATCGGGTCCGTTTCGTCGAGCTGATCGATAATTGCCAAGCGGAACTGAGATTGAACGCGTTCCGGGCGTCTCTGGTTGTTAACCCGGTCACGGGTCTGGCTTACGACACTCCATCAATGTGCCATGGTGGTTCAACCCACGCAGAGGCAGCTTAACGGCAAGTCACTGGGGTCGGTCACCGGGTGTCGGGCGCCAGGTATCGCTTTGAGCGGCCCCGGAACGCGCGCATGGCCGGACCAAGAGCGAGAGCGCATCTTAGATCTTAGGTCGCCAACTCCCTATCTCAATTCGATTTCAAGCCAGTTTGAGATTAGCGATAGCGCGCCAGGATGCGCGGCTCGCGTTGCGGCGGCAATTGCCGTCCCGATTGTCTTATGGCGAGGCGTCCCGGCGCGCGTCCCACGATGCGGGCCTGCCGTCGGGTCGGCGGAATGACCAGCTGCTGCAACATCAGAACGGGCCGCCGGTCACGGACGATGCGGGCTTTCCGGATTTCTCGGGAATCTCCCGCCATCAGGCCCCACACAATCCCCATCAAAAGGTAGAAATGGCGCCAGTGATCGCTGTCGATCAGCATGCCTTGCAGAATGGCTGCCGCGAGTGCCGAATAGACGATGAGAAAGAGGGGGCGGGTTTTGGTTGCCTTTAGGGCGTGCTTGAACCCAAGGGTCAGCGTCAGGATACAAAGCGCTAGGTACAAGAGACCGCCGGGCCAACCAGCACTCATCAACATGCTGAGGTAGACGTTGTGGGCTTCCTCATGATGGAAATAGGGTGCGAACTGAAGTGGACCTATGCCAAGCGGATTATCGAGTATCAGATCGATCGCTTTCAGCTGACCGCCAAAGCGCCCCGTTGGTCCCTCATCGTAAGGCTGCGTAAGTGTGGCGCGTTCTTCCAGCAGTGTTGCCACGTCATCAGTTTGAAGCGCTGCTGCGACGACGAGACCAATCAAAGCTGCTCCGAAAACGACAAGACCTGCGAGTTTGAGACGGTCAACATTTCGTACCGCTCCAAGCATGTAGAAGTAGCAATACATCGCCAATGCGATGGCGGCACCCGCCCATGCGCCGCGCGAAAAGCTGAACAGAATGCCAACGGCAAGTACGGCGGCAGCAAGCAGCGGAACTAGCCCGCGTGACAATGGTCGCGATAGCCACAGATGAAGTGCGGTGAGAAGGCCAGGGATCAAAAAAGGCCCATAGACATTCGGATCTTTGAATAAAGCTGCGGCGCGATCGTATCGGGTTAGCGAGTCATATGCGCCAGGGAAAAGATCGAGATAGCCGATGATGCCAAGCACGGCGGCGATGGTTGCGGCAATCAGGTAGCCGTTGAGGATCAAGCGCGCGTGCGGTCCGGGACGCTTGGCGACAAAGCCGGCAAAAAGAAAAGAAGCGCCGCACAGATATAATGTTACCGCAGCATGCGAGATGGAGGCCGGAGTGTCATAAGCCAGCGTGGTGCCGAAGAAGCTGAATGCAGCGATGGGAATCCAGAGTGCTAGTCCGGCAACCAGCATGGGCCGCGCATCGACGAGACCGATGACAGGCAAAAGTATGAATAGGCCGGCGGTCAATGCGTCGACCGGCGCCGGCTCTGAAAAGACAATTGAACTTGATGCAACGCATAACCACACCAGCATTAGCGCGATTTTATGCACTGCGCTTTTGCTTGGATCTTTCCGGCTCGTCAAGATCGCCGGCAACACAGGATGTGTGAGTGATTGGTTCATGATCGATGTTGTGCGACAATCGTTCCGCTGCGCCGGCCATGGAAGCGGATCCCGCTAATCGTTGCAAGAGCAGGGCTGGGAACAGAAGCCAAGCCCCAAATAATGCCCATCATCAGATAGAAATGGCGCCAGTGATCGGTATCGATGATCAGGCCTTCTGCAGCGTTGGCAAGAAACACTGAAAATGCAATCAGCACGAGTGGCTGCCAGGGCGTGCGCTTGAAGGCTTGGTGGAGTCCCAGCATCAAAGTGAAAACGATTGCAGCGATGTAAAGACCCGCACCAACCCAGCCAGCGTTGAGCGGCATGCTGAGATAGACGTTGTGAGGTTCTTCGTGGTGATAGCTTAGGGCAAACTCACCCGCGCCGATGCCAAGGGGATGTTCAAGGATAAGCCCTGTGGCTTTTTCCTGACCGCCGAAGCGTCCTTCGGGGCCGACATCATAGCTCTGTGAAACGCTGGCGCGCTCGCCAACGAGGCCGGCAACTTTTTCCACCTGTATTGCAAGCGCCACAACCGAGGCAATCATGGATGCGCCGAGAAGTGCCAGAACTGCGATCTTCTGACGGCGCCCGTTGCATTCGGCAGTAAGGAAGGCAAGCGCCATATAAGTGGCGAGCGCCAAGATAAGGTTCATCCAGGCGCCGCGCGAGAAACTCAGAAACGTCGCAAAGGCTAGAAAGCCTGCGAGTGCCAACGGAAGCGCGGCACGCTTCAACGGCCGGTTGAGCGCCGTGTGGATGGCATAAAGCAAGGCCGGCACTAGAAATGGTCCGAAGACGTTTGGATCTTTGAAGGTACCTGAGGCGCGTTCGAACTTCGTGAACATTTCGGCACCGGGAAATACTTCAAAGTAACCGGCAACACCTGTCGCGGCGACGATGACGGCGGCAAACGTCAGGCCGTTGAAGATGAGGCGCAAGTGGGCAACCGGTTTCATCGCAACGAAGCCGGCGAAGGTGAATGCCGCGCCAGCGAGATACAGCGACACAAGCGTATGCGTGACAGCCTTGGCCGTATCGTGCGCGATAGCCGCTGAGACCAAGCCGGAAGCAGCAACACCGGCAAACAAGAGAATCATAAGGCCGAGGAGCGGTGATGGGCGGATGAGACCGATGACAGGAAGGATGACGATGAGCGCAAGTGCCAGCAGGTCGGTAGGTGCGGGTTCTGTAAAAACGAAGCCGCTCGTTGCCATGGTCAGCCAAACGAGTGCGAGTGTCGCAACGTGGACAAAACTCCGTCGTGGCGCTGCTTTCGTGCTCCGGGCGATGGCGTTAACTATTTGTCCCAACATGGCGGCCGTGATCCTGTTGCTCGGGTGTTTCCACGAGCAATTGCAAGGATCGGGCCTCAGTAGGCGTTTTCGGTTTTGAGCAGGGACCCGGGTGTTTTGAGGAGAATGTAGAGGTCGAAGAACACACTCCAATTCTCGATGTAGTAGAGGTCGTGCTCGACACGCTTCTGGATCTTCTCTTCCGTGTCGGTTTCCCCGCGCCAGCCATTAATTTGCGCCCAGCCGGTGATGCCGGGCTTTACTTTGTGGCGTGCGAAATACCCGTCGACGACCTCGTCATAGAGCTGGGTTCCAGCCTTGGCCTGTACGGCATGCGGGCGCGGGCCAACGAGGGACAAATCGCCGAGGAACACGTTGAAGAGCTGGGGCAGCTCGTCGAGGCTGGTTTTGCGAATAATGCGTCCAACACTTGTGACGCGAGGGTCGTCTTTGGTCACGAGTTTGACGGCCGCCGCGTCGCAACGGTCGGTATACATCGAGCGAAACTTATAGACCTCGATCAACTCATTGTTGAAGCCGTAACGCTTCTGCCGGAACAATACTGGACCGCGGCTGTTAAGCTTGACGGCGATGGCGACGGCGGCCATGAGCGGCGCCAGCAAAGCGAGGGCGATGGTGCCGACGATCTTGTCGAAGAGCCATTTGGAAATCGTGCCCCAGTCCGCCAGGGGCCGGTCATAAAGATCGATCATCGCGACCGAGCCGACATGCGAATAGGTTCGCGGCGAAAAGCGTAATGTGGTTGCGCGCGCCGGCATTTTGATGTCGGCGGGGAGAACAGAAAGGCGTTTTGCAACCTCCGTGAGGCGGCTCTCTGCGGCCAGCGGCAATGCGACGATGATGAGATCGAGACGCGTCGTGCGGCTCATGGCGACCAACTCGTTGAGGCCGCCGAGCCGTGGATATCCGGAAATGACGCGCGGTGCGCGATCATCGTCCCGGTCGTCGAAAATACCAGCAATTCTTAAGATTTGATCACTATCGGCCTCAAACTGTGCAATCAAATCCTCGGTCACCGCACCCGCGCCATAGATCACAGCACGCTGATAAAGCCGGCCATTCTTGGCCCAGCGGCGCATCATCCAGGCAAGAAACATCCGCTCTCCGGCGAAGGCAGCGGCCCCGGCTAGGTACCACGTCGTCAGCCAGACGCGCGAAACATCTGAACCCATCTTCAGGAGGAAGAGTCCGACGACAAGTACGGCAAAAGCGATGCTCCAGCCAAAGATGACGCGAGGAGTTTTTTTTACGAAAGACGAGAAAGTCCGCAATTCGTAAAGCCGAAGGAGCTCGAACAGGCCGACTGTTACAAACCCGGTCAAAGCAATGGCCGCGAGATAACGCGGGTTTGTCACGACATAGCTTTCGTCGATGTACATCGCGGCAATGGCAAGGCCGAGTAGCGTGACAACCAGGAAATCCGCCAGCCGCACGCAACCCCGAACCACGACGGGGGATATGCCGCTCGTCTTACCAGCAAGTCCGTTATCGGCGAGGCGCGGCGGTATCGTGCGAAAGGCAATCGGCTGTGAGGTGCCGCTTTGAATGTCTTTCGGAGAGAGGGCAGATTTCATGGACGCGGACATACCTTACCAACTCGCAGATGTTACTATTTAGCGGAGTTAGGCTGCAGCAAGCACTGTCCGTGCCAAGAGCGGTTAACGGCTCGTCAAATGGCTGCGAGATGGACCTACAGGGTTAACCAGAGGTTAACGCGTAGAAGTCTAGGACGGAGGAAGTCATGCCTGCAACCGTGAACTTGGTTGAAACATTCTCTCTCAAACGCATGGCTCGCGCGGTAGCAGTGTCCGGATTGTCGAGGGTGTCGCGCATGGCAGCGCCAAGCGCCGCCGCGTCACGGGGCGGGATGAGCCGGGTATCGGTGCCGGAAACAATTTCTGGGATACCGCCGACGGACGTCGAAATAAGCGGCAATCCGGCGGCTGCAGCCTCCAAGACTACGTAAGGAAAGCTTTCGGCCAGCGAAGGCACAACCATGACGCGGCCAAGTTTTAAGGCTTCACGGGCCGGCAATGCGCCTGTGAATGTGACGACAGAGGACAATCCGAGGGCATCTGATTTCCGCTTCAGCTCCGCGGCGCTGGGGCCGGAACCGACGATTGTAGCCGTGACCCGGCTCTGCGCATTTAGAGCAGCAAGAGCTTCAAGCAGGAAATCTATGCCCTTGATGGGTCTCAACTCGCCGATAAACAGGAAATCCGTAGCACTGGGACTTGGCGGAAATGCTGCAAAGTCCTGCGGCTGGAGGCCATTTGGAATGATGCGCTCAGGTGCGCCGGCCGCATTGACGCGTTCGCGGTAAATCTGTGCAGCATAGGCACTTTCAAAAACGAGCCCGTCCGTATGCCGCTCAAGCAGCGCTTCAATACGCAAGAATATCGCGCTTTCGAGCGAACCGGGCTTGAAATTCAGCGTCCCGCCATGTGGCGTATAGAATGCACGGAGGGATTGGCCTTCTTTTTTGAGTGACCTTGCGGCAAGGCGCGCATAGGCGCCGCCTTTTGCACCATGGCCATGCAACACGTCGAGATTTAATTCCCGCGCGTGCCGCACAACACTTTTGCTGGCCTTCCAATCGCCGAGTCCGGGCTGGCGGCCCATAGGCAAGCGCATGATGCCGAGTTTCATCGCCGGTTCTATGGCCGCGAACTTTGGTCCGGTCAGGCGATCTTCGGCGTTGCTGTCCGCTAGGATGCCAACATCATGACCGCGCGCGGCTTGCTCGGACGCCAAATCGAGAACATGGCGGAAGAGTCCGCCTACAGGCGCGCGCAAGCAGTGAAGGATACGCATCAAAGGGGCTCCGGCTAGTGAGGGAAGTGAAGAGCCCCTTCGGTCTCAGAAGAATCGTTCGAACACGTGAACTGTGTCGCCGGCCTTGACCACATAGTCGCCAGGCGCTTCGATTTGTTCGACCAGCCCGTTGATGCGGCGTGTAATGCGGTACATGCGCGTGCTCGCCCGTTCCGTGTATCCGCCAGCGATTGCGACAGCGGTTTCGACTGTCATGCCTGAGACATAAGGGAATTGACCAGCATTTTTCACTTCGCCGAGAATGAAGAAGGGGCGGTTCTGCTGGACATCGACGGTCACCTGGGGATCCTTGACGAACTCTGCTCCAAGACGGGCCCGGATAGTGCCCTGGAGTTCGCTCGTGGTCTTGCCGCGGGCTGATATCTCGCCGATCAACGGCACTGCTATTTTTCCATCGTGATCGACGATATAGAGCCGCGATAGGTTGGGCTGGCCATAGACGAAGATGCGCAAACGGTCGCCGCTATCGAGGAGATAAGGCCCATCGGTATCGGCTACGGCGTGCGGCCCCTGAAGGTCGTGTGGAGGCATGGCCGGTTCGCCCCAGGCTACCTGCTGGACGGGAGGCAAGGCCTCGGCGGACGTAACCGGAACGGGATATCCGTCGGCTGTGGCGATGGGGGCTCCGTCCTTGACCGAGCCTTCGGAACTGGCGATGGCGCCCTCGTCTGAGGGCAGCGTCATATCACTTGAGAACAATTCGCCGGGGAAATGTGCGCATCCGCTGAGGAGCAACGCGGAGCTAACGGCAACGAACTTTAAGCGTACAGACATGACACCTGACATCCCAACTGGAAAAAGCAACTCTGGCCATACTAGGGGGGGAGAGTTAAGAAAATCTGAGCAGGTGCTTTTTTTTGATACGTTTAATGAGTTGCTAACCGCCCGCGCCCTTTAATTCCGAATCAACGCTTAATCCCGAACCCGAGTTGAGCCATGACCGGACGATACACTGCTTCCCCCGACGACATAGAAATGAGCTCGGTCTTTTCGGCTCTCAAAAAGAGCTTGCCGAAGCTGCTGCTGTGGAGCGCGGTGCTTGGCGGGCTGACTTATGCATTTCTGATGACACTGGCACCAAAATATCAAAGCCAGGCTGAAATCCAGATTGAGGCCAAAGGGTCGTCCAACGCCTTCTCAGATCCCAAATCTGGCGGGGCGGGCAACGAAATCGTCACGACGAGGATGGATAAAGAGGCCATCAACACACACGTGCGCGCCCTTCAGTCTCCCGACTTGATGGCAAAAATTGCCGATGAGATGAAGTTGAACGAGAAGCGCGAGTTCAACAGTGCCCAGGGTCCTGTTGATTTTGCCGATAGATTGTTCCGCCTCGCCGGCATTGGCGGGCCGCGCCCGGGTGAATCCGAACGCGATCGCGTTCTTGGCGCGCTCTTCAAGCAAACCGAGGTTTACTCCGCAAAAGAAAGCCGCTTCATCGGCGTGCGCGTCACGTCCGTTGAGCCGGCTCTTGCCGCCGAAATTGCCAACAAGATTTCCGAGACCTATCGCAACTCGCTTGCCTCGGCTGTCGTCACCGAGATCGATGACCAGCAAAAGGTCCTGAAGGGAAAAATCGAGAAACTCACGCCTGAAGTTGCGGCCGCTGAAACTGAGGTCCAGCGTTACCGCGGGCAGATCGATAGTTTCAAAGGCGGCAACCAGAACATCGGCATGAACGAACAGCAGATGTCTGAACTCAATGCCGAATTGACCAAAGCCAAAGCGGCGCGCGGCGAGTCCGACGCCCGCGCCAAGTCGGCCCGGGAAATGATGAAGCTCGGTTCTGCCGACGCGCTGCCCGATGTTCAAAAGTCGCCTTTGATCCAGAATTTGGTTCAGCAGCGCGTGCGTCTCGAGCGGCAAATTTCGGAGTTGTCGGCATCATTGCTGCCAGGGCATCCGCGTATGCAGCAGATCAACGGCGATCTTGCCGGATTGAAGCGCCAGCTCGCGAGCGAGGTTTCGAAAATTGTCGATAGTCTCGATAAGGAAGCCAAGATCGCTCAGGGCCGCGAAGAATCTATCAAAAAGAGCTTAGACGAACTGAAAACCAAGGTCGTCAAGAACGCCCCGGAGGAAGCCAAGCTCCAGGAACTGGAAGCCAGCGTCAAAGCGAAAAAGACCGAGCTCGAAAGTCTTCAGGCGCAAGTCGAGGCCAATCGCAAGAGACAGGATGCGCGCGCGCAGCCTGTAGAAGCCAAAATCATTTCAAAGGCCCAGGCGGCCAGCCTGCCCATCTCGCCGAAGAAGAGCCAAAATGCGGCACTCATTGCCTTTGCCTCACTCTTATTCGGAACATTCTGGACCATTACCCGTGCGCTCTTTACCGGCGCCCGGAGCGGCGGACGTGCGCTCGTCGAGCCAAGTTTAAGCGCTAAGCCGGTCAAAAAAGCTGAACCCGTTGCGGCCGTCAAGCCGGTGGCGCCAGCGCCTTCCACGAGCGACGCTGCCGCTGAAATAGAAACTGCTGGCGGCGGGGAAACGACAATTTCCGGTGTTGTTGCGCGTATCAAGGGTGCTGCGCCTAAAGAAGGCGGACATCGCGCGATGGTCGCCGGCGAAACAATGATGATCAATGCAAGTCAAGAAGCCATCGATATTGCGAAGGGTTTGGCTGAAGGCGGCAGTCACGTTGTGCTTATCGATTGGAGCCCATCAGGTCTGGGCATGTCGGCACTGGCGGGTGTGAGCCCTGCTCAGGGTCTGACGGAGCTGTTGATGGGCGCCGTGAGTTTTGAAGACGTCGTGCAGAGGTTGCCCCAGAGTTCTGTCCATTACATCGCCTGCGGTGCGCCGCTTGATGGCGTGGATGTCGATCCGGATCAACTCAATCTCGTACTCGATGCACTTGATGAGGCCTATGATTACATCGTGGTGGCTGGCCAGACCGAAGAGGCTCGCGTTCTCTTCGAGGCAATCCAAGGCCGGTTCGACGCCGGAGTTCTCGTGATGGATCCGAAGAAGCGTGTATCGGTTTTGCAGGATCCACCGGGCACCTTCCTCGGGTTTGAAGTGACCGATATCGATGTCATTCGTGTGGACCGCAAAGAGCCGGGTCCGATTTCGAACCAGAGGCTGCTCCGGGCTACGAAAAAGGCAGGCTCTGAGGTCCGCACCGGCTAATCGGCACGATGACATGCCGAATTCATTTGGACTTGGATCGCACGTCGGAACTTGCCAAAATGGCCGTGTTAACCAAGTCTAGGTAAGCGCGCGTGGGGTGAGCAGCTCTTGCATAGTCGGGGTGAGCGCGCTCCTTGCATAGTGCCGCTCGATGAAGGGATAGCGGCCTGAAACAGCGGAACGGTCCTTAATGAGATGCTGCAAAGATTGATGAGATGAGCCGCCGCTCCACGAAATTGCTCAAAGCCGCATTGTCTGCCCTGCACTATTCGGGTGCGGACGGGCTGGCAGCACCGTTTTTCGGCGGCAAGGGCGTCATCTTCATGTTGCACCACGTGGTGCCTGATGTGCCCCGGGATTTCGAACCGAACGGTATTCTAAAGATCACACCTGAGTTTCTCGAAACGGTTATCCGGCAAGTTCTCGACTCCGGGTTTGATTGCGTTTCCATGGACGATGTTCCAGAACGCATCAAAAGTGGGTCGAGACAAACGTCCATTCGCGGCGTTTACGCTCGATGACGGCTACAAAGACAATCGCGAATTCGCCTTTCCCGTGTTCAAGAAATTCAATGTGCCGTTCACAATTTACGTTCCGACCGATTTTGCCGAAGGTCGGGGCGATTTGTGGTGGTTAACCTTAGAGGAATCGCTTCGGCGCTCTCAGTCTGCGACGCTGGAAATGAACGGTACGCGCCGCACGTTCCATCTCGCAACCGCGGCCGAGAAAGATACGGCCTTTAACAGCATCTACTGGTGGCTGCGGCAGATGCCGGAAGACAGGGCGCGCGCAGTGACACATCGACTGGCGCGTGAAGCCGGTTTTGACCATACCGAAATTTGCTCCAGGCTCGTCATGAGACTGGGACGAACTCAAGGCCTTTGCCCGCGATCCATTGGTGAGTATCGGGGCACACACGCATGGACATTTTGCCTTGTCGAAGTTGCCGGAAGATAAGGCCCGGAGTGAAATTGCAGATAGCGTCGCGCGTATTTCCGCAGAATTCGGTAAGCCATGCCGGCACTTCAGCTATCCATATGGGTGCGAATTAAGTGCTGGCGAGCGGGAATTCGAGATGGTGCGCAATCTGGATTTGGCAACAGCCGTTACGACGCGTAAAGGGCTGCTGCACGACAGCCACAAGGACAGCATGGCGGCCTTGCCGCGCCTCTCCTTGAATGGCGATTTTCAAGATGCGCGCTACATAAAGGTGCTCCTGTCGGGCGCGCCGTTCGCCCTTTGGAACGCGGCGCGGCGTTTCAAGCCCTCCAGCATTAAACAGATCACTGCGGGCAATTGACCGGCGGACTATTATGTCCCCGGTTTTTGCATCCATTTGATGAGAATTCCGGCGGGCAATACC
>CAVXTJ010000018.1:0-37837 GCA_963764605.1 uncultured Alphaproteobacteria bacterium
GAAGTGTTCCTATCCTGAGTCGTTGCCTCATAGTAGTGTTTTGCGTGCAACTGGGTGCGCGTTAAAAACTTTCAACGAGGACAGATGACGAAGACGCATCCGGTCAAGAAGGCCAAGGCGCAAAGCGCCGTTCTCACCACCATCGACAAACAGATCGAAGCATTGCAGGCTAAGCGCACAACCATGATGCGCAAGCGCCGTGAGACCATCGGGCTGCTGTGCGAGCGGGCTGGGCTGCATCTTATCGACGCCGATGTGACGGCGATCGAAGACGCCTTGAAAGAAGTGGCGCAACGATTTCAGAACGCCGGACCGGGTCATCCTCCGGCTCGGAAACGCGCTGACGCGTCTTGAGAGGGAGCGGAGACACCTCATGACCGATCACCGCAAAGCCGATACCCGGCATAAAATCCAACTCGGCGGCCTCGTCATCAAGGCCGGGCTTGGCCAGATTGACGCGATGGCGCTGTTAGGATTGCTGGTCACGCATCGTGAGACCATTTGTGATCCGGGTGAGCAGCAGCACTTGCGTGAGGTTGGCCGGGCGTTCGTGAGCCAAACGCGCGGCAGTCATGACGGCGCTTAGGCGCGACGCGGCAATCTTGATCAGCGCGGCGGCGGTTGTCGCTGTGACGGCACTAACGCTGATGGCTCTTTATCCGCCGCTGTCGGAACAGGTATGGGCTCCCGTCGATGCCCATGCGGCGGCGCTCTTCGGTCTGCTCGTGCTTGGCCCTTTGGCCGGGGTTCTCATGACCTATGCTGACGGGTTGTCGCGCCGCCTCGTTTGCCTGTGCGCGCTGCCGTTCACAGCTCTCCTGTGGGCGCTGGCGGCGCTGCGCTTTGGGCCGTTCATAGCCTCACCCACGCCGGGCCGCAAATTCTTTCTGCGTCTTGCCGATGTCGATCCGGTGCTTTACGCCGGAGGTGCGGCGGCCATCGTTCTGATCGCTCTGTTGTTGAAGCGAGCCGTTGCCGGCACGCTCGACTTTCACGGCATCGCCGAGGGCAGCTTTGGCGATGCAACGTGGATGAGCTTGGCGGCTGCGAGCCAACTCCTGCCGCCTGACGGCGAAGTCGTCATCGGCGAATGCAGCCGCCCCGATCTCGATCGGGCGATTGCTAGTCTCGCTTTCGATCCAAAAGACCACGCGACCTGGGGCGCGGGCGGGCGCGCGCCACTCGCCACTTTCAAACTCAATTTTAAATCGACGCATATGCTGATGTTTGCGGGTTCCGGCGGCTTCAAGACCACATCGAGCGTTGTGCCGACGGCGCTCAGATACTCCGGCTCCATGGTCGTACTCGATCCCGCCTGCGAAGTGGCGCCCTTAGTACAAGGCGCGCGTGGCCGTCTCTCGCCGCGGCGCCGCATTGTCGTGCTCGACCCAACCGCGCCGCTTGAGACCATCCAGGGTTTCAATGTGCTGGCCCCCTTGCTGCACAGTCCGAACCAAGCCGCAGACGCTGTCGCCTTCGCCAAGCTGCTGTGCGGTGAAAATTCGGGGAAAGACGGTGGGGCAGCGGAATATTTCCAAGCCCAAGCCCACAACTTGATGACCGGGCTGCTGCTGACCGTGCTGACCAGCGAGGCCCATGAGACCGACCGCACGCTGCGGGCCCTGCGCCGTCTCACGTCACTTTCCGAGACCGACCTCAAGGCACGGCTCAAAGACATTGTCTCCGAGAGCCCCATCCGCCTGGTGCGTGAGACGCTGGCGCCGTTTGTCGGCATGGCCGACCAGACGTTTACGGGCATCGCATCCACCGTTGCCAAAGACACGCAATGGCTGTCACTCGATCCCTACACCGCGTTGGTGGCGGGCTCAACGTTTGAAGCCGCCGATCTGGCAGCCGGTAGCCTTGATGTCTTTATCCAAGTTCCCGGCGAAATCCTCAAAAGCTACCCCGCCGTCGGCCGGGTTATCATCGGCAGCCTGATGCGCGCTATGGTGCAAGCCAACGGCAGGCATGCCAAGCGGGTGCTGTTCTGTCTCGATGAAGCCGATTTGCTTGGACGCATGAACATTCTCGAAGAAGCCCGGGATCGCGGCCGGAAATACGGCATCACACTGATGCTGCTCTATCAAAGCGTCGGCCAGCTGGAGCATCACTTCGGCAAGGAGGGGGCAACGAGTTGGTTCGAGGGCGTATCCCTCGTCAGCTATGCGGCCGTCAAATCCATGGAAACCGCAAAGCATCTTTCCGAGCGCTGCGGCGATACAACCATCCGGGTCGAGAACCAATCGCACGGCACGTCGATGCTGTTTGGGCCCTTGAGTCCTTCGGCGGCCGGTAAGGGCATGCAGTCGTTCTCGCTGCAAAAGCGCCCGCTGATCCTGCCGCATGAAATTGTGCAAGGCCTTCGCGCGGATGAACAGATCGTGCTCATCCGTGGCTATCCGCCAATCCGAATGGGCCGGGCGATTTATTTCCGACGCCCTGAGATGCTGGCCGTCGTCGGTGACGCCAAGTTCAATTAGCGGCGCGCCGCTTTTTGCGCGGCTTCTGGCCGTTGGCCTTGCGCTGCATCTTTAATGGCAGGGACCTGAGCTTTTCCCGCGATGTCGTTGCAGCGTGGCATTCAAACGCCAAAGCACTGACGGCATGGTGCACGTATTTGGATCGGTGTTTGGCGGGCATGGTTTCGGCGCGTTCGAGAATTTCACAAAGCTTATTCCACTGAGACGGCATGTTCGTCTCCGTTGTTATTAAACCCCGCATTTCCGGTTAAAACAAATACTCAAGGTGAGACAACGCTAGCGGATCATCTCTCATCGTCCAATCACAAGTTGGTGCCTGAGTGCTGTGCTCAGTTTGACTGTAATTCACGCGGAGCGCGAATTATTCAAGCTTTGGCCACCACTAGCAAAATGTAGCTCAGCGCAACATGAACTATGAAAAATCTGGAACGGCCTATGCGCTTCTGGTGAACCTGAGATTATCCGCCGGAGGAGGTCCTGTTCCCATGCCATCAAGATCGGCCTCCGGCGTACAGCGCTTCGCCTGCCATCGTCCCGCGTTGTTTGTGTCCGAGTGCCGATCCGATTGTGTGGCGCAGGCTGTGGCGGTGTGGCAAGCCCGAGTTTGAGGCGGTTGACCAACCGGACCACGGCTTCGGCCCGTGAGCGCTCATTCATCCGTACGGTGAGTGATCGAGGGCCGAATGGGCCTTGGCTTGGAAAGAGCCAGGGCGATTTGGGATCTAACCGTAAAGCGGCATCCATTTGCACTCGCGCCAGCTTCGGCAACGCGGTTCCCCGCCGACCCAAATGCGCAGCCGGCGAACGACGGGCGTCTCACCCGATCTCGCCGCTCATGTACTCGCCATGTACTCGCGGGGCGCCGGAAACAATCACGGCCTCGACACGGTGAGGGATGAACTCTTTGATTTGTAATGGAAAATTTGGTTGCGGGGGCTGGATTTGAACCAACGACCTTCAGGTTATGAGCCTGACGAGCTACCGGGCTGCTCCACCCCGCGTTACCACGTTCCAGATCGCCAGAGGTCGTACTCCAAAGAGATCGACGAACTCCAGCGAAGACAAAAGCCGCTCGTTGCCGAGCGGCTCTCCGTGCGAAACTTATAACACATATGAAACGCTTGGGAACCCCTGCCCAAGATATTGCGGTTCGGGCCATTCTGCTTCATCTTTCATAGATTTTCTTGCTATTTTTATGCGCTACACTGGACGTTGAGATGGCCGCAGTGGGGCATGTGACACTGGGGCGCGCTGCCGGTTTAAGAGTGCTTTTGGGCTATGCCCCGCGTAGTTTTTGCCTTGAAGCCGGGTTAGAAGCATTCATGAGCCGATCCCCGTCACCAAAACCCATTCTGCGTTCAGCTGGTCAGTCCAACGTCGCATTAGAAACGCCCCGAATGCCGGCGCTTCAGCAAGGCTTTGTGCTACTTGACAACAGTACACGGCTCGACGCGGTATCCACCCTTTTCGAGCATCCAGTGGAAATCATCCGGGCTGATCGGCCGGACCAGGTGGCTGCTGCGCTTGAGGCAATACAGAGCGGACTTAAGTCAGGACTTCATGCTGCTGGGTTCTTTGCATACGAGCTTGGCTACATTTTAGAACCGCGTCTCGCCGCTCTATTGCCTGCGGTCCGATCCGTGCCGCTCCTATGGGTCGGGCTTTATCGCAAGCCTCGGCTCATGAGCAGCGCCGATGTGCAGTCATGGCTGACCGCCGAGGCAATTGGTGATGCGTCACTCGGTGATGTGAGACACACCTGGGACAGTGAGGCCTATCTCGAGCGGTTCAAGAAAGTTCAGGAGAACATTCGGGCAGGCGACATTTACCAGCTAAACTTGACTTTCAAGGCCAAGTTCATGCTCCAGGGTTCGCCCCTGGCCCTTTATCGAGATCTGCGCCTCAAACAGCGAGTTGCTTACGGCGGTCTTGTTGATACGGGCGAAGTCACGATACTATCAGCGTCGCCGGAGCTCTTTATCGAGCAGCACGGCCAGGTAATCGCGACACGGCCCATGAAGGGTACCGCACCGCGTGCAGGCACTGAAGACGGTGACAGAGACGTTCGCCATTCGCTTTCCGCCGACATCAAAAGCCGCGCAGAAAACTTGATGATTGTCGATCTGATGCGCAACGACATCGGCCGCATCGCCGAACTTGGATCCGTTAGCGTGACCGATCTCTTTACCGTCGAGACGTTTCGCACTCTTCACCAAATGACTTCGGGTGTCAGAGCAATTCTACAGCAGAACATTGGGCTTGAGGATCTCTTAAAGGCTATCTTCCCGCCTGGTTCGATTACAGGCGCTCCAAAGATACGCGCTATGGAACTCATTCGAACCCTCGAAACAGAGGCGCGAGGGGTTTATTGCGGTGCCATCGGCCAAATATCTCCGGATGGAAACTCGCTCTTTAATGTTGCTATACGCACGGCCGTTGTGGATCGCCATGGTCAAGGCGAGATGGGAATTGGCTCTGGCATCGTAGCTGATAGCCAAGGGTCAAAGGAGTACGCCGAGTGTTTGTTGAAAATGAAGTTTTTGATTGATCCAGTACAGCGCTTCGATTTGATTGAAACATTGCTGTATGAACATGGACAAGGGTTCTGGCTCTTGCCTTATCACTTGAAGCGGCTGTCCGCGTCTGCGGCCTATTTTGGCTTCATCTATGACGAAGGTCACGTACGAAAAGCCTTGTATGAGGCTGTTAAGGTGGCCAACGGACAGCGGCTGCGTGTGCGACTCTTGCTGGACGAAGACGGTAAGATAACGGTTACAGCGACGCCGCTGGCCTCAAAAACCTCGGAAAATCCTATGAGGTATGTAATTTCCGATACTCGGCTATCGCCCAGCGATCTGTTCCTATTTCATAAAACCACACGTCGCGAACTCTACGATAAGGAATGGAAGCACTTCTCTGACGCACTGGGTTCAGACGAAGTTATCTATCTGAACACACGTGGCGAATTAACCGAGGGAAGCCGGACGTCAATCTTTGTAGAGCGGGACGGTACGCTTCTCACGCCACCAACAACAGCGGGATTGTTGCCCGGAACCTTGCGCGCATCTTTGATTGACGAAGGACGTGCCGTCGAGTGTGTTTTGAGACCGGAAGATTTGGCGGATGCTGATGCGGTGTTTCTCGGCAATTCAGTTCGCGGCCTCACCAGAGCGGTCCCGTTAATTCCTGCCTAGGTGTGCTGCGTCATCCGCCGGAATTACCGAGCCACCTTGGACGCCGGCAATTCTCGAATTGCACTCTCTACTTTTATCTCGCTGGGTTCAGCATTTCCATTGGTAAGCAGAACCGCTGCAAGTGCTGCAACCGTCAACATGCTGGCCAAGACGATCGCCGCCTTGGAAAGGCGGGCACGTCGCGCAATGGTGTTCAAAGATTCTTCCGTCATGGCACGAGGACTATTCATCCTCAGCCTAACGCTCTAGCCCGCCCTATGCCGCGCGACACGATTGCGCATCAATGATGTTGCAGTGCACCCATCGATCGCGAATGCTGCATGGCAATCGAATGCACACAAACAATCGCGCCTAAAAATTGAACAAGGTGCATCTAAAGGCCGCGAAGTAGGCATCCGAGCATAAGGACACTGTAGGATGTCAGGAGCGCCCAAAACTCGTTGCCCTTTAAACCAGGAATATCGGCGCCAAAGAACGTCGAAACCAATACAATCACCGCAAGGATGACCGAAATCATGAATGTCAGGATACCCGGAGCTTTAAGTCCCACGTCACCTACTCCCTCTTTAATCTTCAAACGCATGCGCATGGCCTAGTCCCCCGGCTTGTGGTGCCGATCCGCATTTTCGATGGGCTATATAGCAGGCTCAACGGCTCACGCCACAACGGGCTAAGACACCGATGTGGATAGCCTGCCTTATTGCGGGGTTGATGTTCAAGAGCCACTGTTCTGTAGAAGCAACAGCCTAGATCGAGTGCAATTCAATGGAATGCCCTAAGGTTGAGGATCCACGTGTTGCAACCAAACCTCGGCCTCAGATCGTTTGGCTAACTCAGAATTTGGGCAAATTACGCCAGATAGCGATTTCGATCTCCAATCGCCGCCAAACGACGATGTAGTTCATCATAGCGGCCATTATGAGAGAGATTGACGTTGCGGTCGCGGCCCCGACGAGTCCCCACGTTGGTACTAGTGCAAAATTGAGGGCAATGTTCACGACAGCGCTGGCGAATAAGACAGTTGCACAAAGCGCCTGCTCGCCGAGCATGTTGAGAAGGAATTCCGCCGGGCCCATCGATGAGCGAAAGAGGAAGCCAACAACGAGTATACACATGACCGGATATCCGCTTTCGAACTGCGGCCCAAACAGCCACAGCAGTGGCTTTCCGAGTGCAAGAATTATGATTGCTCCCGCCAGCGACGGCCAGAATGTCCAATTTACGGCGTCCTTGACGAACGCACGAAGGTTTTCTCTGTCGCCGCGTGCGTTTAATGTTGCAAATCTGTTGGCAACGGCGCTGCCGACTGCATAGTGGACAAACATGATGAGTGCCATTGTCTTGCCGGCGGCGAAGTAGATCCCGACATCGGTTGGCGTCATGTATCGCGAGATGACAAGTATGTCGGTGTTTTGCAGCATCAGTTCCGATGCCAGAATGACCAGCATTGGCAGCGAGCTCTTAATCCAGGGTCCCAGCGAATACGAATGCCCGCCGGCCGGAATTGCTTGTTTGAGACGCTTATTGATGATGAGCGTCTGAACCACTCCGGAGCCCCATGTGGCAATTATAGCGGCCGCTGCGGCGGTCGTGGCCTCCATTGGCAATCCGGCTGAGTGGGCTGTAAACATAGTGACCAGGACCAAAAGTGGTCGCAGGACGTACGGCGGCATGAGCGCCAATCCCATCCAGGCATTGCCGCGTCCAATTCCATCCTGCACGTCGGTTAGGGCAAACAGCGGTACGCAGACGAGTGCGAGATACATCGGCAGTACAAAGTGATTTTGAATATAGGGCTTGAAGAGCCAAATGCCACCGATGCCGAGCAGCATAATCAACGTGCCGGAGCCAAGAGCGATCAGGCGCGCTCCTCGAATTAGACCACGGAGCTTGTCAAGTTCTCCGGTTTCGCGATAGACCGGCGTCAGGCGGATTGTAGTAACATTCAATCCCAGATGTGCCAGGCCGCCCAATATCAAGACCCAGGTCCATACGAAGACATAAATCCCATATTGAAATCCGCCCATCCAGCGGGCGAGCACAATTTGAGAGAGATACAAAAGACCAGCGCTTAAGCATCGTACGGAAAACGCAACGATGGCATTGCGCTGGGTTTGTGCCCGTTCACCCTGCGACGACAAAATATTGGCGGTCTGCGCCAAGATGCTGGCGACGATTCCCTGTGGAGTTGAGTCCGGATTGTCGTCTGCAACGTCGAAGGTTTCGGCAACTTCGAGCTTGTTGGCCAGACGCGCGGATTTATTCGGGTGCAGCCGATGTACGGTGGCGGACTTCATGGGCTGCGCTGCCTTCTTATCGCTATCGGCGTCGTTCAATGGGTTTCGAGCCGTGCCCGCTCCCGGCTTCGGACAAGTTCGGCAACGCCGGACCAGGCCCAGGCTCTACCTGCATCGCCCTTTTCGCAATGGTAGCTCGCGAAAAATTCGGCGATTTCTGCAGCAAAGTTTCCATGACGTCCTTCGAGCACTTCAGCCATGAAGCAAACGTCTCCCGGGGTTGGAGTGGCGTCTTCGTCGGGATGCCAAGTAGCGGTCATTGCAAAGTCCTATTGAGGCATTAACATTCCATGTATGGACTGACACAAAGCAAGTTCGGAGCCATTTGCAGGAATGTTGCGGCAATCGCGTTTGCCGCGTGTGCGTTTCTAGGTTAATTTGCAGCAGCGGTTCGGAAGTGACGGGCCGCAGGCCCCAGAGGAGGGAGCCCTGAAAAATCGCATCGTGAGGCTCATCCAAGGCTTTTTGGCCGCTTGGATCACACTCTTGGTTCTAGGGGGCGGGTTCGAGCTTCTGGCGCCGGGAAATGCCAATGGCGCACCCGTTGCTGGGAAGGTGAACATTGCTGGTCAAGCGGGACAAGCGTTCGATGACGATACGGGCTCACGCCAAGAGAGCAATCCGCCCGATACCGAAGACGGGTCATCGTCCGGGGATGAAACACCCAGATTGGATGTGACACCTGAGCCGCCCTTTGGAGGCTGCATTTTTGACCGGAAACCGCTGCAGCTAATGGTTTGAAATTTACTTACTCGCTAAAACGGCTTCGGTCCGGTCTCGGTTAAGGAGCCGTGGTTGATGCAGCGGCTTTTGGGGAGGCAATTGAACGAGCGGCCTCTGATCCCACGTGTGTACCCTTCAGCGCCGGCCGTGCCTGCTGGGTTTCACCTTTTTTTTTTGACTGGGCTTTGACGGCGGCAACTTTGGCCTTGAGAGTCTTATTGCGGCTCGCGATGTTTGCCCGGTTTGCGCGGCGGCGGCCATTTCCGCAGTCCCAGGATACAACGCTTTCGCGGACGCTTACTGCCGGTTTGGCTGACGGATCTAGCGCCATAGAATCTATGCTTGTTTGATTGAAAAGCTCTTTCCAACCGTAGTTCTGGAAACCGTGCTCCAACAAGCTTGCTGCACGAACGGCCCGTTCGTTACCAGATGTTTCTCCGAGGACCACGGCCATAAGCCGTCGACCGTCTCTGGTCGCGCTGGCCACGACATTAAATCCAGAGTCGCACGTAAAACCTGTTTTCAGGCCATCTGCTCCGGGAAACGTCTTGAGCAAGGCGTTGTGGCTGCCAAGGCGCCGCTTTCCGAGGCGCATGTCAGGTGCCGACCAGTAGTGAGCGTGCTCGGGATATTCGGTGACAACCGCCCGGGCGAGTTTGGCTAAGTCTCTTGCGGTCGTCACTTGCCCTGGGTCCGGCAATCCATTGGTGTTGACGAAATTCGTCCGCGACATGCCGAGCCGTTTAGCGGTTGCATTCATCTTTTGTACGAATGCGGTTTCCGATCCGGCGATAGCTTCCCCAAGCATGACGGTCACGTCGTTGGCAGATTTCACGATAACGGCTTGAAGTGCCAAATCGACCGTCAGTTCGCCGCCGACCGGAAGACCAACCTTACTTGGGGGCTGCAGTGTGGCGACGAGCGAGCAAGTGACCTTGTCATCGATTTTCAGTTTGCCTTCTTTGAGCGCTTCGAACGCTAAGTAGGCGGTCATAATCTTAGTGAGGGAAGCAGGATGCCAAAGATTGTCGGCGTCTTCCGCGTAAAGCACTTTGCCGTTTGACGGCTCAAACAAAAGTGCCGGACCCGCGGTCGCCACGTTGGCAATTGCCAAATTGCCCAACCAGATCATGAACCCTAACACAAGGGTTGAAAAAATATTCCCGTCAGACCGCATACATCATCCTCGAAGCACTAATTGCTATCCGGATACCACATTCAGCCGGAATGCGGCAATCGAGCGGCCAGGAGGTGCGTCGTTATGATGAATGGGTGTGGCATGCCAATCTCTAAGGGGGCACATCCGCAGAATGTTGCTACGCATAAATCTCTAAAATGGTGCCTCTGGAGGGACTCGAACCCCCACACCCTTGCGAATAGCAGATTTTGAGTCTGCCGCGTCTACCGTTCCGCCACAGAGGCCTTGCCCGACTAGGAGCGAGCCGCGATGTATAACGTGCAATAGCCCCGCGTCAACGCGGTCAATGCACAGGATCAATAGATCACAATATCGGAGGCTGTCAGCGTGAGGTTTTGGGCTAATGTCGCCACCACCACTGCACCGCCGGCACCGGTGCCATTATTGTCGTAGATCAAGGCGCCATTCGCTTTGTTGTAGATGATGTAGTCGTTGGAGTCGTGGGCCGCAGACCCCACATGAAAATGGGCACTGGATATGGCGCCCTTATGCAAACGGGGAAATACGGCATCGTCGAGATAGAGTGTATCCTGGGTCGTGTTAAAGTCCTTGATCCGGTCCACATTGACCCGTGCCACAGGGGCTGCATTGAAGTAAAATCCATCGATCCCGGCGCCGCCCGCCAGCACATCGTTTCCGGTACCGCCGAACAGTCTGTCATTGCCTGAAGCGCCCGATAAGACGTCGTTGCCTGCACGACCAATCAGTAAGTTTGACAACTCGTTGCCATAGAGCCTGTCGCTGCCGGAGCCCCCCGTTGCGTTCTCAATCACGGAGTTTGGGCCAATGGCCACTGTAGCGCGCGTCGATCCGTTATCGAAATAGATGGGCGCACTTAGCGTGCTGAACCGGCCCTGATTGAGATCTATCGTGACGGCCAGCTTGCCTGAATAGACGATTCTGTCGATACCAGCTGCGTCGTCGATTGTCTCGAAATAGCGCCTTCCTTCTGTGAAGGTATATGTATTGTTGCCCGCATTGTGCTGGTCATTGCGGCCGTAAAGCTTCTGGATCGCCAACAGGTCATAGTACATCGGAGTCGTCGGCAGGAATGACGCTGTGCCAGAGTCCCCGGTGCTGCGGGCGTTGTAGCTCATGACGGTATAGAAGTAATTGTCGAGTGCAGCGGGAATAGCGTTTGGCGCGTCAAACGAGTGCTTTAGACCAAGAGAGTGGCCAATCTCGTGAAGTAGCGTATGGAAGTCATCGCTGCCTTTGGCGATTGATGGAGCGGATGTGGCATTCCAGTTAGCATAACTCAGCCAAACGTCGCCTGCCGACGTGTCGTCATTGGGAAGGTAGGCGTGGGCGTATTCGGATGCTGTGTCATAGCTGGTGTAAGCGAACCTCAATTCGCCAACGGTTGCAGCCGTGTCGGCTACTTCAACAAATTTCACATCAGCAACCGCAGACCAAGCGCCAAGGGCGCTCCGCACCGCGGCTCGTTCACCGGTTGCAAGTGTCTGAAGGCCGAGCCATTCCCCCGCGTTAAAATACGCGCCATAGGGGCTGGCATGGTAGGCAATGGTGCCGGGAAAACTATATGTCAGCGCGACGCCTGTTCCGAGCCCGCCACCCCACTTGGTGCCGTCAACAAGATAGCGCCCGGCACCGGTTGCCGATGGATCGACGTTCGTTGTTTGGGTCGAATTTGTTGTTGGCGTTGACATGATGTGTGTTCTCCGGCTGGACGAACAAACAGCAAGCCAAAAATGTTAATTGATTATTAGATTGATCATACATGCTCTCGAAATAAATCGAGCGTTGCTGGTAATATGCCCATTTTATTTTCCCAAGATGGCTAACGTGAGCCCAATCAAGCCGCAAACTTTTTAGTAAACTTTGTTCAACGCTGAGTCGAGCGAGCTTGATCGCCGCTCGCGGCATCTTTTTTCGCATATTGCCAAACATATAATGGAATGCATCTGGCGGCTTTTGAAAATCGGTCTATCTCAGCGAGAGTGCGACCACTGCCTGTGCCGTGGAGATGTTCAACCACTGAGATCGGCTTTGCGCTCGATGGCAGGCCTTCACGCAGCCTTCGCGTTGCCATCCACGAGTCGCACGATATCGGCCATGATGTCATTTAACTGGAAGTCTTTCGGTGTGTAGACGGCGGCCACGCCAAAGCTCTTGAGAGTCTTGGCGTCGGCTGCCGGGATAATGCCGCCGACGACAACAGGGATGTCTTCCAGTCCCTCTTTGCGCATGCGCTCCATCACGTCCTTGACGAGTGGAACGTGGCTTCCCGATAGTATCGAAAGGCCGACGCAATGAACGGCTTCATCGACAGCTGCTCGCACGATCTGTGCAGGCGTCAATCGAATACCCTCGTAGACGACTTCCATGCCGCAATCGCGCGCTCTGACGGCAATTTGCTCCGCACCGTTCGAGTGACCGTCGAGGCCCGGTTTGCCGACCAGGAACTTGATACGGCGGCCCAGACTGCCTGAAACGGTCTCAACATGAGCCCGAACAGCGTCGAGACCTGCCCCGTCGCGCTGCACGGCCGCTTGAGACACGCCGGTCGGGGCGCGATACTCGCCGAATATTTTGCGTAGCAGCCCGCCCCACTCGCCCGTTGTAACGCCCGCTTTAGCGCAAGCGATCGACGGTTCCATGACGTTCCGGCCCTCTTTGGCAGCGCGCTCGAGATCAGCAAGTGCAGCTTGAACCTTCTTGCTGTCACGGGCGGTGCGCCACGCCTTTAGGCGTTCGATCTGCTGGGCTTCAACGGCGGGATCGACGACCAGGATGGAGTCCGTTCCCGCAGAGAGTGGTGACGCTTCCGTTTCCGTCCATTTATTGACGCCGACGACGATCTGTTCGCCGGTTTCGATTCCGCGCAACCGGGCCGTATTGCTCTCGACGAGCCGGCGCTTCATGTAGTCGATAGCGGCAACCGCACCGCCCATCTTCTCAATCGTTGCAAGTTCGGCTTTTGTTTCCTCCTTGAGGGCTGCAACTTTGCGCGCGATTTCGGTCGAGCCGTTGAAGATATCGCCGTACTCAAGCAGGTCGGTTTCGTATGCCAGAACCTGCTGCATTCTGAGCGACCACTGCTGATCCCAGGGGCGAGGCAGGCCGAGAGCCTCGTTCCACGCCGGGAGCTGCACGGCACGTGCGCGCGCGTCCTTGGACAGCGTTACGGCCAGCATTTCGAGCAGGATTCGGTAGACGTTGTTCTCAGCCTGCGGCTCTGTCAGCCCCAATGAGTTGACTTGCACACCATAACGGAACATGCGGTGCTTCGGGTCCGTTACGCCATAGCGATCATGTGTGATCTCGTTCCACAGCTCGGTGAATGCGCGCATTTTGCACATTTCAGTGACGAAGCGCATGCCAGCATTCACGAAGAATGAGACGCGTCCGACGACATTGCTAAACTCTGCAGCTGGGACTTCACCCGACGCTTTTACGCCGTCGAGTACCGCAAGTGCAGTTGCAAGTGCGTAGGCCAACTCTTGCACTGGCGTAGCCCCTGCTTCCTGCAGGTGGTACGAGCAGACGTTCGTCGGGTTCCACTTGGGCACGGTCTTGGTCGAGAAGACAATCGTGTCCTTGATCAACCGCAGCGATGGCTCTGGCGGGAATACATAGGTTCCGCGTGACAGATATTCCTTGATGATGTCGTTCTGGATGGTGCCGGTCAATTTGGTGCGGCTTGCGCCTGTTTCATCCGCCGTAGCGACATACAGCGCTAGCAGCCAAGCGGCCGTCGCGTTGATCGTCATCGAGGTATTCATCTGGTCGAGAGGAATACCGTCAAGTAGCGTTCGCATGTCGCCGATATGTGAAACAGGCACGCCGACCTTGCCAACTTCGCCGCGTGCGAGTTCGTGGTCGCTGTCGTAACCGGTCTGGGTTGGCAAATCGAAGGCGATGGACAGGCCTGTCTGACCCTTCGCTAAGTTCATCTTGTAAAGGGCATTGGACTTGTCCGCCGTCGAGTGCCCGGCGTAGGTCCGGAACATCCATGGCTTGTCCCGTTCCGCGGGTCCTTTTTGGCTGCCAGTGGCGGTATCTGGGTTGCCTGATTTCTTGGTGGACATGGTGTTCTATCTCGGTCTCACGCTCATTGGCCCGCCTAGGCAATACTGCCAAGCCGGTTGTTTAAGCTAACCTGAGCTTGCCGCAATGCAAAATGCTAGGATGCCGCTGGCCATTGTTGCGATGAGCGAGGTGCCGGGACGCAGCGGGCGGATTAACGGGCGTCGGTACGGTTGGATTCGAGGCCGACCGAGCCAGCAAGTCTGGAGCTTACTTTCTTGCGATTGCGGTCCGACAAGGCGACGACGCCTCGCGTGGCCAGCAGCATGAAAATCATTGCAATCAGAACGCCCAAGGCTGAAGCGATCACGACATTGGAGTTCTTGTCTTGGGTAGGCATTACATAATATTCGACGAACAAATAGTTGGCCGCCAGAGCTCCAATGATCATGGCAGGTGTGAAAAGGATAGCAAATCCAGTCGAGTCAGTCAGTAACTTGATCAGCCAGTTAGCGATTGCAACGAGGCCAATAACCGCCACGACGGTGAAAGTATTTACGTCACCAAGCTTCTGTAGCGCTTCGAAAATTGTTTCCCACATGGTGCCCCCTCGCGTCGCGCTTGGATTCCGCCGGTTCAGCCCTGTGACAGGGCCAACCGGTGGTCTAAAAAGAAACGAGCCTTAACTTAACGCCTGCACGGTTAAGAACTTATTGACCAGACCAAATTGGCGTCTCCAAGAGAGTGCGAGAAAGCCGCAACGCCCCCCCTTCATTGCAGCGCAAAAACGTGCTTGATACTCACCACCCAAAGGGGACGGCGCCGATTGGCGCTGGTTTTAATCAAGGAATTTGGCTTGCGCCCCGCACCTCGGGCCTAGCTGGGAGACGGAAACGCTATGTCTGGTAAGACTGTCGCTGCTACAACTTCATTGGGAGCTGGGATGACTGCGCAGGAGTTTGTGTCGGGAGTGGGCAAAAAAGACCTTTACGAAGTTGGTGAGATCCCGCCACTCGGTCATGTTCCCAAGAATATGTACGCTTGGGCAATTCGCGAAGATCGCCACGGCGACCCCGACAAGGCCATGCAGGTCGAGGTCGTACCCACGTGGCCGCTCGACAGTCACGACGTGCTCGTGCTCGTGATGGCTGCTGGCGTCAACTACAATGGCGTATGGGCCTCACTAGGTACGCCGATCTCCCCCATCAGGGATGTACATAAGCAACCCTATCATGTGGCAGGATCGGACGCGTCGGGCATCGTTTGGGCGGTCGGCTCGAAGGTCAAGCGCTGGAAGGTTGGCGACGAAGTCGTGGTTCACTGCAACCAAGACGACGGCGACGACGAAGAATGCAATGGCGGCGATCCAATGTTTTCTCCAAGTCAGCGCATCTGGGGTTACGAGACTCCCGATGGCTCATTCGCTCAGTTCTGCCGCGTGCAGGATCGCCAATTGCTGGAGCGCCCCAAACATCTGACGTGGGAAGAAAGTGCTTGTTACACGCTCACTCTCGCCACGGCCTACCGGATGCTGTTCGGTCACCGGCCACATGTCTTGCGCCCAGGTCACAATGTTCTTGTTTGGGGTGCGTCGGGCGGCTTGGGAAGCTTCGCTGTTCAACTGTGTGCCACGTCGGGGGCCAATGCCATTGGTGTCGTGTCGGACGACGACAAGGTAGACTTCGTGAAACAGCTCGGTGCGAAAGGCGTCATCAATCGCAAGAAGTTCAACTGCTGGGGGCAGCTACCGAAGGTCAATACGCCGGAATACAATACTTGGCTTAAGGAAATGCGCAAGTTTGGGGCGGCCGTCTGGGAGACCACCGGCAAAGGCGTGAACGTCGATTGCGTGTTTGAACATCCCGGTGAATCTGACAATTCCTGTCTCCGTCCAGGTGGTCAAACGCGGTGGCATGGTTGTCATTTGTGCCGGTACGACCGGTTATAATCTGACCATGGATGCGCGCTATCTCTGGATGCATCAAAAACGCGTCCAAGGTTCGCACTTCGCCAACCTCCAGCAAGCGTCACAGGCCAATAAGCTGGTGGTTGAACGGCGCATCGACCCGTGCATGTCGGAAGTGTTCTCTTGGGAGCAGATCCCCAAGGCTCACATGCGCATGCTGCGCAACGAACACAAGCCCGGCAACATGGCGGTGCTTGTGTCGGCGCCGACAACGGGCCTGCGAACGATTGAAGATGTGATCGAGGCCGGACAGCGGCGCAGCTAAGAGACGATGAGTTTCATATCTCGAAGCGGTTCTGCGGCAGGGCTCAGATTTAGGCTGCAGGATTTCCGGGAGTCGCTCCCGGCGTCCGGGTTATGCGCTTAAACTCCATGATGCCGCGATTGAATTCTGCGCCGAGCAGAATAGCGATTGCTGTGAACTGGAAGAAGATCATGGCGATCATTAATTGTGAAAGGCCCGCATAGAAGAACGAGTAGTTCGTCAACGCCAGGTACTTCGACCAGAGGCTCGCAATTCCAAGCCAAAGAGCAAGCGACAAAACGATGCCGGGCCACACATCTTGAAACCGGCGGCATCCGGCAGCAAGCCAGAGGTGGAATGCGAAGAGCTGCACTGCAATGACGCCGCCAGCGAGTGCATAGCGCGCCACCGGTCCGAGCCAAATCGCTTCGAACGCCTTCAGAGTTGTCGCAACCCATGTGGTGTCGAGCAGATGCTTGGTCCAGTCCGGCTGAATGCGCTCGGCGAGCACGGGTCCAACCACGACAGCCCATGTCAGAAAAAGCGTCGATACAGCGCTGACAAAAACAAAAAGCATGCTTATCAAGAGGCAGAGCGGATAAGATCTCGTCTCTTGCACCCGGTAGGCGCTGTTCAACGCGGTGCGCATGGTTTCTATTGCGCTGGTGGCAAAGAAAAGAGCCAGAAATCCGCTCGCGGTCAAAAGGTCGATACGGCTCGTGCCCATGATAGCTTGGACTTCAGGTGCCAAACCCTCTGCGACCGGGCGCGGCAGGATGTCGAAAAGCTGAGCGATGGCCTGGGTCGCAAGTTCCCGGCCGCCGAATACGCCCGACAAAGCACCAAGGAAAATGCAGAATGGGAAGATAGAAACCACGAACGCAAAGGCGACAGCGCCGGCCAGCGCGAAGCCAGAATGTTCATAAAGCCTGTAAAGCGCCTCCATGATGCTGCGGAATCGCTTCATTATTCGATTGCCTCTTTCTGCTTTGGTTGCAAGGAGGCACTCTAATCGTTCGCGTTTGTATGGTCTACCGGTGCCGCGCCTTCATTGTCGGCATTTCTGTCACAGTTTAGCCTGCGAATTATTGACCATTGCCGCCACTGCGGCTGGCCGGATGGACGAAAATGCCGCCTGCTCTTAGACTTGGTACAGAGTGTCCCATACCGCCGGGCGTTCCGAACAGTAGGCTTCACGTATGACCATCGACCATGCAATAGCGCCCGGCCAGCTCATGTCGGAGATCGCAGAGATCGACGTGCTGCTGATGCAGTACGAGGACTGGCGCGCACTGCTCCAACTCGAATCGCGTGAAAAGCAGGGAGACGCCGTCCGGAGTGTAAATGGCGATACGCTGAAAGCTCTGCTCTTGGAAAGTTTGTCGGTCAATCCGCTGTTCGCACGCCGGCAACAGCTGCTGGCCGAGCTTGAAAGAATAGCCCGCGACCTGCAAAGATTGGGGCCGCGCACTGACACGCCGGAAACCGTTCTGGCATCGAGCGATACGCCAAAGCCTTTGCACGATGATCTTACAAATATCGTTGGCATCGACGCACGCCTCGCAAAGCGCCTGAACATTCTCAATGTCCGTTCATTTAGCCAGATCGCCAGTTGGACGCAGGACGATTTGGAATACGTCGCCAATACACTGGGTCTGGACCAACTGATCGTTGCGCAGGACTGGATTGGGCAGGCTGCACAACTCGTTCCAGTGCGTGACGCCGCCGCACCCGCGAGTGATGCCTGGGTTCACGCACGAAACGGCGTCGCCAATGTAACGCCGATGCCGGCTCAAAATCCCACTCCTTCCCCTGTCTCCCCTGTTGCTAATGTTGACGGTGATCCGAAACCGGCTGAACCGGTGTCGAAACCAGAAACGTCTGCGAAGCTGGCCGCAACGCCCGCTGTTGCTGCTGTTCCGGCGCAGCCAAGGGCCGTACCCGGTACCAAATCAGAACCTCCAACACCTGCACCTGCGGCGCTTACCGGGAAGTCAATATCGGCAACAGTCGCAGCTGCCGTTTCGGTAACTTCGCCAACCGAAGTTGACGATAGCTGGAAGAAACTCGCTCCTGCATTTCCGCTGGCGGCGAGGAGCTATAAAACTGAGAATCTTTCCGATGCAATGGCGCCGGAGTCCGCCCAGGTTGCAGAGTCTCTGCCGGTAAAATTGCCATCGCCCACGATGCCGCTTGCGGCGCACCACTATGCGGGCGGGGTGCTCGAACCCAACCATGATGGCGCGATCTATGGGAACATTGTTCCGGCGAAGCCTCTTCCCGCACTTGCCTACCGTGTAACCGCTTCCGAAATCCCGGCGTCACCGGTTGCGCCCGCTTCTGTCGTGTCTGCTGTGCAGCGTGCTGATCCCACCGTTGCCCGCCAGGACAGCGCAAACAGCAAAGCTGGGGATATTCTTCAGCGCACGCTGCCGCCCTTGCCTTTGCGGCCCTCGGCACCTGGAGCGCCAACTCCAGTGCCGCCGCCGATGTCTCAAGCTCAAACACCGGCGCAACTTCCGGCAAAGCCGCTGGTGCAGCCTGCAGCTGCCACCGCACAATCCGAAGCGCTTTTGCTCGCGGTCGTTGCGGCACGGTCTGCGCTAGTAGCAGGCGCATCACCGCCACCTCTTCCTGCCGATACTAACAATGGCAAGGCTCCGGCTGTTAGACATCCTGTTGCAAGTCCGCCTGCTTCGCATGGAGTGCGCCCGGCGCAAATCATTCCAGCTGCCGTGCCTCAGCCAATAGCTAACGACGTCGAGCCTAGATCCCGGCAGGCTACCGTTGAAGCCCGGGTCACGATCAAGCGCGCGGAGGAAGCGCTTTCGAATACGGTTCTTCGCACTCCTGGCGGAACGGAAGTTCATCTCGGGTCCCGGCGTAGTGCCCAGCCCGACGAATTTGACGGAACAAGCTATGCAGCCTATCGGGGGTCGATCGAGGAAGCGAGTGTGCAGATCGTGCGCCGGCCACCGGCAACCAAAACGCCTGATTTGCCGCCGCCGCTGACAACTGCTCTGGCCAATGCCGCCCAGGCTGCAGCCCAAAACGCCGCCCAGGTGGCAGCACAGGCTGTTCAGGCAAGCCGGCCTATGGCTGGCGATTCGAACGAAACCGACCCCTCTGCAGGGACAACAATGGGCCGTTTCCTCAAGGCTTTGACAGGTCAGTAACTCTGACCCAAAGGTTAAGTGATCCGGATCGCTCATTTTCTCGAACACCTAACGAGGATATCTCAGCGGAACCTGAGTGTTGTCGGCGCGCATAAGTCGCGACCGTTGCCGGTTGCAGGCGCAGCGGGGATGACTATCCTGCCGTGAAAATAGCTGGATGGGTTTAGACCTGCCGGATCTATAACTTCCCAAAGGAGACGACCATGGCTGTTGCGCCGCTCAAGGCTGCCACGAACATTCTTGCCGCCGGACCAGGCCCTTTGATTGAGCGCTGCGGGGAAGCTGTCACAGCGGCCGACAAGGTGCTGGCCGCTGCCAAGGCGAGCGTCCGTATCAAGATCCAGGAAGCTGGCGGCATCGATAACGCCCAGCACGTAGCCCACGGCCTGGCATGGCTGGCTACCGCCGTCGAGGGTCTGCGCCAAATGCACGATTGGGCCGCGCGCATGTCGGGCGAAAGCCGGTTCGGCGAGTTCGAGCAACTGCTGCTTGCGGTCGCATTCGCGGAGTATCTGGCCCAGATCGGCGGCGGCATTCCGATGAGCCAATTGGAGATCATCCGCACGGATGCGCTGGGCGTGTCCAAAGCGGATATCCGCCGTTTTGAGGACTCTGTCGCCGATCTCATTGCGGAAGGCGGAGCCGAAAACGTCAAGGCGCGCCTGGCTGATCTCATTGCCGCTCAACCCGGTGCCATGACGTTTGGCGATACGGGTCTTGATGAGACACACGCTGAAATTCAGAATTTGATGCGCGACTTCTGTCTGAATGAAGTCATTCCGCACGCCCATGAGTGGCATCTCAAGAACGCCTATATCCCGCTCGATATCGTCGCGAAACTCTCTGAACTTGGCGTGTTCGGCCTGTCGCTGCCTGAAGAATTCGGCGGCTCTGGACTTGGCAAGGAAGCCATGTGCGTCGCGTCCGAAGAGCTGTCGCGCGGCTACATCGGCGTCGGCTCGCTCGGCACGCGCGCGGAAATCGCCGGCGAATTGATCCTGCACAACGGCACTGACGCGCAGAAGGAAAAGTATCTGCCGAAGATCGCCACGGGCGAAATGCTCCCCACCGCCGTCTTTACAGAACCGAACGTCGGCTCCGATCTGGCGTCTCTCAAGACGCGCGCGGTGAAGGACGGCAACGTTTACAAGATTACCGGACAGAAGACCTGGATTACGCATCCCGTTCGCGCCGACGTCATGACGGTTCTGGCGCGCACCAACCCGAACGAGGCCGGATACAAGGGTCTCTCTATGTTTCTGGCGGAAAAGCCGCGCGGCTCCGACGCCGATCCGTTTCCGGCCAAGGGCATGACGGGCGGAGAGATCGAAGTCTTGGGTTATCGCGGCATGAAGGAATACGATATTTCCTTCGATGCGTTCGAAGTGCCAGTTGAAAATTTGCTTGGTGGCGCCGAGGGCCAAGGCTTCAAGGCCCTCATGGCAACCTTTGAAGGCGCACGCATTCAAACCGCAGCCCGCGCTGTTGGTGTCGCCCAATGCGCTATGGATTTGGGTCTCAAGTATGCGCTGGATCGTGTGCAATTCGGCAAGCCGATTTATGAATTCCCGCGCGTGCGCAACAAGGTCGTCATGATGGCGGTCGAAACCATGATCGCGCGCCAGCTGACGTATTTCTCGGCGCGCCAAAAGGATGCGGGACGGCGCTGCGATCTTGAGGCCGGAATGGCCAAACTCTTGGGTGCACGCGTTGCCTGGGCCAATGCCGACAACGCACTGCAGATCCACGGCGGCAACGGCTTTGCGCTTGAGTATCCCATCAGCCGCGTGCTGTGCGACGCCCGCATCCTGAACATCTTCGAGGGTGCTGCGGAAATTCAGGCGCAAGTCATCGCGCGGCGATTGCTAGAAGGTGCGAATTGATCCGTTGGTATTGGTGCCGCCGGTGCAGGTGACGGCATTGCTTGGCTTGTGGTAAGAGCATTGCCCATGATCATACGCGACACTGCGACCGGCTACGGCCTCGTTACGCGCCTCTTCCATTGGCTCATGGCGCTCGCCATTTTCGGCGTGTTTGCGCTCGGCTACTGGATGGTGGGTCTTTCCTACGACCACCCCAACTACAACAGCGCGCCCGACCTGCACCGCAGCGTTGGCATCTTGCTTGGGATGGCACTTCTTGCGCGGTTTGGCTGGCGTCTCGCCAACGTTCACCCGGCTGATGACGAACTGTCGGCGTGGGAACGTATCGGCGCCAAGGGGGCGCACTGGGGGTTCTATATTTTTTTGGCCGCAATCACTGTCAGCGGCTACCTGATTACGACTTCCGACGGACGCCCGGTCGATGTTTTCGGCCTGTTTTCGATACCTTCGGCGGTCGTTGACAAGAATTTGTCGGATACGGCCGGTTACATTCACAAGATACTCGCCTATATCGTCATCGGTCTGGCGGTCCTTCATTCCGCCGCAGCCTTGAAGCATCACTTCGTAGACCGCAGCTCCATTCTGACAAGAATGTGGTCTGGTCCGCCCCGTAACTGAGGAGCCCTTACATGCGTAAGTCATTTGCCGCCGCCGTTCTCGCTGGTGCGCTTATCTTTTCCCTGCCCGCTGCGGCGGCCGATTACGCTTTCGACAAGAAGGGCATGCACGCCTCGATCACGTGGCGCATCAAGCATCTGGGATATAGCTGGATGTCGGGCCGCTTTGATAATTTCGACGGCACATTGTCGTTCGACGACAAGACTCCCGACGCCTCGAAGGTAACAGTCGAGATCGATGTGAACTCCATCAGCTCCAACCACGCCGAGCGCGACAAGCATTTGCGCAGCCCGGACTATCTTGATACGGCCGCGCACCCGAAAGCGACGTTCGAGAGCACGTCCGTCAAATCGGCGGGCGATGGCAAGGCCAAGATCACTGGTAAGTTTACTTTCCGCGGTATCACCAAGGACATCACCATCGACGCCGAGAAGGTCGGCAGTGGTCCCGATCCCTGGGGCGGCGAACGCGCGGGCTTTACCGGCACCACGCAGTTGACGCTCGCCGATTTCAAGATGAAAAAGGAGCTCGGGCCCTCTTCGGCCATCGTCTACATCACGCTCGATGTGGAAGGCGTGAAGAAATAGCACTTCGTTGCACAATTGATTGACTAGGGCTGGCTGCACGCTGTCATGTGCGCGCCGGCCCTTTTCGTAATCTGGACAATAAAATTCATGACGCGATCTATTCTCATTACGGGATGTTCCTCTGGGATCGGGCTTGATGCAGCGCGCACGATGAAGGCTCGGGGCTGGCGGGTGATCGCGACGGCGCGCAAGGCCGATGACCTTGAGCGCTTGCGCCGCATTGAGCGTGTTGAAGCGCTGCATCTGGAACTCACGGACCCGGCGTCGATAGCAACATGTGCGATTTCCGCTCTCGACATGACAGGCGGCAAGCTCGGCGCGATTTTCAACAACGCGGCCTTTGGTCAGCCGGGCGCGGTCGAGGATTTGACGCCAGCCGTCTTGCGCGAGCAGATCGAAGTCAATGTCATTGGCACGCACGATCTGACACGGCGCGTTATTCCGGCCATGCGCCGCAATGGAACGGGGCGTATCGTCAATTGTTCCTCCGTCTTGGGCTTCGTCGCGGCGCCCTATCGCGGTGCCTACTGCGCCTCGAAATTTGCACTTGAAGCGTTGTCGATTGCCATGCGCGGCGAACTGGAAGGCAGCGGAATTTCCGTATCGATCATCGAGCCGGGACCGATCCGTTCGCGGTTCGTGGAAACGGCCGTGGCGCGATTGCGCTCGCATATCGATATCGAAGGCTCGCCCCATCGCGAGAAATACCACGCGCGTTTGGTGTCCATGGATGCGGGCGGCAAGGAAACCTTCAAACTCGAACCCGAGGCAGTCACGAAGCGGCTGATACACGCGCTTGAAAGTGCGAGGCCAAGGCGGCGCTATTTTGTTACGGCGCCCACGTATATTGCGGCAACGGCGCAGCGGCTGTTGCCGGGGTTCGCCAACGAATATTTCGCGAAAAAGTTTTGAGGTGCTAGGCTCAATCTTAATTTCAAGCCAATGAAAGGCATGGAAAGGCATGGTCGGGATGAGCCAATTGACTGATGCGAGCGGCGGACCCGTTCTCAAGCGCACCATTGGGCCGATGCAGCTGACGCTCTATGCGCTCGGCAGCATGCTGGGTTCCGGAATATATGGCTTGATCGGGCAGGCTGCCGGGCAGGTGGGCAATGCCGTGTGGCTGTCGTTTCTCGTGGCACTCGTTGCAGCGCTTCTGACCGCTTTGTCCTATGCGTCGCTTGGATCGCGTCATCCGCGCGCGGGAGGCGCCGCCTATGTCACGCAGCGCGCTTATGGCATCCCCGTTTTGAGCTTTGTCGTCGGCCTCGCGCTCGTGTGCTCGGGGCTGACGTCGGTTGCGACCCAGTCGAAGGTCTTTGCGGCAAACATCAGCGCTTTGATGGGCGTCGGCACGCTCCCAGTCGAACTCATTGCGCTCGGCTTTATCTTGCTGCTGGCTGGGATTGTATTTCGCGGCATCCAGGAATCGATGTGGGCCAACGTGGTGTGTACGGTGATCGAGGCGGCAGGCCTGTTGATCGTCATCGCCGTTGGCATGTCTCACTGGGGCAGCGTTGATCTTTTCGAGGTGCCGCCGGAGAAAGCGGATTCGAGTTTGATGTTCCTCGTCATGCTCGGCTCTGTGCTGACTTTCTTCGCGTTCATCGGCTTTGAAGACACGATCAACGTCGCGGAAGAGGTCAAGGATCCGCAAACAACAATTCCCATCGCACTTGTGCTGGCAACGGTTGCGGCTGCGGTGCTGTATATTTCCGTCGCGATAACGGCTGTTTCCGTCGTGCCGTGGCGCGACCTCGCCGCAGCGCCGGCCCCCTTGGCCGAAGTCATGAAGCGCGCGTCGCCGGATTTTCCGCCGCTCATCATGACGTTGATCACACTCTTTGCCGTGGCCAATACGGCGCTGGTGAACTACGTGACGGCTTCGCGCCTGCTCTATGGCATGTCGCGGCAAAGGCTGTTGCCCGATCGGCTCGGCGATATCCATGCCGGACGGCAGACGCCGCACATTGCAATTGCCGCGCTGTTTTTGATTCTTGTTCCTTTAGCGCTTATGGGGTCGATCAAGGATTTGGCGTCGGCCACGGTGCTGTTGTTGCTGTTCGTCTTCGCTGTCGTCAACGGTTCGCTCTTCATATTGAAGCGCCGCGAAGGCGAGATCGACGGACGTTTTGAGGTGCCTCTCGCAGTGCCTGTTGTGGGCGCGATTGTGTGTTTGATTCTGATCCTGTTCCGTGTGGCGACCGGAGATTGGCGTGCGCCGGCGATTGCGGGCGCATTGCTGGCTGGGATTTTGCTGATTTACGCAATCCTGAAGCCGAAGCCGCTCGAGTGATTTGCGTGACGGGCGGATACCGCCGCGTGGGTTTCCACCGGCGTTATAAAAAACGGATGTGGAGCGCGCCGGCACCTGGGTGCCATGTGCTCTAAGAGAAGTGGCGCCTCGACGCGTTCCACTACAGGCACTCATTTAGATAGAGCGTACGCGCAGCGCCTTACTCTGCCAGCAGGGGGCCTGCTGATTCCGTCGCACACCCTAACTCTGCTCTTGGGCCTCGGACCGTTACCTCCTTGTGCCCAAAAGATCTCCTGTACTCCCACCCCCAGCCATAAACGGGTTCGCGGCTGTCCGCCGATAAGCGAGGCGGGGTGACGTGCAGTATGCCAGCAAATCGATACGCAGGGAAAACCAACCTGAGTGTTTGGTTGATGGGGTTTGCGGATTCGGCAATCGGGAAATGGCGTTAGGGATGACTTGGTTTTTCTCTCACCCCCGGTGATACGGGTGGCCGCTTAATATCGTTGCGGCGCGGTAGAGTTGTTCGGTGAGGACGACGCGGGCGAGGCCATGCGGCAGTGTGATGGCGCCGAGAGAAAGTTTGAGGTTCGCGGCTTGTAGGAGTTCGAGCCCATGTCCGTCCGGGCCGCCGATGAGGAATGCGCACGTCTTCGTGCCGGCGTTTGTTTGCTTGCCTAGCAAGCCAGCGAAGGCGTCGCTGGTGATGGCTTTGCCTTCGACGTCGAGCGCGATTTTAAACGTCGCGGCTGACGCGGCCTTCAAGAGGCGCTGCGCTTCATCGGATTTGCGCGCGACTGCTTCGGCGGCGCGGCTTTCCGGAAGCTCGACGATTTCCAACGGCCCAAGGCCAAGCGCGCGACCCTGCGCTTCGCAGCGTTTGACGTAGCGGGCGACGATCTCGCGCTCCGCCTCGTCCTTCAGTTTGCCGATGGCGGCGATCAAAATTCGCATGATGCCGCCGCCAGTGTGCGCCGGAGCGCTTCAAATCAATGTTGCGGCGGATCACTTTGCGACGGATCTGCCGTGACGTCGGCCTTCCACATCTTCTCGAGATTGTAGAAGTCGCGCACTTCGGGGCGGAAGACATGGACGATGATGTCGCCAGCGTCGATCAAAACCCAGTCGCAGGTCGGCATGCCCTCAACGCGCACGCGCGAGAGGCCGGCTTCCTTGAGCTTGGTTGCGAGCTGATCGGCGATGGCGCCAACGTGCCGGTCCGAGCGGCCGGTGGCGATGACCATGTAATCGCCGAGTGACGATTTTCCCTCGAGAGGAATATCGACGATTTCTTCGGCCTTGGCTTCGTCGAGCCAGTTTACGATGTCGGCCAGAAGTTTTGCCGAGCCCGGCTTTGAAGCCTTTGAGCTGGCGCGAGAAGTGCTCTTGCGGGCGCTTCCGGAGGCGGTACGTATCAAGCGGTCGAGGTCCTTTCCTGCTGCTGTTGATCCGGCTGGTTCAGCCGGGAACGCTTCAAACATAAGCTTGGAACTGGGTTCGAGCAATCAAATTTACAGGTGAGTGCAATAAAGTATAATTATATCAATGTGATGACGGCCGCCGCTTAGGGTCGCGCATACCCTTTGGCGCGCAGTTTGGTCGAGGACTGGTCTGACAAGCGGCTGGTTAAGAAGACCCAGGCAGGCGGCTTGGCAGACGCGAGACGGAAAGCTTCCGCCTCGCTCAAGCGCGCCGGGCCGAGCAAGTGGGCTGCTTCGCTTGCCAACGCTTTGAGGCGCCAGCCGGGGCGATCAACCACCGCGATTGGGTAGGTGGCGGCGATGCGCTGCCAATGTTGCCAGCGGTTGAAGCCCGCGAGGTTGTCGGCGCCCATGACCCAGACAAAGTGAATATCGGGGCGGCGCAATTTAAGGAACGCGAGCGTGGCGGCCGTGTAAGGCGTTCCAAGCTCCGCTTCAAAGCCGGTGATTTTCATTTTTGGCCCGCGCGCAAAAGCGTGGCAAGCGGCCATGCGTTCGGCTTGGGTGGGAAGCGCGCCATTTGACTTCAGAGGATTGCCGGGCGTGACGAGCCACCAGAGTTGATCGAGGCCGAGACGCTTGATGGCGGTTTCAGCGACGATTGTGTGACCCTCATGGGGGGGATTGAACGATCCACCCATGATGCCGACGCGCTGGCCCGGAAGCACGAGGGGTGTGCGGACGGTGACGGACTGAAATTGACGTTGCGGAATTTTCCGAGTCAAAAGGTGCGCCTCACTTGGGCCGGATCTGGCCGTTGCCACGCACGAGATATTTAAAAGTGGTCAGTTGCTCGACGCCGACAGGCCCGCGGGCGTGCATCTTGCCGGTTGCGATGCCGATCTCGGCACCAAAGCCGAACTCGCCGCCGTCCGCGAACTGCGTCGAGGCGTTGACGAGGACTATCGCTGAATCGACGTTGGCGAGGAAGTGGTTCGCGGTTTTTTCATCCTCAGTGATGATGGCGTCAGTGTGCTGCGAGCCGTACTTGGCGATGTGTTCGATGGCGCCATCGACACCATCGACGAGTTTGACCGCGATGATGGCATCCAGAAACTCATGGCCAAAGTCGGCTTCGGTGGCGGCAAGGGCGCGCGCGTCCCGCTTGATGGCCGGATCGCAGCGCACTTCGCAGCCGGCATCGAGCAAGGCCTTGACCAGCGGCGCCGCCAGGTCCTCGCCGGCATTCTTATCGATAAGTAGGCATTCAGTTGCGCCACAAACGCCCGTGCGCCGCATCTTGGCGTTGAGGACGACCGGAATGGCGACTGACATATCGGCGGCGCGATCGACGTAGGTGTGGCAGATGCCTTCCAAGTGCGCGAACACCGGCACGCGCGCTTCGTCCTGCACGCGTTGCACGAGGCTTTTTCCCCCGCGCGGGACGATGACGTCGATTGAACCGTTGAGACCCTTGAGCATCTGGCCGACCGCTTCGCGGTCTGTGGTTGGCACGAGTTGGATGGCGGCTTCGGGTAGATTGGCTGCGCGTAAGCCTTCAACCAGACAGGCGTGAATGGCGCCGCTTGAATGGTGGCTTTCCGAGCCGCCGCGCAGGATCGCGGCGTTACCGGCTTTGAGGCTGAGCGCGCCTGCATCCGCCGTCACGTTCGGGCGGCTTTCGTAGATGATGCCGATGACGCCGAGCGGCACGCGCACGCGCTGGAATTTGAGACCGTTCGGGCGGGTCCACTCCGCGAGCACGGTGCCGACAGGATCGGCGAGTGCTGCGATGTCTTCAAGTCCCTTGGCGATTGCTTCGATGCGCTTGTCGTCGAGCAACAGGCGATCGATGAACGAAGCCGGGCGGTCAGCGGATTTGGCAGCGGCGATGTCTTGGACGTTGGCTGCTAGGATGGCGGGTGTTGCTGTTCGCAGGGCTTTGGCGGCGGCAATGAGTGCGGCGTTTTTCTGAGCTGTTGGCGCGACGGCGAGAACACGCGCGGCAGAGCGTGCGGCCCGGCCGATGGCGAGCATCAGTTCTTGTGTTTCGCTGGATATGCGCTCAGCTTTGTTCATGGCCGCTACTTCCTATTCAACGCCATATCATCGCGGTGGATGAGGGTATCGGGGCCTTCGTAGCCGAGGATCTCGGAGATGGCGCCCGACTTCTTGCCGATAATACGCGCGGCGTCGCTTTGTGCATAGGCGATGAGGCCGCGCCCGAGTTCCCGGCCATCGGATGAGCGAATGATGACGGCATCGCCACGGTCGAAATCGCCTTCGACGCGCGTGACGCCAGCGGGCAGCAAGCTTTTGCCGGATAGCAAGCGCTTTTTCGGCGCCAGCGTCGATGGTGATTTGTCCGGCCGGTTCGAGTTGCCCGGCAATCCAGCGCTTTTTTGCGGTGACGGGATCGGACTTGGCCAGGAACCACGTCACTTTCGCGCCGTCGCGATGGCTTTCAGCGGGTGCATGATCTTGCCAGTTGTGATGACCATATTCGTGCCCGCGCCAAGCGCGATCTTGCCAGCTTCGACTTTGGTTTTCATGCCGCCTTTGGACAGCTCTGTTCCAGCGTCGCCCGCCATGGCTTCGATCTCGGGCGTGATTTCGGTGACAAGCGGAATGTGCTGTGCGTTCGGATCGTCGTTCGGCGGCGCCGTGTAAAGACCGTCGATGTCGGACAAGAGCACGAGGCAATCGGCCGAGACCATCGACGCAACGCGTGCCGACAAACGATCGTTGTCGCCGTAGCGGATCTCGGTCGTGGCGACAGTGTCGTTCTCATTTACGACCGGAATGGCTTTGAGAGCCAAGAGTTGCTCGATGGTGTGACGCGCGTTGAGATACCGGCGGCGTTCTTCCGTGTCGCCAAGCGTCAGAAGAATTTGCGCGGCGATCAGCCCGCGTGCCTGCGCCATTTCCTGGTAAGCATGTGCGAGAGATATCTGACCAACTGCGGCAGCGGCCTGGCTTTGCTCGAGTTCAAGCGGACCCTTGGGAAGTTTGAGCGTGTGGCGGCCAAGCGCGATGGCGCCCGACGAGACGAGTACAATTTCTTTGCCCGCTTGGGCGAGCGCTGCAACGTCGTCCATCATGGACGCGAGCCAATCGCTTTTCAGCTTGCCGGTATCGCGGTCAGCCAGAAGCGCCGAGCCAATCTTGACGACGATGCGGCGGGCCTTTGCCCACTCGGGGCGGGCTTGAACGGCCGGTGACGATGATTTGGTCGAGGTGCGGGACATCTATCGGGCTAATCGCTGGGGCTGAGGATGTGCGGATTAAGTGTGCCTGTCTTAACAGGATTTGCGCGCGCCCGCATAGCTCGCGCGATACGAGGCGTGCACAATGAGATAAAAGGGCAAAAGGTGCGGGCCAATTGAGGGTTAATCAAGGGTTAACTGGCGCATGACTGAGGCAACGATCTGGAACAGAGATTATTTGGCGCAGCAACTCGAGCGCGCGCTGCTCAATCCCGTGCGCGCGTTCCGCCTGCAGTATTTGCCCTTGCTTATGGTCTATTTCGCCTACGGCGCCATGGGTCTTGTCTCGATTGCCGAGACCTTCTGGATCAAGAAAAGCCTGACTTCTGACGCCGGCCGAGCTTGCCTCGCTGAGTGTGTGGCTCACGTTGCCCTGGACCATCAAAATGGTTTTCGGCGAGCTTGTCGATGCCGTGCCGATTTTCGGATCGCAGCGGCGCATCTATGTCTTGATCGGCGGCGGGTTCATCGCGGCGGGGCTGTTGACGCTGGCAGGGGCGGCTGGAGGGTGGCTCAGCTTCGCGAGCCCCGAGAATATGTACCGGGTAGGCTCTTTTCTCTCGATCGTCGGCGTGGTGCTGCAAGACGTGACGGCGGACGCGATGAGCACGGAAGTGGTTGAGCGGACGAACGCCGACGGCACGTCGCGCGCAAAGGCTGACGTCGACCGGGATCTCGGCATGGTGCAAGTGCTTGGGCGGTTGGCGCTTTCTCTTGGCGCGTTTGCGGTCGCGGGCACGGCCGGATGGCTCGCCAGCATTTACTCGTATGAAACGGTATTTTTGATAGGGCTCATCATCCCGGTCATTTCCGTGACAGGCGCGATGCTGGTGAAACTCGACAAGATTGAAAAGCGCGCCGTGGACTGGCGCATTCTTGGCGGAGGACTGGTGTTCGGAGCGGTTGTGGCGGCGCTGGCGTATTCTGATTTTCGCGGCAGTCAGGAGATCGTGTTCGCAGTCTCTCTCATGGTTGTGATTGTGATGCTCCGGCGCGTGGTCGGCGATCTCGACGCGGAGACAAAACGTAAGATTTTCTACGCGGCAGTCATCATATTCGTTTTCCGTGCGGCTCCGAGCGTGGGCCAAGGATATTCGTGGTTCACGATGGACGTGCTTGGCTTCGACGAGGCGTTTCTCGGCACCCTTGCTCAGATCGGCACGGCATTGGCGCTGCTTGGTACATGGCTCTTTTCGGATGCCATCACCCGCCAGCCCGTAGCGCGCGTACTTCTGTGGCTGACGGTTGCGACGCTACTGTTGTCACTGCCGAGCCTCGGGTTAACACTCGGACTGCACGAATGGACGGAGCGCATGTTCGGTTTCGGAGCGCGTACGATCGCGGTTATTGATACGGCGGCGTCGTCGCCTTTCGTCCAGCTTTCCATGATCCCGCTGCTGACGCTGACCGCGATCTATGCGCCTCCCGGACGGCGCGCGAGCTGGTTTGCGCTCATGGCGTCGCTGATGAATTTGGCTCTTGTCGCCGGAGCACTGCTGACGAAGTATCTCAATGCCTGGCTGGTCGTGGATCGGGGAAACTATGCCAATCTGCCGGTCTTGCTTGCGGTGGCTTTGGCCATCGGCGGGTTGAGTAGTCTCGCTGCCATTTTCGCCTTTGGACAGCGCATCGATGACAGAACCGTCATGCGGGTTGCTCCAAAATAAATGGCTGAAAAACATAAGTATTTTCACAATTTAGGTATCGTTGACTAACCGGTGTAACGAATTCGCCGTTCGTACCGAAATAGCGTAGGATGATGGGAGTACCGGTGAGCCGGTTTGAGGAGACTTTTCGATGCTGAAACTGAATGAAAGCCGCAAATTGGTTTCGGGGCTGGTCTTGGCCGCCGCATTGACGTTCTCGGCGGCTGGTTTTGCTCCGGTCTTCAGCCGAAACGGCAACGAGCGCCGTTTGGCAGAGCTTGCATAAAGACATCTTCGGCGGCCGCGAAGTGCTGGACGCGAAGGACATGATTTCGATGGACGCGCCGATCCGCGCAGAAGACGCGGCCGTGGTGCCGATCACCATCAAGATGCCGGCAAGCTTTGCCGCGAACGTAAAGTCTCTGACGCTTGTGGTCGATCAAAACCCGTCTCCCGTTGTGGCCGCGATCACGTATGGCGCGGCGGCCGGCACAGGTGATCGTATGCTTTCGACACGCATTCGCATGGACCAGTATTCGGACGTGCGTGCCATTGCCGAGACGACCGACGGTAAGCTCTACATGATCTCGAAGTTCGTCAAAGCCTCGGGCGGCTGCTCGGCCCCGGCCGCTAAGGACGCGGAAGAAGCGGCCAAGAGCCTTGGCAAAATGCAGATTAAGAAGTTCGTTTCCAAGGAAGGCGATGCGCTGACGGCGGAGATGCAGTTCATGATTAAGCATCCGAACACGACCGGCATGCAGATGGATCAGGTGACGGGCCTCTATACGCCCGCGCGCTACGTCAACAAAATCGAAGTGAAGAGCGGCGCGGACACGATCTTCACCATGGAAGGCGGCATTTCGGTCAGCGAAGATCCGAACTTCCGCTTCACGCATGGTGGAAAAGCCGGAGACGCGATCGAAGTCAAAGCGCGAAGACTCGGACGGCGCGACATTCGCTGGACAATTGGCACCAAGCCAGTCGTAAACTGGACCAGTCGTAAGGTTCTTAACTTCGATCCAGGTGCGCAAGTCAGGCTCCGCAGATGAACCAAAATCTTTCCGGCGACGATCTCATCCCCGTCGCCGGAAACGGCATTTTGCACCGGCGGCTATTTCTCAAGAACAGTTTGGTACTCGCGCTTGCTGGCGCGGCGGGCACGGCGTTGGCGGCAGAGCCGGAAGTGGCTGCGCCGCCCGCACCAGTGATCGACCCCGCATCGCCGCCCTGGATGCACAAGCCGGGGCTCCCGTTTACAGGCTACGGCAAACCTTCAAAGTTCGAAGCGCGCACGCTGCGCAATATCGGCGGTAACCGTGACCTCGCCGGCAATGGCGTGTCGTGGACGCCGCTTGAAGCGCTCGAAGGCATCATTACACCGAGCGGGCTGCACTTCGAACGCCACCACAACGGCGTACCTGAAATCGATCCCGCGCATCACCGGCTCGTCATCCATGGGGCGGTGCGGCAGGCACTGAGTTTCACGGTCGACAATCTGCTGCGCTATCCGATGCGCTCGCATCTCATATTTATGGAGTGCGGCGGCAACAGCAACGCCGGCTGGCATAGCGAGCCGATCCAGCGGCCGGTCGGATCTTTTCATGGGCTTGTGTCGTGCAGCGAGTGGACAGGAGTGCCGCTGAGCGTTCTGCTCGATCAAGCGGGTATCGATGCAAAGGCCTCGTGGGTGATTGCCGAAGGCGCGGACGCGGCGGTGATGAACGTCAGTCTGCCGCTCGCGAAGCTGATGGATGACGCGATTGTTGCGCTCTACCAAAACGGCGAACGCATCCGCCCGGAAAATGGCTATCCGCTGCGCTTAGTCGTTCCCGGCTGGGAAGGCGTCGTCAACGTCAAGTGGCTGAGGCGCTTGCAGGTGACGGATCAGCCCGTGATGGCGCGCAACGAGACGGCGAAATACACGGAACTTCTCCCCAACGGCAAAGCGCGGCAGTTTACATTTGTCATGGATGCGAAGTCGCTCATCACATCGCCGTCGCCGGGGTTGAAGATGCGCGGCGCCAACGTCTATGAAATTCGCGGGCTTGCCTGGAGCGGGCGCGGCAAAATTGCCAAAGTTGAAGTCTCGGCCGATGGCGGGAAATCGTGGGGCGAGGCGGCTCTGCAAGAGCCGGTGTTATCGCGTTGCTTCACACGCTTCCGTGCTCCTTGGGCGTGGGACGGCGGGCCAGCGGTTTTGAAAAGCCGCGCCACGGATGAAACAGGATACGTGCAGCCCGAGCGCGATGTGCTGGTCACTGAGCGCGGGCGCGACGGATACTTTCATTACAACGCCATTGTGGCCTGGGGCGTCGATGAAGAGGGCAAGGTCAGCCATGTTTATGCGTGAGTTTCTTTTGCTTGTTTTGGTGCTGTTCGCAGGTGGCGCGGCGCTCGCGGCTGAGATGCAAAAAGCGCCGAAGCTTGGTACGCCCATGAGCGCTGAGCGAAACTCGCCAAGTGGGACTTGACGATTTTTCCCGATGGGCGGGGCTTGCCGCCCGGCAAAGGCACAGCGGTTGAAGGCAAAGCGATATTTGAATCTCAATGTGCGAGCTGCCATGGCGAAGGCGGGCGCGGCGCGACGGCGGAGGAACTGGTTGGCGAACCAAAGCCGCCGCACAAGGACAACATGTCAAAGGCGATTGGACCATATTGGCCGTATGCGACGACGCTGTTTGATTTCACGCGCCGCAGTATGCCGCCATGGCGCCCGGATCATTGAGCGCGGATCAGCTCTACGCGGTGACGGCGTATCTGCTGCACGCGAATGGTATCATCGGCGAGAAAGACGAATTGACGGCCGCGTCATTGGCCAAAATCAAGATGCCGAATAGGGATGGGTTTCAGAGGGTGGAGGGGGAGTAGGGGGGTGAGCACACAATTTTGAGACCGAACCGGCTTGATGTTCATCCCCTTCAGCTGCTGCCGGTTTCATGGACACCAGTCACGAAAGATAAAGCTTACAAATCACTATTTGAGAATTTTTTCTAAGACCTGCTCCAGGCGGACATCGATAGTCGCCCGTTGCCCGCCCGCAATCAAATTCAAGAACTCGATGAGTTGATCATCACCGATAGGAATAATTACGCCACGACCAGCCTGTGCAGTATCACGGCATCTCCGGACTAATAGGTCATAGTTTTTGATGCCGCGATACAACAACAAGCCGAGTCGCCCCCGGTTCGTACTAAATCGCCCAGACACTTGATCAACTTCCGGGTTTGCAGGATCGTTCGAATAGTTCTTACACTCCACCATCACGTAGTTTGCACCTATGTTGTGGGCCGTGTGAACGCGGTAAAAGAATCCATCTCGGGCCGCATTGGTGTAGGTGATGTCAATTCGTTTTCGACCGCCGTCGATGGGATCTTCTTTCTTCGGATAAATCAAGTGAGGCCAAAAGACAAACTCTAATGCCCCAACGATAAAGGTGTGATATTGCGCTGCGCTTTTGTCGCCGGGCGGAATACCCTGTAAGCGCTCACAGACCGCTTCAGCGAAAGCGGCTTCCTCGAACTGGTCTTCAAAGTCTTCGTGAGATAAAACACCGTCTACACCCCGAAGCTTTTGATAAAATCTTGTAGGTTGCCAACACTTCGGGATTAGCCTCTGAGAACCAGCCAAGAAATCCTTCGTAAACGGAAATTTTTCTTTCAGGTCTTTTTTAAATGGCGGTCGCCTTTCACCGCTTTTTAGCGTTCGAACAAGTGAAGACCCTCGCTCAAATTCCTCTTGTTGAATGTAATTGATGATATGATGCGAGTAATATTCCTGTGCATTTAGACACATTTCGCGGCGCACAGAGTACTTCGGTACGAGGATAATGGGACGCTTGTTCACAATCGGAAGGGGTTGATAGTCGGACCTCCAAGCGCAACGCTCAACATCCCAGTAACGCCCGCTTGGATAGGGTGCCGACGAGTTTGATGCCGTGCAGTGCGCATTGCGCCTGAGTGTATTCTATCAGTGGGCGTCTGATGATGTTTGTTGTGATGTCAGAGAGTTTGTCTGGTCCAATTCCATCGACGAACAGATCGCAGTCTGCAAGCTCTTCAAGCAGCCCCGTCTTGGCTGCTTGGCTCTTGGAGAGGCTTTCATACAAGTCAAACGCTTGTTGCCGCTGACGCCCCTGCCCGCTGGTGCGCCTTTCGATTGGCCTAAGCAAGTTTCATTCGGTTCGCTCAATCCATTCAACAGGGCTTTAGCTTGCGTGGTCGTCCAGCTCTAATGTGGTCCAGAGCGGTTCCAAAAAAGTGCTTGATGAGTGTATGACACGTCGCGGACCATTGATCTTCTTTTATCGAGATCGCAAACGGATCGATGAAAAGTGGTGTATCAGTCGATGGCGCAATATCGACAAAATCCAATTGAGGCTGATCCAGCCCGAGCTTAAACAACTCAGAGAACCGTTTGGCCATCCAACGCTCCATGTCTCTGCATACTGAGATAACTGATTCTGGGCGTGCCTATACAGCTTCAGTACTCTGTAGGTCGGATGAGGTATCGACAGCCCGCTTGTAGGTTGTGGTCAAGCAATAGCGCAGACCCAACGATAATTCGTGCTTCAACAGGCGCGATAATCGCTCATGATAATCCGCGGACGCTTGCTTGGGTCCCGGCCTGCGATGGCGTTGCCATCGTCGCTTTCGCGATCCCGCCAGGGGACTTCCAAGTGGTCGCGCCGGGATGACGTTATTTCGGACTAAGGCCGCCACGGCGCGTCGGGTTCGGCGCCGTCCGTGTCGCCGCCGCTGCCTGTGCGATTGACTTCGCGAAAGAGGGCAAAGAGCGCGTCCTTTACGCCTTGCCCTGAGACGGCGGAAAGAATGAGCGGCGTCTTGCGCGTGGCTTTCTTGAGTTCCGCGAATTTGGCTTCGATGGTTTCAGCGTCGAGCGCATCGCATTTCGACAGCGCGACAATCTCTTTCTTTTTGGCAAGTTCAGCGCTGTAGGCTTTGAGTTCGCGGCGCACGGTTTTGTAAGCGGTCGCTACGTCTTCTTCCGTCGCATCGACGAGATGCAGCAAGACCCGGCAGCGTTCGACGTGGCCTAGGAACCTGTCGCCGAGGCCTGCGCCTTCGTGCGCGCCTTCGATGAGGCCCGGAATATCGGCGAGCACGAAGCTCTCTCTCCCGCGCGCACCACGCCGAGGTTTGGATGCAGCGTCGTGAAGGGATAGTTGGCAATCTTCGGCTTGGCGGCGGAGACGGCGGCGAGGAACGTCGATTTGCCGGCGTTCGGCAGGCCGACGAGACCGGCGTCCGCGATCAACTTGAGACGCAGCCAGATCGTCAGTTCTTGTCCGGGCAAACCAGGGTTGGCGTGGGTCGGCGATTGATTGGTGGCGCTCTTGAAATGCGCGTTGCCGAAGCCGCCGTTGCCGCCCTCGCGATGAGACGCGTTCGCCGGGCTTCATCAAGTCGGCCATCAGGGTCTCGTTGTCCTCGGCGAAGACTTGCGTGCCGGGCGGAACCTTGACGACGATGTCGTCGCCATTGGCGCCGGCGCGGTTCTGGCCCATGCCGTCGCCGCCGCTCTTGGCCTTGAAGTGCTGCTGATAGCGATAGTCGATGAGCGTGTTGAGGTTTTCGACGCACTCGACCCACACGTCGCCGCCGCGTCCGCCGTCGCCGCCATCGGGGCCGCCGAACTCGATGAATTTTCACGCCGGAATCCGATACAGCCGTTGCCGCCGCTGCCGGAGGCGACATAGATTTTTGCGGTGTCGAGAAATTTCATGGTGATGACTTCATGGGATGATTCACGGGGCTAAGCTCGGGGCTATGATCTAGCCTGAGTCCAGGTGCGGTGGCGCTCATACTTCAGGGTTGGCAGATCTTTTTGACGCGCCTCGCACCAACCCGTGCCGGGCCCCAGCGATCTGAAGCCGAGCTTTGCAGCAACGCGGGCGGAAGCAGGGTTGTCGATGAAGTGGCAGCACGTGAAGCGCTTGATGCGGCCCTTGCGAAGCCAAAGTCCATAAGCGCGCGCGATGCTTCGGTCGCGTATCCGTGGCCCCAATAGGGTTTGCCGATCCAGTAGCCAAGTTCGGCCGATCCGCCGGTAAGCGGGCTGTAACCGCACAGACCGATGAGTGCGTCGCCTGCCAAATGCCAAGCACGACTTCGCCGTGTGCGACGCCGGTTAGCCAGTGCTGCGCTGCTTCAGCCGAATAAGGATAGGGGATGCGCCCCGTCATGCTCGCAACGTCCCAATCGCCGCCAAGCACCGCGATGCGTTCGGCGTCGTCGTGTTGAAGCGGGCGGAGGGTGAGCCGTTTGGTACGCATGACTTTACGATTAGAGAGAAGAGTTGGGGCAGAAAAACGAAAGAGGGGACGGCGTGCCATCCCCTCTCGAAATCCGAATCCTGCCGGCGGCAGGAGTTATTACTCTGCCGCGACGGTTTTCTGCGGGCGGACCGAGATGAAGATGCGGCCGTTGCGCTTGGTCTTGAATTCGACCTGACCTTCTTCAACCGCGAAGATGGTGTGGTCGGTGCCCATGCCGACGCCTGTGCCCGGATGCCACTGCGTGCCGCGCTGACGGCACAAGATGTTTCCAGGAATGACGTGTTCGCCGCCGTAGCGCTTGATGCCAAGGCGTTTCATCTGATTCGCGGCCGTTGCGCGTCGAGCCGCCAGCTTTCTTTTGTGCCATCGTTGAAGTCCTCGTCTGCTAAAGGCGGCCTATCAGGCGCCCGTGATGCTGGTGATGCGAACGGTCGAAAGATCCTGACGGTGACCTTTCTTGCGGCGCGAGTTCTTACGACGGCGCTTCTTGAAAGCGATGAGCTTGGGTCCGCGCGACTGCTCGACGAGCTCGCCCGTGACCTTGGCGCCAGATACGGTTGGCGCACCAACTTTGACGCTGGCGCCCGAGCCCA
>CAVXTJ010000019.1:0-41794 GCA_963764605.1 uncultured Alphaproteobacteria bacterium
CTTGCTCCACTTTTGCGTTGTTTATCATCGCCAGGCCGACGGCGGCAATTGCCGTCTGCATCGGTAAAATAGATTCGTGGCCGAAAGGCATTGCTGCAACCAAAAGAGTTGAACTCTCATGGCTTTGACCAATCCGGCCTGCTGGGCGACGCCTTTCTACTCCCCCTCTTTCCGCTCGAGCCCGTACGGCTTCACGAGCCGCCACACGTGTTCCGGAATCATGTTCTTAATCATGGCCGGGCGTTCACGGCGCAGATGTAAGACCGTCTCGATCGCTTTCATTTCAAGGCGTGCGCGCGCAAATTCAAGGCCGCGCGGGCCAATTCGCGGCATCAGCCAGCCCATGATGGGGCGCAGCCAGTTGGGCATTGAGCGCAGCGGTAAGCCGCCGGCGGCGAGTTCGACGTTTTTCATGAAACCGCTGACCGGGCCGCGCCGCTTGCCTTTGCTGCCTGGGATCAGACAACACCACTTCGTCACCAAGCAGGCCCAACAGCTCTTCGCCACGCGCGTTGCGCACGAGCAGCCACTGTTCGCCTTCGCCACCCATGTAGCCAACGGTGATATCGGCGAGAACGTTGGTGTAATCGACACAAGTGCGGCAGGTGAGTGGAAAAAAGTCCGGCGGCAGTTTCGAGAGTGGCAACATCAGGAACGGAATTGCTTTCTTGCGCCCGTCGGTGAACCGCAGCTCGACATGATAATCGGCGCGAAATTCGAGGTATGTGATCGTCGCCGGGTCTTCCGACAACAGGCTGAGAAACTCGTGAAAGCGTTCGGTCGTGGTGTTATCCGAGCAGGGCGTGCCGATAACGTAGATCTTTTCAAAGCCAAGTTCGGCTTCAAGCGCCCGAAGCGCATATACTTGGCATGGAATACCTATGACGGCGATGCGTTTATGTCCCGCAGCACGGGCGGGTTCAAGAAGTGCCAGGAGTGGCGCGTAGCCCATGCGCATGCCCCGGCATTGCGCCATGCCGCCGGCACGCGTGACAAGAACCGGAACCGGGCGCCAACCGTCATTTTCATCCGGTGCCATGGTTAGAACCGCATCGACGGCGTTTGTTTCTAGTAATCGCTCGGCGATGCGCGTTGTGATGCCTGTCCATTGCGCACCGGGCTTTGGCGGCGTCGAGGCGTGCGCGCACCATGCGCTGGAACGGGCCAAAGAATTTCTCGTCGGTGCGTGCGGGATCGCGCGTGCGGCCATGCACGCGCGCCTCTAATCCCTCGTAGTCCGGTTTGATGAACTGACAAGCACGGCCGCAGCGCTTCGGCTCGGTTGAGCGCGAAATGCCGCAATCGGTGCATAAATCGCGCGGGACGGCTGCCGCAATTGCTAGCTTTGCGACGCCGTCAACACTTTGCAAACTATCGCGCACGCCCGCCTTGCCGCCCTTGGTAGATTGACGGCCATGTGATCATGGAACAGCGCCAACGTCTACAGGCGGACCTCCATTACAGTCCCAGTTCACTCAACCCCGCGTAATCGTCGGGGCGGCGCCCATTGTTTTCCTCGAGCGGCCAGAGAAACTTGCGCTCGGCTTCCGTTATCGCCAGATCGTTGATCGAGGCAAAGCGCAGGGCCATGAGCCCGTGTGCATCAAACTCCCAATTCTCATTGCCGTATGAGCGAAACCACTGTCCGCTGTGGTCGTGCCACTCGTAGGCAAAGCGCACGGCGATTCGATTGTCCGCGAAGGTCCAAAGTTCCTTAATAAGGCGGTACTCAAGTTCGAGTGCCCACTTGCGCGTCAGGAACGCGACAATCTCAGCGCGCCCCAAGGGGAACTCCGCGCGGTTGCGCCAGCGGCTGTCTTCGGTGTAGGCCAGTGAAACGCGCACCGGATCGCGGCCGTTCCAGCCGTCCTCCGCCATGCGCACTTTTTGGATTGCCGTTTCGCGCGTGAAAGGCGGGAGCGGCGGGCGGCCGGTTATAGGTTCAGCCATGAGTAGTTCCTCATTTTTAGTGCGCGAGCGGGATCACGTCTTGACCTCTCTCGCAAACGTCTAGACGTTTCAAGGAAAATAACCGTGACCGCGAAACGGAAGCCATGAGGGAGCACGCCATGTACGACGCCGCCAACCTGTCAAAGTTGCCGCAACTCAAATCTCTGACGCCGCAGACCATGCAGGCGTTCGAAATCTTCGACCGCGCGGCCATGGCGCCGGGTGCGATCCCGCGCCGCTATAAAGAGCTGATTGCTGTTGCCGTCGCACTCGCCACGCAATGCCCATACAGTCTGGAAGTTCATCGAACGAACGCGGTCAATGCGGGTGTCACGGAAGCCGAATTGGCGGAAGTGATTTTCATCGCCTCCGCTATGCGTGCGACTGCTGCGATTGCACACGGCACACATTTGATTAGTCCCAGGAAAGCAAAATAAAAAAGCCGGGCGGCGAACCACCCGGCTTTTTGCAGTTCGTGAAGTGTGGGGCCGTTAGAAAGCAAACGCGACGCCTGTGACGAATTTCCAGTCTGGATCAGGCTGCAAGCCGTTCATATCCTCGACCACAGGGATGCCGACGGAAGCAAACCCAGACCAATCGCCAGCTGAAAGGCGCACGCCGGGTGAGAGGTAGAGCGTGTGACCTCCCGAGTTGTGATCGGTCTCGTTGCCGGCCGATTGCTTGTCGTGCCACTCGCCGTTGAGTTCGAGGACGGCATCAATGGCAAGCGCCTTGGGCGACGGCTTGTGCAGATGTACCGCGCCATCTGAATGAACGTGCTCTTCGGCCGCCGGGCCGCCCATCACGCGAAAGGAAAGTGCGACGCCATAGAGTAGGCGGTCACCAAGATCGGTATCTTGAGTGCCTTCGGTGACGAGGTGATAAAGAGCACTGGTGTCGAACGACCAGGGGCCTTCACGCAAAGTTGCAGCGAGGCCGAACTGGCCGTCCCAAGATCCTGAACCGGGCTGGAATTCCGCTTCAAAACGTTCGCCTTCGTTGGCGGTTTCGCTGGTTTTTCCGGTTGGCAGCTTGATGCCAAGGAGTGCTGCCATCTCAAAACCCGACGCCGCGTCTTTTAAGAACCGGTATTGACCAAGCAGCGTTACATCACCAACGCCTGATGCGTCACCAAGCGTTTCGATGACATTGACGTGCTCGCCGAGTACCGGGTGTTCGTGGAAGTGCAGACCCTCGCGCACGTCCGTGCGGCGCACGAATGGTAAGCGTGCTAAAACCGTCAAATCGTCTGTGAGGCCGTAAGCAAGCGCGATGTTGATGCTATCGATGGACTTCAAGCTGTGCGGGCTTTGGCCGTCGGCATCGCCATGGTGATCGCCACCGCCGCCCACCTCTTCCTCGTGATGCACCGCAGGCGGGGCATCGGCATGAGCCGCTTCACCAAGGGTTTCGTCTGAAAGTGGTTTGAGGCGGATTATCTCAAACATGACCGCCGCCGCGCCTTGCCCGGCGCGCAAGGTCGTGGCTGAAATGGTGTTGATGGGGCCGCTGCCGCCGGTATTGCCAACACCGCCTGGGTGATGGGCGAAAGATGGGCTTGCTGCAGCGCAGGCCGTTGCTGCCGCAAATATGCGAAATGATTTTTTCACGGGGTGTCGTCTCCAGAAAGGTCCTGAAACACGCAGCATGTTGCGTGTTGATCCGAAATGATGGGATGTCAGGCGTGGAGAGGCGGGCCGCGGCTGCCTAAGGTTCCCGAGCCGCGGCGGGGGCGTGCGGGGGCATCGTCACTAGTGGCAACGGCATCAGTCAATGTGTCTGGAAAAATTACGAATGCTAGTACTGGCTGAGGCAAGGCTACAGGCGCTACAGCCGCCGCACAGGCAAAAGCGCAACAGGCATGTGCAGTACCGGGCGCGTGTTGTGTATTGCCGTCACTGGATTTTCCGGCCTGAGACGGCGCACAGATTGGCATCCAACCGAGGACCGCGTCGTAGACTTGGCGGCCAGATTGCGCCGGATGCGGAACGGCCATCGCCGCCAGCGTACCAACAAGCAGCACAAGCGAGGCGAGCCAACTCAATCCGGATCTATGGCGGCGGAATAGTCTCATGGACGGCATTTTGATGGGTGGGTGGCAATTCGTCAAAGCCGCGATTGTCGCGCAGAGGCGGCAAACGACTTTTCGGGGTCAGATGATGCCGAAATGCTTCAAGAGCAGCGCACCGACGCTCAATACCGCTAGAATAAAGCCTGTCCGCGCCAAGCGGTCAGTCGTTTTCTGGCCCTGGGATATTTTCTTGAGCGACGCTTCATCCAGCCGGATGCCGTCGCGCGCCATGGCGGCGAAACCTTGCGCGGCCGATTGCGCCTGTTGCAACAGACCCGGCGTTTTCAGGATCAATTCGCCAAGAGTTTGCGCCCCGGCACCGGCTTCCTTCAAGCGGCCCAGGGGGCCTAGATTGTTCTCAACCCATTCGCGCGCAATCGGTTCCGATGCGGTCCAAACGTTCAAATTCGGATCAAGCCCGCGCGCTACGCCCTCAACGATCACCATGCTCTTTTGCAACAGGATGAGTTCGGGCCGCGTCTCCATGTCGAATACATCGGTATAGGCGAACAGTTGGCCCAAGAGATCGGCCATCGATATTTCTTCGGCCGTGCGGCCATGGATCGGTTCACCGATTGCGCGCATGGCTTGGGCGAATTCCGCGACGCTATGGTGCGGGGGCACGTAGCCGGCCTCGAAATGAATGGCGGACGCGCGCGTATAATCGCGTGTAATGAGGCCGTGCAGTATTTCCGCGAGAAAGCGGCGCTCGTTCAATCCGAGCCGGCCCATGATGCCGAAATCGACGGCGACGACCTTTCCGTCGTTGTCGATAAACAAGTTGCCCTGGTGCATGTCAGCGTGGAAGAAACCGTCGCGCATGGCATGGCGCAGGAACGAGCGCATGACGGTGAGGCCGAGAGCGGAGAGATCAAATCCGCGTGCGCGAAGTGCGGCGTGATTGGCAATCGGTGTCCCGTCTATCCACTCCAGTGTCAGAACGCGCTTGGCTGTACGGCGCCAATCGACGACGGGGACGCGGAAGCCTTCGTCTGCTTTGATATTGTCGGCCATCTCGGAGATGGCGGCGGCTTCGAGGCGCAAATCCATTTCGAGGTCGGTCGTGTGTTTCAGATTGTCGACAACGGCGACTGGCTTCAAGCGGCGCGCGGGCTCGACAAAGCGCTCGATCTGCGTGGCGGCGAAGTAATAGCTGTCTAGGTCGCGGCGGAAGCGCTTTTCGACATTGGGGCGGAGAATTTTGACGGCAACGGTTCTGCGCACGCCCTGGACGATAACCACAGCCTTGTGGACTTGCGCAATGGAGGCGGCCGCAACGGGCGGGCCAAATTCAACGAAATGGTCTTCGAGTTTTCCTCCAAGCGCCTGCTCGACGGCCAGACGCGCTTCGGCCATTGAGAACGGAGGCAGACGATCTTGCAGATGACTTAGATCGGCGGCGAGCTCTGTGCCGATGACGTCGGCACGCGTGGCCATGAACTGACCAAGCTTGATATAACTTGGTCCGAGCTGGGTTAGCGCCGCCGCAACGCGCCGGTGTTTGGGTTTGCCCCAGCGAAGCGGCGCAGTGATTAAGCGAATAGGGAGAGTGGCCAAGCGCGCCAGTTTAAGCGGCAGCGGTACCGGCATGCCCTTCGGCACAAAGCGCACGCCATGTTGCGCCAGTACAATGCCGGCGCGGGCAAGCCTCAAAGTGTTGATGATGGCGTTGGCCATGCTGGCAGGGCGATCCGGGTTAACGAGCGTGGCCGCGAATGACTTCGGATTTGAGGTGTAACCCGATATGGAAGCGGCGGCCACCGGCCTTTCTTGCCGGAAGCCGCCGCGTTCGTCCTTAACTTTCCTGCATCAACCTTTCGTGCAGAAGGTCGCGCGGCCGTGGCAGGTGACTTGGCCGCCGTCCGGCGCGCATTTGTAGCGCTCGTTCTTAACGCTATGCCCCTCGACCTTGCCAGTCGACAGCCAGCCTGGCCATAGGCTCCAGCTTACGCCCTGAACCATTGTTTCCATCACGAACCATTTGGCATCCTTCTCGGATCCAGCCGTTGCCACAGCGCCCTTGTTAACGCAGCCGGCACTCGCCGCTGAAACGCTGAATGCCATCGCCGCCGCCAAAACGGCGCAACCCAGTGGTATCGATTTCATGATGCGTTCTCCCTGCAAAAATTCCCTCAAGGCCCAAATCACCAGCCTGGATGTAAGGCTATGCTGTGGCATGCGCCGGGGTCAACATGGGAGTGACGCCGCGCGCTATATTTTCCAGCCCGAGTGCATAGCGGCAATGCCACCCGTCAAATTGCGGAATGTGACGCGTTCAAAACCGGCCGCGCGGATTAACCCGGCGAAGGCGTCCTGTTTTGGGAACTTGCGGATGCTCTCGACCAAATATTGGTAAGGTTCGGCGGCACCCGCCGTCAGTTTTCCGAGCCGCGGTATAACCTCAAACGAGTGAAAATCGTAAATCGAGTCGAGCAGCGGGATTTGACACTCGGAAAATTCAAGGCAGAGGAAACGCCCGCCCGGCTTTAGAACGCGAAAGGCTTCCGATAACGCCTTGTCGATATGCGTCACATTTCTGATGCCGAAGGCAATTGTGTAGGCGTCGAAGGCACCGTCAGCGAATGGCAAGGTTTCAGCGTTGCCCTCAACGCACGAAATGCGGCTGTCTAATTGGGCGTCGCGGACGCGGCGTTTGCCGACTTCGAGCATTTCCGGACTGATGTCGCAAATGACTGCCGTGGCGTTCGGTCCGCTCGCCGCGGCATAGCGCAAGGCGATGTCGCCCGTGCCGCCGGCAACGTCGAGGAGCCGGAATGATGACGCGCCACGCGGCGGATTGAGCCAAGTAATGAAGTCACGTTTCCACAGGCGATGCAGGCCTCCTGACATCAGGTCGTTCATCACATCGTAGCGTTCGGCAACAGCCGCGAACACGCCGTTGACCATGCCTTGGCGCTCAGCTTCAGGCACCTCGCGGAACCCGAAAGAAGTTTGTGTGGTAGTTGTTTTGGCCGTTGTTTCGCTCATTGGGCGACAATAGCGGAAGGTTGCCCGGCGCGCTATGGTAGCCTGGAACAAGCGTCAATTTTGCGCGACGAGGATCATGCCAGAGTTACCAGAGGTGGAAACCGTGCGTCGAGGGCTAGTGCCGGTGCTCGTCGGTCAATGCATTTCACGCGTGGTTGCCAATCGCCCGGACCTGCGATTTCCGCTGCCAGAACGGTTTAACGAACAAGTAGCAGGACAATCTATTTTGCGTCTTGAGCGGCGCGCGAAATATTTGGTTGCCGTGCTGGACGGCGGCAATTCGCTTGTGATGCATCTCGGCATGACGGGCCGGTTCACGATCGATCATAACAGCACCCGCACATCGCTTGGGGACTACATCTTCGAAAACGGCGCCAATGCACTCCACAATCATGTCGAATTCTACACGTCTGGCGGCGCGCGCGTGATTTACAACGATGCGCGGCGTTTTGGCTTCATGCTCCTCATTCCTGAAGTGGCACGGGCCGATCATCCGCTCTTCAGAAAGCTGGGCGCCGAACCGCTTGGTGCGGATCTAACGGCTGCATATCTCGCCGCAAAAGCGGAAGGCAAGAAGGTCAACCTCAAGGCGTTTCTGATGGACCAGCGCATGGTCGCAGGTCTCGGCAACATTTACGTTTCAGAAGCTCTGTTCCGGGCAGGACTGTCGCCTGATCGCGCGGCACACACTTTGAGTGGAACCCGCGGGAAAGCCAAGTTGCGCGCGCAGCGTCTGGCTGACGCGATCAAAAGTGTGCTGTCGGATGCAATTGCGGCTGGTGGTTCGACCTTGAAAGATTACCGCCATGCCGATGGCCGTTCAGGTTCGTTTCAAGAGAAGTTCTCTGTTTATGATCGAGCAGGGCGGCCGTGTTCAAGACGGTCATGCACCGGCCATGTGCAGCGCGCAGTGCATGGTTCGCGCGCTACGTTCTTTTGCGATAAGTGTCAGGATTAGACAGCGCTCACGGCGCTTCAGGGGTGTTCAAGGTGCGAGTCTGCTCGTGATATGTTTTAGTCAAGATAGCGCAGAGACAGATAATACATAAGCCACCGGCAACGAACATCAAATTGGCCGCCCAATCAGATCTTGGCGTCAAGACCTTTCCTGACGCCACGAGCCACAATAATCCAATGCTGAAAACAGCGCCTTGGCCTGCTGCAAGCAATATGACCTTTTTGACGGCGCGTTCGCCGGCAACATCTGGATGTCCTTGGTCAAGTAATTTGACGTAATAGGCCATGCAGAGTGCGATAATCGCCATTGCGGAACCATATTGCCAGCCATGCTGCCAATGAAGCCCGGTTGTAGAATAGACAAGCAATAGTACGATCGCACCCCAAGCATAAACGAGTGCTGATATTTTGGTGCACGCAATCAGAGCGGTGATCGTGTGAGGCCTCGTTGCCGGTGGCGTATTGCTGCGCCAGTAGGGCCGGTTCAGAACAAATCCGACTATTGAACAGGTTAAGCTAAAGACGAATGCAGAGGCCGCGAATAACCAGCGATTTGACCATTCAGCCGCCAGAAATGTACCCGATATACTCGCCAGGAACACGACTATGAGCACTAACATCAAAGGACGCGGAATCATTTCGCTACGATTTCCTGCCACCTAGTCCCGTTCAAGCCTTGGAAGATGTGAGTGCATTTATACATATTGCAGCCACAGCAAGAGCACCAAAGAAGAAGATGTTGCAGGCAGCCCAGTCTGGATGCGTGATATCACGGGGGAACTTGCCATCAACAAAGAGGCTGGCGATTGCGACCACCATTCCTGCCAGCAAAATCATGACCAGGACCCGGCCAAGTTTGATGACAGCAGGGTCTTCACGTCCCGCTTCAGCATCCCGCGTCAGCATGTTTGCGAAAACTATGCAGCCGACGGCGGCGAACAAGAAGCCGATAAAGAACTGCCACCACTCGGCCCAGCGGCCTTCGAAAATCAATGAGTAGATCACAAGCAGGCCAATAGCGGCCCATGTCCAGATGAGGCCGATATAGCGCGCGCTCGAGGCAGCGATCACGTTCCTTGTCGCGCCTTCGGCAACTAGGGCCCTGTTTTCGCGGATGGCCATCATGGCAAACACCACGGATATTAGACCCGTCGCGACCAGGTGCCATTGGGGCTGATTGACTGCCGCTGTCAGTATTACGGCACATAGGCCGAGGGTCAGGCTGATCATCCAAGCCGTTAAAGACGTCATTATTGTAGTCCCCCGTGCCCTTACGTGACGCTCCGGCCAATTACCGGAGCGAAAGCTGGCGAAACATACATGAGTCTAGACGGCATCGAGAGCGCAACTTGGGGAATTGCTCGTGAAACTTGCAGAAAATGACCAATTCGCCACCACCCCAAGATTGACCTTGCACGGCATGCCGCGTATACGAAACTCAAGCGCCGCTCCGGACAATCGTCTTGGGCGGTAAAATTGTTTGAAATCAACCTGTTGGCCGCTTTTGTGGGTGCTAAACCCGGAATATCTGCGCCCACATCAGGTTTAGGCAACCCATAGGGAAGTACGAAAATGGCCAATACGTCGTCGGCAAAGAAAGCCGCACGCAAGATGATCCGTAAAACCGAAATCAATAAGAACCGCCGGACGCGTCTTAAGAGCGAAGTGCGTGCCGTCGAAGAGGCAATTGCATCAGGTGACGCCGGAAAGGCCGCCGCAGCATTGAAAGCAGCCCAGCCTCTCCTCATGCGCACCGCGCAAAAGGGCATCGTCTCCAAAAAGACGGCAAGCCGCAAAGTTTCGCGCCTGACGAAGCGCGTTAAAGCGCTGGCGAAATAACGCAGCGGGTGCCACTTCGGCGACTTTTCCTCCCTGTTGCGTATTCGCAACGGTAAAGAGCGGACCCCAGGTGGGTCCGTTTTTTTTTGAACACTCCTAACCCCATGGAATCCCGTCCTCTAACTAAAGCACGGTTGAGTTCAGCTGGCGCTTCGAGCCAATCCGAGTCTGAGCCCACCTAGTAGAAAACGACGTTTGGGAGATTGCCGCTCGGTGTCACAAAAGTGCAGTCTGAGACCCACTGCATTTCACGAAATTGTCGTTTCGAGTCAGGGCGCTTATCCACAAGTGATCCCACGTAAAGGCAGGTTTTCCCCGCCGCTGTGGAAAGTCTTTCTCTCTCCTGCGAGATGGGCTCGTGGCCGTTAGGCCGGGTTGCGTCCCTGTTGGTTAATGGTTAGTAAAGGCTCCTCGGATGAGCGAGGGCTAAACAATCATCCAGGTTCGAGTATACGAGCGTAGAGTGGCGGGGTTGTGCCGAGTATTGGCCCCCTGAATTCATCGTGAAATCTTAGCGCGTGTAAGTTGTTCTTCGGTCCATTAGGATTTCGAAGGCCTATCTTCGTGTCGCTACTTGGCTTTTTGTTTGCGGGGCCGCCGGCGATTTTGAGCAAGATCGCGGGTGATGCGTAGGAGATGCTCTTGGAGAATTCAGAAACTGTCCACATCCTAGATGTCTCTGTTGCAGACACATGGGACCGCCTGAAGAGCGATAGCCGCGCGGTGCTCGTGGACGTTCGAACAAATGCAGAGTGGGCTTTCGTCGGCATCCCGGATTTGTCGGCGCTAGGCAAGCGGGTCGTGGCAGTCGAATGGCAGACGTTCCCGGACAGCCGGGTTGATCCCGATTTCGCAGCGCGGCTCAAGTCTGCACTCGGTACAACCGGCGCGAACAAAGACGACGAAGTTTTTTTCATTTGCCGCTCAGGCGGCCGCAGCCGGATGGCGGCTGAGGTCATGGCGGCAGAAGGTTTCCGGCGATGCCGGAACGTGGCGGACGGTTTCGAGGGGCCACTCGATGCCGACCGTCATAGGGGGCGCGCAGGCGGCTGGAAGGCCGCCGGGCTCGCCTGGGTTCAAGGTTGAGTTGGGTTCAACGTCAGTAACGGAGGAGGACGGCATGCTTTAGCCGGGGCCGGCTAGAGAATTCCTGGGACGCAACAGGATGAATTTGAGTTTTCAGTAGGGCAAGTAAGCGGGGAGCTAAATGCCAATGCAACCGATTAAAAAAGCGAATGAAGCGGGTTCCAACGAGGACAACCGCGGGGACGGACAACAAGTTGAAGGGCGCGGACTTAAAGTGCGCGCGATGCTCAAAGCACAACTTGGCGAAGACATCTATTCGAGCTGGTTTAATGCCATGGAGTTCGACAGCTTTGACGGTCGGCTCGTCAAAGTATCGGTTCCCGTGAAATTCCTGCGCACTTGGATCCAGGCGCATTACTCTGAGCAATTGCTCGCCTGCTGCAAAGCCGAATTCAAGACGGTTGATCGCGTTGAAGTCGTCTGGCGCCAGCCGGGCACAGCGGCCAATCGCGCCGAGGCCGCACGCGCCGCAGAAGCAAGTGCTTCGGACGCATCGAGCCTTGTGCCGGCCCAGCCGGACGCCGGACAAAAGCCGGCCGGCATTGCAGCTGGAATGATCCGCCCGGCTGCACCCATAACGGTGCGCACGTCCGCGGGCGGTCTTGAAGGCTCGCCGCTCGATCCGCGCTATACGTTCGACAGCTTCGTCATCGGCGCTGCCAACCGTATGTCTCATGCGGGCGCAACGCAGGTTGCTGAAACGGTTTTGACCGATAGTCCGGGCTTCAACCCGCTCTATATTCATTCGTCCGTTGGTCTCGGGAAAACACATCTTCTCCATGCCATCGCCTGGGAAGTGAAGCGCCGTGCGCCGAACGCCCAGGTTCTGTATCTGACGGCCGAACGCTTCCGCTATCAATTCGTCGAAGCGCTGCGCTCGTCCGATCCGCTTGCGTTTAAGGAGCGGTTCCGCAACATCAACCTGCTCTTGATTGACGACCTCGAATTCCTGCACGGCGAACAAACCGAGCGCGAATTCGACCACATTATCAACTCGCTGCTCGATGGCGGCAAGCAGGTGGTTGTGGCATCGGCCCGCGCGCCAAACCATATTGACCGCTTGAACGAACGCATGCGGTCGCGTCTGCAGCGTGGTCTCGTCACAGAACTTGGTGCGTTCGATGATGAACTTAGAATGAAGGTGTTGGAAAAGCGGCTCGCCGAAAAGCGCGCGGTGGATCCGTCCTTCAGCCTGTCGCGCGAAGTTCTCGAACTTCTCTCCGCGCGCTTGGTTGAAAATGGCCGCGAACTTGAAGGCGCGGTCACGCGGCTTTACGCAACGTGGCAGTATATGCGCACGCCGATCACGCTCGATATCGTCGAAACCGTGATCCGCGATCTTGTGCAAAACCTGGAGCCGCGCCGTCCGAAGATCGAAGACATCCTGCGCATCATCTCGCGTCACTTTGGTGTCTCGAAGGGTGATCTGCTCTCGCAGCGGCGTCATCGTTCGGTCGTGTGGCCGCGCCAGATCGGCATGTATCTCGCCAAGCAGTTGACCATGCGGTCACTGCCTGAGATTGGCCGCCGCTTTGGCAATCGCGATCACACCACGGTTTTGCATGCGATCCGCAAGATCGAAGGTGAGATCAACGGCAATCCACGTTTGCGCGACGAACTGGAAGAGCTGAAAAAGCAGTTGAACCACTAGTCACTGAGCCTTCACGAACCCGTCTTAAATCCCTCAGTATCCCCTCGTGCCTGGGCCGGAGCCGCCAAAAGCGTGCTCCGGCCCTATTTCTTTGCCCGAAGCCCCGTTTTACGGCCAATTTAAAGAGGATCAGGCGACGTCTTCGCTTGAATTCTTGGCTGTGTTCGGCTCTCATCACGCCCCGCGTGCAATTCCGGAAGGGGTGGCGCGCGGGTTCTGTATCTTCATCCATGCGCTCGGGTCCGGCTTGCGAATTTTCTAGCGGCTGCTCGCGCATCACAAATAAAAAGCCTGGGGAGCCCTATGCGTCTCGAGATTGAACGTGGTGATTTGTTGAAGGCGCTGAGCCACGTGACCAGCGTTGTCGAGCGGCGCACGACCATTCCGATATTGTCGAACGTGATGCTGAAGGCGTCCGGTTCGTCGCTTATGTTCAAGGCGACCGACCTTGAGCGCGAAGTGAGCGAAAGTGTTTCCGCCAAGGTGCAAACGCCCGGCACGCTGACTGTGCCAGCCCACATGCTGCACGACATCGTGCGCAAGCTGCCCGAAGGCGCCGAAATCGAAATCAAGCGCGAAGCGGATAAAGAGCGCCTGACGCTGACGTCGGGCCACTCGCGCTTTTCGCTGCAGACGCTGTCGGCGGAAGACTTCCCCGATCTCGCGGTCGGCGAAATTGGCCACGAGTTCACCATTGACGGCGCGGACCTGAAGCGCCTCATTGAAAAAACGCGCTTTGCCATTTCGACGGAAGAGACGCGCTATTATTTGAACGGCATCTACCTGCACACGGCAGAGACCGGCAAAACCAAGACGCTGCGCGCGGTCGCGACCGACGGGCATCGATTGGCGCAAGTCGAGCTACCAAGGCCTAAGGGGTCGGACGGCATGCCGGGCGTGATCGTGCCGAGGAAGACTGTGCACGAACTCGCGCGGCTTTTGGAAAACTCAAGCGCGAAGGTGAAGGTTGGCGTTTCGGCGACAAAAGTGCGCTTTGAAATCGGCGATGTGGTGCTAACCTCGAAATTGATCGACGGCACGTTCCCCGATTACGGCCGCGTCATTCCGCATAACAACGACAAGGAAATGAAAGTTTCCAACGCCGCCTTCATGGACGCGGTCGATCGCGTGTCGACCATTGCCAGCGAGCGGGGCCGCGCGGTGAAGCTCAATCTGGCGAAAGACAAACTTGTGTTGTCGGTGAATAATCCCGAGGGCGGCAGCGCCACGGAAGAAATCGCCGTCGCCTATGATGCGGGCCCCTTGGAAATCGGCTTTAACGCGCGTTATTTGCTCGATATCGCCGGGCAGTTGGAGGGCGAAGAAGCGCGCTTTTTGCTCGCGGATCCCGGCTCCCCCACCATGGTCAAAGACGGCGGCGGCGAAGGCGCGCTGTACGTTCTGATGCCGATGCGGGTTTAGAGGGGGTTGCCGCTTGCTGTCATCCCGGGCGAAGCGATGTCGTGAAACGAGTTGCGAAGACCCGGGACCCACACTTTTTGTAACCGTCTAGCGTGTTGAGATTTCTAGGACTAGGTCCAGGCTCTCCAAAATTGCGTACACGCAATTTCTCCGGCCGGGATGACACGGGTTGTTTTTTGTAGCGGCATCACGGCCGCGAAGGCGCGCTGTACGTTCTGATGCCAATGCGGGTTTGATGAACTTTGTAGGTCGGGCTGGGCTCTGCACTCGCGATGCCCGACAAGCCGCACGCGAGTTGGCGGCCTACAGTCGTCGGGTTTTACAAGAGGGCTCAGCCCGACCTACGTTTTGTCGCTGCAAGTACTGAGGCTGCGCATTTCCATGACAAACCCAGACCATCCAGCAAAATTCAAGACTTCTCATTTGAAAGTTGATCGCGCGAAGCGGCATCTTGATGAACTTAGTAGCGAAGTCGATCGATACCTTTCATCGGCGCCGGTCAAGTTGGTTTGGGAGCAAATGCCGTGGACAGAGCGCTATCGCGCAACTATTGCTCCCGAATCGACTGTTCGCGGGTTAGTCATCCATGTTCTGTGTTCCGTACCAGAGCCACTTGCTCCAATTGCCGGTGACGTTGTTCATAATTTGAGGTCTGCTCTAGATATTATGATGTGCGAGTTGGTTATTGATGCGGATCAGAGCGTTTTTTCAAAAAGCGTAAACTTTCCATTTTGGGAATTACCGTCGAAGAAAGACGAGGCTGTCCGCAAGTCTAAGGCCCGCTGCGCTGGACAGAAGGTGATCGACCTAATTAACGCTTGGGAACCATTCCAGGGTGGTTCGTCTAGGCTCTACGCATTGTCGCAATTGGATAATATGGACAAGCATCGTACGCTCATCCCAACGATGAACGGAGTCGAGTTCAGTGAGAGTTATGCATTGGTCGCGCATGAGATTCCGGCTGACGAATTCATTGACCCATTTCCCGCGCGGAAATTAGCAGTAGATCGCGTACCCCTTATTTCTGGTGCAGTGGAATCGTTGCCGCCAATCGGAACTGAGGTGCCATGTGTCTGTCATTTGGGGCTGGATGGTGTTGACGACATCAGGGGACTTGGTTTGCTCGAAGAGCTGCAGTGGCAGCTAGAAACCGTGCGGGCCGTTCTACTGAGTTTCGAGTTAGGAATTAAGCCAGAGTTCAATCCTGTGGAAACTCGCAAGCCAGTGAATGCTGGAAGCGGAATATGGATTGGTCCGCCAGAAATGTCGGCAGATGAGGTATTTAGGTACGTTGTGGCGCAGCAGGATGTAGTACGTAGCCCGTACTCGCAACGCGAAGAATTGTAGAACGCGTTTCGCTCCCCCTCCCTCTTGGCGGGGGAGGAAGATGCATCCGCAGTTTAGACGGGCGCGGGCACTGTTCCCCTCCCTAGCGGGGAGGGGTTAGGGGTGGGGAGAGGCCGCCTAACCGGTGTGCGCAATTCTGCGCCGGTCACGCAGTATCACATGACTTGGAATTTGATGCACGTCTTTGGTTCAATTCGAGGCGCTTCAAACAGCAACGCTCTTGGCTTCACCCCACCCCTAACCCCTCCCCTGAGGGGAGGGGGATCGCGTGGGGCGGCTGTGGAGCAAGTCCGCTACCGTTTCCGAATCCCGCGCGTGATGCTAAGCGCATCTGATGACCACCACTGACAACACCTCTAATTCCCACTCCCTCTGGGTTGAGCGTCTCGCGCTCACGAATTTCCGCAACTATGCGTCGCTCACAATCGAAGTGACGGCCGCGCCGCAAGTGATCGCGGGCGCGAACGGTTCGGGCAAGACCAACCTGCTCGAAGCGTTGTCTCTGCTCAGCCCCGGACAAGGCATGCGCCGCGCGCCGTTTTCTGAAATCCCGCGTGCCGGCGGCGACGGCGGTTTCGCGGTCGCGGCGCGCGTGCACACATTGAATGGCGCGGCCGACATCGGCACGGGGCTTCAACCCGGCGCTGCCGCGACAACTGTCCCTCGCCGGACCAAGCCTGGCCGCCGATGATAGTGAGGGCAACGGCGAAAACCCGGCGCGCACATCGGAGAGCCGCGGCCGCATCGTGCGCATCGACGGTGTGGCGCAGACGGGATCGGGTGTGCTCGCGGACTATCTCGAAATCGTCTGGGTGACACCAGCCATGGACGGGCTGTTCACGGGCGCGGCCTCGGAGCGCCGCCGCTTCTTGGATCGCCTGATCCTGTGCTTCGATCCCGGCTATCGCACCATCGCAGGGCGCTTCGAACGCGCGATGACGGCGCGCAACCGATTGCTGTCCGATGGCGTCCGGGATAACGCGCAGCTCACCGGCTTCGAGCGCGTAATGGCGGAAGCGGGCATCGCGGTGGCCGCCGCGCGGTTGGAGGCCGTGGCAGCGATGGCTGCGATCGTCGCGCGTAGAAAAGATCGCGATGCCAACTCGGCCTTCCCGTGGAGTACGCTGGCGCTTGAGGGCGAGATCGAAAGCGGCCTCTCAGCGATGCCGGCTGTTGAAGCCGAAGACGCGTATGCCAAAGTCCTGCGTGACACGCGCGAACGTGATCGCGGGGCGGGGCGGACCCTTGACGGGCCGCATCGCTCGGATCTCGCGGTTGGACATGGACCGAAATCAATCGCGGCGCGCATTTGCTCCACGGGTGAACAGAAGGCGCTGCTGCTTGGTCTCGTCCTCGCCCACGCCGAACTCCTGACCGAGCGCCAGGAAGGCGCGGCGCCCATTCTCCTGCTCGACGAAATCACCGCGCACCTCGACGAGTTCCGCCGCGCGGCGCTGTTCGATGAAATCCTGCGCCTCAAAGCCCAGGCCTGGATGACCGGGACCGACAGACAAGCCTTTGACGCACTCGCTGGCAAAGCCCAATTTTGGAGCGTGGATGAGGGCGTCGTGCGAGGTTAAGGGGCGCCCACTGCCAACGCCTAATCTGTCGCATGTAAGCAATTGAAATTATGCGCGTTTTTCGAGGCTAATTTCGCCGATTTTTCGAGCTTTGAAGGCCATTTCGTGGTATAATACTGGCTTGCTATTTGAGCCAGGAAATCAGACCCAAAATGACCGCTACGCCCGCCAAGAAAACCCCCGCCGTCGAGGACTACGGCGAGGATTTAATCAAGATGCTGAAGGGGCTCGACGCGGTCCGCAAGCGCCCAGGCATGTACATCGGCGACACCGACGACGGCTCGGGTCTGCACCACATGATCTACGAAGTCGTCGACAACGCGGTCGACGAAGTTTTGGCCGGACACGCGACCTCGTGCCAGGTGACGCTGAACCCAGACGGCTCGTGCACTGTGCGCGACGACGGCCGCGGCATCCCGACCGGCATCAAAAAAGACGACGACAACGATCCCAAGCGCTCGGCCGCGGAAATCGTATTCACGGAACTGCACGCCGGCGGCAAGTTCGACCAGAATTCCTACAAGGTGTCGGGCGGTTTGCACGGCGTTGGCGTCTCGGTCGTCAACGCGCTCTCGTCGTGGCTCCGCTGCCGCATCTGGCGCGAGGGCAAAGAGCACGCCATTGAATTCCGGCACGGCAACGCGGTTGCGCCGCTGAAAGTCGTGGGCGACGGCAAGGGCGAGCGTGGCACGGAAGTGTCGTTCCTGCCCTCGACCGAGACGTTTCACAATGTCATGGAATTCGACTACACGACGCTGGAGCACCGCCTGCGCGAATTGGCGTTCTTGAATTCGGGCGCCAAAATTCTTTTGACCGACGCGCGCCACGCCGACATCAGGCGCGAAGAGTTCATGTACGAGGGCGGCACGAGCGCGTTCGTGCGTTATCTCGATCGATCGAAGACGGCGGCGCTCAGCGAGCCGATCATGATCCGCGCGGAAAAGGACGGCATCGGCGTCGAGGTCGCGCTGTGGTGGAACGACAGCTACCACGAGAATGTGCTCTGCTTCACGAACAACATTCCGCAGCGCGACGGCGGCACGCATTTGGCGGGCTTTCGCGGGGCGCTCACGCGAATCATCAACAAATACGCCGAAGAAACCGGCATCGCGAAAAAGGAAAAGGTTGCGATCTCGGGCGATGACGCGCGCGAAGGGTTGACGTGCGTCTTGTCGGTCAAAGTGCCCGATCCAAAATTTTCCTCGCAAACCAAAGACAAGCTGGTTTCAAGCGAAGTGAAGCCGGTGGTCGAAAGTGCGGTCGGCGATACCTTAAGCGCGTGGTTCGAGGAGCATCCCAAAGAAGCGAAAGCCATCATCGGCAAGATCGTCGAAGCGGCCATCGCGCGCGAAGCGGCGCGCAAGGCCCGCGATCTGACGCGGCGCAAGGGCGCGCTCGACGGACTTCGATTGCCGGGCGGCTTGGCCGAGTGTCAGGACCGGGACGCGACGAAAACCGAACTCTTTATCGTCGAAGGCGATTCGGCTGGCGGTTCCGCGAAGCAGGGCCGCAAGCGCGAATTCCAGGCCGTGCTGCCGTTGCGCGGCAAGATCTTGAACGTCGAACGCGCGCGCACCGACAAAATGCTGTCCTCCGAGCAGGTGACCAACATCATCGCGGCGCTGGGCACCGGCATCGGGCGCGAAGAGTTCAAGCTCGACAAGCTGCGCTATCACAAGATCATCATCATGACCGACGCCGACGTCGACGGCGCACACATCCGCACGTTGCTGCTGACGTTCTTCTACCGGCAGATGTACGAACTCGTCGATAAGGGGCATGTCTATATTGCCCAGCCGCCGCTCTTTAAGGTCGCGCGCGGCAAGTCGCACATGTACTTGAAGGATCAGCGCGCGCTGGAAGACTATTTGATTGATCAGGGTCTGCACGATGCCGTGCTCGTGTCAGGCGATGGCGCCGAGCGTGGCGGGCGCGATTTGCGCGATATCGTCGAGCAGGCGCGCCAGATCACTGGCGGCATCAACGGCCTGCATTCGCGGTATGCGCGTTTTATTGTCGAGCAAGGTGCGATTGGCGGCGTGTTCGATCCCGCACTTTTGCAATCGGTGGACAAGGCCAACGCGGCGGCCGTCAAGATCACCAAGCGGCTCGATGCCAATGCCGACGAGATGGAAATGGGCTGGGAAGGTCGCTTCGGCAACGAAGGCTTCGTCTTCAAGCGCGACGTGCGCGGCGTCACGGAAGTGCACACACTCGATCGCAACTTGCTCGGTTCGCTCGATGCGCGGCGCTTGAACGAGCGGCACGCGCACTTGGCCGAGATTTACGAGAAGCCAGCGAAATTGCGCCGCAAGGACAAGGCCGAGGTGATCTCCGGGCCGCGCGCGCTGTTGGAAGCGGTGTACGAGAGCGGCCGCAAGGGCGTCGATCTGCAGCGCTACAAGGGCCTCGGCGAAATGAACCCGGAGCAGCTCTGGGAAACGACGCTCGACCCGAATATCCGCACGCTGCTGCAAGTCAAAATCGGCGATAGCGTCGAAGCCGACGACATCTTCTCCAAGCTCATGGGCGACGTCGTCGAACCCCGCCGCGAGTTCATCCAGGACAACGCGCTCAATGTTTCGAACTTGGATGTGTGATGTCTATCCCCTCTCCCCATGCGCTTCGCTTGCATGGGGAGAGGGTTAGGGTGAGGGGCGGCAACCCGAAGAAGCGGCACGGTTTTGAGTTTTGGGCTTGGGGAAGGTGGTGTCGGAAGCTTCAGACCACTTAATGTTATGAGGCAAAACTATGGGCATCGATAGTCTGAAGTGTTCGAAGTGTGGTCTGGAATTTACTCTAACGGGGGATGTGTTGAATGCAGACCTCCGCTGTAGTCCGAATCAAGATCCGAAAATTTGCAAGGAGTATCCGAGTGCTGCACTGCCCGTTTTATGCTCGAAAATTCAAGAATCCGTAAGGATTAAATTTGAGAATGCCAAATAGTGGCCGCTCAGAGTTCGAAGTCACAAATATATCGAAGCATGGCTTCTGGCTACTCACCTCAGCCGGGGAGAAATTTCTCGCGTTCGATGACTTCCCTTGGTTCCGGGATGCGCCAGTCGCGCACATACTCAATGCCGAAGAGCCGTCGCCGGGCCATTATTATTGGCCTGATCTCGATATTGACCTCTCTTTGAAGATCATCGAGCGCCCGCAAGATTATCCGCCATTGTGCGTGGCGAGTTCGTTCCAAACTGATTGAGAATTCGCAATCGCTAGAGACCATCATCTACGCCGCTGCGATTGTACTTTTCTTGGGAGCACTAGTGATTCGATATGGTATCGGACCTTGGTTTGCGACTCGAAGAGTGTTTGAAGCAGAAAGGGCTTTTCGGAAGAAATTTAGATCTTCGAGTTTTCGCGCGCCACTGCAGAGTATTTCGGATGGCATCTGACCTGTATGGCCATCATGTTCGCATCGTACGCCACGATACTTTATATGAAAGACCCCGCTCTTTATATTCAGTGGCGAACGCTGTTAGCGAATGCCTTCGTACGATGGTAATCAATGGCTGCACGAAGCAATGAGGTGCAACCTTCCAGGAAGCCGCGTTTACCGCAGCGATATAGTGCGGCTATCCGGGCCTACGCCGTCTTCTGTTGCCTTCCCGGAAGCCGCGTGTGAAGCGCGAGCGAAACAGTGCGGCTATCCGGGATCGCGTCCGTGCAATTGTTCTGAGGACGTGATCCCGGGTCTGCGCGAAACGCGCAAGCGCATTTCGCTCGGCCGGGAACGCAAACGGATGAGATTGCCGGTCTTTGAAATCTGCGCCGATGATACATTGGCAACGTGCTCAATGTTTCGAACTTTTATGAGTGGCGACGGACGTTCCAACTGAGGCAATATGGTTGCGCCGCCAGAACCCGCCTGCAGGCTTTACGCGATCCTGGCGCGGGATGGGCGCTCAGCGGTCGTTTTCCGGCGCGGGCCATCGCGGCAGGTGCTCGTGCTGCGCTGGTGGCTCGGCAGATGACAAAATCGAGCCCGGCCAATGGCTGAAGGGGCGCATCTACGAACGCCGCTGCGATCTCTCTCCCGATGGCGACCTTCTGATTTACTTCGCCGCGAAGTGGAACACGCCGCTCCAGACATGGACGGCGGTGAGCCGGACTCCCTATCTCACCGCGCTCGCGCTTTGGCCGAAGGGGGACGCATGGGGCGGCGGCGGTGTCTTTATGGCGCCGAAGACCATCGGCCTCAATCATCCGACCGAGGACGCGCCGCGGCTGCTCGATGCGAAAAGCGCGAAATGGCATCCACTCGGTCAGGAAAAGCAGACACTGCCAAAGGACTACAAGTTTCAGCGTTGGAGCGAATACGCGGGCAGCGGCGAGGATAATCCGATTCTGTATCACCGCGCGACGCGTGACGGATGGGTTCTTGTCGACGAGGGGGATGCGGGAACACCACAGCCAAGGCAGTTATGCTTGGCTGTTCAACCGGCCCGAGATCTACGAGCGCGCGGCGCCCAGCCAAGATCTTGTGCTGCGGCGCTATCTTAGAGCCATCTATCAGAAGAACGGGCCCTGGTACGTCGAGGACTTTGAAGTTCGCAGAAGCGATGGAACGGCGCTGCGGCTGATCGCTGGCTGCAGTTGGGCAGATTGGCAGGCGAACGGCGATCTTCTCTTTGCACTTGAGGATGGCCTTTACCGGCTGCCGGGAAAACACGCGGGCGAAATCGCCTCAGATCCGGTAGACAAAGCAATATGCGTCGCATCGCTTGGCGCGTTGCGATTTAAGGACGTACTTGCGCCGGACTGGGCGCGGCAATGGCCCTGAGTGCGAAAATGCGCTCTCGCGCACTTACTGCTTCTGCGGGAATAATGTCGCCTTGGTTTCATCGAAAGCTTCGCCGGGTGCGGTACCTTTGCCACCGCTCGCGATCCAAGAGAAGAACTTGGCAATAGGGCCCTTCGCGGTATCGTCCTCAGTCGCGACGATGCTTTCGGGTTGATTTTCGCTTTTCTTGTCATCGTCGCCGGCTTCAAGTGTCTTGGTTTTCCATTGGCTGGCTTGCTTGCTGCGCTTTATGTCGCCGCCGTCCGCGCGCGCGACTTTTGACTTGCTGTGGGCGGTTGCGCGCCGTACGCGTTTGCGCGGCGTCATTTGCGCCTCCTTTACCTCCCCCTGAGGCTCGGCTTGCTTTAAATCGGAGTGCTCCGTTTCAGATTTTTCAGATTCAGCGATGGACATCGTTTCTTGAGGCGCTGGGGCGGCCTGCGCTTCCGCCACTGCCGCGACGTTTCGGCGAAGTTCGAGGTGCAGAAGTCCAAGCGTCAACCCCGCATGCGAGATCGTTTCAACATCGGCTGAAACGGGCTGGTCGAATCCCTCGCCCAAAGCCATTTCGAGTTGATTTGGATCGCCGGCAGCCATGACCCACGCGCCTTTGCCACCCGGTACTCCTGTCGTGAAGCTGACGTTTTCCGGCAAGTTGCGCAGGATGAGTAGGGCGGGTGTATCTTGCGGATCTGCCGGGTCCGCTGGGGGCTTGATGGCCTCGGCGTGTTGATCTTCAAAAGATTGCCCCGGTTGGATCCCGCTATTGGAGATCGCGAGATTTATCCCGTAGCCAAGTCGCGCCTCAAGCTGAGCAGCGGTTTGTAGGCTATCGGGAACTTGAACCTCAACTGGAACCGGGGACTGGTCTATGGACTTCACCTGAATGACGCTAATCTTTGGGATCTGCGCCGGGCCAGTCGCCGGGCCAGTGTCCAGCACGAGAGCCGCCGCCGCCGGTACGAGCACAACGAGCGCTGCAGCGAGCGCTGCCATCCGGCGTGGCGCTACTCTCCTCATCATCCAATGCACGCGCACGTACCACGCGACCCGCGGCAACGGTGGCGGCATGTTGGCCGAGTGCTCAGCTTCCTCACGGCCTAAGAAACGAGGGAACTCGTTGAGCTCATCCCAGTCGTCTGTCTGATGTACAGCGCTATACATATGTACCCCTTTCGAACATGGACCAATCGGAACGCTCCGGGATCCAGGAGACGACTGGTCCCCCGGCCCGATGGCCCGGCTTGTTCCCGCTTGAACGTCCGCTTGGATGGATCACATCCTGCCGCCACAGAAGACGGATCAAAAGCTTCGGACGCGTATTTTCACCATTTTCCCCAATGGCTTAGTAACAGGGCGCAGGGGGCCATTTGTGGATCATTTTAAGTTCAAATCTGGGCGTCAGTGCTCGTGGCGAGACTCGTCGGTGCGAGCATAACAAGCGCAATCGCCGCATTGGCGGGCGGGCGCGTTGGTCCTGCGGAAACGTGCTAGCTGCCCTTCCGTTTCGGAAAGGCTCTGCTCTCGCGTCCTGCGCGTTTGGCAGCGCCTTGGAGTGTGGCACGGAACACGTCGCGGCGTTCGTGGATCGAAGCGATGACGAGGCCGGTCGGAACGCCAAGGCCGACGAGGGCAGCTTCAGACAACTGCAAACTTGCTTCGATCGTCTCTGGCACAGCGTCGTTGACGCCGAGCGCGTAGAGGTGGCGCGCATGCTCTGCATCTTTAGCGCGGGCGACGATCACGAGCTTAGGGTAGGCCTCGCGGATAGCGCGGACAATGAGGTCGATATCACTCTGGGTATGAATGGTGATGATGGCGGCCTTTGCGGTGTCGAGTCCGCAACGCTTCAGGAACTCTATTTGGCGCACGTCGCCGAAGTAGACGGGCTTTCCCTGTCGGCGAACGGAACTGACAAGAGGTGCCGCGTTGTCGGCGGCGATGTAGGGAACTTTGTGTTCTTCCAGCATGTCGCCGATCAACTGACCGACGCGGCCGTAGCCAACGACAAGGGCTTTGATTTCGCGATCGCCGGGCGGCAAAGCTGAAAGTTCTGGATCGGCCGCGGTGAGCGGTGCGCTGGCCTTGGCAAGGCGCCGTCCGAACGCACCGATAGGCGGGATGAGCGCCATTGTCAGCGACACCGAGGTCAACAGCATGCTGGTGTGAGTGGCAGAGACAAGTCCATAACTCAATGCCAGCGTTAGCACGATGAAGGCGAACTCGCCGCCGGGGGCGAGTAGTGCGGCCGTTTCAATCGACGCCGGCTTGGAGACGCCGAACCAACGGCACAGCCCGAAAATAATGAGAGCTTGAAGTGCGAGCAGGAGCGCCGTCATCCCGATGATGTTGAGCGGGTTGTTGGCAAGGACCGCCGGATCGAGGCTGAGGCCGACGGAAAAGAAAAACACGCCGAGAAGGAGCGACTTGATGGGCTCGACAATGGCTTCGATGGCGCGCCGGTATTCGGTCTCGGCGAGCAGAAGTCCGGCAACGAACGCGCCAAGCGCCATGGAAAGTCCAGCCGCAGCTGTTGCAAAGCTGGTTCCAACCGCGACAAAGAGTGTGGTGGCGATGAACATGTCGTGGTTGCCGGTCTGCGCGACCAAGCGGAACAGGGGCTGCAACAGGAAGCGGCCGACGATGACAATGACCGCAAGGGCCGCGGCCGCCTGGGCCAGTGCCTTTAAGATACCGGCTGTAATTGATCCCCCGGCACTTGGGTCGAGAACGCCAAGCAGGAACAGGATGGGCACGACGGCGAGATCCTGAAACAGCAGGATTGAAAAACTCGTTCGGCCGGTTGCCGTCGCCATGCGTTTTTGTTCGGACAATTGCTCGATGACGATAGCCGTCGAGGAGAGCGAGAGGGCCGCACCAATGACCAGCGCGCTTACCGGCGTAATTCCAAACGCCACCGCAAGGAGCGCAATGACGCTCGACGATATGAGAACCTGAGCCGCGCCGAGGCCAAAGACGAGCCGGCGCATGGTCAACAATCGTTCGAACGACAGTTCGAGGCCAATTAAGAAGAGCAGGAAGACGACACCCAACTCCGCGAGTTTTCCCACGCGTTCTGGGCTCGAGACGGTGATCCAGCTGAAGGGCGGGAAGATGTCGGAAAGCGCGCCGAGGCCCTTTGGGCTGAGAAAAGCCCCGGCAAGCAGAAAGCCGAGAACCGGACTGACCTTATAGCGGTTCATCAGCGGCACCACGACACCTGCCGTGCCGAGCACGAGCAGTACGTCTTTGTAGGCTGCCAAATCGACGTCCGGTGCCATGGGTCTCCCTCGATACAACTCGCGCAACTATGGGGGAGCGATGCGTCATCTGCCACCCCGAATTTGCCGCCAAGTGGCCGCCAAGTGATTTGTGCAGGGCTGGTATTCGTTGCGTCCCTACAACCTTACCTAGCGAGCCATCCGAACTGTTAGCGTAGTTAACCGGACCTTAGCGGGAAGGGGTTATTTTTATCGATTGTTGCGCTGGCTCGTAGGGGCCGGCGTAAGGCGTTGTGGTGTGGCAGGCGTTTGCGTATGCGGGTTCTGAGGGCATTGATCGGCGTATTATTACGCAGGAACCGCGAAAGCGGTCCAGGCGAAGTGGCGATGCGTTGAATGCCTTTATACCCGGGCAATCAGGGCTTCAGCCGCCGCCTTTGCCCCGGCCGTTTCATCTCTTTTCGCCGTTTGGCGTTGCGCCTGGAACCGTTATGGACGGGCCGCAACTCGACGGTAGCTCCGATCACATCGGCAAATGCGCGTGGCGGTATGTTGCGGCGCATGTTTTGGCGCCTCCACTGGAAATGGCGTATCGCCGTTGGTGTTCCGGCACTTGCTATTGCTGCAGCACTTCCCAGCCTCGCGGCCTTAATGGTCTATTACACGGTGTCGTTTCCGCATCCGCTTGCCATGCGCAACAAAGAGCGTGCGCCGGTTATTCGGATCTTGGCGCGCGACGGTTCTGTACTTGCCGAACGTGGCGCGGCGCATGATTACATGCCACTCGATCTCTTGCCGCGGCATGTTACGGGCGCAGTCGTTGCGACCGAAGACCGGCGCTTCTTCGAGCACTACGGGCTTGATCCTGCAGGCCTTGGCCGGGCGTTTTTCGCCAATCTCCGCGCCGGGCGTTTTGCGCAGGGTGGTTCTACGCTCACTCAGCAGCTTGCAAAAAACTTGTTTCTATCGCCGGAGCGCACACTTTCGCGCAAAGTAGAGGAACTCGCACTCGCTTTGTGGCTTGAACTGAGGCTGTCGAAGCCTGACATTTTGGAACTCTATCTCAATCGCGTGTATTTCGGCGGCGGCGCGTACGGCATTGAGGCCGCAAGCCAGCGCTACTTCGACAAGTCGGCGCGGGAACTGACGCTCGGCGAAGCGGCGCTCATTGCGGGATTGCTCAAGGCGCCATCGAAATATTCTCCCGCCGTAAGTCCGGATGCAGCGCGCGCCCGTGGCCGGGTCGTGCTCAGTAAAATGGTCGAAGCCGGAATCATTTCACGCGCGGACGAAGCCAAGGCCCAGGCCGAACACATCGTGTTTGCGGAAAACAAATCCCAAAAAGACATTTCCGGCATTGGATATGCCGTCGATTTCGTACTTGAGCGCTTGCCCCCGCTCGTTGGCGGCGGACACGCGGAAGTCATCGTCGAGACGACTCTCGACGCTGCGACTTCAGCGCCGTGCCAATGAGATCGTTGCCAAATCACTTGAGCGGCAGGGCGAAGGGTTGGGTGTTGGCCAGGCGGCCGTCGTGCTTCTCGACAACGACGGTGGAATTCGCGCGCTTGTCGGCGGACGCAATTACGCAGAAAGCCAATTTAATCGCGCCGTGAAAGCTCGCCGCCAGCCGGGCTCGGCCTTCAAACCGTTTGTCTATCTCGCGGCCATTGAAAGTGGCATGACGCCGGACAGCACAACGTATGATTTGCCGCTCGCGATCGGCGGCTGGGCGCCGCGCAATGACAACGGCCAGTATGTTGGCGAGATAACGCTTCGGCGAGCGCTCGCACAGTCGGTAAACACGGTTGCCGTCAGGCTTAATCAAGATGCTGGGCGCGGGCAGACCATTGCTGTGGCGCGCCGCCTCGGTATCAAATCGGATTTGAGGGAAGAGCCCTCGCTGCCACTTGGCACATCGGAAGTCTCGCTGCTGGAATTGACAGGGGCGTATGGCGTTTTTGGAAATGGCGGTACGGCCATTGAGCCGCACGCTATCCGCCGGGTTCGCATGAGTTCGGGGCGGGTTCTATTTGCTCGCGAAGCAACGCGAACCGCGCAAGTCGTCGATCCGGTCCACGTTGGCGCTATGAACGACATGTTGAATGCGGCCATTGTCTAATGGAACGGGACGCCGCGCGGCATTGGCCATGCATCCAGCGGCCGGCAAGACCGGCACCAGCCAGGATTTCCGCGATGCATTATTCGTTGGCTTTACAGCTCATCTGACGGCCGGGGTCTGGATCGGTAACGACAGCGGCAAAGCGATGAACAAAGCCGTTGGCGGCGGACTGCCGGCCGAGATTTGGCGCGAGATCATGACGTTCGCGCACGCCGGCAAGGCACCACTGATGTTGCCAGGCACGGAATCGCGCTCCGCGACAGTTCCCGTTGCCACAGCGCCGGTCCCGAGCCGGACAGATTCAAACGACTGTTCAGGAAAATCTGCCCTGGTTCGGCAGTAATACGGCGATCAAAGAGGCCCCGCAAACAGTGCCGCCGCAAGGGCGCATCAAGGTTGCGCCTCCGGTCACAGCCCACCCGGTTGAGCCGATCGGCGAAGAATTTATCAATCAAGCGATTGCGGGCGCGGATATCGCGCCGTCAGATGAAATGCTGGCAGCAAACGCAGAGAAGAAAGTAGAACGCCCCAAAGGCATGATGTCGCTCGGCGGATGGTGGTAATCTGCGGAAACAATTAAATGCCGTCAGATTGGCCAGCCCCATAACGATGCAGGTCGAGGCCATAGACTTGCAACCAGCGCTTTGAGGTTTCGAAGTCTGGAAGCGTTTTCTTGACGAGCGCCCAGAAGCGCGGACCATGGTTCATTTCGGCGAGATGCGCCACTTCGTGGGCTGCAACGTAATCCAGAATTGCCGGCGGCGCTAAGACGAGGCGCCAGGAGAATGACAGCACCCGGGTGGTGGAGCACGAACCCCAGCGGCTGGTTTGATCGCGCACAACGATGCGTTTGGGTTGCACATTAAGCCGTTTGGCGTGCACCGCTACAGCGCGCTCCAGATCTCGTTTAGCTTCCTCGAACAACCAGCCCCTCAGCCGCTTTTCTGCTGCGGTTTGCGATCCCGGCACGCAGATTTCCGGCCTCGGCGACGCCGTACGATTTAGCTCAATGAGGCGCGTGCGGGCGGCACCCGTAAAAACGATCGCGTGAGGCTCGCCGCGCAAGGGCATTGCGACGCCATGCATGAATGGGACGGGGTCTGGCAGATTATCGAGCCGTTCGCGCACCCAGTCGATGTTGCGCGAGATGAACGAGCCGGCCTCGTCCAGATCGCATTGCAGGGGAATGGTGACGATGACGGCACGGCGCGTACGGCTGACGCGCAACGTCAGGCGTCGTGCACCGGCATGACGTCTCACTTCCACGCGGGCACCCATGTCTTCAATTTTGGTCGTGCGGCCGGTTGTGGAAACGGATCGTCTGGTCTTCCGCATGCCGTGTGATCCCCGGTGAATAAGAAGTCTGCTCGGATTGCGCTGTCAGAGCACTGTGTTGGCATCAGCCGAATTACAAAACGACGAACTTCACGCGGCGCATTGATTTGCATGAACTAGCAAGCTTCGACGCCGCGCTCCAGACGTAATAGTCCTTATTGGGACTTTGATGGCTTGGGCTGTTGCGCGCCGGTCGCACGCTAAGCCGAATGCAGTGTCAAAGCGACTTGTCGAGTATCGACACAACTTGTTCAACATTTGTCGTATGAGGAATGTGCGTAATAAAGGCACCGTCCGCACCCATCAGGTAAATAATCGCGGCATGATCGTATGTATAGCTGCCGGGTGTCGCATCGTCGCTCACCTTCTGAGCATAGACCCTATAGGCCTTTGCTGCTGCTGCAAGTTCCATTTCGCTGCCAGTTAAGCCGACGAGGCGCGGATGAAAGCTTTTCACATATTGTGCGAGCTTGTCCGGTGTGTCGCGCTGCGCGTCAAGTGTGATAAAAATAGGTGTTACCTTGGAGCCCTTGTCGCCGAGTTTATCAAGGGCGGCGGCCATCACCTGCAGTCCCGACGGACAGATGTCCGGGCAGTTTGTAAAGCCAAAAAATATCAACAAGGGCTTGCCGAGAAAGTCTTTTTCAGAAACGCGCTTGCCGGTGTGGTCGGTTAGCGTGAACGGACCGCCGATCAATGCCTTACCTGTTTCAACGGCCGTTCCTTGCGACGAGAGTTTAGAGCCTCCTCCAGACAATACACCGTAGGCCAGTGCGGCGCCGGCGATGATCCCCAAGAGTGCAATTGCAATAGTCTTTGAGCGCATGTCGAGGTCCTTGTTGAACATCGGTCTGTCTGGCTGGGAGGGGCATTTACAGGCATATTTTACAGACTGTGGGCTAATGGGCGGCGCTGGGCAAGCCATGATAGACTGCGGCGTCGAGTCACGAGAAGGGACGTAGGGCTGTGAATACTAGGCAACGGGACGTTAGGGCCAATGGGATCATCAGTGAGCGCGAAAGCCAGTTGCGCTTGCAGACGAGCGTCAGGTTGCGCTGGCTTGCAATCTTCGGTCAGCTACTGGCAATCGGTGTTGTCACAGGATTTTATGGTTTTGCATTGCCGGTTGGAAGTTGTCTGGTTCTGATCGCGCTATCGGCCTGGCTTAATGTTTTTCTATCGATCCGTTATCCGTCGCGCCACCGGCTCGACGCAATTTTTGCCACCATGCTGCTGGCCTACGACGTCTTGCAACTCGCAGCCCTACTCTATCTTACTGGCGGCATCCAGAATCCGTTCGCAATCTTGATGGTTGTGCCGGTTACCGTGTCGGCGGCTACTCTCCCGGTTCGTTCCACGTTGCTACTGGGCGCAATAACGATCACATCGGCAGCGGTGCTTGTGACGCAATATCATGCCCTGCCTTGGTATGACGGCATACGCTTCGAACTGCACAGGGACTATAAGGTCGGATCTCTCGCTGCATTGTTTGCCTCAACCGTGTTTCTTGCCTTTTACACATGGCGTATCAGCAAGGAAGCCCGGCTCATGTCGGCGGCGTTGGCGGCAACTGACACGGTTCTGGCGCACGAGCAGCGCCTTCATGCGCTCGATGGTCTGGCGGCCGCTGCCGCGCACGAACTCGGCACTCCGCTCTCGACCATCGTGCTTGTTGCCAAGGAGCTTGAGCGCGATCTAGGCCCAGACAGTAAGTACATTGAGGACTTATCGCTCCTGCGCAGCCAAGCACTGCGGTGCCGCGAAATACTGCAGAAACTAACCAAGAGTCCCGACGAGCAAGACCCGATGCATGCCAGTATCTCGGTTCGCGAAATCATCGACGAGTCGGCCGCTCCCCATAAAAGGAGCGGCAAACGGGTTGTCGTTTTTGCAGCTGCTGACGCAACGGCGCATGGTTCGGCGCGAACGGAGCCAATTGGCGAGCGCAGGCCAGGCGTCATCTATGGCCTCGGCAACATTATCGAGAATGCGGTTGATTTCGCCACGTCCGAGGTTGAAGTCGGCTCGCGCTGGAGCCAAAGCGAAGTCGTCGTAACGATTGCCGACGATGGTCCGGGATTTCCGGCCGAACTTATGGACAGTATCGGCGAGCCCTATGTCTCGACGCGCCGGATGCAGGATAAGCGCGAAACCGAGCATTCGGGGCTGGGGCTCGGCTTTTTTATCGCAAAAACTTTGCTTGAACGGTCGGGGGCGACGGTGGTGTTCTCAAATCGGCCCTTGCCTAGGCAGGGTGCCGTCATCGAAGTCACCTGGGCGAGGGAAGTATTTGAGCGCCGGAACAACAGCCCGGAACCGGTTCAGGGGGCCGAAACCACGACTTTTGCCTGAAAGCTGGCTGGCATCTGGCATTCCCGGCCAACTTCAAGGTTCAAAGTAACCTCTTAACGCTTTTCCGGCAGACAGCCTATTGCGCCGCAGTTGCGGGCGTAGGACAAATGACGGCATTGGAGCCGCCCCGATTGTGCGGCGAGCGGAGGCTGTTGTGACCGGCGAAGATCTCTCTTTCAAACAAGATGAATTACCCGAAGACAAATCCCTGCTGATTCTGGACGACGACAGGGCGTTCTTGCAGCGCTTGGCGCGTGCCATGGAATTGCGCGGCTTCGAAGTGCGCAGCGGCCACTCGGTGGTTGAAGGCCTGGAACTCATCCGCCAGAAGGCGCCGGCCTTTGCAGTTGTCGATATGCGTCTGGAAGATGGCACAGGCCTGGACGTTATCGCCGAGCTTTCGCGCGTCAGGCCCGATGCCCGCGCCATCGTTTTGACGGGGTATGGAAATATCGCGACGGCGGTTAGCGCTGTGAAACTCGGTGCGGTCGACTATCTGGCTAAGCCCGCCGACGCTGATGACGTGACCGACGCGCTCCTTGCCGGAACCGACGAGAAGGCTCCGCCGCCGGAAAATCCCATGTCGGCCGACCGCGTGCGCTGGGAGCACATTCAGCGCGTCTATGAACTGTGCAACCGCAACGTTTCTGAAACGGCCCGGCGGCTCAATATGCATCGGCGAACCTTGCAGCGCATTCTGGCCAAACGCGCGCCGAAGTAAGTAGTTCTAGCGATCGATTGAGATTACCCCGGCTGTCCTGGTATGGGCGGCTCGATGGCGTTTGCTAAGCGCGCTGCGGCGGCTCGAGCGAACGCAAGTGTCACGGCCTTGCGACGCGCCGCCGAGAGCCGTGTTTCCGGGGCCTCGCGGATAATTTCACCCCCAAAGCGGTCGGCTAACATCAGTCCGGTATCGGGCGGCAGAATCTCAGACGGAAAGTCTGGCGCGACGGCAAAGAAAAGCCGGTCGCAGTAATCGCGGTACTCTGGCCATTTGCTGTCCGACCGGAAGTCGGCAATGCTCGATTTGATTTCAACTATCCAGACATCGCCACTTGGTCCAATTGCCATGGCGTCGGCGCGCCGGCCATTCGCCAGGCTGGCTTCTGCGATACTCTCGAAACCATAAGCCCTGAGCAGCCGCTGTACCCCGCGTAGGATAGCCGCTGCGGCCGGAGTTAGTTCCGGTCCTTCTGCGGTTTCCAAAGGAATTGGTTCGTCTGGAGGGGACTTGGTCATGGTCCCGCCATTATGGACGTGAGATGTCTGAACTCAAGCCACCGGCGGGGGCGGCCACCAGAGTTTCAAGCCGTAAACCGGTGATTTTGACGGGGCAAATGATCAATGTTTTTCTGGCGCGCGAAAAAAGAGGCGGTACTGCCGTCCATCGAGTCAGAGGCGACCGCACCAGCGGTTGCTGCGGCGGACGGCGAGCCTGCGACATCGGTTCCTGACGAGCCTAGAGATTTTATCCCAGCTGAGCCGAAGACTATCACGGCCAGCAATGTCGTGGCGATTACGACAGCCAAGTTGTCGGATCGTCTTGCGGCTGCTGCATCAAAAACCGTTTCACTCGTGACTGCTGAAGCTGATGTGGCAACAATTGCAGCGTCCGTTCCAGGATCGGCGCCACCCGGACAGTCCCGTGCTTTTGAAATGTTGTCCCGCGCCGTTGATCGCGCACAGCCCAACGCCCACGTGCTAGTTGTCGGTCCGCCAGGAACCGGCAAGCGGACTGCGCTCAAGTCGCTTCTTGAGAAACGCCGCACAGAGTTACCGCGGCCCAGCGACTGGGTCTACCTCTGGTCTTCGGGCATGGGCGGCCGGGCCTTACAAGCGTTTGGGCTCCCGCATGGGCAAGGCGCCCTTTTCGTGCGTGAAGTACAGGACGCGATTTCGCGCGCCATGTCGACATTCGAGCGCATGATTGCGAGCGACGACTATCGACTTGCGGTTGAAGTCATTGACGAAGAATTCCGCCATCGTGCCGACCAGTCTCTGGATGATCTGAAGCGGCGCGCGGAAGCGCAAAACATAGCGCTCCTGAAGACGTCGGAAGGGTTCGTTCTGGCGCCAATGCACGATGGGAAGGTGGTGCGGTCTGAAATTTTTCGCTCGCTGCCCGATGGTTTGCAGCGGGACGTCGAAGCGAAGATCGCGGCCCTTGAAAACGAACTCAAGGCATTGATCGGTGCATTGCCGGGGGAACACATGGCCCAGGGCGAGCGCATCAGCGTGTTAAATCGCGAGTCTGCGAGCCGGGCGGTCAGGCCGCAGATCGAGAATGTGCAAGCGGCATTTGGCGGCGCGGGAACACTCTTGCCAGCCATCGAAGCCGATTTTGTTCACGCCGTTTGCGAGCGATATCGTTCCGGCCCGCGCTCCGCCGGTTTCCCGGTGGTGAGTGTGCTCCCCGTTCAAACCTCTAGCGATTTTTCAGAGGCGGCGCCCGTCGTCTTCGTGCGCGACGTGTCAGCAGCAAATCTGGCAGGCGTCATCGGCCCTGATAGCGATGGACGCGTGGCCATTCAGCCAGGTCAGTTGATGCGGGCGAACGGTGGTTTTCTTGTCATTGAAGCATGGCGCCTTGCAGCCGCGCCAGAGGGTTGGGCCGTTCTCTCGGCCGCACTTGAATCGGGTGAGATAAAACCATTATCTGCGCCGGGTATGGTCGTCGATGCCGAACCGGTTAAGTTGAATGTGCACGTCATCCTTCTGGCTGAACCACAGTCTCTGGAGAAATTGGCCGCAATCGACCCAGGGCTAGCTAAGCATTTTCCGCTGGTTGCGAGATTTGATGGCACGGCCCTCTGCCGTGACGCCGATGCTGGTGCATTCAGCAGGCTCGCTGCCGCTATGGCTGACGACAACGGCTTTCGTCCGGTCGCGGACTCCGCTGCAGCGGCCATCTACTCAGATGCATGCCGCAGGGCGGCAAAGCCAGATTGTGTTTCGCTCGATTTTACGGCCCTCAAAGCGCTTCTCGCTGAGGCCGATCAGATTGCGTCTGCCGGCAGTTCCGACATCATCCGGCGGGCGGATATCGAGGATGCGTCACGCGAGCTGCAAAAGAGTTCTGCGCCATGATGGCTCACGTTGCTGAAGCGTCTGAAGCGAGCGGCCGGGTTTTATTCTGGACCGATCGCAATGCGCCGCTCAACCCCAATGCTGCCAGCGCAGCAGCAAAATTGGCCGCCGCTTTCCACGCCGAAATTGAAACCGTGACGGTTGACGCGGGAGATATCGGTCTTGGCGGCGAAATTTCTGCCACTGGTTTTGTGCCGCGAAGTGCGCATGAACAGAGAGTGGGAAATTCGGATAACGGATCGCATTTTGACCGGGCGTCTATGGCGGATTCGCTGTTGATGCGCCGCCAACGGCGTGACGTAGCTGATTGCGCGCGACGCCATGGGGTAGTTTGCCGCCACACGACCGCATCGGGCGATGCGATCGACGTTTTAGCGGAGTTGTGCACCGTTCGCGGGCCTTGGAATGTGATCGTGGCCGCAGGCTCCTCTGCCGTGCCGTCCGTCGGAACGCTCTTCGCCAATGTCAGCGGCGTAACCGGTGTCGTCGTCGCGCCGTTCAACGACGCAGTCGCAGACCGAGACAGCGTCGGCCCTGTGGTCGTCGTTGCCGAGGATCTTGAACGGTTGCCTGCAATGATACGGGCCGCGGCCCGTTTAACGCGCATGTTCGGCCGTATTCATGTTCTATTTGCCGCGAACACACGTGCAGAACTCATCGATCTTGAGGCCCGCGCTAGGTTGGCAATGCCGGCTAAAACGGACGTCGTGTTCGAATTGACAGAGCCGTCATTTGGGGCAGAAGAAGTCTATGACAGTAAGCTCCGCAAGATGGCTCCGAGCTTTGTGGTGTGCCGTTTCGGGGGCACCGTTCTGCCGACAGGGCGGGCCTTGTCGCGAACCATCGCTAAAACCAGAGCTCCGTTCTTGCTGGTCAGGTGATTGACCTAGAGGGCTTCCGGAAAAAGCTTGTCCCGGCGAAAGCCGGGATGGGTACCGGTTTTCTGAAAAGAAGCACGGCAATATAAAGAGCTAGGGTCTGTCCATGATTCAATCAAAACCGGACAGCCTCTAGCGCAGGCTCTGGAAGGCTTCCAGAAGGCGGCGGACTTCGGGATCGCCGTTTTTCTCGAGTGCGCGCAAGTATTCGATGATTTTTTCTTGATTGGCCTGCATATCGATACGCGAAGTTCCATGCGATAAGCGCGGCGGTTTCGGACTCTCAGGGGTTCGCTTGGGGTTATTCTTGGCGGAGTCTTTCTCCCCTTCGCCGTCAGGCGGAAGTTCAGCTACTTCAACCGGCGCATAACCCTTGCTTTCGACAAAAATCCGGACGCTGTTGATGTCTAGCAGGCCGACAATGGTCGTTGGAACTTCGTTCTGAAGGTTGATGGTCAAGCTTTTCCGGTCTGGGCTTATGGTCAAATTATAGGGATTATTGTTCTGGTCAGGCGGCAAATTGGCCATCAGATAGGCCTTAACCATCGGATCAACTTGCTCGTCCGCTGTGCCGAGAAGTTGCGCTCCCGCGGCGGCGGCAGCGTCGGCTGCAACCTGCATTCCCGCGCGCATTCGCTCGATGCGGGCAATATCAATCGCAGACATGGCCATGCCGACAAGCGCCATAGCCATGAGCGCGAATAGAATAGCAACAGCGCCACGCTCGTCGGAGCGAAACGCTTCTGTCTGTCTTAAATGTTCCGGTCCTAGCCGCTGCACCGTCACGCTTCCGTATCCCGCTAAAGTCTCGGACAGACGTTGCGCGGATTGGGCAAAGGAAAGGTTCTCAGAGGCCGCTTTTCAAAGACTGCGCGCGACGGAATTCCAACGTCGTTAACAATCAGTTCTGCCGGTGTCCCGAAAGGAGGCGGTCACACGGTCTGGAAGAATTCTGGGCCCGAGCCGGCAATTTTGCTGTCGATCGTCCCGACAGCTTTAGCGTCTTTTCCCTCATAATCGATTGCGGACAGAACAACACGGATTGCCTCCAGCCGTGCGCGGCGCTGATCGTTGGCGCGGATCACGATCCATGGCGCAATCGTCGTGTGTGTGAAGCGGAACATGTCGGCCTGAGACTTCGAGTAAGCGTCGTACTTGTTCAGCGCCGCAATATCGATGTCTGATAGTTTCCACTGCTTCAACGGATCGTGGCGGCGCTCATGGAATCGTTTGAGCTGCATTTCACGGCCGATCTGTAGAAAAAATTTGAAGAAGCGGAAGCCGTCGCGAACGAGAAGGCCTTCGAACTCCGGGGCTTCCCTAAGGAATATAGCGAGTTGGTCTTCGTTGCAAAACCCCATGACGCGTTCGACGCCGGCGCGATTGTACCATGATCTGTCGAACAGAACGATTTCGCCGGCGGTTGGCAAATGCGCGGCGTAGCGCTGGAAGTAGAGCTGTCCACGCTCGGTTTCTGTCGGCTTGGTCAAGGCTACGGCACGTGTGTTGCGTGGATTGAGGTGCTGCGTGAAGGCGCCGATGCACGAGCCTTTACCGGCGCCGTCACGTCCTTCAAACAGCGCCAAAATGCGGCCGCGCGTTTTGATGTTGTGGGCCTGCAATTTGCAGAGTTCGATCTGAAGGCGTTCGAGTTCCTCTGCAAATGCTTCGCGCTTCATTTTTTTTTCGTACGGGTACCCGCCGGACGCCATTGATGCGTCATCGAGGTCTTTGGGAAATTTGGGATCGTCCAAAGAAAAGCCCGGCGGCAACGCCGAGGTTTCGGCGGCGGACTTTTTGTCGGATGCTGGCGCTGGTTGCTTTGGTGCCGTGGCTTCCGGCGGCTTTGCTTTGCCTTTGTCTTTGTTTTTGTCGTTCTTGCCCATCGCGCTTCTCCAGACACTGAAGGGAAATGTCTAGCACACACGGGACGCCACCCGCCAAGGCTCAGATGGTTCAGTTAAAAAGGCTGGAATTGCCTGATTATGGGTCCAGAAATGAGAAAGCCAGCGGCCCCCCGGCCGCTGGCTTTCATCCCCGTCCCCGGTGCACGAGTGCCCCGGTCCCCTCAAGTGTTCGTAATCAAGCCCGCTCTTTTTGCAGCGCGTCTTTCGGTGCTGTGATGGCCACCGGTGCTTCGATCTCGGTGCGTTCGCGGCGGCGCGGAATGGCCGGCTGGAAGGCGCGACGAGCGTGAAATTCACAGTAAGGCAAGGCCGGAACTTTGTTCTTTCCGCAGAAATGGAAGTCCGCTGCTTGCGGGTCGCCGATTGGCCATCGGCAGCTGCACTCGGACAGTGTTTGAATGGATTTACGCTCGGCCATCGGAATGACGAGTTCTTCGACCGGCGACACATAAGGCTCGGCGTCGCCGACGTAGAGGGCGCGGACGGCCGGGTTACCAGCCGTTGCAAAGCGCTTTTGGACAGCGCGTTTGGCATTGGCAATGCGGGCGCGTGGCCGATGCGTTTTCATGCGTGAGGTTGTCGCCCGGCCCGAAAGGCCCAGACGATGCACTTTGCCGATTACGGCATTGCGCGTCACACTGCCGAGACGTCCGGCGATCTGGCTTGCGCTCAGTCCTTCGCCCCAGAGTTTCTTCAAAAGATCGACGCGATCATCCGTCCAAGACATGTTCCAGTCGCTCCCTGTCGAGCCGCGCGTGCGGCGGTGCACCCCCCGGTGCCCGCTTTTTCGGCCGTGACGGTCCCTCGATGCGCGTAAGGGTGCGCAGACGAGGGATGGACATCCCGGCCGGGTGGTAGACGCAAACTCGATGGAAACGCAGAACTACGTGCCGCGGCATACGCGAAGTCGCCCAAAGGGCGGTTCAAGGCACGTGTTGGACCAATGCACTTACAAGTACAATGCACTTACAAGTACAGTGACAAAGTCGGCCAACAAGCCGCCACATGTCGTGGTCCAGTCCAGGCAAGTTACAACATGCTGAATTCCGTCTACAAGCCGAGCGTGGCGAAAGAGGGGCCATTGACAGGGAGAAGTGGCGCATCCGCAACAGAACGATTCGAGTTGCACTGTAAGGAAGGGCGCCTGCGCATCGTCGCCGAGTTCTCAACGGCTGATTGACTTCGCGGACGAATGGCCGCCGTCACTGTTGCTACATGGCCAATTTATTGACAGTTTCACGGCTTGCGCGTATCAGGAACTGTAAAGGGCCGCCAGGATTGGCGGCTTTTTTAATTTTCCGCGCGAGGTTGGTGCTGCCATGTCAGCGTCGCAGTCAACGTCACGGGGCGCGCCCGGGGGAAAGACTCCCGCCGCACCTGAAAAGGTTCTGCCGTCTAGCGCCGTGATGAGCACTTATGCTCGTCAGGATCTCGTATTCGCGCGCGGCGAGGGTTCCTGGCTCTATACAACTTCTGGCGAGCGTTATCTCGATTTCGGGTCCGGCGTCGCGGTCAATTCTCTTGGCCATGCCCATCCCCGTCTCGTCGCAGCACTGACCGCGCAAGCGGCAAAGCTTTGGCACACGTCAAATTTGTACCGGGTCGAAGGGCAGGAAGACCTTGCTAAACGATTGTGCGAACTGACCTTTGCCAATCGCGTATTTTTCTGCAACTCCGGCGCGGAAGCGTGTGAGGGCGCCATCAAGATTGCGCGCCGCTACCACTTCGTGTCGGGCCGGCCAGAGCGCAACCGCATTATCACTTTCAAAGGCGCCTTCCACGGACGCACGCTCGCAACGCTGGCAGCCGGCGGGAACGAGAAATATCTTGAAGGCTTCGGCCCGGAAGCTGGCGGGTTCGATCACGTCGAATTTGGTGATCACGATGCGCTCAATGCCGCTATTGGACCCGAGACGGCCGCCATCATGATTGAGCCCATTCAGGGCGAAGGCGGCGTGCGCAGCGTGCCGCCTCAGTGCTTGCGAGGCATTCGCGAACTTTGCGACAAGCACAGGCTGTTGCTCGTACTCGATGAAGTACAATGCGGAGCTGGGCGCACGGGCAAACTTTTTGCCCATGAGTGGGCTGGGATAACTCCTGATATCATGGCTGTCGCGAAGGGTATCGGCGGCGGTTTCCCCATGGGTGCGATTTTGGCGACAGAAGATGCCGCCAAAGGTATGACGCCCGGCACACACGGCTCGACGTTTGGTGGCAACCCGCTTGCCATGTCCGTCGCAAGTGCTGTCATAGATGTCGTGACGGAGCCTGGATTTCTTGATGCGGTTCAAGCCAAATCGCTACGCCTGAAACAAAGTCTAGCCCGTATCAAAGACCGGTTTCCGCTTGTTGTCGAAGACGTGCGTGGCGCTGGGCTTTTGACGGGTTTGAAGCTCAAAGCGGCAGTGACGCCTGCCCAAGTCGTTAAAGCTGCGATCACGGAGAAACTGCTCCTTGTTGCGGCTGGAGACAATACCGTTCGCGTTATCCCACCGCTCACAGTCTTGGACGAAGAAATCGCAGACGCAATCGAGCGGCTAACGAAATCATTGGCCAGCGTTCAGAAACAACTGTCTCTCTAGTCAGATCGAGAGTTCAAAAAAGTCCAAAACCCATGCCATCAAATATGCAATTAAAAACAGCGACGAGACATTTTCTTGATATCTCGGCAATCGACTCCAAGACATTGCGGCGCATTGTCGACAACGCACACGCTATGAAAAAGGCGGGTAAGCGTGTGCCTGCGGGCTTGAAGCCGAAAGGCATCGAAAATTGCGTGCTCGTGATGATTTTCGAGAAGCCATCGACGAGGACGCGCATATCGTTTGATATTGCAATGCGTCAACTCGGCGGTGGTGCTCTGTCGCTCAATCATACGGATCTGCAGTTGGGCCGCGGGGAATCTGTTGCCGACACGGCGCGTGTTCTCTCGCGCTATGCTGACGCCATCATGATCCGTGCCAACGCGCACGAGACCCTTGTCGAACTCGCCAAACATGCGTCGATCCCAGTCGTCAATGGGCTGACGGACAAGAGCCACCCCTGTCAGGTCATGGCTGATGTCATGACGTTTGAAGAACATACCGGCCCGATCAAAGGGCGCACGGTTGCCTGGATCGGAGACGGGAACAATGTCGCCGTATCTTGGATGCATGCGGCCGCGCGCTTTGGGTTCACATTGCGGCTCGGCTGCCCGGATGTGCTTCAGCCTGAAGATGAAGCAATGGAATGGGCGCGGCGCGAGAAAGCGTCCATCACGCTAACAAATGATCCCGAGAAAGCCGTCAAAGGCGCCGATTGCGTCGTAACCGACACCTGGGTCTCAATGGGACAGTCGGATGCGGCAAAGCGCAAGAAGATCTTGGCGCCGTATGCGGTCGATCAGAAGCTCATGAGCAAGGCCGCCAAGGGCGCACTTTTCATGCATTGCTTGCCTGCGTATCGCGGACACGAAGTTTCAATCGAAGTTTTGGAAGGCCCTCAATCCGTCATCTGGGATGAAGCGGAGAACAGGCTGCACGCGCAGAAGGCGATCCTCGCCTGGTGCCTCGGCGGCTAACTTTATGACCTTCGTCAGTATCGCTTGCCCGTGCCCGACACGGCATCTGGCGTCTTGCCGCCGTCGTCGGCTTCTTTCGGTTTCGCGGTCAGATCGTACTGTGTCTTGGAGCGGGCGCCTGCCACCTGCGCGCCCGTTAGCGAGCACGTCTTGCCCGGATCGAGCAGGGCAAAGGCCGGATTGGGCTTTTCGACGAATTCGGTGCGTGTCACTTTCCCGTCGCGGCTCGCATCGTAATAGCTCAAATCAGCCGTGTCGAACATGCGGTCGACTTTGGTGATGTTGCCCCATTCGGTTTCATCGACACTGTCGTCGGCGTTGGCATCCGCACCGTTGAAGAGTTCCGTCGCATAGGCTTTCCATTCATCGCACGTGACGTTGTTGTCGCGATTACGGTCCCAGCTTCCTGCGGCCATAAGGAACACGCGATCAGTGTCTGGGATTGCCTTGCTGAATGGATTGATCGAGCCAATTGAAGGAAGCGGCGACGACGAGCAGGCTGAGACGGCAGCGGCTGCGAGCAGCGCAAATATTGCGGCGGGTCCCGGAGATGTTCTCGGCGTCATGGGTATCGCTCTCGTGGTGTTCGAATTCTGAATGAGGTTCTTAATAACCTTGTCGTTTAACGGGGAATTGCACCCAACACATGGCACCGTTCGGCAGTCCTCTGGGGAGAGGATATTCTATGGGATTAGTGTCGCAAAGGTGTCACAGGCTGTAACTAGAAGCTCCGGGACTTGGTTCAATTACTAAACTTATGCTTATCAGCCTTTGGAACCAAGGCTATGGCCTTGCTACTCATATAGGAAAGTATGGTTCGATCGGGATTGCGATGATTAACGTCCTCGTGCTGTGCACGGCCAATTCGGCGCGTTCCATCTTGGGCGAAGCCATTTTGAATAAATTGGGTGCTGGCCGCTTTCGGGCCTATTCCGCTGGGAGCCACCCGCGCGGCGTTCCTAATCCATTGGCTTTGGAACTGCTGGAACAGCGTGGCCACCCGGTTGGCGCGCTGCGCTCAAAATCGTGGGATGTGTTTGCCGCGGCTGATTTGCCCAAGATGGACATCGTGATTACCGTCTGCGACGCGGCCGCCGGAGAGTCATGCCCCTATTGGCCGGGCACGCCCATCAAAGCCCATTGGGGCATTCCAGATCCGGCCGGCGTGCCAGGTGGCATCGAAGCGGAGCGTGCGGCGTTCCGTCAAGCCTATGACAGGCTACACGCACGTGTGGCTGCCCTCGTTGCCATGCCTGTGGAAATCATGGCGCGGGAGGACGTGCAAATGGCCGTCTCGGCAATTGCGCGTCTTGAGGGCGCAACAGACTTGACTTCTGGCACAGGAATTTCGTCGTAATGGAAATCGATCGCAACCGGCGCTTTGCCAGCGAATTTCTTGGAACGGCTTTGCTGCTCACAGCAGTCGTTGGCTCGGGCATCATGGCGGAGAGGTTATCAGGCGGGAATACGGGTCTGGCGCTGCTGGCGAATTCTTTGGCAACGGGCGCGGCACTGTTTGTTTTGATCACAATTCTTGGACCCATTTCGGGCGCACACTTCAATCCCGCCGTGACGCTCGTGATACGGATGAAACAGGCGATCTCAACCAGGGACGCAGTGTTCTACGCCATCGCGCAGGTTGCCGGCGGTATTGCC